>NZ_JAPVRC010000030.1 GCF_030345335.1 Halobacillus campisalis
GGCATCCACCGTGCGCCCTTATTCACTTAACTTTCTTCGTGAAAAGACGTTTCGTTTGTTTGATGTCTTGTCATCATCTACGCATGGAATGCGTAGTGATTATCTTATCCAGTTTTCAAGGTTCACAGATTGAGAAGATCGTTTGATCTCTCAAAACTGAACAACCAACCAGGTACGTCTTCCGAAGGAGACGGCTTTTTGTGTTCGAAAACACGTCCAGCCGGTCCTTTTTCCTTAGAAAGGAGGTGATCCAGCCGCACCTTCCGATACGG
>NZ_JAPVRC010000031.1 GCF_030345335.1 Halobacillus campisalis
AAAATTTAGCTATAGTCTCTTTATTATTAATAGTCGCTTCAATAGTCGTATTATTGGTTCTCGTATGGCTATTGAATCTGGTACTTGGACCTTTGTCACTTTTATTATTAGGTTCTCTTTTACTGGGATCTTTCATTACTGCACTGAAAAGCGAGAAAGGTTTTTTGAAAAAAATTGCTTTAATTATTTCTTCAATTGCTATGGTGTTTTTTGTGTGCATAGTGATGTATATTATTTTAATGATTTTGTACGGTA
>NZ_JAPVRC010000032.1 GCF_030345335.1 Halobacillus campisalis
GGGGGGGGGGGGGGGGGGGGGGGGGGGGGGGGGGGGGGGGGGGGGGGGGGGGGGGGGGGGGGGGGGGGGGGGGGGGGGGGGGGGGGGGGGGGGGGGGGGGGGGGGGGGGGGGGGGGGGGGGGGGGGGGGGGGGGGGGGGGGGGGGGGGGGGGGGGGGGGGGGGGGGGGGGGGGGGGGGGGGGGGGGGGGGGGGGGGGGGGGGGGGGGGGGGGGGGGGGGGGGGGGGGGGGGGGGGGGGGGGGGGGGGGGGGGGGG
>NZ_JAPVRC010000033.1 GCF_030345335.1 Halobacillus campisalis
TTTGAAACTATTGCAGGTATTTATCGTATATGTAGTAGAGTTATAAGAAACGGTGTAGGTGATAGTGGACATCGTTTATTGTGCTAACGGAAGAAGAGAATAGAACAAGAAAAATAGAATGTTTTTTACCCTCATAATAAATGAATGCGAGGAGTGGTTTTTGTTAAAAAAAATTTAGCTCTAGTCTCTTTATTATTAATAGTCGCTTCAATAGTCGTATTATTGGTTCTCGTATGGCTATTGAATCT
>NZ_JAPVRC010000034.1 GCF_030345335.1 Halobacillus campisalis
GAGGTGGAAGCGTGGTGACACGTGCAGCTGACGGATACTAATCAATCGAGGACTTAACTATATATCAACCTTCGTGAAAAGGTTACGATTGTGAACATGTCCGATGTCTTATCCAGTTTTGTGGGTTCACCTCAATCAACGATGTAGTGGCGACAGCGAAGAGGTCACACCTGTTCCCATGCCGAACACAGTAGTTAAGCTCTTCAGCGCCTATGGTAGTCGGGTTTACC
>NZ_JAPVRC010000035.1 GCF_030345335.1 Halobacillus campisalis
GATCAAACTCTCCATAAAAGTTAGTTTGACTTGCTCATTTGCACACCGAATGTGCTTGTTTTACTTCCTTCTTTAATAGAAAGAAGACTTGACGTACTGGTTGGTTCGTTCAGTTTTCAAAGATCAAATGTTGTTTGCCGCTTCAAAACAGCGACTTAATTAATATATCACGGTGTAAGTTTTAAGTCAACAACTTTTTTCCG
>NZ_JAPVRC010000003.1 GCF_030345335.1 Halobacillus campisalis
TCTATAGGGAGGGGCGGCGGGGAATGGGGAGACTCCTGTGGGAAGAGAGTGCTTGGTGAGATCCCGCAGGACGGGACGTCCGAGGAAGCTCACCGCGCTCCCACGGAAAGCGAGCCATTCCCCGCCGCCCTGACCCACTCAGCCAATATCTCGAAACTGAGTCTTAAAGTATCCTGCCATATAGTTTAACAACAATCCGGATTAACTCCACAATTATTTTAATACAAAATACAATTTCTTAATTTGAACTATAAAAATTAACATACTAAATAGCAGACCAAATCATATGCGATTTGGTCTGCTGCTTTTTATTTATGAACCAATAATGTTTTTCTGCCAATTTTTGAATTCAAGCTCATTGAATTTATTGGCCATCCGGTTCTCATCAATGAAAAACAAAGCATCCTCCAAAGAACAATCTACATCAGCCTCACAGTTGATCCGGGCGAGTTTTCTCGATAAATGAAGCATGTCTAGATCCTGTTGAATTTTAGCACGCTGTCCTTTAGTCAATTGATCTATGTTTTCCAGAATACCTTCAATCGTTTCGTGCTGCATCAACAGCTTCAAAGCCGTTTTCTCGCCGATGCCGCGAACACCTGGATAATTGTCACTGCTATCCCCCATCAATGCTTTTAAATCTACCATTTGCTGAGGAGTAATCCCTTTTTCTTCATAAAATGAACTCTCTTCGTATTGCGCATAATTTCCATATCCTTTTTTCAATAAGACAACAGAAATATTCGGTTCCAGCAGCTGAAGCATGTCCTGATCCCCTGTTAAAATGAATACCTGAGAATGTTCACTGTATGCACGGCTCAACGTTCCCATACAATCATCCGCTTCATAACCAACAGTTCCAACGTTCGGAATATCCAAAGATTCGACTACTTCTTTTGCCAAGTCGAATTGTGGAATAAGCTCCTCCGGAGGGGAACTGCGATTCGCTTTATAGTCAGGAAACAAGTCATTTCTAAAAGTTTTGCTCCCCATATCCCAGCAGCAGATGACATGGGTAGGCTGGTACGTATCAATTGCTGTGAATAAGTGCTTTAACATTCCGTAAACACCATTGGTCGGCATCCCTTTGCTATTGATCATATAATAATTGCTCATGGCAGTGGCGTAGAAGGCACGGAACAATAACGCCATACCGTCTACCAGCATGATTCTATTCGTTGTCGTC
The DNA here is from genome assembly GCF_030345335.1 of Halobacillus campisalis. Taxonomy (GTDB): domain Bacteria; phylum Bacillota; class Bacilli; order Bacillales; family Halobacillaceae; genus Halobacillus_A; species Halobacillus_A campisalis. The sequence goes on from NZ_JAPVRC010000003.1 coordinate 1,187, forward strand.
ATGATAAAGTTCTCCTTTTTAACGTAAATATGAATCTATTATAACAAAAATGACAAATAAGCGGGAGTTCAGTCATTCTTGATCGCTTATCTCTTTATTTCATATACTCTCCAATATTATCTAATAATTGACAAAATTCAGATACAGTGATACTTTCGAAATATGTGCATTCCTTTTGATTACACTTTATTGAAAGCGCTTGCACAAATAGCGGATCAACGGGAGGAATTCAACAAATGGTATATGCATTTCCAAACACAGAAGGATCGATTGTACAATTTAAAGAACGCTACGACAATTTCATTGACGGTAAGTGGACAGCCCCCGTCAAAGGTCAATATTTCGATAACGTCTCACCTGTGACAGGGAAAAATTTCTGTCAGGTAGCGAGATCCACAGAAGAGGATATTGAGCTTGCGGTAGAAGCTGCACATGCCGCTAAGGATACCTGGGGCAAGACTTCAGCTACAGAACGTTCGCTCATCCTGAACAGAATCGCTGATCGAATAGAAGAAAACTTAGAGCAGCTAGCTGTAGCTGAAACGTGGGAAAATGGAAAAGCAGTAAGAGAAACGTTAAATGCAGACATTCCACTTGCAGTAGACCACTTCCGCTACTTTGCATCAGTCATTCGTTCCGAAGAAGGTACGATCGGGCAGATTGATAACGATACAGTCGCCTACCATTTTAAAGAACCTCTTGGGGTGGTTGGCCAAATTATACCATGGAACTTCCCTATTCTTATGGCGACATGGAAAATCGCACCCGCATTAGCAGCTGGAAATGCAATCGTGTTAAAACCTGCTGAACAAACACCTGCCTCTATCTTATACTTACTAGAAATGATTGAAGATCTATTACCAGCCGGTGTACTGAATGTTGTAAATGGATTCGGCCTTGAAGCCGGAAAACCACTGGCCCAGCATCCTAGAATAAACAAAGTCGCGTTTACCGGTGAAACAACTACGGGACGCATGATCATGCAGTACGCTTCTCAAAACATCATACCAGTAACACTAGAACTCGGAGGAAAATCACCTAACATTTTCTTCGAAGACGTAATGAATGAAGATGATGACTTCTTAGACAAAACCATTGAAGGGATGGTCATGTTCGCTTTGAATCAGGGAGAAGTATGTACCTGTCCATCTCGAGCCCTCATCCACGAATCCATTTACGACAAATTTATGGAAAGAGTAATTGAACGGGTAAAAGCTATTAAGACCGGTAACCCGCTGGATCCGGAAGTGATGATGGGAGCTCAAGCCTCATCGGAACAACTAGATAAAATTCTATCTTACTTGAATATCGGTAAAGAAGAAGGCGCAGAATGCCTCATAGGCGGAGAGCGCAATCAAATGGATGGAGACTTGGCGGAAGGATATTATGTCCAGCCTACGATGTTTAAGGGAAATAACCAGATGAGAGTGTTTCAGGAAGAAATTTTCGGACCTGTCCTATCTGTTACTACTTTCAAAGACCACGAAGAAGCAATGGAAATTGCCAATGATACACTATACGGACTAGGTGCCGGCGTATGGACAAGGGATATGAATACAGCCTACAGATTTGGACGAGGGATCCAAGCAGGCCGAGTATGGACGAACTGCTACCACTCCTATCCTGCTCATGCAGCTTTTGGTGGTTACAAGATGTCCGGCGTAGGCAGAGAAAACCACAAAATGATGCTGGATCACTACCAACAAACCAAAAACCTACTCGTCAGCTACAGCCCACAGAAACTAGGATTCTTTTAAGAAAAGGATTAGTTAAAATGAAATTCTTATAAACTCTCTGCACCTGAATCCCCCGTTTCAGACTTTTGTATGAGGAGATGGGAGAATGGTGAGCTTCCTAAGGAGGCTCACCATTCTCCCATCTACCATACGATTGCAAGTTGTTCAAAACAACCTTTTAAGTACAGGGAGCTTCTAAAACCAAATATGCTACTGTTAAGAAGGCTCTTAGGAGAGCTACACATGGATAAGAATTTCAAAGGGAGGCGAACAATTATGGTTGAACGAGTGACCGCTACCGATGCGGCCCTCGAATTAATTACGACTCTGAAGGAAAAACATGGACCTCTCATGTTTCATCAATCAGGCGGCTGCTGTGATGGCAGCTCACCTATGTGCTATGAAGAAGGTGATTTATTAGTAGGAAGTCAAGATGTTCTTTTAGGAGAAATTGGCGGCACACCTTTTTATATGAATAAAAAGCAGTATGATTATTGGAAACATACGCAGCTGATCATTGATGTAGTGGACGGTCGGGGTGGAATGTTTTCATTAGAGGGCGTTGAAGGCAAGCGCTTTTTATCTCGATCTCGCGCTTTTACTGATGAAGAGTATAAAAAGTTGAACGCAGCAGATACTCCTTCGTAATACACGACAATCCCCCTGTTCCTCAGTGGATCAGGGGGATTGTTATGGTTACGTATCTTTTCTTTCATCAACCAGTATCTGTAAGTCCTCAACAACAGACTCTAAATCTTTTAATCCCTTTGCTGGACTGGAAAGAAATACACTTTCCAATCGTTCTTTTATTTGATCAGGCTTGATATTCATCAGTTCCAGACTTTGTTTTTGCCACTTGTAAGCTGGATGGTGGACGTACATGCAGTTCAATCCGAATAACAGCCCCATGACTTTTTCTTGAGTAGCAGCCATCAAAGAATAAAACATCAGCCAGTCTTCTCTTTCCAGCAAAGTTTGACGATGATTCCAACGAGGACCTAGATTAGAATGTGCTTCAATCATACTTTGGCTCAACGCTTCGGGATACACGAGTACTTTAGCCTTAAGTCCATCTAGTAGTTCTTCACCATATAGAGGGATGCCAAAGTGAACGGAAGCTGCGATGCATTGATCCTCAAGATCCACTTGAAATTCCCTGGTCACTTTTTGAATTTTCCGGACCACTGTTTCAGTCAGAAAGTGGCTCATTTCCAGCTTTTTGAATTCCAATTCATAGGTTTCTGACCACTCTTCATCTTCATACTCATAAAAGCTGATCACTTTCCCATTCAAACGCTCCATGGGAGTTCTTCGATCATCTTCCGAAGGACCCTCTCCCCACAAAACATGCAGTTCAATGTCCGAGTGTTCGTCTTCCCATTCTCTCGAAATAGATCCAGCAATGTAGACTGCTTCAACTTTAGGATTGTCCTTATAGACTTCTGCTGCTTTAGCTGCTAACTCTTTTAGCGTCATTGGCTCTCTCCAAACTTTTAGGATATAAAAATTCCGTAATGGTTACCTTCACCTTACCAAATATTTACCAATATGGCTATCTACAAAAATACTTCTTTTCCCCACGGTCACTATATTTTTTCTTATATACTCTTTTCCTGACGAGCTCTTTACAACCATTATGAGTAAACGCCTTCAGCATAGGGATATTATTGTGACTCGTAGATCCTATATAATGAGTCGCACTAAAGTCTTTTTTCAACGATTCCAAGGCGAGGGAATGCACGTATTTAGCCCTTCCATAAGCGCGAAATTCGGGGAGAATTCCAATATAGAATAAGCGTCCTTCTCCCCCGGTTCCAGGTTCAATATGCGGGATGACTGCACCTATGGGGGTATCATTCTCAAAAGCAAGTAAACAGCTGGTTTGATAGTCTTCCCCTATTTCTTTTTTCAAGCTGGCCATATGCTCATCGATGCTCAAAGAAGATGGAGGATTCCATGACCCTTCCATTACCTCTCCCCAAATCTTTACAAAGAAAGCTTCTGAAAATTCTTTTACTGGTTTCAATGTTATAGCCGATGACTGTCCAACCCGGTGGTCCGCGAGATTTTTATAAACAAAAACTGTAGTATCTGCATATTCATAACCAAGTTTTTTTAAAGGTTCGTCTAAAGAAACAGCTCGTTTTGGAGTGATCAACACTGAAATATACGTGGTCAACGAAGCTGAATGACACCTTAACATGTTGATAATCTCATTAACTGAGAGTTTTTCTATATCTTCATAGATTAGGGAATTCTCCCCTTCTACTACTTTCACTCGCTCATCCATAATCTCCACTCCTTTATATGTATTGGTACAATACGATGTTCTATTTCCAAGCCGATTATTTTAATATGAACGTCTAGCGATATACAATGAAGAGGTAAGAAATTGAAAAGGAGTCGATACTTATGAACCGCGAAATACAATTAGTTCAGAGACCAGAAGGAACCCCGAACCATGATCACCTGAAAGTTATGAATACAAATATACCTGAGCCACAACAAGGAGAGCTTTTACTTAAAACGCTCTATGTCTCTGTAGACCCTTATATGAGAGGCCGGATGAATGAAGGAAAATCCTATATTCCACCATTTCAATTAAATGAAGCGATATCAGGCGGTGCAGTTGCGCAAGTGACAGAATCCAATTCTCCAGAATTCGAAAAAGGAGACATCGTAACTGGAAGCCTTGATTGGAAAGAGTATTCTACCGTTAAAGCGGAAAGCGTAAGAAAGGTCGATCCCTCACTTGGGCCCGTTACTACTTCATTAGGAATTCTTGGCATGCCAGGTCTTACTGCTTATTTTGGATTGACTGATATCGGTCAGCCTAAAGAAGGTGAAACTCTTGTTGTATCAGGAGCTGCCGGAGCTGTTGGTTCTGCGGTAGTACAAATTGGTAAAATTTACGGCTGTCGTGTTGTCGGTATTGCAGGAACGGATGAGAAAACCAGTTACTTGAAAGAGGAGCTAGGTGTAGACGTGGCGATCGATTACAAGAAAGAAAATGTGAAAGAAGCACTTGAAGCCGCTTGTCCTAACGGAGTAGATGTTTACTTTGACAATGTTGGTGGATCGATCTCTGATGCTCTTTATCCTCTGCTAAATAAATTTGCGCGAATCATCCAGTGTGGTGCAATATCTTCCTACAACACACCAAATGACCAGGGTCCTAGGATCCATATGCATTTAATCAAAGCGAGCGCACTCGTCAAAGGGTTTACTGTAGGAGATTACCAGGATCGTTTCAAAGAAGGTTTCGATCACCTTTCAAGTTGGTTGAAAGATGGTAAGCTGACATACGAAGAAACTATACAAGAAGGTTTCGAGCAAATTCCAGACGCTTTCTTCGGTCTATTCAAAGGTGAAAACTTAGGAAAACAACTAGTTAAAGTTGCGGATCCTGAATAATGATAATGTAATGAGGCTGCCCCAAAAGTCTAAGAAATGGACTTTTATGGGCAGCCTTGTTTTTCTTAAGGAGCTTTTCTAATACCCTTTCAAAAGAGAAGAGACCTTAAAAAATCGCTCTATTTCCTTTTTTAGGGTTGGTTTCGAGATATTTGAAGATATGATCGGTGAGGCAGGGAATGGCTCGCTCCACCATATATCTGCTTCTCGAAATCGCCTGGATAAGAACTTTCTTAATACTATTAGAAGCATTAAATTTCAGTACTTTAGTCCTCTGTACTTTAAGGTAGTTTCAAGCATTTTCTAGCAGGTTATCACTCAAAAAAGTTATTTTTTATATGAAGCACCGCATAAGTTGTTTCCGTTATTCTCATAAAAGCAAGAAGGTCCGGGAAATTGCGAGACTCCTATGGGAAAACAGTACAGGGTGAGATCCCGGAGGGCTTTAGCCCGAGGAAGCTCACCGTACGCCCATGGAAAGCGAGTGATTTCCCGGACCTTCAAGCACTATTTCTTAGTAAAGGAAACAATCCGAACATCTCGAAACTAAGCCTTCAAGAATAGGGAGCTTATAAGCCCCCTATTCCTATTTCGCTTAGGGACTGCTTTAAATTAGCTCGTGTTTTCACTTTACTGAAATTAACGCCCATCGCGACGACCGAGCGGGCAATTTCCGGCCGCAGCCCTGTTAATATTGTTTGAACTCCTACAAGTTCTAAGGACTGGACGACCTGCAGCAAATTATGAGCGACCCTTGCGTCAATCTTCGGTACGCCAGAAATATCGATAAGTAAATACTCTAATTGGTAATGGGAGCTCTTCTGAAGAGACATTTCCATAATCAGCTGGGCACGGTCCTCGTCCACTTCTCCGACCACTGGCAAGACAGCCACACGTTCTGCTACAGGAACAACAGGCACAGACAACTCTGTCAGCTTATCCTGAGCTTTTTGATACTTGCGATTGTTATACCTGATATACAACTGGCTGAATTGAAAAATGACTTCATCAAGTAAAGGGTTAACTAGTTTATTTACATCCAATACCGTAATTGCAGCGAACCGATTCTCCTGCAATTCCTTATCAAATGTCTGCCATAGAATATTGCGATATGCCCCCATTAAAGCAATAGTTTCATTCAAAGGGACATCGCTTTCTATAGCTTTTTCCCCAACTTCTTTCGTCCATGCAATCACCCTGTTTTTCACTGATTCATAGTCTTCAATCAAGGCTTCACCCATGAATATGAACATCTGGGCCCTCCAAGCCAGGACTTCCTCTCGTGAAAGAGATGAATTAGCAAGACTAAGAACATACTCATCCTTTTCAAAGTTTTCTACTTGCTCTGCCAGCGTCATGGAATCTGTTATTATTTTATTTCCAATATAGTTCAGTTCTTCTTTCATAATGAGGGGGTCTCCTTCAATCATTTTACCTCTATAATATGTTTTCATTTTCCATTTGTAAATTGTGAATTAATACCTCGGTTTATCATATTGACCAAACCATTGGTATCTTCTCTTTGAAAACCCTATATATAGAGGCGAACCTAGCCGAGATATTCCCGGTAAATAAAAAATCATCCCAACCAGTGAAACTGGAGGAAGTTTAAGTAATAATAGCCGGATGGCGGAAAATCCTTTTTTTAACTCACCTTGTTCTGTTAATAGATGAATTTCTTCGAGGATATTCCTTCCTTCTAAATAAGGATAACGTCCATTAATTTCTACTTCCTGTACCGACACCCACTTCACCTGGTTCAGCCAATCCAAAGGCTTGAGCAGTTTTTTCACACGGTAGCAAAATGGACAAGTTGCGTCATAGAACACAATGTTCTTCACTCTTGATCATCTCCTCACAATAGTTGAACTTTGACCCAGCCTCTGACTCCATTGACCATCCAAACCTCTTCAAATGAGGAAAGTTCCTTCACATGCAGCACTTTCTCCTTCACTCTATCATTTTTTAATAGCTCTTCCCTGAAAGTGCCTGCCAGTAATCCTGATTGTACAGGAGGAGTGAAAAAATCTCCTTGGTGTTTAACTACTAGGTTGGCCATAGTGAATTCGGTGAGTTCCTCTCTCGTATTCCACAATAATGCAGCAAAAGCTCCTTCACGCTTATGGATATCGTAGACGGAGCGATGAGTGGTTTTATGGTACAAGAATGGATTCCTTTCATCTACTGGCTCCTCAGCCAAACAGCAAGTCACTTCATTTATCTCTTCGTTTATTTCTATGGCTTCTAATTCTGCCACCCCATGTTCGCTGAGGAGCAGCCTTACTTTATATTCTCCATCGTTGTGTTTGCTTACTAAATCATTCAGCTGGGTGATAACCTCATTCTTATCGAAAATGAAATTAAAATAGCTGGCTGAATCCTCTAGTCTATTAAGATGATTTTCCAGCAATGGAATCCTTCCATTTTCTAATTTCAGAGATTCAAGCAGCTTGAACTCAGGTCTTTTTTCAGTTAATAACTGTGCTTTTGTCTGCATTTCTTCATATTCGCCTATAGGGGTGGAATCCCAGGTTACCCCTCCACCGGTTCCATATACGGCTTGATTCTCATCCAACATCACCGTTCTTATTGGGACATTAAATACGGCATCCCTCGAAGGAGTTATGTACCCGATTGCCCCGCAGTATATTTCTCTAGGAGATGCTTCAAGATCAGCAATATAATCCATCGTCCTTATTTTAGGAGCACCTGTTATCGATCCGCAAGGAAAAAGAGCACGGAAAATTTCATAAAATGAGAGCTCTCGATTAACTTCAGCTTCTATGGTCGAGGTCATTTGGTGAACAGTGGGATAAGTTTCTACCTCAAACAAACTAGAGGTGCGAACGGTACCTGAAACAGCAAGCTTCCCGAGGTCATTCCTTAATAAATCAACGATCATCAGGTTCTCCGCCCGCTCTTTTTCCGATTCTTTAAGAGTTCTCACCTGCTCTCGATCTGTTTCCAGTGTTACTCCCCGTCGCGCCGTACCTTTCATGGGCTTTGTTTTCAACTTTGCTTCCTGTTTTCTAAAAAACAGTTCAGGCGAAGCGGAAAGAACTCTCCGTCCTTCTCCCATATTCATATAGGCGCTGTAGCGGGAACGTTGATTATTGACAAGCTGCTTATAAAAAGCAAAATCATCTCCATGAAACGATGCGTTAAGGCGAGTCGTGTAGTTTACCTGGTACGTATCCCCCTTTTTTATTGCCGCTTTGATTTTTCTTAGTCCATCAGAATAGTTATCAAAATCACCATCCATATTCCATTCAGAAACTTGATAAGGTTTATTCTCATGGACTAGCTCTTCACATAAAGGACTCTTAAAAACACCAAACCATAGAAGTGGCCACTTTGTACCGCTTTTCACTCGACTTGCTCCATCAAACGCAGGAGCTGCCTCATATGATACATACCCGGCCACGTAATTGCCTATTGAAAGTTCACGTTCTATTTTACGGAAAGCAGCTTTAACTTCTTCCCCACTATAAGCGGTTATGACACCAGAAGGACGAGTGAACTGCATTGGTTGTTTTTTGCCATTATCGTCTTCAAACTCAAAATAAAGATGGGCATCATTCATGAAGTTACCTCCTTTCTTCGGTCATTGCTGAACTTTTTAGCTTTGGAATAAAAATTCTCCAGCATTTCAAACCCCCACTCCGTCAATATGGATTCAGGATGAAATTGGATCCCCTCAACCGGGTAAGCATTATGGCGAACTGCCATGACAGAAGAATCATGAGACATCGCACTGATTTCCAAACAAATGGGCATCTGCTCTATTGAAGCTTCAAGCGAATGATAGCGTGTCACTTGAACGGGGTTGGGAATGTGTTCAAACACAGACCTTCCATCATGTATCATTTTAGAGACCTTCCCATGCATAGGTTTTTTCCCTTCAACAATCTGTCCGCCAAAATAGTCTACTATCAGCTGGTGGCCCAGGCATACCCCCAATATAGGTACTGTTTTATATAAAAATCCCAGCACTTCCCTGCATATACCTGTTTCATTTGTATTTCCAGGTCCTGGTGACAGAACAATCATATCCGGATCACATGATCGCAAAGTTGCCAAAGTTAGGTCATCGTTCCTGTATACCATCACTTGATTATCCATCTGTTTGAAATATTGGACCAAGTTATAAGTAAAAGAATCATAGTTATCAATTATCACAATCATCAGAGTAACACCTTCAATTATATATTCTCACGCTTCTATTATATCGATACTGAAAGAACTTTTCACTTTGGATCTATTTTCCTCTTTATCCTTTATATGATTGAAAATTAGTGATACAAGGTCAACTTTTCAAATAATTCCCTGAATTTATTGAAAGTTGTGAAAATATAGTAGTATAATTAACCGTGTATGTAAGCGCATACAAAGATGGACGAACTATAAACTCTAAGGAGGGGTTAGGATGAGTGCCATATGGTTAGCCGTAGGTGGAATGATTATTTTCACTTTAGGTTATAAATACTATTCAAAATTCATTGCAGAAAAAATCTATCGTTTGGACCCGAATTTTAAAACGCCCGCCCATCAATATAAAGATGGTGTAGACTTCGTACCTACGAATAAATTCGTATTATGGGGACATCACTTCACTTCTGTAGCGGGAGCTGCTCCTATTGTGGGACCAGCGATCGCCGTTTACTGGGGCTGGCTGCCCGCCATACTGTGGGTGCTTCTCGGTACTGTTTTTGCGGCCGGGGTCCACGATTTTGGAACACTCGTCTTATCGGTCAGGAATAAAGGTCAATCGGTAGGTACACTTGCGGATAAATTGATCGGCCAGAGAGCTAAAATTTTGTTCTTATTCATAATTTTATTACTTGTATTGATGGTAAACGCAGTATTTGCTTGGGTCATAGCAAACTTATTCATTTCATTCCCTGCCAGTGTATTATCCGTATTCATTCAAATTCCTTTAGCTATATGGATAGGGTATAGTGTTTACAAACGAAAAGGAAATATGCTGTTGCCGTCAATTGTAGCCCTCGCGGTTATGTATCTTGCTGCCGTAGTGGCAAGCGGTGTTCCCGCCCTGCAAATTGACCTCGTCCGCTACTTCGGTGGCGAAGGAGCCAGTGTTTTATTTGGACTGGATGCTACATCTATGGCGTTCTTTGTCTGGATTATTGTGCTTATGATTTACGTGTATATCGCTTCTACTTTACCTGTATGGAAGCTTTTGCAGCCCCGCGATTATATTAATTCGCACCAGCTGATCGTAGGTCTAGGGTTACTTTATCTAGGTATGCTGTTTACAAATCCTGAAATAACTGCACCTGTCAGTAATTCATCAGCTGATACGTCGTGGTTCCCGCTCCTATTCATCACCATTGCTTGCGGTGCTATTTCTGGATTTCACGGCCTGGTAGCGTCTGGAACTTCTTCTAAACAACTAAACAAAGAAACAGACGCTCGCTTTGTCGGTTATTTAGGAGCTGTCGGTGAAGGCGCATTAGCTCTTGTCGCTATCATCGCCGTTATCACCTTCTTCCCTAGCACTGCTGAGTTTAGTGCTACGTATAGTGGTTTTGCAGCAGCCAGCGGTGAAGGTTTAGGAGTGTTTATTCAGGGCGCCGGTGTATTAGCTTCAGGACTGGGCATCCCTGCTTCTGTAGCTGCCACAATCGTTTCTGTTATCGTGGTGAGTTTCGCCGCTACAACTTTAGATTCGTCAGTTCGTCTTATGCGCTATATTATCGCAGAGCTGGGTACAGAGTATAATATTAAACCACTTACCAAAACACACGTTGCTACGACAGTGGCGGTTGTATCCAGTGCTTGTCTTACTCTGATTCCTGAAGGTCCAAACGGATTCGGGTCCGGTGGATACCTTCTTTGGCCGCTGTTCGGTACCTCCAATCAGTTGTTAGCTGGCATAAGCTTACTCCTTATATCTATTTGGCTTAAGCGACAAGGTAGAAATTACTGGCCTGCTTTTATACCGATGGCATTTTTGATGTTCATGACTCTATATGCCATGATACTTCAAGTATTGACGCAATGGGCACCATGGGCAGAACAGAGTGATTGGCTCCTCTTTTCGTTCGGAGCAATAGTCCTTGTATTTGCTTTATGGATCTTATTTACTGCATTCAGCGCAATATTCAAAAGCGATAAAGACAGGATAGAAAAAAGTGCTTAAATACAAAGAAGGTCGCTCAAATCGTTGTGCGGCTTTCTCTATTTAATTAAAGGAGGATCTTCAGATGGTTGAAATTATGATTCTTCGTGCTGAAAAGGAAGTCGGAATGGGCTGCTGTGGAGGAATTTGCGGAGAAGGACTTGTCGAGATGAAAGATGAGTTCAGCCACCACGATGAAGACCGCTTGAGATTAGGTGAATTGTATCAGGAGCTCAAAGAAAAACATGGAGACCGAGTAAATATCTCTTTCTTAGACCCTAGAAATATAATCGCTATTGGTTTTTATTTCCTAAAGCAGACAAAGCAGAAGAATATCTCGATCTTAGAAGGAATGAACAATTTCATTTTCCAAATGAAATATAACGCCGTGTTCATCAATGGGAAACATTCTGAACACGAACAGGATTATGATACACTGATTGAAGATATGCTCTAACAAGTCTCATTATAGGTGAGGGTGTCATCGATGACAGACAAGAAATTTTCATTAAAGCGGTTATTCGAGTTTTATGATGAAGTATTAAGTCTCCCCCATAAAAACGAGGTAGCACGGGAGTTGAGGGATGAAGACGATCTCTTCCTCCTTCTCGTCTATTCAGACTTACTCGGCATTCCTAATCCTGCTTTTTATTACACGCTGGAGTTGTATCCTTACATCATTGAAAAGTTTCACGACTGGCACCTTCGAATGGGTATGGAAAAATCTCCATTAGATGGGATCAGGTGCTGCTAGAAAGGAAGTGTCGCTTGTGAATCATTTACAGAGCAACAACATCATCTTCGTTGGAGGTAAAGGCGGTGTAGGTAAGTCTACTTCGTCTGCCGCCATAGCTGTCGCCTTTGCCAGAGCTGGGCATAAGACGTTAGTTGTTTCTACTGACCCTGCCCATAACTTAGGAGACATTTTCCATAAAAAGATCAAACACGATAAAACCAGACTCGAAGAAAACTTATGGGGAATTGAAGTCGACCCTGGACGAGAATCCAAGCGATACATTGAAGGTGTCAAAGATAACCTGCAGGGATTGGTCAAATCCCGTATGGTCGAAGAAGTGCATCGTCAAATCGATATGGCAAGTGCATCACCTGGAGCAGACGAAGCAGCTCTATTTGACCGTTTGATATCCATCATATTGGAGGAATCAGAGCATTTTGACAAAATCGTTTTTGATACGGCACCCACTGGCCATACGATCCGTTTATTGACCCTTCCTGAACTTATGAGTGTCTGGATAGACGGGATGCTTGAACGCAGAAAAAAAATCACCGACAATTATACACAGTTGCTCAATGATGGAGAGCCTGTGGATGATCCCATTTATGAAATTTTGCAGAAAAGAAAAGAGAAGTTTGCAGCGGTTAGAGAAATTATCCTAGACAGCAGGCAAACGGGTTTCATTTTTGTATTAATCCCTGAACGCCTCCCTATTCTGGAAACCCAACAAGCGATCAAGCAGCTGGACCAGCATCACCTTCATATTAAAACGCTTATCGTTAATAAAGTACTTCCCGATTATGCAGATGGAGTATTTCTAGAAAAAAGGCGTCAGCAAGAGCGAAACTATTTAGAAGAAATCGACCGCACGTTTCCTAAACAGCGGAAGATTCAAGTTCCCCTCTTTGAAGAAGACGTTTCAGATATGGACAAGCTATCAACGTTTGCCGACCATTTAAACCAATTAATGAAGGAGGACACATCTAAATGAAAGCTGTAGTACACGAAGAAATAGAAGGATTAGAGGGATTGACCTACCGGGAAATGGACCTTCCTGAAGTTGAACCGACCACAGTAAGAGTAAAGCTTAAAACAGCAGGGTTAAACCGTAGAGATGTAGCCGTCACATCCAGACACAAACCCGAGCAGCCACCTTTGATTTTAGGATCTGACGGTGCCGGTATCGTAGATGAAGTGGGTGAACATGTTCAGCACGTCAGCAAAGGTGATGAAGTGATTCTAAACCCAGGCATTGGGTGGAAAAATAACAGCGACGCTCCCCCTGCTGGTTTTGAGATCGTCGGACTTCCTGAGCACGGGACTTTTGCAGAGTATATCACTCTTCCCTCGGCTAATATAGAACGGAAGCCGGCACACTTGAACTGGGAAGAAGCCGGAGTCCTTTCCCTGGCTGCCCTCACTGCTTATCGTGTCCTGTTCACCCGTGCAAAAATTAAGTCTGGCGATACCGTAATGCTTCCGGGAATCGGCAGCGGCGTATTGACCTTTGCATTAAAATTTGCCAAGGCCGCTGGTGCGAGAGTAATTGTCACCTCCCGTAGTGAAGACAAACTCGCTAAAGCTAAAGAATTGGGCGCTGACGTCGGCGTGTTGACTGAATCAGATTGGAATGAAGAATTAAAAGAAGAACAAGTAGATGTCCTTGTAGAAAGCATTGGCGGCGCTACTTTTGATAAGTCTCTAGCCATTATCCGCAAAGGCGGTACAATCGTTACCTTCGGAGCCACTACTGATGATGAAGTGACCATCGACATTCGCAAATTTTTCTATGGTCAGTTCAACTTGTTAGGATCGACGATGGGCAGTGCGGAAGAATTCAAAGAACTGCTCGGTTTTCTTGCAAATCATAAGATTAAGCCTGAAGTGGACCGCATGTTCCCTCTATCCGACTATAAAGAAGCCTTTGAATATTTACGCGACTCTAAAAACTTCGGAAAAATCGGCTTTACGATATAGAACCTATCCCCCTATGAGCTGCTGCATCATAGGGGTTTTCTTCTCCCGAAAATCAGCCATCGTTCTACTTTAATTTCTAAGCTTAAAGCATTGATAATCTCAGCTTAAAATTATAATATTAATAGTATTGACACTGTGACGCGGTAAAGAGCACGGAAAGGAAGTGCGACTATGAAGATATTAATAGTAGATGACGATGAATCCCTTCGTACAATGATGAAAACCTTATGCGAAAAAGATGGATTGAAAGCTGATACCGCAGTTGACGGGCGCGATGGCCTCTATTTATTCAACAAGCATCATTACGACATACTTATTGTGGATTATCACATGCCGATTATGGACGGCTTAGAATTTGTTCGGCAAATCCGCTACGAGAACCAGCAAATCCCTATTTTAGTACTTACAGAAGATGACCGTCAGGAAACAGCGGACAGATTCATAAAAGAAGGAGCGACTGACTTTTCCCTGAAGCCGATCAAAGCTCTGGATATCATCTCCCGCATTCACCTTCACATTCAAATTGTCAACATGAGACAGCGTCTAAAAGTAGAAGAAGATGTATATACCGCAAAAGGAATCAGTAAAGGGACCCTTGACTCAATCGCTGCTTACCTTCAAGATCACCATACACCAAAATCAGTGGATGAAATCTCCTCGAGTGTCGGCCTTGCTTACCCGACGGTATACAGATATTTGATGCATTTGCTGGAAGAAGGAAAAGTGAAACAAGTCGTCCGACACCAGAAAATCGGCCGCCCAAAAAAATTATATGAATGGTACACCCACTAAAAATGAAAAGAAACGCCCCAGGTCGACTGGCGGCGTTTTTGTTTGTTCAATGAGACAGTCACTTATACAAGTCCACACTTATTTTGCCTCTTTAGACGGCTTGTCCGCCCCCATATTTCCCAATAACAATTCACACCTTCCCGTGGTAACATATATATAAGGAATCTTTCTTCTTTAGTCGAGGAAGGAAGATAAAACCGAAGTCCTGATTTCGCTTCCCGTGTTGTTGTCAGTTGCATCCAAGTTACTTATAACATGTCAGGAAACGAAACCGTTCCCACAGACGGCGATTCCGCAGGGTCTGGCCGATGCTGAGGGAGCTGTTCACTATTTGACCCCCCTTTTTCCAATAGCCGGTAGCCTTCCAGGTTACCGGCCCTTTTTTTCCTTAAATAGAAAATAACCCCTCCAGCCTGCCCCTCCCTTCTCATTTAAAAGGAATTGAACATGGGAATGTAGAATGTTTGAATTACAACTAAAAAAAGAGAGGGATACCCCATGCTGAACTATTATAATCGATTATCCACAGAAATCTATGCTTTCGATAAACCAATCGGCCACTCATTTGGTGATGTTGAATATTACTCTCATCGGTTATCTAACATCGATGGTAAAATCCTGGAACCTGCTGTAGGAACTGGGAGAATTCTCATTCCATTGCTGGAGAAGGGTTTAGACGTAGAAGGGTTTGATATATCTAGTGAAATGCTGGAGGTATGTCAACGCAATTGCGAAGATCGACAGCTCTCTACACACTTGTTCAAGGCATCTATGGAATCCTTTCGATTGGATGAGCAATATGCTGCTATTATTATACCGACAGGGACATTTTTACTTTTGGAGAAACGAGAAGACTCCCAGAATGCCCTGAAAAATTTTCATCAGCATTTAACTCCGGGAGGACGATTGATAGTGGACATCTTCATACCTAAGGAATTTCCTGTCGGCCAAGTGTTTACAAGAACTTGGGAATTACCTGCTGGAGAGGTGGTAACCCTTGAAGAAAAGCTGATTGATGTAGACTTCATCAACCAAGTGACTGTTTCTCATAACCGTTATGAAAAGTGGAGAAATGGGACACTCATCCAAACAGAATTGGAACGCTTCCCATTGAGGTGGTACGGAGTTGAAGAATTCAGATTGCTTTTAGAAGCTTTAGGATTTGAAAATATAGTGATATCGAGTAATTATGAATACCGTAAAGAACCTGGTTCCGATACAGAAACGATCACTTTCGAAGCGCAACGGAAAAAATAACTTCTATAGGCTTTGTTGCTATCGCTGAGGCTTCTGCGGCTAGCCCCCGCACAATTTCAGCTCAATAATGCTTGCCAACGGTTCGCACCCCCATCCATCCCTGCAAAAAGCAGGGAAACCGTTCTAAATAATTTAAAATTAACAAGAAATTTTTACAAAGCATAAAAAAAGAAGCCAAGTCCATTGACTCAGCCTCTCTCATTAATTTTATTTACGGCGAAAAACCTCAAAGAAATCGATGAAAGCCTGCACCATCGCTATCGATTGAAAAGTGATCAAGCTTAACGCTGTTAATGAGAAAAACCCGATAAATAGAAACCTCGCAGCATGGAGTCCATGTAACCAAGCCATTTGATATTCCTCCTTATGGATAAACCCTCTTATAGCGGATAAACTCATTTTACTCCTCTTTCAATTTTTTTCAATGAGTTTCTTTGTCGAACGATTTTAATCATCGATTTGCTTGTACATTCCCCACCAGGGGCGAGCCCTTTCAAGCTGACCCGCCAGTCTGAATAATAAAGCTTCATCTCCAAAACGCCCCATAAAATGTGAGCCGATTGGTAAATTATTTTTTCCCCAATAAAGCGGCACGCTCATCGCAGGTTGTCCTGTTACGTTAGCAACGGGAGTGAGGTGAGCATAATTGGAAGATACTTCAAGAATATCATCCACATGTTTTTGGTTCCCGTTATATTCTCCAAGCTGCAAAGGAGTTCTTGAATTTACTGGGTGCAGCAACACATCATAGGTTTCAAAGAATTGATGAACCTTTATACTTTCATCAAATAAAAACTGCCGTGCTTCTTCATATTCGAAAACCGTGAATCTTTCACTCTTCTCGATCATGGTATAAAGCAACCGTTCGACGTTTTTTGATGTGATTTTTTTATTGTTCAACCTGGCCGCATTTTTTACTGCCAGAGCTCCCCCTACCACCCATACCGTCACATAGGCATTCATAAAGCGGTGAAGATCGAAATCAGGGTAAGCGATTTCTACGTGGTGGCCGAGTTCCTCACAAAGCTCTGCCGTAGACTGGATGGCACGCTGCACTTCCGGATCAATATCCATGAGAGAACCGAAATCAGCCATATAGGCTATCTTCAATGGAGGTGGATCCTCTTCTGTATACCTTTGAAAAGGAGCCCCCTTTTCTGGTGTAGAAAACGAATCGCCAAGCTGTGGCCCT
The DNA here is from genome assembly GCF_030345335.1 of Halobacillus campisalis. Classification (GTDB taxonomy): domain Bacteria; phylum Bacillota; class Bacilli; order Bacillales; family Halobacillaceae; genus Halobacillus_A; species Halobacillus_A campisalis. The sequence goes on from NZ_JAPVRC010000003.1 coordinate 18,433, forward strand.
TCAAGGACGTCCAATAAAGCAGCACTATCCCTTACCGATCTGGTCACCGCATGATGCACAGCTAAGCTGTTAATCCGCATCGACATCGGGGTGCGGCCGCGGGTCGGCTTTAAACCGAACAGGCCGCAGCAAGAGGCTGGGATTCGTATTGATCCCCCTCCGTCACTGGCATGAGCAAATGGAATCATACCAGAAGCAACAGCTGCCGCGGCTCCTCCACTTGAACCTCCAGGAGAAAAATTAGAATTCCATGGGTTTTTAGTGAATCCGAGATACTCAGACTCGGTAGCAGGCGTAAACCCAAACTCAGGCGTATTTGTTTTTCCGATGATGGATAGTCCAGCTTTTTTGTAGCGTCGTACAATTTCGTCGTCTGCACCGGCATAAAAACCTTCCATGATTTTCGACCCTAAGGACAGCGGCTCCCCTTTCACGGCATTAAGATCCTTTATGAGAAAAGGAAAACCTCCGAATGGTCCTTTAGATTCATCCCATTCACCATTAAAATTATCGAACATTGTATGTACGACCGCTTGTAAATCAGGGTTCTTTTTTATTAGCTTTTCTTTATAATGCTCATTGACTTCTGATAGTTTCAATTGATTTTTTTTCAGGAGTTCAAGCTGTGCCACTCCATCTAATTGATTGAGGTCATGAATCATGAAACCCCTCCTCTCGTAAAGTGCACGACTACTTATGCCCGGTCAATTCATGCTGCAACTTTTCCATAACCTCTAAGTACTGGAGCGTAGCCTTATGGAAACCTTCAAATGATTCATCCTGTTCAACTGCTTTCATGAATGCTTCAACTTGCAGGCTGTATTGGTCGCCAAATTCAGTAAAGCTCTGTTCCCCATTCTCATTAACTACCGTAATTCGGCCCTGGTGATTCTGCTTATCAGGGCGGTATGCATCATGTACGGTGATAATCCCCTTCGTTCCGATCACTTGATATTCATTTCTAGCGGCCGCGTCAAACCCGCAGTCAATTTGAACCAGAACACCATTTCCTAATAAAAGCGTGGCTGCAGTTGATGTATCAATACCTAGTTTCGGATCGATTTGGCCGAGGATCGTAGAATTTAGCACTTCTTCATTCATTATGTTCAACGCGGAGTGAACGCCATAACAGCCTACATCCCAAAGAGACCCTCCGCCTTTATCAGGGTCGAGACGAATATTATCATTCGATTGGTCGAAATGAAAAGAAAAACTTGCACGGATGAGGGAAACTTCCCCAACCTGCCCTTCTTCGATCAGTTGTTTTACTTTATTATGCTGAGGATGGAACTGATACATGAACGCTTCTAAAAAGTGCACGTCATTAGCTGCACAACATTCTATCATTTCCTCCGCATCTTTCCGTGTTAGCGCGGCTGGCTTTTCACATAGTACGTGTTTACCCGCACGAGCAGCTTTTATCGTCCATTCCTTATGTAAATGGTTGGGTAACGGAATATAAACGGCCTCAATGTCTGGGTCCTCCAGAAGTGCTTCGTAAGTATTATAGGTTTTAGGAATATTGAATTGCTCGGCAGCTTCTTCTTCTTTTCCACTATGACTTGCAATAGCTGCTGCCTCCACACCTTCCGTCCGCTGGATGGCTGGGATCAGTGCCTTTTTTGCTATATTTGCTGTGCTCATGATTCCCCATTTCATAAATACAATTCCTCCCTATTCATCTAGTTTGTCTAAGATTATACCACTTCTCCTCAACTTCACCGAAGTCCTGAACCACCTATTTTAATCACTATGACGAGTATTCACCTTTCTTAAAACCGGTAAGGTGTTTTTCACCGGTTATGTCCCATTCACTGTTCTGCTATAAGCTGCTTTTTGAACAAGGTCATTCAATTGGTCGGACATAGCCTGCAGTGAATAGGCATGAGCATTGATTTGCTCCATAGAATCTTTCTGCTGTTTTGAGGCTGCGGCAATTTCACCATTTTGTGTTTCAGCGTATCTTGCGAATGAGGCGAACTCTAAAAATGATCGAGCCGCCTGCTCAGAGCCAGCAAATAATTCTTCGGAGGCAGCACTGACTTCCTGGATTTGTCTCTCAACCTTCTCTGTGCTGCCTACAATTTCTTCAAATAGGCTCTGGGTGTCTTTTATAGTTTCATTCCCTTCTTCCATTTCCACCTTACTTTGATCAGATGAGAAAACTGCGTTTGAAATTTGGGCCTGAATCTCCTCTACAATACTAGAAATGTTTGCTGCTGCTTTTTCAGACTGGGAAGCTAGTGTTCTTACTTCCTGGGCAACGACACTGAATCCTTTTCCAGCCTCGCCTGCTCTTGCCGCTTCAATGGCAGCATTTAATGCAAGAAGATTTGTCCTCTCTGTAATGCTTGTAATTTCAGCACTCATGCTGCCGATGTCTTTAGATCGTTCCTTCAAGCTGATTATTATATCAGATGTGTCACCCATTGTTTCCTGAATGAAACTCATTTCCCTGCTCGTCTGATCCAGTGAATCTTTTCCTTTTACAGCTAATCGTTTTGTTTCCGAAGCAGCTTCTGATACAGCAGCAGTACTCTGTGTCATTTGTTCAATTCCTTGCTGAATGTCTTTTATACTTAACATGCTCTCTTCCGCTTTTTGAGTATGACTCTGCGAATCCACATTCATCTTTTCAATAATTGAATTTACATGGGCAGAAGCATCTGAAGAATCATGGGATGAATGGTGCAGTACCTTCACCGTGTCCAGTACTTGGAGGGAGGCTTTCTCTACATTGCTCAACATCTGTGTCAATTGGGCTTCCATAGTCGATTGCTCAGCCTGGATTGCATCCACGAACATATTCTTTTTATAAACCTGAAAGGAAGTTCCTGCTGAAGTAAGAACAAGATAAAAGGCGTGCAAAGCGAACATCACCCACGAATAATCGGGAGAACCGTAAACAAATTCTGTACCTGCGAACATAGCTGTCAGATGCTGGACAGCAAATATACCGCTCATCAATGTAATCAATTTGACCTGATCGTAGAAAGCAATTAATGCTATAACTAAAAATATAGAGAAATGATAAACCACCATCCCCTCACCACTCACGATCATGGCTATACTTATAGAGGTCAGCATAACCGTTATGAGCCAGGGAATACTCTTGTGTTCATTGTTATATCTGTACATGGCTAAAGTGCTGGCAAACAAAAGGATAGGAATCATTAAACCTATGTATAAAGCTACGGAATATCCATCCATGCCAGGTTGGCTCCAATTCATCGGGTGCATTCTATGGAGCGCCTGAATTCCAATAGTAATTAAAATCCCTATCCCCGAAAATATCAACATCACTTTATTTTTTTGTGCAATCATATACCCATCCCTTTCTTTGGAACTGCTTTATTATGTTTTAAGACTTTTGATTTAGGTAATTATACACCCAACACGTATATAACCTTTGTATGATATTCATAAACCTTTTGTAAATTATTCTTTGGAGATTAGCTTTGATCAATATACGGTCCAATAGATTTAAGAGATATTCGTTTATTAATTATCCAAACGGGAATCCTATAAATAATTTAAAAAGCAGGCATTTCATAAGAGGTAATCAATGGTAAGTCAGTAATCAGGTAGACTTGATTCAGAGGTTTGTTTGGGAGAAGAATCACTTGGGAAAGGCTCGCTCTCGGGCTTTTGTACTCCGGGGTCTCACTCAGCACTAATTCCCCTCGGGACCTTCCCCGTCCCAAACGTTCCTCACGATATAATTGTGTTGGAAATCACCCCTGTTCAATCCAATCTAACAAGGTGAAAACAGCGGCCAACAAACTACTATGAACAGTTCCATAATCTCTTTATGATCATGGAATCGTAACATCAGATTACCGTAGGAGTTTTGGAAATGGCGGGACTTCTGCAAGAATGTATAAACTAGCTCCGGCCCGAAAAAGTTCTCACCCTTTCTTCTCTTTCTGTTCGGATTTCACCCCAAAGGAACTCTTTTTCACGTGAAACAATGCTTCAGATGCTCCGTCTTACAATACGCATAAGTTCTAGGAAATTGCGAGAACCCTATGGGATGACAGTACATACTCAGACCTCTCAGGGCACTAGTTCAAGGCAATTCGACCTATGGCCATGGAAAACGACAGGCTTCAAACTTCACTCTCAGGAACGAAAATGTGCAAAACCTGGTCTACAGATAAGAGAGCTTATATGAAAAAATAAATACTTAAAGTTACCAGAGACACTTTAAAAGGAGATGAATAAAGTGCACACTCACCCGCTTCGCAATTCATTGCTCGCTGCAGCCTTCCTTTTTTTCAATAGCTTACCCTTCTTCTTCATGAATGGGATTGTTGTTGAAAATATAAGCCGAAGTGCTATTGCTTTTGTCTTCATCCCTTTGTGGATCATATTCGCCAATAAACATTCTCTTTGGTTCCATAAATCCTTGCGCTGGGTTGTTACGATGAGTCATAAGCTCGCGGCAAGTATAGCTGTATTTACAATAGGTGTCCTTCTCAGCTATGAGGCTTTGAACTTGATTCCTTCAAGAGCAGGGTTCATCTTCCACCTGATCATACTTAGTTTAAGCTCTCTTATTTATTGGGCCCCGCTACTTTTAAGATGTACGTTTTACAAAGAAAGAGCTTTTTCTGATCGCGCTGTTTATTTCGCCATAACTACTGCCTTGTTTTTCATTTATCACCAAGCTGCTTTTTTATATTATAAGAGTTCTCCCACCTTTGCTTTCATGGCTGCCGGGCTGACCGTCATGATCTTCACACTCCTGCATCTATGCATTAAATGGCATCAATCAGAGAAAACGATAGATCGAAGCACCGTGGAAGGGTATATCCGTCCACTGGAAAAGAAATCATAAAAAAAGACAGGCCTTATGCCTGTCTAAAAAGGGTCATTATCTAGGTGTCATAAAGTGCTGCGTCCAATACGTGCCGTACCTGTCACCACTCTCTTCAACATACCCGACTCCGATATGTGTAAAATCTTCTTTCATAATATTCTCACGGTGACCTGGACTATTCATCCAACCTTCCACTACTTGTTCGGGACTACGCTGTCCAGCCGCAATGTTCTCTCCTGCAGACCAATAAGAAAAATCATATTGGTTCATCATGTCAAAAGGAGACCCATACGTAGGTGAAGTATGATCGAAATAATCATTATCCGCCATGTCTTGTGATTTCAAACGAGCTAAGTCACTTAATCGATCGAACATTTCCAAAGGCTCAAGCCCTTCTTTAGCCCGTTCCTCGTTTACTAGCTCCACAACTTTCTCCTCAAATTCTGAAGGGTCCTGTGAATCTAAAGAGTCAGGGGATGACTGCTCATCCTCATTTACTTCTCTTTCATCTTTATCTAACTGCTCAAATTCCCGCTGCTCAGGTATATCTTCTTCTGGAGGAAGTTCTTCAGGATTGAACAATTTTTCTAAATTCGATTCAAACTCCTCAATCGTTATGTCTTGTTCAGACAGCCATCCTTTTATATTGTTCGTCCATTTTTCAAACGTCGATGGGACATTATTTTCTGATTTCCACAGTTGATCAGCTAAGGCTGGAGTGGCAATAGATACCATAAACAAAACAGCGGCAAAGACAAACAGGTACTTCTTTATCATAAATGTCCACTCCCTGTGCTTATTACCTTAAGTATTTCATGACTACATTCCATCCACAAGTGACTACCGAAAGAAAACCTCAGTGTAATTGATGGTTCTCTCTCCAACTATTTCTATATTACCCTTTTCTCCTTTAAACTAAAACAATTCTCCCCTTACAGTGTATGTAAGGGGAAAGCTTAATGTATCCTAATATTTCCTTTGATGATGGAAGCTCGGTTCAATGAAAAGTCCAAATCCCGGGCAAACTTCTTCAGTCGTTTCTCTTCCACAGGATTGACTAGAGAAATGACTGTTCCAGCCACAGCTCCGAGCCTGGCAGTGCGACCGGCACGATGGATATAACTTGCGCCGTCATTTGGAACATCCAAATTAACAATGTGCGTGATATCTTTAATATCGAGCCCCCGTGCTGCAACATCTGTGCCAAGTAGTAAATTGTACTCGCCATTTCTGAATCCACGTAAAGCCTTAGCGCGCTGTTCCTTATTTGCCTCACTATGAATCAATCCAAGATCCAGACCTTTAAATTTTAATTTTTCTTCGTAAACACTCAAACTGGCTATATCTCTCATAAAGGCAAGCCCTTTAAAGTCTTCCATTCGTGCAAGCTTACGCAGTAATTCTATTTTGTCGCGGTCTTCACACGAAATATAAAGGTGCTGAACATCAGGCTTCAATATTTCTTCCTCTACACGAATGACTTCCGGTTCCTTCATGAATTCTTGAGCCAGAACTTCAACCTCTTCCGGGAGAGTGGCCGAAAAAAGCAGAATTTGTCTTTCTTTCAACGTACTCTTTATAATATTTTTGACCGTTTGCAGGTGTTCAGGAACGAGCAGCTGATCGGCTTCATCAAATACTAATGTTTTAATTTCGTGAGCCTTCAATTTTTTCTTTTGAATCAGTTCGTAAACGCGTCCGGGAGTACCTACTACCAGCTGAGGCTTTTTCTTCAGCTTATCAATTTGCCGTTTCACATTGGCTCCTCCAATGAGCGATATACTGTTCACACCGCTTCCTTTGGACCAGAGCTGTACTTCCTGATGAATTTGCATAACCAATTCATGTGAAGAAGCTAAAATGAGAACTTGTGTATGTTTTTTCTCAACATCTATCTTTTGAAGCAGCGGGATAAGATACGCTAAAGTTTTGCCGCTTCCTGTGGGAGCCTCCGCGACGAGGTCCTCACCGTTTAGGATGAATGGGATACTCTCCGTCTGCACAGCAGTCGGCTGGGTGAATTGAGACTGCTCCCATACCTCTTTAGTTGAAGGCAGCATTTCCTGCAGCCATGTCGGTTGATTTGATTGAGTCATCGTAATATATTCTCCTTTTCATTAAGGCTTTGTTAAAGTTCCGTGTTGATATTCATATAAGCTCCCTCGTAGTGGAAGACTCAGTTTCGAGATGTCCGTGCTGTTTCCGTTATGTTTAACAGCGGGAAGAGCTCCGGGAAATCACTCTCTTTCCGTGGGAGCGCAGTGAGCCTCCTCGAGCTTCGCTCTCCGGGGTCTCACCAAGCACTCTTTTCCCACAGGAGTCTCGCGATTTCCCGGAGCTCTTTACGATCATTAGTAGAACGGAAACCTCTTTGATAAAACAGAGAATCGACGAACCGAGGAAGAATTTAAATCATGAATATTTTCACTCAGAACATGGCTAGCGGTAGACATACACCACCTCCAAACATGTAGTGTGTCATACCTAAATAGAAGTAGCTTCTCTCTTTAATTAAATACGAACATTGGCGTTAAATACTGAGGGTCGTAACAAAGAGCTCTGGTTAAAAAACTGAGGTGAAAGCAATATTTTCATTTCGAAGGAATCGGGAAGACGCTCTTTCTTATGTGAGGGTTCGTTTCTCACCTTCATCGAATGGGGGTGTTGTGAAGCTGCGAGCCTCCCGTGGGAGAAGGATGTAGGCGAGATCCCACAGGAAAGCGAGTAGCTTCACACCAACCCCTGACTCTCAACACGGCAACGAACCCATACTATCTCGAAATCAAGTCTTCTGCTATCCTGCCATATTGCTGAATAACTAACTTATCAATATCAACAACCACCTCTAACATTGCCTTCATAAAAAACAGGCCTCCACATAATGCTATGGAGAGACCTCTTTACGCTCTTTATTCTTATTAATGATTATACCATAAAGGAGAACGAAACATTCAGATGAACTACTGTTTTTCGATATAATCCTTCATTTTATCCAAGTGGTTTTGATCCTCTTTCTTAATGATCTTTTTGATCATCGGCTTAGCCAGCTTATTTCGTAAGCCCTTAGTAAATAATTCACCTGTGAAACTGATCTTCGTCCCTTCCGTCGTTTCTAGAAAAGTATAATGATAATGGAGTTCAAGACCGTTTTGTTCGCTGCTCGCTGTATACGACTTGTTGGAATCAAAGTCCGTTATCTCTATAGTGGAGGCCGCCCTCCTGCCCCGTATCTCCCGAACTTCCTTAAATTGATACCCTTTTCTTACTGGTCCTTCTGTCAACGGTTCCACTTCAACGACAGCTTCCATGATTTGTGGGCTTATTTCGAAATTAGTGGCTGTTTGAAATACTTCTTCAAGAGGTTTTTTGATGATAACAGTACGTTCTAGAAAAGGCATAGTCTTCCCTCCGGTTACAATTGGTTGTTGTAATAATAATTCGTCATGGATCTTTCAAATCCTTTTCCTATGTATGAACTTTTCTTAGATATCGACGCACGGAACCACAAAGCAGCCAAGACTGATGCTTGGCTGCTTTTTTCAGAACATTTCAGGACTCAATATTTCAGGAAAGTACATCGCAACTCCTGGAATGAATGTAATTGCTAAAAGAACGACTAATACAATCGCTATATACGGAATAACCGCACCAAACGACCGTTCAATCGGCAGTTTGCCAATTTTAGCAGCTAATAGCAGACATAAACCATATGGCGGCGTCACTAGTCCGATAGCTAATGTCATAATCGTTATGATTCCAAGAAGAACAGGATCGATTCCAAAGGTTTCAGCTATTGGAAGAATAACTGGAATGAACAAAATCATCGCAGGAATTGAATCCATGAAGGTCCCTACAAATAAGAAAAAGGCGATGACAATCAATAAGAAGACCCATCTACTATCGATGTTGGAAGCAAAAAATTGTTCAGCCCATGCAGACAACTGATAGTAGCTCATCAATTCTCCCAGTGCATTAGCAGCGGCTAAGGCAAATAGGGATAGCGAACTCAATCCGAGTGTATCTCCTAATATCTTAGGAAAGTTTTTTAACTTCAACGTTTTATAGTAGAACATCCCAATGATAATTGTGTAAATTGATGCAAAAGCAGCAGCTTCTGTAGCTGTAAATATACCTGAAATAACTCCTCCAATTAAAATGACAGGGGTCATCAGGGCTGGAATGACATCAAGGAACTGCTTAATAAAATTGTTAAAAGATGCTCTTTGGTAGACAGGATAATTTCGTTTTTTGGCAAGGATATAAATCATAATCATCATTCCTGCTCCAATCAGCACACCGGGGATGATTCCCACTAAAAATAAAGCACCGACAGAGACATTAGTTAAACCAGCAAATATAATCATAGGAATACTTGGCGGTATTATGACTCCAATTGTTGAAGAAGCTGCAGTAACACCCACTGCCGTCGCATTGTCATACCCTTGCTTTTTCATATTCGGGATAAGGATCTTTCCCACTCCTGCCGTATCGGCTTGTGATGCTCCCGAAATCCCTGCAAATAACATCGAAACAAGTATATTTGCGTGAGCTAGTCCTCCCTTTATGTGACCAACAATCGATAAGGCGAAATCGATCAGCTTTTGGGAAATCTGCCCGCTGTTCATTAAATTGGCAGCTAAAATGAACAAAGGGACGGCAATCAATACAAAAGAATCAAGCCCATTAAGCATTTTCACCGGCATTAAAGCTTCAGGAGTGTAAGGGATGTTCATAAAGCCAAGAAGGGCGACAATTCCGATAACAAAAGCGATGGGAATTCCAATCACTAATAAGAGGACGAATAAACCGATTAATAGTAATCCGATCATTGAACCGACTCCTCCCTCTTAAAAGTGGTGATATTGGTGACCATATGAGCAACTGTATAGATGACCATAGTCCCTGCCATAATCGGAATAGAAATCCATACATAACCCATCTTCATTTCAGGGATTGACTGCCACCTGAAATTCCAGAAACTATCGACTACAATCACCCCTAGTACAAACAGTGCAAAACAAAACAGCAAAAGGATTAAATCATTAAGGAGATAAAGAGACTTTTTCTTTTTTCCTTTCAGTTTGTTCAACAGAAGATCGAATTGGAAATGTTCTCTTCTGTTAAGCATGACGGCGGCCCCCATGAAAACCGACCAGATAAATGAATAAGTGGCCACTTCTTCCGTCCATATAGCCGATACTCCCATGTAACGGGTGATGACCTGAAAAACGATTGTTACGAAAAACACAACGAGAAACAGGATACCCAAAGTCAATTGTATTCGTTCAAGCATTTTGATAAACATCTGTTCATCCCCTTTTTTAAGAGTCTAGCGAACCGTCTTCTTAATCTTTCAGTTCTCTAATCTCTTGTAATAATTCCGTGGCACTTTCACCGATGTCTTCAGCTGTGTGTTTATGTATCGGTTCAGCAAGATCTATGAACGGTTGACGGTCAATCTGATTTATTACAGCTCCATCGTCTAAAGCTTGCTGCTTATATTGTTCTTCCTGTTCCGTATCCACATTACGTTCTTCCTCAACTGCCGCTTCGGCAGCCCGCAACAGTATATCCTGCTGCTCTTTTGAATACTCGTCGAATTTGTTTCCGTTCGTCAGTAAAAATCGTGTCGTGTAGTCATGAGCCGTTTCAGTAATGTATTTCCCGTTTTTCGTTTTATGGTGGTTTTGCTGTACAAAGTAAGGATAGGAATTCTCTGATGAATCAACGACCCCTTGCTGCATTGCCTGGTATAACTCTCCCCATGCTACTGAGGTAGGGACAGCACCTGTCTCTTCCCAATAATCAGCGATGGCTCCTGAAGTCTGCGTCCGAAATTTCATTCCTTGAATGTCTTCCATCGACTCCAGCGGCTTTTTTCCATAATAATGACGTACGCCTGCACTCCAATAGCCAAGCATTTTAAAATCATTGTTAGACTTTTCATTGATTGCCTGAGCCACTTGCTCTCCCACGTTTCCATCCACAGTTTTTTCCCAATGGTCATAATCTTCGAAAACGTAAGGCATCGCAAAAAGGTCTATTTCTCTTATTCCTGTTTGTGCCATGAATCCAGGTGAAACAAGAACGACGTCGGCTCCTCCTAGTTTCAGCTTTTCTACCAGCTCGGATTCACTGGTTCCTAAAGTACCGGCATGGACTTCCACCTCAATTTTCCCGTCTGATTCTTTTTCTGCAACTCTCTTGAATTCTTCCATACCGTACTGATACGGACTCTCTGGAGATGTTTGGTTATGGGCAGCAATGACTTTAATTTTACCGTCATCATTCTCGCCATTTGCCTGCGTGCATCCTGTTAGAATCAGAAGCGTGAAAACTATTAAAGATAATGAGCATACTAGATTTCTCATAGGTCATTCCCTCCTTATTCGGGGCATTATTGAACGCGCTTACATTAAATTGAAAAAATTAAAGAGCAGAAGCGTTTTCGGTGTATTTTTTGGCGGTCTCCGTCAACTGTCTATAATCTTCTTCCGTATGAAGCTTAGACGCGGATACTAGCTGGCTTCCTATTCCCACCGTTTTTACTCCCGCTTTAAAATATCCTGCCATATTATCGATATGAATGCCCCCAGTAGCCATAATTGGAATGTGGGGCAGCGGACCTAGAACATTTTTTATATAATCAGGGCCCATGGTGCCCGCAGGAAATACTTTGATCATATCTGCTCCTGATTCAAACGCTTTCAAAATTTCCGTAGGAGTCAAGGCTCCTGAAATACAAGGAATTCCGTAGCGGTTTGCCATACGGATCGTTTGTTCATTGACTGTTGGAGAAACAATGAACTGAGCTCCAGCCATAATGACAGCCCTTGCTGTTTCAGCATCTAATACTGTCCCCGCTCCAATCAGCAGGCCATCATGATTTTCCCTTGCTTCTTTGATTAAGTTCTCAACGTCTGGAGTTTCTGCGGTTATTTCTATAGCTGTAATCCCTCCATCATAGAGGGAGCTTAATATCTGGTTAATGTTTTCGAAACTTGCTTTTCGGATAACTGGAATAATTTTCGCTTGTTGTAAGGCTTGCATCTCGTCCACCCCTATTCAAGATTTGCATGACGGCCAGTCATTTCTTCATTGGTCGTTTTTTGTGATTGATTGACAGTATATATAATGATGGCATCTAAAAGTAAATGCAGAGACTGATCGAATTGGTTTCCCAGCGGCTGGATCGTATCTGGTTCTTCTGGCAGCCGCTTCTTCGTCGCAGCTGGAATGGTCAGTACGCTGTGACTGGATGCAGCTAATCTCGATGAAGCATTGGTCGTAACGGCCGTAACGGCCGCTCCTTGCTCTCTGGCTTTTTCAGAATAATTACATATGGATTCAGTAGAACCTGAGCCGGAAATAGCAAGTAAAAGGTCACCTTTGTCTATACTTGGTGTAATTGTCTCTCCCGTTACATATACGTCGTACCCCGCGTGCATCAGTCTCATAGCAAACGCTTTGCCCATAAGGCCGGAGCGTCCTTCTCCTGTTACAAAAATACGTTTTGCCGTCTCGATCGCCTTAGAAAGCTGAATCGCTTGTTCTTCATCTGTATTGGCCAGTACCTGACTTATCTCATGTGCAACGGTGTGTATTGTATGTTTCATAATGTTTAATAGCCTCCTTGATCTGTTTTGCTGCTTTCTTGCGATCTTTCTGCTTTGTAATCGCCCCTCCGACAATTAAAGTGTCAGGACGATGTGGCAGGACATCCGGAAGAGAGTGAAGGTTGATTCCCCCAGCAACAGCAACTTCCATAGACGAGTTTTTGACTAGGTCGAATAAAGATTGATCCATGCTTCCACTCTTCTGCATATCCTTACCAAAATGAAGACTGACCAGGTCGACACCTAATCGCTCCAATTCATGAATCCTTTCTTGCTCCGTCACCCCGAGCAGATCCACCATGACACGCGTGTTATATTCACGGGAGACATCTACCATATCTGTAATCGTCTGATCGGCTGAGTAAGCCATGACTGTTGTAATATCCGCACCTGCTTTAAAAGCCTGAACAGCTTCATGCTCACCTGCGTCACATGTCTTCATATCAGCGACTATTACGGCATCAGGATATCGACTTCGTATGTTACGTACAATATCCATTCCATATTCTTTGATAACTCCTGTTCCCACTTCGATCCAATCAACTGCCTCAATGGTATCTTCCAGTATTTCTCTACATTCATTGTCGGTTAATCGATCCAATGCTAATTGAAGCTTCACTATATCACCTCTCTACCCATTCTTTTTCGCCGAGTTTAACGAGCACGTCTTCCAACTCTGGCAATCCCTCGTTATCTCCGTAAACACTGACAACCATTGATCCCACCGTATTGGCGAACCTAAGCGTGCGTTTAAGAGTCCACTCTTGCAGCATTCCGTAAACAAAACCAGCGTCAAACCCATCTCCAGCTCCTACGGTATCTACTACTTTACTTGGCGGGACCGGTGGGCCTTTGAGAAGTTCACCATTGCGATAGGCTATCGCACCTTCCGCTCCCTTCTTTAGTACGACTGTCGAAATGCCAAACTCTTCACTAATTCTCTCAAGATCAGCAGAATCCTTAGTATTAAAAATCAACTCAGCTTCTTCGTCACCCGTTAATAAAACATCTGCCAGCGGCAATAATTCCTTTATCCCTAGTTGCGCTTCTTCTTTCGTCCATAGCTTCAGACGGATATTAGGGTCAAGTGAGATTTGTGCGCCATGTTGTTTAGCGATTATAGCCGCTTTTTTTAATAATGGAATGTTTTTAGCAGGATCAATCGCTGCAAAAACCCCGCTTATATGAAGTATCCTGCAGTTTTTCAGTGCCTCTTCATTTAATGTATCTTCAGTCAAAAACTGAGTAGGCGAATTATCGCGGTAATAAAAAGTGCTTCCACTTCCATCTTCCCTAATCTCTTTGAAATTCATGGAGGTAGGATAGCCTTCAAGCAACTTCACATTCGAAACATCAATACCTTCTCCTCTGGCAAAATTACGTATGAATTTCCCGAACTCATCATGTCCAAGGCGACTGATCCATCCTGTGTCCAATCCAAGCCTTGCACAACCTATAGCAAAATTGAACTCCGCACCTCCTGCTTTTCGTTCAAATGATGAAGCATAGCGCATAGGCCCATGATGTGATGGATTAAAAGTGATCATCGCATCTCCTATCGTAAGAACATCGTGACTCATGACTGAACTCCTCCTTTATCTGCTACAGACTCTCGAATCTTCAATTCAGGTTCGAAGCGATCGTCCGGCAGATTATCAGCTGGCTGCTTTTTATTTATTTTGTTTAACAAGACTTGAGCCGCAGTGGTACCCATTTGAAACGTCGGCTGAGCGATGGTTGTCAGCGGTGGATTGTAAAAGCTTGCGTACGGTACGTCATCAATTCCGATAATCGATAAGTCTCTTGGTATATTTAAATCTTTCTGTTTTACAAATTGAAGAATTTCTTTTAAAACGAGATCATTCCCTGCCAGGATAGCTTCTGGTGGTTCATCGAGCTTCCACATGTCTTCGAGCGTTCCGTTCACTTGGTCAGGCTCGACGCTTTTCATATAATCTTCAGAAACTGGAAGTTTGTGTGAGTGAAGAGCCTTCTTGAACCCTTCCATTCTTTCAACACGTGGTGATACATTTTCCGTCGTTGAAGCAGTAATCATAGCTAACCGGCGATGACCATTGTTTATTAAATGATTCACTGCGAGTCCCGATGCTTTTTCATTGTTCAACATGACCGAGGATACCGGAATTTCCGCGACCGGTCTGTCCATAAATACAAGGGGATATTTTTCATCTAGCATTTTTCTGTAAAGCTCCCGGTTATTGCCGGTAGGAAAGATAATTAGTCCATCCACTTGTTTCGCTCTCAACATTTCGATATATTTTTTTTCTTTCGCCGGATCATCGTCTGCATTACAAATGATCGTATGAAAATCTTCCATGTTACAGGCATCTTCGATAGCACGGCTCACCTCTGTAGAAAATGTGTGGAGAATGTTCGCTACGATAACGCCAATCGTTTTAGTCGATTTTTGTTTTAGACTTCGTGCGACAATGTTCGGCTGATACCCCAGCTCCTCAATTGCCTGGGCTATTCTAATTTTCGTTTTTTCACCCATATAGTCATAACGTTTATTTAAATATTGAGATACAGTACTCTTTGATACATTCGCTTGATTCGCTACGTCTGCCATTGTTACTGTCTTCATTTCAACAACCCCGTATCCATCAATTTAAAAATTACTAAATCGGTTTAGTAAATCGATTTAGTTCAGTATAAGATGAATGTAAGCGTTTTACAACCCCTTTTAATAAAAAACTATAGCTAACTGTAGTAGTGATTTTCATATGAGTATGATTCAATTCGATAGGATTGCTGAAGGCTCGGCTTAAGACTCTCTGCTGATTCGACATCGTAATAAATTGACGGTGGAAAGGTAAAAGGCTCTCATATACCAAAGACGGTTTCGTTTCTCCCTTCATGATATTGGGGTCTTGGAAATGGTGAGACTCCTGCGGGAATGGATGGACTGGCTAGACCCCGCAGAGCGTTAGCTCGAGGAGGCTGGCCGTCATCCCCGCGGAAAGCGATCCATTTCCAAGACCCCATTTCCACAAACAAAAATAACGAAACGAGGTTATAGATAAAAGATTTAATAAAATTCGATATACTAATAAATCCAGATCGTTCCTGCCATTCGGCATGCTATGTTAAAATAAATGCATTCTATTATGAGGAGAGTCATCATGGAGAAAACATTAGATCATATCGGAGTTGCTGTCCGGCAATTAGATGAAACGATCAACTTTTATGAAAATATATTAGGTGCGACTATGATAGACCGTTACCGCAGTGAAGCCCCAGGTGTAGAAAGTGAAATAGCCATTATGGATATTCACGGGGACCGTACCGAATTACTATGCCCTACAAATAATACAACCTCCCCTATCGCACGCTTTATTAAGCAAAAAGGGAAAGGTGTCC
The DNA here is from genome assembly GCF_030345335.1 of Halobacillus campisalis. Taxonomy (GTDB): domain Bacteria; phylum Bacillota; class Bacilli; order Bacillales; family Halobacillaceae; genus Halobacillus_A; species Halobacillus_A campisalis. The sequence continues at coordinate 34,252 of NZ_JAPVRC010000003.1, forward strand.
ATCATATCGCTTATCGGGTAGATGATCTTGAAGATGCATTGCAGGAGTTAAAAGATGAAGGAATCCGAGTTATGGAGGATACTCGTCGTACGAACAAGCACGGAAGACGTTTAATTTATCTGAACCCCGCAGATACCGAGGGTACAATTATAGAATACTGTGATTATCCAAATGACCAGGAGTGATGACTACTTCTGGTTATTTTTTTATTACATGCATACAAAAGGTCCTCTTCACTCAAGCTAATGAAGTAAATGAGCAACGGAAGAGGTGGCCAAATGGACTGGTTGTCAGTAATCCCTTTTATAGTCGTTATCATAGCTGCAATCTGGACGAAACAGGTTATTCCCAGTTTGTTATTCGGGGTCGTAGTAGCTGGTTACTTAGTAGAACCACACTGGCTGAGCGGGATGATCAAAACCTTACAATTTATCATGGAAGGGCTGTCCGATGAGAGTAATTTGAAAATCATCATCTTCCTGTACGCCTTCTCTGCTTTAATCGGCTTAATTCGTATGTCAGGCGGCATTAAAGGCTTTGTTAAAGCAGCGACGGAAAGGATCCAAAATAAAAAAGGCGCTTTTATACTCACCTGGATTTCATCCGTGGGTACATTTGCTGCACCAAGCTTTCGGATCGTCACGATCGGACCTGTTATGAAAGCGATGCGTAAAAAAATTCCGATGGCCAAGCAGGAGCTTGCATTTGTCATAGAAACGACAGCTACTCCTTTGGTCGTTATCATACCTGTGGCTACAGCCTTTGTCGGTTATATGACTTCCGTAATCGATCTTTCCTTGCATCAGGCTGATGCTTCTGGTGATGCATATACCCTTTTCCTTCAGAGTATCCCCTTCAACTTTTTTGCATTCGCCATGCTGATCCTCGGATTTTATCTGAGCTTCTTTCATAGCAGTAAAAAAAGAGCGAATGATAAAGAAAAAACACCTGAAGAAAAGGAAGAAGAGGAAGATGATAAGTGGGAAGACTGCCACCCCGCAGTTATGAAAGATTTACCCGCAAAACCTTGGAATTTAATTGCACCTCTGATCAGTGTCATTGCTTTGACTTTTCTCTTTATGTATTTCATTGGTGTAGATAACGGAAAATCAGGATTTGGAGCGTTAATCAATGATGGAGTGCTTGATGCTATGGTTCTGGCTGTCGTCGTAACCATCGTTTGGTTTGTCGTCTTTTTAAAGTTCAAAAAAGAGCATCTTAAACGTATGATGGATGGGTTGATTGACGGCGGAAACGATATGATGAACGTCATCATTCTTCTGGCTATGGTATGGGGGCTGAGTAAAGGAACGGAAGCTCTAGAGTTTGCTGAGACGATTTCAGAATCATTCAACTGGATTCCAGAAAATTATGTAGCTGTCGTAGTTTTCATCCTTGGATGCGGATTGTCTTATTTTATCGGATCGGCTTGGGGTACTTGGGGGATTCTTATGCCTGTGGCCCTATCCATTGCGGTAACTGCCGGGACTTCCCTTCCCATAGTTATAGGCGCGGTATTTGCCAGTGGTACGTTCGGTGCTTTTTCTTCTCCGCTTAGCGATGATACGAATACGTCTGCCGGTATTTTAAACTTGAATACTATTGAGTATGCTAAATTCAAGCTTAAGCCGGCTTTGATTGCAGCCGGAGTAGCGGCTGCCGGGTATTTAGGCTTATCCTTTTTTATGTAGGCTGACTAAGTAAAACTCGTTTGTAGTACAAAAACATTAAATCTAATTTTTCGTAGGGGGGCCCTTATTTTGAGGATTCAGTTTCGATATATTCGGACAGTTTCCGTTATGAAAGACAGCGTTTAGAGCTCCGGGAAATCACTCGCTTTCCGTGGGAGCGCGGTGAGCTTCCTCGAGCTGACGCTCTGCGGGATCTCACCAAGCACTCTCTTCCCACAGGAGTCTCACAATTTCCCGGAGCTCTTTGCGATTGTTAGAATCACGGAAACATTTGAGATAGAGCTTTGAATGATGTGAAACTCATTTTGAGTGACAACGACAAGTCGCTCTGTCTCCAATACCCCATTACAACAAATTGACCTTTTCCACCTAATTGTTGATTGTCTGAAAGGCTAGGTCACTGACTTTTGTTCACTTTATTCCCTATCGATTAAGATTGATTGTGATTATTTCCGAGAGAATTTATAGCGGATGGGGCTGAAGGAAACGGTTAGACTCCTAGTGTTGAAAGCAGAAGCCTTCGTTCAGCAGCGTATCGATTGGGCAGAGCTAACGGAGATAAAGAAAATCAGAACAACGTAGTAGGTTCGTTGTTGACTTACAAATCTCGCTATAGAAGATACGCTGATTAAATGAGAGCTCAAAAGTTTTTTAATCCAATCCAAACGGGTTCGTTTCTAACTTCTATCGAATGGGGTGGTTGGGAAGCTGCGAGACTCCTTTTGTAAAAGCGTAAGCGCTTCGTTCAGCGGCGTATGGACTGGACTGAGCTGACGGAGATAAAGGAAACACGAAGAACGGAGTGATTCGATGTTGACTTATCGGACAGAAGTGAAGGAAGTCTCAATAGCCGCTAAGCGCTGGAGCTGGATAGTCCCCCATAAGGTTTATGAACTTAATCACGCCCTAGACTACTATGAGTGTAAGAGGTGGGAGAAGGAAATAGGCGGGATCCCACAGGGCTTTAGCCCGAGGAAGCTCGCCAGTTCCCCCACAGGAAAGCGAGTAGCTTCCCAACCACCCCTGACTCTTATTAAGGCACCGAACCCCAGGTTGCGAAACCAAGTCTTCCATGATCCTGCTATATTATTGAATAACTCTTTACCAAACATCAACAATAATGCAGCACTAATTTTATGTAAAAAATAAGACCCCTGCCATCACAGCAGGGATCTTTTTTATGAACAACGATGACCAGCCACCGATTGTAATATTGCTTTTTGAACGTGCAGGCGGTTTTCTGCCTGCTGGAAAACAGCCGAATGAGGTCCGTCTATAACAGAAGCTGTCACTTCTTCCTCACGATGTGCGGGAAGACAATGTAAAAAGTGGACATCCTCCTTAGCGATTTTCAGTAATTCGTCATTCACCTGATAATCAGCCAAATCTTTTAAACGCACTTCCGTTTCTTCCTCCTGCCCCATGCTCGTCCATACGTCGGTATAGATTACATCGGCACCCTGTACCGCAATCATAGGATCATGTTCAATTTTTACAGAACCTCTATTTTCTTTAGCTGCCTGATTTGCTTTTTCTACGATTTCATCGTCTGGTTCATATCCCTTCGGTGAAGACACTACGACCTCCATCCCCATCATTGCGGATAGAATCATAAGAGAATGGGCTACGTTGTTGCCGTCACCTATATAAACGACTTTAACTCCCGATAATCTTCCTTTCAGCTCAAGGATAGTGAATACATCAGCTAAAGCCTGGCATGGATGGTATATATCACATAGGCCATTAATAACTGGAATGGTGGCATGTTCCGCAAGTTCAGCTAATTTTTCATGGGATGTCGTACGATACATGATGGCATCTACATAACCTGATAACACTTTTGCAGTATCAGCGATTGTTTCACCACGGCCGATTTGAATGTCCCTACTGTTCAAATAGAGGGCGTGTCCCCCCATCTGAACCATACCTACTTCGAATGAAACTCTTGTACGTGTCGAAGATTTTTCGAAAATCATACCTAATGTTTTTCCGCTCATCATGTTATTGTGCGGATTTTCTTTAAGGTCCTGGGTTTGTGCCAGAAGCTGAGACACATCCGTTTGTGTGAAATCAAGCCAGCTCAGTACGTTGCGGCCTTTTAATGTGTGGGTGTGAGTCATCATTTCGTCCATTAAGTTCATTCTAAACACACTCCTTTTTTGTATTCCCGGGCAGCGGGGTCGGCTGATATGGGTCATACGCCAGTGAATCTATATATGCATTGAACGTTGTCGGTTCAGTGAATACGGTGACCCCGCTTTTCAAGGCCTGGATTCTTTTATATGAATCATCTTTCGAATTTCCATCATTCATATAAACTTTCGCTTCTTTCGTCTGAATCCAATCTGAAAAGCTCAAGTCGCTCGATTTTCCTTTTACAATCGAAACCGCTTCTATCAAACATACATCCTCATCTTCGTAAGGATTAGGCAGGTGTGCGAACACTTTGGCCATAGCCTCTTCTACGGTATTTCCAAGACACATTCCTTCTCCCGTGGAAAGCATATTGGCTCCCAGCTTGTGGTCAAGCTCAGGCATGGCATGGGAAGAAAATAAAGGATACTTGACCGCTGCCTTTTGAATAAGTGGCTGTTTCTCATTTCCCAAACTAAAATCAGGATCTTTCACGAGTACTTTTACCGCCAGCTCCACAAGAGATACATCTGAAACTTTACTGATGATCGGCACCGTACGGCTTGCCCTCGGATTGACCTCCAGCACATAAACAGTATCGCCTGACAGTAAAAATTGGATGTTCATCAGTCCATGATAATTTACTTTTTGGACAAGCTGTCGTGCATATTTCTTCATGGTTTCTTTGACCTCAGAAGATAAATTCGTTGATGGGAAGATCGCCATACTATCGCCTGAATGTACCCCTGCCGGTTCGATGTGTTCCATGATTTCAGGAATGAAAACATCGTGGCCATCTGCAACTAAATCAATCTCCGACTCACTTCCCGTCATAAACTGATCGAGTACGATCGGATAATGACGAGCATCTGTATGTTCCAAGGCACTTTTCAATTCTTTTTCGTTCTCTACTTTCACCATCCCCATGCCTCCGATCACATACGAAGGACGGCAGAGCAGCGGGTACTCATAAGAACTTGCTGCTTCTAATGCTTCCTCCATCGTATGGCACATGGAGCCAGGGATATGAGGGATTTCTAAACGATTCAGTACATCGTAAAATTGTTCTCGATCTTCAAGCTGAGCGATCGTATCGATCGGTACTCCAGCTAAAGGGAGGCCTGCTTCATCTAATTCATCCGCAATGTTGATCGCCGTCTGCCCGCCGAATTGCGTGAATATGAGATCGATGTCCTCATGTTCAACTATCGACTCGATTACTTCTTTATTAATTGGATCGAAGTACAAACGGTCGGCTGTCGTATAGTCCGTACTCACCGTTTCGGGGTTATTGTTAATCATGACGGTCGTCCAGCCAAGGTTCCGCAGGCTTTGAATAGCTTTAACCGCACTATAATCGAATTCCACCCCTTGTCCGATCCGTATAGGCCCCGATCCTATAATCAAGGCTTTTTTATTAGATGGCAGCGGTTCTATTTCATTGATTCCAGCATAAGTCGTATAAACATAGTTGGTAGCAGCTTCAAACTCCGCTGCACATGTGTCGACCATTTTATATCCAGGCTTTATGCCGTATTCGCTGCGAATTTTTTTAATTTCTGCAGGGGTCTTCTGCTGCAGTTCGGCTATTTTATTATCGGTAAACCCTTGCACTTTTGCTATTTGTAAAAGCTTTTTATCCAATGAAGTACTTTCAAGCTTTTCTTCCATTTCTACAATGTTGTTCACGATATTTAAGAAAAACAGATCGATAGCTGTCTCTTTATGAATCGCCTCTACACTTTCCCCCTGCTGCAGTAATTGTACAATGGCGAAGTAGCGTAAATCTGTCGGCTTCTTCAAATGAACATAAAGCTCATCCTCCGGAATGAATGGAATCGATTGATCCATCGAAGATACCGCTTTTTGAAAAGCTCCTTCGAGTGTACGATCAATGGCCATTACTTCCCCAGTAGCCTTCATTTTTGTACCGAGCTTGCGATCAGCTCCGGTAAACTTATCAAATGGCCAGCGCGGAAACTTGACGACAACGTAGTCAAGGGCCGGTTCAAAGCTCGCGAAAGTCGTACCTGTCAGCGGGTTTTTCAGTTCATCCAACTGAAAGCCAAGTGCCAGCTTCGTCGCCATTTTAGCAATCGGATAGCCGGTTGCCTTGGAGGCCAACGCGGAGGAGCGGCTGACACGCGGGTTTACCTCGATGACATAATATTCTTTACTGTAAGGGTCAAGAGCGAACTGAACATTACAGCCGCCGACAACGTCAAGTGCAGCGACGATGTTAAAAGCTGCTGTTCTGAGCATTTGGTATTCCTGATCCGTAAGCGTCTGGGACGGAGCAACTACGATAGAATCGCCTGTATGCACCCCGACGGGATCGAAATTTTCCATGTTACATACGCTGATACATGTTCCGTTCACATCCCGCATGATCTCATATTCAACCTCTTTGAACCCTGCGATGCTTTTTTCGATGATGACCTGGCCGATTGGACTGGCCTTTAAACCATTATGAATCAGTTCTTTTAAATCCTTTTGATTGTCGGTAATTCCTCCTCCGCGTCCACCAAGTGTATAAGCGGGACGGCTGATTACCGGATAGCCGAATGTATCGGTGAATTGAAGGGCTTCTTCTACACTTGCGATGACTTGACTCTCAGGTACCGGCTGATTCAGTTCATCCATAAGCTCACGGAACAGCTCTCGGTCCTCCCCTTGCTGTATCGATTGAATACTCGTCCCCAGTAGAGTCAGGTTATATTTTTCAAAAAGATCGTGTTTATCCATCTCTACGGCAAGGTTAAGGGCCGTCTGGCCGCCAAGCCCTGCTAGAACTGCGTCAGGGGATTCTTTTTTAATAATCGCTTCTATACTTGTGACCGTAAGGGGTTCGCAATATACGGTATCTGCAATTTCATTATCCGTCATTATAGTTGCCGGGTTATTATTGACGAGCACTACCTCATGTCCTTCCTCTTTAAGAGCAAGACATCCTTGCGTCCCGGAATAATCAAATTCAGCTGCCTGGCCGATCACGATAGGACCAGACCCGATCACTAACACTTTTTCAGGCATAAACTTGCACTCCTTTCTTACTTGGTATGTCAGTTAGGAATTCATCGATCAGCCAGAGAGCGTCTTCCGGACCGGGGTTGGCTTCTGGATGAAATTGTGCCGAAAGGATGGGTTTGGATGGATGCAATAGTCCTTCTACCGATCCATCATTCACATTACTGAAACTGACTTCCAGCACCGTATCGTTAAGGCTTTCTTCATCAACAACATAATTATGATTTTGAGAAGTAATGAAAATACGCCCCGACTGGACGTCTTTCACCGGATGATTCGCGCCTCGATGCCCAAAACTCAGCTTTTTTGTGTCTGCGCCAAATGCCAGAGCAATAATTTGATGACCGAAACAGATCCCTAATGAAGGATAAGCTTCCAGAATTTCTTTTATTTCAGCAAGATACTTTGTCGCATCTTTTGGATCACCAGGTCCGTTAGAAAGCACGATTCCGTCAGGATTCAATTTATAAACGTCACTCAAATTCGTGAATGGAATGACAGTGACTTTCGCTTCTTTTTCCACTAATTGCTCCACAATTGAGCTTTTATATCCAAAATCGATGACTACGATATGTTTCTTACCTTCTCCATGACAAGTTGTAATTGGGTTATACGCTTGATAGATTTGACCCATAAGCTCCTTGTCTGACGGCAAGACAGATTCTTTGGCTAAGGCTCCCTGACAAGTGCCTTCACTTCTGATAGATTTAGTGATCTCTCTTGTATCGACGTCTGTTAGAAATGGAACATTCCATTTTTTCAAATAATCTTTCAATGAAATCGTAGCTTGATAATGAGATACTGTGTCAGCGCACTGAAGCATAACTACGCCGTTGACCTGTGGCTCTTCGCTCTCAAAGTCATCTTCATTGATTCCATAATTTCCGATCAACGGATACGTAAATACAACGATTTGGCCCTTATAAGAAGGATCAGTCAATACTTCTTGATAGCCTGTCATCCCTGTAAAAAATACTACCTCACCTTCAACCGGCTTCTGCCAATCAGAAGAAGCCTCGCCTTGATAGCTTTGTCCCTCTTGTAATGTTAAGAATCCTTGCATCATACTCCACCTCGCTGCATTTTTATTAGTTTTTTAGTATTTTTATACATTTATTAAGTTAAAAAACTTCGTAGAAAGGAAGACCCCCCTCCCACAAAGTTAAGTGATTATTTATGTGCCGCTTTTTCAAAAGCCAGCACATTTTCCAAAATCGTAACAGCCTGATCAATCTCTTTATCTGTCACATTCAGTGGCGGCAGCAAGCGAATAACCTGTGGTCCGGCCAGTACAGCTAATAAACCTTTTTCTCTAAGCTTATGAATGTAATCGATAGCCGGGTCATCAAGTTCTATGCCGATCATAAGTCCCCTGCCCCGGACTTCTTTTACACTCGCTACCGGCGACAGCTTCCTTTCCAGCATTTTTCGAAAATACTCAGCTTTACTTTGCACACCTTGCAAAAATTCTTCTGGAAAAATGGTTTGCAGTGTAGCTGTAACAGCAGCTGATGCTAAAGGACTGCCGCCGAAAGTTGATCCGTGAGTACCAGCGGTGAATGTCTCTGCTAACTCGGCTTTCCCAAGCATAGCTCCGACTGGAAAACCGCTTCCTAACCCTTTTGCAGAAGTTACGATGTCCGGATCCAGATGAAAATGCTGATAAGCGAAGGGCTTCCCTGTTCTTCCGATACCGGTCTGTACTTCATCGATGATCAATAAAGCACCGATCTGCTGACATTTTTGCTCCACAGCCTTCAAAAACAACTCTGTCCCCTCAACGACGCCTCCTTCGCCTTGAATCACTTCAACCATAATGGCGGCCACTTCTCCGCGATCTGCCAGTTCAAATACAGCTTCTGCATCATTGTAAGGAAGATATTCAAATGTCGGCAGCAGCTGCCCATACCCTTCATGAATTTTATCCTGACCGGTGGCGCTCATCGTAGCGAACGTCCTACCGTGAAAGGATTGTTTGAACGTTATGATCTTATCCTTGCCTGTATGCTTACGGGCCAGCTTGATGGCAGCTTCATTCGCTTCTGCCCCACTATTGCAAAAAAACGCATAATCCAAATCCGTTGGCCCCGTCAAAAGTTGAGCCGCTTCTCGTTGACCTGGGATTTCATACAAATTGGAAACGTGCCATACTTTTCCGAGCTGCTTTTGAATGGCTTTTTCCACAGCTGGAGGACGGTGTCCTAAATTACATACCGCAATTCCAGATACAAAGTCTAAATATTCCCTGCCTTTCTGGTCAGTCACTACTGTGCCTTCCCCTGATTCAATCGTAAGAGGAAAACGGTTGTAGGTTGGAAATACACTCATTTGACTACTCCTTCCTTTACTGTCTGATGGATCGTGGTTCCTTTAATCACGTCTCCTTGTACTAATGATTGCTCTCCACTTACGACCAGAACTTCATGCAAGTGCTCTGATAAGGCATTGACAGCTGATTTGACCTTCGGAATCATGCCTCCATAGATGACACCTGCTGTGATCATAGATTCAATCTCTTCTGGTGTCGTTCGTTCAATAATTTCGTCTTCATTCATAATGCCCGGCACATCTGTTACAAACAATAATTTTTCTGCATTCAGAGCATTAGCTACAGCTGCTGCAGCCACATCAGCATTAACATTCACCATCTGGCCATCAGCTGTAGTTGCGAGCGGAGCAATGACAGGAATATAATCTTTCTCTAAAATCTGCTGGATCAATCCGCCATTCACACCTTCTATTTCTCCAACAAAACCTAGTTTCTCTTCATCGATCAAACGTGCTTGAAGCAAGCCGCCATCAGAGCCTTTAAGGCCTACGCAGGGAACCCCCTGTTTAGTAAATGCGGAGGTTACCTGGGCGCTGACCGTTCCGCCTAACGTCATCGTCACCACTTCAAGGGTTTCTGCCGTCGTTTTCCGAAGCCCTTCGAAGAACTCTCCTTTGATGTCCAAGTCCTCCAGCAGTGCTGTGATAGCCGGACCGCCTCCATGTACAACTACGCATTGGTACCTTTTTTTCAATTCGCAGAAGCTTTTATAAAAGCTTTCCGATAGGTGGTTGATCATGCTCCCTCCTAGTTTAATAACGAGGACGGGCTTCTGTTTACGTTCGATAGCTTGCATTGATTTTGACATAGTCATATGTTAAATCACACCCCCAGGCTGTCCCTGATCCCGTACCTTCTTGCAGTTCGATATTGATCGTCACCGTCTCCTTACTCATATCTTCTTCTGCTTGCTTTTCAGAAAAAGGAGAAGGAGTGCCATCACTGAATACAAGCTGGCTTTCGATGTATATCTTGCAATGTTCAGCGTCGACTTTGGCTTCACTATGACCAATTGCGCCTACGATTCTTCCCCAGTTTGCATCCACTCCGTAAACGGCCGTTTTCACTAAACTAGAACCGACCACTTTTTTCGCAACAATACGAGCTTCCTCGTTTGTATGAGCTCCTGTGACGTTGACTTCTATCAATTTCGTCGCTCCTTCTCCGTCTTTAGCTATTTTTTTAGCCAAATCTTCGCAGACGAGCTGGAGCGTTTCTTGAAATGCACTCCACTGCGGATGTTCAGGGGAAAGCGGGTTGTTCTCTACTGTTCCGTTTGCCATGGTCAACACCATATCATTCGTCGATGTTTCGCCGTCCACAGTGATTTGGTTAAAGGTTTTTTCGATAGATAGGCTCAAAGCCGTCTGAAGATGGGTTGAACCTATTGCTGCATCCGTAGTGATAAAGCCCAGCATGGTAGCCATATTCGGATGGATCATCCCAGATCCTTTAGCTGCGCCAGCTACCGTAACCGTTTCTCCATCAATTTCGATTTGGTAACATGCTGATTTTTCACATGTATCCGTCGTTAAAATCGCTTGTTGAAAATCATGGGCATTTTCTTTACTCAGCTGGACATTTTGCGAGCCGTATTCGATCTTGTCCATTTCCAGCTGCTGACCGATGACACCTGTTGATGCAACAGCGACATGATCTGCAGGCAGCTCATAACGTTCTGCAATCAGTTCTCTCATTTTATATGCATTCTCAAGACCTTCTTTTCCTGTGCACGCATTAGCAATTGCACTATTTACAGCTATAGCTTGAATTTTGTTACAAGAAGCAATACTCTCTTGTGTAACCTTTAAAGGAGGAGCTTGAAAGTGACTTTGGGTGTAAACGGCCGCGACAGAGGCGGGCTGAACACTCATCAATAATCCATAATCTTTTTTTGCTCGTCGCAGGCCGCAATGCAGTCCTCCCGACATAAATCCTTTAGGCGATGTAAGAGTTCCATTCTCCACCTTTGAAATCTTGTGCGCGTCCGTTATTTGAATCAATCGCTCTCTCCCTTTCTATTCGTTATGGATATACAGGGACATGCATCAGCCCTGTTGTTTCATCTATTCCTTGTGTCAGGTTCATGTTCTGGACAGCCTGGCTGGCTGCGCCTTTCATCAAATTGTCAATGACTGCTACTATTGTCAGTCTGCCTGTACGTTCATCCATTGCGAGCCCTATGTCACAGTAGTTAGATGCATACACGTCTCTCGTACAAGGGAAATCGCCTGCTCCCCTTACTCTTACAAATGGATGATCTTTATAGGCCGTCTGATATAAGTCGACCAATTCTTCTAAGCTGAGTACATTATTCAGCTCTACATACATCGTCGCCATAATTCCTCGAGTCATGGGAACCAAGTGGGTGGAAAATGTAATAGGTTCCGTTTCTTCATTCCAATTTCCGAGCTGCTGCTCAATTTCTGGTATATGTTGATGCTGATTTACTTTATATATTCGGAAGTTTTCCTGAGTATTCGCAAAGTGTGTCACGTGATTAGAGTTTTTACCCGCTCCTGATACTCCGGACTTAGCGTCGATGATGATTCGGGAAGGGTCTGCTAATCGTTCATGCATGACAGGTCCTAACCCAATTAATGCAGCTGTCGGGTAACATCCAGGATTGGCGATTATTTTTGCAGATTGGATCGCTTCCTTGTTCCACTCCGAAAGTCCATAAACCGACTGTTTTAGTACTTCCTCTGAAGCCGGGGCTTTTTTATACCAGGCTGTATACTCTTCTGGACTGTTAAGACGAAGGTCGCCCGAGAGGTCGATGACAACTCCTTTGCCTCCTGCAAGCTGTGGCGTAAGTTCACTCGAAACTCCTGCGGGCGTGGCCAGAAAAATGACATCCAGCTGCTGCTTCATTACTTCCGTATCAAGGTCTTTTAAAACATATTCTTCATTGTTCAAATGGCTGTATATCTCTTGAATAAATTCTCCACTTTGTGAGGAAGAATATAGATTGATAGTTTTCACCTCTGGATGATTATATAAGAGCCTGAAGAGTTCTACTCCTCCATATCCTGTCGCTCCGATTATTCCGATATCCAAACTTCAGTCACCTCTTTTTCATTTATGTATAATTATTATATATACCGTATATTTATGACATTATTACCCCTGTAATAAAATCTGTCAACAGCTCGGGGTGAAAATTTAATTTTAAGGATATAAAATACGTTAAACAATGTCAGTCACACGTTATTAGTAAGCGCTTTCAATAAAAAATAAAATTTTTTTGATCATCTCTCGTTAATGGAACCGTTATTTTTGAAATAGATAGAAATTTACATATACGAATATTCACTGAATATACGGAATAATGGTGAATGATTGCATAAAAAAACCAGCATCATTATGCTGGTTTTCACTTACTAGATATCAAAAGATTGAAAAATACTTCTGTCTGGAAGCTTATACTCTTCTCTTCCTAATAGATGGTTGATAATAACTTTATTTCGGTGTACGGCAAGACCCAGGTTAGTTGAACCTACCCCGTGGGTATGAGAGATCCCGCTATGAACATAAATTTCGTTGTCGGTTTCTTCCGTTTTCTTTAAACGATAGTCCGCTTCAACCTTATAACGTCCTTTTTCATCCCATTCTAAGAAATCACTTAAATAATGAACGAAATCCGGCACGTGAGGCTTATATCCTGTTGCAGTTATGACTACTTCACTATGATGTTTGAATGTTTCTTTTTTCTGCCAGTGATAGCAATCGAGCACATAACCAGAGCCGTCATCCTTCTCCTCGATCCCTCTCACTTCACTTAAGACTTGCATACCAACATTCAGTTGATCTTCCCCAATGGAGTATTCATACAGAAGATTGTAAATATCTTCGATGGTATGATTACTGATGCCTTTGTAATACAGTCCCTGGTTCGCAAATATTTCATCTTTATCCTTTTGGGGAAGCTGATAGAAATATTTCACGTAATCTGGAGAAAAGTGCTCAAGACTCAGCTTCGACTCTTCCATGGATTCAAAGCTTGCCGAGCGTGTAATCCAGTCGAGGCGAAAGCCGCATTCCCTTTGTTCCTTGAGTAATTCCCGGAAAGTTTCTGCTGCACTTTGGCCGGAACCTACCACTGTTACAGATTGAGCACTTCGGCAGCGATCCTGGTTCGGGACATAATCTGCAGTATGGAAAACATCTTCTTCAGGAAGCCCCTTAAACGATTTAGGCATAACGGGTACACTTCCCGTCCCCATGACGATATGCTTCGTTTTATAGACGTTCGATTGGTTTGTTTTTAAATCTTTTACCGTGACTTCAAAATAATCTTCATGTTCTTTCACATGACGAATGCTTGTTACTTCGTGTCCAAACTTACAGCTCGAAAGCCTGCGGGACACCCACTGACAGTAATCATTATACTCTCGACGAGGGATATCGAGTCTTTGGAGGAAGTAGAACTGATACATACGATCATTTTTACTTATATAGTTGAGGAAGCTATGCTTGTTCGTCGGATCTGCCATCGTCACAAGGTCTGCGAGGAAAGGGACTTGAAGCTTAGTGCCTTCGATCAACATGCCTGGATGCCAGTCGAATTGCTCTTTCTGCTCAAAAAAGACACTGTCAACATCGTCTATTTCATCTAATAAGGCGGCTAGGCTCAAATTAAAAGGGCCAACCCCCACCCCAATCAGGTCGTGCATTCTATCCTGCTGTTTCATTACTCATTCACTACTCCTTTTTCAAAAAAAGCCTGCGCGCTAAGAATCTTTCGCTTTTCTCATGGTATCATATTCCCTTTGAAATATATAAAACTTTCTGAGAATGAGTTTACAGAAAGAACTATTTCATTTGGCTCTGTTAAATTTCCGTATTGATATTCATAAAAGCTCCCTATTCTTGAAGAATCCGTTTCGAGACTTTTGTATGAGGAGATGGTGGCTTTAGAAAACGGATCGCTTTCCGTGGGCATGTGGTGAGCTTCCTCAGGCTGCGCCTTCCGGGATCTCACCGATCATGTACATCCCACAGGAGTCTCACCGTTTTCTAAAGCCACCATACGATGGGAAGGTGCTCGAAACTATACCAAGTTTAAAAATATCAGCCAACTATTGGAAATATTAGAAAACACTGTGTATTCCAAGAGTCTAGCCTCTTCTTGGAACTTCTTGCCTTTTCGAGGATAACGAAAGCATTTTTTGAGGTGCTTCACTTAAAAAATAACTGCTCTTGAGTGATCACCAGCGAGACTTTTGTATGCATGCAAATGCTTGGACCTACCTTAAAGTGCAGGAAGTTTTTAAACTAAAATGCCATAAACAGAGCACTGGAGTTTAATGGTCCCACTATTACTGAGAAAGTTCTTTTTAAGCAATATCGAGAAGCACATTTATAGTGAGGGGCAGCGGGGAATGGGGAGACTCCTGTGGGAAGAGAGTGCTTGGTGAGATCCCGCAGGACGGGACGTCCGAGGAAGCTCACCGCGCTCCCACGGAAAGCGAGTCATTCCCCGCCGCCCTGTTCCTCTCACCCAATGTCTCAAAACCAAGCCTTCCACAATGCTGCCATATATACCTTTTGGCTTCTCAAGAAATTTCTTTCTAAGTTTAGTTTTTACTATACTAGCAATTATTATTTTTATGTAAAATATTCCATTACTACAGAGTTTATCAATACTCTGAAATAAGCTCCTGTAAACTATAAATCGTTAAAAATTAAAAAAGCCCCGAGAGTCTCCTCGTGGCTTTTTTACCGTTATCGCTCCATACGCAAAGCATTTAATATGATTTGCTTGAAATGAGGTGTTGCCTCTTTCAAATCGTCTACGGTGTAAACTGCTGTATAGTATTGGATGACTAGACCATCTACAAATGCAACTAGTATAGAAGCGCCTAATGGAGAATGGACCATCGGATACTGGTCATCTTCATCCAGACTGGCCAACTTCTTCTGTAAGTGATCCACCATTTTTTGAAAAGATCCTGCAAAGGTGTTCGCATGGATCTCGCCTCCTGAATATCGGCTCATGACTTTTTGGATTGATTCGATATTACGGTCGTTGTAGTCCCAGGAGTCATAAAGAAACTGCTCAACAAACTCCTCTATGTTTGTCGAGTCATTTCCATTCAGTGCTCGAATGTATTCACCCTCTAAATTCGCCAGAATGCTATCCATCTCTTCATGGGAAATATTTTGATTCATAGGCTCACCCGCTCTCTTAAGTTATATCAGAATAATACCCAGAAGTACCCGATTTAAACCTATAATTAATTTCCAAAGTTAGACACAGAGGACATTGACACTTTTCAGTAATTAATGTAAAATTCAAAAAAATAAGTTAAATAGCTCTTATCAAGAGCGGCTGAGGGACTGGCCCTGTGAAGCCCGGCAACCTGCAATCTGCAAGGTGCTAACTCCAGCAAAATGGAAATCCATTTTGAGAGATAAGGTACATATAGCGATGTACGTTTATTAGAAGTCTCTCAAATTTTTGAGGGGCTTTTTTTATTGTCGACTGTACCTTGAAACGTTCAGGGAAAGGAGTGGATCAAACTGCAGAATGAGGAAGAACACTTAAAAAAGGTCACGAATGAGATCGAATCGATGCTTTCGACTATGAAATTTGGTTCGATAAAACTCGTCGTCCAGGATGGAAAAGTCATTCAACTGGAAAAAAGTGAAAAAGTCAGAGTTAAATAAATAGCGTTGCTGACTAGATAAACTAGAGGCAGCCATAAGCTTTCTCCTTTTTAAAGGGGCAATCTGCTTATGGCTGCTTTTTTTGAATAGTTTATGATTGTCCCCCATTTAAAAGGAGTGTTCTACATATGTTGACTATATATTTTATCGGAATAGTATTTTTCTGGATCAGCGGTATTGTATTATGGCAAAAAATTTATCCTAAAAAGAGAAAGGAGCAAGCTTAATTATGGAAGTATTATCAGGACCCGTTCTATGGATATCAGTCAGTTTATTTATAAGTTATATTTTCCTGCTTTCTTACATCGGAAATAAAGGTAAGAAATTCAGCCAATCCATGAAAGGATTCGCCACAGCCCAGGGAAAGGTGCCACCCTGGATTGTAGGAGCCAGTTTCTCCGCCACTTTTGCCAGCGCCAACCTTTACATAGGAGTCCCCGGCCTCGCTTATGCTCATGGATTATCAGTGCTCTGGTATGTACTTGGGGCATTCGGGGTAGCCTGGATCGCTTTACTGCTTCTTGCAAAAAAGTTCTGGAAAGTTCATCATCGTGCAGGGGGAGTCTCTACCCTGCCTGAGTGGCTCGGAAAAAGATACAATAGTAAATCCTTACAGACTATCGTATCCTTACTGCTGCTATTCAATATTTATTACATTGTAGGACAAAATGTCGGCATGGCCTCGATATTTGAGACGATCATGGGAATTCCTTATAGTGCAGGGATTGTAATAGGCGTGGTTATTACCGTTTTTTACATTAGGCTCGGAGGAATGTTCGCTCAACTGATAACCGATGGTATACAAGGAATTTTGATGGGGATTACAGGGATCATCGTTTTTCTTTCCTTATTTTGGACAATTGGCGGTGGATTCTCTGTTTTTTCTGAATTAAAAAGTCAATTAGCTGCAGCAGATCCAGGCCTCGTGACTCCTTTTTCAGATGGCGGGCCTTATGATAATGCTCTCGCTGTAATAGCGATCCAATTTCTGATGATAGGGTTTGTCCTGACTCCACAACTCGCTAATAAGTTTCTATCCCTGGAAAAAGAAGAAGATTTACGGCCGTTTACGATGTCAGCAGGAATCAATTTATTTTTCATAAGTACTTTAATGGTATTCGGCGGCCTGGCTGCCCGAGTCATTGCACCCGGTATATCTAATATGGACCATGCTCTGCCAATATATTTGATGGAGGCTTTCCCTCCGATTATCGTCGGTATTTTAGTCATCGGCCTGCTGTCAGCGATTCTTTCAAGTACCGATGGGTTGTACGTAACAGTTACGTCCAGTATTGGGAATGATATTGTTAAACCATTGCTGGAACGATTTTCAACCCTTTCCGCAGATGCAGTCGATCAGTGGGCAGTCACCGCGTCAAAATGGTCGCTGATTCTTGTGGGAGGCTTATCTTTATACTTGTCCATCCAACCGCCAGAATCATTGGCTTTATTGATTCAATTCAGTTTTTCTGCCATTATCAGTGGTACTTTCGGAGCCATCCTTTTAGGGTACTTCTGGGATGGAGGAAACCGTTATGGCGCAACCGCCTCTGTACTTGTCGGTTCAGGTACTTACATTTGGCTCACCAGCTTTGAAGTACTAGGAAATATATATGTGGCTTTATTCCTTTGTTCTGTTTTAAGCTTCATTACTATGTACGTAATCAGTTATGTAACATCTTACACTCGTTTGCGTCATGCCTCTGTATTGAACCTTTTGAAATAAATCATAGGAAACCTAGGATAAAAGTGTGCTTTTCAGGATCGATCATCTGGAGAGCACACTTTTTTTATGTTAAAATATTCCTGAAAGCCTGTTTTTTTAACGAGCGCTGTTTAAGCTAATCTTGTTGATCTTTCATCTTCATAATACCGGAGAAAAGCAGGAGAATGGCACCTAAACCGATCAGTACAGAATCAGCCTCTTCGAAGCTTGCCTCAATATTGAATAACCACAGGCCTACCCCAACTAAAAACAACAGCCACCCGGCAACAGATAATTTTCGCTGCATCAGGATTCCTCCTCTATAATCAACTTATTAAGAATTGTACCATGAACGGACAAATTCTGTACTTTATAGAAAATATGACTGATACTACCTCACTCAATAAGGAGAAACTTACGATGATCGAACTGAAGCATGTAGTGAACCGAGAAGAATACCTCCCTTACCTCCTATTAGCAGATGAAGATGAAGAAAAGGTAATGGATTATATACAAGAAGGTGAATTATACGCTATCGTTGATGGCGATCAGGTCATTGGCGCGTGTTTATTCACCTTCCCTTCTCCAAAAGTTGTTGAGATAAAAAATATTGCCGTCATTTTCACAAAGCAAGGAAAAGGAATTGGAACGTCTGTTATTCAAAAGAGCTTTTCCATGTTTCAAGATAGAGGATTTAGTGAAATGATAGTAGGAACAGCGAATTCAAGTCTTGCGAATATCAGTTTTTATCAAAGATGCGGATTTCGTATGGATTCTATTAGAAAAGATTTCTTCTTAGACTACCCAGAACCCATTTATGAGAATGGAATCCTAGCAACCGATATGATTGTATTTTCCAGAGATCTTTCTTAAAGGAGAGGATTACAGTGAAGAAGAGGCTTTACAAATCAACGAGCAATAAAATGTTGTCTGGTGTATTAGGCGGAATAGGCGAGCAGTACGATATCGATACAAGCTTATTAAGAATATTGTATGCGGTCGGAGTCTTTTTAAGCAGTGGTTTTCTTTTACTGGTTTACATTGTAGCTGCTCTGATCATACCTAAAGATATTGAGGTCAATAAAGAAGCGGAATAGAGAAATGGAGCTGTCCCCATGTTATTTTGGGACAGCTCTTTTTTTCTATTCCAAGCTCTGTTTAATACCCTTGTTGAAATCCCCCCTATAAGCTCCTTTATATTGAAAATTCAGTTTGGGTAGATTGGACTGTTTCCGTCTCTATAAATAGAGATTGAAGGTCCGGGAAATCACTCGCTTTCCATGGGCGTACGGTGAGCTTCCTCAAGCTAACGCCCTGTGGGATCTCACCCTGTACTATCTTCCCATCTCTTACACGTAAATTAGTTGAGAGCCGTACATCAGCTCATAAACCTTATGGGGGATTATCCAGCTCCAGCGCTTAGCGGCTACTGAGACTTCCTTCACTTCTGTACGATAAGTAAACATCGAATCGCTCCGTTCTTCGTGTTTCCTTTATCTCCGCCAGCTCAGTCCAGTCCACACGCCGCTGAACGAAGCGCTTCCGCATTTAAAAAAGGAGTCTCGCAATTTCCCGGACCTTCTTGCGTTTGGGTGAATAACGGAAACTACTAAGGCACTGCTTCACGTGGCAAAGATATGGAATCCTACAGCAGGACGCTTTCTTTAATGCAGCTTAAGGAAGACCTCCCCACCCGATGTCAGGGGTTCGTTCATTCATATCATTGAATAACTTTCTTATTGAAATATCAAAACAGCCTTCGTCATTGTTCAATACAAAAAAATGCTCCAATCGTTATATTGTAAGCGACTAAGCCTAAATATAAACGATTGGAACGATTAATTAGAAGGGGTTTTCTTTTTTAAAAACTTAGTGGAAAGCCCTCTCTTCTTATTCATCTAGAAATTTATCCATTTCCTTCTTCACAGTCGTCGCTTCTGAACCAATTATAATTTGAAGGTTGTGTTTGTCGATCTTGACGACTCCGTGAGCACCTGTCTGTTTGATTTTCTCAGTATCTACAATATCTGTATCTTTTAATTCCAGTCGCAATCTTGTCATACAATGGTCGTTCGTCGTTACGTTTTCTTTTCCTCCGATGTATTGGAGGATTTTCTTAGCCATATATTTAAATGGGCACATCGGCTTCAATGAACCAGGTACTCCCTTTAATAGTAAGACCCACATTATCCATCTGATGGAATCTACAAGGAAGGCGAATTCCCGCTATTTTCCTACTTTAGAATCCGTCCCGGAACAAGCTATCACTATGGGTATTCAATCCATCTTTGAAAGTAAAGAAATTTTGCTGCTCGCTTCAGGACAGAAAAAAGCAGAAGCCATTTCCAAGCTTCTTGAAGGAAAGATATCAGGAGACTTCCCAGCCTCTATTTTAAGAAATCACCTGAACGTCACCTTAATTGCTGATGAAGCAGCTTTATCTCATACGGAGCTATAGGCAAAAAGCTGGCATCAAATATTTAAAAAACAAATGCGAAAACGTCTAGGATAGTGATCCTGGACGTTTATTTTTAGTTGCTAATTTCTTTAAAGCTCTCTCTTACTTTACGCATGTTTGGTAAGACCCTAAAGGGCTTTAGTCCGAGGGAACTCGTCTAACGCTTATAGAAAACAAGTTATTTTCCGCCACCCAATTTTTTAAAGTAACGTCCCCTCTATATTACCAATAATGAACGAACCACATGCTGCCTGGAGCCGATACAACAAAACGCAATCTTATCAATTTCATGTCATTACGGTCTCTTGGCTCGAAGAGTGAATTTATATTCATCACTCTTAAAATGGTTCTCACTGTATTCAAAAACGGTCCCATCTACTAAAACGCTGTAGGACTGCATTTTCAATATTGGAGTAGACTCATCTACCGTTAATGCTTGAGCGACATCCTCACTCGGCAAAACAGGAATCACTTCTTGAAAACTTTCCTTTATTTTTTTGCCAACCTCTTTCTCTATATAGTCATACTTGGACTTCTTCATAATCCCATAGGATAAGTTCGGAAACAGAGAAACTGGCAAATAAGTATCTTCTACCACGTACGGAACATCATCGACCAACCTTTGCCTCCGTATATAAAATACCTTTTCCCCTTCGGCAAGCTGAAGCATTTTCCTTACATGATCATCAGGGTCTATCAATTGAAAATTAAGGATTTTGTTCACCGGTTCCTTACCAAGCTGCCTCATTTCTTCTGTAAAGCTCAGCAAGTCAAATATATTATGTTCAATTTTTTGTTCTTTTACATAAGTCCCGCTTCCTTGAATTCTTTCAAGTAAACCTTCTTCCACTAGGACCTTAATTGCCTGACGTACTGTCACACGAGAGGCTTGATATTGTTCAGACAGGTGAAGTTCGGTCGGTATTGCCTCCCCATCTTTCCAAATCCCTTCAGAAATATCTTCTTTAATTTTTTGTGCAATTCTTCTATATAAAGGCGCTGACATACGTATTCCTCCTGTTCTTCACACTAGACATTATACAGAAAAATTATAAAAAATTCGATACAAATGTTGACGCTTTCATAAATATGTATTATATTCATATTAAATACTAATTAATACAAATATAATACCTATCAGGAGGGAAATCCCTATGAAAAAGCAAAATCTTGTTGTTGTAGGCGGTGGCAGTACGTATACCATCGGGATGATTATGAGTTTAGTAGCAGAGAAAGAGCAATTTCCATTAAAGTCAATTACGTTTTATGATACGAATGCTGAACGCCAGGAGAAGATAGCTAAAGCTTCCGAAATCATTTTGCGTGAGAAATATCCTGAACTCGAAAATTTCTCTTATACTACGAACAAAGAAGAAGCATTAACTGATGCAGATTTTGTATTCGTTCAAATTCGAACCGGTGGCCTTGCAATGCGTGAACAAGATGAACAAATCCCTCTACGTCATGGTGCGGTAGGTCAAGAAACGTGCGGACCTGGCGGTATGGCCTACGGTCTTCGTTCAATTGGAGATATGATCGATCTCGTTAACGATATTCGTCATTTTTCACCGAATGCCTGGATTCTAAATTATACAAATCCAGCCGCTATCGTGGCAGAGGCTCTCCGTCGTGAATTCCCTGACGATAAGAAGCTTCTGAACATTTGCGATATGCCCGCAGCTATTATGGTCAGCTACGCGGGGATTCTTGGCAAAGATGTATTCGACTTGGTGCCTGAATACTTCGGCCTTAACCATTTTGGCTGGTTTACTAGCATTTTAGACAAAGACGGTGTTGACCACACGGACACGATTAAACGGGCTATAACTGAAGATGGCTTTATTCCTGAAGATGCTGAGATTGCTAATGACCCTTCCTGGATTAAAACGTTTAAGCAAGTAGAACAAATGGTCACCGATTTCCCTGAATATTTACCGAATACGTACTTGCAGTATTATTTATACCCTTCGCAGATGGTTGAAAAAGAGGAGCCTGACAACACTCGCGCACGCCAGGTTATTAATGGACGCGAGAAAAGAGTGCATTCTCTAGCTGATCAAATCATTGCAGATGACACAACTGAAAATGTCGAATTAGAAGTCGATATTCACGGACGTTATATGATTCGTGTAGCTGCTTCTATGGCTTATAACAACGGAGATATCTTTATCGTGATGGTTGAAAATAACGGGACCATCGCTAACTTGCCAGATGATGCCATGGTTGAAGTTCCATCTGTCATTACGAACCGCGGCCCTAAACCTTTCTCGGTCGGCTATATTTCCACCTTTTACAAAGGGTTAATTGAAGGGCAGCTTGCCTATGAGAAACTTGTCGTTGACGCCTATTACGAAAACAGCTACGAAAAAGCACTTCAAGCTTTAACGTTGAACCGCACAGTTATCGATGCGCCAAGAGCCAGAAAGATTCTTGACGATATGATTGATGCAAACAAAAATTACTGGCCTGAACTACACGCGAGCAAACAAGCCTTAAACATTTAATGGAAAATAATAGACCCGCAATATACAATTCGGGTCTATTATTCCCCTTATAAAGAAAGCGCTTGCCTAAAAGGAGGATTTAAAAAGTGAAAAAGTATTTCGGAAGTTTGCAGAAATTTGGTAAATCACTCATGGTTCCTGTCGCCCTTCTGCCCGCTGCAGGTATACTACTTGGAATTGGTGCTGCTCTCACCGGTCCGCTGGCAGATACATTAACTTTTTTACAAAATGATACGATCCAATTCATCGGTACCGGGATGTCGGATATCGGAATCAGTATATTTGACAATTTAGCGATTATATTCGCAATTGGTGTAGCCATAGGGCTTACGAGCGGCTCTGGGATTGCAGCTTTGGCAGCGTTATTAGGTTATATTATTATGAACAAAACTATTTCTTTTGCCCTTGATATAACCCCTGAAATGGCTCAGGAGGGCGGAGAATATGGAATGGCGCTTGGTATCCCGACGTTAGAAACCGGGGTTCTTGGCGGTATAATCGTGGGATTACTTGCCGTTTGGATTTACAACAAATTTCATGAATTTGATCCGCCAGAAGTTCTAGGCTTTTTTGCCGGAGACCGCTCTGTGGGGATTGCCATGGTTTTTTCCTCTATTTTTCTAGCTATAGCTATGATGATTGTTTGGCCGCCTATCCAGGGCGGAATCAACGCTGTAGCAAATGTTATCGCCAATGGAGCAACTAACCCTCTTTACATTGGTTTATATGGTTTCCTTGAACGAGTTCTGATACCAACAGGTCTTCACCATATTTGGTACGCTCCGTTTCTATGGACTTCTCTTGGGGGTACCGTTGAAGTTGCCGGCAGTTCTGTGTCTGGTGACCAGTACATTTTCCTAGCTCAGGTTGCAGAAGGTGTAGAGGTAACAGCTGGCCGCTTTATGGCTGGTAAGTTCCCTGTTATCATGTTCGGACTCCTTGGAGCTGCTCTTGCTATGTATCGTCAAGCTGATAAAAAGAATCGTCCTGTCGTCAAAGGGATGCTGATTGCCGCAGCAGGTACGGCGTTCCTGACAGGAATTACAGAACCTATTGAATTCACATTCTTATTTGTAGCACCGCTTCTATTTGTCTTTCACGCTGTCTTGGCCGGTATATCGTTCTCGGTCATGTATATGCTTAACGCTAATATTGGTTGGGCAGGTGGATCAGGGCTTATTGACTATGTTCTGGTAAACGCCATTCCAGGCACAAACAATTGGTGGTTAAATATAGTTGTAGGAGCCGTGTTCTTCGTCATTTATTACTTCTCCTTCTCTTTTGCTATTAAAAAGTGGGACCTTGCTACGCCAGGTCGTGGTGGTCAGGAAAACAAACTTTATACGCGAAAAGATTTTAATGAAAAGAAAAAGGGCGGAAAATCCGAACAGACCAAGGAGACTGCGGCATCTATTATGAACGCCTTAGGCGGTCAAGAAAACTTAAAGCATGTTGATGCCTGCTTCACGAGACTTCGAGTCGAAGTTAAAGAAATACAAAAAATTGATGAAGACGAGCTTAGATCACTTGGAGCTGCTGGTGTAGTGAAGGTCGATCACAACATTCAGGCCATCTTTGGGGGCCGTTCAGATCTTTATAAAAATGAAATCAACCGTATTATTGATGAATCCAATGCTTCTTAGATTTTGGCTTTGTTAAAGTTCCGTGATGATATTCATATAAACATTAGTGGACGACTCAGATTCGAGATATTCGGGCTGTTTCCGTCACAAAAATAGAGCTTGAAGGTCCGGAAAATCACTCGCTTTCCATGGGTGTACGGTAAGCTTCCTCGGGCTAACGCCCTCCGGGATCTCACCCTGTACTGTTTTCCCATAGGAGTCTCGCAATTTCCCGGACCTTCTTGCTTTTGCGAGAAAAGCGGAAACAACTCATGCACATTCACTGAAAAAATAACTGCTCTTAAGTAATAACCAATGAGACTGTTGTATGCAAGAATATGTTTTGACCTACCTTAAAGTGTAGATTTTATTACTAAAATGCTAGAGCCCTGCCACTGGAGTTAAATGATCCCACTATTACTAAGAAGCTTTTTAAAAATGATTTCCAGAAGCACATTTTTAGTAAGGGCGGCGGGGAATGGGGAGACTCCTGTGGGAAGAGAGTGCTGGGTGAGATCCCGCAGGACGGGACGTCCGAGGAAGCTCACCGCGCTCCCACGGAAAGCGAGCCATTCCCCGCCGCCCTGATCCACTCACTCAATGTCTCGAAATCAAGTCTTCCACTATCCTGCCATATTGTTGAATAACTCACTTATCAATATCAACAACCACCTTTAACATGGCTTAATTAAAAAGAGTCGCTTTCCCTGCGGAAAGCGACTCTTTTTTTGAAACAGTAATGTGCTTCTATCCATGTCATTATTGTATCCCCGTAATCTTATCTAACACTAATCTCCAACCACAATATGAGCGACCATCGGCCCTTCAGTATCTGTCGTCGTATGGGTGTTACAAATCACTCGATAAATCCCTTCTTCATCAAACTGAAGATCTAACACGGTTTCACTGCCTTGTTTTACGACTCCCTGCTTATCAGTGCCCTCAATCGTAAACGGGTGTTCATGGCCATTGACTCCATAAATACTCAATTTAAAGAGCTCCCCTTTTTTCACAAAAATAGTGCCAGGATCAAAACGGTAGGTTTCGATCACCTGCCCGTCCTCTTTCTCTGCTTTGAATTCACCCGTGACAAGGTTAATCGTCCGCATCTGTTCGCTTTCCACCTGTGAGGAAGTGGGAGCCGTACTCCCAAAGAAGAGATTGATCATGAATACCGCACCGGCTAATACAAAAAATGCGCTGCAGATGATAAGGATTTTTTTCCCTGAAACAACTAAAGCTTTCAAGTATACCCCTCCCAAAGAGCCTGTTTGCTAATGTATATGCTTTTAAACCTTTGGAACTTGTCTACTTTCTACCAGAAACTGAAATTCATTTCGATTTCTTGTAAAATGCTTCTGGAGTCTCTGCTTTAAAACGCATCAACTTTTTAGTCGCGGGGTGTTGAAACGTAAGTAGTTTTGCATGGAGACCTAGCCTGCCAATCCCCTTTCCTGCAGCACCGTACTTTTTGTCTCCTGCGATGGGATGTCCGATGTCTTCCATATGAACTCGAATCTGGTTTTTTCGTCCGGTTTCTAATTGAACTTCCAATAAGGAAAAAGATGAATTCCATTGGATCCGCTTATAGTGAGTCACGGCATATTGTCCGTCATTCGGTTTTTGGCTCGAATGCATTTTCATGCTTTTTGATTCTTTCAGCCATGATGAGATGGTGCCTTCAGCCGTTTGAACTTCACCTTCAACTAATGCCATATAGATACGCTCTCTAACAATATCTTTCCAATTGTTTTGGAGCGCACGCTTTATTTTTTCATTTTTTGCGAACATCATGACTCCAGAAGTTTCCCGGTCCAACCTATGGACGATGAATATCCGTCCTTTAGGGTTATGGTTTTTTACATGATCCGTAAGCTGACGGTATGCTGTCGATTGTTTTTCCTTTGCTGTAGCCACTGATAACAGTCCTGAACTTTTATCGATGATGATTAAGTCTTCATCTTCATGCAGAATCTTCAGACCTTGCAGAGGAGTGCTTTTTTTGAAGCTGCGATTGTGACCGATTTCCACCATTTGGCCCTGCTGCAGCTTATAATTGAACGCCGTCTCCGGTTGGCCGTCTACGGAAACCTGTCCTCGAGCCAGCAGCGTTTTTACAGAGTTTCGACTGCGGTCGGATAGTATTGTGAACAGGTATTCAAGCAATTGGCTGGGTTCATCCACGCGATACCGATTCGAATTTTTCATGAAAGAGAACCTCCTTATCAGGTAAGAACAATTTTATGGTCAACGATTTTTATCCCCTTAGACAGATGCCTGACTTTCGGCTTGCTGAGCGGCGACCATGTTGGCGTAAAAGCCATCTTGATCAACTAACTCACAGTGACTCCCTTTCTCAATGATTTCTCCGTGCTCGAGCACAAGAATCTGATCAGCCGCCCGGATGGTATTTAGACGGTGGGCGATGACAAAGCTTGTTCTATTCTTCATCAGCTTTCCAAGGGCATCATTAATTTTCATTTCCGTAACGGTATCAATGCTGCTCGTGGCTTCATCTAAAATTAATAAGGCCGGGTCGGCAAGCATCGCACGAGCGATAGAAAGAAGCTGGCGCTGGCCATGACTTACTCCTTTTCCATCTGAATCAAGCACAGTATCATAACCGTCACGCAATTGGGAAATAAAGTCATGTGCATGTGCCTCCCTTGCCGCTTTTTCTACCTCTTCGTCCGAAGCCTCCAGACGGCCATACCTTATATTTTCACGTATCGTTGTATGGAACATGGTGGAATCCTGCAACACCACTCCCATTTGACTGCGCAGACTGTCTCTTGTAATCGTCTTAATATCTTTTCCATCAACTAAGATCGCCCCCCCATCTGTTTCATAAAAGCGGGAGAGCAGCGATATGATGGTTGTTTTCCCCGCACCGGTCGGACCGACTAAAGCCACCGTCTGTCCTCTTGAAGCACGGAAGCTTATGTTTGATAGTGTATCCTCATCTTCGTCATAAGAAAAATAGACCGAGCGGAACTCAATGTCTCCATGAATCGATTGAATAGCAGACGCTTTTTCTTCGTCCTTCTTCTCTTCGGATTCGTCAATAATCTGAAAGACGCGCTCTGCACCTGCGACGGCGGATAGAATCATATTATACTGGTTGGCGAGGTCGTTGAGCGGTCTTGTGAATTGGCGTGAATACGTCGTAAACGTCACAATGATGCCGATCGAGATACTTCCATTTAAAGCAAGCAGTCCGCCAGCACCTACTATGATCGCGAAACTGACATTGTTCAACATATTCATCAGCTTAGGGATAAAGCCAGAGTACGTTTGCGCCCAGTAGCCAGAGGCCTTTAAAGCTTCATTTTTTGCTTCGAAATCTTTGATTACTCTATCTTCACGGGAGAACATAGAAATAATCATTTGTCCCGAAAACATTTCTTCAACGTATCCGTTAACTTCTCCAAGGTGCTTTTGCTGCTCTTTGAAGTAACGGCCTGTGCGTTTTGTAATCCACTTCATGCCAAAATACATGACGGGAACGATCGTCAGCGTCATCAAAGTTAGGACAGGACTTAAGATCAGCATAATGATAACCGTCCCTAATATCGTAAGTATGCTAGTTACAAACTGGATGATAGCCGTGTTTAATGTGCGACTGACATTTTCCATGTCGTTTGTCAGCCGGCTCATCAATTCCCCTTGCTGCTTTTTCTGAAAAAATAAAAGAGGCAGACGCTGCAAGTGGGAAAATAGATGATTCCGCATACGATAAACTGTATTTTGCGATATACCGATCATTAAGTAGTTTTGCAGCCATAAGAACGCTGAATGTAAAACATACACACCAAGCAGAAGGCTGAGCATAACAAGAAGCGTGTTCGTGGCAGGTTCATCTATGACTCGGTCTACAGCTACCCCCAGTAAATACGGTCCTAATAAAGATAAACCGGAACTCACTAAAATAATGGCTAGGATGACATTAAACAGCTTCTTTTCAGTTGTCATATAACTCCAGATTCGCTTAAGAGTAGCTTTCATATCATCTACTTTCGGGGGTTTCGTGCCTATCCCATGATGGCGGTTAATCGGAGCACGGTTCGGCTTTTGTTTGTCCACCATTACATAACGACCTCCTGCTGAGATTGATACACTTCCCGGTAATAAGCGCTCGACTCAAGCAGCTCTTCGTGGTCACCTTCTGCGATGATTTCGCCTCGCTCCAGCAATAAAATTTTATGAGCAGCTTTTAGTGAGCTGATTTTCTGAGCAACCATGAATATCGTGCAATTTTGCTGCTTTAACGTTCTAAGCAGACGCGCTTCTGTATGAGCATCCAGTGCGCTGGTACTGTCATCTAATATAAGGATTTTGGGTTTCCTCACCAGTGCTCTTGCAATCGAAAGTCTCTGCTTCTGCCCTCCGGAGAAGGACACCCCTCTTTGACCTATCCGGCTATCATACCCATTTGGAAGAGTACTTATAAAAGAATGGATTTCAGCACTCTCAGCCGCTCTCATAATTTCTTCATCTGTTGCATTCTCTTTTCCCCATGCGATATTTTCTTTTACAGTACCAGAGAATAAATGAACCTCCTGGGGAACCAGACTGATTTGCCGGCGGATCGCACGCACGTCCAATCCTTCGATTTCCTGCTCATCCAACAAGATGGTGCCGCTGTCTTTTTCAAACAGCCTTGGGATGAGATGAAGAAGTGATGTTTTCCCCGATCCGGTCTCACCAAGGATCCCAATCATCTCCCCTGATTGGGCACTAAAGCTGATGTCCGTTAACGTTTCTGCTTCGCCTCTTGAAAAGGTAACCCCTTCAAACTTTATATTCCCTTTCAATAGAGTATCCCTTCCCCCTTGTCGGTTAAAATCAGGTGTTTTTTCATTCAAAACGTCACTGACCCGATTCGCTGAGGCATTCCCACGGGAAAAAACCATGATCAAAAAAGAAAAAATAGAAAAAGTGAACATGATCCTTGTAGCATAGTTGATAATCGCAACGACTTCACCAGGCTGGGCTGTCCCTAAATTCAGCTGTACAGCCCCGAACCAAAGCAGAATCAGAATAATGACGTTCATGCCGAGCATGACAACAGGCATAGCAAGCTCCATCAGCCAAAGTGCACGTTTATTTTTGTCCATTAATGAGTGATTGACTTCATGGAACCTTTCTTCCTCATATTCTCCACGATTGAATCCCTTCACGAGCCGGATACCGGTCAAATTCTCCCGGATCACGGTGTTCACTCCATCCAGCTTTGTCTGTACTCGCTTAAATAACTTAATTCCTTTTAACAACACCCAGAATAAAAATGCGCCTAACACCGGGACAGCGATAAGAAGAATAAAGGCAAGCTGAACATTGACAGTAAATGCCATGACGAGGGCGAATATAATAAATAGAGGCGCGCGCAGGGCGATGCGCATAAGCATCAGCACAAGGTTCTGGATTTGAATCACGTCATTCGTCATGCGCGTCACAAGATTGGGCGTTGAATAAGATTGAAAGTTTTCATTGGAAAACGACTGGACTTTTTTAAACAGGTCGCGCCGAAGATCATATCCAACCCCCTGACTTACATTAGCGGCAAAAAAGGAATTGGTAATGCCGGCTGCAAAAGCTAATAAAGACAGGCCAACGAGCACCCCTCCCCATGTGGCAACGACCGTATAATCTTCCTGCATGATTCCATCATCGATGATCCGAGCCATTAGTAAAGGCTGGACAAGCTCTACCACTAATTCTATTAGCATCAACAATATGGCGATGACGGCTGAGACTTTATATGTAACGGCATAAGCGAATATTTTCTTCATAGCAGGTCCTCCGCATACGTGAAAAGTTCCTATCATTATACAGGATAAGGAAGTGATTTAGTACTATTTAGAACTTGAGGCTAGTCCGGTATTCAGGGCCGGTGATAAGAAAAAACACGGACTTGTTATTAGGAAGTCCGTGTTTTTGAACGATTATTTTTTATCAGCCGGGTAACTGATTCCCATCTGTCTACGGGCACCTCGTATAATTTGCGATGTGATGAGAGAATTTTCAAGTGAATTGACCTCAGATTGCTTGTGGCCTTTTTGAAGCAGATCTATAAATTCCTTTATTTCATAATACATAGGAGGATATTCATCGGGTACACTCAAATTTTCTGTCGACCCGTCGTTGTATTGAATATAAACATCTCGCGGTTCTGAAATATTAGGAATGACAATGGTCCCTTCTTCTCCTTGTATTTCTGAAGGATTATAAGAATGGCTTATTTTTGAATGCATGACGACCGCTTCCATATCCTCATATTTCATGAGAAGGCTTCCCTCCCCGTCGACTCCTGATTCTAACGCCATGCCGCTCGCTTGAACTTTCTCCGGACTGCCGAACAATACTACCATTGGATAAATTCCATATACCCCTAAGTCCATTAAAGAACCGTTGGAAAACTCAGGATTGAATGCATTTAGTACAGTGCCTTCTCGATAGGCATCATACCTCGAGGAATATTTACAGAAGTTCCCCACATACCTGCGAACCTTGCCAATTTTATGAAGGTTTTCTTTAATCGATAGAAACTCGGGCATAAGCGTTGATTTTACAGCTTCCATAAGAAGAACATTATGTTCTTTAGCCGCCTCTATCATACGTGCAGCTTCATGCTCGTTGGAAGCTAATGGTTTTTCACATAAGACATGTTTCCCATGCTTCATTGCTGCAATGGCGTGTTCAAAATGAAAAGAATTAGGACTTGCTATATAAATAGCATCCACTTCTTTACTTTTGACTAGGTCCTCAACCTTTGTATAAGTTGTAGGAATATTATGTTTCTCCGCAAATTCGTCCGCTCGTTCCTGAGTTCTGGAATAGACAGCTTGAAGCTTAAATTCTTCAAGGTGCTGTCCTGCTTCTATCATAAGATTTGTAATGAAATTAGTGCCGATTATACCGAAACGTATCATATGTATATCTCCTTATTATAAAAGATTTATTTTTATTATAACAGGATGGACAAGCCTGAGGAGCCTTAAGATGCCAGAAAATGATCCGGCATCATCACTCCTCCATTTTATTTAATCCTATTTCAGCAAGTGTAAATTGTCCTTCAGCCGTCGGGTGGACATCTCCTTTAATTATATATTCCGGATGTCCTTTAAAGGCCTGGTAAGCATCGACTAATTCTACATTTGTGAAGTGACTCAACAATTCTACAAGCGAGTTGTATTGGATGTTTATATAGTGAAGAGGCTGCTCTAAGGAAGCCCCTTTTTCAGGATATGGATTATAAATGTTATATACGAGTATTTCTGCATCCGTCAATTTATCAATCTCCATGACCGTGGAATAGACATTAAACAGAAGGTTTCGCACCACAAGCGCAACCTCTTCCATATCAATCCCTTGTAAATTTTTGTGATCTTTTAAAATTTTTAATAAATCATTACCGCCAATATAAAGAACGATATAATCGCTATTCTTGATTGTTTCTCTAAACAGATCATTTCCACGGGCTGCCTGCAGCAGTTCCTCTGACGTCAGTCCCGGAATACCCAAATTCGTCACTTCTAAATTTTTTTCTTCTCCCATCATAAAAGGAAATGCTCCTCCTGATGGATATTTATTTTCTTTAGTCAAATTGTATCCATATGGAATGGAATCTCCTATAGCTGTCATTTGTCGGTTTTGTTCACTGTAAGTGGAAGAAGGAAAATATACATTTATGAGCAGCAAGCAGCATAGTAAAACCATTATTCTTTTCAATGGAAGACCTCCCTTTCCACATTACTTATCCGTTTTCTTCTTAGCATTCCAGATTGTTAAGGAATTCAATCGAAGTTAATTCTTCCATTTTAAAAACAAGACGCCTAAATTGCTTTATACTTTGAAAAGATATTCCATTAAAACAGCTCGATAAATTTTAAACCGAGCCATTCAAAAAGTTAAACTTATTTTTTTACTAACGCTCCCTTTAGTGGAAGACTCAGTTTCAAGATGTTAGAGCTGCTTCCGTTATGATTGACAGCGTTTGAAGGTCCGGGAAATCACTCGCTTTCCATGGGCGTACGGTGAGCTTCCTCGGGCTAGCGCCCTCCGGGATCTCACCATATACTGTTCTCCCATAGGAGTCTCGCAATTTCCCGGCCCTTCTTGCTTTTGTGAGGATAACGGAAACATCATATGCGCTGCTTCACATAATCAATAACGTCTTTGAATATAACCAGTGAGACTTTTGTATGCAAAGGAGTTTGATATTACCTTAAAGTGCAGAGGATCTTAGAACTAAAAATGCTATACCTAGATCACTGGAGTTTGATGCTCCTATTATTATTATCAAAGTCTTTTTCAAATCATTTCGAGAAGCACATCTTTAGTGAGGGGCGGCGGGGAATGGGGAGACTCCTGTGGGAAGAGAGTGCTTGGTGAGATCCCGCAGGACGGGACGTCCGAGGAAGCTCACTGCGCTCCCACGGAAAGCGAGTCATTCCCCGCCGCCCTGATCCACTAACTAAATGAATTGAAATCAAATCTTCAACAATCCTTCCAGTTTGTTTAACAATTATGTAGAAAATTCCACCTCGAAAAGCTTATGAAAAATATGCGAAACAAAAAATGCCTAACAAATTAATATACAATTTGAAAGGCATTTCAGACTATATTTTCTACGTTTGCGATAAGAAGCAAAACGTTACACTACGACGCGTTTATTTACCAATAAACATCTGCGTCCAATAATTCCCATCGTCATCAAACCCGACACCGATTTCTGTCATGTTTTCATTCATAATATTTTTACGGTGCCCTTCACTGTTCAACCAGCCTTCTACGACTTCTTCTGGACTGCGTTGACCAGATGCTATGTTTTCAGCAGCTGTTCTGAAATCTACACCGTTTTCCTGAAGCATTTGTGACGGACTGCCATGTTCAGGTGAAGTGTGGGAGAAATAGTTGTTTTCTGCCATATCTTCTGATTTCTCTTGAGCTACCCTGGTTACTTCTTTACTGAACTTTAACGGCTCAAGCCCTTGTTCCTCACGTGCCTCATTTGTTAATTGAACAACTTGTTCATGGATGTCTCCGTGAACTTCATCTACATCTTTTTCATCGGGCTGAGCAGTTAAATCACCCTGCTCTCCCATTCTATCTTCGGGTACCATTGGATATGTGCCCTGATATGGATGACGCAATTCGTTTCCGTTTAAATCATTAATTCTTCGGTCTTCTTCTTGCCCTTGTCCTCCATATGTTACTTGGTTATAGTCATAGGCATCATCGGCTGCCCCATTATCATTCGCCCCTCCACATGCTGCAAGTGTGGTCGTAAGTAACAGCGCAGATGTGGTCATTAGAAATTTTTTCATTTCATTGTGCCTCCTCATGATTTTCCTCTCCTTTACTATTTGCATGAGGGTTGAAATTATCCTGAACAGAAGACACAAAAAAACCGCTAAAATTTAGCGGTTTTTCCTTTTCATTTCCTATCTCTTCATAATAAATTTTCCTGAAGTCTAAAGGAGACAACTTTAGGCTCTGTCATAGCTTCTATAGCATATTTAATACCTTCCCGGCCAATCCCGGATCCTTTAGTCCCTCCAAAAGGCATGGCATCAATTCGATAATCACTGCTGTCATTAATCATGATGCCTCCTACGTTCATATGTTTGATGGCGTAAAAGGCATGATTGATATGACTAGTGAATATTCCTGCCTGAAGTCCATAATTGACATTATTTGAACGTTCTACCGCTTCGTATAATGAATCGACAGGGTAAATAAGAACTACAGGTCCGAAAATTTCTTCTTTCGCTATTTTAGCTGTTTCCGGTACGTCAGTCAGAACAGTTGGGGTGAAAAATGCCCCTTCTCGTACACCCCCAAACTGAAGCACTGCACCTTGCTCTACAGCTTCATTTACCCAACTCTCTACTCGCATCGCTTCTTTTTCATTGATCAACGGTCCCATATCCGTCAATTCATCCATCTTATCTCCGACATTCAGCTCTGCCGTACGATTGACGAAAGTATCAACAAACTTGGTGTATACGCTGTCCTGCACGTAGATTCTCTGCACACCGATGCAATTTTGTCCGACCGCTGAAAAAGATCCAGAGACAGTCGCTTGCACCGCATCACTTAAATCTGCATCCTCTAAAACAATGACGGGAGAATTAGAGCCAAGCTCCATGCTTAATTTTTTCGTCCCTGCCTTTTGAGTTATTTTCTCTCCAGCCTCGGACCCGCCTGTAAAGGAAATCATTTGGACGGAGGGATGGGTAACGAGCGTATCTCCTACTTCCCTGCCTGAGCCTGTTATAACTGAAAGGAAACCTTCAGGAAGACCAGCTTTTACAAAGGCTTCCGCCAGTTTCAAAGCACTGAGTGGAGTGACAGAAGCTGGCTTTAATACAATTGCATTGCCCGAAGCGATGGCTGGACCAATTTTGTGTGCGACCATATTCAACGGATCATTAAATGGGGTGATCGCACCAATGACCCCAACCGGAAAACGGTAATAGTAACCTACCCTATTTTCACTACCTTCGTTTTGATCGAAGTTGATCGTTTCGCCATTAATGCGTCTCGCTTCTTCAGCACTGATTTGAATTGTTTGGGCCGCCCGCTTCACTTCGCCTCTAGCCTCGTTAATCGTTTTACTTCCTTCACTGGCAATCACTACCGCAAACTCTTCAGCATGCTCCCTCATGTAATTCGCTACTTTATTTAAAATTGCAATTCGTTCATGAGTCGGCCACACTTGTGTTGTACGGTAAGCACGATCCGCCATTTCTATCGCTTCCAGCATTTGTTCTCTTGTAGCTAAAGGGACCCTTGCAATGGGCTCATTGCTTTGAGGGTTCACTACTTCAAAGGTTTCTTTACCGGCTACCCATTTACCGCCAATCAGCATGTTCATCGCTTTTACCTTTGTATGCATCATAACCACCACCCATTAAATTTTGGCTAGCTTCTTCTTTTTCTGATAATGAATCAGGTCAATTAACAAGGAAAATCCAGTTTCTTTCAACCCTGCTCCTGCGCCCGTCAGTAAAATAGGACCAGATAAATCACATTCGTACAAAATGGCATTCGTCGCACCTGAAACACTGGCTAATGGATCATTGGATTCGATGCATTCAGGCTTGACTGAAGCCCTGACTTTACCATTTTCCTGCTTAATGCTCGCCAGCAGTTTCCAACGCTTTCCTTCTTTGAGAGCGGATTGGACCTGGTTGAGAGTTATACGGGAAATTCCTTCACATTCCACATCAGTATGAGCAATGGGGATGCCCATAATATAATTGGAAAGAATAGCCGCTTTGTAACGAGCATCATATCCTTCTACATCGCTTGTGGGATCTGCTTCTGCATACCCTAATTGCTGGGCTTTCTGTAATGCCTCTTCATAGGACTGACCTTTTTCCATTTCTGTTAAAATGTAATTTGTCGTCCCATTCAAAATTCCTCTGATTTCTGTGATGGTGTTGCCGGCTAGCGTTTCCATAGGCATTCTCAGGGCGGGAGTTCCGCTCATTACCGTTCCTTCAAAGCCAAAATATACATCATTCTGATCAGCCATCTCAGCGAGTTCCCGGTAAGCCAAGGCGACCGGTCCTTTATTTGTCGTCACCACGCTTTTCCCATGTTTGAAAGCGGTTCGGCAATGGGTAATCGCTGGTTCTCCTGTTTTCACATCCGTAAACGTCACTTCTACGATGACGTCGGCATTACTTTGAGTTATCGTATCAATACTGCTTAACCCCTTAGTAACTGAAGCTCCCCCATCGTAAGCCTCCAAGCTTCCTTTTTCCCTGACACATGCGATTAGTTCTTTCACGTCAAGCCCGTCTGGGTGATAGACAGATCCCTTCATCATGTCTGCAACTGCAACAATTTTTGCGTCCAAGCCGTATTGCTTCTGTAAAGATTGTTCACGCTCCAACAATATTTCTGCGAGTGCCTGCCCTACACCGCCGAATCCTATAAACGCGATATTGGTTGTCATAATCGCCCTCCTTCACTTTCCAACAGACTCTCAACACTTTTCAATAAAATCGTCACCCCGTCTACCATCGAATGCTCATCGATATCAAATCGCGGATGATGCAACCCGCGTTCCTCTTCCAGTCCGCACCCGAGGAAAAACATAGATCCCGGAATTTCCCTCGTAATGTAACTGAAATCTTCGCTCCCCATGCCAAAAGGTTTTTCAATAATAGTCATTGATTCAGCTGCTTCTCTTAAAACCTGATTTATAGCCAAATTATTATAAAGTGCTGGTTCTCCCCGTTGAATCATTAATTCGTACTCTCCGCCCATCGGTTTAACAATCTCTGCCGCACGCCTCACTTCTTCAACTAATTGATCGCGAACACGTTCTTCATATGAACGGATGGTCCCCTTTATTTCCACTTTATCAGGTATGATGTTATGGGCTTCTCCTCCTGCAATCTGCCCTATACTAAGCGCGCCAACCTGTAATGGATCAAGCTTTCTTCCACTTAGGCTGTACAACGTCTGAAGTACGAAGGTCGACATCCAAAGCGGATCATTCGTATGCTGCGGGTATCCTCCATGACCCCCGCGTCCTTTAATGATAAGATGAAATTCATCGTTATTCGCCATGCTCGGACCATCGTGCAGCTGAACGGTTCCTCTTCGCTGCCACGGACACATGTGGAGCGCGAGAACTGCGCTCAAATCATCGATACATCCCGATTTGAGCACTTTAACAGCTCCGCTTTCTCCTTGTTCATCACAGCTTTCTTCTGCCGGTTGAAAAATCAATTTAATCGTACCTCTCCACGATTGATCTTTCACTTTTTCAGAGAGTAGTCGTGCAGCCCCTAACAAGATAGCGATGTGCGCATCATGGCCACACGCATGCATCACTCCCGGCACAGAAGAAGCATATTCCACATCCGCTTGTTCCAGGATAGGCAGCGCATCCATATCCGCTCTAAGACCGATCACAGGTCCATCACCTGTCGTAAGCGTGGCGATGACCCCATAGCCTCCGACATTCGTTTCAATTTTAAATACCCCAAAGCTTTTTAACACTTCAATGATTTTTTCACTCGTCTGTTTCTCCTGGAAGCTTAGTTCAGGATGTTTATGAAAATAACGTCTCCATTCCTGAAGCTGTGGGAATATATCATGAGCTGTGATGTTTTTTTTCGTTCGCAATGGGATCACCTCGTGTCAGCTTTGCAGCACCATATTCTCAGGAAGCGCATGAAAGGCCTGCTCTAAGTCGTGCTTTAAGTCTTCTATATCCTCTATGCCTGCAGAATAGCGAATCAACCCTTCCGGAATGCCCATAGCGGCTCGTTCTGCCGGTGTACATTCCACATGGCTCGTCGTCCTCGCTGGTCCGACAATGGTTTCTACACTGCCGAGGTTTGCTGCCCGGTTAGCATATTTAAGCTTAGGCAATAAGTGCCGTACCGTATCGACTCCGCCTTTTACAGAGAAGCTCAGCATACCTCCGAATCCCTTCATCTGTGCTTTAGCGATATCATGACCTGGATGACTTTCAAGACCCGGGTAGTAAACTCCTTCTACCATATCGAACTGATTCAAATACTCAGCAATCTCTTTAGCATTTTTATTTTGTTTTTCAACTCGCAGGTGTAATGTCTTCATTCCGCGTAAAAGCAGATAAGCTGCCATTGGATCTAATGTCGCTCCATTGATTTCACGGTAGTGATACACTTTTTCCACCAATTCTTTGCTGCCACAGACAGCTCCCCCTAAAGCATCGGCGTGACCGCCCAGGAATTTCGTAGCACTATGAATGACTAGATCAACTCCGAGCTCGATAGGATTTTGGTTAACTGGAGTGGCGAACGTGTTGTCAACTACTACAGTAGCTCCCACAGCTTTACCGGCTTGAGCCATTCTTTTAATATCCGTTATTTTAACCGTCGGGTTCGTCGGACTTTCTAAATAAAGTACTTTACAGCCTTTAGCAATTTCTTGCTCGATGGCTTCATGGTCCCCTGTATCACAAAGCATTACATCGATGTTTTGCTGGGGAAGGAATTCTGTAAAGATTTTGTTAGTGCCCCCATACGTATCTTTAATGGAGACAATACGATCTCCAGGGCGCAGGAGCGTACCAAGCGTATTGCTGATGGCGGCCATTCCTGTTGAAAAACTTGTAGCTGCTTCAGCTCCCTCAAGAATACGGATCTTTTCTTCAAAAGCTTCCACCGTCGGATTCGTGTTTCGTCCGTAAATGTGACCCTTCTTATTTCCGATGGCCACTTCATACCAATCGTCCATATCGTCATATCCGAATGAAACACTGTGTACAACAGGAACTTGAGTAGCCCCAAACGCTAATTGATCTTTTTCCCCAGCCCAAATGGATTTTGTCGCAAATTTAGCTTCTCTCATGATCATCGTCCTCCTATTTTCTCCATTAATTGATTAACATATCTTGCAATAGCCGTATCTTGCACACCAGTTCCTGTTAAATCACAGACGGTAATTTGTTGGTTATTCGCTCGTCCGTTTTTTTTCCAGCTCGTTATTTCCCCTAACTCTAATGCAGAATCCCTGATTTCTTGATTTGTACAAGATCTAAGCTCCCCGAGCCTCAAGGATTGTTCTTTGACATCACAGACAAACAAATCAGCCTGCTCCAGTACAGCAGCTTCCAGCTCCTGCTTATGCTCGGCATCAGAGCCCATTGCCGTAATATGAAGACCTTCATGCAGCCATTCAGATTTGATGATCGGTTCAGTCGAAGGAGTGGTTGTGATCACAATGTCACTGCTCCTCACAACTTCTTCGATAGAGTTCTTTATTTCTACTTTCAGGCCGAGGCGGTTTTCGATATCTCGCTGGTAGGTGGATGATTTTTCAGCCGATCTTCCATAGACATACACCACCTCGATCGAGCGTACATTCACAAGTGCTTCCAGCTGATAACGAGCCTGTGAACCTGTACCAATAATACCGACGGTTCTGCTGTTTTCACGACTTAAAGCCCGAGCAGCAACGGCGCCTGCCGCTGCTGTTCTCAAGTCTGTCAGCAGGCCATTATCCGCAAAAATTGTTTTAGGTTCTCCCGTAATGGAACTCAGCAGGATCATCATCCCGTTAGCGCTCGGAAGCCCTAAATCTGGATTGTTAAAAAATCCGGAAGACAATTTAATAGCGAAACTGTCTTTTCCTTCGATATAAGCTGATTTAATATCGACTTCTCCATTGTGTTCTGGAACGTCAATGCGCATAATCGGCGGCATCGTTACATTCCTGGTAGTTAAATCGGAGAAAGCCGTTTCTATTTCATGAATGACGTGAGTATCGAGACGAATGACACGCTCAATTTCCTCTCTCTCGTATAAACGTATCTCCCCCACCTCCTAGCTGATTTGATCTCCACTGTTCAGAAAAATAGAAGACTCCTGTTTAACTATTAATTCCTGAGGATAATTAGAGAATCGCTCACACCCTGACTCAGTGACACGGAACGTTTCACTAATTTCAATCCCGTCATAATCGAACCAAAGAGCAGGAATGAGGTGGAAAGTCATATTTTTCTGCAGTACAGTTTCATCGCCTTTTCGAATGCTTGCCGTATGCTCTCCCCAATCCGGCGGATAGTTAAGACCTACGGAATATCCGAGTCTCGACTCTTTTTCAAAGCCGTGCTGCTTAATACTCTTTGCCCAAACAGACTCAAGATCACCGCACGTCACTCCTGGCTTCGCAGCTTGAAGAACATTTTGTATGCCTTCTAAAACTACTGGTGCTAAATGTTCAAGTTTCTTAGATGGATTTCCAATAGATACCGTTCGAGCTAAAGGTACATGGTATCGTTTATAACAGCCGGCTAATTCCACAATCACCGGACTTCCATCTACAAAAGGACGGTCTGACCAGGTCAAATGCGGGATTGAGGTATGATCTCCTGTCGGAAGAAGCGGCACAATTGCAGGGTACTCACCGCCAAAATCTGACGTACCTTTGATCAACTGATGATAGATTTCTGCTGCGGTATCACATTCCCTTCGCCCTGCCCCGATACTGTCAACACCTCTTGCCATGGCTAAATCTGCAATAGTAGCAGCACGTTTCATATATTCAATTTCCTGGTCTGATTTAATCATCCGTACGTGATTTACAAGTAAAGAGGAATCCTCGAACTGAGCATTAGGAAGCCCCTTTTTCAATCGTTCCAATGCCATCCCCGTAAAATAATAATGATCCATTTCCACTCCAATCCGTCGGTTCGCTTGACCGATTTGAGTAAGAATCTCTGAAATGAAATCCATTGGGTGATGGGTCCGTGAATGCACATAATAATCAGGGTAAGCAATTACATTTTCCTCATAGATCCAAGTTGTCGCTCGAGCACCATTCGCATCTTGAAGTCGTCCAATCCATATCGGCTGCGGCTCATCGATGACGATGACCAGCATTTGATGAACGTAAAAGGACCAAGCATCGTATCCGGATAAATAGTTCATGTTCGCTGGATCCGTAATGAGCAGGACTTCAATTCCTTTTTCTGCCATTCTTTCTTTCGTGCCTTGAAGCCTTTGGTGATATTCTAGAATATCAAATGGAAGCAACAAGATTATCCCTCCCCTGTTATCTGAATATTTTAACTTCTATACTCTCATTGTATTCATTGCAATTTTTTAATGTAATGTATAAATTGTATGAAGTTTTATAGTTTATTTTTATACAAAAATTTTTTAGACAGAGCTCGACGTTATGAAATAATATTTGCACTATATAGGAACGCTCGGTAAAGTAACGGTATACTAATAGAAATGAGGGTACATAGATGGAAAGAGTTCAAATTGCTGAAGATCTATCATTTTCAAGAATCGTTCATGGATTATGGAGGTTGAATGAATGGGAGTATTCGAAAGAAGATACGCTGTCATTAATTGAACATAACTTGAGCCATGGCATTACTACATTCGATCATGCTGATATCTATGGAAGCTATACGTGCGAAGGGTTATTCGGTAATGCTTTAGAGCTGAAACCATCACTTCGTAAACAAATGGAAATCGTAACGAAATGCGGCATTGTTTTACCTTCAGAAAATCGTCCGGAACATCGTAGTCATCATTACAATACGAGCAAAGAACACATCTTAAAATCTGTCGAGACGTCTTTGCATAATTTAAAAACAGATTATATCGATTTATTGCTGATTCATCGCCCAGACCCATTTATGGATCCAAAACAAGTCTCCGAAGCATTTATAGAGCTTAAACAGCAGGGAAAAGTCCGTCATTTTGGAGTATCGAATTTTAAAGACCACCAGTGGGATTTACTTCAATCTCATTTGCCTTTCTCTCTCGTAACCAACCAAATTGAACTTTCAGCCTACCACTTGGAGAATTTCGAAGATGGGACGTTGAACCGCTGCCAGCAGCACGGGATCCCGCCAATGGCCTGGTCTCCTCTAGCAGGCGGAAAAGTATTCAATGAGGAAAATGATAAATCCGTTCGACTAAGAGATACTCTCCATCAAATAAAAGAACAAACTGGCGCCCGTTCCATCGATCAAATCATGTATGCCTGGCTCCTCCAACACCCCGCAAAGATTATGCCAATCGTTGGCTCCGGGAAAAAAGAGCGGATTGATCTAGCTGTAAAATCGCTGGAACTTTCTTTGAATCACGACCAATGGTTTGAAATTCTGCAAAGCTCGATGGGGCATGATGTACCTTAATTTGCTAAGAGTTGAGATGAACAAGGTTCTAAAAAGACCTAGATCATCTGAATAAAAGGATCTCAGTGCCTGACTGAGATCCTTTTTTTACGTTGCCTTGCGCAGTTTGTATGCTTATAATTGAAAATGGATTTCAATTAAAATAATGAAGGAGCGCTCTACCTTGCTAGCTCGATTTTTTTCATATTACAAGCCATATAAATGGCTTTTCATATTAGATTTCGGCTGTGCCATACTGGTCGGACTATTGGAGCTCGCTTTTCCATTAGCCGTCAATCAAGTCATTGACCGGCTTCTCCCTCAGGAAAATTGGACGATTATCTTATGGGCTTGTGTCGGACTTTTGCTCATATATTTAATTAATACCGGCTTCCACTATATTGTTACATACTGGGGACATATGCTCGGCATAAACATCGAAACAGATATGCGCCGAAAGCTTTTTCAACATATGCAGAAGCTTTCTTTCGGTTATTATGACAATAATAAAACAGGCCATTCTATTTCACGGCTTACAAAAGACCTGGAGGAAATCGGAGAAGTGGCCCACCACGGACCGGAAGACATTTTTGTTGCCATCATGACTTTAGTCGGATCATTCATTCTTATGCTGACCATCAACTGGAAATTAGCTGTTCTTTCCTTTATCGTTATCCCTCTTCTAATCGTTTTAGCTATTCATTTCAACAAAAAAATGACAGGGACCTTCCGCAAAATGTTTGGCGATGTAGCAGAAATCAACTCACGAGTCGAAGACAGCATCGGCGGCATCCGTGTCGTCCAGGCTTTCGCTAACGAAAAGCACGAACAGGAAAAGTTTGCAGTGAACAATGACCGTTATCGTAATACAAAGCTATCCTCCTACAAAATCATGGCCCAGAATATAACTGCAAACTATGTATTGATGAGGCTCGTCACTTTGTTCACGTTATTATTCGGGACGTGGTTTGTCATTACAGGAGAGCTCACGAACGGGGAGTTTGTGGCATTCATCTTATTGTCCAACATCTTAATTGGACCCATACAAAAAATCAATGCCGTCATTGAAAGCTATCCTAAAGGCATTGCAGGGTTCAAACGCTACACCGAGGTCATCGATACAGAACCTGACATCCAGGATGCGCCACATGCTAGAGACATTGATTTAAACGGCGATATCCGATATGACAACGTCACATTCGGTTATGAAGGATTGGACCATGTCTTACAGGACATTAGTCTGAATATCCATTCGGGAGAAACAGTCGCTTTTGTCGGTCCCTCCGGTGCCGGAAAAACGACACTCTGCAGTCTGCTTCCACGCTTTTATGAAATAGAATCTGGACAAATCACTGTAGACGGAGTCGACATCCAGGATATGAAGCTCGACTCTTTAAGAAGCCAAATCGGCATCGTCCAGCAGGATGTTTTTCTATTTTCAGGAACCATTCGTGAGAATATCGCATACGGAAACCTTAAAGCTACAGACGAAGAAGTAATGGAAGCTTCCCGTAAAGCAAGACTTGCCGAATTCGTCCGGACCCAACCTCAAGGACTGGACACCATTATTGGTGAACGGGGCGTGAAGCTTTCCGGAGGTCAGAAGCAGCGCCTTGCGATTGCCCGGATGTTCTTGAAAAATCCTCCGATCCTGATTTTAGATGAAGCTACGTCTGCGCTGGATACAGAAACTGAAGTGGCTATTCAAAAGTCTCTAGCCGAGCTGACAAAAGGCAGAACGACCCTTGTGATCGCTCACCGGCTGGCTACCATCAAAAATGCGGACCGGATCATGGTCGTTACGAAGGAAGGCATTGCTGAACAAGGCAGCCATAAAGAACTACTTGATTCTAAAGGAATATACAGCCGTCTTCACCAGGCGCAGTTCGGATAAAAGCATGGATAATGGTTAAGAAAGAGACTGAGGGACCCCGTTCCTAATCCGGTGAAACAGCTTTTAACATTGCTTCATAAATAACGCTCTTATCGTTATAATGTAAGCGGCCAAGCTTAACATAAAAACGATAAGAGCGATTATTTTATGATTATATTTTCAACTGCTTAATTTTCTCCAAACATGAAATCCCTATGATGATAAGAAACCGAAAACGCAAGGCCTATTGCAAGTAGAAAAGCAAGCAACGAGCTGCCCCCATAGCTAATATACGGCAGGGGAATCCCTGTAATCGGCAGAAGTTGAATCGACATCCCTATGTTTTGAAAAACGTGGAACGCAATCATACAAATCAGCCCCACAATGACATACGTACTGAACTTATGGTTGGCTCTGGAAGCTATCGTCGTCAGCCGGTAAATAAAAAGAAAGAAAGCGAGCAGCACAACACAACTCCCAATAAAACCATATTCCTCACCGATGATACTGAAAATGAAATCAGAATGACTTTCCGGTAAGTAAACTTCTCTTTCCCCTAATCCCTTGCCATACATTTGTCCAGATCCAA
This sequence comes from Halobacillus campisalis, assembly GCF_030345335.1. Classification (GTDB taxonomy): domain Bacteria; phylum Bacillota; class Bacilli; order Bacillales; family Halobacillaceae; genus Halobacillus_A; species Halobacillus_A campisalis. The sequence continues at coordinate 78,508 of NZ_JAPVRC010000003.1, forward strand.
TCGCCCGCATTGCGCGGATTAATTGAAACCCTTCTGAAGAACTATACTGTTCGGGGTTGAGCCAGGAATAAATCCTTCCCAGCTGGTACTGCTTCACTCCTAAATATTGATCTAATATTTGAGGAAAACGGATCGCTAGCCAGATGATGAAGGTACCTGCCGCAGCCAACGTTCCGAATATTGGAAGGATTACACGCCACCTGATGCCTGATATAATGATCATTCCTCCCATAATAGCTATGAACACTAACCCGGTTCCTAAATCAGGCTGCTGCATGATCAAGGCTAATGGAGCTAACGTCAGACCAACAATTTTACCCAGCAAAAGAAAATCACTTTTTAAATCTTTTACTCTAATCCTCTCGTGATGATTCGTCACCACATTCGCTAAAATGAGAATCGTAAATACCTTCATGAACTCTGATGGCTGAATAGACCCTAAACCCGGTAATACAAACCAGCTTTTCTGACCTTTAATAACTGGTGCAATCGTAGATGGAGCAATGACAAGCGCCAGCAATGCAATAAGCCCCGCTAAGTATAAAGGCCAGCTGATTTTCTTATAAAAATCCGGTTCAAAATACAGCATGACCCCGATAATTCCTCCGCCTACCACGTACCAGACAAGCTGTTTCATCATAAAATTCTCATTATATTGAGCACTTTGCTGAGCACTATACAGTGCCACACAACTGATAATCATAAATAAGATAAGAACAAAACCTAACTTCCAATCAAACCGTTCTTCAAACTTCACTTTAGATCTTCCCCTTTCAAAGGGACTTTCAACTACATCGGAATCCGACCCTAAACTATTATTATTTTACCACAGAAAGTTTATGAGTTGGCGCTTCCTTTATTTCCACAACTTATGAAAACCACCTACATTCTGGTAGTCACTATTAAACCATCATGTTACGATAAGAGGTACATATTTCCAATAGAAAGAGGTGAAGTCACGTTGTCCCTTACTGATTTTTTCGAAACGTTTTCTCAGGAAGCTCACCAATTATCGAGCAGCCTATATGGTCATTTGTCCACCCATATTGCCCACGACAAAGAATTGCTCGAGCTGTGTTCATATGCCCGCAAAGGTCAGCCTGCACCAAATTTACTGTTCGGCAGCGTTCAATTCCTTTTAAAAGGGTCAGCACACCCTTTAGCGAATTATTATTCCAATCTCACCGAAAACCCGCTGCCGCCTTCTGATGCTTTCAATCATTTCAAAGATTTCTGCCAACTTCACCAAAAGGATATCAAACAACTACTACAAAACAGACTAGTTCAAACTAATGAAGTGAGACGCTGCGCTTACCTATACCCTTGTTTTAATTATGTGTATGATACAATACGCAAGCCATTAGCTCTTATAGAGATCGGAACGAGTGCAGGTCTCCAGTTGTTGTGGGATAAATACAGCTATACTTACGAGAAAGACTTTACCTATGTCGGCGATGAAACGAATGTACATATTACTTCAAAGATAAAATCCTCAAAAAAACCAAATATCTCACAAAACCCACCACCTGTCAGTGATCGTTTCGGGTTGGATTTGCACATTAATAGTGTAGAAAAAGAAGAAGATCTCCAATGGCTGGAAGCATTGATTTGGCCTGAACATCACGCGCGACGTCAACTCTTCCATCAAGCTGCTGCTGCAGTGCAAGCTGCCCATCTTCACCTTATAGAGGGGGATGGCGTGGACCTCTTACTACAAGTTTCCGAACGCATTTCCAAAGACTCGATTGTATGCGTTTTTCATACACACGTGGCCAATCAGATGAACGACGCCACAAAACAAAACTTGCTGAATTCCATAGACCATATAGGACGAGAAAGAGATATTGCCCATTTATATAACAACATAGAGGATCAAAAGCTTCATCTGGATACAATTGTTGACGGAGAAAAATCCCGGACAATTGTCGGAGGTACCGACGGCCACGGCCGCTGGTTCACCTGGGAAATGAAAACATTGTGAAAAAGCCATCCTCGACATTAAGAAATTCTTATAATTTCCCTTTTTTTGAAACGATCCCCTTTATTTATCGTATATAAAGTAACTCCATCAAACATGAAAGGTGGAAAGTCCTATGAAATTTATATGCTTTTACTTCGGATTACTATTGACTGGAATTTTTGGAGGGCAATTTCTGATTCGTTTATTAAGGGATGGAGACTTTTTCGGCGCCGAATTCATTGGAGGCCTAATTGGAATTGGACTTTTAATAACGTGTGCTGCCATAAAAGGGTCATTCCGGCCAATTGATTCTCAACAAGATTAAGGAGGAAGCTGCCCCTGTGAAGAAATACATCATCTTTTTTATAAGCTTTCCGCTCATCTATATCGTCTTGCAAATTACATCAGGTTGGGTCCTAACCGTATTACATACCCCGGATTTCACATCATACTCTAAAGCTGGTGATACGATGGCATCACCAGTATTATTCATCATATTATCGATGATTCCAGCCATTTACTTATCATATAAATGGAAAACGAACTGACCCGTCTTGTTTCATCCAGATAAACGGAATGGTACTATGAACCAAAAGAGTAAACCTTTTAACGATGGAACTGACCATAACAACAAGCATAAGGGATTCATTGGATTGGATACTTTCTCGTCGTCGGAATCCTGCTCATGCTGATCTTTGCTTTGCTCGGATCCTTATTATAATTAAGGGAGGTATGAAGATGAGCCTGAACAAAAAGGTTTTATTATCACTAATTGCTTTTTCTATAGTAGTTGCCATTTTTTTAATTGGCACCCACTCCTATTTCAACTATAAGATAATCAATTATGCCAGTGACCGCTGCTATGAAGAAGGTGGAGTGCCTGATGTGGAGCAAAGCTTTTTAGCATGGAATTATTCATTCAACTGTGACATCAGTTAACCCCTGTACATAAAGGAGATTCTGTCATGAGTGAACATCAGGTAAAAGGAAGGGAAGTTGATGCTAACACCCGCTGCGCCCATTACCACAGCGAAGTAGATATCATCGCCATAAAGTTCTATTGCTGCAGCGAATACTATGCCTGCTACTACTGCCACAAAGAATGTGCCGGTCACCCCGCCGAAAAATGGCCAAAGACAAAGCAGGATGAAACAGCGATATTATGCGGAAGCTGTAAGTATGAACTTTCCATTAATGAATATATCCATACTTCCTCATGTCCAAAATGCCATCATCCATTTAATGAAGGCTGCAGCAGCCACTTTCATCTATATTTTGACATGACATAAAAGAAGTCCCGCTTTGTAATATAGCGGGACTTCTTTTTCATAATCGTTGAACTGCTTCCACAACATTTTCAGCTGCAGTGACTGCCGAGATAACCGACACACCATCAGCTCCTGCCGCGATCACCTCGTGCGCATTATTAACCGAGATGCCGCCAATTCCTACAAGCGGAACGTCAGGATGAAGCTGTTTTACCCGCTCGATCCACTCCACCCCAACCGGTTCCTTCGCATCGATTTTCGTAGACGTCCCAAACACAGGCCCTGCCCCTAGATAATCAACAGAAGCAACAGCACTTCCCTTTAATTCCTCTTCATTCGAAATCGATAGTCCAATGATTTTTTCCGGGAAAAGGGATCGCAGTTCCTCCACATCGACATCGTCCTGACCGACATGAATGCCATCCGCTTCAAGAGGATCCACCAAAACGCTGTCATCATTTACAATAAACAACACATTATGCGTCCGGCAAAGCTGGCGTAATTTTTCGCCTAGCGCCAGCTTCGCTTCCCCTTCTAGAGAGCCCGGACCTTTTTCACGAAATTGAAAAGCTGTGATCCCGCCTTGAATCGCTTCAGTGAGCACGTCTACTGGATCACGTGTGCAATTTTGACTGCCCATAATTAAATATTTTCTTAATCGGCCCGCAAATTCCAAGGTTCATCACCCTTCCAGCTTCGTTATATCCATTGCAAGTGCATCAATAAAACATGCAGCAAAAGTGCCCGGTCCGTTAACAGTGGTGTGTCTGGACGCTCTTTCAGCTGCCAGTCCATAAAAGCGTGCAGCAGCCATGGTTTGCTCTAGCCGCGTACCAGAAGTCGATAGACATGCCGCTAAAATTGAGCCTAACAGACAGCCTGACCCCGTTACTTTACCCAGCCATTCATGTCCAGCCTGGTTAGTCATAATTTCTTGCCCGTCGCTGATGACATCAGTCTCCCCTGTCACTAAAGCAATCGTGTTGTACTTTTCTGCCACCTTCTTAGCAATCTCTTCACTATCGCCTTCACCGACTGAATCTACGCCTTTCGTTTCTAGCGTGATGCCTACAAGATGAGCCATCTCGCCAGCATTTCCTTTAATGGCCGTCGGCTGAACTTCATCTATGATTCTCTGAAAAGCTTCTGTGCGATAACTCGTCGCAGCAACTCCCACAGGGTCAATAACGACAGGAACGTCTTTTTGGTTAGCTGCTTTCCCTGCCAGAATCATCGCACGCAGGTGCGGTTCAGTGAGCGTTCCGATATTGATTAATACACCGTCAGAAAGCTGCGCGATATCCGCTGCGTCTTCCTCAGCCATTGCCATTATCGGAGAACCTCCAAAAGCGAGCAGTCCATTTGCACTAAAATTCATGACTACCTCGTTCGTAAGATTATGAATCAAAGGTTTCGTCTCCCGGACTTCATTGACAAGCTTTATAGCCATTTATTAAAAACCTCCTCGCGAGTCGCGAAATGATTGGTCGGTCCACTTCCTTGTCCAAGGTCAAAAGAGTGACGGATTACTTCCGTAACGAAGTACTTCGCTTCTTCCACTGCATCAGGAAGCGTGTGCCCCTGACCAAGAAAAGCAGTAATTGCGGCTGCGTAAGTGCAGCCTGTGCCGTGAGTATTGTTTGTATCGATCCGTTCACTTGTGAATTCGTGTATTCTTTTACCATCATATAGGAAATCGATCGCTTCCCCTTTCATATGACCGCCCTTAATCAAGGCAGCACCTGCCCCAAACCTCGTACATATCTGTTCAGCAGCGTTCTTCATATCATCATGCGATTCGACCTCGTCCCCAAGGATATACTCAGCTTCAGGAATATTGGGCGTCACTAGTGAAGCTAAAGGCAATAAGTGATCACGTAAATAACCACGCGATTCTTCTTCAATCAAGGCGTCACCGCTCGTCGCTACCATAACAGGATCCATGACATAAGGGGCAGGAATAGATTCTATCCACTCTGCAATCACCTTCATCATTTCCATATTGGAAATCATACCTGTTTTCAAAGCATGGACAGGCATATCTGATGAAATGGCCTCCAACTGACTTTTCAGGAACTCCGATGGAAGGTGGTGAACATCTTTAACTCCTGTTGTATTTTGAGATACGACTGAAGTGATGACGCTCATGCCATATGATTTCAATTCTTGAAACGTTTTCAGATCGGCCTGGATGCCGGCGCCTCCGCTTGGGTCTGTCCCGGCAATAGTAAGAGCTGTGGAGACATTTCTCATTTCGAATTCACCCCTTTCCATTGCGGCCATTCTTCACAAATATAAGCCATCTCCCAGAACTTCCATTCCAGCTGGCAGCTTTTGCGGAATGCGTCTTTCATACGCTGCCGCTCAGCTTCTGAAGCTTCGTCGGCCACTTCATCTAAACGATTACGCATCGCATGTGAGAGCGTATCAAATTCCTCGTCAGCATAAAATTTAATCCATGGGTAAAACGTATCGTCAGGGCCAGGCTGATATTTTTTCATCAAATGTTGTCCGATTTCAAGGTACGTCCACGGGCAGGGGAGCATAGCTGCTAGAATTTCACCCAACCCTCCCAACTGGGCGTGGTACATCATGTGTTTGACGTAGTGATCAGCTGTTGGCGGCAGCGGGTAGCCTTGAAGCTCGTCATAACCTACTCCGATGACGTCACAAAAGTTCTGGTGGGGGTGGGTTTCACTGTTCAATACGAATCCCACTTGTTCATTGAAGTATTCAATATCTTTGCGGTTAGTAGATTTTGAGATTCCTACGCCGTAAATGTGCATGAAAGCATTCAAGTATTCGTAGTCTGCTTTGATATAATGAGCGATAGAATCGTGGGGCACATCCCCTTTCCCAATACCCTCTACGAATGGGTGGTTAAAAACAGCCTCGAATATATCATTATTTTCCCTTCTCAACATCTCTGTGAAACTCATACGTTTGGCCTCCTTATAATTTAACTATGTTATGTCGTTGTTGATTTTTAAAGAAAAGTTATTCAACGATATGGCAGGACTGCTGATTCCGAGACATTTGGTGAGTGGATCAGGGCGGCGGGGAATGGCTCGCTTTCCGTGGGAGCGCGGTGAGCTTCCTCGGACGTCCCGTCCTGCGGGATCTCACCATGCACTCTCTTCCCACAGGAGTCTTCACCATTCCCCGCCGCCCCTCACTATATATGCGCTTCTCGAAATAGCTTCATTAAGAACCTTCTTAATAATAGGTGGATAATATTACTCATGCCGTGTTTACAGCATTTTCACTCTTAAAATCCCCTACAATTGAAAGTAGTCTCGAGCACCCCCCAATTGGATGGGGGGCTTTAGAAAACGGCGAGACTCCTACCTTTTAAAAGCGGAAGCGCTTTGCTCAGCGGCGTATGGACTGGACTGAGCTGCCGGAGATAAAGGAAACACGAAGAACAAAGTGATTCGATGTTGACTTATCGTACAGAAGTGAAGGAAGTCTCAGTAGCCGCTAAGCGCTGAAGCTGGATGTAGCCCCATATCGTTTATGCAATTGATAATATTAATACCTATTATGGTGTAAGAGGTGGGATGTACATGGTAGGTGAGATCCCGGAAGGCGTTAGCCTGAGGAAACTCACCACATGCCCACGGAAAGCGATCCTTTTTCTAAAGCCACCGTCTACTCATACAAAAGTCTCGAACTACGCCTACAAGAATAGAATGCTTGTATGAATACCAACAATGAAATTTAACGGATCCTTAAATTTAAGGTCAGTCGAGCTGAGGTACTAAATTGGTACGTCTCACCCTTGAAGCTACGAGCCACCCTAACAGTGCTCCGCTGACGCTGCTTACGATGAAGGATGGCAAGAAAGCAACTGCTCCCACTGAGCTGCCCATCAACACATTAGCAAAAGGCACGGCAAACATCGCCCCAATTAAACCAGAACCTACCATCTCTCCTCCAGCTGCAGCAAAAGATTTCTTGGTCCATTTGTACATATAGCCGGCAAATAAGGCTCCGATCATTCCCCCGGGGAACGCTAATAACGTTCCCAGACCGAGCAGATTTCGCAATAAACCAATCACAAAAGCGATCACTACAGCCGGCCCAGGTCCGAGGGTTATAGCTGCCATGACGTTAACTGCATGCTGGACTGGATAGGCTTTCGCAACTCCCGCAGGAAACCAGAGCAGTTGAGCACCTAATGTACCAATCGCTACAAATACGGCCATGGTGGTCAATAAACGTGTTCGATTCATGAGACTCCTCCCTTCTTCATTAGAGGGAAAACACAAAAAAGCCAGATCCCGGGAAGGACCTGACTGGTATAGGTAGAGTAATAGACTGATTGTCTAACTACTTCCCTCCGCTGGTGTTAACCAGATCAGGTGCTTAAGAGTCGGAAAGTATTTCTTTCCTCTCAGCCCGCAATTGGGCCCCCCTAGTAGTTTCTGTAAATATTTGATTGGTTTCAACTATCATAACAAAGCATTTTTGATTTGTCATTGTAAAAGGTGTAACATTTTCCATAAAAGAACCGACTAACCACTGAAACTATAGAAGGGAAAGATCCGTTATGAAAAAATGGATGGTCATACTTGCACTGTCATTAACCGCTTGTGGAACGACAGACATCAATGAAGAACCAGATTCCTCTGGAGAAGTTAGTAATGATCCCGCAGAATCGTCCTCTTTTTCTGGATTTGTGATGGACCAGAATGAAGACAGCATCCTAGTAGTAGATTTAATTGAAAACAGAGGCGGGGCACCAATTTGGGTGTCAGGAGTTGAAAAAGATATGTGGCTTGGAAAAAAAGTCGAGGTTGAAATTGACGGACCTATCGCAGAATCCACCCCCATGCAAGGCCAGGCAGGTGAAGTGACTGTCGTTGAGTCCAATCAGCCCAAAGGAGCTGATTTGAATGAGTCAGAAGCGCTGGCAAGTGCTCTTAGTGAAGTCGATCGAGGCAATGCCTTATCTGTAGAAACCATGGAATATAACGACGAGGAAGACCAATGGACAATTAAAATGCGTTCCACTGTAACAGAAAGCGGTACGGAGAGAATAACTATCGACGACGATGACTTTGAACAGGAATGATTTTTTAAAGCAGTCCGCTTATAAATTCCAGTTTATTGAAGATGACTACTTATTATTTAAAATTAAAGCTTTAAAAGCTTTAATATTCTAATCACCTTTTTCTGTACTCATGAAAAATCTCCCCAGGCCGCCGATACTTTCTAACAGCCTGAGGAGAGCTTTACTCTTCTACTTTTTTCAACATCCAGAGTCTTACACTGAGTTCAAGCAAAAACATGTCGTCCGCGTTCAATAAAGAAAGTCCTGTCAATTGCTCAATATTACGCAATCTGTGGAGCAGCGATTGCCTGTGTAAATTCAAAGCCCGGGCTGTCTGGCTTACATTGCTGTTGTATTTATTATAAACAATGAACGTGTTAATCAAGTCAGTTTGTCGCTTTTGATCATATTCTATCAATTTATGGAGAGTGTTCTTAACAATTTGTTCAATTTCTTTTTCATGGGACAAAGCAATTAATAAACGGTTCATTCTCGTGTCGCTGAAGAAAGTGCGGTCGCCTATTTCATGCTGCTGACGCCCTATATTATAAGCTGTAACTGCTTCATTATAGCTTTTATGAAATACAAATATGCCATCCTTATGCATCGATATTCCCCAGGAAATATTAATTCCTGCTAATAATTCATTCAATCTTCGTTCCACAAGATCGAGAAATTGGTTCGTTGTTTCGACATAAGGACGGTCATCCGCTTCTAAAAAAACAATCACTTCACCATCTTCAAAAGTCGCCATCGTTCTCCTTTTTAAAACATCTCCCGCATGTGCCACTTCCTTCTGAATGTAGTAATTACGGCTGTGCATGGAGGAAGACATAATGGCCTGCTCGGAACTTCCAATATGGTCATCTACTTTTTTCTTGAACCGAATTTCTCCAACGAGACATATATAGGGCTTCGTCAAATCGTAGCCGAGCAGCTGAGCCTTGGACTGAAGCTGTTTATCCATTTCCATATCCGTTTTTGCAAGATCGAGAAGGAAATTATCCTTTAAACGGATTTCCGTCATTTCGATAGCATTCTCTTTGACAAAATACAAGGCACAAGCAGTCAAGGCGTGCTCCAGAATGTTGAGGTTGGACCATGTGAGTTCTGTGTCGCTTTCCGGTTTAAACAACAGGTAGCCTTGTTTTTTATAGTTCGATAAAATGGTCAGCTGATAGCAAGAATCGTTTCCAATCTTGTACTCTTCAATATAATGGTATAACGGATGATCCTTAAACGGCGTCTCCCTGGAGGTGATGAGCTCATAATCGCCTGCCGCTTCTCCATTCAGCACGTCGATCATATGGCCGTCAAAATAATAGTTTGCGCGAACTAGCTTATTATGGTCGCTGATTGCTACAGGGATCGTAGTATTTTCATAGACGATCTTCATAATTTCCTGAAGACCCTTTCCGTTTAGGACACAATTAATAAGCTCTTGCCTTATTTCTTCTGTGCGCTGCTGTTCCACTCTTTTTCTTTTGCTGATTTCTGACAAAACGTCATGAAGAACATCTCCGAATCTCACATCCCATGGAATCTCAAGAAGGACGAATTGGTGTTTAGACGCCAGGGTCGTAATCCGATCGGGTATTTTATAAATATGCCTTCCTGTAGCGAATGCCAGCGCTGACGCCCCTGAATCAATAACATCTTGCACATAACCCTCAAGCGCTTCCGGATCGTCACTACACCCGATTCCTGTACTTAATACGAATTCATTTCTCCGAACAAAGTTTTCCACCGGTGTTTCGATGACTGAAATCCATTCAATTACTCTTTCTTTCAGATGCTTTTCACCGGTCAATACTTTTGCAGGCTCCATCACAGGGATTTGCAAAACATCCTCAACATGTATTCCCATCCTACCACCCCATTACAATCTAATCTAAAGCAACTGACGAATGGTGTCATGATCGACGTTATTGCCACTAACGACGATCACTATATTTTCACCTGCCTCTTCACTTTTATGAAGCACCTTTCCTATACCAGCAGCGGCAGCCCCTTCTATGATCATTTTATGATGCTCCATCATAAAAAGGATTCCTTTTTTTATAGTTTCTTCTGAAACGAGCAAGCTTTCGTCCAAGTATTGCCCAGTCAATTGAAACGTATGTTCATTACTTGGACCTAACCCTCCCAATAAACTGTCTGCCAGTGTATCCGACTCTTTCATGGAAACTGGAACACCTCGCTTCAAGCTTTCATGCATGACTGCTGAATTCTCCATTGAAATTCCCTGAATATGAATATCAGGCATCATCGTTTTAAGGGTGAAAGCAATTCCTGAAAGCAGTCCTCCTCCAGACAAAGGAATAATAAGCTGATCGACTTCAGGAAGCTCCCGAAGGATTTCCAGCCCGATCGTACCCTGTCCAGCTATTACTTGGATATCATCAAAAGGCTTAATGACAGTCAGCCCCTGTGATTCTTCGAGCTCATAGCAAAAGGCTTCGGCATCATCCTGATTTTCACCCACTTTTTCCACGTTTGCGCCCAGTCTCATCAACCTATTCACTTTTTCATTAGGAACCCGGTTGGATATACAAACGGTGGCTTTGATCCCCAACTGTTCAGCTACGTAAGCAACTGCTATGCCGTGGTTTCCAGTAGAAAAGGTAGCCACTCCTTTGCTTTGTTCTTCAGGTGTCAACGATAAGATTTTATTAGCTGCTCCTCGTAATTTAAAAGCACCCGTCGGCTGATAATTTTCTAATTTCAAGTAAATGTGACGGCCTGTGTGCTTTGAGAGGGGCTCAGAATACAGGAGTGGCGTTTTGGCCACTATATTCCTTATACGCTTATTGGCTTGCCATACATCCCTTAACGACAACTTATTCTTCAAAATCCCCCTCCTTTATAGATTCAGATTTTTCTGATAATATATCATAAAAATAAAGATCGTACTATATGTACGACCTCATTATTATTTTTCACGCAGTGATCGATGAATGACATCTTGTAAATGCTCACAACTATGAACAGATTCAATACTTGCAGCTAAAACCTCTTCATTCGGAACAGCTGCCCAGTCCAACACATACTCTGCTTCCAGGGCGATACACCTGATAAATTCCCTTAGACTGCGTCCGTTACCTTCCCGAAAAGGGTGAAGCACATTAATTTCAGCCATATAATACGACAGACGTTCCGCTAATTCAGCCTTACTCATATGGTCCCAGTTCTCCGATAAAAGCTTTGCGAATAATTCGCCAGCCGCGTGGCGGATAAATTGGGATTGAGCGAACGTAAATCCATCTTTTGTGATATTTTCCGTTCTTATTTCTCCAGCGAACGGATATAAATCTTTAAAAATGGATTCATGAATCTTTTGCAGATGCCTCAAATCAAAATCTCCACTGACGGGGTGCTCCTGAAGCTCTGATAACCGCTGCGTTGCCAAAATCGTTTCCATCGTTTGAAGCTGACGATCATTCCTAATATCATAATGGTTGATAAGAATGGATGTTCCAGCATAACAATAGCGGGAGGATCCGCTGCCATACCTGGATCTAGGCATGGCGAGCCAATTCCAAAGCCCGCTTCAAAAATTCTTTATGTGTAATAGAGCCTGTCAAACGTTTCATGACGAGGCTTTCTTCCCGTTTACTCAAATTCATTCCTTCGATAGCCATGGAAGCTTTTGCAGATTCCATCATGCTCTCTGCCTGCTCATCCGTACGAACGCTCATCTAAACAACCCTCCGACCGAATTGATCTATTATTATTATACTACAAAACGGTGTACAAATACAGAGATATAGTTCGACAAAACGCTACATAACAGCATTTATGAGGTTTTTTTCTTGCGATTTGTTTTCTTGGCAGCCGTTTTTCGTTTTGGGGCAATTTTTTTCGACTCTTTCGTGCTTTCAAGGGATTTTTCTAAAGCTTCCATCAGATTGGTCACATTTTCAGGTGTGGTTTCCTGTTTCGCAGTCGTCACTTCTTCATTGTTTCGTTTCGCTTCAATCAATTCCATTAGAGCTGTACGATATTCATCGGTATATTTTTCAGGTTCAAATTCGGCCGTCAGCTGATCGATCAAAGTAATAGCTGTGCTCACCTCTTTTTTACTCAGGTCCGTCGTTTGCTCTGGCACATTCGGGACATCTGCCACATTACGAACCTCATCCGGAAAGTGAATCGTCTCCATAATAAGCGTGTTTTCATACACCCTGACAATGGCGAGCTGCTCTTTAGAACGAATGATGATCTTAGCAATTCCGATCTTCCCTGTATCGCTTAAAGCCTGGCGAAGAAGCCCATAAGCTTTTGTGCCTCCTTCATTAGGCGACATAAAGTAACTGCGGTCGAAGTATATCGGATCGATCTCTTCTAATTTGACAAAATCCAATATTTCAACCGACTTATCCTCCTGTTCTTTCTTTAAGTTCTCCAAATCTTCCGCATCAAGAACGACAAATTTATTTTTTGCGTACTCATAAGCTTTTACAATGTCTTCGTTCGATATTTCTTTATCACAAACGGGACACCTTTTCTTATACTCAATCGGAGATTTGCATTCTTCGTGCAGCTGTCTCAGCTTGATATCCTTATTTTCAGTGGCTGCATGGAGCTTGATCGGAATATTCACAAGTCCAAAGCTTATCGTTCCTTTCCACATCGTATGCATCGATCCACACTCCTTTTTATTTAGCATGTACTCGAACATTAAATTTATGATTAAATCCCTGCGTATCGCTTAAACTATGAGGAGAAAAGCAGGTGAAATGAATGGACAAGCCAATGCTTCCGACTTTGTCCTCTTCCCTCATTGAGGGGGAAGAATGGATGTACGAGGTGAAATATGACGGTTTCAGAGCGTTCCTTAGCTGGACAACAGGTGGAGTGGAGTTGAGGAGTAGAAATGGAACAGATTTATCTCGGCAATTCCCTGAAATAATAAACGCTTTAGATAACTGTACGTTAAATGAAGAACCTATCCTCTTGGATGGGGAAATTGTTATTTTAAATAATGCCTATCAAGCAAACTTCCCCCTTTTGCAAACAAGAGGGCGTATGAAGAAACTTGAAAAAATCAAGCAACTTTCTTCCCGTCGTCCCGCTGTATTTATGGCCTTTGACATGCTGAAACGGGACAGTGACTTAACATCCCAGCCATATTTGGACAGGAAAAGACACCTTAAAGAGTTCATTGAACAGCTGAGCACACCTGCTCTGAACTATGTAGAGTCATTTAAGGATAAGGAATCGGTCCAAAGGCTAGTCTTTGACCATTTAGGTGAAGGTATAATAGCCAAGAGGGTAGACAGCTCTTATGCGTATAATAAAAGAACGAGGTCGTGGCTGAAAATAAAAGAGTGGCGGACGGTATCCGGCTTCCTCACTCAATACAATCCAGAAAATGATTACTATGAGGCAGAAATTTATGACGGAGAAGAAAGAATCGTACTCGGACGTTTTAAAAACGGGCTGAGTGATGAAGAATCCAAAACTTTACGCACTTTTTTTAGAGAAAAAGGAAATGGATGGAGATTACAGCCAAGCATTTGTGCGGATATCAATTGTTTAGAAGCCTCCAGGGGAGAGTTAAGAGAACCTCAGTTCAATAAATTCCGCTTTGACCTCAACCCAAACGAGTGCACGGCAGATAAGCTGAAATGGGACTTATCTCTCTTCCCTCAAGATGTCGAATACACCCATACCGACAAACAATTATGGCCTAACGGTATAACCAAGAAGGATTACCTCATTTATTTACGTCATGCGGCTGCTTATATGCTTCCATATTTTAAAGATAAGCACGTGACGGTGATACGCTACCCTGATGGAATTAAGCAACAATCTTTTTTTCAAAAGAATGCGTCGGATTATGCACCAGATCATGTGAAAGGGCAGCCGACGAGCGAAGGTGAAATGCGTCTGAGAGCCGAACAGCTGTCTTCCCTATTATGGCTCGGCAATCAGGGGGCCCTTGAATTTCATCTTCCTTTCCAAAAGACTTTATCCGATCATCCTGACGAAATCATTTTAGATTTAGATCCTCCAGAGAGAGAAAGTTTTGATTCAGCAATTTTAGCCGCCGGATTGTTAAAACATCTGTTGGACGAGCTAGGAGTCTACAGTTTTGTAAAAACATCAGGAAACAAAGGGCTGCAAATTCACCTTCCTATCGATGAAGGCAGTATGACCTATAAAGAGACCCGAAGATTCACTGAACAGTTGGCTTTGCTTCTCGTTAAAGAAAAGCCCGACCTCTTCACCATTGAACGTTTGAAGAAAAATCGCGGAGGACGTCTCTATATTGACTACGTACAGCATGCAGAGGGAAAAACGATCATTGCTCCTTATTCTGCACGGGCTACGAAAGAAGCAAGTGTAGCTGCTCCGCTATTTTGGCACGAATTAGATGCGCCCCTGACGCCTTCCATGTTTACCGTTAGAAACGTTATGGAACGGATCCATAAGCTTGGATGCCCTTTTCAGCATTTTCACGACGTAAGAAAGTATCAGCCGATCACTACGATTAAAAAACTATAGAAACGAAGGGCTCTACTATATATAGTAGAGCCCTTCGTTTCTATTTACGTTAGATATGCCGTTCAAATTGTTCTCTCAGTTTAAACTTTTGTAATTTACCGCTGGCATTTCTCGGCAGTTCATCAACAAATTCGTATCGCCTTGGCCGTTTATATCGTGCAAGACTGCTGCTCGATATACAATACTCTTCAAGCTCGTCAGCTGTCACAGCTTCTTTAGAAACAATATAGGCAACCACTCTTTCGCCCCACATTTCATCCGGCTCTCCGATCACGGCAGCATCTACCACAGAAGGATGGGCGAACAAAGCATCCTCCACTTCCCTGGAATAGATATTCTCTCCTCCCGAAATGATCATATCTTTAACTCGATCGCTCACCCATAGATACCCATCATCATCAAAGGTTCCTATATCACCAGAGTGATACCATCCTTTATACATCACTTCCTCTGTGGCTTCAGGCCGGTTATAATACCCCTTCATTGTGCTTGGGCCCCGCACCACGATCTCCCCTAATTCACCAGGAGCACAAACGTCATCGGGATCAGAAGGTCCGTTTTCCTGTGTTCTGACAACCCGCACCTCATGGTTGATCAACGCTCTTCCTGCAGACCCCGCTTTGGATATTTGTTCATCCTCAAAGAGTGCTGTAATAGCAGGACCCATTTCAGTCATTCCATAAGCCTGCAGCAACTGAACGCCAAGCGCTTCATGTAATCGGGTGGTTAACGCAGGAGCCATAGGAGCCCCGCCATAAAGTCCTTGCCTTAACGTTGAAAAGTCTTCTTGAGAAAAGTCTTCCTGCAGCACCATGTTCCACATCGTCGGAGCAGCAAATAAAGTAGAGATTTGTTCTTCACGTACCGTTTCAATCATTGCAGGGGCGTCAAAATGATGAAGAATGACATTAGCTGCTCCAACCATCACTCTAGGGAAGAATGTACAATGGAGCTCAGCACAATGAAACATAGGAGCAACCGTTAAGCCGCGATCTTGCGGTGTCAACCTCAAGGTAGCCGTTAACACAAGAGCTTGATCCACCATATCACGATGTGTATGAAGGACACCTTTAGGGGTGCCGGTTGTACCCGAAGTGTACATGATAGCATAAAGATCATCCTCTTCTATCAAACAGTCAGGACGCGACGTATCTGATCCTTCGATCATTTGATAGTAGTACCTTGCATAAGACAAATCAGGTTCATCAATCGACCAAAAATCGATATGAGGAGATTCTGATGCTACCCCTTCTAAGGAACCTGCCGTAGCTTTTTCGAAGATAACTACTTTAGGACTGGCATCTTTAATAATAAAATCTATTTCTTGAGACGTCAGGCGAAAATTGATCGGATTAAATACGGCACCGATTTTCATACATGCAAATAAAGTCGTAGCGAATTCAGCGGTGTTAAAAAGTACTGTAGAGACACGGTCGCCTTTATCCACCCCTTCAGCAAGAAGAGTGCTGGCCATTCTATTTACTTCGTCATTCCACTCCCGGTATGTCCACCTTGTACCCAAACGTAAATCCACAAGACCTTCTTTATTTGGATACTTTGCTACTGTCTGCTCGAACATGCTCTTCAACGTTGGACCCACCCTGATCCACTCCCTTTTTTTATTTTGTCGTCCTGCCCCTACCTTGGCTGTAACCTTATGGCTCCGTCGAGTCGAACCACCTCCCCGTTCATCATGGAATTTTCAACGATACTTAAAACTAACCTTGCATATTCATCCGGTTTTCCAAGACGCTTCGGAAATGGTGTCATCTGACCGAGTGCCTCTTTTGCAGAATCAGGAAGAACTTCGAACATCGGAGTTTCAAATAGCCCTGGTGCAATCGTCATCACTCTAATGCCGTAACGCGCAAGCTCCCGCGAAATAGGAAGAGTCATCCCAGCAACGCCTCCTTTAGAAGCACTGTAAGCAGCCTGTCCGATCTGACCTTCAAAAGCCGCAATGGATGCCGTATTAATAATGATGCCTCGTTCGCCTTCTTCGTTAGGAACATTTTCCTGCATCTGTTCAGTGACCAAACGAATCATGTTGAAGGTGCCGATTAGATTCACTTCAATCACCTTTTGAAAAGAACCCAGTTTATGGGCGCCTTCTTTTCCTGAAACCTTCTCTGCAATCACAATTCCCGCACAATTAACAAGACTGTTAACGGATCCAAATTGTTGGACTGATAAACTGATCATCTTCTTTACTTGTTCTTCTGACGTCACATCAACTCCACAGAAAACAGCAGAAGATCCCAATTCACCTTCTAGAGCTTGTCCTTTCTCAATATTTTGATCTGCAATGATCGCTCTTCCCCCGTGGGCAACAATCCTTCTCACAGTTGCTTCTCCTAAACCTGAAGCTCCCCCTGTCACTACAGCGGTCAGCTCATTCACTTGCATCTCCTTATTCCTCCAGTCTTTCTATGATCGTGGCATTTGCCATGCCCATCCCCTCGCAGACCGCCTGCAGTCCATATCGGGACTTGGACCGTTCTAATTCATGAATCAGCGTCGTCAGTAATTTTGTACCTGTGGCACCTAATGGGTGGCCTAAAGCGATAGCACCACCATTCACATTCAATTTTTCAGGGTCAGCCCCTATCTCTTTCAACCAGCACAAAGGTACTGGAGCAAATGCTTCATTCACTTCATACAAATCGATATCTTCAATGCTCAGTCCGGCTTTTTGTAATGCTTTTTGAGTGGCCGGGATCGGACCTGTCAACATAAACGTCGGATCAGAACCTACAACAGAGCGGGAAACGATACGGAATCGAGGCTTAAGACCAAGATTTTCTGCTTTCTGCCGGGACATTAATAACACGGCAGAGGCACCATCACTTATTTGGCTGGCATTTCCTGCGGTTATGACCCCTTGTTCTTCGAAAACAGACTTTAATTCAGCCAGAGTTTCTACTGTAGAACCTTTCCTTGGTCCTTCATCCACTTTCATCATGATAGGTAAACCTTGTTTGTCTTTTGCCTCAACATGCATAATTTCCCTATCAAATCGTTCCTCTGCTATCGCTCTCAACGCTTTTTCATGACTGGCGGCCGCATATTCATCCAAGTCGCTCCTGCTTAATTTCCAATGATCTGCCATCTTTTCTGCAGATAGTCCTTGGTTGATGATCTCAAAACGGTCGGTTAGTCTATCGCTATACTTTGTATTCTTCATATTCGAGAACATAGGAACCCTGGACATACTTTCCACACCGCAAGCAACCACAACATCCATATCACCGCTGGCAATAGCCTGAGACGCAAAGTGAACCGCCTGCTGGCTCGATCCACATTGACGATCTATAGTAACGCCTGGCACCTCTTTTGGATATCCTGCGATTAATGACGCAATACGAGCTACATCCCCGGCTTGTTCCCCCACTTGAGAAACACAGCCGGCTATAACATCCTCCACTTCCTTCGGGTCAAGGGAAATGCGGTCTACGACTTCCCTCAACACCTTAGCGAGCAGCTCGTCTGGTCTGATTTCACTTAAAAGTCCGTTTCTTTTTCCGACAGGTGTTCGGACAGCTTCTACAATGACAACTTCATTCATAACATATACCTCCACATAAATTGACTTAATGCAG
The DNA here is from genome assembly GCF_030345335.1 of Halobacillus campisalis. GTDB lineage: Bacteria > Bacillota > Bacilli > Bacillales > Halobacillaceae > Halobacillus_A > Halobacillus_A campisalis. Next base: position 96,901 of record NZ_JAPVRC010000003.1, read on the forward strand.
TCCCATTTTCTTAGCGATAATGGATTTCATAATTTCATTGGATCCTGCGTAAATAGCAGTTACAGGAGCATCGCGATATCTTCTGGCAATCTCATACTCTTCCATATATCCATACCCGCCATGCAAGTGCATGCAGGCAGCAGCTACCTTTTTCACAAGTTCGGTGATCCACCATTTAGCCATAGAAACTTCTTTGACTACGTCCTCACCATTCATATGGGCTTCAATGGTCCTATCTAAAAAAGTTCGTCCAATTTCCACTTCTGTCTGCAATTCTGCGAGAGTGAACTGGGTGTTTTGAAACGAAGCGATGGATTGGCCGAATGCTTTTCGCTGTTTCACGTAATCTACAGTTATCTCAAGCATACGTTCACTGGCTGAAATACCCCCGATTGCGACGATCAAACGCTCTTGCTGGAGTTGATCCATTAAATAATAGAAACCCTCCCCTGGTTCCCCAAGAAGATTGTCTCTTGGAACTTTTGCGTCCTGAAATACCAGTTCGGCGGTATCCTGGCTATGTAAGCCTATTTTATTCAGTTGTTTCCCCCGTGAAAATCCACCCGTGTCCCGTTCTACTGCAAGCAGGCTGATTCCCCGGTAAGGAGGAGAAATTTTCGAGTCGGTTTTACATACAATTACAATCAAGTCAGCGTGGATCCCATTCGTGATGAACGTTTTTTCTCCATTCACTAGATAATTATCATCGCTTAATTGGGCACTCGTTCGAATACTAGCCAAATCGGAACCTGCCCCGGGTTCTGTCATAGCAATGGCTGTAATGATGTCGCCGCTCGCGCATTTTGCTAGCCACTTATTCTTTTGCGCTTCTGTCCCATAGTGATAAAGGTAAGGGACAACTATATCGTTGTGAAGCCCTATTCCTATCAGTCCTGTACCTACTTTTTCGAGCTCTTCATTGATGACCACCGAATACCCAAAATCCGCTTCATACCCGCCGTACTTTTCATCCAGCCATGGACATAGAAAGCCCTGCTCCCCCATCTTCTTCCAAAATGATCTCGGAATCATTTGCTTCTCTTCCCACTCCTGAAAGTAAGGGTACGCTTCTTTTTCTAAAAATCTCTTTATAGAATTCCTTAAAATATCGTGCTCTTCCTTAAGATAGGATGCCTTCATAAAATCCTCCCTTGTTTTACAGAAGCCTTCCGAAATATTAATTTTGAAAAATATGTCTCCTTTACTGTATTCGGTTTTAAATTTGAAAATCCTTCTCACGTAGTAAGCGTTTTCAAATTTTAACACCAAAAAAACACGATCCCTTAGAAATAAGGAACCGTGCTTTTTGTATAGGAGGAGACTTTAGGTAGGGTGTTACTAATTTATGGTCAGATCCCCACTTATATGCCATCTTTTCATTAAAAAACTATAAAATACGCTCAATAGCTTCAGCGACTCCATCTTCATCATTTGTAGATGTTACCCATGCAGCCTCATTTTTAACATCTTCCTGAGCATTCCCCATGGCTACGCCTATACCTGCTTCTTTGATCATGGCCATATCATTTAAGCTGTCACCTACAGCCATCACGTTTTCCATTTCAATGTCCAATCTTTCACATACTTTAAGGAGAGCAGCTGCTTTATTCACCCCTGAAGGGTTGACTTCAATATTAGTAGGACTCGAGTTGGAAATCTCCAGCGCCTCATTATTTTGTAATTCATCTAACACCACTTGCCTTATTTCATCATCTTGTATATCAAAACCGAATTTCAGCCAGTCATACTCGTTGATTTCTTTTTCAAAATTCTCGGAGCTGTTGAATTGCCCCTGCACTGTCGTCGACCAATAATGGACGTCATGTTCTTCCTTAAGCTCCCATAAACGCTCGACAAGAGCAGCATCGAGTACCGTTTGATCGACAAGCTCGAATTTATCATTATAGATCTCTCCCCCATTGATCGTTACAATGTAAGAAGAGCGGCCGAGAGATTCAGCAATCTCCTGGCACCTTTCCAAAGAGCGTCCTGTACTTAGAACGACATGGATGCCTTGATCTTTTGCTTTTTTTATAGCCTTATAGTTAGCTTCTGAGACGGTCTCCCCAGAATTCAATAATGTACCGTCCATATCTAGTGCGATTAATTTAATATCTTTTTTCATGGATGTTCACGTCCTCTCTTTTGCTCCCCTTATTCTAATACAAAAGGATGAAATGATACAGGTTTACGGTTTAACTTTTTACCTTTTCTACAAAAATCACTCCATTAAATGGACTTTTAAACTACAGGCAGGAGCCAGCAGTCTTCCACTACATAAATTCCCCGTACTGATGTATTTACCGATTAAATTTACAAAGTAATCAGATTAAATCAATACATAGCAGGGTATATTACATATGAATAAAAAATAGGAGGCTAAGAATGTTTGATTACACCGTTTCCACAAATAAAAACGTCACTGAAGCAGTTGAAAGTTTGGAAGCTAGTTTAAAAGAGCAGCAGTTTGGCGTACTCTGGACATTCGATATTAAAGACAAACTCCAAGAAAAAGGGCTCGATTTCGAAAAAGAATATAAGGTGTTAGAAGTATGCAACCCAAAAGAAGCACAAAAGGTTTTAAGTGAAAATCAGATGGCTGGATATTTTTTACCATGTAAAATGGTTGTTTATGACGATGAAGGTACAACTAAAATAGGGATGCCGAGACCCACAGCCCTTATCAGCATGGTAAATGATGACACCATCGAATCTCTTGCTGCAGATATCGAAGAACGTCTGATCAGTTGTATGGATAAAAGCGTATAACCTCAAAAAAAGAGAAGCTTCCCGTTGAAGGAATGCTTCTCTTTTTAATGTTCTATTGGAGGAACAGAAGTATCTTCATTCTTTAATGAGTAAACAAATGTACCGGACGGGGTAAGCGCCCCATAAAATACTTCTTTCGCATCGGTAATGTTATTTTTCAATAATTTACTTTTTATCCATTCTTCATTTTTATTCAACCTTTGTAACATAGGGCGTTGCAGTTCTCCATCAAGAATCACTGGAACATCGTATTCCGCAGCACTTACTATAGCTCCTACGTCTTCTTTCGCTGCCCACTCTTTTGCTCCTTTTAGTTTTACGGATAATCGCCCGTTCGCTTCTACTATAGCCATTTCTACATCTTGCACGGAGAACACGTTCTTCTCTCGAAGCATCTGCATAATGTTATCAATGGCATAATGGACTTTCTTCATATTTTTAAAAAGGAATTTACCATCGTATATAACGACCGTAGGTTCAAAGGTGAGCAGTTTACCTAACTTCTTGTTATTCAATTTGATAAATATAATGAATTGATGCAAAAGAGCGATGACAATCATGGCTACTACGGTGTGAATATGATCGATGTTTGGGTCAGCTATATCCGCTCCTACCACTGAACCTAAAACTAGTACGACTAAAAAATCAAAAACAGGAAGTTCACCTATTGAACGCTTCCCCATATAAAGACCGACAACTAGCAGTAATGGCAGGATTGTAACAATTCTTCCTATCACTTTCACACCATCCATTACAATTTCCATTTAGCAACACCTCTTTTCTAGCCTTTCCAAAAATAAAATTTTAACCATTGACAATATACCTACCAGGGTATATTATTGGTCATGTACTATTCATAAATTATTAATTTCAAACTCCAATAAGGGAGGGTCTCGATATGGAATACAATAACTCTGTAAAAAATAGAGTGAAGCGTATGGAAGGGCAGCTGCGCGGAGTTTTAAAAATGATGGAAGAAGGTAAAGACTGCAAAGACGTCATTACACAGCTTTCAGCAGCCCGCAGCGGACTGGACCGTACGATAGGCGTAGTTGTCAGTTCCAACCTCGTCGAGTGCATTCAGGATGCACGAGATGAAGAATCTAAAGAAGAAACAATCAACGAAGCTGTGCAATTGTTAGTAAAAAGCAGATAAATTTTTTTATAACAAAATATACCCATGGGTGTATAAGTATATTAGGAGGGTTAATATGTCAGAAACAAAAAAGACAAATATTATTTTATTCAGCGGAGACTACGATAAGGCCATGGCGGCTTACATCATCGCAAATGGAGCAGCGGCTTACGACCATGAGGTAACAGTCTTCCATACTTTCTGGGGGTTAAACGCTCTTCGTAAAGATGGCCATGTGGCAATAAAGAAAAACTTCATGGAGAAAATGTTCGGAAAAATGATGCCTAGAGGGGCCGATAAAATGGGTCTTTCTAAAATGAACTATGCCGGTTTTGGCCCTAAAATGATTAAAGACGTTATGAAGAAGCACAACGCTATGCCTTTACCAGAACTAATTGATATGGCGCAGGAACAAGAAGTGAATCTTGTGGCTTGTACAATGACTATGGACTTACTAGGACTAAGAAAAGAAGAATTGCTGGAGGAAATCGAATACGCAGGGGTTGCTGCTTATTTAGGTAATGCTGAAGACGGTAACGTTAACCTGTTTATTTAACAAGGAGGAATTAACATGAAAACGATGTCTGTAAAAGAAGTAGAAAAACAGTATGAAGCTCTAAATATTATTGATGTTCGAGAAACGGATGAAGTAGCTGCCGGTAAAATACCTGGTGCCGTAAATATACCACTCGGACTCATTGAATTCCGCATGAATGAACTTGATAAATCTAAAGATTACGTTATGGTTTGCCGCTCTGGCGGACGCAGTGGTCAAGCTACTCAATTCCTTGAAGATCAAGGATTTAATGTAACAAACATGGATGGCGGAATGATGAATTATGAAGGTGAAACTAAATAACTGAGGGGGATTAAATATGAATATTAAAACAGATCAAACTCTTGATGCGAAAGGTCTTGCTTGCCCGATGCCTATAGTCAAAGCGAAGAAAGCGATAAAAGAATTAGCGTCTGGCCAAGTGATTAAAATTGAAGCAACGGATAAAGGCTCGACAGCCGACATGAAAGCTTGGGCTGACAAGACTGGAAATCAATACCTTGGTACTACGGAAGATCATGATGTTTTGAGCCATTATATTCGCAAATCAAGCGATGAAGACACCCAGGAGAAGCAGCATCCGAATGTTGTGGGTAACGAATCAATAGAATCTTTAGATGAAAATGCGGTTATTTTAGATGTACGCGAATCCGCAGAGTATGCATTTGGTCATATTCCAGGCGCTATATCTATTCCATTAAGCGATTTAGATGAGCGTATGGGTGAAATCGATGATACGAAGAATATTTATGTGGTGTGCCGCACAGGCAACCGTAGTGACATGGCAGCTCAGAAGTTAGCAGCTAAAGGTTTTGACCATGTCTACAATGTCGTTCCAGGTATGAGTGAATGGTCAGGAGAAACTAAAAAATCCAACTAATTTTTTTAACAAAATTAATACCTTAGGGGGTAATTATAGATATGACTGTTAATCCAATGACAGCTCAAGAAGTTACTGAAAAAATCTTAAACAATGATCAACTATTTATTTTGGACGTGCGAAATGAAGATGCCTTTCAAGATTGGAAAATTGAAGGGAAAGGCATCACATACCTTAATATTCCTTATTTCGACTTATTGGATGGAGTAGAAGAAATTTTAGACCAACTGCCTTCTGATCAAGATATCCTTGTTGTTTGTGCAAAAGAAGGGTCCTCAATTATGGTTGCTGACATGCTTTCTGAAGAAAAAAGAGATGTTTATTATTTACAAGGTGGAATGAAAGCATGGAGTGAATATCTTGAACCTGTTAAAGTAGCAGACTTAAATGATGGCGGCGAACTTTATCAATTCGTACGCATCGGGAAAGGCTGCCTCTCCTACATGGTGATCTCTAATGGCGAAGCAGCTATTATTGATGCGACTCGAATGACGGATGCCTATGTAGCATTTGCTGAAAATAAAGGTGCTAAGGTCGTTCATATATTCGATACTCACCTGCATGCTGATCACATTTCAGGAGGACGCAAACTTGCTGCACAAACAGGAGCGACGTATTGGCTCCCTCCAAAGGATGCTGCTGAAGTTACATTTGATTACGCGCCATTAGAAGATCAAGAGATAGTAAAAGTTGGAGACACAAATATTACGATCCATGCTATTTACTCTCCAGGGCACACGATCGGCTCTACTTCATTTGTCATTGATGAACAGTACCTTCTGTCTGGAGATATACTATTCATCGATTCGATTGGACGTCCAGACTTAGCTGGTAAAGCTGAAGACTGGGTACAGGATTTACGAGACACACTTTATACGCGTTATAAAGAGCTCTCTGACGAACTTATTGTCCTGCCTGCACACTTCATGACTATAGATGAATTAAATGACGACGGTACAGTTTCTGAAAGGCTAGACACCTTATTTAAAAATAATCACGGTCTTAACATTGAGAACGAAGAGGAATTTAGGAAGATGGTGACGGAAAACCTTCCGCCACAACCTAATGCTTATCAAGAAATTCGTGAAATGAACATGGGTAAAACCAATCCTTCGGACGAGGATCAGCGAGAGATGGAAATTGGTCCAAACCGATGTGCAGTAAGATAAAATACTAAAATTACAGGAGGAATTATAAATGAATTCAACAAAAGTATTAGATGCAAAGGGATTAGCTTGTCCAATGCCGATTGTAAAAACAAAAAAAGAAATGAAAGAACTTGAAACAGGAGACATTTTAGAAATCCACGCAACAGATAAAGGAGCTAAAAGTGACCTTGCCGCATGGGCGAAATCTGGAGGCCATGAGTTCTTAAAAGACGAGGAAGAAAATGATGTACTGAAATTTTGGATACAAAAAGGGTGAAAATTTAAGGGAGCCTAGGAGGTTCCCTTTTTTAAGGAGTTGACTCAGAATTATGGAATTTGGACTAATTATTACTGTATTTCTTATTGGTTTTATAGGATCTTACGTTTCCGGAATGTTAGGGATCGGCGGATCAATCATTAAGTACCCTATGCTTCTTTACATCCCATCACTAGTTGGTTTTACGGCTTTTACTGCCCATGAAGTATCAGGTATAAGCGCCGTTCAAGTATTTTTCGCTACGATCGGTGGTGTGTGGGCCTATCGCAAAGGTGGTTACCTAAATAAGAATTTGATCACTTACATGGGGGTCAGCATTTTAATAGGCAGTTTCATCGGTGGTTACGGCTCACGATTTATGCCGGAGGATGGTATCAATCTCGTCTATGGATTATTAGCTTTAACAGCAGCTGTGATGATGTTTGTGCCTAAAAAAGGGATTGACGATATACCGTTTGATCAGGTCAGCTTCAACAAATGGCTGGCAGCTATCCTTGCCCTCATTGTTGGGATAGGAGCAGGAATTGTAGGAGCAGCCGGTGCATTCTTATTAGTTCCTATTATGCTTGTCGTGTTGAAAATACCAACCAGGATGACAATCGCTTCCTCATTAGCCATTACATTGATTTCCTCTATAGGAGCCACAATAGGTAAAGTCACTACAGGGCAAGTCGATTACATGGCAGCTGGCATAATGATCGTCGCAAGTTTGATAGCAGCTCCACTCGGTGCTAAAACAGGAAAAGTTATGAATACTAAAGCACTTCAAACCATTCTAGCTGTACTCATTTTAGCAACCACCATAAAAATTTGGCTGGATATCATTTAAGCAAATAAACCCAAAAAAAGCCCTCCACCTGATAGGTGGAGGGCTTTCTACTAATCTTCTTGCTGTCCTGTTTCATTCATTTCTTCTTCAATCATTTCCGTTTCATCAAGGTATCTGAGCAGATCTCCATAAACGATTGAATCCGATAATCCTAATTCTTCTTCAGCTTGCTCAAATCCAGGTTCACAGGCACTGCCTTCTACTTCTTCACCAGTTTCCCTATCAAAGCAGCTTCCTTTTACACCTACATATTCATCACTTGCAAAATCGCCATCACGTGTAATCATCATTTCACGGCGATCTTCACTGAATAAATCCTGACCAAATTGAACCGGATTATCATCTTCTACTCCTAGAAGGTTCATAATCGTAGGCCGCAGATCAATCTGTCCTCCGACCGTGTCATTCTCCTGTGGTTCAATACCTTCGCCAATCATGAGAAGAGGGACACGTTGCAGCTGAAACTGTTCATATTCATTAATATCTTTGTCCAAGTACTCTCCCATAGCCTGCTGGTGGTTTTCGGAAATACCGAAGTGATCACCATAGATGACTAGAACGGTATCGTCATAAAGGTCTGACTCTTTAAAGTCTTCAACGAACTGTTTCAACGCTTCGTCCTGGTAGCGTATCGTCTGGAAGAAACGGTTTAACGTTCCGCTTGACGTATCGCCTTCCTCAATATATTTCTTGTCCTCAGGAAGCGTAAATGGGTGGTGGTTCGTCAGTGTAATCATCTTGTTGTAAAATGGCTGCTCCAGTTCTTCCATTTTATCTAAAGAGTCACTGAAGAAATACTCATCCAAGTATCCCCATCCATAAGATTTTTCTTCGGTTACATCATAATCTTCTTTTGAATAAAACTCATCGTATCCAAGCGAGTCATACATGACATTTCGATTCCAAAACGATTTATCGTTAGCATGCATGTTTGTAGAAGTATATCCATTTTCTCCTAACACTTCAGGGGTTGCTTCGTACTCATTTCCAGAGTGAGTAAAGAAAGCAGCTCCACGATTCAGACCATACATGGAGTTGTCCAAAATGAACTCTGAGTCTGATGTACGTCCTTGCTTCACCTGGTGGTAGAAGTTATTAAAGTAGGCTCCTTCTTCTTTCAGGTCATTGAAATAAGGAGTAAGCTCTTCTCCATTCACTTCATTATCTACGACAAAGGTCTGGGTACTTTCAAGAGACAACGCAATTACGTTCTTCCCTTCAGCAACTCCTGTCATTTCGCTGTTAGGTTCGGTTTTATTTTCATTCAGATAGTTTAAAGCAGGAACTAATTCATTGCTGTCAGCAAATGTTTTTTTCATTTCTGTTTGACCCTGTAATACGATGTCATACACGTGATAGTTGATGACCCCGATGTATTTAACCAGCATATTACGGTCGAACGCACGTTCAAGCAGGTCGGTACGCTCTGTCTCGGCCCAAGCCAAGTTCGCTAAAAACAGAGGAATCGCAATGACAGCCAGCACAAAACCTTCTCTTCGTTTCGGCATGAAACTTTGAAAACGAGTAGGCTTTAAATAGAATAATAGAAAAACTGCCGCAAAAACATCCACAAATAGAAAGACATCAGTGAGCGATAGGATGTTCGTAATACTGCTTCCTAGACCGGCAAGGTTAGCCACTTGTCCCAGCATAGGAATCGTAATGAAATCATTATATTCACGATAGAACAATACATTTACATACAGTAAGACGGATCCAAAAATATACGTAGCTAACAAGCCTTTCCGTCCAGCCAATAATATGCCCAATCCAAAGAGCAGGAAAATACTGCTTAGCGGGTTGAACGCTAAAATGGCAGCTTCATTGGCATTTTCTACATCAAGTGTAAAAATGCTCCCTTGTATGAAGTACATTTTCAACCAGAATATAGCAATCACCGCAGCATAAATGAGCCATTTGTTCAAGGGGTTATTGTTCTTTTTACTTTTAGTTTTTGTAAACATTGTAAAACCTCCGTTAATTTTGCACTCATTTATTTTACCTTATATCCCCTTAAATTTGAACTCAAAACTTCTGTATTTTATCAAAATGAAATATTTGTAATCAAATGTTCGAATTTTTGTCACTTAACATTGGTTATATTTACCTACACCCAGTAGAATGGACCTGATCAGCACTTTTAGCACTGCAGCCCCTTCTATTTGACCAATTTGATAAAGGAATATACTTTTAGAAATGAAAGATATAATTTAAAGGAGGAGACGTATGAGTAAAAATGCGCATTTTATCGACCATTTCTTGTCTCACCGTGAAGTTACGAAAGAATTGATTTCTAAAATTGATTCTGAACATTACAGCTTCAAACCAACCCCCACTTCAATGGAAGCTGAAAAATTAGTCAATCATATACTTGAATCTATGTATTCTTTCGCTCGTTTTGCTAATAAGCAGCAGCCTGAGAAATTATTCGGTGAAGGAGATACTTCGGATCTCGTAAAACGGGCTGATGTATATACCGAAGAAACAGTCAAGTTGATCAGCTCTCTATCAGACGAAGATTTTGAACAGATGATTGACGTAAGTCAGATTTTCGGTAAAGAGGTGTCTGCGGGACAGCTTCTTACGATTGCAGTTGAGCACGAGATTCATCATAAAGGAAACTTATTCGTCTATGTTCGTGAAATGGGGCATACAGAGCTGCCTCTCTATATCAAAAGCTAACCTTCAGAATACACTGCTGATTTAGTCGGCAGTGTATTTATTTTTACGTTGTTCGTAATATAGAATTACTATCTTACTCCTGATATAATAAGAGCTAAATTGAATTAAAACATATCTTCCATTTTGAGCCGAACTTTAATTTAGGAGTGATGAAATTCATGAAATACATATTCACTTTGATCATTTTAATCCTTATGAGTGCTTGTTCTCTCTCTCAAGAAAATCCTTCCGATGAAAAAGAAGTCTCCTATTCCCCGCAATCGAATGTATATCTCCATGAAAAAGGTGACATGCTTTCCACTATCAGTTTTTCTGCAATAGGAGATATTTTAATTCATGATCGCGTATATGAAGACGCCAAGACAAATGATGGCTATGATTTCATGCCTATGTTAAATAGTGTAAAACCATATTTATCAGATACTACTCTGTCTATAGCTAACCAGGAAACCATGATTGGTGGAGAGGAAATAGGTTTGTCAAGTTACCCTTCGTTCAACTCTCCGACAGAAATAGGCGATGCTTTAAAAGAGTTAGGCATCGACGTGGTTGCTCTTGCAAACAACCACACTTTAGACCGTGGAGAAAAAGCTGTTCTCAATGCTATAGAACATTGGAATCAAATTGATATGGTCTACACAGGAGCATATGAAAGCAAAGAAGACCAACAACAATTGCGAACCATAGAAACCGAACAGGGAATTGATGTCTCCTTTTTAAGCTATACATATGGCACGAATGGCATCCCTGTTCCTGAAGGGAAATCGCATCTTGTAAATTTAATCGATATAAACCAGATGAAAAGTGATATTGAACAAGCACATTCTCAAAGCGAAGCCATAATCATGAACCTTCACGCCGGGGATGAGTACGAGCCTCTTCCAAACGAAGAACAAAAAGAATTAATGAAATTTGCTGCAGATTCAGGTGTGGACGTAGTAATTGGCCATCATCCTCATGTCTTGCAGCCTATTGATTGGGTGGAAGGAAAAGATGGACACAGAATGCTTGCTGTTTATTCCCTGGGGAATTTTTTCTCAGGTCAGGAGGCCTTCGAAAAGCGTGTGGGGGGCATTATAAAATTTGATATGTCTGAAATCGAGGGAGAAGTTATAGTAGATTCCCCACGTTTCATGCTCACCTATGTCAGCTCAGAAGGACCACACGCTTACGAAGTGTTACCGATGCATGAACTAAACGAGAGTGTATTACCTGATTACAAAGAAATCATAAAAGGGTATGAGCAACACCTTTCTCAATGGATGCCGGAGCTTGAGTTTATTTCAAAATAGCAGGCATTTTGCATAAGAAATTCTGTACAACAATTTGGCAGGATTGTTGAAGATTTGATTTCAAGATAACTAAGGTTCAGAGTCAGGAGTGGTTGGGAAGCTACTTGCTTTCCTGTGGGGGATCTGGCGAGCTTACTAAGGCTAAGGTCCTGTGAAATCCTTGCCTACCTCCTTCTCCGACCTCTTACCCTCTTATAAATACAGCGCGTAAATTATTTCATAAATCTGTTAGGTTGCTATCCAGCTCCAGCGCTTAGCGGCTACTGAGACTTCCTTCACTTCTGTACGATAAGTCAACATCGAATCACTTCGTTCTTTGTGTTTCCTTTATCTCCGCCAGCTCAGTCCAGTCCATACGCCGCTGACCAAAGCGCTTGCGCTTTTAAAAAAGGAGTCCCCCAGCTTCCCAACCAGCCCATTCGATAGAGATGAGAAACGAACCCTTTAATTTAGAAAGAGGCTCTTCTATATGCCCGCTTAGTGAGAAGGTAGCTCTTTACGCCAAGGTTTTAACATAGGACACCTATTATGAAAATCAACAAATGTATTCTTTTTCTTGAAGTGGTTTCGAGATACTTATTTGGCAGAGGGGCGGAAGGAAACGGTGAGACTCCTGTGGGATGAGCGGGACAGGTGAGACCCCGGAGAGCGAAGTTCGTGGAGGCTCAGCACCCACCCCACGGAAAGCGAACCGTTTCCTTCCGCCCCTAAGCTCCCACTTTGTCTCGAAACTGAGTGTTCAAAAATAGGGAGCTTATATCAATAAGTAACGGGGAAATTCAATTTAGCCTACGCTATAAGAAGTGGGGTAAGTATAGTGATGATTATTAGGTGATATATACGATTTCTTTTTGTAAGTAAGTAATTTTAATTCATTTAATAACCTGTTCAAATGTGATATATTAAATGCAGGAGTGATTACTATGGATAAAACTGTATGTCCTCGCTTTGAAAAGGCAATAGGAATCCTAAGTCAACGTTGGACAGGTCTTATTATTCATAAGCTGTTAGAAGGCAGCCAGCGTTTTAGAAGTATAGAATCATCTATAGGGATAAGTGGTAAAGTGTTGTCGGACCGTTTAAAAGAAATGGAAAAAGAAGGCTTAGTTAAACGCGAAGTCTTTCCCGAAACCCCCGTCCGTATTGAGTATTCTTTAACCGAAAAAGGCGAGTCATTAAAGCCAGTTATGAGCAGTGTTGAGAAATGGTCTCATGATTGGGTGACTTTAGAAGAAGATTCTAAAGTTCAATAGATCTATAAAAAGGCCCCTCTAGGGTCTTTTTTGATATTTCCTGGGAAATACCGACATGATTTTATTAAAAAATTATTGGATTCAGCTCATAAATTCCTATTAATAGTTACATAATAGTAGATAACTAATTACTTTATGAAAAGGAAGCGAGTTTAATGAAACCCTATTTATGCCCAAACTGTAAAACCAATCGATCAAGGTTCAATATGATTAAACAAGTGTCGAGGTCAATCAAAGTCGATCCGCGTTCAGGTGAAATGATTTCAGAATGCAGCTCTGATCAGCTGGCTGTTTACCACGTCGACTACAAAGGACCTGAGTATAAAGTCCAATGTGGTGCTTGTGGATTAATCGAAGACGAAATCTCTTTTCAGCGCTTCGCTGAACATAACCCCTTAAGCTAGTCCGTATTTTTCTAAAACTAAGCCCGTAATTTTGAACCCCCTGACCACAGCGGCCAGGGGGTTCTCTTATTTATTCATACTAGAAAAGAAGTCTCCGAGAGGGTCTTCTTCTTCCTCTTGTTGTTGGTCTTCTTCCGGAAAACTTCTCAAGTCACCTTGAAGACTGTCTAAATTCAAATCATCCAAATCGTTATCACTGCTGCTTACAACTGTTCGCTGAGGGGCTTCCCTGTCCTCATTTTCATAAGACGAACCTGCTTCCTCGCTCGCTGCAGCTTCCTCCTGGAGATAGAGAGCCTCATCAATATTTACAGAATTACTGTTAAGAGATGCCAGTAATGTCATCGCTCTTGTCGGGTCACTCATAAGCTGATAGATAATGCTTCCCATTAATGCTTCTGAGTGTTCATGCTTCATCCAACTTCGTTGTTCCTTTGTAAGTTGGCGGGGCAGAGGTATCGTAACCGTCTCCTTGTCTTTTGATAGAGACTGACTGACACCATCCATCACAAATTGAGCGATTCTGCTTGAGAAATTCCTTCGTTCCTTCTCTTTAAGTGCCGTTAATTGCTTTAATAAGTGATCAGGCGTATCAGAAGGGACACGAAATGTAATGGACTGCCCCCTCTCCACACCTTTCTTAGAATTGCTCATTTAATCACCTTATTTAGATTGAGCTTTTTCTTTTTCTTTCTTTTCTTCTCTTCTTTTGTTCGAATGGGATTTTCTCTCAAAATCTGAGATCAACTTGTAATAAGCATTGGCCATCATCCAAATACTTTCATTTTCATCTTCAAAGAAGTCTATGTTAAAGCCATCAAGCTTATTGTTCAATGTTTTAATATACTCTTTTAATACAGCGGAACCTCCGCCCACGAAATAGCAGATTTCCGCCTGAGAGTTCTTCTGCCATACATTTCTTAGGAAACGGTACTCTTTTTTAGCTAGCTCAAGAAGGATTCGGTCCGTAATATCATGAACGCTCGTTCTGCTCCCTTTAACCATGATGTGGTGTCTGTCATTTTTTCTTGTAATGATATCTACTACATCACGGCGGCTATCCAATTGCACGCCATGTTTTGTAAGAATTTCATCGCGGATTTGTTCCAGTGATTCTGCAACTCCAAGGTTGAAACCTTGTGCTTTATCATCATCGACATTACGATTTCGGATTACTGCGATATCAGTTGAGAGACCGCCAATGTCCTGAATAAGGATTTGCTTATCAATAAGATCTTTATTAATCACATTCAGGTTGTTATCCATTACTAAGTTTACGTAAGCTGCGAAGCCTTCTGGGTAAACTTTTACTTCATCAAATTTAATATTTACTTTTTTACCTTGATACTGCGGAGTTACAAGGAATTCAACCTGGTGAACAGAACCTAGCAGTTGAGAACGGTAACCTACATCTTTACCTTCTTTCACTTCGCGAAGAGGCAGACCTGTACCTAAAGTGTAATTAGCTTCAATTACATTGTTTCTTTCCACAGTTGAATCATTTCCTTGTACAGCATCCATTGCAAGGGAAGCAAACAGCATGACTAATGTTTGGTCTTCCTCCGATTTACTGCTTCCAGGATCCAGCTCCGTAGAATTATCGCTTTTAGTTGCTAAATTCCCTACACGATAAATAGCGTTATTCTCTTGAAGCGCTGGTGAGTGAAGACGAATATGCAAGTTATCTAAAGGATCTTTTTCATCCAGATCTTCTATTCCGATAACGGGACGATCCTCGACGTCCCTCGCCATTACGTTAGGTATATAAAGTTCAGATTCTAATTTTCCGAAGTTGGCTTTCACTGCATCGTTCCCTACATCTACAGCAGCAATTCTTGATTTTGTCATTTAATTGAATTCTCCTTTTAGAAAGAAATTTGCTAGATTACTAGCTTCCTTATTAAACATATTAGATATGGTGATAATAGTCAATGTGACTATTTTCGTATTCATTTACGTATACAATTAACACTTTTTTGTTTACATGTATTCTTTATTGTATACTTGTTTTCTTTAATGTTTGCATGGCTCTAAAACAATATGTGTACACTTTCGTGTGCAAGTAAACATTTAAGTGCACAAGTATACTAGAATGATTGCAGAGTAAATACTTTTTGTGTACGTGTAAACATTAATGTATACGTATAAACATTTTTGTATGCAAATTGATAAAAGAGAAATTAATAAACAAATCTAGTATAAAATTAGTAAAGAGAACAAAATTAGATTAAATAGAGCTAATATAAAGAGAAGAATATAGGTTGCGAGGGACGTAGGATTAAAACAGTAGAAAAAGAGGGAGAGAGGCTTTAAAAAGGGTTAAATGAGGTTCCAATAAAAAAAGACCGTAATTTTACGGTCTTTTTTACAATTTTTTCAATTAACTTGGTTAGTAAGTGGTTTAAGACTGCAACCTGCCTTTATCGATAGACTACAACAATGGTCTTCTCGATCATATGGATTATAAAAGCCTTATGAATAACACCTTTAAATAATTACCCTCTGCATATTCTGGGAGTGTTTTGTAATCTTGAGGCAGAGAATACTCCCACTCAATTCTAAACTTTACATTCATTTCCTTAAAAGCAGTGTCCACAAATGATTTGAACTTCTTCATATTAAAAGTACTGCAATTTGTTGAAGCGACAATCGTTCCTCTTTTTTCCGTTATAGCAATCGTTTCTTTCAACAAATTAGTATAATCTTTTTCAGCTTTAAACAACGTTTTCTTTGACCTTGCAAAACTAGGAGGATCAAGAACGATAAGATCAAACAGCTTATTTTTCCGTTTGGCGTATTTGAAGTATTGAAAAACATCCTCTACTACAATGTCATGCGCCTCAAAATCAATCCCATTCAGACTAAAGTTTTCAATTGTTTTAGCATAACTCCGGTTCGCAAGGTCAACGCTTGTGGTGTGGCTGGCTCCGCCTAAAGCAGCAAACACCGAGAAGGCACCAGTATAAGAAAACATATTCAAAACACTTTGTCCCTCAGCGTATTCGTCACGAATTTTCTTTCGTACTTCTCGTTGATCAAGAAACACACCGACCATCGCGCCTTCATTTAAGTAAACAGCAAAGTTTACACCATTCTCCTTCACAATAACCGGGAAGTCACCACGTTCTCCTGCTACAAATTCATCTTCTTCTATATACTGTCCTTGCTTACCAAATCTTTTCTTCTCATAAATAGCCGTATATTCTACTAACTTTTGCAAAGACTCAAGGATTAACGACCTGAAAGAGTAAATTCCCTCACTGTAAAAATTGATTAGGTAATAGCCTGCAAAATAATCGATCGTGAAACCGCCGATGCCATCGCCTTCTCCATTGAACACTCTAAAAGCCGTAGTATCTGTATCTTTGTAGAAGCCGTTGCGGCCATGTATGGCCTTCTTTATCCGCTTCTCAAAAAAGGAATGGTCTATCTCTTCCTCTGGCCGTTGGCTCAACACCCACCCAATTCCTTTATTTTGAGAACCGTAGTAGCCCTTTCCTATAAAATCACCATTGTTGTCGACAAGGTTCATTATCGTTCCTTCATGCTTCAACATATGGGTAGACTCTACAAAAGACTTTTGAACTAATGGATATCCACTCTTGAATTTTTTTATAACCTTGTTTTTTAAAGTCACTGTTACTTCATTTTTCATTTGAATCCCCTGTCTTTATCATTTGTTATCATAGTAAGGTTATATATCCCGATACGCAAGGGCCCATTCTTTTAAAAGAAAGCTTTTTTTAGTCTCCCCATTTATCGTTTCGTAAAAGTTTACTTCTCCTAAGACATAGCTTTGAGACGGATTCAGTTCCTAGGATTGGAGCTGTAAGTAAGGGGAAGTTACGCTTTCCATAGGCGCAGGGTGAACTTCCTCGAGGGATCTCACCAGTGCTGTCACTCCTTAGGAGTCTTACAACTTCCTTGACTTCTTTGCGTTTGTCAGGCCTCGATAAACAGGAAACAAGCAGATTCCTTTGTGTCCCGAAATAAAATTGTTACTATGGATTTGAATTAAATGTTTAATAAAGGAAGATGTTCATATGTCAGACAAACAATTAAAAGATATAGATTACTCCGTACTAGATTTAGCACCTGTTATAGAAGGCGGGAGTCCGGCAGAGTCATTCGCAAACAGTGTAAATTTAGCACAAAATGTAGAGAAGATGGGGTTCACCAGGTATTGGATGGCCGAACACCATAATATGCCGTTCATTGCCAGCTCGGCCACCTCTGTAGCGATCAGCCATATTGCCCACCACACCTCAACTATCCGAGTAGGGGCAGGGGGAATCATGCTGCCGAACCATGCACCTTTAGTGATTGCTGAGCAATTTGGTACTTTGGAAACATTATTTCCCGGCCGTATTGATTTAGGACTGGGCCGTGCACCAGGGACTGACCAGACCACAGCCTATGCCCTTCGACGCAATAAGGACGGAGACGCTAATAACTTTCCAGCTCAATTGGATGAACTGAGAGGCTACTTCGACCCTACTCTCTCTACAGGAATCCGTAGTGTGCGTGCTGTTCCTGGTGAAGGTCTGAATGTTCCCATTTGGCTGTTAGGATCAAGTGGCTTCAGCGCTCAATTGGCTGGCCAATTAGGGTTGCCTTTTTCATTTGCAAGTCACTTTTCACCTAATAATACAATGGGTGCACTAGACTTATACCGCCGTAACTTTACAGCATCATCTACTTTGAGTGAACCACATGCTATGCTGGGCGTAAATATAATTGCAGCCGATACTGACGAAGAAGCGGAGCGTCTCGCTACTTCTTTATATCAACAATTCCTGAACCTTGTACGCAATACAAACATGCTTCTCCAGCCCCCTGTAGAGAACATGGATGATATTTGGATGGAGCACGAAAAGCATGCTCTTCAGCAACAGCTAGGATCCTCTATCATTGGCGGACCCGATAAAGTCAGAAAAGAACTAGAAACATTTGTTGCCGACACACAAGCAGATGAAATAATGGTAATCTCTCAAATTTATGATCATGGTGCTAGAGTACGTTCGTACGAAATTGTAGCCGATATCATGAATTCATAAATATAAACCCAGCGGTTGCCGCTGGGTTTGTTTATAATTCAGAGACTCATCCCAATATTTTAATAGTAGTGAACTTACTATACTGGAGGCGATCATAATGGAAGAACCGGTTGGTCCATGCGTATCTTGCGGAAAAACCGTCTATTGTAAGGATGGATTTTTAGACGGCGTCATTACTCATGACCGCTCTCTCTTATGCACGATATGTGCATACAAAGAAGAGAAAGAATCTTGATTATAAACTTTGTAAGTACTCACACACCGTTTCTATACCGTTAGTGAAGTTTTCGATATGAAAATGCTCATTTGGGGCATGCAGGTTCTCAGAATTCAAGCCAAACCCCATCAATACCACAGGCGCACCCAAAACTCGGGCAAAAACTTCAACAATAGGAATTGAGCCCCCTTCTTTAGGGAATAGAGGACGAACACCGTATACTTTCTCATAAGCATCCGCTGCTTTTTGCAAATCAGGATGGGTGGAATCAATGGATACCGGATTTGCATGAACAAGCTGGTTTAAACTCACCCGGCTCCCAACTGGGGTGTTCACTTCGATGTGCTTTTCAATTAAACGGTATATCTCCTGAGGGTCCTGATCACCTACCAGGCGGCAGCTAATCTTAGCTTCTGATTTACTAGGTACAATCGTTTTCAACCCTTCTCCCTGGAAGCCTCCTCCTATACCGTTGATTTCTAAAGTCGGCCGAATACCTGTACGTTCTTGAAAACTGAATCCTTCTTCCCCGTATAAAGCATCTAAGCCAAGCTCTCTCTTTGTTTTCTCTTCATCAAAGGGAATATTACCTACCTCTTCCCTAAGCTCATCAGTAAGCTCTGGGACGCCTTTATAGAAGTTTTCAACAGCTACTTCACCTTTTTCATTGTGAAAGGAGTTCAATAAACGGACGAGAGAATGTACTGCATTCGGTACTCCCCCGCCATATGATCCAGAATGGAGGTCTGTGTTTGCAGTTTCCAGCTGCAACTCAAGAGCGAGAGCCCCTCGTAAAGAAGTACAAATGGCCGGCAGACCTTTTTCTATAAACGAAGTATCGGAAATGAGGACAGTATCCGCCGCTAATTTATCGGTTTGTTCATGTATGAACGGAGCAAGGTTCGGGCTAGCGATCTCTTCTTCTCCCTCTATGCAGAATTTGATGTTCACTGGCAGAGTACCGTGCTTCTCCATTAACAGTTCAACAGCCTTTAAATGAATAAATAGTTGTCCTTTATCATCTGTGGCTCCTCGAGCAAAAATTTTCTCGTCTCTGATTACAGGGTCGAATGGAGACGTGTCCCATAACTCCAGTGGATCAGCTGGCTGTACGTCATAATGTCCATAGACGAGAACCGTCTGCTGACCTTCTGCATGGAGCCAGTCAGCATACACAATGGGGTGACCATCCGTTTCGATCACTTCTGCGTTCTCTAATCCCGCTTTTATAAGTGAAGCTTTTAACCACTCAGCCCCCCTATTCACTTCGTTCTTATATTCTAATAAAGCAGAAATACTAGGAATACGGAGAAACTCCATCAGCTCTTCCAAAAATTCATTTTTATGTAGATTAATTTCTTGTTTCATTAATAATTCCTCCTTACGTGCGGTTATTTCTATTGTATCAAAGTTTTTAGGAGCTCTTTAATTCGACAAAAAAACTCTTTGAGCAATGCCCAAAGAGTTTCTTAACCTATTCTATATACAATCAGTTTTGCTGATTTACTTCTAGTACAGGTGTAACTTGGTGTGATGGCTGCGCCACTGTCTTTCGCTTTTTGCGAAATGACTGGATTTTGTCTGCGGCTGCTAAAACTAAAAAAGTGAGAAGAATAGTTAAAGACAACACATAAAGAGATGTCAGCATAAGCCAAAGTCCCCTTCCTCGATCAAATTCTTCAATATTTCATTAAATCCTCTTATATAATACCAAATTTTCTACTAATGTAAATATATTTTTTATATTCTCTTATTTCCTATGGAATTCTCATATATCCCATACTATAAGCAAAATAAAAAAACTCACCAGCACCGGCTGATGAGTTTCCAAATTATTTAGATGTCTCTATATTTTGACGCTTGTTCTTTATTAATTTTCTTGCTGGTGCAGTTTCCTGCCGTGCAGCCTTAAAGAAAGAAGCCCCCATCAAGAGAACTACTACGGAAAAAGGTAAGGCTGCAATGATCAATACATTTTGCAGGGCTGCGGTACCCCCGAAATAAACAACACTTGCAGCCATAGACGATAGTACGATTCCCCAGATGATTTTCACAGAATTGTGAGGCTCTATTGATCCATCTGTACTCAACATCCCTAACACAAATGTTGCGGAGTCTGCCGAGGTAATGAAAAATATGGCCACTACGAAAATTGTAATGATAGACATCAAGAAACCGAGCGAATAATGTTCAAGCATACCAAATGTTGCCGTTTCCATAGGAAATTCCGAAATGGCTACAATTCCATTCTGTTCCAGATCCAAAGCAGACACGCCAAACACGGCAAAGAAGATAAAGCACACTATGGAAGGTACTAGCAGTACACCCAGCATGAATTCTTTAATCGTACGGCCTTTCGATATCCGGGCGATGAATATTCCGACAAATGGGGACCAGGAAATCCACCATGCCCAGTAGAAAATCGTCCAGTTGTTAATCCAGGTGCGATTCTCATCGTCTAGCGGTTCCAACTGGAAGCTCATATTGAAGAAGTCTGTCATATATCCGCCTAATGTTGTCGTAAACATGTTCAGGATGAGTATCGTAGGACCCACGATGAAGAGCATCAACATCAGCACGAATGCCAGCCCCATATTTATATTACTTAAATACTTAATTCCTTTACTAATACCAGTCCAGGCAGAAAAAATAAATAGTACGGTAGCGGTGACTAATACAATCATCTGCAAGCTGAACGTATCCGGCCAATCAAATAAGAACACTAACCCTTCTTTGATTTGGGCAGAACCGAACCCTAAAGTAGACGCCACTCCAACTACAGTAGCAATGACAGCGAGAGAGTCAATTAACTTACCAGGTACTCCGTTCATGCTTTTCTCTCCAAAAACAGGTATGAGCGTTGCGCTGATCAAACCTTTCGATCCCTTATGAAATTTAAAATACGCTAAAGCTAAAGCGACTACTCCGTATACAGCCCAGGCATGAACACCCCAGTGGAAGAAAGAATATTGGAGAGCTTCCTTGATCGCAGTGTCTGACCCGGCTTCTGCCCCCGGAGTTGATAGAAAAGCGTGAGAAGCTGGTTCAGCGGTCGTCCAAAAAACAAGTCCCATCCCCATTCCTGCACTGAACAGCATAGCGAACCAACTCGGGAGACTGAATTCAGGGACATCATCAGCTTTCCCTAATTTAATTTTGCCTAATTTTGAAAAAATCAAATATGTACAAAATGCAAGCATAACCACTACAATCAATAAATAATACCACCCAAATTTATCAGAGAAAAAAGATGTGGTCTCTGCTGTTAAAGTTTGTAATTGCGAGGGCGCTGTACCTCCCCATACTACAACAAGCCCGCATACAATAAGTGATAGCCAAAATACCGCAGTTACGTTTTTCATTACTTCACCTCAACAAAAAATTTCCAATTCATTTTCACTTTCCCCAAATAACAATTTATAAACAAATTCGACAAAATTCTATTGTGAGAAATAAAAAAAACTCATCCTTCTTCAGGATGAGTTTCATAATATGAATTTTATTATAGCAGTGAAATAATAAAGCTGATAACTACAATAGCTCCAATAATCATAAGGATTGTTCTTAACATGAATGGACACCTCTCTTCACTTTGTTACTAATTACATACCTTATTTATCAGCTGTCGAAACAGGAAATATACTCAAAACTTCACTTTTCTAATATATTATTTAAAATCATTAAAAAGAACTAGACCTATAGGAGGTCTAGTTCTCATCTTATGGAAGTACAGTGGACCCCATTAAGTAACGGTCACATTCGCGAGCAGCTTCTCGTCCTTCATTAATTGCCCAGACGATCAAACTTTGTCCTCTTCGCATATCTCCTGCTGCAAATACACCATCAATGTTGGTATCATACTTCCCATATTCAGCTTTTACATTGGATCGTTCTGTTGTTTCCACACCAAGCTTTTGAATTAAATCCTGGTCTGGACCGCTAAAACCGATGGCCAACAATACGAGATCCGCCTTCCAAACTTTTTCTGTTCCAGGAATCTCACGGCGTGAACGGTTTCCTTTTTCATCAAAAACTAATTCCACATTTACTGTATGCACCTCTTTGACACGTCCGTTCTCATCGCCGACGAAACGCTTTGTCATAACAGCATAAGCACGAGGGTCTCTACCAAGTTTCGCATCAGCTTCATTATGGCCATACTCGACACGGTGAACGATAGGGTATTGCGGCCAAGGGTTCGTCAAATCATCACGTTCCTCGGCTTTCTTATCGTAAATATCGAACTGTGTAAGGCTCTTGCAATCGTGTCTGACAGACGTAGCCAGACAATCAGTGCCTGTATCTCCACCACCGATTACGATGACATCTTTGTCTTTTGCAGAAATATAGTTTCCGTCTTCATGGTTAGAGTCCAGTAAGCTTCTCGTATTCGAGTGAAGAAAGTCCATAGCATAGTGTATCCCTTTAAGACTTCTTCCTTCAGCTTCGATATTACGATGGACGGTTGCACCCCCACATAGAATCACGGAGTCAAATTCTTCACGAAGTCTTGAAACTGGGTAATGACGGCCGACTTCAATGTTTGTGAAAAACTGAATTCCCTCTTGTTTCAAAATATCTACTCGACGCTGGACGACGGAGTAAGGAAGCTTCATTTCCGGGATGCCGTAAGTAAGCAGTCCGCCGATTCGGTCGTTTCGTTCATACACTGTCACCCAGTGTCCAGCTTTGTTCAATTGGGCAGCTGTAGCAAGGCCAGCTGGCCCTGATCCTACAACAGCCACTTTTTTACCTGTACGGGATTTAGGAGGCTCAGGCTTGACCCATCCATTCTCAAACCCTTTTTCAATAATGGAACGTTCTACCGTCCGAATCGCTACCGGAGGTTCATTGATCCCGAGAACACAAGCCCCTTCACATGGTGCTGGACATGCGAACCCTGTAAATTCAGGGAAATTGTTCATTTCATGTTCTTTTTTCAGTGCTTCTTTCCACTGACCTCGATAAACTAGATCATTCCACTCAGGAATTAAGTGATAGACCGGACACCCTGTGGTCGATCTATTCACTTCCATCCCTGTTTGGCAAGTTGGAACGCCACAGTCCATGCAGCGCGCCCCTTGCATCTGTACTTCCTCCTCAGATAGGGGGAGAGTATAATCATTCCAATCTTTTGTACGTTCGGCAGGATCACGTTCTTTTAGTGTTTGCCTGTTGTACTCCATAAAACCAGTCGGCTTTCCCATCAGATCCCCTCCTGTTGTAATTGATTAGGCTTTCACTGGTTCTTTCGTACTTTCATCAAACGCCGCCATTTCAGCGTCAAATTTATCTAATCCGCTCTCTTTAAGGACTTTGATTCTTTGCTGCATATCATAATAAGCTTCAGGAATGACACGCTTGAACATTGGCACGCTATTTTCCCAATCATCGAGAATACGCTTGCCTTTCGGGCTGTTCGTATAGTCGACATGTTGTTGAATCATATGATAGAGCTCTGTTATTTCCTGATCATCTTCTAATGGATCTACAAGGACAAGCTCCTTGTTACATTTGCGGTCAAATTCATCGGCTTCATCCAGAACGTAGGCGACTCCGCCTGACATTCCTGCAGCAAAGTTACGGCCTGTAGCTCCTAACACCACAACTTTACCGCCAGTCATATATTCACACCCGTGGTCTCCTACTCCTTCGACAACTACTTCAGCTCCACTATTTCTTACGCAGAACCGTTCTCCTGCAAGGCCATTTACGAACGCTTTACCATCGGAAGCTCCGTAAAAGGAAACGTTACCTACAATCGTGTTGTCTTCCGGAATAAAGGTCGACTTCTTAGATGGATGAACTATAATTTTCCCTCCGGACAACCCTTTTCCTACATAGTCATTGGCATCTCCAATTAATCGGAGAGTCATTCCTTTAGGAATAAAAGCGCCGAAGCTCTGGCCAGCTGAGCCTTTAAACGTAAGACTTACCGTATCTTCATCCAATCCTTTTTCACCGTATCGGCGAGTGATTTCACTGCCCAAAATTGTACCTGTGACACGGTGGATGTTTCTAATTGAGCCTGTGGCTGTGACTTTCTCGCCTTTTTCCAGGGCATCTTTACATAGAGGAATGAGCTCTTCGTTGTCAATTGTTTTATCTAACCCATGATTTTGTTCTTTCGTTGCGTAACGGCCGACATCTTCCGCCACTTCTGGTTTGTAAAGCAGGGCAGACAAATCTACACCTTTTGCTTTCCAGTGATCAACATTTTCATTGGCTTCAAGAATATCTGTACGGCCAATCATTTCATTTATCGTACGGAAACCTAACTCAGCCATAAGTTCACGCGCCTCTTGTGCAACAAACCTCATAAAATTGGCTACATGCTCAGGGTCTCCGGCATATTTCTTCCTAAGTTCAGGATCTTGAGTAGCTATTCCGACAGGACAAGTATTTAAATGGCACACTCGCATCATAACGCAGCCAAGTACGACTAATGGTGCGGTTGAGAATCCATATTCTTCAGCACCAAGCAATGTAGCTACAACTACATCCCGGCCTGTCATCATTTTCCCATCTGTTTCAACGACGATACGATCACGAAGTCGATTCAAAAGCAGGGTTTGATGAGTTTCCGCCAGGCCTATTTCCCACGGAAGACCTGTATGCTTCAAACTTGTACGAGGTGCTGCACCAGTACCTCCATCATAGCCACTGATCAGAACAAGGTCAGCCCGTCCTTTTGCTACACCAGCGGCAATCGTACCTACACCGACAGCCGATACGAGCTTCACGCTCACTCGCGCTCTTGGGTTGGCATTTTTCAAGTTATGAATGAGCTCTGCCAAATCCTCGATCGAATAGATGTCATGGTGAGGAGGCGGGGAAATCAACTCTACACCGGTGGTCGATCCTCGAACTTCGGCAATCCAAGGATAAACTTTCTTCCCTGGGAGATGTCCGCCTTCCCCTGGCTTAGCTCCCTGCGCAATCTTGATTTGGATTTCATCGGCATTGACAAGATAATGGCTCGTTACTCCAAACCGTCCAGATGCCACCTGTTTTATAGAACTTCGGCGGGAGTCTCCATTTTCGTCAGGAGTAAAACGGTCAGTGTCCTCTCCGCCTTCTCCTGTATTACTCCGCCCGCCTACACGGTTCATGGCTATAGCCAGTGCTTCATGAGACTCCTGACTGATAGAGCCGTAGGACATAGCCCCTGTCTTGAAACGTTGACAAATGTCTTCGACAGATTCTACTTCATCCAACGGGATCGAGTCACGCTTCTTAAAGGATATCAATCCACGCAATGACTGCAGGTTATTTGTTTCATCAGTCAGCAGTTTAGAATACTCCTGGAAGAGATTATAGTCATTTGTACGGCACGCATGCTGTAACGTATGAATCGTTTTCGGATTATACTGATGATCCTCGCCATTGGCACGATATTGGTAATCATCCCCGGGATCCAGCGTTTTCACGCTCTTCCGTTCATCTCCATACGCGTTGTAGTGTCGCATGAGTACTTCTTTTTCAATGATATCAAGACCGATTCCACCTAATCGGGAAGCTGTCCGAGTGAAATAGCGGTCAATGACCTCAGGGTGGATACCGACCGCTTCAAAAATCTGCGCACCTCGGTAACTCTGAATCGTAGAGATTCCCATTTTAGAAAGCACCTTGATAACCCCATCTGTTACTGCGTTAACAAAGCGATTGACCGCTACATCAAGCGATTCAACCTCCAGATCACCTTTCTCGATCAAATCATTTATTGACTCATACGCTAAATAAGGATTAATACCTTCAGCACCATATCCAAGCAGTGTTGCAAAATGGTGGACTTCGCGTGGTTCTGCTGATTCCAGAAGAATACTGACTTTCGTACGAGTTCCTTGACGAATTAAATGGTGGTGGAGACCTGACACCGCTAATAAAGCAGGAATGGCAGCATGATCACGGTCTACTCCACGGTCCGATAGGATGAGTAAAGTCGTTCCTTTCTCAACTTCTTCATCAGCTTTTTTGAACACTTCGTCGAGAGCCGCCTCCATTTTATTTGAGCCTTCTTCAGCTGCAAATAGAATCGATAGAGTTTGGGATTGAAAACCCTCTACATTTTGCTGACGCAGCGTTTCCAGTTGGTCATCTCTTAATACTGGAGTTTGCAAACGTATTTTCCGACAGCTGTCAGGCTGAGGCTCCACAAGGTTCCCCTCGGACCCAATCGTCGTTTCTACCATTGTGATGATCTTTTCTCGGATAGCATCGATCGGCGGGTTTGTAACCTGGGCGAAAAGCTGCTTGAAGTAGCTGTAAAGCAACTGCGGCTTTTTCGATAAGACGGCCAAAGGTGAGTCGTATCCCATAGAACCGACAGGATCCTTACCACCTGAAACAAGCGGCTTTAAAATTTTATTTAGCTCTTCTGTTGTATAACCGAATGCCAACTGTTGGTCGAGAAGGCTGTCTATTGTATGGTCTGGTTTTGATTTTGGTTTCGGTAAGTCTTCTAAATCCATCTTATATTCTTTTAACCATTCACCATAAGGCTCCTGGTTGGCGATTTCTAGTTTAATCTCTTCATCAGGAATAATTTCACCTTTTTCAAGGTCGACTAACAGCATTTTCCCTGGATGTAGACGATCTTTATACAGAATATCATCCGCAAAAATATCCAGGGCTCCCACCTCAGAACCAAGGACGATCATGCCATCCTTCGTCACATAATAACGAGCTGGGCGCAGACCATTACGGTCAAGACAAGCTCCAACCTGCTTACCATCTGTATACGCAAGGGCAGCAGGGCCATCCCAAGGCTCCATCAAACAGCTATGATATTCATAGAAGTCTTTCTTCTTAGGGTGGATAGAGTCATCATTGGCCCATGGCTCCGGTACCATCATCATTGCTGAATGAGCAAGTGAACGTCCAGAAAGGTATAGGAACTCAAAAGCATTATCGAACATGGAGGAGTCACTGCCGTTAGAGTCGATGACAGGCAGAAGCTTTTGCAAATCTTCGTCGCTGAAATGCTTTGATTCACACAACTCCTGTCTTGCTCTCATCCAGTTCACGTTACCTCGCAATGTATTGAACTCTCCGTTGTGGATCGTATAGCGGTTCGGGTGAGACCTTTTCCAGCTTGGAAAAGTGTTTGTACTAAAGCGAGAGTGGACGAGCGCTAACGCGGTCTTGAAATCCGGATGGTTCAAATCAATGTAGAAAGAGTCTAACTGTTCTGGAATAAGCATTCCTTTATATACAATCGTACTGGAGGAAAGACTGCTGAAATAAAAATCGTCGTATCCTTCTCCTCCAGCAATTTCAATTTCTGCACGCTTACGGATAATGTATAAACGACGTTCAAGGTCCATCTTCGTTTTAATGCCTTCTGCTGGTGCTATAAACGCCTGACGGATGAATGGTTTCGTTTTTTTCGCATCGTTTCCTACAAAAGAATCGTTAATAGGAACGGTACGCCAGCCTAAGAAATTCTGGCCTTCCTCCTTGACGATTTTTTCGAACAACTGTTTACAATGCATACGAGCTTCGTGATCTTCGGGCAAAAACACCATTCCGATGCCGTATTCACCTTCTGGCGGAAGTTCGATATCTTCTTTCTCGCACTGTTTCTCAAAAAAGTAATGAGGAATCTGTGTTAAAATTCCTGCACCATCTCCTGTGCTGATATCAGCCGCCTGGCCGCCACGGTGTTCTAAATTACAAAGGATTGTAATAGCGTTCTCAACAATACTATGTGATTTTGTTCCATTAATATTTGCTAGCATTCCTATCCCACAAGCTTCATGCTCGTTGTCAGGGTGATACAACCCTTGAGGAATCGGATATCCGTTTTTTTGCATATTTGTTCCCCCTCATTTACTAATCATTGAAGTCTCTACGCAAAAGTGACAAAATTCTGTTTTTTTCAGTTTCATATAAGTATAGCATGAAGGAAGGTACATTTCACGCTCCAAACCCTCTAATAGAGCGTTTTTGAGTTAATAATCTGATAATTCTGATATTTATATATATTGTTTGAATCCCTGTAATGAATGGAGTTATCTAAATAGGCGCTAAAAATGAAAGCGCAACCAAATTTATTTCAAAAAAATTTCATTTGATAGATTTTCTCACAATCCAGTTCAATTTTTTTCCATTTTATACACTAAAATCATCGTTTTTGCATATAGTTACACAGTTATGCAAAAATTAGATCTAATAGGACGAGGTGAGCAAAATGAATAAAACTAAAAGAATCAAAGATTACGGAGTAGATATTGGTCACCTTCGTGCAGGGAAAAATAACTTGATTACCGATGTACCTGGAGTGACAGTTGGCCAAGTGACACTCAGCGATAAGCAGATGCAGACAGGGGTCACGGCTATCCTTCCGCATCAAGGTGACCTTTTTCATGAAAAAGTGATCAGCTCCGCCTATGTGGTCAATGGTTTCGGTAAGACAATGGGCTTGGTCCAAGTTGAAGAAATGGGAACGATAGAAACTCCCATAGTGCTGACCAATACATTAAATATAGGGACAGCAGCTGATGCCGTCATAGACTATATGTTATCCAGAACCCCTGAAATTGGACGAACAACGGGTACTGTAAATCCGATTGTCGGTGAATGCAATGATATGTTTTTAAACGACATACGAGAGCGTTACGTTACGAAGGAACATGTAACTGCTGCCATCAATCAGGCCTCTGACGTCTTTAAAGAAGGAACAGAAGGTGCTGGAACCGGTATGCTTTGCTACTCTCTAAAAGGCGGAGTGGGATCATCCTCCAGATTAATAGAATTGCAGGATAAGACGTATACACTTGGCGTTTATGTGGTCACCAATTTCGGAGCATTACATGATTTAATGATTGGAGGACGCTCAATAGGAAAGGATTTACATAATAAGCTAAAGACTTCTGAAGATGAAAAAGATAAAGGTTCGGTTATGATCATTGCTGCCACCGACCTGCCTGTAACTGAAAGGCAGTTAAACAGGATATTGAAAAGAAGCGTTACAGGACTATCAAGAACGGGAAGCATCATTGCAAATGGAAGCGGTGAAATTGTCATAGGTTTCTCTACAGCTACTAAAATCCCTCATAATAAAACGGACGGATTACAAAACATTCTTTCCATTCATGAAGAAGACCTTGATACAGCGTTTCGCGCAATCGGAGAAGCTACAGAAGAAGCAGTTCTCAATTCGTTAATTACTGCCCGTCATGTAGTGGGCAGAAATGGGAATGAAAAACCTGCACTACGCGATTTATTGCATAAGTTCTCCATCGAATTAAATAAATAATTAAGACCGTATAATCACAATCAGCCAGCCCTTCTAAAAAGGACTGGCTGATTTTTTTGTTTTAAGAAGTCGATTCTCAATCGGATTGTTTCTCAGAAGGCAGCAGCAAAGGCTGAGGCCTACATTTCTTTTTCGTCAATTCAGAAACGATAAAAATGAAGATGAATGCAGCGATACAAGCCACAGTTCTAAATGGAAATAGAACGATGCCGTCCGCATCAATCATCGGATATGGTAAAAATGCAGGAAGGCCAAGTGCTGGCTCCCCTCCTCCCAATCTAAGGAATACGGCTACTGAAAATCCAGCAATTGATCCATAAAGGTTCGCGTTTTTATAAAACAGTGCCATTGTCAATTGAGGAAACAGTACAGTATACACTAAATCAGAAGCTAAATACCAAAGAGTATAAACACTTTGAACGTTTAAGGCGATGATCATTGCGCCTACTCCTACAATGATGATCATCCGTTTAATGATTTTTTTCAGCTTGTCCTGGCTGGCTTTCGGGTTAATTAATGGACGATAAATGTTCCAGGATGCCATCGATGATGCTGACAAAATTGAAGAGTCCATGGATGACATAACAGCTGCTGCAAGAGCTCCTAACCCGATAGCAGATATGATTTCAGGCGTTAAGTAACGCAATACGTGCGGCAATACAACGGATGCGTTTTCAGGTGTCGGGAGACCCATCCCTGCCCAATCGATGTTATATCCTACCACTCCGATGATTACTGCTGGAATGGCAGCAAGGATACAAATAACACCCGCCGTAATAGACAGCCACATCGCCGTTTTTTCATTTTTTGCTGAAAGAACACGCTGGAAATATACTTGCCACGCAATACCACCAAAAATAAGCAGCAAGGCGTAATCAATCCAATTCCAGTAATAATCTCCCCAGTCCGGATGATTCCATCCATCTAAAGGAGGAAACAAGTTAGAGTAAGTCCCCATTTCTGAGGAGTAATTCCCCCAGGCCGATTCTAGACCACCTACATGACCTAAAGTAAAAGGAATCACTAATACTAGACCTATCAGCAAAACGGCCATTTGGAACACGTCCGTATAGGCGACGGCCCACATTCCACCAGCTACGGTATAAGCGATGGCGATGATTCCTGATAATATAATGGAAGTTGTAAAATCAATATTTAAGATCGTACCAAATGTAGTCCCTAACGCTGTAAGTATAGCAGCACTCCAGAACATTTCTCCTAGTAAAGCCGGGATATATAAAATACCCGCCATCCGTTTACCAAACCTTTGGTGCAGAGGGTCAAGAATTGTCATAAATTCATAACGGCGCATTTTTCTTGCGTAGAAAATACCGCCAATAATTAAACTTAGAGCATAACCCCAGGGAGCTTGAGCCCAAACAAGTCCATCACTGTAAGTGAATTCTGCGGTTCCATTCACATAACCGCCGCCTACCCATGTAGCGGCCATCGTGAACATTGCGATTCCAAGGGGGATGCTGCGCTTGGCAACCATCATATCTGAGAGGGAATTAGATTTTTTTGAAGCAAAAATTGCACCAATGTAATAAACAAGTGCATAAAACACGATCATCGCAATGAATCCACCCCAATGGATGTCATCATTCGTAAGGAAAATATAAAACATAAATATAACGACTGAGATTCCTAGTATCAACGCTGCAGCATTCTTTCTTAAGAATGACTGATTTTCATTTGACTGTTCTGTCATCGGCTTCACTCCTAATTATTTTTCTGAATATTCTGCAAGTTATAAAAGGCGGACGTTTTCTTGAAATAACGTATTCGCTATTTTACAAAGACGCGTCTACCTGCTTATTGTTTCTTAATTTCATCTACGGGAATGGCATCGAATAATTCGCCGCTTTCAATCGAAGCAACTAATTTTTGAAGCCAGTAATAATAAGGCTTAGAATCTTCCATCTGCCTATAAGTCAACAGAGCTTCTTCGCGTAAATTTCCATCTACAGATTCATTTTCAAGAAGTTGATCAAGCTCTTGCTGAGCCTTATGGATAGCGTCTAAATTAATCCTTGCTTCTCGCAGCCACTTTTTCGCAAAAAAGTTTGCGAAGAATTGAAAGAAGTCTTTTTCCGCCGCGAAAGTTTGTCTTCTCGTTCCTTTACGGAAAGTCTGCTTCACTATGTTATAGTCCTGAAGCTTCTTTACACCCGTACTCATGCTTGGCTTACTCATCCCCAGCTTTTCACGCATTTCGTCCAGGGTCATATCATTTCCGAAGTACATAGTTCCATACAAGTTGCCTGCACTCCTGGTGACGCCATACAAATCCATTGTTTCTGCAATTGAATCTATGACTAGCGCTTTTGCTTGTTCAAAAGAAGCACGCGCATTGTCTCCTTGTTGGTTCGACATTTACAACCTCCTCCAGACCAAACAAATAAACTTTATTAAATTTTTTCTTAACAAACTTATCTTAACGAATAATCTCATCTTGTCAAAACGTTAATCTTTTTATTACTTTGTTTTAGTCTATCAGGCCATACGATCAGCCCATTTTAAATTTTTTATTCGCTTTGACAAAAAAAATTAAAGCTGATATCGTAAATGTTATTAAATATGTTAAATGATTACTTAATAAAGTTAATAATTTACAAGCAAAAGAAGTAATGTATAACTCGAAAAAGCGCAAAACACTGTAGTATTCTATGCAGTTCAAGTTTGGTCAGCAGAATCACGATTATTTAAGCACAATAAAGTGTTCACGATGAGACTCGTTAAACGTGTAAGCCGAATTAAGCATGGAAACGATTTTGATGAAGAGACGAAAAATTGCACGTGTCCTAACGATTGAGAAGTTGTCTTTCAAAGAGGAGGCTGTATCCCTTGCTAACGATACTATCTATGATCTGGCTGACGCTGTTTGGTCAACGGACATCGAAAAAGACGAATACGCAGTTTTTAAATTACGATTAAGTTACCGTGACAGATCAACGACCTCCACTCCCTCTATACTCAAGCAGCACGGGGCAGATAAAAGCAGTCAGGATTGGTCGTGAGTAAGGCCGTCGTAGATTAGAAGAATATACATAAATGAAACGCTATGTAATAAATATCCTGAACCAATCCACTAGGTTTAAATAAATTTATTTGTGACAAAATCGGATGTTTCTAATGCAGGTATAACGAATCCAGTTGTCAATTTACTTCACAGAAAGAGACTGACGTAAAAGTTTTCACATTAATAGAATCAATCCTGACACACCAGTAGGTTCAGTAACGGAAGCTCTTTAAAGAGATAAAATATAGCACTTCGATAAAACAGCGTTTGTAACATTCTTAGTGAAGTACTTTCAGTCAAGAGGGTCTCCTTCAGTTTGTTAATCTTTCACCGCTTCTTTAGAGAATTGCTGAGTTTCATCACTCGCCACACACCAATGCAAAGCTTTTGCTAGTTCTTCTATAGGCACCTGAAAAGTATCTATACATAATACTTTTCAGGTGATCATTAAAAGATGGTTTCGTTTCGTTCCTCACACCATGGAAATGGGGAGACTCCTGCGGGAATGGATAGACTGGCTAGACCCCGGAGAGCTTTAGCTCGAGGAGGCTTGCCGTCTTCCCCGCTGAAAGCGAGTCATTTCCAAGACCTCATTCTCCAAACAAAAATAAAGAAACCGACCTTCCAAATTAGGTAGCTTATATGTTTATCAACACAGAAATTAAACATAGTTTTAAAATAAAAAATCCGCCAATTCTTTCGTTAGAAGAATTGGCGGATTTTATTATTTTTCCTGTCGATATTTCCCGGGAAATTTCAGGCAGCCTGGGCCCTTGATTTTTTCGGTGAAGAAATTGATAACAAACACAACCCACATAAAATAAGAGCCATCCCTATCCAGGACACTAAGGAGAAGACTTCTCCTACGACAAATACACCTAACAAAGCAGCCGTCAAAGGTTCTGCAAGCGACAAAGTTACCGCTGTAGAACCAGGCACCTTTATTAATCCTTTAGAAAATAATACGTACGCAACGCCTGTAGCCAATATCCCTAAATGGAGACTGACTAAAACACCATTGACGTTCGCCATCCATGATGAATCGAATACGAATAGGAACGGCGATAGTATGATCGCACTTAAGATGAAGACTACGGCTACCACTGTTATAGGCGAATGGTTTTTCACAAGCTTTTCACTAGTCAACGTATACGCCGCAAATGATAACCCGGCTCCGAGCGCAAGCAAAATACCTAAAGGGTCCACGGTAATTTCCACACTATTTAGAAAAAGCATGCCGCAGCCGATAATCGATAGACACGTGGCCATCCACCATCTTCTTGATTTTCTGCGTTTCATAAACAACCAATCGATTAAACCAGCCATAACCGGGGCGCTTCCTATTCCTACGACTGTGCCGACTGCTACTCCCGTTAAACTGACGGCTGAGAAGAAAAATGGCTGATAGCAGGCCATACTTATCGCTGCAAAAAAGACATATTTAGTATGCAAACCCCTGAATCGGAACTTATTCATAGCAAGTGCTGCCACAAATAAAAAGATACCGCCTACAGCTAAACGGACCGCACCGACCGATATAGGATGGCTGGCTGGAATAAAGGTTTGAGCTGTTCCAGTAGTTCCCCACAATACGGCGGCGAACATGACCATGAAATATGGAGCTTTCATTATGACCAGACACCGCCTATATCACCATGTATTTAAAATACGATGGTTTTATTTTCATGAACGATCAAGCGATCTTCTAAATGCCACTTCACACCACGAGCAAGAACGCTTCGTTCAATCGTACGTCCCATCTTTTTCAAGTCATCTATGCTGTCACGATGATCGACACGCATAATATCCTGTTCAATAATCGGACCTTCGTCAAGATCATTTGTAACGTAATGGGATGTTGCTCCAATCAGCTTCACACCACGCTCATAAGCCCGCTTATGAGGGTTGGCTCCAATAAAGGCCGGTAAAAACGAATGGTGGATATTAATGATCTTGAACGGATGCGCAGCAACGAATTCCGGGGTCAATATTTGCATATAGCGCGCAAGTACAATCAGATCGATCTCATATTCCTCTAATAAAGCCAGTTGTTTCTCTTCTACCTGTTTGCGAATATCCTTATTCGATGGAATGTGGTAGAAAGGCAAATTGAACGATTCAACAAGTTCTCGGCAATCTTCATGATTACTTACTACCAACCCAATGTCCGTAATAAGGTCTCCACTTTGCCATTCCAGTAAAAGTTCCCGCAGACAATGGAGTTCCTTTGAGCAGAAAATGGCTGTTTTCTTCACATCATAAGCACCTTTTAACGTCCATGTCATATCGAATTGTTCGGCAATCGAGTGAAAATCCTTACGCAGTTCCTCTTCCTTCTCCGGCAGGCGTGGTGAATCAAATTCGATACGCATGAAAAACTTTCCGTCTTGAGGGTCTGTCGTATATTGATTGGATTCAATGATATTCGCTTCATTTTTATGAAGGAACTGTGTGACTGAAGACACGATGCCCGGCTGGTCAGGACAATTTATGAGTAAACGTCCACTATTTTTATGTTTTTCCTTATAATTCTGCACTTGTTCTTGTATATATGATTTCATAACCTCTAGTTCTCCTTTTGTTTTAATCTATCATTACTATTGCCGCTCAAGAGGATTGTTAATCTTATTGAACAGCTTTTCGTTTAGACGAAGAGCTGATATTCAATTCTTCTCTATATTTAGCTACAGTCCTGCGGGAAATTATGATGGTATGCTCCCTATTTAAAACATCTGCTATCTTCTGGTCAGAGAGAGGCTTTTGCCGACTCTCATTTCTCACCAGTTCGCGTATGAGATATTTCACGTATTTTGATGATACAGAACCGCCCTGATGCAGCTGTAATTTCGATGTGAAAAACATCCTAAGCGGTACCGTGCCAAAAGGGGTCTGAATATATTTATGCGCGACTGTTCGGCTGACAGTAGATTCATGTCTATCAATTTCTTCCGCTATATCTTTCAGCTGCAACGGTGCAAAAGCTCCCTTTCCTTCATCGTTCAGAAAATCTATCTGTCGATCGACAATAGACTGCGCCACTTTGAGCATTGTTGTATGTCGTTTTTCGATACTGCGAATCAACCATGAAGCCTTATTATAGCAAGTTTTTACATACTCGCCAGCGGTACCTTCGATATTTTTATAGTGGCTGTTCATGTAAATGCGCGGCTCCCCATATTTATTCAGAGAAACCTCATACCTTTCCCCTACTTTCTCTACGTAAAAATCAGGTGCAATGTATTCTGCTTGTTTAGTAGAAGGCAGCATAGGACGTGGGCTCAAACTTTTTATTAGATTTGCGATGGTCATAACCTTCTGCCTTGTAATCGATAAGTGCTCCGCTAAATAGGCCCAGTTTTCATCGGCAAGTTCTGGTAAGTGATTCTCGATTACCAGACGGATAAGGGAAAAGTCAGCATGGTTCTTAACTTGGAAAAGTAAATACTCTCTAAAACCGTAACAGCCGAGCCCGCCTGGCTGAAGCTGCTTTAAAATGGACAAGCCACTTTCTACATCCTTCTCTTCCACATCTATCTCTGTAGCCAATTCTGCCTTCGTGTAAGGTAAAAATCCATTGTCATGAAGGTTCAAAATTAATTGGCTGACCACCTTCTTATCCATTTCACTCAATGTAAGCAATCGCTGTTCTTCAAGAAGTGTCTGCCGCCAATCTACTAGTCTCTCTGCATAGTCTTCTACTGTAAGATTAGGAGACGAGAAATTAGTTGGAGAAGGCTCTACAATTTCTATCAATGGATTTTCCATCGCTTGTTCCTTTATGAAATCAACTAATTCCACCTGGGTGTACTGTAAAAGAGAGATAGCTTGACGGAGCTCCTTCGTCATTTTTAAACGAGTCGATTGATTTTGAGTTAATTCGAGCTTCACGTCCTACCTCCTCCTCATAAGAGTTATACCTATTTTCGTTGATATGAAGACATTTTTCAAGGTAATTCATGAACAATCATGAAACACTCACTCTCCTTTTTTTACAATAAGCGACGTAAATGAATAGATATGATTACAACAACTCTATCGTCCTTGTTATAATGAATTGGTAGAGATTGTATCCACGGATTTCTGGAAGATTCGTGTGCTTGGTAAACGTAAACCAAGAGGAAGGTGGAGATCTAGTGAGTAAAAGTAAACCGAAAATTTTAGTATTAGGTGCAGGGTATGCAGGGATGATGACGGCAAAGAGACTCTCTCAGCAACTCAAGCCTGAGGAAGCAGAAATCGCTTTAGTCAACAAACACAATTATCACTACCTGACGACTTGGCTTCACGAAGTTGCAGCAGGAACGGAAGAACCTAACAAATCCAGGGTTATGATCAGTGACGTCCTAAATACGAAACGTGTCCAATTGCATTACGATACAGTTGTTGAAATCAAGAAGGATGAACAGCGCGTCGTTCTAGAAAACGGGGAGTTAAGCTATGACTATCTCGTCGTTGCTCTTGGATTTGAAACAGCAACTTTCGGTATACCTGGAATTAAAGAGCACGCTCTTAAGATTGAGAACATCAACAGCAGCAGATATATCCGTGACCATATAGAGTATCAGTTTGCTCGTTACAGCAGCGGAGTTGATAGAAATGAAGATTCATTGAACATCTTAGTTGGCGGAGCCGGATTTACTGGTATCGAATTTGTCGGTGAATTAGCTAAGCGTGTACCTGAATTATGCAAGGAGTACAACATCGACCGTGAGAAAGTCCGCATTATCAATGTAGAGGCGGCTCCTACTGTCCTCCCTGGATTTTCGGAGGATCTAGTAGAGTATGCGAAAAAATCTCTTGAAGATCGCGGAGTAGAATTCAGAATCGGTACTAAAATTCAAGAATGCACGGAAAAGGGATTTATTGTAGGAGACGACCGTGAAGAAATCAATGCCGGAACTGTCGTTTGGACTGGCGGAGTACAGGCGAACTCCATCGTCGGCGAATCCGGTTTTGAAATTTTCAAA
The DNA here is from genome assembly GCF_030345335.1 of Halobacillus campisalis. Classification (GTDB taxonomy): domain Bacteria; phylum Bacillota; class Bacilli; order Bacillales; family Halobacillaceae; genus Halobacillus_A; species Halobacillus_A campisalis. Next base: position 134,649 of record NZ_JAPVRC010000003.1, read on the forward strand.
GGAAAAGTGAACGTCAATGAGGACTTACGTGCACCAGGCTATGAAAATATCTTTGTAATCGGCGATTGTTCATGGGTTATGGACAAAGAAAGCGATAAGCCGTTCGCAGTAAACGCTCAGAGCGCAATTCAAGAAGCGGACACTTGTGCTTCCAACCTTACAGCTCTGCTGCGTAAAGAGCCTTTACAAAGCTTCCAGTTTGATTATAAAGGTACGGTAGCTTCTCTTGGCGGAAGTGATGCGATGGGAACAGTCCTGGATGATAAGAAGCTTTACGGTATGAGCGCAAAAGCAATGAAGAACGTAATAGATGACCGTTATTTATTCTTAGTCGGTGGTCCTAAGCTTGTCCTTAAAAAAGGGAAAGTACGCTTCTTTTAATTTTTCTTAAGGGGGAACGATATCATGAAAAATTTCTTATGGTTACTGACAGCTCTCACAGTTGGAGCTACTGTTCTTTATACGGCAGTCAGCCGAGTGGCGGAAGCTAATAGAGACTTTAGATAAACGGAAGAAGCCAGCCCCTTAATATAGGGAGCTGGCTTCTTTTTTACTCTTTTGAATGTAACCAGCGAACTTGTTCTCTGCAAGAAGATAATTGAAACTACCTTAAAGTGCAGGAGTTTTGAAACTAAAATCAAGGAACTATAGCACTGGAGTTTAATGTCCCCACTATAAGTAAGAAAGTACTTATCCAGGTGATTTCGAGAATCAAATCTTATATTGAGGGGCGGTGGATAACATTCGTACAAGAGAGTTTTTTTCTCATTTTTTAGTTCCGTCTCTTAATATAAGTTAGGTGGTTTTAGGAATGGGCGAGACTCCTGTGGGATGAGAGTGAATGGTGAGATCCCGGAAGGCGGAGCCTGAGGAAGCTCACCGCACTCCCACGGAAAGCGAGTCCATTCCTAAAACCACCTTCCTCTCATAATGATGACGAAACAGCAAAGGTCCCACAGCATCGAACCCAGGTTATCGCGAAACCGAGTCTTCCTCTATCCCGCCATATTGTTGAATAACTATCTTATGAGAATCAATGACGGCGTTTAATATTTTAAAAAAGATCTGCCTTGCTCCGTTATTTCCGTACCTCCTCTTCCTCGCTTCACCTTTACATACTCGTGCTCTTCGAGATCCTTTATTGTTTTTCTGATTTGCTGGACAGAGAGTGGAAAATCAGACTGCTGACTTCGTTCACTGATTTTGCTGCGACTCGCACTGACATAGGACTCATTAAGTTCAAGGATGATAGCTAATACGTGAATGAACTTCTGCTGATCGAGCATACTTAGTTGTGCGTCTGCTTCATATGACAAATTACTTTGAAAAAATCCGTCGTTCGGCAAATCTCTTTCTGTAATAACTGTGCCTTCTCCAACAGTAATCAAATAGGAAATCGTATTCTTCAACTCTCGTATATTTCCGTACCATTCATAGTCTTTCAATGTGTTCATTAAGGAGGGACTTATTTTATGGTCAGGACAGCCGTTTTCTATGAGAAACTGGTGAACAAGCCTCGGAACGTCTGCCTTTCTTTTTCTTAATGAAGGAATTTGCAGAAATAAGACTTTAAGACGATGATATAAATCTTCGCGGAACTTCCCTTCTTCAATCAGGCGGAGAAGGTCTTTGTTTGTAGCTGCGATCACGCGCACTTGAATAGGAATGTTCTTATTGCCACCGATTTTTCGGATTTCCATTTCTTGAATGACTCGGAGTAAACGCGCCTGCAGTTTGAGACTGATATCTCCAATTTCATCCAGAAAGATTGTACCTCCATCAGCCTGCTCAAAGATTCCCTTTTTCCCGCCTCGCTTCGCTCCTGTAAATGACCCCTCTTCGTAGCCAAATAGTTCACTTTCCAGCAGTTCTTCAGGGAGAGCACTGCAATTCACAGCCAAAAACGGATCCAGTCGTTGACCAGAATGATTATGGATGGCGCTTGCAAACAACTCTTTTCCTGTGCCGCTTTCTCCCTGGATGAGGACAGGCAGTTCAGACCGTGCCAACTTCTTGGCGATTTCTTTTGTTTTTTCAAGCGCCTCACTTTCACCAATAATGTCTTGAAAGTGGTACTTGGCGATATACCCGGTTTTCGTGAGCTGTTTCCTCGCCGCCCGCTCCATCGTAATCGTTTCGTCGGTGTTTTTGAAAATGAGCAGTACACTGTCACTGCCTTCCCAATCAAAACGGTATACCATAACGTTATACGTATTAATGGTAAAGTAGCGCCCTTCCTCTTGAGGCTGGGACAAAAATTGCAGCAGGTCATGCTGTTTGAATAACTGTGGAAGAGTCTTTCCTATAGCATGAGAAGCAGATAGTCCCGTATATTCTTCCATGAATGGATTGAACACCGTAACCTTCCCTACTACGTCAATCGCCATAATTCCATCATTGACGCCATCCACCACTTGCTTTAGATGTTCGTTTAAAGTTTGCGTTTGTTGGTTCATTTCAGAAATTTTCTTACTTAACTCAATGATCTTACTTGTATAACGGCTTGAAATGATGCCGCCCAGTTTACGCTTCAATTGAAAATGATCCAGTATCTCGATCAAGGTGGTAATGTCAATCAGTCTGACTCCGATATCGACAACCTTTCCAATTCTCTTAGGGATGAACGGTACTTCGCCGGGTGTAATGGCGGTATCGATTTCTTCACTGGATGAGCGGCCGTTATAGGGCTTATAATTCAGGTGGTTCATCCCGATTTTTTCCAATGTATCAATCGTCTCTATTGTCATTTCAGGGGTATCATTGACACAGAGTACCGTGGTGTTATCGCGAAGCTCGAACAATCGATCAATATGTTGATAGTTGATGGTTCTGCGGGCAGTAATCGACGTGCAGCGTTCACCAATGACATGAGCTGCTTCCTGCTCTATTAAATGGGAGGAGAAAATGATCAAATCTTTTTCTATCAGATCCGGTAGAGATTCATCTACCGAATAACTATCAATCTTAATAAACTCACCAAAAATTTCGTCCAGCTGCTGATGCAGTGTAGCTCTTGTTTCTGGAGTTCCTGCTAATAGAGTCAAATGATTATCCATAAAGACACCCTTTCTGGTTTCTATTATACCACCCTAATAAAACCAATAATAACCCGCAAACCCATTAAAACTTGAAATATTCAGAAAATATTGTTGGCATGGTTTTTGCATGTGTAATAGTGAGGAGAAAAATAAGGAGGAAAATACATGAAGAAGAAGAAAAAAGCCATTCAAATGCCACATACGTATGTCATCATTTTTTGTGTTGTCTTATTTGCTGCACTGCTTACGTACTTAGTTCCAGCAGGGGTGTTTGAAACAGAAGATGTCACTTACGACAACTCTGGATCAGAAGAAACACGCACCGTACTTGTTCCCGAAAGTTACTCGACTGAAGAAGGAGAAAGCAGCGGCACCACCTTGTTCGAAGGAGGCGGCGGAGCCGGACTGCTCAACTACGTGTTTGAAGGGTTAGTGAGCGGTGATAAATGGGGTTCTGCTGTCGGGGTTGTGGCTTTCATTATAATCATCGGCGGGGCTTTTGGTATCATTATGAGAACAAAAGCGATTGAAGAAGGAATTCTATCCGTTATAGATCGGACAAAAGGAAAAGAAGTGCTCATTATCCCCATAATGTTCTTCCTCTTCTCTTTAGGCGGGGCTGTCTTCGGAATGGGCGAAGAAGCGATTGCTTTTGCTATGATTCTTGTGCCGCTCGTCATTGCCCTTGGTTACGACGCCATCACAGGCATCATGATCACTTATGTTGCGACACAGATCGGTTTTGCCACATCATGGATGAACCCTTTCGGTGTAGCGATTGCTCAGGGAGTCGCTGACGTTCCAGTGCTTTCCGGTTCACCTTTCCGTATGGTCATGTGGCTTGTGTTCACAGCTGTTGGAACCTTTTATACGTGGAAATATGCCAGTCGTGTTCGAAAAGATCCGACACGTTCACTAGCTTATGATTCAGACCAGTATTTCCGCGATGATTTTGAACAAAAAGATATTAAAGTGAATTTCACCACAGGACACCTGCTGGTCATTCTTACCGTAGCAGCCGGCGTCGCTTGGATTATCTGGGGTGTTATTGAAAATGCCTATTTCATTCCGGAAATCGCCAGCCAATTTTTCACAATCGGTTTGGTCGCAGGTATCATCGGTGTCATTTTTAAATTGAATAATATGAGAGTGAATGATATTGCAGAAGGTTTCGCAGATGGAGCCAAGGACCTCCTTCCAGCCGCATTAGTCGTAGGTATGGCGCAGGGGATCATCATTATTCTTGGAGGTGACGACCCAGCATCAGCTTCCGTATTGAATACGATCTTGCACTCAGCGGGTCAATTGTTTGAAGGTGTACCTGAAGTCATTTCCGCATGGTTCATGTTCTTATTCCAATCGGTCTTCAACTTCTTTGTAGTTTCAGGATCTGGACAGGCTGCGCTGACGATGCCTCTTATGGCGCCACTAGCCGATATTGCCGGGGTCAGCCGTCAAGTAGCCGTACTGGCCTTTCAACTAGGAGATGGACTCACGAACATTATTGTACCGACATCTGCCGCACTGATGGGTACACTTGGCGCAGCACGTTTAGATTGGGGATTATGGTTCAAGTTTATCATTAAATTCCAACTGATCTTATTCGGCTTGGCTTCCTTTTTCATCATTCTGGCTGCGCTCATTAATTTCAACTAACGATAGGAGGCAGCGATCATGCTGACATTGATTAAAAACACCACAGTATACAATCCACATTATTCAGGCGTGAAGGATGTACTCCTGGCTGATCAGCGGATTGCCAAAATCAGCGACCAAATAGAAATCCCCAGTGATTGGGATTGGATAAAAGTCATCGATGGCAGAGGGAAAATCATGACACCCGGCTTTATCGATGGACATGTCCATATAACAGGAGGCGGCGGTGAGGGAAGTTATCGGACCCGCACCCCTGAGCTACCACTAACGGACGCGACTCGCAGCGGGGTTACGACTATTGTCGGTGTCATTGGTACCGATGGAACGACCCGCACAATGACGAACCTGATTGCTAAAGCCCGTGCGCTTAGAGAAGAAGGCATCTCCTGTTATGCTCACACAGGCTCATACCAGATTCCGGTACGCACATTAACAGGTAAAATTGAAGATGATCTAATGCTCATCGACCTTATTATTGGTGCTGGTGAAATAGCGATCGCCGACCACCGTTCTTCCCAGCCTACAGTTGAGGAACTTTCCCGTCTTGCCTCACAGGCACGAATAGGCGGAATGTTATCTGGCAAAAAAGGGGTCGTCAACATTCATTTAGGAGATAGTCCGGAGCACCTTTCCCTCATTGAAAAAGTGGTGGAAAGTACAGACATACCGATCAGCCAATTTTATCCCACTCATGTAAACCGAAGCCGCAGTCTTTTTGAAGCCGGCATTCGTTATGCAAAAAACGGTGGATACGTTGATTTTACGACGAGCACCATTCCTAAGTTTTTGGAAGATGGAGAAGTAAAAAGCAGCCAGGCATTAAAGGAAATGCTGGATGCAGGCGTCCCCGTTGAGCAAATCACTTTCACTTCAGATGCCCAGGGCAGCTTACCTGATTTCAACGAAAGAGGAGAGCTCATCGGATTAAAAGTGGGACGAGTCCTCTCCCTGTACGAAGCGTTCAAGGATGCTGTTCACGAGCAAAAGGTGCCGTTAGACAAGGCTTTGCAAGTCGTAACAGAAAATCCGGCACGTATCTTAGGACTCTCGTCGAAAGGAACACTCAAAGAAAAACAGGATGCCGATGCCATCCTGTTCGATGAGAAGACATTAGCCATTGATACAGTCATCGCTTTGGGCCAAGTCATGGTGGAGAAAGGCGAAGTCACAGTTAAAGGAACATTCGAATAAAAAAAGGTCAGCTCCCACTTTCTGGAGCTGACCTTTTTTATCCTAATGCATATGCCTTAACAGCATGCATTCAGAAGGATTTATTTTAATCTTGAGTTCTTCATTTTGAGCTTTAAAAATCCGTCTCTTATTATCGATGTGCTGCCACTTTCCTTTACGGACAGGGATAGTCACTTCAATTGCTTCTTCGATGTTACGGTTCATAAGAAAAATCAAGTTCTCATCGTTGGCCCCATCACCAAAATGATCAAGCCCATTCTCTGTCCAGCGTTCAAAAGCAAACACATCATCATGTAACGCATGAGGCATCCAGCTTCCCGTACGAAGCGCCTGGTGTTCATTACGCCACGTACCAATCGACTGATACCAGGCAAGAAGATCTTCCTCTTCCCTTCCCCAAGGATAAGGTTTGCGGTTATCAGGATCGTCACCACCGGTCAGTCCCGCCTCATCTCCATAATAGAGAGACGGTACTCCTGGAAAGGCGTACATCCATAAACTTAGTGCTTTAACCTGAGCCTGAACGATTCCATCGAGCTGCTCGCGAGAAAGGTGATCTGGCAAAAATTCCTCCAACATCGTTTTAATCCGCTCGACATCATGACTCGAAAGCATATTCATCAACGCATAGAAGTAAGGGTTAGGATAATGTTCATTCAGCGTCAGCAGGCGACGGTTGAGATAAACGGCATCCACCTCTCCTTTTATAAAGCTTAGCATCAGATCCCGAAGAGGGTAATTCATAACGGAGTCAAGAACGCCCCCTAGAAAATAATCCCGGCGATGTCCGTAAGCCGACTTATTTGAAGCGTCTTCCCAAACTTCTCCCAGCAGGACGCTTGATTTATCTTCTTTTTTCAGCTGTTGATAAATTTGTTTAATCAAGTCATCTGTCAGCTCATCCGCCACATCAAGACGCCAATGCTTCAACCCTGACTTCTGCCAGGTTTTGATGACACTATCTTCATCATGGATGAGGAAATGCTGATAGCTTTTATTTTCTTTATTTAACGTTGGCAGCGTCCCGACTCCCCACCATGCATCATATTCATCAGGGAATTTATGAAACTTATACCAGGGATAATAAAATGAATCCTTAGATTGGTAAGCACCAAGCGTGTTGTATTCATTTCTCTGATTGAAATATTTACTGTTACTTCCCGTGTGACTGAATACACCGTCGAGCATAATTTCCATTCCACGCTTTTTCGCTTCCTTGATCAGCTCTTCAAAATCTTCTTTTGTACCCAGCAGTTGATCGATTTTATGGTAATCTCCCGTGTCATAACGGTGATTGCTTTCTGCTTCAAATATAGGGTTCAAATAAATTACAGTAATACCAAGTTTCTTAATATAATCTAATTTTTTAATGATCCCTTGCAAATTTCCGCCGAAAAAATCCCACCTTACAACGCCGCCTTCTTCATTGCGGATGTAATACGGATCGTTTTCCCAATGGGAATGCATCAAACTCGTTTTAGGAGCTTTACTAGGGTCAATCTCTCCATCTGCATAAAAACGGTCAGGAAAAATTTGATACATAGTCGCATGTTTCCACCATTTCGGGGTATCGTAGCTCGGATCATATACGGTAATTTGCCAGGAAGGAGGAACTTGATTATACACGACTCCTTCTCCGCTTTCCTCAATATTTATCCGGCCATAGAATAGGGTTTCACTTTCTGTAATCACTTCGAAATAATACCAGACCAACTGAGGCTTCTCGGGCATTTCAAGCTTAGTTTCAAATGAATTGTAATGATGCTCTTCACTATATAAATCCATATCTAGCGTAAACTCTTCATCTGACTTATCATGAATGTAATGAAGAACGACGCGTGACACATTATGGCGGTTGTGTACATCGATCGTTAATGTAACGTTGGAACCTTTTGGAGCTGCTCCAAAAGGTTCTCTATATTTCAATTCAAAGCTGTTATGAAAAATATCCTGTTGTCTCACAAGAAGTCCTCCTTCGACCAATTATTTCAGTATGCCAGATGGTTCGATCTTCCATATTTCAGAGGCATATTCTTGAATCGTGCGATCACTTGAAAATTTTCCCGAACGTGCGATATTGACTAGACTTTTCTCATTCCAAAGCCTCGTATCCAGATAATCTTCACTGATTTTAGCTTGTGTATCGATGTAGCTGGCGAAATCTTTCAACACAAAAAATTCATCGTTGTAAGTAATCAAATTATCGTAGATGTCCTGGAACTCAGTCTCTCCCTTAGAGAAAGGACTGTAGTGGATCAGCTGATCGAGCGTATGACGCACACGGTCATCTTCGTCATAAACTTTTCTCGAAGAATAGAAGCCATTCTTGTAATACTCCAGAACTTCGTCTGAGCTTAAGCCGAACGTATAAATGTGATCATCTCCGACTAAATCATGGATTTCTACATTGGCCCCATCCATCGTTCCTAGTGTTATGGCCCCATTCATCATAAATTTCATATTTCCCGTACCCGATGCTTCTTTACTCGCAGTCGAGATTTGCTCACTTATGTTCGTAGCGGGAATGATGCGTTCCGCCATGGAAACAGAATAATTCTCTAAGAAAACTACCTTCATCCTGTTCCTTACAGCAGGATCATTATTGACTACAGAAGCGATGGTGTGAATAAGCTTTATCACTTTTTTAGCAAAATGATAGCTTGGTGCTGCTTTCGCCCCGAATATAAACGTGCGAGGGGTCATATTAAAATTTGGATTCGCTTTTAAATTATTGTATAAGTGCATGATATGGAGAGCATTAAGCAGTTGACGCTTATACCCATGAAGTCTTTTAATTTGAACATCAAATATAGAGGACGGATCGATGGTAATGTTTGAGTAGTCCTTAATGAACGCAGTTAATTCTTCTTTCTTCTCTTGCTTTATATCATTCAATCGATTCAGAAACGAGGTATCTTCTTTGTACTTTAGTAAATCCTGTAATCGATCAGGCTGGCGGACCCATTGATCACCGATAGATTCTGTTATTAAAGCAGAAAGCGGCTCATTTGCATGCATAAGCCATCGCCTGTGGGTGATTCCATTGGTTTTATTATTAAAACGTTCCGGGAATGTATCGTAGAAAATTTTCATTTCACGTTTTTTCAAAATATCGGTATGCAGTTTTGCCACCCCATTGACACTGTGGCTTCCTACAATCGATAAATGGGCCATTTTCACATGGCCGTCAGCTATAATGGCCAGGCTTGCGATCCGGTCAAAGTCACCTGGATACCTCTCCCAAAGAGTCTGGCAGAAGCGCTCATTGATTTCATCAATAATCATGAAAATGCGCGGCAGAAGCGAGCGGACCATGCCGACCGGCCACGTTTCCAATGCCTCACTCAATGTAGTATGGTTCGTGTATGACACAGAAGCCTGCGTGATGTCCCATGCTTCTTCCCAGCCTAGTCCCCGTTCATCCATTAATATACGCATCAACTCAGGGATGAGAAGCGCTGGATGGGTGTCGTTAATATGCAATGCCGCATGATCCGGGAAAGTAGTCAAAGGCAGGTTCAGCTTCTCAAAATTATCCAGCGCATTTTGTACACCCGACGAAACGAGAAAGTATTCCTGCTTTAGTCGCAGCCGCTTCCCCTCTTCATGAGAATCATCTGGATAAAGGAACTCAGAAATCTCCTCCAAAGAACGTTTATGCTCCAGGAAATTATCAAAGTCGGATTGTTTGGAAGCTTTTTTCAAAGTATCATCCTCTGACGCTTCCGCCGACCAGAGACGGAGTGTGTTCACAGTTTCATTGTCAAAGCCGACTACCGGAACATCGTAAGGCACGGCTCGAACTTGCTCATAATTCGTATGTTTGCACGTAAGCGCTCCAGACTTTTCTTCTACCATTTCCACTTCTCCGCCGAACCTGACTTCAAGTGCTTCTTCAGGACGGCGAACTTCCCATACATATTCCTTTGAGAGCCAGCGATCGGGCAGTTCCACCTGGTAGCCATCGATGATCCTTTGATCGAACATACCGTATTTATAGCGAATACCATACCCATGACCCGCATAGCCAAGAGAGGCTAATGAATCGAGAAAACAAGCAGCAAGTCTTCCAAGTCCGCCATTTCCAAGTCCAGCATCACTTTCTTTTTCTTCTAATTCTGTCAGTGAAAACCCTAATTCATCTAATCCATTTCTCACGGTATTCAATAATTGCATGTTCAATAGATTATTCCCCATTAATCTCCCAATAAGGAATTCCATAGAAAAGTAATATACTTGCTTTTCCTTGCTTTCTTGGTAATGCTTATTCGTTTTCAGCCAATTCTTATTGATTTCATCGGTAAGCAGCGACCCTAAGGCCCGGTAAGCATCAGTTTCTGTGGCTGAGTCGACTTTTTTGCCTAACGTCGTCTCGAGCTTCTCGGAAAACGACTGCTTGAAATCTTCTTTATCGCTGAACATAGGGTATCCTCCCATTCGCGCCTATTCTACTGTTGTCTCATACAATTCACTATAGCGACTGGCAGAAAATTTCCAAGGGTATTGACTATTCAACATATTTTTCACAAGCTGTTTCCAGCAAGGAGGGTCCTGGTAAAATTCTATTGCTCTGCGAATTGTGAACAACATGTCGTGGGCGTTATAATTGGTAAACGTAAATCCATTACCTTCACCTGTCACTTCATCGAATGATTGTACAGTATCCGCTAAACCTCCAGTCTCACGAACAATTGGTGCAGACAGATAGCGAAGGGCTATGAGCTGGCCAATTCCACAAGGTTCAAAACGTGAAGGCATCAAGAATAAATCACTGGCAGCGTAGATCTGACGAGAGAGGGCTTCACTGAACATGATATTCGCGGACAGCTTCTCGGGATACTTCGATTGGGCCCATTGAAGCATGTGCTCATACTCTGCTTCCCCGGTACCAAGAACGACTACCTGTACGTCCTCTTCTTCAAGAAGTTCATCAATGATTCTTCCAATCAAATCAAAACCTTTTTGCTCCACCAGCCGGGAAACGATTCCAATCATCGGTACTTCTTTTCTGACAGGTAAACCTAGCTCTTCTTGAAGCCACATTTTATTTTGAACTTTTTTCGACAGAGAGCTTCGGAAAGGAACAGGAACAGCATCATCATTCATTGGGTTATAAGAGAGGCTGTCAATCCCGTTTACAATACCCGACAATTTCTCTGATCGTTCCCTAAGTACTCCGTCTAAGTTTTCCCCATAATAAGGGGTTTGAATCTCTTTTGCGTAAGTTTCACTGACCGTTGTAATATGGTCTGCAAAATTAAGAGCGCCTTTCATAAAGTTTATGTTACCAAAGAACTCTAAACCACCAGTTGTCATCATATTTCCATCAAGCCCGAGCAAGTCATATAAAACCGAATCTGGATAAATCCCCTGATATTTGAGATTATGGATGGTAAAGACAGTTTTCATGTCTTGAAAAAGAGGATCACTTCCATAATGGGTATGCAATAACACTGGGACCAGCCCTGCCTGCCAATCATGACAATGCAGCACATCAGGTTTCCAGTCTATGTGTCGGATCATTTCCATGACTGCCTTATTAAAGAATACGAACCTTTCCCCTTCATCATCATAGCCATATAAATTAGAACGCTTAAAATAATATTCGTTATCGATAAAATAAACATGAATTCCGTTATGCTCGATGTACTGAATGCCGGCATATTGGTCTCGCCAACCCAGCTGTACATCAAATGTATGAATCGTTTCTAATTGCATTTTCCACTCATCGCTCATATTTTCGTATTTAGGAAGAACGACCCTCACGTCATGGCCGTCCTCTTTCAGCGCCTGAGGAAGCGAGCCTAACACATCAGCCAAGCCGCCTGTTTTGATAAACGGTGCGCACTCTGAACCTATCATTAATACATTCATTTTTCCCTCTCCTTACATTTATTGAAAGCAAAATAGAATAAGTCCTTATTAACCAGCTCTGTTGATTATGGGCTAACGGCCAAGTCGCGACTCCTTGTTTTGCATGGAGTGGACTCCTTAACCACCCTTGTAACTATCAACAGCATCATATAACAGAGCGATAGATAAAGAAAAAAGCCGTCAGAATCCAGCGTTCCGACAGCTCCTTTTATCTAGTTTACATCGTCTTCCGTTTTGCAACGACAAAAGGTTTCTCAGGAGCCCCTATTAACGTACGTCCAGACGAAATCGAACAATCCTTATCTAAAATCACATTTTCCAGTACGGCATTCTCTTCGATCTCACATCTCTGCATGATAATGGAATTCTTTATCACCGCTCCTTTTCCGATCTTCACCCCTCGGAATAGGATGCTGTCTTCAACGTGACCTTCAAGGGTACAACCGTTAGCGACAAGTGTATTAGTGACATTTGACGAATAGGCGTACTGGGAAGGAGCCTCATTTTTCACCTTTGTAAAGACAGGAAATTCTTCTTTGAAAAGTTCGTCATGCTCAGATTCATTCAACAGCTTACGGCTGTTACGATAATAGCTTTCAACTGAATTGATCAAAGCGTGACTTCCTTCATGTTCATAAGCATTGATATGGATATCAGGAAGTCTACCTTTGATTCCATCTAAAAACAGGTGAGAACATCCATGAGCAATGCAATTCTCCACTAATTGATTAAGGTAATCCCTTTCAATGATATACATATCCATATAAACGTTGTTGCTTTGATGATCATTATGAATAGCCATTACCCTGCCGCTGTCATCAATCGTCAGCTTATGGGCCAGATTGTGCTCAGGCTGAAGCTCTTCGACTTTCTTATAAACCACTGTGACGTCTGCTCCAGATTCTTTATGCGATTCCAGTACGTCACGGTAATCGATGCTGCAAATATTTTGCGAGCCAGAGACAACTATATAATCAGCTAACGTACGCCTGATAAAATCAATGTTGTTATGGAAATGCTGCAGATCTCCTCGCGAAAGGTCTGTAGGATCATTCCAGTCAGGCGGTAATATGAACAAACCTCCACGTTTACGATCTAAATCCCACGATTTCCCCTGCTCCATATGGTCCATAAGGGAACGGTATTTTCTGCGAGCGAAAACTGCGACCGATTCTATACGGGAGTTCGTCATATTAGAAATAGTGAAATCAATCATACGGTAACGTCCCGCAAAAGGCACTGCGGCACCGCATCTAAAGTAAGTCAATTCCTCAAGTAAGTCTTGTTCATGATCCAGATTGATAATTCCAGCGATCAGATCCATATAATCACCCCTTATTTAATAATAGTGGCATAGCTTGAAGCCATTACACTGCCTTCTTCAGCTACTAGTGTAATTTGGCTGTCAGGGCTCGAATCCCCTACTACAGAGTTATCTTCAATAACGCTTCCTTCTGAAATGATGGCACGATGAATTTTTACATTTTTACCTATTTTCACGTTGGGCATGATAACGGAATCTTTGATGACGGATCCCTGAGCAGCATGGACACCATAAAAGATGACTGATGTGTCCACCGTTCCATAAATTCGGCAGCCTTCATTGATCAGCGCATTTCTGACCGTTGCACATGGAGCAATATATTGAGCAGGCTGGTTAGGGTTCTTAGAATAGATGCGCCACTTGTTATCACTTAAATTAAGTCCGGGCTCTTCTTTCAACAAATCCATATTAGCTTCCCACAAACTGTCAACCGTTCCTACATCTTTCCAATATCCATCAAACGTGTAAGCATTCAATTTTTTGCGGTCGTTAAGAAGAGCAGGAATGATATCCTTACCGAAGTCATGAGAAGAACCTTCTTTCTCTTCATCCTCCATCAAGTACCTTTTTAATACGTCCCATTTAAAGATGTAAACTCCCATGGAAGCAAGATTGCTTAACGGGAATTCAGGCTTTTCATCGAATTCCGTGATGCGGCCTTCATCATTCGTATTCATGATGCCGAAACGGCTTGCTTCGCTCCAAGGCACTTCGATGACCGAAATGGTAGCATCCGCTTCTGCAGCAATATGGTATTCAAGCATATGGTTGTAATCCATCTTGTAAATGTGGTCGCCTGATAAGATCAGTACATGTTCAGGGTTGTATTGATCCAGGAATTCTATATTTCTATAAATAGCATTCGCCGTTCCTGAATACCATCCGCCGCCTTCAGCTTGCATATAAGGCGGGAGTACAGACACTCCTCCAAAACTTCGATCCAAATCCCAGGATGAGCCGATCCCGATATAGTTATTTAAGATAAGAGGCTCATATTGTGTGAGTACGCCTACAGTATCAATACCGGAGTTGGTACAGTTACTGAGCGGAAAATCGATGATCCGATATTTCCCTCCGAAATAGACAGCTGGTTTTGCAATTTTTTTCGTAAGTGATTTTAACCTTGTACCTTGTCCTCCTGCTAGAAGCATCGCTACACATTCTTTGTTTTTCATTCTATCTCCTCCTTTGGTGAAGAAGTTCTTTTTAAGAAACTTACAGCTAACGGTGGTATAGTCATTTCAATATGCTGGTTTTGTCCTTGCCATGGATCTGCTTTTGTTTCCAAATAAAGTCCATTCGTTTGACCTGAACCTCCAAAATGAGTGGAATCACTTGTGAAAACTTCTTTGTAGGAGCCCTCATGCGGAACGCCCACCTTGTAATTGTGATAAACCTCCGGAGTAAAGTTGCAGACAATAATCAATTGATCATTTTTGTTCCGGCTGTTTCTGGCAAAAGATACGATGCTCTGCTCATAATTGTTAGGGTCAATCCAGAAGAAACCTTCTTCGCTGTGATCGAGCTCCCATAGGGCAGGCATATCGTTGTAAAGCTGATGAAGCTCTTTAACATACTCAAGTGTAGAAGCATGAGATTCATAATCAAGCAATTCCCAATCCAAATCTTCAAGATCTTTCCACTCATCGAACTGGCCGAATTCCGTTCCCATCATCAACAGTTTTTTACCTGGGTGAGCATACATAAAAGCTAAAAACGCTCGTAAATTTGCGAACTTTTTCCAATAATCACCCGGCATTTTATTCAATAATGATTTTTTTCCATGTACGATTTCATCATGAGAAATCGGGAGTACGAAATTTTCATTGAAGGCGTAATAAAGAGAAAAAGTAATTAGATTATGATGATGCTTACGGTGGATCGGATCCATCTCGATGTACTTCAGCATGTCATTCATCCAACCCATATTCCATTTATAATTAAAGCCCAGACCGCCAATATAGGTAGGTGCACTTACTAACGGCCAAGACGTGGACTCCTCTGCCATCATCAATACGTTCGGGACTTCCTCAAAAATTGCTTCATTCATTTTTTTGATGAATTCAACAGCTTCAAGATTTTCCCGGCCACCGTATTCATTGAGCTGCCATTGCCCCTCTTCTTTACCGAAATCCAAATAGAGCATACTTGCGACAGCATCGACTCTCAGTCCATCTAAGTGGAACTCTTTGAGCCAATAAATAGCGTTTGATATGAGGAAGCTTTGCACTTCATTCCTGCCGAAATCAAACGTGAGCGTCCCCCATTGAGGCTTTTCGGCTTTGATCGGATCCTGGTATTCATACAAGGCTTCTCCATCAAACCTGCGCAGACCATGTTCATCTTTGCAAAAGTGGGCAGGGACCCAGTCCAGTATCACCCCTAAGCCATTCTGATGGCATTGGTCTACAAAATAGCGGAAGTCGTCCGGGGTTCCGTACCGCGAAGTAGCAGCATAGTAACCTGTGGTCTGATAGCCCCATGAACGATCGAAAGGGTGTTCCGTTATCGGCAGTAATTCAATATGGGAATATCCCAATTCTTTGACGTATGGGATGACCATATCAGCATATTCACGATAGTTGTAGTAAACTTCTGTTTCAATGTTTTTCCAAGACCCCAAATGGAGTTCGTAGATTGAGGTTGGTGATTCATAGATATTGATCTTCTCCCGCCGCTTCATCCACTGTTGATCATTCCATGAATACTTATTAAGAGGATAAGTCACAGAGGCAGTATTCGGGCGTAACTCACTTGAAAACCCATAAGGGTCAGCTTTTAACCTCAAGTGCCCGTGCGGTGTCAAAATTTCATACTTATAAATCGTTCCTTCTTTCAAGTCCGGAATGAATCCGTACCATATTCCATTGTCATTCATCTTTTTCAACGGATGCTTACTTCCATTCCAGTTGTTAAAGTCACCGACTACACTGACCTGTTTCGCGTTTGGTGCCCATAGGGCAAATCGATAACCCTCTTCACCGTCTTCCGTGTGCGGATGCGCTCCGAAGAGCTGATAGCTGTAACGAAGATTGCCTTGATGAAATAAATAAATATCATGCTCGACTGATGCTTGATTTAACACGCCATCACCCCCTTGATTCATTGCTTACTATTAAGCATAAAATGTTACGGAACCGATTACAATCAGTTTCTTACAAAAAGTTCTGAAAATTATACGGTTTTTTGTCTAATTTTGTATGATTGCGCTTTCAAACAAAACCAGAAATTAATTTTCGATAAATTACAACAAAAACTAATTTATCCATTCGTTGATTGAATGTTCGCTCAGGCAATAAAATGTGTAAGCTCATGAAGATTTTTTAACAACCTTAAAATATTCAAAAAGAATTTAGAAGTTTTCGTTTCTAAGAATAAAGCTTGAAGGTGCGGGAAATTACTCACTTTCCAAGGAAGTGCGGTGAGCTTCATCGGGCTAACGCCCTACGGGGCAATATACTGTGTTATCCCACAGGAATCTCGCAATTTCCCGCACCTTCTTAAGTCTGTGAGGATAACGAAAACATTTGCTGCTTTAGGCGAAAAAGAATTCCTTTTGTGAAAACGGAAGCACTTCGTTTAAAGTCACCATGAAAAGGAATTTAGTTCCTGCTGGACTAGCTAGACACCACATAGCTTTAACTCTAGGGACTTGCCGTATTCATGGCGGGCATCGATACATTTTCAATACCCTATTTTCCCAATATTCACACCGATTTCCAGAATCAATTAATCAACATGAAGATTAAAAGAGCAAAAAAATAAAGCCAAATTTCTTTGGCTTTACTTACAGCACATTATCCTTTTATTGCTCCTTCTGTCATACCTTTAGCAATCCGCTGCTGGAAGATGGCATATAAAATAATTACGGGAACGATCGCTATAGTCAAACTCGCGAATAAGGTTCCCCAGGCATTGGTATACTCCGCTTCACTGCTAATGTAATCGATCGCAAGAGCCAACGTGTAGTTACCTTCTGTCTGAAGAAAAATGAGAGCCATAAAGTATTCATTCCAGAACTGGATAGTGTTCATAATGGTGACCGTAATAATTCCAGACATAGATAGAGGAGTAATGATTTTAAGCAGCACCCCATAAGGAGACAAGCCATCCATAGAAGCCGATTCCTCCAGCGACTTTGGAATCGTACTCATAAAGCTTGTTAAAACAAATATCGTAAACGGCAGCTGACTGACAGCATATACCATAGCCAGACCATAGATATTATCGAGAAGATTAAACTGCTGGAGTAAAAAGAATAAGGGGATCCAGCCGAGCACCATCGGAATCATCATCGCAGCGATGTAAACGGTGAATAACAGATGACTCCCTCTGAACCTAAGTCTTTCAATCGCATATGCCGTCGGGATCGCAAGCACCAAAGTCAACAAAGCGCCTAAGACTGTGACGATCAAACTGTTGAACACGCTTGTATCTATACTATAATCCGTCCAGGCCTGTACAAAATTATCGAAGTTGAATTGATCAGGCATCCCCCATGGATTAGCGTATATTTCCCCATTCGACTTAAATGAACCGATAAACATCCAAATGATAGGGTACAAGACAGCGATTGTCCAAAGGATCAGCGGAATCCGAATTCCCGCCCTACCCATGATTTGCCCGACACTTCTTTTTCGCCGCATGCTGTATCCCTCCTTCGTTGTTTGGTATAACCAGCTTGAATCTAATACTCTACACGTTCACGCCTCATCAGAAATTGTAAAATCATCACTGTAAATAATGAAAGGATAAGGATCATGACGCCGATCGTCGCTCCATAACCAAAGTTATATTGCTGGAAGGCTTGCTGGTATAAATAAGATCCCATCACATGTGTAGAGTTATTTGGACCTCCGCCAGTCATGACCTGGACAATGATAAATGATCCATTCAGTGTCGTAATAACGATGTATAAAATGGAAATTTTGATTTGCGGCCATACGAGCGGTAAAGTTACTTTCCAAAATTGCTGCCATTCATTGGCTCCATCAATTTCTGCTGCTTCATAATAGCTTTTCGAAACATTCGCTATCCCGCCCATCAGCATAAGCATAAACAACCCGATCCCCGCCCAAACAGAAGGCAGTATCAAGCTTGGCAGAGCCCAATCTTCATCACCGAGCCACGCTCTCGTCCAACTCTCCAGCCCTATGGCTTCCAATCCCGAATTGACAAGTCCCATACTCGGGTTATAAATGAATGCCCATAGAATACCGATGACTACAACAGACATGATATTCGGAAAAAAGAAAACAATGCGGTAGAAAGGTGCCTCTTTGATCTTCAATTGTGTTAAAGCTACTGCAAAAAACAAAGCAAGAACCATGATCCCCACAACTTTAGCGGCCACTAGAAAATAGTCATGATAGATTGTCTGAGGAATAATATCATCGTTGAAAAGCTCTATGTAATTATCAAAACCAATAAACGTTTTGTCCTGCGAAGACCCTGACCATTCAAAAAAAGAATAGTATAGCCCGCTGAACAAAGGATATAGGGTGAATATAGAAAACATAATAAATGTCGGAATCAAACAAAAGGCTAAGAAGGTATATTTTTGTTTTTTAGACTGTACCACCCCATCACCTCTTCCTTTAAGTAATAGCTATGTTTAACGTCTTTGTTCATTTTTCATAAAAAGTTTATCCTCGGGATGACAGGATTGGGGAAGATTTAATTACGAGATAATCAGGGTTCGTTATCGTATTAAAAAGCCACGAGTGGCTGGGAAGCTACCAGCTTTCCAACCACCCATTTATAATGGGAAAAACGAACTCCTTTAAACAGAATGAGCGTCTACCATATTCCTGTCGTGTACGTATAAAGCACTTCATAACAATGAACTTCAATATGAGAATAAAAATACTATCATCAATGTTTCCTGGATATTGAAGCGGTTTCGAGATACTTATTAGGCAGAGGGGCGGAAGGAAACGGTGAGACTCCTGTGGGATGAGCGGGACAGGTGAGACCCCGCAGAGCGAAGCTCGAGGAGGCTCAGCGCCCGCCCCACGGAAAGCGAACCGTTTCCTGCAGCCCAGAAACTCCCACTATGTCTCGAAACAAAGTTTTCAATAGATAGGTACCTTATATGAATATCAATACAGAAATTTAACAGAGTCTAGAGATAAAGAGGGAGGAATATAAAGACGTTGCAAAGCCTCTATATTCCATACCATTCACACAATTTATTCGTTGCTTTCACGATAATCAGCCGCAGCTGCCTCTGCCTCTTCCGTGAACTCTTCTGCCGTAATGTTTCCGAGCATGAGTGAAGTAAGTGAATTACCAATAGGTTCTTCTAGATCAGAGCTCATCGGGTGTGGTTTATTGTTGATTTGCACTTGATCCGGGTCGTTGATCATTTCATTAGCTTCCGTCAAGTAATCCGGAACTTCTTCACTTTCTGACAAATCCACACCATTCAAGTTCATAATGGCTCCTGTATGTTCAGAGAAAAGCTGAGCGTATTCTTTTTTGAAAACGAACTCAACAAAGGCTTGAGCTGCTTCAGGGTTCTCTGCTTCTTCCGCAATAGCCAGCGGTCGCAAGTCAGGAACTATGGAGTATGGCTCTCCAGCGTCCTGCATCGGAGAAGGTACAAAACCGAAGTCAAAATCATCCGGCACATCATTAGCCATTTCGTTCGGCAGCCAGAAACCTACCGGAATAAACGCATTGTTTCCAAGCAAAAAGTCCATTTGTGATTGAGTATGGTTCAATGCTCCGAACCCTTCGTCAATGTAGCCTTCCTGCTGCATTTGTTCTACTTTTTTCATGACTTCTAACACAGGCTCACTAGTCCAGGCGCCCTCTGCTCCTGTGATGACATCATTTAACAGCTCGTCACCGCCGGCAGCTCCAAATGCAGGGTAAAGCATTCCACGCAGGAAGTAGTAAGGATGTTGACCTGTCGTTACAAACGGAGCGATATCTTCTCCTTCAGAGATTTCACCCATTGTATTCATAAAACCATCAAAGTCAGCTGGGACTTCGTAGCCTTTATCTTCAAACATAGCTTCGTTATACCAGGTGCCCCACGTGTCAAAGACTAAAGGAAGGGAATAAATATCCCCATCATAAGTGGCAGGGTCTACGATGAAGCTTTCCATTAGCGGCTCTCCATCCACTTCCACATCTTCCGCCCACTCAGTCAGATTCATAAGCTGACCGTCCTCTACCATTTGGGTCTCACTGGATCCTGCTCCATCAATATATACGACATCAGGCGGATCTCCAGATACCCAGCGAGATCTCATCTCTTCGTTTATGTTCGGACCCGCATGCTCCACTACTGTAATATCCGGATACTCCTCTTCAAAATCAGCAATCACTTCTTTCCACCATGAATCCCCGTATCCACCAACAAAGTATTGAAGTTCAAGCTCACCAGAATCGGCTGATCCGCTTCCGCCACCGTCAGAAGATGACTCCTCGTCTGACGAACACCCTGCGACTAACACCAGTGAAAGCAGCCCCATCCAAAGCAATGAAACTGGACCTGTGAATAGCTTCTTCAAATTACTTCCCCCTTTGAGTTTGTTAAGTATATGAAACGCATGGACAGCTTAACGGCTATCCATGTTGTTTCTTAAATCAGGTGAATTCTTGCGAATATGAGCAATAGCTTCCCTTACATATCCATTACTTTGTTTGATCGCTTCTTCTGCCTCATTGTAGGAAGCGCCTGTATCTATCATGACTACTGCCGGTTTAACTTTATGGTTGGTCTTCTTCAGCACCTCTTCTGCTTCTTCATATGTAACCTTCGTAATTTCCATAATGGTCTTCTTGGCGCGTTCCATTAATTTATAATTACTTGCATGGACATCCACCATAAGGTTCTCATGCACTTTTCCCAACTTGATCATTGTAGTCGTACTCATCATATTCAACACCATCTTATGGGCCGTCGCTGCTTTGAGCCTTGTCGACCCTGTGAGCACTTCCGGTCCCACCACGACTTCTATATCACAATCGGCAAACTGACTAATTTCTGATCGTTCATTGCATGATAATGATACGGTGTAAGCCCCCACCGAACGAGCATACTTTAAAGCCCCGATAGGATAAGGAGTGCGGCCGCTTGCCGTAATACCGACAACCACATCAGCTGCTGTCAGCTGCTTCTTTTTTAAATCTTCTGCCCCTTGCTCTTCATTATCTTCTGAACCTTCTACAGCACTGAAGAAGGCATCCTCGCCTCCCGCCATCAAAGCTTGTACCATATGAGGAGGAGTCATGAATGTCGGGGGGCATTCAGAAGCGTCAATCACACCAAGTCTCCCGCTCGTACCGGCCCCTACATAAAATAAACGTCCTCCCCGGGATAAAGAAACGTACATCTTCTCTATGGACGTTTCCACTTTGGGCAAGACCGACTCTACAGCTTCAGCCACCTTTTTATCTTCTTTATTCATCGTATGTAGTGCTTCCAGAATCGACATCTTGTCTAAGTTCAGGCTGTTCTTATTCCTTTGTTCGGTAGTCAGGTTCGATAACTCCATCCGCGTATCGTCTCCTTTATGATCATTTCCTGCATAGACTTTAAGAACTGGTTATGTAAAAAGTATTCGTTTTTATAATATTGTGACAATTTTGTGACTGACTTCATCTTACGCCACATTGAACTATTTTGTCAATTAAATGTTTTATAATCAGAAATTTTATTTCACTGGAAATAAAAATAGCAGCCTGTTTATACAACAGGCTGCTATGTTACGTGTTTATTCTGTTTGCTCTTCTTCCACTAATCCATCCTGATCGGCAATTTGCCATGTTCCTAGACGTCTTGGGTCTCCGCCGCCATACATTTCACGGACATCATCGTTCGTCCGGATACCAAGGCCTTGAATCCCGCCATAGAACAACGGTGAATCATGAGTGATTACCGAATAATTCAGCTCATTTCGCAGAATTGCCACTGACTCTTCTGACACCATGCTTTCTAAGTGAACCACGTTATCTTCGGTATAGAAACGAGATCTCCTGATCGCTTGTTGAAGGTTAAGCGATTCATTATCCTCTGTCAGACCATATTCATACTGTAGGATCGTCTGGAAAAGCATAGCTGGAATTCTTGATCCACCTGGCGAACCAAGACCAAGAGAAGCTCTTCCATCTTCCTCAAATATCATAGGAGAAACGAAGGAACGAGGACGCTTTCCAGGCTCATATTCGTTCATAGAATCATCTACAGTGTTGAAGTTATTCAGCTGGTTATTCCAGAAAAACCCGTGAGAATATAAACCTGATCCAAAGAACTCACCTAAAGAGTTGGTGGCAGAAGCCATCATTCCATCTTTATCAACAACTACGAAATGGGTAGTATTTCTTGAATCATTGTAGTCTCCAGGACTGTCAAACCACTCGGCAGAGCTTGATAGTTGGTTAGTCGAAAACTCTTCTTCAAACAAATCAGTCGTGTACGCTTCAGAAGTCAGTTCCTCCTGATTGACCTCTTCAAACTGCGGGTCTCCTAACGTACTGACACGATCACTGTAAACAGCATCCGATATTTTATTAATCATATGAATATAGACTGCTTCCCATTCTTCATTGTTCATTAACTCTTCCATATCCTCTGGAAATCCATCCGCCAAGAAGGAAGGTAGTTCTCCGTTTTCATCTTCGAACTCATTTCGCAACACCTCTTCGAAATTCTCTTCCAGGTGTTCAATCATTTGCAGAGCCTGAATGACAATTATTCCAGAAGTCGGAGAAGATCCGGCATAAACGGTTTGTCCTTTAAATGTTCCAGAAGGAGCTTCACGTTTAGCTACTTCATATGAAGATAGATCTCCCTGTGCCAAACCAAGTTCTGCGGTCAACTCCTGACCGAGCTCTCCTTCATAAAATCCATCTGCGCCCTCTTCCTGAATGATTTTCAACGTATTAGCCAGATCCTCTTGAACAAGCGTTTCGTTCATTGCAATCGCTTGGCCTTCTGGATAATACATATTAGAAACATCATTTGGAAGAACAAGATAGCGGTCGGATTTTTGGATTTGTTCATTGAAAATACGTCCAACCTCGAATCCTTCTTCGCCGTGTTCAACAGCGCGATCCAGCAAACTGGCCCATTCCGTATTTTCTCCATAATCCTCATAAAGAGCTTCCATGCCTTTTACAAAGCCAGGCACAGCCACTCCTCTATCCGGCCACGTCCCGCTGGCAGGTGCAGCTTCACGGTAATCGTATGTCATGGCGCCTTCCCCTGGCTCATGGACGATCATTTGACCTCCTCCACCAATACCAGACCCGAAAGGCTCTACTACGTTTAAGGTGAAAGATACAGCGATTGCAGCTTCTGCAGCATTACCGCCGTTATTCAATACTTCCATTCCTGCGTCTACTGCAAGAGGGTGTAAGGCACTTGCACCATATATCATAGAATTTTCATCATTTGCATCTACCTGAACGGTTTCCGTACGATCTTCTTCTCTATATGGTTCACGAAACGCGTCAAATTCATCTTCAAAATAATAATTCCACGCCACTAAGCCAATAAAAACAAAAAGCGCAACAACATTCGTTAATCTTAAATAATTCATGACGCAGAACCTCCGTCGTAATCAAGCACGCCAGCCTCTTTTATATCAATCTTCAAGCGATCATCTTCTACACGCCAAAGGTCTCTATCTATTTCCTTACGCAGCGTTCGGAAGATTCGATAATCTCTGTATGGCTTCATAATTCCTTTTGTTTCCCTGGGCTTCGTATTCGTTATATGCATAGGTATAAAAGACAATTCCACATCTCCGCCATCCAGAAAATCAAGCTGAGCAAGGGTGGATTCTTTTGTTCTGGACCATCCTTGATCAAAAACGAAATTTCCTAAACCGTTCATGACAACCGATGTGTTATTGTTCGTCTCTACAATAGAAACCGGCTCCAATACGTGAGAATGGTGACCAATAATGACATCGGCACCAATATCCGTCATCAGCCAGGCTAAGTTTTCCTGTTCCTGATTGGATCCCACCTGATACTCGTCGCCCCAGTGAGAATGAACAATCACCATATCAGCCTGTTCATTAGCTTCCTGGATTCGGCTTTGAAGCACACTTAAACCGTCGTTGGTCAATACGCCCCCGACGTAATCACCGGCACTATAACCTTGCACATAAACATCGGTGAAACCTACAATCGCTGCTGTGAAGTCTTCATTTACATCAAAGTAAGAGATTTCTCCAGCATCCTTTACATCTTCTTCCCCTTCAACCGGTTCCACTTCACCTGAGGCCAGTACTTCTCCCATTCCCAGGATATCAACGTCAACATCGCTCATATGTTTCAGCGTTTCCGTCAAAGACAGGTTACCGTAATCCATAGTATGATTGTTTGCTAGATTGACAGAATCGAAACCGGCATTTTCAATAGCCTGCTCAGCTCCAGGCTCAGCGTACAAATGGATATCCTTATTATGTAGCTCGAATTCTTCCATTTGACTTTCGATTTGTGGATCTTCCGCATCAATAATCGGGGTCTCAAAGTTACCTGTAGAATAATCAGACTCCTGGAAATATGGTGTGACATATTCAAATACACGGTCAAGCGGTTCTCCGCTTCTGGCAGCTGCGTCACGGACATGCCGCCCCAGCATCATATCGCCTACCATAGACACACGATAATCGACGTTTTCAGCTCGAGTGTCTTCAGGTACTGGAGCTTCATCGAGTTTCCCATGAGCAAAAAACGGAATCGCCAACAGACATGCTAAGATAAGGGAATGCGGAAGCGCTTTTTCACGATTCCTTTTAACCCAGACTTGCATAAATGACTTTAATTTTGATTCTTTCATTGATAAAACTCCTTAAAACAAGTGATAAGCTGTAATAATTACGAACGTAAAAAACGCAATGACAAAGGTAGCACTGAATGTTGGAAGAACGCCTTGTTTTTGGATGGAGTTTGCTATCAGCCCCGGTACGATAACTCCAATACCTCTTAGTTCCATCACGGGGAACGGGGTGAGAGGATATAAGTAATCCATCGACATCTTCATTAAGACGCCTACCGTCAGCATCGCAGCAAACTTCCTACGCCCATATAGTAAGGTGAACCTTGATAATACTTGAGTGACTAATAAATACGTCAATAAACTTATAAGACCGACAACTAATACGTACATCACTTGATCAAAAATCAAAGCGATGTAGCCAGGGACGACTAGACCAGCCGGAACAATCCCTGTCTTTTCTGCGTAGAGCAAACTTAACAAAACCCCGATAACAATTGCTATATATAAATCTGTACCAAACACTGAAATTCCAACCCCTTTTTCTTAAATGCTGACTATCTATTATTCGTTGTTTGAAGGCTTCTAGCCGAATATTTCTTTTTATACCTTGATTCTTTTTTATACTTTCCAGCTGATTCGATCATTTCATAATCTTCTAAATGCTCAGGGTAAATCTCTTGTTCTTGAACCGCTTCAACAAGCTCTGCGCCACCCTGATTAATGTTTCCAACAGCATAAATAACAGACTGATCCGGTAAACCGTTCAGGTATTCTATCACCTTATTGGTAGGTTCTTTTTCAAGATTTACTATACGTTCGGCTGGGATTGTACCTTCTTCATACTTTTCAAGAATAGGCTGAACATTTTTTCCGAACAACACAAGCTGATCCATCTTAATATATGGAAACACTTGATTTGCGAATTCTATTGTTCGCTCTACTCTATCATCCCGGCAATTCATAATGATAGTGACGTTATCGGAAGGATATCCAAGCTCCTGGATTCTTTTCCAAATGTTCAACGTGGAAGTCACATCGTTTGCAGCAAAACCATTGAAGAAATACTTAGGTCTTTGCGGACTGCCGAACCTGTGTACTTTCATAGCTCCCGGATCTACCGGCGCTTTTAACATACCTGCTAATGCGACATCGCGGTCGATTTCCATGATATCAGCAACCGCAAGGGCTAAAGCCGCGTTTTGCGGGAAAATCATAAACGGGAACTTTTTCAAATATTCTTCATCGATAAGACTTTCGTCCGCTACTATAACTTCTGAATTTCGTTCAGCCGCTTTTCTTCTGAAAATTCGCTCGTAAGGCATCTCAGGAATCACAACATAACCATTATAAGGAATCGTTTCGCTGAATGCTTTAGCCATATCTCGTAAAGTCGGACCCATTACGTCCATGTGATCTTCG
Organism: Halobacillus campisalis; assembly: GCF_030345335.1. Taxonomy (GTDB): domain Bacteria; phylum Bacillota; class Bacilli; order Bacillales; family Halobacillaceae; genus Halobacillus_A; species Halobacillus_A campisalis. The sequence continues at coordinate 160,897 of NZ_JAPVRC010000003.1, forward strand.
AGTACATTCGTTATAATGGTTATATTAGCTTTGGCAAGCTTGGCCTGAAAAACCTTCTGGTATTCAGGGTGGACAGCCATACATTCACTGACAAAGGCATCAGCTCTTTTATCTACTACTTTCTTTGCCATAGTCTTCTGCTCACTGATGTTTGGTCCTTGCAGCCCTCGGACTATCGGCTCCTCTTCTTCCTGATCCCAATAAAACATACGGGCACTTGTGCCTGTCGTCTTCCCTACGACTTTTCTCTTATCCTCTTTAAGTATGCCCATGACCAACCTCGTTACGGTCGACTTCCCCCTGATCCCATTCACTAAAATCCGATCAGGAATTTTTTCTAAACTGCGGTCAAGTGATTTGTGTTCTTTTATACCGATCCCTATGACGATAAAGAAAAAAATCAACAAGTATATTAGCTCATTCACTGCATTTCCTCCCAATTAATTTTACTTCCAAAAACATACACATTACGACACATATATCCAATAAATAAAGTAGATTTCTACAAATTTCAGACCTTTCTTATAGTAACATAGTTTAAGAGTATCTAATACACCTTAATAAAATTTGGAAAATCAATTAATAAATAGAACTAAAAGTTTTCAAGAACAACGGACGACACATTCTAATAATTACAGGAAATTTTAGAATGATTGAAGAAGTGATGAAGAAAGCATTCGACGGTGATAATTGAATGAATTCGAAGGATGTTCACTCGACTCTTTATCCTATGTTTCAGAGCATTGAACGAAGAAATGGAAGTTTCCCCACGTAAATAGTAAATATAAGCAGCATAATACCCGCAGCTGCGAGCGGGAAATACAAACACGCCCCAAGAAATACATATCCAGTCAATCGTAACATTTCCTTGTGCTTAAAGCCTTTTCTCTGTAAATCATTCATTCGTTCTATTAATCTGCTCCTCAAATCTAGAGTACTCCAAACTATTACCCCAATCAATTGGAATATAACCCCCAAATTAAATCCATTTAAAACTAGGACGGTTAGGAAAAAAATCAAGAAGAGCACGGCCATCCCGCTTAAAGCCCAACTATAAAACGTATCCCGCCAACCTTTTTCTTCTATAGGTAAAACACCGAGCAGCGGCTGTTCTTTAAATTGATCACCAAACAAACTGGACGCCATTTCTATATAAACAAATATGCCAATAGGAACGGATACATAGAGAATCCATTCGGATTGAAAAGGAAGGACTCCAATGATTACACCACAGACGGCTATCGTTTTCCAGACATAGGTGAACTGGTGATGAAGATAATGACGCCATAACCGGTGATAGAGCTGGTGGATATTTTTAAAACGTTGCTTGGAACGTTTACTCCTCATATAAGTTCGCAATAACCCATACCGTTTAGGGGGCTTTATGTCTACTTTTGTCAACTGACCGATAAACTTCACGTTCCACACTCTTGCATCATTCACCTCTACTACTCGATCCCAGTCGACATTCTGCATCATACGAGGAATTAAATAAACATTCAAGCCAAAAAGAACAGACCCAAGGATAAGAGAAAGAATCCAGCCGTTCCACTCTGGATATATGTTTCTTAATGCCCCAAGCAAAGCGGCCGATCCGAAAACAGCTAGTAACTTCCACCATTTATTCAAAGAGTGCAGCTTCCATTGCACGGTGATGGATAAGATTAAAAATAAACTATAAAGGAGAAAAACTTTAAAAAGGAAAGAATAAGACAGCGGAGTGACTCCACCGATCAATAAGGTAATTGCAAAGATAGCTGTCGTCTGCCGGACCGCGCGATCCATAGCGAGGTGTGAAAGCAGATGACTTCTCTCGTGAGGAAGCATGGTTAATTTTAACTCAGAAGTCGTAAAAGGAATACCAGAATACACAAAAGACTGGAAACACGCACGGATCAGAACAATAAAAGGCAGGATCCACATCCACTCTTCCAAATCGCCCTGCCAGTTTTCCACTACAGGCGTGAAGGATTCCATCCAATCAGCCAGAATGAATAAAAATAACACGCCAAAAATCGCAAAATAAATTAATACAGTTACGTCAGATATCAGGTGAAACCCTTGCTTATATAGGCTGCGCTTCTTCTTCGCACGCAGTTTGCGTACCCAGCGATAAACTTCCCATGTCGCGAAGCTCATCATGTGCTCTTCCGATCGAGGTATTCAAAATGGTCTATTCTTCCCGCAGAAGAAATCATTCCGTTTTTCAACATGACGAAGTGATCAGCAAGCTCATGAACTTTATCCAGCTGATGAGTTGTCAGCAGGATACTCGCCCCTTCTTCTCTTCGCTGCCGTAAGAGCTTTTCAAGATAAGCCCCGGCATATACATCAAGACCCATAAACGGCTCATCTATAAGAAGCAGCGGTACTTCAGGCAGTAATGCGCAGATCGTTTGAGCTTTTTGCCTCATACCTTTAGATAAGGATTCAGGATAATCATCCAATTTATCCATAAGCTCGAACCCTTCTGTATACGCATTGATGCGTTCAATGAACACTGCATCAGAGATATCGTAACTTTTTTGATAAAGCTGAAAATGCTGAAAGACCGTCAGTTCATTCAAAAGCAGCGGTTCTTCAGGAATATAGCTGAATTGATACTTGTAGTCTTTAAAATCAACATCCTGATCGAAGCCATTTATAGAAATTTTCCCCTCTTTCTTTTCTATCGTGCCGATAACCGCCTTCATCAGCGTGGATTTCCCTGCTCCGTTGTGACCGACTAAAGCCGTAATACTGCCACGATCGATGTCAAAGGCAACATCGCTTACAATAGGTTCATCTCTAATGGCTACGTGACAATCCTTGACGTGAAGAACAGGTGAAATGTTCATCTTCAATTCCTCCGATTTGTTTTCTTTTACATACGTATCAGGGAAAAGATTGGTTTCGCCTAGGGACAATCTTTTTAAATATTGGCTATGTTGAAGGGGGTTGTTGATTTTCATAATAGAAGGAAGACTTGATTTCGAGACATTTGATGAGTGGATCAGGGCGGCGGGGAATGACTCGCTTTCCGTGGGAGCGCGGTGAGCTTCCTCGGACGTCCCGTCCTGCGGGATCTCACCAAGCACTCTCTTCCCACAGGAGTCTCCCCATTCCCCGCCGCCCCTCACGATATATGCGCTTCTCGAAATCCACTTAACAAGAAAACTTTTAAATAAAGAGGGAGAATAACACTACAGTGCCACGGTTAAAATGGTTTATTTTTAAACTCCACAATTTTAAGTTAGTTTGCGTGCAGTCCAGTGCAAGATGGATGAGAAAATGGAGACATTCAATCCTTTCTCAACTCAACACATAGCGACGAGGAGACTCTCTCCACTTCTGTGCGGTAAGGAATCATCGAATCCCTCCGTTCTTCTTGTTTCCTTTCTCTCCGCCAGCTCAGTCCAGTCCATACGCCGGTGACTTTTTATAAAGGGTGTCTCGAAGCTTCCAATCCCCATTCGATAGAGGTGTGAGACGAACCCTATCAAGAAAGAGGGTCTTCTATATGCCTGTCGCGTGAGCAGCTAGCGCTCTACACCAGGTTTTTTAACATAGGATACTTGTTATGAAGGTCAATAAATGTTTGCTTTCCTTGAAGCGGTTTCGAGACACTTATATGAAAAGGGGCGCAGGGAAACGGTGAGACTCCTGGGGGAGGAGCGGGACAGGTGAGACCCCGGAGAGCGAAGCTCGAGGAGGCTCAGCGCCCGCCCCCCCGGAAAGCGATCCGTTTCCCGGAGCCCCTAAATTCTCATGATGTCTCGAAACTGAGTCTTCAAGAATAGGGAGCTTATATGAATGTCATTTAACAGAGACGTTCATGCTGATTTTATCGCACTATGACATTTTAGAATTCTATTAAAGATCGAGAAAGCATGAATTTCTGGTAAGCGTAACAGAGGGGAAGTGTTTGAGCAGCATAAATAATAAAAGAGTGGAGGTTATGTAAAACCCTCCACTCTTTATAATTCCCTTTCCAATCTACTCTGTAACCTCCGTCAATAACTGAGATGAGGAAGCTACCTGAGCCACGGCTTCGTTAATTTCCTGAATCACTTCAGCAAAGCCTTCCAGTTCCCGTTCAATTCCCGCATTATATGTTTTGTTCTGTCCCATAGCTCCTACAATTTCAGTGAAGAAATGGTTGATCTGATCCATATTCGCAGTCCCCTCGACAATGAGCTGATCGATTTCACCCACATGGCTGGACACTTTATGAATTTGACCATTGGTGGATTGGATAAGGTCTGAGACTTCTGATACAGAGCTTTTCGTTTGTTGAGACAGCTTGCGCACTTCATTTGCTACAACGGTGAATCCGGCTCCATGTTCTCCTGCGCGAGCCGCTTCAATAGAAGCATTCAACGATAGAAGGTTGGTCTGTTCAGCGATGGCAGATACAATAGTTACTATTTTGCTGATTTCTTCAGCACCTACCTTCAACTTTTCCATTTCAGCAGTAATGTGTTTGATGCTTTGCTGGATATGATTCATTTGCTCCTGTTGAACTTCAAGCTGCTGCTTCCCTTCTGTGGACTGACCTTCAACATTTTGAGCGATTTCTGTCCCTTTTTTAGAATCAATTAGAATCTTGTCGGTCTGTCCGGAAAGCTGCTCCGTAGAAGCACTTGCCTGTTGGGAAATCGCTGCAAGCTCTTCAGACATTTCTTCAATTTTTCGATAGGCTTCTTTTTTTCTGGCAGCTTCTTCTTCACGTAACCTTACATTTTCCCGTTCAAACAATTCCAGAACGATTTGCTGTTCCAGGTTAAGAATCTTCGTTGTGGCGCGAATAGATCGGCTTAACTCCTCCATTTCAGGGATTTCCGTTTCATAAATTGACAAAAGAGAAAGCTGTAAATCCTGAAAAGCACACATATACCATTTAGGCTGCAGGCCGATACGGACGTGAACCTCTGCTATCCTCTGTCTTTTTTCTATAAAATCGTTATCAATCAATCCATTGAACATTTCTTGAATATGCTGCGACAACGTTTCTTTTAACCGCTCAACCGAGCTATGAGCGTTAATGATCTCCATCAAAGAATCCTGATACGCAAGGTTTTTATAAAACTGGCCTACAATGCTTTCGATGTTCTTCATTATAATAGGCTGGAGTGCATTCAATACCGACAAATCCGCCTCTGTTAAATCAATCATGTTTAATTGCTTTTCAAGATCAGACCCTTTTTCGATTTGGATTTCGCCTCGAATATTAGGATCAAGTACCGCTGTCTGCGGTTTAGCTTTTGTTTTTATAGCAAAAAGCTGCAACATACAATACCCCCGTAGAATCATTCTGGCTGTCTATGAAAACGCCGCCCGTTCATAATTCTAATATCGGAATCTTACACTTTTTTTCAAGTGCTCCTAAAGCAGTATGGAAGATATTTCACAATTACTCATGTATGCTGTTGGTAGATTATTCGTAAGGAGGGGTTTCTTTGAAAACGATCGTCATTCACGGATCAACAAGAAAAAATGGAAACACTGAATATTTAACTCATCAAGCGGTACCCGGTGAGAATGTAAACCATGTCTATTTAAGGGATCACAACATTCAAATGATCACGGATGAACGACATTCCGATCAGGGATTCCAAGCGATTGAAGACGACTACCACCACATCATAGATCAGATGCTTGAACATGATGTCGTCATACTTTCCACGCCTATCTACTGGTATAGCATGTCCGGATTGATGAAGGTGTTCGTCGATCGATTCTCTCAACTTGTAAGAGAAAAAGGATATGAAACATTTAAACAAGACTTCAAAAAGAAAACCGTATACGTCATTGCGGTCGGAGGGGACAACCCTTCGTTAAAAGGACTGCCGCTCATCCAGCAGTTTGAGTATATTTTACAGTTTTTCGACAGCTCATTAGAAGGATATATTCTTGGACAGGCAAATAAACCAGGGGAGATCCAATCTGATAGAAGAGCGCTGACACAAGCCCACCAGCTGAAGGAGCAGTTGGAGCAGCAGCTGTAAGGGGGAATCGCTTCGTTCAGCGGAGTACGGACTGGATCTTATTCATAACTTATAGGGGGGAAGAGAGTGCTGAATAAGCCCCGTAGCACGGGGCTCACACCACTCCCACGGAAAGTGATTCATTCGAGGCATCTGAAAAAAGCTCCTAACAAAAGGGCTGGCTGAGAATCAATTCTGATATTTGAGAGTGTTTTTCATCCATTTTGGAAGGTTATTCTAACATTACACTTTTTAACCTGACATTTACTCAAATATTCTCAAGGTAGCGTTGTTCAACCTCTTCTGCCTTAGGCATTCCTTCCTGCGCGCCTAACTTTTCAATAGCGAATGACGCCGCCGTATTAGCATAGGCAATTGCTTTTTCAATCGAAAATCCTGCTCCGGTATAATAAGCCAGTGCGCCATTAAACGTATCCCCTGCTCCAGTAGTATCCGCTACTTTTGCTGAAATTGCCGGAATCACCTTCCCTTGATAGCCTGCTCCCTCTGGTCCGAGAGTTGTAATTAATTTTTCAGCGTAGGAAGCTTTTGAAAAAAGCAGCTTAGCCTCTTCCTCATTTGGGGTCATGTATGTACAATTTCTCCAAACTTCTTCTGACAGCTTCACGGCAGGAGCCGGATTTAAAATGAACGATACCCCGTGCGCAGTACAAAATTCGGCACACCATGCTGCTGTTTCTGGAGGTATTTCCAACTGAGCCAGTACGATATCGCTATTTTTCAGGCGTTCTTGAAATGTTTGCACGTACTCAACAGTCACTTCTTCATTTGCTCCTCGGACGACCATAATCCGGTTATCCTTCTCATTCAGCAAAATATTGGCGATTCCCGTTGACCGATTTGCTGAAAACCCAATGGCGTCGGTATTTATTTGCTGCTGTTTTAAGTGAGCGACAAGTTCCTCCCCCATAGCATCCGCCCCCACCTTCGCTATAAAAGAGACGTCTCCGCCTAGACGAGCAGCTGCGATCGCCTGATTGGCACCTTTTCCACCTGGTTTCATCGTGAAAGAGTCGCCGAAATTGGTTTCACCCTGGTTGGGGATTCGCGAGATGGTGGTCATAAGATCCATATTAATACTGCCCACTACCGTTATTTTAGGTTGTTTCATACGTTCACCTCTTATCTAGTGATTGCACGTAATTCATGCCAAATCCTCGTGCTGGCTTTACCACGACACTTAACATTACTCCCCTTTATTTTAACAAAAGCGATAAAAAGAAATATGCTCCTGTTCATACTTTTTTAGATTTCGTGAAATTCATAGAAATGAAGGGTTAACCTAAAAGAAGCGCTCTGCAATCATGGCGCAGAGCGCTTCGCCCATTCCTCTATCGTTTCATATCTGAAAGTACCGAGTGATCCAGCTCACGAATCGATTTCCCTCCAGAAAGCGCCAGGGTGAGGTCCATGTCAGCCATCATATTCTGCAAAACTTTCCTCACTCCCCGCTCTCCGGCAACAGCTAAACCGTACATGCAAGGCCTTCCTACAAGTACGGCTTTCGCTCCGAGAGCCAGAGCCTTAACGATGTCAGCTCCACGCCGGATGCCACTGTCCATTAGTACAGGGATCCGCCCATCTACGGCTTCACATATTTGCGGAAGAGCTTCTAAAGCTCCGATCGCTCCATCCACCTGCCGCCCACCATGGTTGGATACAATGATGCCATCGACTTCATGTTCGATAGCAAGCTTAGCGTCTTCAGGATGAAGGATACCCTTCAGCAAAATCGGGAGATCCGTATGTTTTCTTAAAAAAGTTAGATCCTCTCATGTCAGTGATGGGTTACCAAACGTTTTCGTCCAGTGCATAATCGCTTCTGTCGGATCTTCTTTTGGCGACTTGGACAGCTTTGAACAAAAAGCAGGATCGGTTAAGTAATTTCCTACGCCTTCTCCAACTAAAAATGGCAGGTACACGTTTTTTAAATCATATTCTCGCCACGCCATCATAGGAGTATCTAGCGTCACTACAATCGCCGAATAGCCTGAAGCTTCCGCTCTCTTCAGGAAGCTCGCTGTGACGTCAGGGTCACGATTCCAATACAGCTGGAACCAGCGGGGCGCGTCTCCCATCTCGTTGGCGATTTGCTCCATAGGGGCTGAAGACGCAGAACTCGCTATAAAAGGTATACCTAATGCTGCCGAAGCCTTAGCTGAAGCAAGATCCCCCTCCGGATGGATAATGGACTGGACCCCGATCGGAGCCATCATCACAGGCGAATTGTATGTTTTTCCGAAGAGCTCTATCGTCAAATCTCGTATTTCTACATTCCTCAGCATGCGCGGGATGATTTTCCACCGGTCAAAAGCAGTTAAATTCGCCTTCATCGTGTGCTCTCCCCCAGCACCTCCAGCTACGTAATAATAAGGCCCATCCTCTAATACTTCACGAGCCAACTCCTCCCACTCCTCATAAACTATAGGCAGGCGGTCGGGATCGGGGCTAGGCATCGTTTGATAAACATTGAACTGCACCTGGTTGCCGAAGTTCGTCATACGCACTCTCCTTGTTTTTTAATTAATAACCATACATTTCCATATTAACACAGGTTATGATAGCGCTTTCGTTAAACGAATATGTGAAAACCATGACAAATGTCATATAGGCCACCTGACGTTTATGTCTTACATGAATAACGTCTATCTTCTATGATTAAGCTACGATAATAAGAACGATTAAGGAGTAATTCTATGAGCCAACATAAACAAAAAGAGTTGAAAAAGAATGTAGCATCTTTTGCGAAACCTGATAATTCTGTCGGGATCCGTCAATTAGTAAATACACTCGGACCATTTTTCTTACTGTGGTTCCTCTCCTATCAGAGCCTTGCGGTTTCTCCCTGGCTCGCCATTCCGGTAGCCATGATTGCCGGTGGGTTCGTCATTCGAATCTTCATCATTTTCCATGACTGTACACACATGTCCTTTTTCCAAAATAAAAAAGCGAACCGCGTGATTGGGACAATCACCGGGATCATTACTTTATTTCCTTTTGAAAAATGGAAAAGAGATCATTCGATTCACCACGCTACCAGCAGTAACTTAGATAAACGCGGCACTGGAGATGTATGGGTCATGACGGTCGATGAATACCTTGAAGCTTCTTTCTGGAAGCGATTAGGCTACCGCCTCTACCGTAACCCTATCGTAATGTTCGGATTAGGTCCGATTTACCTGTTCTGCATTTCGAACCGCTTCAATCGTAAAGGTGCAAAACGTAAGGAACGTCTGAACACTCATTTGACGAATGCTTCCATCGCCGTCATCTATGGTTTATTGATTTGGGCGATTGGCTGGCAGGCCTTCCTTATCATTCAATTGCCGATCCTTTACGTATCCGGCGTACTTGGAATATGGTTGTTCTACGTGCAGCACCAATTCGAGGACTCCTATTTTGAAGACGAGTCCGAATGGGACTTTGTAAAAGCGGCTGTTGATGGCAGCTCTTATTACAAGCTGCCTAAGGTACTTCAGTGGGTATCAGGAAGCATCGGTTACCACCATGTGCACCACTTAAGCCCAAGGGTTCCGAACTATAAGCTGGAAGAGGCTCATGAATCGACTCCACCATTACAAAAAGCTACGACGATTACATTGTGGTCCAGCTTGAAGTCCATTCGTTTCCGTCTATATGATACGGCAAATAAAACGTTCGTCAGCTTCAGAGAAATTAAGCCGCTGCTTCAAGAGTCGAAGCTCCAGACGGATAAGTAAAATTAATAATTGAATACAGCGAAACCCTATTCTTGTTGTATTGAATAGGGTTTCTTTTGTTAATATAAGAATAACGCATCTAAAAAAAGGAGCAGCCTTTATGCAGAATTGGTATCAAATCATCCCTAAAAATACAGGGTTAAGCTCATACATATGGATTATCTTTTGCTTACTTCCTTTCTTTTTCATTTTCAGGTCGTCTTCCCTCACTGAAATATTCTTCGGAATCTTTATGATTCTGCTATTTTTCCTATCTTACCGGCTGTCGTTCATTTCAAACAGCAGCATGGTGTACGTATGGGTCAGCATAGAAATGGCGATCAGCATAATGATGACGCTTCTCTTCGGCTACATTTATTTTTCTTTATTCCTCGCATTCTTCATAGGGAATATTCAAAGACTGTCTGGTTTTCTCACCTTGTATATCGTTCATGTCGTGACGACGATTGGCTCCATTGCTCTTGTGTTTTTCATACAAAACGAAGCACTTTTCCCACAGCTTCCGTTCGTCATCATCTGTTTGATTGGTGTGGTACTACTGCCATTCACGATGTATTATCGCATCAAACGCGAAAAGCTCGAAGGACAGCTGGAAGATGCGAATGAAAAGATCTCAGAGCTTATGGTCATAGAGGAAAGAGAACGGATTGCCCGTGATCTTCATGACACGCTCGGTCAAAAACTATCATTAATTGGATTAAAAAGTGATTTAGCTGGGAAATTAATGGATAGAAACCCCGATGCAGCTCAAAATGAAATTCAGGATATCCGCCAAACGGCCAGGACGGCATTGAAAGAAGTGCGGGAAATGGTTTCGAATATGAGAGGCGCTAAATTGGAAGATGAACTCCTGCACGTCCGACAAATTTTAGAAGCGGCAGAAATGGAGTTTGCTATAGAAGGGGATCCAGCTCTTTCCAACACTCCTCTACTGGTAGAAAATGTTCTAAGCATGTGTTTGAAAGAAGCTGTCACGAATGTGGTGAAGCACAGTCAGGCTTCTTCGTGCCATATCGGCATTGAACAACTGCCTAATGAAGTGCTCCTCACCATCAAAGATGACGGTGTCGGCATATCCGCAAAGGTCGATACTTATAAAGGTCATGGACTTCAAGGGATGCGGGAGCGTCTCGAATTTGTGAACGGAAGTTTGGACATCTACAATGCCAGCGGAACAACATTGAATATTCATGTACCTAACGTAATCCAACAAACTAAACAGGAGGGGTCGATGTGATACGTATCGTCATTGCAGAGGATCAGCGAATGCTGCTTGGGGCTTTAGGCTCGCTGTTAGATTTAGAAGAAGATATGGAAGTGGTCGGAACTGCAAATAATGGTGAAGAAGCCATCGACCTCGTAAAACAGCTCGAGCCCGACATCTGTATCATGGATATTGAAATGCCTTTGAAAAACGGACTCGATGCTGCCGAAGAACTAAAATCGCACTCTTGCAAAATTATTATACTGACGACGTTCGCGCGTGCAGGTTACTTTGAACGGGCTCAAAAAGCGCGGGTGAGTGGGTATTTGTTAAAAGACAGTCCCAGCGAAGACTTGGCCAACTCCATCCGAACGATTATGGAAGGTCAACGTATCTTCGCCCCTGAATTGGTGGATATGGCATTCGGGAACGAAAATCCTTTGACCGAACGGGAAAAACAAGTCGTCCAGCTTATGGCGGACGGGAAAAACACGAAAGAGATTTCTTCTCAACTCTACATCACTACGGGCACGGTAAGGAACTACATCTCAGTCATCCTCGATAAGCTCGAAGTAAGCAACCGAATTGAAGCCATTTCCCGAATGAAGGAAAAAGGATGGTTCAAATAAAAAGCAGCCGATGACCGTTGGCTGCTTTTTTCAATGCTGATATTCATGTAATCTCCCTAATGTGGAAGACTCCGTTTCGAGATGATTGAATTGATTAGACTGTTTCCGTTATGTTTAACAGCGGGTAGAGCTCCGGGAAATCACTCCCTTTCCGTGGGAGCGCAGTGAGCTTCCTCGGACGTGCCGTCCTCCGGGATCTCACCAAGCACTCTCTTCCCACAGGAGTCTCGCGATTTCCCGGAGTTCTTTACGATTATTAGTAGAACGGAAACTCCAATGACGGGAATGCAGCACTTAAGAAGCGTGTAAAACCCTAATCTCAAAGGGCACTTTCAACATGGCTAGTGGAAGACGTACATCAACTCCACACATACGTGGGAGTCATAACCAAGTAATTAGCAGAATGAATAAACTTAAACGCTTGAGATGAGTACCACGCTTGTTCTGAATGTTTACTGAGCTGTACCCTCAATAAAATACGAACATTAATGGCATCACACTGATTGTCGTGACGTAGCAGGTCTTTTGAGTCAGTACGCCAAATTTTCAGAGGCAGGAATCGAAAAGGCGCTCTTTTTTAAAGGGAGGGGTCGTTTATTCCATTCTAGTGGGTTGGTCGAGAAACTGCGAGACTCCCGCGGGAGAAGGGGCTAGGCAAGATCCCACAGGGCGTTAGCCCGAGGAAGCTTGACAGCTCCCCCGCAGGAAAGCGAGTTGTTTCTCGACCAACCCTGCACTCTTTATCATAACGAACCCTTTTACCTCAGTCTAGCGTCTTCAACACTGCCATACAGTTGAATTAATCTCTTATGAGAATCAACAATTACCTATCAAACACCTTTTTTATTCATTCTCGTATTGTTCGAGCATAATGATTCGTTCCATCATCGTCGGATGACCATACCTTAAGTATTTAACTAGTAATGGAGGGTTCACTTCACTTCTTCCATTGATCGTAAGCTGCTGGAATGAACCGATGGCTGCTTCTTTATCGGACATCATCTCGATGGCATAGTTATCTGCGGCTTTTTCCGCTTGACGTGAAACCGCTAATTCTACAGGCGTCGAAACAAACGTCAAAACAGTTAGCAATAAGAACAAAATGGGGAGGGAAGTGATATCCTCCACACTTTTCACTCCGAATGCTCCTCCCCACCTGCGGACGACGATATGGATCAGGCGGTACGTCAAATATAGTCCGACAAAACTTGAAAGAATCACCCCTGCCAAGTTCATGTACAAATGATTCATTACGTAATGGCCGATTTCATGCGCCATGATGAAGAGAGTTTCATTATCGTCAAGCCGATTTAAGGTCGTATCCCATAAGACAATCCGCAAATTAGACCCTATACCATTTACATAAGCGTTCATCGCATTCGTTTTCTCTGACATATCAACTTCATATACACGATCCGCCGGAATTTCAGCTTCATCTGCCAGGGCGAGAATCTTCTCTTCAAGCTCTGGATTCTTTAACTCGGTAAATTCATTGTACAGGGGATCAATGAGCACAGGCTGGATGTACATCATAAAGGCAAAAAACGGGATGAGTAACAGCCAGGAATAGAGCCACCAACGTTTCGGGGCTTTATTTATAAGGAAATAAAGGACTGAAATAAGGATAGCCATAATTAAGAACCCGACCCAGAAGCTGATCAGCTCATCTCTCATCCAGCTGGAAAAGGTTTGGGTGGAAATTCCGTAACGACCTGATAATTGGTAACCCAAGTAGTCGAGGGGAAAACTGATCAGCCAGACGACCGTCGACAATAACAATACATACAGCGGTACTGTTATAAATTTAACCCGCTCACTGAAATTCTTGAATATAGCTGACCATCCAAAAATCAGAACCCCTAAATAAATAAGGGCTTCTACCGGGATGCCTATGAAGAAAAGAAGGTTTCGATATTTCGAATACTCTTCACTCAGCGCCATTTCCGATGCGGTCATGAACGTTGCAGGGTCTGCAGCCGTTCCCTCGAAGGCCTCAGGGACGCCAGGAGTCGTCCAATGAAACAAATATAAGTACACAAGGAGCGTATAAATCGGAAATCCAATGACGGTGCCCCAAATAAACCGCTTTTTCATAATGTCCTCCCCCATTTTGTCCTTTCTTTTACTTGTACGAGCTATCCTCTTATTTATACCATTTTTTCGAAATATATGAGCGGACGAAACATGGGAGGGGTATGGTTACTTGGCAATTAAGTTTGAACTCACACAAAAAGAAAACTCAGAGCCATAAAGAACTCTGAGTTGTTTGCGGTTGTTATTTAGCTGTTCTCGACTGATTAAGCTACCTGCCTGGCTCTTTCTTTTTTCTTTCGATGACGGACGACATTGATTTCAGCGCCGACCATCAAAATGATTCCTGTGATAAAGAACCATAACATGAGGATAATGATACCCCCTAAACTTCCATACGTCGCTGAGTAATTTGCAAAATTACTTACGTAAAAAGAGAATGCCAGGGATATGAGCTGCCATAAGATCGCTGTAATAATGGCGCCCGGAAGAATTTCTTTAAAAGGGAACGACTTATTTGGCGCAAAGTGATAGAGAGCCATTAACGTGAGCGACATTACAAAGATACTGATTACCCAGCGGAGCACCTGGAACAGACCGATCGTTTGAGCGGGCAGATTCAGAAAGTCACTGAGCATAGAGATGATGACGTCACCGAAGATTGGTAAGGCTAAAGCTACTGCAATCGCTATGATCATACCGATTGTAAGAAAAATAGACATCAAACGGACTTTGATGAATGAACGTGTTTCTTCGACATTATAAGCGATATTCGAAGCCTGAATAAAGGCGTTCACACCATTTGAAGCCGACCATAATGTACCAAGAATACCGACCGTCAATAACCCGCCATTGGGTGTCTCAACGAGGTTCACGATATTTTCCTGGAAAATGTCAGCTGCGCCGCCCGGAAGAATATTCTGCATGAAATTCATAGCCTCTTCAGCACTAATATTTAAATAAGGTAATATCGATAATAGCAGAATGACTAATGGAAATATAGCTAATAAATAATAATAAGCTTGCGCTGCACCTAATAAAGGAACGTTATCCTTCTGGAATTCAGCGAAAACCTCTTTTGCGTAATTGATGAGCTTCTTCATAAAAAAGGGTACCTCCTCTAACCGATTGTATTGGTCTATCCCCTTTTCCACTGCATTTATAACCTAAAATTGTAAAAGAAACATCCACAGTTTATTCCGAGTAATATACTGTGTATAATAAGTTTTATAAAGAAAGGGGTGCCTGTATGCGTATTCCAAAACCACTTGTACAAATGAATCAGCTGTTTATTGTCACAACTGTTCTACTCGGGCTGATTTTTCAGCCGAACCTCTTAATGATCCCTTTTTTAATAGGTGCATATACTTTGGCAACTAAAAAAAATCCTGTCATGGCGGCTGGCAAACGTTTTTTAAAGAAACCTTTTGATCAATATGTACCAGAAGACCGCGACCAGCAATTATTCAATCAGTGGATCGCCACCATCTGTTTAGGTGCTGCTCTCCTATCTTTCAATGCCGGCTGGGCAGCAGCAGGATATGTCTTCAGCTTACTTGTTGTGGCTGCGGCAGGTTTAGCTTTAGCCGGTTTTTGTATCGGCTGTACCATTCGTTACCGCTATATGATGTGGAAGCATAAGCGAGCTCATTCTTAATAAAAGCCTCAACTGTCCAATCGACTGTTGAGGCTTGTTTGTGCATTATTCTCGTTTAAACTTACTTCCCTGACTTCTTTTTTTAAGTCGGTCCCGCTTACTTTTCACTTTCTGCTCTTGTGCAAGTGCAAATTCTGGGTCTACTTTAAGGGAAGTGATCTTATCATTTTCGATCGTCACTTCGAACCAATCATGTGGCTTGCTGCCTTCAGGAAGCTCATTTTTATTTAAAATAAACTCTTGAGTGTTTTCTTCAACTAATAAGACAGCATATTGATTTTCTTCGATTCGATCTAATACAGCCTTCATTGATTACCCTCCTGTACATGCGACACCCTGCGCTTTGATTTCATCGATTCGCGCAGGACCTATGCCGCTGATTTTTGTTAAATCATCGATGGATTGATAAGGTCTCAGCTCTATTAAATCTTCCGCTCGGGCTGGTCCTATTTGTGTAATCTCCTGCAGTTCTTCAACGGATGCATGATTAATGTCGACGCACCCCTCGATTTCAGATTCGGATTCCGTCACTGGTTCTTCTTCGGTCTCCTGTTCACTTTCTGATCT
Organism: Halobacillus campisalis; assembly: GCF_030345335.1. GTDB lineage: Bacteria > Bacillota > Bacilli > Bacillales > Halobacillaceae > Halobacillus_A > Halobacillus_A campisalis. The sequence continues at coordinate 176,691 of NZ_JAPVRC010000003.1, forward strand.
GGAATCGTCCGGGGGCGTCACGGTACCCTCTTCTTTTGTTGCCACGTGATAACTTTCCCCATCAGTAGTCACTTCAACCGTTCCATGGACATCCGTACCATAAAGATCAATCCCTGCGTCCTCCACCCGGTTGATGACCTCCGCGTTTGGATGACCGTATTGATTGTCTGCACCCGCACTGTAAATAGCCACCTCAGGACTTACCGCGTCTAAAAAAGAAGAGCTTGTAGAGGTAGAAGATCCATGATGCCCCAGCTGTAAGATGTCAGCTTCAACATTAGAAGACCCACTCAGCATGGCCGCTTCATCATCGACTTCCGCGTCCCCGGTAAATACAAAGCCGGTATCACCATAAGACATTTTTAAAGAGATCGATTCTTTATTGGTGTTACCTGTTATGCTATCTGGATAAAGCACATCAACTTCTAATGGACCGATGTCAAAAGCGTCTCCCGCCTGCGGTTCCTCGTATTCAGCTCCGGAAGCTTCTATCGCATCAAGGACGCGATCGTAAGTATCAGACGTACTTTCATTTCCCGACATCCACACCTCTTCGACATCAAATTGTTCAATCACTTGATCGAGTTGTCCAATGTGATCAGCATCCGGGTGGGTAGCGATCGCTATATCTATTTGATCGACCTGGCGACTATGTAAATAGTTGACCACGTTATCACTATTCCAGTTTCCTGCGTCAATCAATATATGGACCTGCTGGCCAGCGTCTTCAAACTCAAACAGTGTAGCGTCTGCTTGTCCGACATCAATATAATGAGCCGTTAATTCAGAAGTCACTTCTTTTGCGTCAGGCTCTTCTTCCTCTGTGCTGACTTCGTGAGCTTCCTCTTCCTCTGCCGTGTTCTGTTCAGACCCCTCTTCAGCTTCCGTTTCTTTCTCGTTTTCACCCTCTGTTTCGTTGTCGTTCGATTCATCACTTTCTTTAGGAAGTTCATCCTCGTTTGCCACTTCTTCTGAAGACGTCTGTTCGTCGGAGTCTGGTTCATCTGCCGTGCTCGTAAACTCCTGGCCGCACCCTCCTGCTAAGAAGATGATGAATACACTAAAGACTATAAAAATTACATTTCTGACCATGCCGCACCTCCTATTTCTTCTATTTTACCATAGGAAAAGTTGATATTTCCCGACTACAGAGAGATGGACTTTTCAAAAAACCGGTTCGTTTATTGAAGCTGGTCCGTCATCGTGATGAGTGGAAAGTGGTTTTAGGAATGGACTCGCTTTCCGTGGGAGTGCAGTGAGCTTCCTCAGACTGCCGCCTTCCGGGATCTCACCAATCACTCTTTTCCCACAGGAGTCTCGCCCATTCCTAAAACCACCTAACTTATATTAATTGACGGAACTAAGAAATGAGAAGAAGGAAGTTCTTACGTACCTCCATTCGTAAAAAGTAAATTAGTCAGGTACATGAACAACCCCAAACACCGAAGGATTACTATAAAGCTTCAGCCTGTTTTTCTTAAAGGAGTCAGGAGCTTTCTAACTTTTCTTTCTAAAGAAGAGTAATATTATTAAAGGAATTGAGGGTCTTTTTTCCATAATCAATGTAGAGTTAGGAATCCACAATGGTAAGCTTTTAATAGGGTGGTCTGACATGCTGCAACGGAAGTTTTCGTACCACTTAATCGTCGCAAGAAGGTCCGGGAAATTGCGAGACTCCTTTTGTGAAAGTGGAAGCGCTTCGTTCAGCGGCGTATGGACTGGACTGAGCTGACGGAGATAAAGGAAACACGAAGAACGGAGTGATTCGATGTTGACTTATCGCACAGAAGTGAAGGAAGTCTCAGTAGCCGCTAAGCGCTGGAGCTGGATAGTCCCCACATGAAATTTATGAACTGGTTTAGGATCTAGACTAATCTACGTGTAAGTGATGGGAAAAAAGTACAGGGTGAGATCCCGGAGGGCGTTAGCCCGAGGAAGCTCACCGTACGCCCATGGAAAGCGAGTGATTTCCCGGACCTTCCACCACTATTATTGTGACGGAAGCAGCCCGATTACCTCGAAACTGAGTCTTCAAGAATAGGGAGCTTATATGAATATCAACACGGAAATTTTACAGAGTCTTTCATGCTAAATTTTTCGTACCATGACATATGACAATATAAAAGTCTGGATTGAATTAAAGAAAGATTATAAAAAAGCTGCCTTCTCCGAATTGAGAAGGCAGCTATACATAATTAAGCTTTTGTTTTATAGGACGTGTTGTGTGACTGCAGAGTATCGTCTGTTCCAAATAAGAAGTGTTTTTCCATATCCGGAGAATACGTGGAGTTCACAGCCGTACGCCCGACAGTTTCGGCCACTTCACGCAGCATGCTAGGAGAAGCTCCACAGCAAAGTCCCAGATAATTCACTCCAATATCGTGCGCTTCCTTCGCCCACTCGGCAAGCTCATATCGGTTGCAGTACAGTGGGTCAAGGGACGTCGGGAACGTCGTCGCCGTAGGTATGCTGCAGGAGCATCCGCCATCCGGCAGATTGAAGAAAGTCGGGTGCTCTTCTGTTGTGCGGTAAGGAATAGGAAGTGCTCCGACATAGCCGTCCACTTCAGCACGAATTTTTTCAATAAAAGGCTGCATAGTTGCCGGCCCGCGGAAGCAGTTCATTCCGACAACCAGGGCTCCCTGCTCCTTCAGTAAACGGGACGCTTCTTCCACGGAATAGCCATCACGAAGGACATTTTCTCCCATTAGACCAAACGTAATGACGGCAGGAAGTCCTTGTTTTTGGATTTCCTCTAAAGCGATCTTCGCTTCTTCATAGTAGTAGAACGTCTCTCCATTTACAAAGTCGACATCCTCTTCTTTGCACCACTTCACCATTTCCGCGAACATCGTCCGTACACTTTGCACCGCTTCAGGGTCATCTGGATTAAATAAGTTCGTATTGGAAATGTTACCGGCCACGAGCGCTTCCTCTTCAGGGTGCTCTTTCGCCACTTCTTTCGCCAAGCGGATGGCCTGACGATTCAAAGGTTCCAATAAGTCTTCTTTACCTATAATACGCATTTTTTCTCTATGGGCATTGTAAGTGAATGCCAGTACAACATCAGAACCCGCAAGCATGTAATCCCGGTATGTTTGTTTCAGAGCTTCTGGGTTATCGAGAGCAACTTCAGGAACAAACGAGCCTGCCTGCAAATACCCTCGACGCTCTAATTCAAATAAGTAGCCTTCTCCGCAAATAACGGGTCCATCCTGTAATCTTTGTTCTAAGCTTCTTTTCATAGTAAAACACCCTTTCTTATTTTTGATGAAGCATAGCTGAACGAAACATCCAATGCCTGACTTCCATCCTGTCTAACAGCAGAAACTTTCTTATAAAATTACATAGAAAAAATCCCACTTCATAAGAAGAGGGATTATCGTTTAAAAATATGCCTCCTCTTATCTTTCAGATTTAAAAAAATCTGTAGGATTTGGCACCTTTTTCAAGCATTGCTTGAAAGGTTGCCGGGCATCAACGGGCCTATTCCCTCCGCCACTCTCAATAAGAGATCTCATATGTAATTATTCCCATATTATAAAGACATTCCACTATCCGAGTCAACACATTTTTTGAATATTTCTAAAATTGTTCAACATACACTAATACAAAGGAGGACGAACTATGGATCGATCAATATCTATCTTGAAATTTCTGAAGTATACGATTGCATTTGTCTTTTTAACGTCTGGTCTAATGAAGCTTGTTCACACTGAATTGGCTGATTACTTTATGAACTTAGGCATTCCTTTTCCACTAGAAGTCATGTATATTGTCGCCTGGATTGAAATCTGCTGCGGGGCTTTATTGCTGCTTAATAAATACACGAAGCTTGCGACGATTGCACTTATGGCGATAATGATCGGTGCTATTATCCTGACCAAACTTCCTGTTCTGAACAGTGGAGTGATTCATGCTTTATTTAATGCTCGTCTTGACATCGTCATGCTTATTCTGCTCGCGGTCCTTTATAGAAATCGTGTAATCATCATTAAAAAAACACCATAAGAGTCCCCGACTCCTACGGTGTGCTATAATTCAAATATTTTCCAAAAAGACGCGGATGACATCAGCTCCGCCAATGAATGTACCTAGAGAGCTTCCTATATTGGCTAAGACGATGATAAGAAGAATTCTAGTCACTTTATTGTCCCAGAACCCCTTAACGCTGGATACGTCGTCAGATAACGTCTCAAAATCTTTTACATTAGGTCTGCGGAAATAGGCCTGCACAATTCCAGCGAACCAGCCGGCAGCGATCAATGGGTTTAATGATGTAATCGGCGCCATAACGAACGCTGTCAATACAGCTAGCGGATGGCCTAAAGCGACGGCTGCCCCGATGGCTGAAAATGACCCGTTCCATAAAATCCAGCTGATGGTCTGCTGGGTTCCTGCAGCCGGGTTTGCATAAAAGGTATAGGCGATAATAGATAAAATGATTACTGGAATAGCCCAGCCTATTATTTTAGGTGCCTTTGACTTAGGCGGCTGTTCCCTCAACTTTTTCAAGTCGTGCTCTTTGTGAATTTGTTCTTTGATTCCTGGTACGTGAGCAGCGCCTAATACGGCAACGATTTTCTGCCCGGGTGCCTCTTTGATTTTCTGGGATAAATATTGATCCCTTTCATCGATGAGCGGCTTCTTTAATTTAGGGAAATTATCCGTGAAGTCCTGCAGCATTGCATCCAGCATGTCTTTTGATTTTAATTTTTCCAGCTCTTCTTCAGACACCTTTTCATTACTGAATATACTTAATATAATCTGCATAAGGAGCTTGGCTTTGCCCATTGTCCCTAAGTTTCCCCAAATTCTGGCGAAAGTGATCTGAATGTTCCGATCTGCTAATACAAGAGTTGCTCCTGTCTCTTCAGCTGATTCAATTCCCTGGATCATTTCTTGCCCTGGCTTGATTCCCATTTGTTTGGCCATACGTTTTTGGAAAGAAGAGATGACCATATTCATTAATAGCAGGGTCGCTTTTTTCTGTTTAATGACTTTAAAAATATCGGTATCCTGCCACTTATTTCCATCTTTTATGGATTGGTACCTCTGCTCGTCCAATTCTACGCAGACAGAATCGGGCTGTTCATAATCAATGACTTCCTTTACCTGCTCTGCACTTTTTCGTGATACGTGAGCCGTACCAATGAGAATGAGTTCTTTGTTATCCAGATAGATTCTCGTTATATTTTCTTCATTTATAGACATTACGGACCTTCCTTTACAAATGACTCTGTTAAATATCAGTGTTGATTTTATATAAGGTTTCTTCTAAAAGAGTAATTCAATAACTTGGAAAACTTCTGCTATTCCGTCTCCGTTATAGGTGGAAAGTGGTTTTAGGAATGAACTCGCTTTCCGTGGGAGTGCAGTGAGCTTCCTCAGGCTTCCGCCTTCCGGGATCTCACCAATCACTCTCTTCCCACAGGAGTCTCACCCATTCCTAAAACCACTTCTCTATAATTTATATGACGGAACGATTTGAAGTTCTCAAATCATTTACTTACCAAAGTTTGTACCCTTATTCATATGATTGATCAGAATGAAAATTGAATCTTTTCCATATGTGAATATCATGCAAGAAGCACTAATTCTCTCCTTTGGAAAAAGCTCTAAATGCATTAGCAGCGCCTTTGTCATAACCTTTTCAATGTGATTTTTAGTGGTTTCGTTCTTCACATCATGGTAATGGGGTCTTGGAAATGGGGAGACTCCTGCGGGAAAGGATAGACTGGCTAGACCCCGGAGAGCTTTAGCTCGAGGAGGCTTGCCGTCTTCCCCGCGGAAAGCGAGCTATTTCCAAGACCTCATTTCTCTAATCAAAAGTCACGAAACCTCTCTTGCGCATTTACAAATAAAAACCACCTGTCTCTATACTAAACCACAACAGCTTAAATGAGAATTATTTTTGTAATGTGCTTCATGGGATGACTGTATGCAAAAGAGGGTTAGAACCAGGCTCATATGGGGTAGTATAAAATAAATAACTATTTGTGAACATTATGTGTCTTTTTTAAGAATTTTTTGTTACAATAAGAACAAAGATAAGTATGCGCTTACATTTAATTTCATCAAAGGAGTTGTATGATATGGATATCGTCATGGTTTTCCTTTTACTTTCAACAGTTACACCTTTCTTGTTTATAAAACTTAAAAAATTACCTTTAGCGATTCTGCAGTCTGTTTTGCTCGTCGGAATGTGGATGTACTATTTCCAAGCTGTATTTAATGTAGCACCGCCGACACTTTCACCACTATGGCTGATTTTTTACGCTGGTCTTTTCGTCTCCCAAATCGGCTGGATCATGTTCATCATCTATGTGGTTAAAACGCAGGAAGCAAAACTGCAAAAAAGCTACCAATAATATAGTCTCCCCCTAAATGGAGAAAATATATAAAAGCCCGCTGCCTGAAGATCAGGCCAGCGGGCTTTTTGTGGAAATTTTTATCTTTTGAACAAAGCTTTTCCTTGAACATGCAGTAGTTGGAGGATCGCTTGCGAGAAAGCGAAGGCGGCAATTGCATAAAGTAAAGGCTTCGGTGAATAACTTGAATAAACAGCTCCCCATAATGAGAAGGCAGTCAACATAATACAGAGCATAAAACCGACGATATATTTGCTAGGAAGCTCAGGGGCATATTGACTCTCCTGATTATTCACTTTTTGATTAAATTCCAACTACATCACCACCAAATTTATTTAAAAGCTTTAATGACCTTCGTGCTCTCCATCGCCTTCCATATCCATATCACTGTGGTCTCCGCTGTCCTGCTGCTCGTGCTGTTCATGGTTCTCCCCATCATGATCGTGAGTGAAGCCGAATGACATAACGAATAGAGAACCTGCCACAAGAATTGCAGCCAATACTGCACCATGGAACATCATGTTCCAAGGCACGTGACCATTATGACTGTCCGATTCAACTACGTGCATAAACATGAACAGCTGAATTCCAGCTTGAATGACAGCGAGAATCATGATGCTTGATATGATCCACATCGTTGATAAATTGGATCCTAGTGCCGTCCAGGCAGCTAGTAATGTCAATGCGATTGATAAAGCAAAACCGATAACGTGCTGAGTGGGGATTCGTTTATTATGATCTGTCATATTAAACCACCATCCCAATCAAATAAACACTTGTGAAAATAAAGATCCACACGACATCTAAAAAGTGCCAGTATAATCCAATAACAAAGAATTTACGGCTCGTCTTAGGAGTGAGACCCCGCTTCGCTAATTGAATAAGAAGCAGGATGACCCAGCCGATGCCGAGGGTTACGTGTAATCCGTGAGTCCCGGCCAGCGTGAAGAATGCGGACCAATAAGCACTGGATTGCATAGTAGCACCTTCGTGAGCATAGTGGATAAATTCATATATCTCAAAGCCTAAGAATGTTGCACCGAGAATTAACGTGATAATCATCCAGTTTCTTAAAGCTTTCGCGTTGCCTCTCCGCATCTCGTGAATAGCCAGCCCGCATGTAAAACTACTTGTCAGAAGCAGGAATGTCATAATTAAGACAATACCTGGTTCAAACAATTCCATTGGAGGCGTTGAATCTGCCGTCCTTCCGAATAATACAGCATAGGTGGCAAAGAGTGTCGCAAACAATACGATTTCTGCGCCCAGGAATATCCAGAAACCGAGAATGGTCATTTGATCTTCCTGTCTTCTATATTCCAAAGGGCCTGTTTTCAGTTCATGAGAACTCATATTATAACCCCCTTGCCGAGCGTTCTATACGCTTGATTTCATCTACTTCAACGTGGTAACCCTCGTCATAATCAAAGGAACGCACCACCATCATGATGAGTCCGGCGATTAAGAAGGCAATCGCCATCCACATCCATTCAAATACAAGACCGAAGCTTGCGAAGAAAAGGAATCCCATCATGATAATTGGCTGCCCAGTGTTATTAGGCATATGAATAGGTTCAAGTTTATCTTCTTCAAATGTCGTTCTGCCTTCTTCTTTCAGCTTCACATAGGCATCCTGGCTATCAATTTCAGGCAAGGTTGCAAAGTTATAGAACGGTACAGGAGTCGGCGTCGCCCATTCTAGCGTACGACCATCACCCCAACTGTCTCCAGACTTTTCACGCTCGCTGTAACGATAGCTGTAAAGGATACAGAAAACAAAGATTGCAAATCCTGCACCCATTCCGAATGCGCCAATTGTAGAAATGATGTTCAGCGGCATCCATTCTGGAATGATCGTAAATACACGACGCGGCATTCCGTCTAAACCGACGAAGTACTGCGGGAAGAAACAAACATGGAATCCGATTACGAAAAACCAGAAGCTCCATTTTCCGATTCTCTCATTAAGCTTGTGTCCGAACATTTTCGGATACCAGAACACGAGCCCTGAGAAGCAGGCGAATACAGTACCTGCAATCAATACATAGTGGAAGTGAGCCACTAAGAAATAGGTGTTGTGGAATTGATAGTCTGCTGACGCCATTCCAAGCATTACACCGGTGACTCCGCCGATGACGAAACTTGGAATAAAGGCGAGCGCCCACATCATAGCCACTGTGTTTTTAATTTTCGATTTATATAGGGTTCCAAGCCAGTTGAATATTTTTACACCGGTCGGTACCGCAATCAGCATGGTGGAAATTGAGAATACTGAGTTTACAAAGGCTCCGGCACCCATTGTAAAGAAATGGTGTACCCATACTAGGAAACTCAGCCCGGCAATCAAAATGATCGCCCACACCATAGCTTTATAACCAAATAACTGCTTTCGAGCAAACGTGCATATAACTTCAGAGAAAATCCCGAATGCAGGCAGAATAACAATGTAAACTTCAGGGTGTCCCCACATCCAGAACAAGTTCGCCCACATCATCGGCATTCCTTCACCCGTCAGCGTGAAGAACTGTGCTCCGAATATGCGGTCAAGTGTCATAAGAGCTAAAGCGACAGTCAAAATCGGGAAAGCAAATACGATAATGAAGGATGTAATCAGAGTTGACCAGGTAAAAATCGGCATCTGGAACATTTTCATTTTCGGAGCTCTCATTTTTAAAATCGTTACCATCAAGTTAATACCAGTCGCTAATGTACCGATACCTGAAAGCTGTAAGCCCATCAAGTAAAAGTTCTGACCTGGACCTGGACTCATCGCAGCACCAGCCAGCGGTGTATAACTTGTCCATCCAGCGTCCGGTGAGCCACCGATAACGAAAGATATGTTGAACAACATGGCACCAAATAAGAATGACCAGAAACTAAGGGCATTCAAATAAGGAAAAGCAAAGTCCCTTGCTCCAATTTGTAAAGGGACAATTATGTTCATCAATCCAATTAAGAATGGCATCGCCATAAAGATAATCATGACCGTACCGTGGGTCGTAAATATTTCGTCGTAGTGCTGGGCATTTAAAAAGTTCATGTTCGGAAAAGCCAACTGTACACGCATCATCATTGCGTCTACGCCTCCGCGGAACAACATGGCCAGGGCACTAAGAATATACATAACACCTATTTTTTTATGGTCAACGGTCGTCAGCCACTCGCGCCATAACCATCCCCACTTTTTAAAGTAAGTCAAGATGAAAAGGATAGCTATAGTTACGAGGGCAATGGATACCATACCCCCGTAAATGAGCGGTTCGCCGGTTACGAAAAATTCATCTAATTGCATGTGTTCTCACCTTCTTTCTATTCTACTGAGCTTTCATGATCGTCATCATTTTCTTCATCCATAAAGTCTTCTGCATCCTGATCACTATATAAGTGCATCAAATCACCATACAAGTCGTAATGACGCTCTATGGCATAATCGCGGCCTTCATTCGTACCATGATCAACAAATTCCAAGTGTGTAGAAGAATATTCAGCTTCTACCGTAAGTCCTGGTTTAAGCAGTTCATCATATTCTTCCTGCGACAACTCTGGCGCACTGGATTGGGTTTCCTCTACCCAGCTGTTATAGTCCTCTTCGCTTTCGGCGTAAACCTCAAAGGTCTGCTTCGTGAAGCCTTCACCGTTAAAGTTAGAGTTTCTACCGTCATAAACGCCTTCTTCATCCGCTTGCAGATACAGCGTATTTTCCATGCCGGCCATGTTATACTTCTGACCGCCTAAACGCGGAATCCATAAGGCTGTCATAGCATCAGCAGATGAAAGCTTGAATTCAATCGGACGATCTGTCGGTATGTGAAGATAATTGACTGTTTCTATGTTCTCTTCAGGGTAGCTGAAGAACCATTTCCAATCTGCCGTGGTAGCATAAATGACTAAAGGCTCTTTCTGCTCTTCGCCTGCAGCTGCCTCAGGAGGCTTCTCTAATTCGAATAAAGAATCCACCGTTGGAATACTGAGAGCGATGACAATAACAAAAGGAATAACGGTCCATACTATTTCAATCAAATTATTGCCGTGCATGTGAGGGTCATAGTCGCTTTCCTTTCGACCCGGACGGTTCTCTCGGTACCTGATGACCATAAAGGCGAAGGCACCAAACACGACAACAACGATAAACAGCATGAATATAATAGAATACATGATAAGGTCGTATTGAGTTTGAGCGACCGGCCCTTTTGGATCAAGAACAGCCAGTTCACACCCACTTAAAAGTAAAACAAGGCTAAGTGGAGCTAAAGCCAATCCTTTTTTCATAAGTTGTTTCATGCTTTTCACTGAGGATTACACTCCTTTTCTTTGAATATTTAAAGGCACAATGGCTTTAATTTTACATAATCATTGCCATCAGTATAGCAAAAAAAGTAGATTATTAGATAAGCTTAGTAGAATTGTCACGGAAACATCACACTTTTTTCGATTTTTTGTCGCAATTCATTCACTATATTGTAAAAAAAAGACAAGAAAACCTATTATTTGTCATATTTAAAAATGGACAATTTAACTATAATTATCCCGCTGCAGTCGAAATCAAACCAATGTTAGAACATAAGCAGTGATTATTCGTAAATTCCTTGCGTTCTCTTGTGTTTACATTGAATTTCTGTTATAGTTCAACCAATTAAATATTTCTCCTTCAATATATTTGGAGCGAGGATAGAGGTGCAAATACCATCAGTACATAATGGGAGGATAATGAGATCCTGTGAACATTGTGAAAAGGGGCATTTGCCGAAGTGGAAAGAGTCTCATTCTCTTGAAACTGGTTCTGCTTTTGAATAAATACAGGACTGTCATATGGGTAACTGTATGGAGGGCTATCTGATGTAGGAACAATTTTACGTTTAACTTTGTTTCTTCAACAACAGCGGACCCTTCGTTGTTGTTTTTTTGCGTTTATGGCTTATGGTCCTGTCACCTCTACATTTAAAAAAATTTTTGCAAAAGGGTGTGGAATTATGAATTTCGGACAAGTCTTGACCGCCATGGTGACTCCGTTCGACCAAAAGGGTGAAATCGACTTCAATGCCACGAGAACATTAGTGAATCATTTAATTTCCAACGGTTCAGATGGATTAGTAGTCGGAGGCACAACAGGCGAATCGCCTACATTGACTTCAGAAGAGAAAATCGAATTGTTCCAGTTTGTTGTAAAAGCTGTTAACGGAAGAGTACCTGTCATTGCAGGAACGGGTTCTAACTCTACAAAAGCTTCCGTAGAATTGACAATTCAGGCAGAAAAAACAGGTGTCGATGCCATTATGCTCGTCGCTCCCTATTATAATAAACCATCTCAAGAAGGGCTGTTTCAGCACTTTCAGACGATTGCTGCATCCACTTCTCTTCCTGTGATGCTTTATAACATTCCAGGAAGAAGCGTCGTGAACATGAGTCCTGATACAATCGTGCGTCTATCAGAAATCGAGAACATCGTATCTGTGAAAGAATCAAGCGGTGATTTAGATGCTGTTACGGAAATCATCACACGTACTTCAGATGATTTCACAGTATACAGCGGGGATGACGGCATGACGCTGCCGATTCTAGCTATTGGTGGAAACGGCATAGTCTCAGTCGCTTCTCATATTATCGGAAATGAAATGCAGCAAATGGTCCAAAGCTACCAGACGGGTGACGTACAATACGCTGCGGCTGCCCACCGTAAATTACTTCCGATTATGAACGCGCTTTTCGCTCATCCTAGTCCTTCCCCTGTGAAGGCTGCTCTGAATATGAAGGGTGTACCAGTTGGAGATGTACGTCTTCCAATGCTTCCTTTAAACCCTGAACAAATGAAAGAGCTTGAGAAATACGTCCCTTTGGACAGAATTGAAAGCGTCGGATAATGCTATGAAAGCCCTGAAGGACTTGTTCCTTCCGGGCTTTTTTCTTTTGTTCAAAAATATAGCATGAGAGTTAACGATTCCAAGTGATTATGAGGTCATTTGTGAAGACTCGCTATTTCACGGGAGCACGCTGAGCCTCATTTGACTTCGTCCTCCGGGGGTCTCACCTAGCACTCTTTTCCCGCAGGAGTCTCCCCGTTCCCATTGAATGGAAGGAATGTGCGAGAGTCCTGTGGAAGCAGCGTGCTGGTCAAGACCCAACAGAGTTAAGATCGGGGAGACTTGACCGTACCTCCACGGAAGTCGAATCAGCAACTCACCCATCATCATGAAGTATCTTTCATAAACTCCTGCTAATAGCTTGAAACGCTCCTCAGTTTGAAATATCCCAATTCCCCACTCTCAATCCCATATCCGCTAGTGTTCATACTACTAATTCGTTTTCCCTAGAAAGAATTTTCTAAAAATTTCGTCGAAAAAGGGTGAATTTTTTATTATTTCTGTTATACTGCTATTAACGGAACATTAAAGGAAATTTTCCTTAATTAAAAGGAGGTTCTTTTTTGAATACCATCAAAGACCTAATCACTTCTATTGAGAACAACATCATAGATATTCGCAGAACCTTACACAGAAACCCTGAATTAAGTAATGAAGAACACCATACCTCTTCGTTAGTTAAGGAGAAGCTCAGTGAATTCGGTATTGAATGGCAGGACGGATTCGCACAACATGGAGTCCTCGGCATTATTAAAGGAGACCTCCCCGGCGGGACGGTGGCGCTGCGGGCCGATATGGATGCTTTGCCGATTCAGGAGACGAATGATCACGAGTGGGTGTCCGAAAACCCCGGTAAAATGCACGCCTGCGGACACGATGCCCACACTGCGATGCTTTTAGGTGCAGGATATGCGCTTCAGAACATGAAGAAGGAGATCAGCGGAACCGTGTTGCTCATCTTTCAGCCGGCGGAAGAAAATTCTCCACACGGCGGCTCAAAACCGATGATGGATGACGGTGTATTTGATGAATACACTCCGGATGTCATTTACGGACAGCACGTCTGGCCCAGCCTTCCTGTTGGACAAGTTGGGATTCGCGATCGAGAAATGATGGGAGCGTCGGACCGTTTCAAAGTAACCATCAGAGGAAAAGGCGGCCATGCCAGTATGCCTCATGATGGCAACGATGCATTGATCATTACGAATCAAGTCATCTCAAGCCTCCAGACCATCGTCAGCCGAAGCGTCAACCCGCTTCATTCCGCTGTCGTTACGATCGGAAAGATCGAAGGCGGCTACGGGTACAACGTCATCCCGGATCAAGTCACCTTCGAAGGTACAGTTCGGACATTTAACCCCGATATCAAACAACTGGTCAAAAAAAGGTTCCACACCATTATCGAACAAACCGCTGATGCATTCGAAGGCACCGCGGAAGTGGAATATTTAGATGGCTATCCTGCTACAATCAATACGCCGGAATGGGCGCAGCAGGCCAGGTCCACAGCCAAAAATCTATTAGGAGAAGACGCATCTCCTTCACTTGACCCTGCATTGGCAGGCGAAGACTTCTCCAGATATTTGTTACAGTATCCCGGAGCCTTTATCTGGCTCGGAACTCAAATAGAAGATTCTGAGAATCAGAAGCCGCTTCACGATCCAGGTTTTAAATTGAACGAAAAGGCTTTGCCGATTGGCAGTCAGTATTTGGTTCAAGTAGCTCTTGATACGCTTCTAACCCTTTCTAAAAAGGAGGAAAAATGATGGCTGCTGAAGATTTTATAAAAAGCATTCAGCCCAAGCTGACCGAATGGCGCCGTCATTTTCATAAAAATCCTGAGCTCGGGTTCATGGAATACCGTACCACCTGCACCATAGGAAAAGAACTGGAGCAGCTGGGCTTTAAGGTTTATGCAGGTAAAGACGCTTTAGATAGTAAGTCACGTTATGGAGTCCCATCTTTATCAGACCTCGAAAACCAGGAGCAGCAAGCAAAAGACTCAGGAATCGATACCGAATGGGCAGAAAAAATGCACGGAGGTCATACAGGCCTTGTGGCGGTTTGGGATACACAAAAACCCGGCACTCATGCTGCCTTCCGTTTTGACATAGATGCCCTGCCGATTGAGGAAGCGGAAGATGAACATCATTTTCCTTTTCAACACAACTTCACATCCAATGAAAAAGGCGTCATGCATGCTTGCGGTCATGACGGCCACACAACGATTGGACTAGGCTTAGCTCATTACATTGCATCGCATCACAATGAGTTGAACGGTAAATTCACCTTGCTATTTCAGCCTGCGGAAGAAGGTGGACGCGGTGCGAAAGCAATGACTGATAAAGGATGGCTCGATGGTGTCGACACTTTTTATTCCGGACACATCGGCATCCACTCCCTGCCTGTAGGTACAGTTGCCGCTTCAACGAAAGGATTTCTAGCTTCCTCAAAGCTGAATGTTCAGTTCAAAGGGCAGTCATCCCATGCGGGCATGAAGCCAGAGGATGGACGCAATGCTCTCTTAGCAGCCGCAACAGCGGCTGTCCAGCTTTATACGATCCCACGGCATAGTGATGGAGTCAGCCGTATCAATGTAGGAAAGCTGATCGCAGGCAACGGAAGGAATATCATTTCCGACCGAGGCTATTTGGAACTTGAAACACGGGGAGAAACACAGGCGATCAACCGCTTCATGCAAAAAGAAGCGAAGAGGATGATCGAAGCAGCCGCATCGATGCATGATACAAAAGCAGAAATCGAATTTGTCGGGGAAACGGAAGAAATGGTGTGTGACGAAGACCTCGTTCCTTTTATAACGGAAGTTGTGCAACCGAGTTCTTTCATTAAAGAAGTTCAGCCTGTCGCATTTGTTTCCGGTTCCGAAGATGCTAGCTTTATGATGAATGCCGTTCAGACGCAAGGTGGTCAGGCCACGTATATGTTGTTCGGTACTCAATTACCTGACAACCACCACTCCCCCGCTTTTGATTTTGAAGAAGATGTATTGACCGTTGCTGTCGATACGTACATCCATATTGTGAAAGGAGGAAATTCGATTGCATGATTGGCTGAATCAACACTTATTGCAGCTTAACCTTACCGAAGAAATGGATTATGTAAATGGCTTTACAAGGTTGAGTTACACGGAAGAAGAAAAGCAATCCCATCAAGCATTTATAAAAATCGCCGAAGAACTCGGCTTACACATTCACACCGATCAGGCAGGCAACGTGTGGGCCACATGGAAAGTGGACGACGAAGCTCCTACTGTCGCAGTTGGCTCTCACGTAGATACCGTGAGTTCCGGCGGAGGATATGACGGTGTCGCAGGCGTCCTCACCGGCCTCGCAGCGATCAAAATATTAAAAGATCAGGAGTTCCAGCCTGCGAAAAACATGACAGTGATTTGCTTTGCCTCAGAAGAATCTTCCCGGTTTGGCGTATCAACGATCGGGAGCAAAGCCGTTTCCGGTATTTTAAACAAAAAAGAAGTCGAGGATGTCACAGACGTCGACGGCATGTCGATTAAAGAATCCGTGGAAGCTTTCGGATTATCCTGGGAATCTATTGAACAAGCGGAGCAGCCTGATAAGGCACTTGAGAGCTTTATAGAACTTCATATTGAACAAGGAACACAAATTGAAAATAACGAAGCAGACATCGGAATTGTCCGTGGAGTCGCCTGTCCGATCCGTCTGCAAGTGACGGCTTCTGGAATGGCCAACCACACAGGCACCACCCCTATGACAAATCGAGCGGATGCTTTCGCAGCTATCGCCCCTCTGATTACTTTCGTTGAGGAGCAAGCCAACGAAATCAACAGGGAACATACAACACCGCTTGTGGCGACTGTGAGCACGGTGCAGCTGCACCCAAACGCAATGAACGTCATTCCTGGGGAAGTAGTTCTTGGCATTGATATTCGCAGCGTAGAGGATTCCCTGAAAGAAGAACTCGCTGCACGCATCCAGGCTTTCTGTCAAAAAATCGAGGAAGATCGCGGGGTGAATGTAGATATTCATACACTCGTCAACAATGAGTCCGTTTTTCTAAACCCTGCGATCCACGAGAAGCTTACTAATGTGACGGAATCGCTTAATTTAAAGCCATTTACAATGGACAGCGGTGCCGGGCACGATGTCATGAACATGGCCCAGAAATGGCCGTCCGGACTTATTTTCATCCCATGCCAGGAAGGGATCAGCCACCATCCGAAAGAATTCGCAACACTCGAAGATCTGTCAAAAGGATCACATGTTATCGCTGAATATCTGCGCGAGGAAACGAGGCGTTGGGAATGAAGACGACGATCGGCGTCATCGCCCCTCATGACTCGCTCGAACGGATCATGTATGTAGCCGAAGAATTCGATCATATATCGTTTAAGCCTTACCCTTACGAACAGCTTGATGAAGTGAAAGATACTCTGTTGAACCACCGCTATGATGTCGATCAGTGGTTTTTCTCAGGTGTACTCAACTACACGTACGCAATGGACCAACACTTAATTACCGAAGAGGAAGGAGCTTATCCCCCTCTTCACGGATCCAGTTTCTTCGGCATTCTTTTAGAAGCTCAACTGACAGCCAACCAAGTATATAGGCGGGTAAGCATAGACACGATTGCAACTGAAGAATTCGATAAAATACTCTCATACTATAAACTTGATAATCTGACCCACTACAACCATCCATTTGAACGAAGCAAAAGCCCAGAAGAAATCATTCAATTTCATACTGAATTATACGAAGCGGGCAAAACAGAAGTTGTCATTACATCAATTAAAGACGTCTATTTGAAATTAAAAGCAAAGCAAATACCCGTTTACCGCGTTACACCATCTTATTTATCCATTAAAATGATTATCCAGTTTTTAGAAGAACGAGCACAATCCAACCTTTATCGGAATTCTCAAGTGGCGATCATCGGATGCCGCATGCAAATGAATCCGAATCAGCCCGAGGACATCACGTATTCTTTCAAAACCAAGTTCCAGGAGCTTGATGTCAGAAGACAGCTGCTCTCCATTGCAGAAAAAACGAACGGTTCGGTCATGCAGATGGGTGATGGATTGTTTTTCATCTTCACTACCCGCGGCGAACTGAGCAAGGAATCAGAAGCTGATCTGTTCACCTTGATTGATGATATCCGTGCTCAGACGAACCTGCAGGCCAAAGTGTCCATAGGCTTTGGCGAAACGGTATTACAGGCGGAACAGCACGTCAGTCTCGGCTTTCGCAGCTTAAAAGATTATGAGAAACCGATGATTCTCGTCGTTGATGAAAATCAATCGATTTCCCTTAAACAGAAAGAGGACCAGATCGTCTATCAAACCACTGACCTTGGACCCACTTGGAAAAAGAGAATGAAGGACGCTAATTTGAGCCCGGGAGTTGTTTCTAAGATATTAGCTTACGCCAAGCAGTATGGGAGGGATCAGTTTTCTTCACAAGATTTGTCCAGATGGCTGAAAAGCACAGAGAGAAACGGCCGCAGAATCCTTTCTGAAATGGAACGGGTCGGTATCGTAGAACAAGCCGGTGAGTCCCAATCCGGTGAACGCGGACGTCCTCGCAAAGTGTATCAATTCGTCCCACAGTAACCTTTTGAAAAAAAGAGAATAAAGGTTACTGGTGAAGTTTTTAAATAAAAACGGAAGATTAAAGGAAATTTTCCAAAATCAGAAGGAAGGGTGAAAGACATGAGTAAGACGACTGAAGAAAAAAGCAACAAGGGAATGACGAGATTTTTAAATGGAATTGAGAAACTCGGGAATAAACTGCCAGAGCCGTTCATGCTATTCGTTTACCTCGCTGTGTTCACGATCCTGTTTTCATGGGTGGTATCGTTATTCGGCGTATCGGTTGAAGAGCCAGGTACAGGTGAAGAAGTTGCGATTAAGAGCCTTGTCTCAGGAGAAGGATTGGAATACATTTTAACGTCCATGCTCGATAACTTTACCGGCTTTGCCCCGCTTGGTCTAGTACTTGCTATGATGTTAGGTATCGGACTTGCCGATAAAGTCGGTCTACTAGAAACAGCTATTAAAAGCACGATTTTAAAAGCACCTAAATCGTTAGTCACTTACGCAATTATCATGGTAGGGATCATGGGGAACCTGGCTTCAGATGCTGCTTTCGTAATCGTCCCTCCTTTGGCTGCCATGGTGTTCTACACGATCGGACGTCACCCGCTCGCCGGTCTGGCTGCAGGGTTCGCTGGTGTAGGTTCTGGTTTTACCGCAAACTTTATCATTACAGGAACGGACGCACTGCTATCAGGTATTTCTACTGAAGTTATGGAAGGGTTAGATTCCAGCATTGTAGTTACTCCAGTTGATAACTGGTATTTCATGATCGCTTCCGTTGTCGTATTATCTATTACGGGTGCACTCATCACTGAAAAAATCATCGAACCTCGCCTCGGAAAGTATGAAGGTGAAGGTGGAAGTGAGCTTGAACAAGTGACAGAGCTTGAGAAAAAAGGTTTCCGCAATGCTATCATTACCGGAGCAATTTTCCTTGCTGTACTAATTGCAGCCATTGCTTGGCCGGATTCCGCGCTAAGAAGTGAAGAAGGCGGTCTAGTGCCTTCGCCGTTCTTAGATGGTATTGTTCCGATCATCTTGTTCTTCTTCATTGCCATTGGTGTTGCCTACGGGGTTACAGTGAAAAAGATCGAATCTACGAATGACATTTCCGGCTACATGGGCAATGCTATGAAGGATATGTCAGGATTTATCGTATTGATCTTTGCTGCCGCTCAATTTATCGCTTACTTTGATTGGACAAACATTGGAACTTGGGTAGCGGTAAGCGGAGCGAATACGCTGGAAGCTATGAATATGACAGGGCTTCCGATCGTCGTTGGTTTCTCCATATTGACGGCTTTCATGAACTTGTTGATTTTCAGTGGATCCGCGCAGTGGGCTTTGGAAGCACCGATCTTCCTACAAATGTTCTATTATTTAGACTATCACCCTGCGTTCATCCAGGTTGCTTATCGTATTGCTGACTCATCGACGAACATTATTACGCCGATGAACCCATATATCATTGTCGTTCTCGCCTTTATGAGAGAATACAATAAGAAGGCTGGTCTTGGAACGTTAATTTCATTAATGCTTCCATACAGCATTATCTTCTTCGCCATCTGGATTGTGCTGCTTCTTGTTTTCGCAATCTTCGGCATTCCTTTTGGACCCGGAGTAGATATGTATATCAACTAATTCTTATAAAAATACGAGTCTCTTTGAGAGGCTCGTATTTTTTGTTTGGTTTTTATGTGTTCAGACTGTTTTCGTTATGTTTGACAGCGTTTGGAGCTCCGGGAAATAACTCGCTTTCCGTGGGAGCGCAGTGAGCCCTCCTCGAGCTGACGCTCTCCGGGGACTCACCAAGCACTCTCTTCCCACAGGAGTCTCGCAATTTCCCGGAGCTTTTTGCGAAGATTAGTGAAACGAAACTTCTATTGTAGAATGCTGAACCCTTAAAATAGCCATGATAAAAGTTTAATATCAGACTCCTTCTAAAAAAAGTTGTAGATTATACCTAAGTTTATGAAGGACGTTTATGATTTCTAAGAATTGCGCTGATGGAGAAAAAAGAAATTCGAAGAACAAAGTGATGCGGTGTTTACTAGCCTCATTGGTCGCTAAGCACTATAGCCGGAAAACTCAGCTTAGAAGTGAGTCCAAAGGTCTTTTCTATTCCATAGCTAGGGGGTTCGTTCATCTCATACCGCGGGGTGGTTGGGAAGCTGCGAGACTCCCGTGGGAGAAGGATGTAGGCGAGATCCCACAGGGCTGTAAGCCCGAGGAAGCTCGCCACTTCCCCCACAGGAAAGCGAGTAGTTCCCAACCACCCCGGACTCTTCATAAGGCAACGAATCCCGTTTATCTCGAAAACAAATCCACCACAATACCTCCATATAATTGAATACCTCTCTCATGAATAGAAGTCCGTTCTTATTAGAAATTGAATATATATTGAATAAAATATTGAGAGAAGGGTATCAAACAAAAAGGAGATTATAAAAGAGATAAAACGGAGGGAACTAGTATGAACCGCGGAATTCTGACATCCATATCAGCCATCGCACTCGCACAGGGTTTGAAAATTTTGACACATAAAAAAGTATCCGGGAAATGGTCGCTGAAACCAATCCTGCAAACCGGCGGCATGCCAAGCTCCCACTCAGCAGGCGTAGCCTCACTGGCAAGCTACGTAGCCGCTAATCGCGGGACGAGACATATCGAAACATCTATAGCTGTCGTCTTCGGTTCGATCGTCATGTATGATGCCCAGGGTGTAAGGAGACATACAGGAGAAATCGCCCGCCTGGTCAATGATCTTGAGGATAATATCGAAACAATATCCGGCGATTTTCCAAGCTTAGAATTTGTGAAACGTGAAAAAGAGCTGAAAGAGCTGCTCGGACACCAGCCGCTGGAGGTACTGGTAGGGGCGCTTTTTGGAATTTTTTACGGCCTGGCGTCAGCAAGGCTTGAAGACCGAAAACAAGATCAAATAGAAGCCTGATTCTCTCTATGAGCGTCAGGTTTATTTTTTTATAGGCTATGTTAAAGGTGGTTGTTGATGTTCATAAGAGCATTATTCAACAATATAGAAGGATTGTTGGATACTCAGTGTCGAGACATTTGTTGAGTGAATCAGGGCGGCGGGGAATGGCTCGCTTTCCGTGGGAGCGCGGTGAGCCTCCTCGGACGTCCCGTCCTGCGGGGTTTCACTTAGCACTCTCTTTCCACAGGAGTCTTCCCATTCCCTCCGCCCTTCTATAGCATATATCCTGCACTCGGCGTGTTCATTGGAGGGAAGTTTTAGAAGGACAATGAAAAAAGATATTTTGACGAGTCCTGACACATATATTTATGAAAAAGGGGCGCCGTAAAATGAAAATTTTTCTCTTGTTTCTGCTCCTCTCTCTAATAGCCGCATGCAGCGATACTGGTGTTGAAAAAACAGAATCGTTTAACACCTTCATTGATCAGATCGAGGGAGACACCTTTTTAGTCAACTGTACCCCTCAAATTTATGATGACGGCAGAGAAGTGCTGATTCCATGCCGAGTTAGTCTTGCAGAGGAGGCTGTTGTCGAAGATGAGGACGGCCAAGAGATTTCGCCGGACAATTTAGATGCCCATCAAGAGGTGGAATTATGGCTGGACCCTGCTGTTAATATTACGGACGACAACCTTGCGATTACCGTCAGTAAGGTTGTTATAGAGAGTGAGCTTCCTATTATAGATGAGGAGTAATTATTTTTCAGGACATCTTCTGAAGAAAATAAAAACCCTTTATATAAGCCCGCTAAAAGCCGTAATAAAGGGTTTTGTTCCACGCTATATCTATCAATCACTTCCGATTTGCAAATCATCTTTTAAAATGGTCAATACAGATTCCGGGGTCACTTCTTGGCCTGGGCAAGTATCCACCGCTTCAATAATTCCGCTTACGCCGATAGAAACTTCAATGACTTGCTGATCTTCTGTTTCAATTAAGAATAGCGGCTCCCACTCATATACATAAGCTTGTTGATCGACTAAAACTTCCTTAATGGAGCCATAGCAAGGACTGTACACTTTTTCAAGTACTTCTTTCATGATTCCTCTCCTTTGGTCGTGTTCCTGGAGTATGCAAATAAACCAGGCATCCTCTTTTTATTCTTAAACTGCGTTCCGGTAAACTTACTATATTCAATGGTCGGCCAAGCCATGACCATTGAGTGAATTTTTTTGTACAGTAATCAGTTTCTTCAGAG
The DNA here is from genome assembly GCF_030345335.1 of Halobacillus campisalis. Lineage (GTDB taxonomy): Bacteria > Bacillota > Bacilli > Bacillales > Halobacillaceae > Halobacillus_A > Halobacillus_A campisalis. The sequence continues at coordinate 198,703 of NZ_JAPVRC010000003.1, forward strand.
AATTTTAACCCCGTCGGACATTAGAAATCAAGGGTTAATTTTTTACAATAAACTTCTTAAATTCTCATGATGAATTTTTCAGGATATTAACACCTTTATTTTCTGGAAGAGAGTTTAATTGTTTCCCTTTATGAATGATTCTGCAGTTAAAAATCACCGAATCGTCTAATTGCCCATACACTAATGATGGAACTTTAAACAATAAGGAGAGGTGCAATATGTATGGATATTACCACCCGCAAAATCAACAGTACACGCAATACTATAACCCGACGATTATGCCGAACGACCAGACATGGGAAGCCTGCAGGGATCGCTGTGCCAGATTAGGCTTTCAACCCGGCACAGCCGCATGGCAGAATTGTGTGCACGGCTGTATGGGACAGAATACAATTGAAAGAGAGCAAATGAGCCTTCCCGATCAATGGGTCGAATACATTCAGCCTTTAGTGGACAGAGCTCTTGAAGAAGTAGAAGAAGGGATCAACCTTACGCACTTATTTCAAGAATTCATTTTATCTGGGGTTTTAGTCGGGCAAGGCTTTGAGCCGGAGGAAGCAATAGAACAGGTGGAACTTTGGGAAAAAGGGGAATCAAAGCTGCTTCAGCAAAGCAAGATGATGAATATGTAGCAAGCAGGGCACGGATTAACATTAGCTCATAATATGTTCATATGACTCTTTATAAAAATAGATAGGAAAAGTTCCCCTTATCCAGCAGGTGAGCTTTTCCTTTTTATTTTAGCTACGTTAAACTTCGTTGATGATTCTCTAAAAGAAAATTATTCAATGAAATGGCAGGATTGTGAAGGATTTGATTGCAAGATAACCAGGGATCGTTGCCAGATAGACAGTCAGCAGGGTTGGTTGAGAAGCTACTCGCTTTCCTGTGGGGGAACTGGCGAGACTCCTGTGGGAAAGAGTGCTTGGTGAGATCCCGCAGGACGGGACGTCCGAGAAAGCTCAACGCGCTCCACGGAAAGCGAGTTATTTCCCGAAGCTCTAATCACTGCCATTGATAACGGAAACATCCCGAACATCCCGAAAGCTAAGCCTTCAATATAAGGGCGCTTTTATGCATATCAACACTGAAGTTGAATACAGCCTTTATTTCTGCAAATAAGTCATTTTTCTAATGATTTCTTCGTGCTGTGGATACTCTTTGACCAGCTCATCCTGCGAAAACAATTCAAAATCCTCGAAATCGAAGCCAGGCGATACCATGCAGCCTACGAGTGAAAAAGTATCCTCCTCTTGAACCGAGGAGCCGAATATCGTATGTCTCGGCACTACAAACTGGGGGACTTCCCCTTTGTCGACATGCAGGCCAAGCTTCACTTCTTCATATTTCCCATCAGGATAAATCATATGGATGGTCAATGAACTCCCAGCGTGAAAATACCATAGCTCATCCGACTGCAGTCTATGGAAATGAGATACTTCGCCTGAACGAAGGAGAAAATAAATACTCGTATACAAACTCCGATCTCCTTGAGCAAAACGTTCGACCTTCTCTGAAGCGTACGTCGGTTTATAGTACCCTCCTTCCGGGTGTGGTTCTAATTGCAGCTGATCGATAAAATTTTGTGCGTCCATTTCTATCCGCTCTCTTTCGCATTTAAGTATGTAGGGTCATTATATATGAAAAACTCATGATCATAAAAGTTGGGATTGCTTTTAATTCACGAATAATTTGTTAAAATTAAAATGGGATTTATTGTAATTAAATCCCGCAATCATTAGCAACTGTCACACATCCTGTAAGATGAAAGGAGCCAATAAAGGTGGCATGGGTTATTGTAGCTGCTATTCTTTTAGCTTTCATTGGTACGGCTGTTCATTTGGGATCAAATAAAATGTCTAACGAGAGAAAAAAAAGAGTGATAAAATCCGTTACGTGGAGTTCAGTTATCATAGGAGTTGGTCTTTTATGGTTTATGACTGAAAACATAAAGACTTTATTACAATAGCGCGGACACTCTTAAAGATGACAGGCGAAAAACTCATGTATTAATCCGCCCTGAGAAGATCAGGGCGGGTTATATGAAGCTGCGTTTATGTTATTTATCGGATAATTTACTGAGCGGTTTGGTCGCCGGTCCTTCGATGACTTCGCCCTCAACGGTAAATCTGGAACCGTGGCAGGGACAGTCCCATGACCTATCTCCATTATTCCAATTTAATTCGCAGCCCATATGCGTACACGTCGTGTCCACGATACTTATAGAACCGTGTTCATCTTTGTAAGCTCCGGCTCTTTTTCCATTAATACGTACCACTGAACCTTCGTCCTTTGCGAGATCTTCCGGCTTTATATTTTTCCTGTCCAGTTTGCCTTTTACAAATTCTTTACCTACATCCATGTTTTCCTTTAAGAAACTTTTCACGTGTTGTTTTCCTAAATCGCGAGATGGTGAAAAAAGCTCAATATAGGGATTATCTTTTCCTGCGATCAGATCACTGATCACCTTTGCTGCGATAGTTCCGTTGGTCATCCCCCACTTAGCAAATCCGGCCGCTATGTGGATATTGCTGTTGTTCTTCGTAACCGGCCCTATATAAGGAACCATGTCCAGCGTAATCAAATCCTGTGAGGACCAATGGTAAGAGACATCCTCAGATCCGAACTGCTCCTTCGCATAAACCGCTAGATTCTCGTAGGATTCTTCCGTGTTTTCTTTTTGTCCCGACGGGTGGCCTTCTCCTCCAACAAGCAGAAGCTTCTCCCCATCTTCCGTTACAAAATGACGCAGCGATTTTTTCGGTTCTTCTGCGCTCAAGTACATCCCATCGGGGACGTTTTCAGCGGAGCGGACCGCAATGGAATAGGAACGCTCGACATGCAGTCGAGAAAAATACAATCCCTTAAAATCTGCAAAAGGAAAGTGGGTGGCCATGACGACATGGTCTGACGTCACCGTATTTCCTTCTCTCGTCACCACTTCGGGACGATCTCCCTCCACTAGTTTTGCGGCTCGCGTGTTCTCAAATATCGGTGTGTTTTTTTCTTGGAGACGTTGGATCATTGATGCCAGATATTTCACCGGATGGAACTGGGCTTGATGATTAATTTTAACAGCTGAAGAAACAGAGTAGGGTAATTCAGTCACTTCCGCCAGCCCTCCATCTATACCTAAACGCTTATAAGCTTCAGCTTCTTTTTCTATCTTGCGGTTGGCTTCCTTAGAGTTCCCATAGATGTAGGCATCCTGGTAAGAAAAATCACAGTCGATTTGCTCTTTTTTTCTAATATCATCAATACAGCTAAGTGCTTCTTCGTTCGCTTGATAGTAAAGCTTCGCCTTTTCTTCCCCCATCGTTTGAATGAGCGTGTCATAAATCAACCCGTGCTGCGAAGTAATTTTTGCGGTGGTATAGCCTGTGGTCCCTTCGATGATGCGGCCGGCTTCCAATAAGACGACATTATACCCTTTCTCTACTAGAAAATAGGCCGTCGTAATCCCGGTTATTCCTGTCCCAACCACGGTTACCTCTGTGTTCAAGTCTTTCGATAAACCAGGGAATGATTCAAGTTCAACGTCTCTCCAAAGTGAGTTTGGCTTTGTATTCAATGAAATGACCTCCTTTTTGTACTTCCATCAATACTGCAACAATAAAGAACACAGCGTGAAAGGCCACACTGTGTTCTGAGACTCTTACAGCTAAAGTACCCCGTATCCTTAGTCTTTCGTCGGAGGTGTACCATGCATATAACTGGGAGCAGGCTTCAATTCCTGTCTACCGCCATGAGCTTTAGGTGATTTCACATAACCGAATTCTCCTGCTCCATCAGGTGTTGTACCAGAAGTCCAGCTGCCCTTCGTGCTCTCTTCACCTTCTGAAAAATTAATGAGATCGTATGAAAAGTCAGTGGCTTCCCATTCTTTAGGAACCGTACCTGGAACCGTTGTGCCATGCTCTTCCTCCAACTCCTTCAATGCCGCTATCCATTGATTCTGGTGCATCGTATCACGTGCAAGAAGGAAAGAAAGCATTTCCTTTACTCCCTGGTCGTCTGTCATCTCGTATAAACGGGCCACCTGCAACCTTCCTTGAGACTCTGCATTCAAGTTGGCTCTAAGGTCTGTAATTAAGTTTCCACTTGCTACAATGTACCCTGCACTCCAGGGCACACCCGTACTGTTTTCCGGCATTGCCCCTAACCCTGAAACGATAGCATGATGAGGGTTCATGCCTCCCATAATGGCCCCAATCACTGGATCTTGCGCTGCTTTCTCCTGTTCATTAACTGGAGCGTCATCTAACAAACGGGCAATCATCGTAGAGATCATTTCAATATGCCCCAGCTCTTCTGTACCGGTGTCCATAATAAGATCTTTGTACCGTTCGTCGCCTCTGGCGTTCCAACCTTGAAATAAGTACTGCATAGCGACCGAAATTTCACCAAACTGTCCGCCTAAAATCTCCTGCAGCTGCTTGGCATAAACAGGATCTGGTCTTTCAGGTTTAGCATGGTACTGAAGCTCTTTTCTGTGAAAAAACATTCGCTTACCACCTTTTTAAAATAATTTCCCTATGTAAAGTGAGGGAAGATTGGTTTGCTCTTTACTTTCCCAACTACCAAAAATCAATTCTTCCGTTTAAATTATATTTATATAATTTTCGAAAGTTTGTTTTATAAAAAAGTCCCCCTTCAGCTTTCATAAATCCTGAAGGGGGCGCACATAGTCATTAAGAAGATTTAACCCAGTAAGCTGCTTCACTTTCAGATGGAGATGGCGGGAATTGGTCGCCTTCATTTAAATTAATTTCCGTTTTCTCCTGGCTTCTTTTACCGTTCACTAATTCATCTACTTTATACTTTCCTGTTTCCGGAGCTTTTTCACCAGTTTTGAATTGCTTCTTTGCCATTGTTAAAAACCTCCATTATAATTTAGGATAATTGTTTGTTTTTACTGAACAAACTTTTAGTTATTCAACCCTCGGCTGCAATCAGGAATTGGAGTTATTATTGGACCCTTTTCCTGAAGTGCGGCCGCCTTTACTTCCAATCTTCTCATAATGCTCTTCGCCATACTTCTTGCTCGTTGTTTCTCCACCCTTTTGACCGATGTTCTCAAAGTGATCCTGGTCATATTCCTGGCTTGTTGTTTCGCCGCCTTTTTGGCCGATGTTCTCAAAATGCTCGTGATCGTATTTCCTGCTCGTCTTTTCTCCGCCTTTACGTCCTGCTTCTTCTCTGCTCATATTGCCTTGATTCTGGTTTTGATTATTGTTAGCTATTTCGATCACCCTCCTTTGTTTTTGTGATTTTTTGTGATTACGTTTATAGAAGTTCTCTCTTTTTATGGTTTTAAAACCTTTATTATCCAGGAATAATTTTACTGTAATATTTTTGAAACAATTTTCATGTTTATGTAACATCAGATAGGTCCAATTATCTGTAAATTTAATCCAAATTCACGTTTTATTTTTTTTACGATGGAAATGAAAAAGGATGTAATACAAGGAATCAACGCTATATTTTTACTATATAAATATAGTTTTTAGAACATATATCCTATATCCAATTAGTCTTAATTGACTGTTTCTCCTATATAAATAAAATCACACCCTGCGTGAGGGTGTGATTTTATTTGTCTTCATCTGAATGATAGGGGGCAAGTTCATCTGCAGATTCTGTACGTAAATCCAGATCCTCAATTCTTTCACGTTCTGTTTCCTCTTCGTTTCCTGAAGATCGGACGTATTGGTTAAATACAAATTCATAAATCCCAATCCCGATCGCCGAGTAAAGTGAAGCTGACCACAAACCTCCGTCCACCGTTGAAGCATTCAGAATTAAATAAATGACTAAGAATGCTATAGCAAAGTCAAAAAGAGAAGCAACTGTGCTGTTTACTCGAGGAAGGATGATTCTATCCCCTACTATATAGGAAACTGCCGTCAACACTATACTGATGAACAAGACGTTCGCAAAAGACAAATCATATCCGATACCAAGAATGAGAAACAGCCACGCTGAAGCAAATATCAATTTAGACGCGATCAATTTTCCATGTTCCAAAATCAACACCTCTTTTACGCCTATCATTTGTCTCTAGGCCACTCTTATACGTCTTAATTGAACCGACCTTTGGTAAAAGTCATATATGAATTCAATTCGAAGTTTTTACAGGGCATTATTTTAGAAAAATTACCCTTCGAAGTCATCGTATAGTTTACGTAAGCTAAGTAATAATAAGAGGGTTGGATGATTTAAAAGGAGTGAATGGAATGGGAATTTTATCAGGAAGTCAAAATAAAGAACCTATGCATTACGGAGAAGTTTTTGGACTGTGGTCTTATGCAGCAACAGCAAAAGCTGATTATGCTATGGTTCAAACATTAATGAACCATACTGGAGACAAGGAATTAAAACAATTGCTTGAAGAAGCAACTCGAGGAATTAAGCAGGAACTAGAGCCTGTAGAAGAGATTTTAAAGACAAATGGAATTGCTCTTCCACCTGCTCCCCCAGAGCGTTCATTAGCAAATCTAGAAGAAATCCCTGTAGGGGCACGTGTTAACGACCCTGAGATCAGTGCAGCCCTTAGTGCAAAAATAGCACAAAGCCTGGTAGCATGCAGTGCCATAATCGGTCAGTCAACTCGTGAGGACATTGCCGCGCTTTTTGGACAATACCACATGAATAAAGCTCAGCTTGGAGCCAAAGCCCTTCGCTTAAACAAAGAAAAAGGTTGGCTCATTCTGCCACCCCAGCATACTAAAGTTCCAGTTACAAATTAATCGTCCATTCAACCGGGTGCTTTTATAAAGCCCCGGTTTTATTTACATCTTTTCTGCCCATCAACAGCAAGTAAATGAACAGACCGCCGAACATGATAATTGTTGAAGCAAGAAGTTGGGTTTCCTCACCGTAATTCGTAAAACCTAATAGAACCTCAGGCAAATATAGAAGAGCAGGGATCATAATCGTCACCAGTGATTTAATCCAGAGTGCCGTAATGACGAATACGGTAATCGTTGCGATAACTGCTATAACATTAGCGGCAAAGCTGAACGTTACGGAAGGCGTTACAATTACTTTATTTAAATAGATGAGCCCAAGAAATAATAAAATCGGGGTCATTCCGACAATTCCAATAAGCGTCCATTCTTTTGTTTTGTTCTTCTTAGAACTTGCGAGATGACGAAATAAGCCAGCCGTCAATAACGTGAAGCTTATGAAAATCAACGGATACCCTAAAGCCTCCAACAAAGATAACTCAATCCCGCCTCTTACGGCGTCCCCTAATAATAGATACGAGAAGGCTAATACGATGATGATGCCGCCGTATTTCATTATTCCCTTACGATCAAACGTCATTTCACTCGCTACTTGTTCCATATAATCCTTTGGCGATCGTCCTACGATATCCTCGACGTTTTTCCCTGACTTCTCGGCTTCGTACAAATGGTCTTCAAGCTCACTTATAATTTCTTCAGATTCGCTTTCATTTTTTCCACTGGAAACTAAGTATAGTCTGAGGTTTTCTAAGAAATCCTGACTTTCTTTAGATAAAATCATTGCTTATCCCTCCTCTTCCAGCAAGCGGTCTACGCTTTTTGAAACCGCGTCCCACCTTTGCTTGAATTCGATTAATTCTTTTTCTCCTGTTTCTGTTAACGTATAATACTTCCGCTTCGGTCCTCCTGAAGGAAGTGGTTTCTGATGTGTCGCCACAAGCCCCTCTTTTTTCATTCGGAGTAATAATGGATAAATACTCCCCTCTTTTACCATTGAAAATCCATAATCGTTCAGCTTTTCAATCATTTCATACCCATAGGTTTCCCCTTTTCCAATGATGGATAAGAGACATCCTTCTAAAATCCCCTTTAGAATCTGACTCGAAGACAAGCCACCCTCTCCTTTTATCTAATTGACTATATTGTTTTACAAGATAGATGATTAAAAAAATAACTACTTTGTATTACAAGTTAGTTTAAGAATAGCAAACGGTTATAAAGAAGGCAAGTGCTTTTTAGGAGCAGGTACGAAATGTTCTTCTCCACTTCAACATGAATCAGTATTAACAGGGTTGGCATTGTACTACCTTTTAGAAACCAGGCAGACGAGACTTTTCATTAAAAAGCAAGCGACTGCCCTATTTGTGGGGCAGCCTGCTTACTTAAGTTGAGTATTGGTCAGGAAAATGGTGTCTTTCCCTTATAAGATACAATGCGCCTGCAGCGAGAAGCAGACCTGCTGTCACAAACGCAGATTGGACCCCGAATCGTTCGGCAATCGCACCGAACATGAGTGAAGAAAGCCCAAAGGTCAAGGCAGTCAACGATTCCTGTGCCCCATATATTTTCGGCAGCATCTCGCTTGCCGTTTCTTTTTGCAGAAAAGTTTCAAAGGTAATCGATTTAATCTGCTCCACAAAACCGAAAACTATTGAAATACCTAAAGCAAGCCAGGCAGTTGAATTCAATCCAAACCATAACGTAAGTACACTGACACCTACAGATCCAAAGAGCATGATTTTTTTCAAGTTAAGTTCAATGATCTGTGCAAACTTAGTGCAGATCAGCCCGCCTAATAACAAACCAAGGAAAAAGGAAGTATTGATATACCCCCACCACGCTTCCCCTTTGTGCAGCACTTCTGCCACATACACGTAAATAATCGCTGCAATCCAAACGACACCTGCCATAGCTTCGAGAAAAATGGCCACGTGAATATTTCTAAACAGTCGATTTCCCCAGATCTCCGCCCAACCTTCTTTTAACACTTTTCCTATTCGTTCAGCAGATTTTTCAATGTGATTATTGGCTTCATCATTTATTAAAAACATCATAACAGTCGAGAGCACGAACAAAAACAACGTAAGCCAGAGCACGTTTAACCCTCCGACTACCGCAACGACAATTCCTCCTAATGCCCATCCGCCTAATTGAATCGTCTGACTGACAATAGAAAGGAATCCGTTCGCTTTTACGATGTCAGCCGGTCCGACCAATCTTGGAATCATGGCACGGCTGGCCGGCATCGCCCAACCATCGAAAAAAGCAAGGGTAAAGATAAACAACAGAAGGCCGATAATAGAAGGGTAAGGATCGGCCAACATCCAACAAGCCAGACCCAGCAATACCATCGTCTTCCCCAACTGAGAATAGGACAATAATGGCTGCAGGGGATATTTGTTGAATACAATCGGTGAAAGCAGTCCGCTGATGAACCTTCCAAACGTATTTACAAAAGGAAGCAACGTTAAGTAAAGCACGGATTCTGACATCGAATACAGAATAGAGACCAGGCCGACAATATAGAAGACATCTCCCATATTGGCCAACCCTTGACCAGCCCATAACAACCGAAAAGAATGATTTTTCATTTTTACTGCTCCTTTTTATCAATTTAAAATTAAACAAATCGATGAAAATGAGCAGTACTTACATATATGATCGACCTCCTTGTCTACTATTCCCAATGGATATCTTAACTGCTGAACATATGGACCTGTCGTGGGCAGTAAAAATGAAAATCTATAATTTCCGGTTCATTTACAGAAAAATAGTTACATGAATGATTTCACTTTACCATAATTAGCTAACTTATTGGTTTGCATAACGAAAATATGATTATAACAAAAAATACATAAGGGGTACTATATGACTACAAAAAATACGATAGTTTCTTTTCCAAATGAGAGTCCCACAAACGAATCCAGCCTTTTACATGCATTCACCCAAACTGTCCCTATCATTCATTCGATGCTTCCTGACTTAGCGATCGGCATTACGAACCGAGAAGAATGGATCGCCTATTACCCTGGCAAAAAAATTGATTTACATGTAAAACCCGGCCACAAAATCAATCCGAAAGAGCCATTAGCTGACTGCATCCATAAGAGGAAAGTCATTCGCACGGAGGTGGATGCAGAATTTTTTGGTTTTCCATTTACAGGATTAGCAACCCCTATTTATGAAGGAAATAAAGTAATCGGAGCGATCGCGATTCAGCTTCAGGAGCAAAACGAGAAAAAACTTTTGGAGATTTCTGAACAGATCGTCAGCTCCCTTAGCCAGGCGAACGAAGGGGTATCAAGTGTCGCTGAGGGAGCTGAAGGGTTATCTGAAGCCAGCAGCACACTGCTCATCCAGTCTCAAAAAGCAACGGAAGAAGTGAGAAACACCGACGACGTTTTAAAGTTCATCAAACGAATAGCCGATCAGACTAATTTATTAGGATTAAACGCCTCTATTGAAGCGGCTCGAGCCGGTGACCTCGGACGGGGGTTCGGCGTCGTAGCGGATGAAATTAGGAAGCTGTCCAATGAAACCGTCACGTCGACGGAGAAAATCAGCACGACGCTTATTAATATTCGTAAATCCATGGATGAAATCTCTACATCTATAGAGAAAATCGTGGCAGTCGGCGAAGAACAAGCCTCTTCCACAGATGAGATTTCTGTATTCATTGATGAAATAGAAAAGAAAAGTAAAGAACTGAATAAATACGCATCTGAACTATTATAGATTGTTTCACGTGAAACAATTCCTTCCCGGTCCCATAGCAATCTGCAGGGCCGGGATTTTTGTCATTCCTTCCTTTACAAATGCATAGAAACGTACAACCCTTTGTATACTTTATTATTACGACCTCAGGACTGTGGACGATACTAAGGGAGGAATTGAAATGGCATTAGATCGAATTAGAAGAGTCGGCTCCATAAAGGAAATGGAAAACGTAACGGATGACTACATTACCATGGGCTACCAAATTTTATCCCGGGGCGAAAATTCAGTCAGAATCAGACAGCACGGCGGATGGGGATCAGCGGGCGGTCACATCATCGCAGCTTTACTTTCTCTTTGGTGGACGTTCGGTGTTGGGAATCTGCTTTACGCTTTGTATAAGCGTTACAGCGGAGAGAAAGTTCTTATTAAACTGGTGGAAAAAGAAGAGGGATGAATGCCCCGCTCAAAGCGCTGCCCTTTACATTTATATTACAAATAAACCATTTTTTTGTTTTTATGTTTAACTTTATGAGATACGGCTATATCTAAAATATGGAAAGGTGAATGGTTCGATCGATAAATAGCCTTTCTAAAATATTTTGGAGGTGTAGCAAAATGGCAGATAACAAATTTAAGACAGGCGAAAAAGCACCAGAGAGCGGTAAGTATAAAGTAAGTACTTTAGTGAGCGGCGGTCCTGCAAGCCAGGACAACACGGAGATCAAGCTTGAAAAAGGGGAACAATTCCCGCCATCTCCGTCTAAAAATGAAGCAGCGTATTGGGTAAAAGCTTAAAATAGTACCCCAATAAAGAATAGTATAGACAGTACTCCATACCTCAATATGGAGTGCTGTTTTTTTATGCAGTGATGTGTTCCTTCAAGGACTGAAGTGTAAGTTGCAAAGACCATAAAAAAAGACGATCTTCCGGCATCAACTGCCCGAAGATCATCTTTATTAATTCCTATTCAAATGTGGAACAACCATACAAACAACGGTCCGAGCACAGAGCCGAAAATCGCCGTCAGACTCATTGAAACGGAGCTCATGGAAGCAGTCCGCTCTCCGTATTCAAAAGCTTTGGAGGTTCCAAGAGCATGAGAGGCACTGCCGAAAGCTATCCCTCTACCTAACGAACTTTTAATCCGAAACGATTTCACCAGAAGAGGACCGAAAATAATGCCAGTAAAACCAGCTACCATCGTAAAGACGATCGTCATAGATGGAATTCCACCAATTTCACTGGAAACAGGAATAGCTACAGGCGTCGTCAGCGACTTCGGGACCATTGATAAGATACTTGCCCGGTCCACGCCAAACATCCTCGCGAATAACAATCCACTGCCGAGAGCTGTGCACAACCCCGCCAAGACACCAAATATTACAGGCATCATATGAGCTTTTAAGACCTGACGCTGGCGATACATCGGGTAAGCAAGCGCGACGACCGCCGGTCCCAAAAAGGAGTCGATCCACTGTCCTCCCGTCATGTAGGTCTCATAAGGAATATTAAATACGAGTAAAATCGCCACCACAAGAACCGTCGAGGTCAAGACAGGAACGAGGACCGGATTGGGTAAGCGACGATACACACGCCCCATGACCAGAAATATACCGACTGTTAAAATCACCATGAACATCGCCTGGATCATCGCTCTCCCTCCTTATCATGCCTTTGAAAAAACTCGCTTACCCTGCCCGCCGCTGCCATCGTTGCCAGTGAACTGATGATGACAACCACTACGAGTACGGCTCCGCTAAAGGAGAGTAGGGAAGGATATTGGATGACCCCTGCCGTTGCTGGAATGAAAAACATCGGCAGATAAGCCAGAATGAATTTAGCTCCATCCTCAACCCACTTTTCAGGAAAGAGGTTGAATGATAAACCGCAAAATAAAAGGATCAAGCCGATGATGCTGCCTGGAATAGGCAGGTTGAACAAACTTTGGATCTCTTCTCCTATAAAAGAAATAATGAATAATACAGCAATTTGTACAATGATTCTTACTAGTTTCATAGATTACGCAATACCTTTCCAAAGAGGGTTTGTCCTCTTTTCTTCTGAATTAAGGATACCACCTCTCGTTATTTCACGTATAGAAAAAGCTCTGTTAGAATTTCTTGTTTCCGTTCGAGATGATTTAGGAAGTTTCCGTGACTAAGAATAAAGCTTGAAGGTCCGGGGAATCACTCGCTTTCCATGGGGGGTACGGTGTGCTTTCTCGGGCTAACGCCCTGTGGGACCTCACCATGTACTGTTATTCCCATCTATGTTAATGACTTCACTTCGTACAATAAGTCAACACTGCATTACCTCGGGCGAAAAGGTTGCGCAAGAGCTGGAGTCTTGAAGTATTCCCGCCACCCTATACTAGAAGGTACTTAGAACCACCTCAAAGTATAGAAAGTTATAAATGCTTAAATGTATAATTTCGTATTGGATCATGATTTCTCCCCCTAATATTAATTATTCAAACGATTTTGAGATGCACATACAGTGAGGGGCGGCGGGGAATGGGGAGACTCCTGTGGGAAGAGAGTGCTTGGTGAGATCCCGCAGGACGAACCGTCCGAGGAAGCTCACCGCGCTCCCACGGAAAGCGAGCCATTCCCCGCCGCCCTAATCCACTCCTTAAATGTATCGAAATCAATTCTTCCACAACCCTGACATATCTTTCAACACGGTCACTCCTTTCCTGACAAATGAATCTATAAAAAAATAAAGACGACCTCACTGCACCACTAAGTACAAGAAGATCGTCCTGATTTATTTTCATGGAGGGTACTAAAATCTACGCTGGTGTTTACCCATTCCCATCCCCATTACCTGGGATGGAGGAGCACATACATCTTCACAAGAATAAGAATTCACGACGGACTGCGTGTGCGGGAAAGAATGAACATATTTATAATGCGTGTGATTATACTGAGTCGTATGACTTGGATGAACGACAGGGATAATCACCTCTGAGTTTACTCGTTGCGGAAGCTGGCGGACAGGAGCATACTGAGCAGGCATGACCCTGGGCGGGTTTTGGATAAAAGGTGCTACTTGCGGGTAACCGCCCTCCATATTTTGGGGCCCTTGCTGTTGACCTTGCTGCTGACCGTTATCATCGTCACCTTGTTGGACGCCCTGAACCATCGTATCATTTTGCCCATACGGCCAATTAGAGTTGTTCCGGTCATATTGTTGTTTTTCAAACATTCCTTGAAACCTCCTTATAATCTGGACTATATATTTGTATATGTGGGGTAAGCGTCTATTGATTGGATATTCACCCATATTTTAAAAGCTTTTGCACAACTCTCTGATACTCTAAATACATGATGCTTCTATATTAGTTAAGCTTCTTTACCTGAGAAATAAACAGGTACACGAAAGTAAAGACCTTCCACCTAAATTGTTTCACGTGAAACAATTTTTCCCAATACGCGTTTAGACAGACCTCCAACCGTTTACATAAAGGGAAAGGATGTGAACGATTATGGAGATTGCGGCCGCCGTACTGATGATGATTGGAACCCTCTCCCTATGGGGAATTGGCCTCTTATATCCCAACTTCAAAAGAATGAAAGGTGAAAAGGTTTCTGAATGGAAAGGATATGGCTACAGTCTTGCAGGGGTGGGAATTTTTTTGCTCATTTTCATCATTGTTTGGTTTCTCTCCCAAATCAAATAACCCATCTCCTTAATTAAGGAAATGGGCTGATTCATACAACTTAAAATTCTTCTTCCTCTATCGACAATCCGTCTACATGTTTACGATCCAGTTGTTTGGTCACTTTACGATACTCCTTCGATTTAAAAATGATATCAAAATCATAGTCAGCTGGATATAATTCTGCCGCGGGAATATAGAGCTCCAGACGTTTATGGTTCAGCTTCAGCTTTTCCCCTTTTTGCTGAACGATATAATCGCCATGCTCATCAGGTCCTTTATAAACGATCGCGGTTTCTCCTGTCGCTTTAACCTTCACATTGTCTCCCATATTAAACTCGGCGACTGTTTCTTCTTTTGTGTTCACAGCTTTCTTTTTCGTATAGCGTGGTACTGTAACTTGCTGCTTCATTTCTCTACTTTTCAAAACGTTGCCATCCATTACATACGATTTCGTTTCTTGATAGGACACTTCATGTGCCCGTTCAATAATCGAAGGGTGCAGGCCAAGCTTCAAAGCGATTTGAAACGCCTGACTCTCCCCTGCTTCCCCGATGATCAGCCGATACGTAGGCTTTAATGTTTCTAAGTCGAACGACATGGAACCGTTAATAAAATCCGTACGTTTATTCGCAAGCTCTTTCATTTCAGTAAAATGTGTCGTCACCATCAGCTTCGCTTTTTTCTCTACGAGCTGCTCAAGAATCGCCTGCGCCAGTCCCATGCCTTCGTTAGGCTCCGTGCCTGATCCAATCTCATCAATTAATGCCAGCGTTCCTGGACCTGCCTTCCGTAAAATATCAATAATATTGACGAGTCTTGAGCTGAACGTACTTAAATTAGCTTCAATGCTCTGACCATCCCCAATGTCACAAAAAATTTCATCAAAAATCATGACGGTCGACTCAGGGCTTGCAGGAACAAGCAGCCCTGCCTGGGCCATCATGGTAAGCAGACCTGTCGTTTTTAACGTGACGGTTTTCCCTCCCGTATTCGGACCGGTGATCATCAGCGCCTGGTCATCAGCTTTCATCGTAATGGTCAGCGGCACGGCCTCCTTTCCTAATTGAGGATGACGAGCTTCTATTAAAGAAATCACATGATCTTCATTCAATTGCGGCTCATTGGCATCATTATCCATCGCATACTTCCCTTTAGCAAAAATGACATCGTACTGATGCATGACGTCGATGGCCACCTGGATCGCCGGCTTGTGCTCAAGAACAAGACCGGTTAAATAATACATAATCTGTTCCACCTCATGCTGTTCGGACAGCTTAAGCTGTTCAATCACGTACTGCCTTTCCTCTAACTCTTTCGGCTCGATAAAGAGCGTAGCTCCTGAAGATGATTGATCGATCACAGACCCTTTCACCTTTTGCCGATGCTCTCTTTTAACAGGAAGAGTCAATCGGCCATTCTTCTCGACGGTCATCTGCTCCTGCAAAATCGAGGAACGTTTTTTCATAATCTCCTGCGCTCTGTTTCTTAGTTTCGTCTGCTCCTGCTGTAAATCCTTACGCACCTTCAGCAAAGTTTTTGATGCATAGTCGTCAATTTGGCCATTTTTTAAGCAGCGGCGCAGCTCCTCCTCCAGATCCGTTATATCTTCCATCGATTCGACGTACACTGAAATCGTAGGTGCTACATATCCTTTGTCATCCATAAACCGCTTCAGCTTGCGGCAATGATCGAGGAAATCAATCATCCGGCTGAGGTCCTCTACTCTGATATAGCGGCCTTTCTCGCCTTCTTCAAGTGAACGAATAATGGACTCTAAAGAGTAGATCGGAATGCTTGAATTTAATCGAAGCACGCCAATCGCTTCTTTTATTTCTTGGAAAGATCGTTCAATACGACGGCGCACGTTCATCGGTTCCAGCGCCCGTATCGTTTCTTTTCCTTTCTTCGTAAAGGCATAGGAACTGATCTCTTCCACTACCTGATCAAATCCCAGTTTGTTTAACGCTTGTTTATTCAATGCTGAATTCCCCTTTTTAATTTAAATTTTGCATACAAAAAAAGCCACAGCAGGCGGATATACTCCTCCTGCTGTGGCTCATCACTTGAACCATTCTGCAGTTTCCAAATATAAAAAAAGAGCCACGACAGGCGTCATAGCTCTTCCCTCATATTGTCGGGTATGCCTGTTCTTAACTACCCTTGAAGATTACAACACAAATAGCACCTGAAATATCAGGTGTTTTTGAATCATTCAAGGATTATACGGTTACGTATTAGTTAAGAACAGCCACACTCATAAAAAATCTCCTTTTAAATACCATATTTGCAGAATGGTATGCTTTATATATACGCGAAGACTCGCAAAATGTCAATACAGTCTATTTCTGTTTTCACCGTAATTCCATTATGATAGATACACATACAATAAGAAGCGGGGGTCAACTTCATGTCCAAAGTAAAAGACATCTATCATAAAGAATTTTTAGAACGGCTGGCCGACGATCTTCTTAAGCAGAACAGTGATTTTAATAAGGAACGATTCCTGACGCTCGTCTATTCTAATGACTGGGAGCAGCTGGAGTTTAAACAGCGTGTTGGCCGCATCACAGCTTCCATGCATGAAACCCTTCCTCAGCCTTACATACAAGCGCTGCCGATCATCAAGCGTACGGCTCCTGAATTCGAAGGCCTGGCGGGTATCATCTTCCCGGATTACATTGCTCAATATGGAACAGACGACTGGGAGGAATCCATGCATGCACTGCGTGACGTAACAGGGTTCTCTACATCGGAATTTGCTATTCGTTCATTTTTACTCAAAGATCTTAATCAAACGATTGACCAAATGTTCCTATGGGCAGAAGATGACAACGAGCACGTCAGGCGATTAGCAAGTGAAGGCTCGCGTCCGCGTCTTCCATGGGGACAAACTGTGCCTTACCTTAAAGAGCATCCCGAACGTCTTCTTCCTCTTCTGGAAAAATTGTTGGAAGATGAATCGCTTTATGTGAGAAGAAGTGTAGCCAATCATTTAAATGATGTATCGAAAACTCATCCTGAACTCGTGATCGATATCTTAGAAAAGCGGAAAGGTCACAATGATAAAACCGACTGGATCTTGCGTCATGCCTGCCGCACCCTGTTAAAGCAAGGAAACTACCAGGCTTTACAGCTGTTCGGTTATCATTCCAGCGATTCCCTCCATGTTCACCAGTTTACGCTCGATCAATCGAAGATATCGATCGGCGATAGTCTTTCTTTTACTTTTCAAGTGTCCGCAGAAGCCGATACGAAGCTGAGAGTTGAATATGCTATCGATTATGTGAAGAAAAATGGACAAAGGAACCGTAAAGTTTTTCAAGCAAGTGATACGACAATTACAACCGGAGAAGAAAAATCATTCACAAGAAATCAATCCTTTAGAAATATGACGACGCGCAAACATTATCCAGGGACACACACACTGGCGATTATATTGAACGGCATAGAGAAGGTCAGTCAGGATTTTGAGCTCTCTCCCCCTCATTAGATGCTAATGTGCTGCATTAGACAATATTCCCTCATTGCCGATAAAAAAATGATAAAATGGAATGACCAGCTTTTCCTTTTTAGAGAGTGTGATGTAAATGTTTTTAGATCTTTTTAATAACGTAGCGATCATTGTGGCCCTTCTTTTTATTGCGGGGAAATTTTTTGAGAACCGCCCGCTGGATCAAAACCCTCCGCTTTCTTCAAAAGTGTATGCGGGATTAGGTGCCGGTCTATTAGGATCTTTGTTGATCCTGAGCACCATTGAGGTTACGGAGACGGTCATCCTTGACCTCAGACATATCGCTACGATCACCGCTGCCATGGTCGGCGGACCGGTCTCTGCCATCATTACAGGCGTAATTATCGCAACAACTCGTATGCTCATTCATGGAGTTACTACGGCTTCGATTCTAGCCTCTTCCATTGCCGTTTTCATGGGTCTGCTGTTAGGTTATATTTCTACTCTTCCTATAAACAAAATCAACAAATACCTGGTCATGAACGTCTCTTATATCCTTATGAACTCGTTCGCTTTAAGTATGCTGATCGCTTCTCCATCCCTGCTTCAAAGTACATTGCTATTCTCTGTATCCACTTCCATTTTCGGTGGGTTTACAGCTTACTATATGACCGAATATATTAGAAAAAGCAACATCGATAAAAGAAACATCTTATACTACAAGCTGATTGCTGAGAGCTCCACCGATGTCGTTTCGACTCATGACAAAAAAGGCACCATCCAGTACGTGTCTCCCTCCTGTGAAGCCGTTCTCGGTTATAAGCCAGCTGAATTAACAGGGACGAATGCGTTTAGTTATTTCCACCCGAAAGACCAATTGCGCACAGCTCCAGATAAGGTGCTTAAAAGGTCTGCCAATAAAACGATCGAGTATCGTTTTAAGCATAAAGACGGTGGTTATATTTGGCTTGAAGCCACATTCAATCAAATCAAAGGTTTACGTGAAGGCAGCGATTTCATCTACTCTTCCCGCGAGATTACAGAGAGGAAGCTGATGGAACAGGAATTGATGGATATGAATCAGTCTCTTAAGAAGCTGTCGAACCTCGATGGACTGACAGGTATCCCTAATAGAAGAAGCTTTGATTACGCACTGATGAAAGAATGGGAGAACGCAGTGCAGCACGCTCACCCCTATTCCTTTATCTTATTCGATCTCGATAGATTCAAAGTATACAACGATACATACGGCCACCTGCAAGGTGATGAATGCTTACGCTCGATTGCTGAGATCGTACCGTCTCTTCTGAGAGAGCAGGACTTCTTCTCAAGATATGGCGGTGAAGAGTTCGCCATCATTCTCCCGCAAACAAGCGAAGTGGCAGCAAAAGAAGTTGCTGAAACCCTTTGTAAAGGAATTCTTCAAGAGGAGCTTCCTCATATTAATTCCGATATCAAGCCTTTTGTAACGATCAGTGCGGGGGTAGCGACTCTGAGGCCAACCGATGAGACGGATTACACGACCATCATCGACATGGCCGACCGTGCGCTTTATCAGGCAAAAGAAGAAGGACGTAATACGGTAAGAGTTTTTCAGCCGACATGGTCTGCCTCCCGCAGTTGATCGAGCTTACCTGATTTTTTCGTGTCCGTTTGTTGTTCCTATGTATCACATAAAAAAACACAGAAAAACGTCTCCGTTTTTCTGTGTTTTTTGTTTCTTAATGCTCTTCGGTTTAAAAAGCGCGACAACGCGGATATACAATTAACAGTTCTGTTCAGGTAAACCCGCCAATACTAAACCGCCGTCTTGATGGTCGAGTGTAACCTCTTTGACCATATCCACTACACGTGAGTCCATAGCCACTTGAATTTCATTAATCGTTTCTACCTGATCGGATTCCTCCGGGGCATCCATAGACAATCCCATTTGCGGTCCGCAGCACCCTTGTCCAGCAAAATAAAAACGAATATTCTCTGCCTTCTGTTCATTCATAGCTTCCGTCAATACGTTTTTCGCTTCTTCAGTAATGTTCATGTTCGTTTCTCCTCCGTCTTATCTTTATAATTTTGTAAAATTCAATGGAGTTTCCGGCTTCTTCTCTTCCAAAGCAGAAGGCTCTATTTCAAACCATTCACCAAATTCTTTATTTGTTGGATACTCTCCTTCTTTCACAACATTTCCATCAACGAGAACCGCTGGCAAGGCCTCTGTTCCTGACTGATGCAGCAGATCATTTATGACCTTGTTTTCCGTAAATGCTCCGGGCTCATTAGCCAGATTGTACCGTTCCACTACAAATCCTTTCTTCTCAAGGGAATGAAGGACTGAAGCGAGGCGAGTTAAATCAGGGTCCACGCCAGGGCCGCACACTCCTGTCGGACAGCACATTGCCGGATCATAGATTTGTACTTTTTTCATAGTAAACGCTCCTTTACTAAAGTGGCAGCTCAATCACACGAAACAGCTTTCTCCTTCGATTGGATAGCTCGTAGAGTTTCATCTTCATCATCTAATTGATTAAGTATGGATAAGACGAGATCACGTGCGCCGAATTCATCATTCATGGAGAAAAATCTCCACTGCCCGCGCCTTTCCTCTCGAACCAGACCGGCCATTTTCAACTTGCGTAAATGCTGGCTGATGGCAGGCTGACTCATTTCAAACATATCGACAAACTGGCATACACAGTACGCTTTCTTCTGCACCAGTTTCATGATTAAAAGCCTTGTAGGATCGCTCATTGCTTTCATGCACTGAACGGTTGAAGCGGTATCCCGTTTCACTGTAACTGCCGTCATGGCTTCCCCTCCGTTTACAAGCGGTCTATCATTTATGAACCATTTTCTTCTCCATTCATTATATAAGTCTTTGGTTATATAATTCAATGGTTATCCACAAAATTTACACTAGGATAATATAGGTACAATAAAAAAATCGCCCCTGGATTAGAGCGCTCCCCGCGTTAAATTCCTTCCCCTCAGCCCTTCATTCATCGAAAAACTCCATATGACGTTTTTCACTTCTATAGTAATCCATTCGATCCTGCAAAGAACCGGTATGAAATTCAAACTTGTGCCCGTCCGGATCGGTAAAATAAATCGACCGTTTATCCGCTTGCTCTCTTGGACGCCCTGAAAGAATATGTACATTTAACTTTCTTAACCTTTTATATACCTCAACGTAATCTTCTTCATCTATAGAAAAAGCTGTATGAGTATACGAGTGATGGATGTCGCTTCGCGAAATATCTTTTTCTTCATTCAAAGCAAGCCAGAGGCCGTTTACATCAAAGTAAGCAGTCGTTTTCCCTTTGACTAAAAGCTTTGCCTCAAATACTTGCTCGTAAAATTGGACAGAGGTATCTAAATCAGAAACAGAAAACAGCAGATGGTCCAAACCTTTCACAAACATCATCGATCCCCTCCTCAGTCGTCCTTCAAAATCAGCTTCAATACAACATTAAACCAGGTCAAAAATATGAATAATCACTTTTGATATAGCTCTCCCCAAAAGAATAATCAATCGTATCGGGAGAAACAGCAGCTCTGGAATATAAATCAGGAGTTCAATCATGAAATCTACAATATAGAAGCGTCCGTCATCCCTCTTCTTCCTTCTCAAGACTTCCTTTTTGCTTTTCCACCATTCGCTCATGAGGCGTCTCCTCCCGGTTAGGTTCTGTGCTTATTATTACGCTTAGTCAGCGAAAAAGTTTCAATTATATGGATAATCGGCTTAATATTGATTGATTGCAAATAAGGAAAATTAATCCCATAAAGAAACAACAGAAAGGAAACCAAATTGTGCGCACTGTATGGGTGAAGCGTAACGCGTTACGCTTCACCCACTCTTCGCTTTCTCAGGCCAGACGAAGTTACTGATGGCGATAAGGAAATCAATGCCTAACACGATACTCCAAAGCTTCAAAACTCCTTCTAAAGCCTCGGTTCGGGAAGAATCATTCACAAAATAGATGAGAAAAACGAGGAAACCTGCACCGATGACGTAAGCCAGGACATGGCGGCCCCAGCCTTTAAAGTAATGGACGGCATAGTCCAAACCTGACCGCTTCTTCGGCTTCTCTACCTGCCGCGTAATATAATATTGAAAGTGAATGTCTGCCCACTCGATCATGCTTTTGCCGAATGCGATCGAAACGCCGATATACACAGCAGCGATGGCATGCGCGGTCGTGGCGGTGGCTCCTCGAAATAAGTCTACACTCGTGGTGACTAATAAGATGAAATCGATCAACGGAGTCAAAGCCAGAAAAAAGAGCCCCAGTTTATTTCGTTTAAATATATACCTCGTGACTAAACCTAACCCAATGACGACCCAGAACCCGATTTCACTTGCAACAATCATCCATCCAATCACATTCATCCATGTTCACGTCCTTTTGCTCATATCGCATTCCCATTTCTCATCCTGAATGAATAAACTTATGATATTCTCAATATAAAGGGTTACGCAGCGTCACCTTCAACAACTTTTTTTAGGAGGGATTTACATTTGAGATATTTCACCTCGGGAGAAGTATCACAGACACTCGGTATTTCTGTGCGCACACTCCGCTATTACGATCAGATCGGTTTAGTCACCCCGGCAAAAAAAGAAGAAACCGGCCGAAGACTCTACTCCAGCCGGGAATTAGTTGTACTCGAAAAAATATTGCTTTTGAAATCTTTATCCATGTCATTAGAGGATATACAAAAAATCATCAACGAACTCACCATTGAAGAAATTCTAACCTTACATAAAGAAAAACTGGAAAATAAAATTCAAGACTTGCAGTACTCCCTTCAACAGACGCATTCATTAAGTAATACCCTGAAGCTTGAAGGAGATTTGGATTGGAATCAGCTGCTGCCTCTCGTCAGGGAAAATAATAAACGGGCAGGCACCAATAGGTGGGAGAATCATTTCAACGAAGACGAACAGAAAATCCTGCAGGAAGACCTGCCAAAAATGGAAGACCCTTCTACAAAGAAATGGATCAATATCATTAAACGATCTCAGTTTTGCATAGAACGCGAGCTAACCCCTGATTCCGAAGAGGCGCTTACGCTGGCGGAGGACTGCCTGTTACTGTCTGAGGATTTTTTCAATGGGGATGAACAATTACAGCAGAAGTTCTGGGAGGCGAGAAAATCAGAAGAAACGTCCAAAGAGATGGGTTTGTACCCGATCCCTTCAGACGTTCTTGATTTTTTGGAGAAAGCAACTCTTTGTTACGAAAAAAACTAGTGTCCCCGCTCAACATACGTCCCTGCCAAAAAGTCATGGATGGCACGACGATCCTTTAAGAAAGCTACCATACATGCACTGATGAGGGCTGTAAGTCCAAGACTCACATATCCCAGCACGAACTTACCAATGAATTCCCGAATGAACATATCGAATACTGAGAGACGCTTGTGATTCAATTTAACGACTCTGACATTTATGATTCGTTTACCGATAATATAGCCTCCCCACAGTACAGGAAGAATGGTCAAATATACGGTGTAAAATAAATTCAACCAAATGCCTTGAGTAAATTCGAACGAAAACCCATCGCTCACGAAAAATAAAATAATCGCTGCCGGGATACTTATAATAAAAAAAGTCCAAGAAATAAGCGGCAGCACGTCTTTTAAATCCTGCCCTGGACGGTTTGTATTCCATAGTATTCCCCTCCTCACTAAATATGAGAGTTGTTACTTACAGCCTTCCTCTGTTTATCGGTAATCCATCGGGTTATTGATGAAACCCATCAAGTCAATAACACCTGCCGTGATAAGCGCAAGAGCTAAACCAATGAAAATAAGCCGAATAACCTTGTGACTTGTTTTTTCATATTTGAAATCTTTAATCCCTTGCTGTTGCATCTTTTTATGCTGAATAATAGAACTCCGGCTTTTCCCTCATCCTGTCCTTTATAGCCAGCCTCGCTCGGTGAAGACGAGATTTCACCGCTGCTTTCGAAATATGAAGCCGGCTGGCTATTTCACTCTCTTTCAGCTCCTGTTCATAATGGAGAAGAAAGACCGCTTGGAGTTTTGGGGTTAAGGTATGGACCATCCGTTTGATCCTCTCCTGCAAAACAATGGCTTCCAGCACTTTTTCAACGTTCGAATCAAGCGAAGCATGGGCAGCATACGTAAGGTGAGACTCTTCTATAGGCAGGAATACGATTCTTTTTCTTCTTCTAAGGAAGTCAATCGCTTTTCGTGAAGCGATGGTCGTAAGCCAGGCACCGATTTTGCTTGGATCTCCTATTTCATCTAATTTATCGTAGGCTTTCATAAACGTGTCCTGCAGGATATCTTCGGCTAAACCGGGCTCTTTTAAAATACGGAGCGCCGTATAATACACGCGGCTGTAGTATGTCTTATAGATGTCGTCAAAATTTAAATCCATAGATGCCTCCTACTCCGAATCCTGCAAAGATTCCGTTATGAAGGAAGGGGCTTCGTCTTCGTCGAAACTTGCTATCATATCAGCTTGCGGATTTTCTTCATGAAGAAACACTCCGACTAAGTATGCGTCATTGGAACCGCCATCGCCCGCTTCTAATACTTGATTGATTTGGCCGGGGTCTTCAATGACTAACGGCTCCTCTCCGCTATCCTTCAGCTGTTGAAAGGCATTAAAACCCTGCTGATCCGCAGCGCCCCCATTCCTAAAAACTTCCAAATGATTGATATCACCAGCCTCTAGAATGACCTCGTCATAAAGGTCTTCAGCTTGCAGCCATTCCATCGTATTCTCGTATGATCTTCTCAAAGGAAAGTAAATTTCTTCTCCTCCGTCAATTCGAACCATGCCATATGAATCGATTTCACTCGATCCAAACGTTTCACTATAAGATTCGCTGTAAATATCCTGCTTTAGATGCTCAAGCAACTCCCTCTTCTGATTGGAAGCCGAAATAGTGACTTCGAATCTAAGAGGGTTGACGATATAGATGGAGTCGATGCTGGTGGCTTCTGCAACTAGAAAAGGCATTTGCATCTCTTTGAATTCATCAGTTTGTGACACTTGTTCATATTCTTCTTCTACTAAGCTTCTGTTTACATCATATGAACGTTGAATGACGTTTCCGTTTTTTAATTGATAAGCTATGAAAATGGATTCTCCGTTATTATTCAGCGAACTTCTTTCTTGCAGCATACGCTCATGCAGATTCCGAACGGCTTCTATCGTTTCCTCCGACTCAATGAAATCAACCTCATCACTGGCCTTATAATCTTCATACTGGTAGTAATGGCTGCCTACATAGACATTTTCCACTTCTTCTTGTTCCGGGATTTGGTTCTCATATCCGATAAACACCAAAGGAATAAGCACTAATAAGGCAGCAACAGTCGCACTATACATCCCCAACCGCTTCAAGTGGTAAAAAGTAAAAACCCTCCACGTTTTCGCAATCAGCATTGTCGCTATGAAAAAGCCGGTAATCCCTCCAAGAACATACCCAAAAATGACCCACGGTAACGTTCCTTGCGTTTGACTAAAATACAACCCAAAGAATAAGGCCAAACAAAACGTCACGCCAATTTTGAATACAGGCTTCAGCCAATTTACAGCGATAGGATGAGACGCCGCTTCAAGCTGACGCCTTTTGTAAATGAACGCAGACAGGAAGTACAACAGGACTGTCACCACGATATAAATTCCAAGTACCGGATAGTCGACAGGAATGTGAATTTCTCCGTTTTCAATAAGCTGAGGGTGATACACTGCAATATCTACAATCGGAGATAGTTGCTGTCCCCATCGATCAAGTAATGTACTGCTGGATAATCCATAGATGAAAAAGCTGAGATGGAAATAAATCAAACCGATTATTCCCATAGGAAAAAGAAGAAAAATATACGTCAACACGCCCTGAACCGCCGATAATCCGGTCAACGTCCCCACAAATACGCAGGCTATAAAAACAAGCAAAGTGACGATAAGCATGAACATGGTCCAACGCCCGAGATCGGCCAGGTTGTAAAACGCAGAAACATCAGCAGTCCCCATGAATACGAAAAGAATTAACCCGACGATAACGATCGGAGCCACTAAAAGCAGGACCCCTGCTCCGACGTGGTAGTTAAAAAGTTTTCCTCTCTTAATCGGGAGACTATGGATGAAATCTGACGACGCGGACACGTGCATATACCGAAAAATAAAGATTGCCATTAATACAGGCATAGTGAATAAAAATATGGCCTGCACATGGAAAATGAAAGTAATCGAAAACAAACCACCACTGCCTGATTCCACCCCATTCTCACCGCCTAAAGCCATCACCAATTGAAGAGGCAGAACAAACAGCAGTCCTATGAAATAAACGATACTGACCCAGCCAACATTCCTTAAATTCTGCTTTACAATTTCCTTTTTAAACGAGGACGTTTTCAATGGCATAACCGGCACCTCCCATTTCATAAATAAAAATTTCTTCTAATGTAAGAGGAAGCCGATCAAAGATGACGGGTTGGTATTGTTTGATGGCGTCAGTAATTTCATCTTCGTTCCCTTTCACGATCATGAGAAGGACCGTCCCTCTTTTTTCGTAATGCATAATATCGAGATCAGAGTTCAGGATAGATTCTTGCTCTCCCTTGAAAGCGACTTGAATTTTATGTACATCCGCTTTCAAATCATCTAAATCCCTTTCAAACATCATCTCCCCTTTATGAAGAATGCCCACGTGATCACAAATATCCTCGACTTCTCTTAAATTGTGTGAAGAGATGAGAACCGTCATTTCCCTATCTGCTACATCCTGAATAATCAAGCTCCGTACTTTCTTCCGCATCACCGCGTCTAACCCATCGAACGGTTCGTCCAGAATGAGTACGTCAGGCATACAGGACATTGCTAACCAGAAAGCTACCTGGCGCTGCATACCTTTTGAGAAGTGGCTGACTTTTTTATTCTCTTCTAGATTGAATACGTCTTTTAACGCCTGATAGCGTTCTTCATTCCAGGAGTTATACATGTCTTTGTAGAAATTCGCCATTTGCTTCACTGTATACTGTGGCAGAAAATATAAGGAATCCGGAAGAAAAACCATAAGCTGCTTTACTTCTTCATTTTCGAAAACAGGGGTGTCATTTACACGAACCTGCCCTGATTTCTGCCTTATAATTCCCGCAATCATCCGCATTAACGTCGTTTTTCCTGCCCCGTTCGATCCAAGCAGCCCATAAATCGATCCCTTTTGAACGTGAAAGGTAACCTTATTCAGGACTTTTTCTTTTTCAAAAGTTTTCTCGATGTCTTGTACCTCAATCATTCTTCTGACCTCCTTTGACTTCATGAAGAAGCGATTCGATCTCCTTTTCTGTCATCCCAAGATAGATGGCCTCTGCGAATAACCTTTTCAATTCTTCCCGCACTTTGTTCAGCTCCTCTACGTTATCTGATTTCTCAATTGGGTGAACGAAGCTCCCTTTTCCCTTCAATGAATAGATGTAGCCAAGCGACTCCAGTTCTCTGTACGCTTTTTGAATCGTATTCGGGTTGATCGTCAATTGCTGAGCCAATTCGCGAACAGAAGGAAGCTTTTCATCCTCTTTCAGGACATTGTTAATGATCAGCTGCTTGAGCTTCTCCACTAACTGCTCATAAATCGGCTTCCGACTTCTAGTATCCAGTTCAAACATATACCCACCTCCATGCCGTCTCTTTTTTATCTGTATTAACCGTATTAGTATATGTAATACAGTTAAGTATAGACTTACCTTCGCCATTTGAAAAGTCCTTTTTGTAATTTTTTTCATATCTGCACATTTCTATCTTGATGGTACACACTTTTCGTTATATGGCTATATACATAACTATATAACCATATAACACAGAGGAAGGCGGTAAATTCCTGTTGAATCCATTTGATGATAAAAAACCTATTTTCCTGCAAGATCAAGGACCGCATAGAAGACCAAATTGTCAACGATCAGCTTAAAGAGAAGGATCAAGTCCCCTCCACGACCCAGATGGTTAATTTTTATAAAATCAACCACGTCACGGTAGCGAAAGGGATGAATCTTCTCGTAGATGACGGAATCATTTATAAGAAAAGAGGGGTGGGCATGTTTGTAGCGGAAGGAGCGAAGGAGAAGCTTGTTCAGCAGAGGAAAGATGCGTTTGTAGACGAATATGTATGGCCGATGATGCAGGAAGCCGACAAATTAGGGATTACAGAAAAAGAGCTGGCTGCCTTTATGAAAAATATAAAAGGACTTGAGGAGACATGATGTTGGATATCGAGTTAAATAATGTAACCGTGAATTTCAAAGGCACTTCCGCTCTTGAGGACGTAACCTGCTCCCTTGAAGCTGGGAAGATTTATGGATTGATCGGTCGAAACGGCGCCGGAAAAACGACTCTCCTCTCCTTATTAGCTTCCTACCGCGAACCGACTTCAGGTGTTGTGAAAATTGGCGGTGAGATACCTTTTGAAAACGGAAAAATCATGTCTCAAGTGAACTTCATTTATGACGTGGACTACAGTGATGGAGTATTTATTTGAAGAAGTCGTCATGATTCATAAAGGTCGACTGCTGCTGCATGAACCGTACGGTGATTTGATTGAGCAGGGTGCTTCGGTCACAGGTGGTGCCGAGGAGGTTGACCGGTTCAGACGGGATGACCAAACTGAGCAGCCAACAGCTTGGCACAACAAAATCCGTTATGGTCTATGGAGACATTCCTTTAGAAAAAAAGCACGAAGCCAGGGAAAAAGAGTTGGACATCGGCTCCGTGTCGCTTCAAGATTTATTCATTCATTTAACAAGTGAGGGGAATAGCATGTCTACCACAACCAATGCTTGAAAAGTAACATTGGATACATACTGGTTTCTCATGAAAACTTCAATCTGGTTCATCGTGACTGTGCTCTTCATTTATGTAGGCCTGCACATCTTCTTAGCGCATGTTGACGTCCTTCAGCAGAACTTCCTGAGCTTTGCTGTCGAGCCATCCAAAATATATATGCTCGTTATGGGAACCCTTTCCTTTATCCACCAACTGTTCGTAGATGTGGAGCCGGATTCTACAGGTTTGGCTGGATCGGAGGCTGCCTTTATATTCTCATCGCCCTTTTGCTTGTATTACTAACAGATAACCTCTGGGAATTCGAGCTGGGTAGTTTATTGGAATCTCTCACGAATGGATCTATGGAAGAATTCCCGACGTATCTCTCTGTCATCGGTTCTTTAATTCTTTGCGGTATTTCTCTATGGATGATCCGTGCAGCAACGAAAAGAATTGAAATTAAAGTGAAGTAAACAGAAGTATATGGATCTCCCCCGCTAGTAAATATGTTATATTTTTACTAATAAATCCAATGACGAAGGAGATTGTCCATATGTCAATCGTCGATAAGCTGAAGCTCGATCAATACAATAACCTGGCAGTCATCGACCAGCCCGCCGACTATCATTTGTTTACTGAACAGACCAATGATCTCCAAAGCGATCATGATGCGATTTTTATTTTCGTAGAGAACATAGAGGAAATGGCAGCTCATACAGAACGCGTCATCAAGGAACAATTGCTTACTGATCAAGGCTACCTGTTTCTGGCTTATCCGAAAAAAGGCAATAAACGGTACAACACATTCATACACCGGGACGAGATTTTTCCCGCGTTGAACATCCGTAAAGACTACTACCTGGGAGATAGCGACATCAAGTTTTCCCGGCTCGTCAGTATGGACGACGTGTTCACCGTCATAGGGTTCAAACGGGAAAAAAAGAAAGCGAATAAAACCAGCGCTCCCAGTCAAAAAGCAGCGGATTATGAGAAACATATACCAGACGTCAAACGTTGGCTGGCTGACCATCCGCAGGAACTCGACTTTTATAACGAGCTGACCCCGGGCTACCAAAAGGATTGGGCTCGTCATATTTACTCAGCAAAGCAGGAAAAGACGCGAGAGAAGCGGTTCCACCAGATGGTTGAGCTTTTATCGCAGGGATATAAAACGCTTGATTTATATCGGCAGCAAAAAAAATAGCCCTCTCATGGGCTATTTTTCTCGTTCTATCGTTCTATCAACTTCCCGGTACGTGATTTTAATGAAATACTCCGTTTAATTTCCGCGTTAAAATCATAGGAGCTGTCTATTGACCCAGCATAGAGACGTTTCCGTTTCTAAGAATGGCGCTTGAAGGTCTGGGAAATCACTCGCTTGGAAATCCCCTATTAAGGTAAAGCCGTCCGTGCTGGTGTAAATAAAAAAGAGTCACGGAAAGCAGTCATTACATATCTTGTCCTCTCCGTGGTATGGGGCTGCTTATTGATTTGAAGAAGGCTCGTAATTTTTGTATCTTACATAGTAAATGACACAGTTCAATAGACTGGACAACGCCACCACTAACCATAACCACCGAAGGGTCTGATCCTGGCTGAAGGCTATGAAACAATTAATCGTTAGTAAAATCGCTGCAGCTATGGAAATCATCAACCTCGTTTTAACCGACATATGCTCCTCCCCTTCAGGCTTCAAATGATTACCTGAATCGTAACATAACATCAACCAAACCAACAAAATTTTCCTTTTTAATAGGCTAAGTTAGTAGGTGTTGATATTGATAAGTGAGTTATTCAACAACATGGCAGGATAATGGAAGAGGGGGTTACGAGATAACCTGGGTTCATTACCCTACTAAGAGTCAGAGGGTGTTGGGAAGCTACTCGCTTTCCTGTGGGGGACCTGGCGAGCTTCCTCGGGCTTGCAGCCCTGTGGGATCTCGCCTACCTCCTTCTCCCACGGGAGTCTCGCAGCTTCCCAACAACCCCATTGAATGAAGGTGATAAACGCCCCCCATAAGGAAAGGCTTCCGCCATTCCTTTCCTTTAGGTGGAAAACGCTCCATAGCAAGTCTTTCGAACACATGCATACATGGAGGTGGCTGATTTCCTTGAAGCGGTTTCGAATCGTTTCCTGCAGCCTCTTACTCCCACTATGGCTCAAAACTGAGTCTTACCCTAAAAGGGAGTGATTTCCCGGAACTCTAACACTATTCAAACAATACGGAAACAGCTTGAACATCTCGAAATCGAGTCATTAAGATAAGGAAAAACCAACATTGAATGCAACAGGACGTACAAGCAAAAAAACGCCTGAGCTTCCAGGCGTTTCTCATTTATTGCTTTTGAAGCGGGACGTCTTGTCCCAGCTGATGACTTGTTTGTTTTTCTTTGCTTTCAAGTAAAAAATCAAGCTTCTGACAAACAAATAGGAGAATAACTGAGCATACGTGAAGTACATGATAAAGCTGACAAAAATGTTCCGGCTGTTAAATGAACGTTCCGCAGCCTGGGCGCTCATGAGCTGCGTCGTGTATACGAGATAAGACACATACCATACAAATAATAAAGGAAGTGTGTAGGTTATAAACAGAACATCAAACAAGCCTAGAACAAACCAGGCATAGGACAGGACGAGAAAGAACCAAAAGATGACGTATACCATCAGCTGGTGGATGGAGTGAACCATCATTTTCCCCTTAAAATAGCCAGGCACAGTCAGCGTCTGCTCCACGATATAGAGGTTCCCCTGCAGCCACCTTGTGCGCTGGCGGATATATACATTCATCGTTTCAGGCTCCTGTTCCCACGTAACAGAATGGGGAACGATCGGTAGAAATAGGCCTTGCCGGGTAATCCTCAACGTCAGTTCAGCGTCCTCTGCAATAGCATAAGGATCGTATCCCCCTAATTCTTCAATCACACTGCGTTTGACGAGCATGTTGGTACCCGTCAAAGAGCCCGTTTTGAACAGCTGCCAGCGTCCAGCCTGCATGAGCAGCTGAAAAACTTGGAACTCGATTGAAATCATCCGGGTCAACAGGTTCTTACTTTCATTGACGGTGCGAACGTAACCGACAGCTCCTGCCGCATCCTTATAATTCACCGCCGCCTCAACAAGCTGGACGAGTGCCCTGGGTTCTGGCTGATTATCTGCATCATAGACACAGAAGTACTCACCATCAGATATCTCGAGCCCATAATTAAGTACGCGCGATTTACCTTTCGGCTCTCCAGGGGGGACTAATATATGATGGACTTCCCGATACGTGCTGTCATACTGGTCTGCAATCATTGCCGTTTCATCCTTGGAATTATCGTTGAGGACATAAATATTAAGCGGTCCAGGGTATTGAATACTGACCATAGCGTCCAGAGTATCTTTGATGACTACCCCTTCATTATGCGCAGGGATGAGAATATCAACGCTCGGATAGTGATCGAGCTTTTTGAACCTCGTTTTTTTCGTACGGTAATAAAGGCCAGCAATGGTCAAAATCGAATAGTACAGTAATAGCAGTAAAAACAACACGGTCGTTGTCAAAAGCAAAGTCCGGATCGACAACAGTTCAAAATATATACCTGCGGCAACGGCAGCGGCTGCAACAATCAAGCTGCTTATAACCTTGCTCATCTAGATGTCTCTCCTTGAACAGCTTTCGCTTCTGTATAGCCGATCTCCTCTATGTCCCAGCTGATACGATCAAGTGCTCCCTCCGTAAATATGTAACTCAGCTTCTGCAGGATCCGCTGATTCACTACGTTCAGTCCTGCCGAGTTGGTAGACTGCAGTAAGAACACTACCGTAGCTTCATCATGTTTCCCTACGATATCAAAATGCTTCCTTAAACTGTGATAGATGATATTCGCCACCTTCACGAAGCTTGTATCCTTCACATAACCAGGAAGATCCTCCAGACCTACATATATTAGAAAACCCTTCTCCCGCTTCCTCACCATGGAGATATTAATCATTTCTTTTTGTTTAATAAATTCACGATTAGATAACACCTGTGTATTAGCCACATACTCCTCGAGCTCCAGAATACGGCGTCCCAGCTTTTTGTTCATAGCCGAAAGCGTCGTGATGGACGTAACAAATGTATACATTGCCCAGAGATGAATAAGCAGCAGTCCATGAATGCCTATGCCGCTCCACTGATCGGCTGTAGACCAACCTTGCACAAAGGCCATGTAGAGAAAAGCCAGCGAAGAAACAATCGTAAAGATCGTCAACAGCAGATACGAAACCTTATCTTTTAATAAAAGGAAAAGGATGGAAGGTACAAGCAGTATGAAGAACGTCCCTTCAGGAAGTAACCCTCGTGTCCAATAAAACAATATGAAAAAGCTGATGACCCACAATAAAAAAGCGATACTCATTCTTTGGCGAATCATGTAATCCCCCTTTTCTTACTGTTCATTATAATATAGTTATCGGATGAACGGTTCTGTTTTTTAAATGGAAAATCATCCTGTGAGCACATCCAATGTAAAAAGACCTGCTTATAAAAAGCAGGTCTGCACATACACTTTTTAAGTATTCTATCAGTTTCAGTTGTTATCTTTATGGCTTCCCACCAGTTATGAAATCAACAAAGTATCCATCAAATACTATTCCAGCGGGAGCTATAATAAATGTTAACATCCACAATGGACCAGCGACTTGGAAGGCTATATTAGGAATCCAAACTCCCAGGTAGAAAATCAGGCTGATTATGGCTAGAACTTTAAATGCTTAACTTTGCAGCTTGTTAAGCAAAAGTCATACACCAAAGGTATGGCCCCCATTTACATTAATATTTTGACCGGTTACAAATTCGGCTTCATCACTGGCTAAAAAACGCACCATGTAAGCAATGTCTTCCGGTTTTCCGAGACGATTCAAAGGAAGACCCTTAATATAGTTGTCTGCGCTCGCTTCTGTGACTTCCCCATGACGTTCAACCGGAGTAAACCCTGGATGGACAGCATTTACGGTGATGTCATGTTTACCTAGCTCATTTGCCCAGGATCGAGTCATTCCAATTACAGCAGACTTTGCAGTTACGTAATTAGAAAAATCACTATTACCTAATTCCACAACTTCACTCCCAATATTAATGATGCGCCCCCATTGGTTTTCTTTCATCGATTGGATAACCTCTTTCACAAGTAATAGCGGAGCTTTCACTGTAAAATGCAGCTGATCCAAGTAATCTTCCCAGGTTACTTCTTCCAACGAAAGCTCTGGCTGTGGGCCCGTAGCATTATTTATAAGAATATTAATCGGCTGCTGGAAAGTCTCCTGTGAAACAGTGACCAGCTTTTCTACGTCCTTTTTATCTGTTATGTCTGCTTGAATAGCGATGGCTTCTCCTCCGTGTTCTTGAATATCACGAACAACCGCTTCTGCTCGACTTTGATTGTTACTGTAATTAATGATCACCTTTACTCCAGCTTCAGCAAGTTTTTGTGCAATCACTTTTCCGAGTCCTTTGGAACTCCCCGTAACCAAGGCAACTTTACTGCTCATAAAAATCCTCCTATCCCACTGTTTATTCACCTGTATCTTTTTCCCCATTTAAGAATCAATTAATCAAATGTAATACAGGTAAATTCTTGGTTATGGTATAAAGGCGGCCAAAGTCCGTCAACCTTGTTATCCACACTTTATTCAAAGGGAATCATGGTGGAAACCGACCTGATCTATAACAAAAATAGAGGCGCTCATCATTTCAGATGATCTGCCTCTATTTTTTGAATTCGTTGTATTAAACTTCGTTATTGATTTTGAATAAGAGTTTTAATCAATGATATGGCATTGTAAGGGGTTTCCCTCACGCCATTTCTGGATGAGAACGGTGAAGTAGTTATAAAGAAAATTCCTAAGAAATGAATCATTTTAAAAATCACTTCTTTTTAAAGGCAGCGGTTTTATTGGAGCAGCATCTCGTGCTCCATAATCATTCCCTTAAAATCTTCTCCATCGCTTTTCCTTTGGCTAATTCATCAATCAGCTTATCCATATAGCGGATTTCCTGCATCGTTGGTTCTTCGATGTCTTCCACTCGCACACCGCAAATCACACCTTTAATCAAAGTGCGTGAAGGATTTAGTTGAGGAGCTTCCGCAATGAAAGTCTCAAAGTCTGTCTTCTTTTCCAGCTGTGCTTCTAATTCGTTCTGGTTATACCCTGTCAGCCAGCGGATAATTTCATCGACTTCTGTTTTCGTACGTCCTTTTTTCTCTGCCTTCGCAATATAATGGGGATACACACTTGCGAAACTCATGGTATAAATCTTATGTTTAGTCACCACTCTTCCTCCCTCCCCTATAGTTTTGTTTACTGGTCCTACAATTATATCATTCAATACATTTAGTTGATTTTTCCTGCATAACTGTTTTTTAAAGACTGGAAGTGAGGCATGCAAGGAACCCTTCACTACGCTCCCTTTTTTCATAGAAAATGCAGGAAATGAACCTTGCTATCATAGGAAACTGTCGATTTTATAAAACCTGCTTTACTACCATCGTCCAGCCTGATATCAAGGCTGCTGTCCTATGGTAAAATAAAAGCGAATAGGGAGGTCAACAAATGGATCATTCAAATACATCTTACGCAGTAGAAGCCGATCATTTAGTTAAAGCTTTTGGAAAAGAACGAGCTGTAGACGGCATCAGCTTAAAGGTGCCAAAGGGAGTTGTCTATGGCTTCCTCGGACCTAATGGAGCCGGGAAGACGACGATGATCCGTATGCTGGCCACACTGCTGAAACCGACAGAAGGTCAAGCGAAAGTCATGGGGTATGACCTGGCAAAAGAAGCGGATGAAGTAAGGCAGTCGATCAGTTTAACAGGACAGTTCGCTTCAGTTGATGAAGAAATATCCGGCCGCGAGAATTTAATATTCATTGGCAGGTTAGTTGGGTTTTCGCGAAAAGAAGCAAAACAGCGTGCCGATGAATTATTAGCCGCTTTTAATTTAGAAGATGCAGCGAAGCGCCAGGTGAAGAAATACTCCGGCGGAATGAGAAGAAGAATCGATATCGCCGCAAGTATAATCACTTCACCCGAACTGCTCTTTTTAGATGAACCTACCACCGGCCTCGATCCAAGAAGCCGAAATGAAGTGTGGACGGTTATTCGAGCATTAGTCAAAAACGGAACGACAGTATTTCTTACGACACAATACTTAGAAGAAGCCGATCAACTTGCTGACCTTATTGGTGTCATAGACCGGGGAGTTCTAATTGCAGAAGGAACGAGCGCAGAATTGAAATCATCGATTGGCGTTCGAAGTTTGATTATTGAATTCGAAGACGAACGGGATTTGAACAAGGCGGAGTCCATCTTTGAAGGGATGTTCACTCAGACCCCTGAAGTGGATCGTGGCCGCTTATCGATTTCCGTAACGATGAAAGACCAGTCAAAGGCTGCAAAAGCCATTGGAGAATTAGCCAACCACCAGATAGCAGTGAAAGACTTCTCTATGCAGCAGCCAAGTTTAGATGATGTATTCTTAACCATTACCGGAAAGCCTGCTAAAGAGAAAGGCGGGGAAGCAAATGGAGAATAATTCATTAGAAAAATCAATCAAATTAGAAAAACGCCCGCCCAAAGCTTCACCTATGAGTGCCGCTCTTACCTTTGCCTGGCGGGCATTATTACGCATCCGCTATGTTCCCGAACAACTATTTGATGTAACGGTATTCCCGATTATCTTCCTGCTGATGTTTACGTACTTATTCGGTGGAGCGATTTCAGGCTCAACAGGAGAGTACTTAGACTTTGTCCTGCCGGGAATTTTAGTCATGACTGTCGCGATGATTACGATGTATACTGGGCTTGATTTAAATAAAGATATCGAGAAAGGCGTATTTGATCGTTTTCGTTCACTGCCAATCTGGCAGCCTGCTGTTTTAGTAGGGGCGCTGTTAGTGGACGTCGTGAGATATTCACTTGCCGCAACCATTATGATTACACTTGGTTACATTCTAGGGTTTCGTGCAGAAGCCGGGTTCTCAGGCATCGTCCTTGCTGTCCTGGTCATTCTATTCTTCTCTTTTAGTTTATCCTGGATCTGGACGATGCTTGGAATCGTTGTACGTTCAGAAAAGGCTCTCATGGCTATAAGTATGATGCTGTTATTCCCTCTCACCTTTTTAAGCAGCGTATTTGTAGATCCATCAACTATGCCAAATTGGCTGCAGCACTTTGTAGACATTAACCCGATAACATTCGTGGTCGATGCGTCCAGAGGATTGATTCACGGGTATGATGTAACGAGCGAATTATTGATCATCACCTACATCTCCGTAGGTTTAATTGCTGTGTTCGGTACACTGACGATGTACTTTTTTAGAAATAAGAATTAAGCTGGCTGATTCTGGTTGTCACCTATAAAAATATAAAATGCTGACAGCCCTGCTTCGGTTCTTTATGGGAGTAAGGCTGTTTACTGCTACTTTCAAAGCTTGCTCGTTATAAAACCTTCCTTTACCCCATTTCTTTGCTTTTTGTTCCCTTGCTTCATCCCTTCTAAAAGATCAAACAAATGACCACCTCCTAAAACCTTAAAATCAATCAATATTCAAACCGTACTATTACAATTAATCCAACTCTTTGATTACTTTCGCTGGATTCCCTCCGACGACCACATTATCCGGGACATCTTTCACTACAACAGTTCCAGATGCTATGACGTCATTATTTCCGATAGACACTCCCGGATTAATGACGGCTCTTCCACCGATCCATACATTATCCCCAATCGTTACTGGTTTCGTAAATTCGATTTCCGTCATTCGTTCTTCCGCATTTACGGGATGAGTATTTGTATAAATGTGTACGCCCGGCGCAAGCATGCAGTTCTTTCCGATCGTCACTCTCCCGCCATCTAGAATCGTACAGTCAAAGTTAGCGTAAAAGTTCTCCCCGACATGGATGTTGTATCCGTAATCACAACGAAAAATGGATTCGAGGTACATGTTTTCTCCCGTAGAACCAAACATCCCTTTTAATAACAACGCACGCTTTTCTTCCTCAGCTTCACTTACGTCATTCAATGAACGTACAAGAGACCTGGCTCTTGCTCTGTCCTCCGCTAATTCTTTACTGGCTGGATAATAGAGCTCTCCATTTAACATCTTTTCTTTTTCTGTTTTCATTTATCCTATTCCACCTTTCATAGATAGTTGTATTTGTGGTACCCTATAAGCTTTTGCACGAAATGAAGAGGGATAGACTTTACCACGAGGGATCTTCATATCCATTCCATTTTGCTAAGGTCCTTTACTTCTCGGATAGATAATACCTTGCATTAGCAAAGAATATCGTTCCAAATAGAAATAACATGCCCATAAGCCAACTGGCGATAGCTGAATACTCACTATTAAAAATAAATTCACTCGTTAAATTAACAAATACGATGATTGCGATCACAATGTACATACCAATTAAATGCTTCAATAGTTACACCACCTTGCTGTATACACTTACTTATCCGCTTTTTTCGATTTCATTAGTGAGAGAATTATTGCTGAACCAAATAGAACGGCAGAGATTAATAAGGCATTTGAAGTACCTACAGGAATTGCAAAAAGATTTAAAAGCAAGACAAGCATGCCCATTAATAGTAATGCAGCAATCACATAACGTCCTCCCTTTCTTTAAAGCTTAAGAACAACTCCATTGAAAAATCATCTATTTAGACTCCAGATTCTTTATCAGCCTGATACCCCAAAATAAAACAATCCAGGGAAGAATAAATTTGGTCGCCCATTCCACCACACCCATCAGAGCTAGGGCTATAGATAAGGTATTGATTCCGAAATAAGGTAACGTTATGTAGAGAACCGCAATGAATATAAAACCTAGTATGATATCCCTCCAAGCCCATTTACTCACACTTATCTGCATTTCTCATCACCTCGCTGACACACTAAATTATTTTGTTATCTGGACCATTGAATACTTCCTGCTTAGATAGTTCAAATTTTTCAAACCACATCCTGAAACTCAATGCTTTTTCATAAGTAAAAAGAGGATTACCTTTGCTAAAGATAATCCAGCTTCCCCTTAAGACTCGATTTGGAGTTACTTTAAATAGGCACGCTCCCCTTACTTTAAGAAGCGTGGTTTCATCCCTCTGAAACTACAACATTAAGAGTTTTTATTAATAGAGGCTTTTAACCATGATCAAGTCCGTTTGTTCCTCATCCCCCATAAAAAAAGAGTGCGATCCCGCTTGTACAAATCCTAACCTCTTGTAAAAAGAAATCGCATGTTCATTTTTTTCCCATACGCCGAGCCATATCTTATTTTTATTTTGTTCCACAGCAATATCCATAGCTTTATTGAAAAGATATTTACCAAGTCCATGCTTTTGAAATCTATTTATAATATAAATGCGCTCAATCTCAAGAGCGTCATCACCCATTTTTTCAGACTGTGCCTCCCCACTGTTGACCTTTAAATATCCAGCGGACTCCCCATCAATAGAAACGAGGAAGAACTGCGATGAAGGGTTGGATAACTCCTTTTCCACTTGCTTTTTATTAAATGCTTCCTCCAAATAGGCCTTCATATTTTCTGGGAAATTTTGATCCGCGAAGGCATCCTTAAAGGTTTCCCGGCCGATTTTTTGAAGTGTGTAAGTATCTTCCATTGTACATCTTCTCGCATTTATATTCATTTAACCGCTCCTCTCTCTTACCTTACTTTTTTCGAACTCCAGTCTTTTTCATTAAGTGAATTTGGAAATTTCATTTAATATCGGCTCTTTCATAAACATCATTAAATTATTCATAATTTCTCAGTTTTTGAACAAAATAAACAAAAACGTCCAAGAGAAAAGGTGGGATTTCGTTGAAGCAAAACTCTAATAATCAAACAACTCCACCTGCTTCACAACCCCTTTTTCCTAATTTGGAAGACAGCTTAGCACATATTCGCACTTCAATGGGCAACACCTTTGATCTTGTGATCCGATCTTTGATGGTTCACAAAACATCAGCAGCTGTTATCTATATGGATGGGCTAGTAGATAAGATTTCCGTGCAAAACTTCATTCTTGAAGCTTTGATGCTGGAGATGCCGCCGAAGCGTGAGTCCTCACACCACCTCTATTTATCCATCAATGAATGAAAAAAATCAGAAATCAGTTCCGATGCGGGACTGATTTTTTTGTGCGGTTTTGGGTTCAGACTGAATTGCGAGGAGCCGTGGCAGTCCAGTTGTTTTTCGGTGAAGACAAGTTTGCTCGATAAGGTTCTCATTTCATAAAAGCTGAATAGGCTTAGAAGGGTAGTTTTTTATGAAAGGAGAATGATCCATGTATTACCGTGAAAATCCTGATCAGTTGGCCTGGGAAGCTGCGAAGTATGGTTTGATGGCTGATTACTTTAAGTATACCGACCCACAAAAGCATATGTATTACTACCAAAAGCACTTTGAGTGTATGTACCGCTGGTTGAATGAGCGCAATAGCGGTGGTAATCAAATGATGGGTATGAACGGTGAAGCCAAGGTGCGCGTGCTTCATGCCTCACCTGATGCGCCAGCGGTTGATGTGTATGTCAATGGCCAGCAAATTTTGGAGGGACTTACTTATAAGCAGCAAAGTGAATATTTAAGTGTGGCCGCCGGTCAGTACCAGATTGATATTTATCCGGAGGGCGAGATGGGGCAGCCGGTGTTATCACAAATGGTGGAAGTAGAGCCTGCGAAGATGTATACAGTAGCCGCTGCGGGCACGCTTGATGATCTACAGCTGCTTGCGGCTGTAGACAGTGATAGTGTGTCTTCAGGAAAAGCGAAGGTGCGATTCTGGCACCTGTCACCGAATGCACCAGCGGTTGATATTGCTGTAAAAGGCGGCGATGTATTATTCCGTAACGTTCCTTTTGGCAAGGCAACTCGCTACATCACGCTCTCCCCGACCACGGCGGATCTCGAAGTGCGTGTAGCGGGGACGAACCAGGTAGCGCTTACGGTGGAAGATGCTACGTTGAATCCAAATCAAGGGTACACAGCGGTAGCTGTCGGTCTTGTCGGAGAAGAACCCCCGCTTGAAGCCATTTTTCTTAAACCATAATGAATAACAGGCAGCCTCTCTGCCTGTTTTTTCGTGGATTTAGTTACTCATGACTCGGCCCATTTATGAATAAGATGTAGGAAGAAAAACTTTTTTCACTAAGGAGGAATCTACATGCCCATCGAAAACAGCACTCATTACATTTATACCGTTCAGCCTGGGGACACGCTGTATTCCATCGCGAGACGTTTCGGCAGTGAGGTGTCCGATATCGAACAGGCCAATGCCCTTTATCCCCCGATTACGGATCCCGGTTTAATTTATCCTGGACAAATTCTCTTAGTATCCAAACAAGGTCCGAATCAAACCTATCAAATCGTCAGTCCTGGTGAAACGCTCAATCAATATGCCCGGCGCTTTTCTTCCAGTGTCGATCTATTGTTCGGCATCAATCCGCAGCTTGGGGATCCGAACTATATTTATCCGAATCAAGTACTGCTTGTCCCAGCTTTTGTTTATGAGATTGAACAAGGAGACACGCTGAATAAAATCGCCCAGCGGTTCGGTATTTCGCTTGCAAGCCTGCTTGAAGCGAACCGCCAGCGTCCTGGCATCGCGCCGGACGTCATATACCCAGGCTCACGACTCATCCTCCCGCTCCCTTCTTCCTACAACATCGTGGTTTCCCGCCCGTTCCCGGGCACTCAAATCCGCGAAGGGCAGAAGCTTGCCGGATTTGCGCGAGCGTTCGAAGGAAGTATTTTATATCAAATTAAAGATGATGAAGGCAACACCGTGACAAATGAATCACCTATTCAAGCCTCAGCAGGAGGACCTGCTTACGGTACATTCTCTGAATCTATCGTATTCGACGAGGCTCCCGCTTCTACCGCGGGGGAGATTTGGGTATATACGAGAAGTGCGAACGACAACAGCGTCCAGGATCTCGTTCAAGTTCGCGTATTATTTTAGAAATGGCTTTAAAACAGCAAAAAAATGAACTTCCGGATTATATGGAAGTTCATTTTTTTGCTGTTAAATTGGCGTTTTCCTTAATAGCTGTTCTTGTTAAGTTTGTTAGCAATCGCACGGTATTCTTCATCAGAAATCGTTTTTATTAAATAAAAATAATACAAAATTATATTTCCAACCGCACAAATCAAACCGAGAATAATAGCAAGTTTCACTATGAGAGTCACATTCATTTCAGTGGTTAGAATGCTGACTTTTGGTACGGCAAATGTCCGATTGCACCAGATAATTCTTGAAACATAACATAGATGCCCGGCAAACAGATGGCAACAGATAATGTAAACAGCCGCCAGACTCACTAGAATTTAGAGTCATGGCAGCCAAGGTGTTTTATTTACTATGCCACTCTAACAAGTGGAGAGTTTTTATTACATTCGATTGTGTTTCATTTTTGTTTCGTTAATGCGTTCATTGATTAATCTGGCACGCTCAGCAGAACGATCTCTAGCTTCCGGTGCACTTTTTTCAATCGAGAACACAAATATCAAAAAGTTAATTCTCATCATTTATTCCTCCTAAGTGATTATCACTAAGCGGAGTCCTTCTCCGCATTTAACCAATCCATAAATTCAATCCTTAATAGTTCAGCCATCGTTAACACTCCCTTCTTAGATAATATTTTTAGTCATTGCTTTCCGGTCAAGGCATCGATCTTGAACGCTCGGCCGGTAACCGGGAACTGGAGCATACTTTTGTTCTTTACGCCGGTTGATACGAATTGTAAAAATTAAGAAATGCATGGTCATCATTGCTCACCTCCTTAAAAATTGTAAATTTATATCAAAAGAGTAAAATTACCCTTTGATTCCATAAGAAAAAGCCACAGGGGGTCCTGTGGCTCTGCTTGAGTCTCTCCGTTTATTGGAGGGGTCAAAAAAGCTACAGGTATCCTGCAGCTCTGCTTTAAACACACTCCATTTATGGAAGGCGCAAAAAAGCCACAGGAATACAATATGCATCACCTGCGGCTGTTATGAACCTATTTTCAGAAAAAATGTTTTAGGGTCTAATTAATAGCGCAGGTCGATTTAGTTGTACAGTTTGGTTGTAAGTTGAAGTTTTCATCATTGGTTTCGACCTCGCTTTCTGGTAATTTTTATCTTTCACTGGAAATTATATAAGAAGCTTACATTAAAGTAAAGCCTAATTTTCAAAAAAATCATACAATGGGGGGCAGGTTTCACTAAAAATCTTTACAATTGCATGGTAACCCTTACATAATTCAGATGGATAAATTTTTTAGAATCACAGCCAGGCCATTAAATAATGGGTTTTATTAAAGATGTTTGAGTGAAAAAGATATACTATATTCCAGGAAAAAGGAGACTAAACAATGAAAAATGTAAGATGGGGAATCATCGGATGCGGTAATGTCACTGAAGTTAAAAGCGGACCAGCATTCAATTTAGCAGAAAACAGCACATTGACAGCGGTTATGAGGCGGAACGGCGACCTGGCGAAGGACTACGCCGAGCGTCATGGTGTCCCGAAATGGTATGATCAAGCGGAAGATTTAATCAACGACCCTGAAGTGGATGCTGTTTATATTGCCACTCCTCCATCTTCTCATAAAGAGTACACCCTGAAGGCAGCTGAAGCAGGAAAGCCTGTATATGTTGAAAAACCAATGGCTTTGAATGTCGAAGAGTGCAAGGAAATGGTCGAAGCTTGCAGCCAGCAGCAAGTGCCTTTATATGTAGCCTTTTACAGACGCTCTCTGCCTCGTTTTTTGAAAGTGAAAGAACTTCTGGACAATAATGAGATCGGTGATATTCGTTTTGTTTCTATCCAGCAGACTCAAAAACTAGTAGAGAAAGATGAGAATGATAACCTGCCCTGGAGAGTACAGCCTGACATAAGCGGCGGAGGTCTGTTTTATGATGTAGCCTCTCATACATTGGATTTGTTTGATTATCTTCTAGGGCCTGTGAAAGAAGCGAAAGGGATCGCAGCCAATCAAGCAGAAGCCTACCCGGCAGAGGATATTGTAAGCGGAACCTTCCTTTTCGAAAGCGGTGTGATCGGAAATGGTGTCTGGAATTTTTCTTCTTACAAAAATGAGGATACCAATCGAATCGTGGGCTCAAAAGGGGAAATTATTTTTTCCTCCTTTGATGAAAAACCAGTGACACTTATCAAAGAATCAGAAACTCAATCATTTATTATCGAACGCCCTAAACATATTCAAAAGCATCTCATCCAGGATATTGTAGATGAACTTATTGGTAAAGGGAGCTCCCCAAGTACGGGTGAGACTGCTTTACGTACAAATCGAGTGATGGATGAGCTGGTAAAAGACTACTACCAGAACCAAGGATAGAAACGATGAATAGGAGGGATTCCATGTCACACCCCATTCGAATTGGAATTATTGGAGCAGGCGAAATTGCCAGAGGTGCCCATATTCCGAGTTACCAAAG
The DNA here is from genome assembly GCF_030345335.1 of Halobacillus campisalis. Classification (GTDB taxonomy): domain Bacteria; phylum Bacillota; class Bacilli; order Bacillales; family Halobacillaceae; genus Halobacillus_A; species Halobacillus_A campisalis. The sequence continues at coordinate 242,551 of NZ_JAPVRC010000003.1, forward strand.
TTATGGGCAGGATGTTCAAGTCGTTTCTGTATCTAACCATAATAAAGATAAAGCCGTTCAATGTGCAGAGCAGTTTTCCATCCCTTACGCCTATGAAGATGAACAACAAATGCTTGAGGAAATGGAACTTGATGCCGTAAGCATTTGCACCCCCAATAAATTTCACGCCTCCCAAGCGATTGCCGCTCTGAAAGCTGGGTGCCATGTGCTCTGTGAAAAGCCGCCGGCTATGACGGCGAAGGAAGCAGAGAAGATGGCTTTAGAGGCAGAAAAAGCTGGAAAGATTTTAACCTATGGGTTTCACTTCCGCTTTCAGCCTGAGGTAGAGACGTTAAAGAAATACATTGATGGCGGTGAATTAGGGGAGATTTATGCAGCCCAAACGCACTACAACCGAAGAAGAGGAATTCCCGGGTGGGGTGTGTTCACGAATAAAGAACTCCAGGGCGGAGGAACGCTGATCGATAATGGTGTTCATATGCTGGACACAGCCTTATATTTAATGGGATATCCGACACCTAAAACCGTTTTAGGGGCTACTTATCAAAAGATCGGCCAGCGCCCGGGAGTAGGGTTAATGGGCGAGTGGGATTATGAGAACTTTTCGGTAGAAGATATGGCTAGAGGAATGATTACGTTTGAAAATGGCTCCTCTCTTATGTTCGAATCTACTTTTGCCGCAAACGTAGAGACGCTGAGCAGTAAAAAAGTGTCCATTCTGGGTGATCGCGGCGGCGCAGACCTTTTCCCATTAAAAATATATCAGGAAAAATACGACACACTGGTGGATACCACCCCTGCTCATGTAGAAGAACGAAATGTGCACGAATACCTCGTTCACGATTTTATCGAATGTATTCTCCATAACAAACAGCCATTAAGTACTCCATTAGAAGGAGTGCTCATCCAACAAATTATCCAGGCTCTATACGAGTCAGCAAGAACGGGAGAAGCTGTAAATATAAACTGAGTATAAATAACAGCGGGCACAAGAAAGAAATTACACTCCAAAGAGGAAGATTCTTTTATTCTTCTGTAAAATGACGCAGGTTCTTTCAATAAAGCAACTTAAAATAAGAGAGCCTTTCAAAATGCACCCTGTAGAGTAGACGCTTTAAAGAATCTACTCTATAGGGTACATTTTATTCTTTTACGTAAATAAATAATTTCTTTTTTTCTTGCGCCTTCCCCATAAAGTTAAATAAAGAGGGTAAACCCTTATTGGAATTTAAAAAGGGAGGAGTAACTATGAATGCTTATTTTCTATTAGCTATAGCCATTGTTTGTGAAGTTATAGGGAATGCAATGCTTAAAGCGTCAAACGGATTCAAAATACTCTTACCTTCTTTAGGAGTAGTCGTGAGTTTTGGTGTGGCTTTCTATGCTTTATCTTTAACATTACGGACAATGCCCATTGGAGTGACTTATGCTATTTGGGCAGGGGCAGGAACAGCACTTACTACATTACTTGGTATTACAATCTACAAGGAGAATATTAATACAGGAAAGCTTCTTGGATTATTTTTAATTATCGGCGGCATAGTTTTACTGAACATAGAGAGTACCCTTTAATTCTAGTGAAAGAGGTAGGCATATGAAGTATTACATTTATCTAGCTATTTCAATTTTAGGAGAAGTTTTTGGTACGACGATGCTCAAAATATCAGATGGATTCACCGTTTTACTTCCATCTGCAGGGGTTGTAGCGGGTTATGGACTTTCATATTTTTGCTTATCCTTGTGTCTGAAAGTTATTCCATTGAGTTTAGCCTATGCCATTTGGGCAGGATTAGGAACCGTGCTGACCGCGATCATAGGCTTTATTGTATGGGGGGAGGTTTTTACCTTCTTTAAAATTTCGGGGGTTATATTGGTCATAGGTGGAATTCTACTGCTTAATATGTCCGAGAATTCAGATACAGCAAAAAACTCGAGCTAAGATCCTTATTGTTAATAATCGTAAAAATACTAGAGAGAAATCAGAAGCCCTAACATGGGCTTCTTTCACTAAATCCCAAGATAGTTAGAGAAAGACTATTGATTACAACTGCACTCATATTCCTTAAATCTATATTCTTTGGACAACCTTAACTCTTTAAAGTCACTTGTCTCTGATTCATAAAGCTTTACTAAAGGTGCAACATCTTTTTTGGCAAATTTCCTTATTTGATTATCTATATCAACAGTCAAATCTACAGGGTATTCGTTCATATCTTCATATAGATTATTGTGTTCACACACATCATACGTCACTGCCATATAAAATCGTGTCATCCTATCACCCCAAATCTATAAAATAAATCTACATCCTTGTTGCCGGTTAGATTTCTATCCTTATCGTAAACGTCCCAAGTTTCACTTGAAAACTCGATATCAAGATTAACAACAATCAGAATTTAACTGTTGAATTATTTTATGTATTTCATCTAATTCGTCTATAACATAGTCTGCTTCTACTGCATTCCATTGATGGTCCCTTTTCCAAATACCAATCATTCCAACGTCTTTAGCTGCCTTCACATCTTTCTCTGGATGATCCCCTATAAATACACACTCTTCCGGATACACTTTCAGCCTTTTTGATGCTCTTTTAAAAATGATCGGATCAGGCTTTTTTACTCCTTCCCAATCTGATATAAGAATAGAATCTATGTAGCTGTCAATTTCCAAAGCCTTTACGTTATTCATTTGGAACAGACCTTTTCCATTAGTTATCATCCCAATAAGAAAGTTATCTTGTTTCAATTTCTCCAGCGTTTCTAAGAGTTTTGGGAACGGTACGCAGTTTTCCTTGAAGTAAGTTAAATAATCCTCTAGTAGTTCCTCCCACGTCATTCCCTGAATAGAAAATTCATTTATTAATTGTTTATACACCTTGTCCTTCCACACATATCCATGATTATCCAGTTCAATAAACCTTCGTATGTACTCTTCTTTCGGTATATGATTCAGTGACTCATTCAATCGATCATATTGTCCGGCTATAAAAAATTTTACTGATTCATCTCGGTTCAATAAAGTCCCATCTAAATCAAAAATAATGGCTTTAATAATACTAATTCCCCCGATTGTCTTTATTTTCAGGATATGTTAAAGGTGGTTGTTGATGATCATAAGAGAGTTATTCAACAATATGGCAGTTGTGGAAGACTTGTTTTCGAGACATTGGGTGAGAGGAACAGGGCGGCGTGGAATGGTTCGCTTTCCGTGGGAGCGCGGTGAGCTTCCTCGGACGTTCCGTCCTGCGGGATCTCACCAAGCACTCTCTTCCCACAGGAGTCTTCACCATTCCCCGCCGCCCCTTCACTATAAATGTGCTTCTCGAAATCGCTTCAAAACCTTTCTTAGTAATACTGGGGGAGTTAAACTAAAGTGGAGGGTATATAGTATTTTAGGTTTAATACTCGCTGTACTTTAAGGTTTCTCCAAGCATTTATTTGCGCAAAAAAGTCTCTTTGGTTATCACTCTAAAGCGGTTATTTCTTATACAAGAACCGTATATGATGTTTCCATTATCCTCACAAAAGCAAGATAGTCCATGACATAGCGAGACTCCAGGGATGCCCAATAATATTTAATTATTTCAATAACTGGTTAATATTTCTGAACTTGGTGGTAGTTTCGAGTACTTTACAATCATATGGCGGCTTTAGAAAACGGTGAGACTCCTGCGGGATGGACATGTTCGGTGAGATCCCGGAAGGCGAAGCCTGAGGAAGCTCACCACATGCCCGCGGAAAGCGATCCGTTTTCTGAAGCCGCCGTATTCTCATACAAAAGTCTCGAAACTGACCCTTCAAGAATAGGGAGCTTATTTGAATATCAACACGGAAATTTAACAGAGCCTATTTTTAAAATCAATTCAAGAGAACCCAATAGGAGTTCCTTCAGATGTTTTGAACTATATTTTCAGTGAAATTATTTACACAATTGGAGGTGCTCACATGTTTTTTATTGTGGGAACGATCATAATGTCAATAACTCTCATAGCTGCATCCGTAATCGCATTTTTTTACCCTGTTTGGAAAAAGCAAAGAGGTGAAGAAGTTTCTGAAACTCAATTACTCATCTAAAGAGGTATTGGGATCGCCATTCCATTAACAGCTTTTGTCACACTCCAATTATTGTCCAGATCATAGCCATTCATCCTTCAACAACACATACCTGATTTTTTTCATAATTGCCCCTGATTACTTAAGTCTTGATTTCAAGGTGATTCAGCACCATCTGATTTTCTTTCCCAGGTCACCTCATACAGCCATTTGAAAAAAGTCGCAAATAAGGAGATCCCCATTATATCTAGCGGGGCAAATGTTAAGAACAATACCTGCCATAATGAAAGACCCCCAACCATGAATAAGAAAAACCAAAAATAACGCAACACTTGAATCACCTCTACCTTTAAATCATCTTTTATGATTGACCCTTTAGTTGAAAAGAATATTTCCTACTAACCCGATTAAAATGATTAAGAAAAAGCCTCCGAAAAGAAAATACCCAATTAACTTTATTGGTAGTGGTAATTTTCCCCTGCCAGTTTTAGGGTAGCCTTCAATATTCTGTTTATGGGCTATAACGTCGTTGAAAGGTTTGTTTTGGTTTCCATTATTCATAGACGATTTAACACCTCCATTATAGAAATTCAATGCCTTTTCTCGTTCTCCTCTATTGAAGCTTTCTTATTACATATACGATACGGGCCAAATTTAGTTTCATTATGTCTATTATCTCGAAAATGAGTCTTCCACAGTTCTGCCTCTTAGCGCAATAAGCGATAGCCACTTTACAGCTGCAAAAAATTCACCTACCATGTTTACGTTTCCACTCCATCGCTTTTCGTTCCAGATCTTGCACAAAATCATTTTTACCCTCACTATATCGTTCAATGTCTTTGGGGAACTGTTGAGCAAGCATTTCTTTTAATTTCCCGTATTCATTCCTATCTTCACTATGCGATTTCAGGTAATCACGGACTGCAAGATGGCGTTCTATTTCAAATTTATTATCATTTTGAAAAAAATGAATTTGGTGTGTCCTGTTCTCTCCACCTTTTCTAAAATACCTTCTTCCTATAATCCCCAACTCCCCAAGCGGCTCATAGCCTATTTCAATCATTTGTTCATTAAAATCATCAACTTTTTCCACGTTATTAACTACTGGCATTATATCGATGATCGGCTTAGCTTTTAAGTTGGGTACTGCTGTACTGCCTATATGATGAATGTCAACAAGTTCACCATTGATTATTTCTCGTATTTTTAGTGCTTCCTTTTTGTACAGCTCATTCCAGTTTTCATCATACTCTGCAACCATAATGTTCATAGCACGGTTAACCATTATATACGCCCCTTTCCTTCTTGCTTAGATAATAGAAGCTTATCAATAAGTGAACTATAAGGGTAAATATCCAATAATCATACAAAAGTATATGCGTAACCAAGTTTCCGCCTCGATTACAGGACGCTCATTCGTATGTTCTCCTCAGCAGCCTTATATAGCTTAAATAATCTGCGCTTCATTTCAAAATACACTTAAGGACCGCTCAAATTCAAAATTACATTTTTTTCCTATTATTAAATGGAATTCTAAGCCAATAATAAGTAATAACAAATACATAAAAAAGCGGTGATTTTCATTCTTTTTAATTTTATAATAGCCTTTATAATTCCTTGGACGATTGCTATTGTGACCTGCCGACGGGTTCCTGTTTTATTTTTGACAGTGGCCCCATTTATGTCGTTAATGTCTATTACCTTTAACCAGTTAGGTATGGAAATGGGATTTTGGACCCTTTACCCTCAAACGGATTTACTTATCTTTAATTCCGTTAATATAGATTTTGGCTATAACCCATCGTCGGGATTGCTGTTTGTATTTATGGTTTATTTTAAGAAATGGAAGCGGTGGATAGTGTACTTAGGGTTTTTATTATTTTTAAACGGGGCGGAAATGGTAGCTCTGTCATTCGATAAAGTGGTATACAGCGCTCCCTGGAATGTCTTCTATACGTTTCTTACTTACTTCTTCGGCTTGATCGTGTTGGATTTGTATTATTTCTTCCTGAAAAAATCGATCCGAAAGTTAGTAGATTCAAAGTGATATCATGTTATTTCATTGGTCATCAACACCGCAGCTATAGTTAAAATTTCTATCGTTAAATTTGTTTCTTACCTACTTTCTCGAACCGCTGCTTGTTCAAATGTTTCACCTTTTTTAACAACCACTGCTTTTATTTTTCACCATCAAAACTGTCCTTTCGATCACAAAAAATAAAAGCGTATTAACACCTCAAAAAGTGATATTTACCATTATAAGTAAACAGGGGTTGGAATGCCAAAAAGTTTTGACATTCCAACCCCTGTTTACACGTTGAGTAATAACGGTCCAGTAAGCGCACCCTAAATTAAATAACGAGATCGCCCAATACCATATTCCTTCCATTACCAGACTTCTACCCTCTTTAACGTTTCTAGCCCTATGGTTTTACTATGTATATATTTACATATCCTTAACAAGCTATATATAGGTGGGGGTATAAAAGGAGGATCTTCATTGGATTTACATTTCATATGGAAATCTATTGTTATTGTCGTCGGCGGGGTCTTTATTTTAAGGTTAGCTGGACGAAAGTCAATTTCACAGCTTACGGTTGCCCAGACTGTCATTATGATAGCTGTTGGTTCATTAATTATTCAACCTGTAAGCGAGAGAAACATTTGGATTACTATGGTGATTACATTTTTAATGGTTCTTACCCTTCTATTTATTGAGTATATCGTGTTGAAATATGATGTTCTAGAAACTTTAATTTATGGAAAATCTCTTATGGTTGTCGAAAATGGGCTGATTATTGAAAGCAATTTAAGAAAATTACGTTTAACGGTGGATATGCTTGAAGTGCGATTAAGACAACAAAACATTCAAAATATCAGTGACTTACAATGGGCAACTATCGAATCGAATGGTCAGTTAGGATATATGCTAAAACCTGATCTCCAATACTCTACTAAAAAAGATATTCAAATGCTGATGACGATGATTCAAGAGAACAACTCTCCTGTCTCTACTGAGACAACAGAAGACCAACCAAATGAATCCTACAACCTTTTTGAGGAAGTTAAAAATGAAAAACATCTAAAGAAACCTCCGGAAGGATTAAGATGAGGAATGCGACATGGATAGAAAACTAAAATATATAAACTTTTTCACGGTTCTTAGTCGATGGGTATTTTTCGGAAGCCTGATTGGTATAGTTGTGGGTTCGTTCACTGCTTTCCTATTAGAAACCAATGATTTTTTAGGAGAGATAAGAGAAGAAAGCGGATGGCTCATCTTTTTTCTTCCTTTAGCAGGAGTTGTGGTCGGGTACATATATATGAAGTTTGGAAAGGTTTTTTTAAATAACACACTGCATGACGCAGCTGAATTAAATAATTTAGTAATTGAAGGCGTTCATGGAAAGAAAAAAGTTCTGTTGAGAATGGGCCCGATCGTCTATTTAGGAACCTTTATAACCATCTTATTCGGGGGGTCAACTGGAAGAGAAGGTGCAGCTATCCAAATGGGCGGCAGCGTAGCTCAAGCAGTTAACATGTTCTTCAGAAAAAATAAGGAAGACACTAAAATCCTAGTGATGAGCGGGATAAGCGCTGGGTTTGGTGCGGCCTTTGGAGCACCCATAACAGGCGCCGTTTTCGGAATGGAAATGGCTGCTTTAGGAAAAATGAAATTTGAAGCGCTCGTTCCTTGCCTTGCAGCTAGTTTTACCGGGCATTATATAACAACATCAGCTTTGGGAGTTGAACACGTAGAATTCATTATTCAAACTCTACCCGAGGCGTCTCTTGTTACATTTACAAAAGTTATATTAGCAGCTGTTATTTTCAGCATATTAAGTATTTCATACTGCCAATTAAGACACGGAATACAAAATTTATCTGAAAAAATTTTCAAGAAAAATCATATAAAAAGAGCCTTTATTGGAGGAGTAATCATTGTAGTATTAACTTTAATAGTAGGTTCACAAGACTACAATGGTCGAGGTTTAGAGATGCTTGAACAATCTTTTAAAGAAGATGTACCTCCCTTTGCCTTCCTTGCAAAGCTAGTATTTACAGCGATTACGCTCGGCACTGGCTTTGTAGGTGGAGAAGCCATACCTCTATTTTTTATGGGGGCAACATTAGGAAACACGTTACATGACTTCATGAATTTACCCATCTCATTTCTCGCTGCCCTGGGCATGATAGCTGCTTTCAGTGCTGGTACGAATACTCCAATAGCAGCTTTCCTATTGGCCATAGAGATGTTTGACGGAAAAGGAGCAGAGTACTTTTTTGTTGCTTGTCTAGTGAGCTATATATTTTCTGGCCACCATGGATTATGGCCTTCTCAAAAAATATATCAACCTAAAAGCAGCTTATATAAGATCCCCAACGGAGATACCATTGAAGAAGTTGAAAAAAAGAAAAAATCCAGGGATTCGTAAGCGAATGGTTACTTACTCTATTAAACCGACTTTTGATTAACTCTCCAACACTTTAGTATTTTTATTAGCAACTTCTTCGTTATCTAGAACTCAATTCTTCCACAAACCATCCCTAATCTTCCGGACAAAAACCTTTTGCAGTAGCGTTCCTGAAAATAAGAGTTTATCGTATTCGCAGATCGGATATATTAAAGATGTAGCGTTAAACCACCGCTCCCCCTATTTACTAAAATAATTGGTGGATATAAGCTAAGCCGAAAAGGAGTACCGTCTCCTTTTCGGCTTTTTGTATGTTTGCTGTGATTCCCATATTTTTGAAACGATTAACCTGGTGATACGTATACCTACCATGAAGGATAACCTATTCAAAGAGATGAGGAGATATTTTGAGACTCAGAAATGTTTCTAATCAATGGAGCGTATTCGCTCTGCTCTTCATGCTTTCGCTCACCAGCGCCTGCGCTTCTTCCACCTCCCCTTCAGGTGCAGAAGATAAGAATGGCGAGACTCTTGAAGCTCTTTTGACTACACATTTTTCAACTGCGGATGAGGAACTTGTGAAATTAATAGAGTCTCCGGAAAATAATACCATCATTGGAGAAGATGGAGATGAGTCCACGGAACAGCCTGAATCTCCAACAGAGCTGGATGTGTATCTTGAAGACGAGTATTCTGCTTATTTCACCGAACACGCGTATAGTGAATATATTGGCAGCCAGGCGTTCAGCTATGGATTAGCAGCTTATTACAATGATTATCAGCTGCAAACCGATCGTGTGGATTACAAGGAAAGTTCAAGTGGCGAAGAAGCTTATGACTTCACGGTAACCGTCGATTACAAAAAAGAGGACGGAGTAGAAAAGACCGCTGACGTTTCCGGCAGAGTTAATTTTAACGAAGAAGGAAAGATAAGCAGGTTCATGATTCATGAGGATGAAGGGTTATTAGAAACGATAGAATCCAGACGTTAAGCGATCCAAAAAGGAGCACCTATGGAGTGCTCCTTTTCCTATCTATTCATCTTTTGTAAGAGAAACCCTTCCGACAGAACGATCAGACGCTTCCCCTGTCACTTTGACCTTTAACCCATATTCAGGTACGTTACGTCCGGCGTCCGGAATTGCTTCGTTCAAGTAGCTGAGGCTGTCATCGAAAACTTTGACCGGCTTTCTGTTTTTATCCTTCAAGGTCAGTCCGGTAATATCCCGATAATCGACAAACAGTTTCTCGTCTTTTCTGAGACTGAATGCGGCATCGTGGATCTGATAGCGCGTCTGGGCAACTGAGTCGTCACTCCAGAATAATTCCTGCTGATCGGAATCTACAACTCCGAGGAACCCTTCTCCTGGATGAAGGCCTGTCCAGTTATCCGTGTACTTATTATCGGCGTACCAGATGACAAGGCCGGGGTCGTAAGCCATAAGACTGTTTCCGCGGCGGATGTTGCCTAATCCTTCATCCACTCCGTGATGGTTTCTCCACTCCAGCAGGTAGTAATGTTCGGATACTTTCACTCCATCGCTCTTCGTGAATCCATCGAGCGTCACTTTCGGCTCGCCTTCTGCATCATCAAATAGGAGCTCGACTTCTTTTCCTTCCTGAGCGGTGACGCGGATTTCATCAACATATAATCCTGGATTGATGGCTGCTACATCTGTCCAGTAGTTGACTTTCACTTGAATATCCTTGCCTGCATAACTGCTCAAATCAAACACCGCATCAACCCAGCCATCCGATTTCCCAGTAATGCCGTGACCCGGGTTCTGTTCATTTGGATCCGTATCGGTCGTAATATTACCTGGAATGGACGTCCATTTCTCGCCATCCTCACTCACTTTAACCGATCCGTAATCCCAGTCGGTTTCGATGTCATACCAGGCTTTGAACGTCAGTTCGCCGGCTGTGGCGTTAGACAAGTCGGCATCGAATACTGCTGAGTTATCGAGCTCATCATCACTTCCGCTGAAATATTCATACTCTCCGCTATACGGGGTATTTATTCTCGTTTCTTTATTCGGAAGATTGACCCTCAGGGCATCCAGGTTGGTACCTTTCGTGTTGGCCTGATCGAGATACACGTCCATCCCCTTGCTATCGATTTGATCTATATCGACTTCATCGTACTTCAACCAGTTTCCGTCATGCTTCGCTTGCAGGAACTCTTTCGACCAGGCGCTGAAACCTGTCGGCTCGGTGCCTGGAATATCTCCCGCCCAGCTGCCGCTCGACATAAGCGACCAGTAGCCGACCGCTTCTCCCGCTCCTGTATACTGGGTATCGTACTCATCGGGAAGTCCGAGGTCATGAGCATATTCATGAGCGAACACACCGGCTGCTCCGTCAGCAGGTTCGATCGTATAATCATAGGCGTACATTGAACCTTCACCCCAGTAATCCACTTCCGGCTCCGGCGATCCAGGAATAGGGAAGGTCTCGCCAAGGTTCCAGCGGTGGGACCAAATCGCATCGCCGCCTAACTGACCTCCGCCTGCTTCTTCACCGACCGCTGAGTGCACCACCATCAAATGGTCCACCAGTCCATCCGGCTCATGATAGTCCCCATCGCCATCAAGGTCGTAACGGTCTTCGCTGTCAAAGTCAGCCAGATTTACGTCAGGGTCGGCTGCAGCTGCCGCTAACGCTTCTTTGACAAGCGAGCGAGGGTCCTTGTCATTGCCGTCGGGCTGGGGGTTATTTCCTCCGTATTCGGCTGCCTTCTTCTCAGCCGGATACCACCCGGCAACCTGCCCGTCCACCGTATACGCTCCGTTTGTCTGTTGTTCATAGAATTGCTTCATCGATACTAGATTTTCTCCGTTGGGTCCTTCATACCCGTCATCGCCGAAAATCAAGTCTTCATAGTGTTCTTTCACGTAATCTTCATAATACATATCCGTTTCTCCAGGCTCTATGCTGTTTTTAGGGAAGTCGGGAAATTCCATTAAGATGACAAGCACATCGTCGGAGCGAACTTCTCCGTTATACTCTTCCTCAACGACAGGATCGAGGTTTTTCTTTCCGCCCTTTTTCTTCGCTTGATCGTTGGCCTTCCCTTCATTTTCTTTTTTCAGTTTTTCTTTTACGTCGCTTTCAAGCTCCAGTTCTTCTTTATGAAGCTCTCCGCTGTCTTCCATCTCTTTAAGCCCTTCCGCTTTGCTGTCCAGAAATTCATCGACCGCTTTTTCTGCTTCTTCAGCCGAGGCATCTTCAGATATGTCCCCGCGTTTCTTCAGCATTTCAATCAATCGCTCTTCATTAGCTATCGCTAAGTCAAAAGGGCCTTGACCGTGTGCATGCTCCTCCTTCGCTTCTTTTTTCGTTGAAACCGTACTTGCCGCTTCTACACTGCTCGTTGCTGGTGCTGCAAACAACCCTAAACATACAGACGCTATCATGGCCATGGACAATACCCGATTCGCTCCCAAGCTCTCACTCTCCCAATTTATGTATATTTTCACAACGTCTTTACTATATGTTATTTTCTGAAAAAAAAGAATATGACGTTGGACTTATTGTTTCTTGTTATTTTTACAATGTTTTACTAATGTGGGCGGGACCGGTATAGAAGTCGACATCAAGCCTCCTGCTTCGGCAGAAACCTTGATGCCAGCCATAAAAAAAAGACTTAGGAGAGTCCTAAGTCCGCATGTTCAGCTTTCACTGTTTATATCCTGTTCGATCTCTTTTTTCAATTCTTCCAGGTAGGCTTTAGAATCTTTTTCATTAAAATCATGACCTTTCGCCTTTTCCTTCACATACTCGTTTAGTGCCTGTTCAATTTCTTCAGGAGTGGCATCTTCGGAAATGAAGCCCGATTCTTTCAACATGCTGATAATGCGCTCATCATTGGCCATCATATCTACATGCTTCGGTTCGGCTGTGCCTTTCTCGTCTGCTTCTTCGTTGGTTATTTCATTATCTTCTTCTTCGTTCGTAGTTGTTTCGTCATTGGCCTCTTCTTCATTCGTGGCGGTACCCTCATTGTCTACTTCTTCGTTCGTATCGGAGTCGACTGGCGGATCCTGGTCCTGCGTTCCGCACCCGGCGATTCCAATGAGCAACACGCTTAGCAGCAGCAAGCTGTTCCGTTTCATAGAATGTCCTCCATCCCATTTATAATCGCCTTCACACCATTAGACGTCTCTTGATGGAAAATAGTTACACCGGATTACAAATCACCGACGACAATATAAGCTGCTTTTACCGGGCCATGGACGCCGACAATCAAATTCATCTCGATATCCGCACTATTGCTTGGTCCAGTAACAAAACTGACGCAGGATGATACGGGATTGCCTTTGGCTTCCTGCGAGTGGATCAGCCGGGCAGCCTGGGTCATGCGCGGGACGAGCGTGCTTTTAGGGATAATGGCGATGAACGTCTCCGGCAGCAGGCTGATCGAACGGCCGTTATAGCGGTCATTAAACAGGGTCACCGTTCCTGATTCAGCAAGGGTGAGATCACTGAACACGATGCCCGCACCGGCTTTTTCCGCAAACGTCACCTGCTCTCGTCCTTGCTGTTCATCCCATACGAGGACTTCCAACCCTTCCGTGCGTAACTGGTCATAGAACTGGTCCATCCCGCTGACTTGATTTCGAGGACCTCCGGCAGCAACGACACGTGTGACGTCATTTCCGTTTAGAATCGCCCGGATCGTCTGCGGCAGTGTTTCGACCGTCGCTTTTTCAAACGATGTATGAATGAATTCGCACTGCTTTTCCAAAACGTCGACGAGCTCGTCAGGCGACGCACCGGCCAGCACTCGTTCCTGCGGTTTCACGGAATAAGCGGGTGGCTCAACTGTTGTTTTTCTTGGACGACCGAGCTGATCGGCTAGTCCCTCTAAAAAACTTTCACGATGGTGGATCGTCATTCGTTTGACCTCCTTTTCTCCCTTTGCTTGTACCAGCTTCGGAAGCTTTGCTTGGCAGGCGCCGGGAAATCGCGCGAATCTGTCCAGCCTTTTAACGGGCCGGGTCCTTTTTCTATATAATCGTCGGTCGTCCACGGGGAAAGAGCGGTATGAGCCATTTTTGTGCTCAGCTTATAGGCGGCGGAATGAGAGGCCCATTTCGCATATCCTTTCATCATGACCGCTTCTGCTTTTGATCCCATGTGTTCCCGTTCGATAATGATTTCACGATGACGGATCAGCTGCTCATGAAGAGGAATTTTCACTGGACAGGCTTCGGTACAGGCACCGCATAGCGTGGAGGCATAAGGCAGGTCCTTATGATCTTCATAGCCATCAAGAAGCGGCGTCAGCACCGCACCGATCGGTCCTGGATAAATTGATCCATACGAGTGGCCGCCGACGTGCCGGTAAACCGGGCACACATTGATACAAGCCGCGCAGCGAATGCAGTGAAGCGCCGACTGGAATTCCGTGCCGAGAATTTTGGAGCGTCCGTTATCGACAACTACGAGGTGGAAATCTTCGGGACCATCGACCTCTCCTTCGAGCTTCGTTCCTGTTAATGCCGTAATGTAGCTCGTCAGCTTCTGTCCGACGGCTGCGCGTGTCAGCAGGCTGACGACGACTTCGAGATCCTGCCACGTCGGCACAATCCGCTCCATTCCCATCACTGAAATTTGTGTATCAGGAAGGGCCGTAACCATGCGGGCATTTCCTTCATTCGTTACGAGCGTGACGGCTCCCGACTCAGCGACCGCAAAGTTGCATCCCGTCACTCCGATATCAGCGGAAAGAAAGTCCTTTCGCAGCTGCTCGCGTGCAAAAGCCGCCAGTTCTTCCGGCTGATCGGATCCCGTATAGCCTTTCTTCTCAACGAACGTCTTGCGGATTTGTTCTCTATTTTTATGAAGGGCAGGCGTGACGATATGAGACGGCGGATCTTCATCCAGCTGCAAAATCCATTCGCCAAGATCCGATTCGACGACCTCACAGCCGCTCTCCTGCAGCGCTTCATTCAAACCGATTTCTTCTGTGACCATCGACTTCGACTTGACGATTTTTTTGGCTTCTTTTTCCCGGGCAATCTTTTGCACATACTCATTGGCTTCTTCTGCCGTTTTTGCAAAAAAGACCGTCCCTCCCCGCTTCTCTACTTGTTCACTCAGCTGATGTAAGTAATAATCAAGGTTTTCCATCGTATGCTGGCGGATTTCTGAGCCGAGCGTCCGCCATTCTTCCCAGTCACCAAGCTCCTCCGCAGCCGACAGCCGTCCAGTCCGGAAGCGTCCTTGAGCTGAAGAAACCGCCTGACGCATAAACGTATTGTCGATGCCGTCCTGAATTCGATCTGCGTACGTTTTCGTGCCGATTTTTATGCTCATTTCATCTCTCCTTTGTTATTGACTGTTCAACACCTGGGCAATGTGGAGCACCTTCACGTCCTGATCATTGCGCCGCATGCGGCCGCCCATATTCATGAGACAGCCCATATCGCCGCCAATTAAGTATTCGGCTTTCGTTTCGCCGATATGCTCCGCTTTTTCATGAACCATCTGTTCCGATACAGCCGCATTTTTCACGGCAAAAGTACCCCCGAAGCCACAGCAGTCCTCTTTCAAAGGAAGGTCGATGATTTCAAGACCTTTCACATGGTCAAGCAAAATTCTCGGAGCGTCTGTGACACCAAGCAGCCGGGTCATGTGGCAGGAAGGGTGATACGTCGCCGTTCCTTTAAACGTCGATCCGACATCCTTCACATCCAGCACCTCTACAAGAAACTGCGTCAGTTCGTACGTTTTGCCGACAAGCTCTTCGGCCCGGGCCTGCCACTTCGGCTCATCACGTAAAACCTTCGGATATTCCTTCATCATGTGCACGCACGATCCTGAAGGTCCGACCACATATTCACTGGACTCGAAAGCCCGAATCATCTGCTTCATCGCCTGCTTCGACTCTTGAACATACCCGCTGTTATAGGCCGGCTGCCCACAGCACGTCTGCCCCGCAGGGAAATCCACTTCACAGCCGAATCGCTCAAGCAGCTGTACCGTATCCTTGCCGACGTCAGGCGTCAGCGTATCACACAAACACGTAATAAAAAGAGAAACCTTCATTGTGCCTTCTCCCTTCCCTTTTTCAAATTAAATTTCCAAATAATCGACCAGTGACCGCTCTACATTCCCGAGGTGCTCGTACATCGCCTGACGGGCCTTCGTCTCATCACGCTCGACGATTGCAGTGAAAATCTGCCGGTGTTCTTCCAGAAGCCGTTCGGTTCCCTCTTTCGTAAGAAGAAGCTTCCGCGTTTCCCGCATCGCCTGCACCATAATTTCTGAAACGCTTTGCATGAGATGAATCAGCATGGCGTTATGAGTCGCATGAACTAACGCCACGTGAAAATCGAGATCCGCCTGCTCGCCAAGTTCTCCGTCTCCTTTGGCTTTTTCCATCGCAGAAAGCGCCGCTTCTAGCGCCTCAAGGTCTTCCTCATTATGATGAACAGCCGCAGAAGCCGCCGCGCCTACTTCAAGAATGTGGCGAACCTCAAGTAAATCCTTTACATCCTCACGCTTCAGCAAAAAGGCGACCGACACCGGAAGCGAAAAACGGCTGGCATCAAAAGCCTTTACATACGTTCCTTCTCCCTGCCGCATTTCCAGAATGCCCATCGCCCTCAGTGCGCTTAACGCTTCACGAATCGCTGACCGGCCGACGTTGAAACTCTTTGCCAGATGCTCCACACTGTCGAGCTTATCGCCCGGCTTCAGCTCTCCATTTTTCAATGATTCCAGCAGAGCATCCGCTACCTGTTCATAAATCTTTTTCGCACGCACTGGTTTAAATTCCATTTGTCCTTCACTCCTGCCTATCTGAATAAGGTCATCAGATGACCTGCTTAATACAATTGTATGTCTTTCGATTGGTAAAAACAAGGTGGTTAATCGAATTAGAAAAAAATCAGGCTGTCCCCGCCAGAACAGCCTGAAATCCTATATGAACAAAGTGAATACAAACCCTACGAGTCCAGCTAACGCTCCATATAACAACGCGGGACCCAGCGTTTTGCGGATAATATCCCCTTCTCTGCCAGACAGGCCGACGACTGCACCAGCCGCTACTACGTTGTGCACGCAGATCATATTCCCCGCGGACGCCCCGATTACCTGCAGAGAAAGCACAGTATTCGTATCCAGTCCTGTCTCCTGAGCGATGTTGTACTGGATCGGAGCGAACGTTAACGTCGAGACCGTCGCACTCCCTGTAATGAACGAGCCAAGCTCCCCTAGAAAAGGAGCCACCAATATCCACATCGGACCAAAGCTTCCGGCCAGCGTCTGCGCAATGTACTGCGGCATACTGACGAGATCCTGTGCATTCATTCCTGAGTTTGTAAATACTTGAACAAGCGCAAGAGTAGCAATGAGCGCAAGCGCTGCATCTTTCATAGAAGTTAAAGATTCCTTAGACGCTTCCGCAAAGTGACGGAACGGCTTTCTTTGGATAACGACCGCGAGCAAGGCAGCTGCTACGAGCACAGCTCCCGGAGAATATAGAACTTCCCAGTCTGAGGTAATCCCTTCTACTCCGAGGATATCCGTCCACGTCCAATCGACCCACGTGAGAGCCGCTTCCTTTACAAAAGGAACGATGCGCGTCACAAGCAGCAAGACGACAATGATCAAGTAAGGGGACCATGCGGTCAATAAAGACATAGAAGGCGTGTCACCGCTTGGCTTCATGTTCTCATCAAGTGCATCCTTCCACTCTTCCTTCGGCAAAAGGAATCCTTTTTTAGCCGTAGTCGTTGCCGCTACAAGTCCGGTAAGTGATGCTAAAATCGCAACGAATTCATGACCGAACAACGTTGCATACAGCAAGGCGGAAGAAGTGTAGGTAATGCCGACGAAGAACGCCCACGGAAACAGCTGAAAGGCATCTTTCCACCCTTTTTTCTTACCAAAAAATATCGTTAAAATGACGACCAAAACGAAGGGAATGAACGTCCCGGCAAAAAGATCAAGGAAAGCGACCTGAGCACCGATTTCTTTATACAAAGAAAGACCGGCATCAGGCAAATTACTTAAACCGACCTGGATCGGCGTACCGACAGCTCCATAAGATACGGCTGAACTGTCCGCAATCAACGCAAGAGCCGCCGCGGCCATCGGCGTAAAACCAAGCGCGACCATCAGTGGACCAGTGACCGCGGCCGGAGTGCCGAATCCGGAAGCCCCTTCAATCAAAGAACCGAACAGAAAAGCGACGATGACGACCTGGACCCTCATATCTGTAGAAATACTACGGAAGCCTTGATTGATCCGATCCACAGCTCCCGTACGCCGAAGCGTGTTCAATACGACAATCGCACCGAATAAAATAAAGAGGATCGTCAACGTCTTATGTGTGCCCTCAAGTACCGAGGCCGCAATGACCCTTCCGTCGACCCCCCACACAAAAAACGCCAGACCAAGGACGATCAACGCACTGAAAAACATTCCTTTTTTAGCGGACATCCTTAACAGCACAAGAAAAATGAAAGGGGTGATAATGGCACTGAACGCAACAAGCAGCAACATAACGATGACGCCTCCTCTTTAACTATTTCATCCATCTATAGGTCAGGTCATCAGATGACCTGACTTCCTAATACAAGTGTATGCTAATTCTCAGAAAAAAGCAATATTAAAAAAGCCTTTTCTTTCTTTGAATAGAGTCATGGGATTCCATTTGCCCCCCACGACCATCACAACAAATTCTAATTCACTAAGTCATATCATATCGATTGGGTTTATTTATAAATTTTACTATTGTCTGTACATCCCCCTGCTTACCGACCGACTCCATGAATCTATTAAACAAAGACCTTCAATCCTCCGGGTTGATGATCGCCAACACTTGGTGGTCCTCCCACCGGCCATTGATTTTCACATTTTTGCGGGCCAACCCTTCCTTATGAAAGCCCGCTTTCTCAAGCACACGCATCGAACCCGAATGATGAGGCATGACGCCCGCTTCAATTCGGTGCAGCTGCAGCTCCGCAAAGGCATAGTCCACAATCAGCTGAACGGCTTCCGTCGTGAACCCCCGCCCATTGTGCTTTTCATCGAGGAAATAACCGAAAGGCACTCTGCAAAGGTCCGCGCATGACTTGAAATAAGTTGATCGTGCCCACGAGTCTGTCGCTTTCTATTGTAAAGATACCAAAATTATACTCCTGATCCTCTCTGCTTCGCTCTTCATACTCCTTAACCTTTTCCAACTGCCTGTCCATCGTATAAAATACATCCTTACGCGGCATGGAAGCCCTTTCAAAAAAGGTCCTGTTTTCCTCTTGTAAAGCAAGCAGAGCACGGGCATCAGCTGGCTGGAACGTTCTTATGTATATACTTTTTCCTTTTTTCATTAAATGCTCCTTCCGTTTGTTGGGTGAAAAACTTCCATACAATGTCGCAACTTAGCATTTATGAGAGCATGAAGAGAAGGAATCATGATGATGAGAACAAATCGTCAGCTATCAAACGCCCAATGATGTGACCTTAATTTTACCATAAAAAAACAATGTGGAGAGTTGCTTCTAATCTATGAAACATATACAGTCGACTTTATTACTCACACGATGTTTAACACCTATAGAAGAGAAGGTATACAACAACAAATCCCATCGAACTGGAATCACACCCTTTTTACACAATGCGGGAAAGGAGTTTATGAGATGCCCACGACCCCTATTATTCTCTTATTATTTATCGGATACATCATATTCACGCTGGATAAGAAAAAAGAAGATATCCCCGTACCTCCGATTTTAGCGTTGATCGGCATCGGACTATTTTTCATTCCATACTTTTCATCCATTGAAGTGACGGAGGACTTGATCTACCACATCTTTCTGCCGGCTCTTCTATTTACTTCAGCTTACCGGTTTCCGCCTTCAGCCTTGAAAAAGAATGGAGGCATCATCGGGTTTCTCGCTACAGCCGGCATCATGTTAACCGTCCTCCTGTTAGGAGCGGTCATTTATGCGATCAGCAGCCCGTTCATTTCCCTATCGTTTATTGGGGCTCTAGTAATTGCGGCCATGCTGACACCGACGGATCCGGTCTCGGTGGCGTCGATTCTTAAGCAATCTACCGGAGATGAAAAAATGGCCGATGTCGTCGAGGGTGAGTCTTTGATCAATGACGGAACAAGCATTGTGATTTTTTCAGTCGTCACCGGCATGTTCCTTACGAATGAATCGTTTTCCATCGGCAGCTTTTTCGGTGAATTTTTACTCGTATCTCTCGGAGGCATCGCCATCGGACTGCTGTTCGGCTGGATTTTCAGTAAGGCGATCCATTTCACCCATCACCGGGAATATCAGGTGATGCTCAGCATCGTCGTCGCCTATGGAATTTTCAACCTGGCCGAATTTATACATCTCTCGGGCGTATTGGCGACAGTTTTTGCCGGCATCATGCTGTCTTTTGAATTCGGGCGCACCATCAAGGAAGATCATTTCCGGGAATCGCTCGACAGCTTCTGGGGCATCGTGGAAATTTCAATTCTTTCCTTATTATTCTTGCTGATAGGAATCGAGGCGGCCAACCATCTCTCCTTCGATTACTGGGGACTGGCTGTATTGATTTTCATCGCTTCTTTATTGGTGAGGTTTGTCATCATTGCAGGAACGACCCAGCTTTTCCCGATGTGGCGAAAAGAAATCAGCTGGCAGGAATCGCTCATTCTCAGCTGGTCCGGGTTAAAGGGTTCCATGTCCGTCTTCTTGATTTTAAGCCTGGCGACACAGGCTGGGGAAAAGGCTGACGTCATCATCTCGTTAACGTTTGCCTCGGTACTGCTTTCTTTAGTCGTCCAAAGTGCAGGCATTCACCCCTTATCCAAAAAATTGCTTAAATAAATATTGACTTAATTGTAAAAATAATCTAATATAAGATTACAGTTACCGAGTAAAAACTGTGCTCTACATGAGCTTATAACACTCCAAAGGGGAGTAGCTTACAGTTATGTCGACATTACGTGATGCTTACATCACCGGCTTAACTGGCAACATCACGTTGTTTGCGAGACCTTTGCCATTTTTGGTAAAGGGTTTAATATGACGATCCCAACCTTTACCAGCAATCTGGTAAAGGTTTTTTATATGTATTTTAGGAGGAGAACGACCATTCATTAGTTAGATGTTTCATTCATGAGACAGCTTCTGATTTTGCTTACGATGACGGTTACGCTTTCTTTATATGCCGTAACGATCATTACGCTCGACACCCATAACCCGCCCCGGAGTCTATCGTTACAACAGGGGCATACAAACACACCCCCTTTACAAAAAATTACCAGGAGGTCCGGAGTATTGATTGCCAGAATGTTTAGTTACTTTAAAATTGGTTCACCAAAAATTGACCTTGTATTACACTCCCACAAAATTGAGGCTGGAGGGCATGTTTCCGGCTCCTTCCATCTGTACGGAGGATGGTTCACTCAGAAGATCAAGCGGCTGGAATGCGACTTAGTCAAGGTGTCAGCCGGCAAGTCGCAACCGATTCAGCCTGTCACGACGGTATTGATGTCGGAGGTCATCGAACCCCGCGATCAAAAAGAGTTTCCTTTCCGTTACCTCGTGCCTGAGGCTCTGACACCGACAGACCACGGATGTACGTATCGGCTGCAGACGAAGATTGTATTTGAAGATGATATAAAAACCTTTGATCACGATGAACTCATCGTCATCACATAATATAATTTAAAGGAGAACATGAATTGGACGTTGCGTTATTAATGGAATACGGATGGGTACTGCTGATCCTTATTGGGTTAGAGGGAATTCTGGCAGCGGATAATGCGCTTGTCATCGCGACCATGGTCAAACATTTACCTAAGAATCAAAGGAAAAAAGCCTTATTTTATGGTCTGGCCGGAGCTTTCATTTTCCGCTTTGGATCACTATTCATCATTTCCTACCTCGTCCACATTTGGCAGGTGCAGGCGATTGGAGCGCTGTATCTTTTCGGAATCGCAGCCTACCACCTTTTGAAGAAGCATGTATTGAAGCCTAAATTAATCAAAGCCGCTGAACAGAAAAAAGGCTCAGGCTTCTGGATGACCGTCGTGAAAGTGGAGCTGGCCGATATCGCCTTTGCGGTTGATGCCATCTTAGCCGCTGTCGCGTTAGCGATCACCCTGCCAGCTGCCAACCTGCCTGAAATCGGCGGCCTCAATGGCGGTCACTTCGCTGTCGTTCTTGCCGGGGGCATCATCGGCCTTGTCATCATGCGATTTGCCGCAGGATATTTCGTCATCCTGCTCGACCGTCGGCCAGGGCTCGAAACGACGGCTTATCTAATCGTCGCCTGGGTAGGCATCAAGCTCGCCGTCTATTCGCTGGCTCACCCGGAACTTGCTGTATTAGCTGAAGGGTTCCCTAAAAGTGCAGAGTGGAAGGCGATTTTCTGGACCGTCCTTCTTTCCATCGGAATCGGCGGCTGGTTTTTATCAAAAGAAAGACCTGTTCATGCTGAGGAAACGACTAAAGCTGTTTAATTCAATAAAAAAGGGATCTGGTGCGCCAGATCCCTTTTCTTATGCCTCTTTCTGCTTTTTTCTCCTTCTTACAAAGAAAATCAAACCTGCAACAATCACAAGAACAATAACACCCGCCACAATTATGTTAGTAATATTGGGCGCTTTCGCCTCTACCATGATGTTATTCGTGCCGGTCAGGTCCACGTCCCACGTCAGCACCCTGCCGTCCGCTTCATCGGCGTTATGATCTGACGGGCGGATCGGCAATTCCAAAGTGAACGTCATATCCATTTGACTGGCCAGCATTTGCTCCATGCCGCCGAGCCCTGCAGAATTGGAAAGATCCATTTCCCCTTCAAAAAGGTACGTATCCGTAAACAAGCCTTCTTCCATCTTCAAATCAACCGGACTGTTCACGACACTGGAGTCATCAGCGGGAGCATCAATGCCAGCTTCGCTCAGCCCCTCCGTATCAGGAACAAGCTCCATTTCACTCACTTCTTCAAATTCCTTTGTGGCACGGAATCCGACATAACCATCTTCAGTATAATTTTCTACCGTATACCCTTGCGCTTCGAGGTCATCATTCGTCGAATCAATCGTCTGCCCTTCACTACCTCCGAATTGTTCAAACACGCTCTCCTCGATCCCGAGCGTAATCGTATGGACGCCGCTTCCATCCTTATTGATCTTCACACCGAAATCCCCCTGCACACACCCTGCCAAAGCAAGAACGAGCACAGCCCCTATCATGATTTTCAACCTTTTCATATCGGTCTCTCCTCTTCTCGCAGCCAATGACAATATATACTAATTCTACTCCTATTGATTGAAGGATTTCAATATGACCTTGTGTAAAATTAAACAAGTCCCCTAACAATAGAAAAAGCCAGTCTCAACGCAGACTGGCTTTTTCCATCACTTCATCCCGCTCATTAAAAACAATCTCTTGAGGAATGAGACGGTATGTCGTGCTCGTTTCATACTCTTTTCTAAGTTCAACGTAGCCTTCCTCTATCAACTCGTCTTTCGCCCGGTTAAAAGACTCCTGATTCAAAGCTGCCCGTTTCATCAACACGTCGTTATCCGCTGTAAATTCCTTTTTCGGCCCCGACCTGAAGTTCGCCCACAGCAGTGCCAGCCAGAGAAGGCGCGCTTCAGCAGAGACGGTATGCCGCTCCGCATTCGTAAAAAATAAGATGAATTCCTTTTGATAATTCATTACTTCTCCCCCTTTTTCGCGATTCATCATTATAATCGAAAGAAAAAAAGCAGTTGGTGTACTCTATGTTTCTAGTGTTTCACATAGAACTCTTAGGTATACTAAAAATAATAGCTATGTTAAATCTTTTCATATAAACTCCCCTCTATTGATAGAAGGGAACGATAAAGGAATAGGATCTGTTATGTTGGAAGACATCCTGCAGCGGGCCGGTGATCTGGGCTATCACACGATCATTGGCGGAATCAGCGGCGATCCCCCCAAAGCGTCCAGCTTCATGAAAAGTTCGGCTTTACATATGCAGGCAGTTTAAAAGAAGAGGTGTACAAATTCGGGGAGCGGTCAGGGTTTCCATTTCTATCAATATATCATCAGAGCGTGATGGATCAGCTGAAAAGCCGGGACACTCCAGCCTTTCAGCTTTTTAATATGGACAAACAAATTATGTGGCTAAGCATTTTTTCATGAGGAACTGTTCACCAATTGGTCCTAATATTCTTTTTCCCGTATCGTGAAACCCTGCTTTACTATATAATTTCTGGGCTGCTATATTTGTATGATTGACGGCTAATACAATTTCATTACATTGAGGAAATTTTTCACGGACAAACCCCTCCAATAACAGCATCCCCTGCCTGGCATATCCTTTCCCCTGTTCTGGATGATTGATAGATAAAGCGGTCAGCAGCATTGCATGCGGGTTGGCGGAAAATTCTTTGACCCTATCGGTTTCATGCAGCAAAAAGAAACCGACAGGCACATCATTACTTACGATGACCACTCGATGCTCCCCTTCGGCCACTTCTGAAAATCTGTTTGGCAGTGCGGTAAATCTTTCTTGTTCTTCAGGTAGCTTAAAAGCATGCAGTGCGTCTACATAGCGGTTAGAAAAAAGTTTTAATTGTACGGAATTTGCCGGGGTCATAGGGCTTCTCCTCGTTTCCCTTGAGTGGATCATTTGTATATGGATGATTATACAATATTAAGCTGATGAACAAAATATGGAAGTGATCAGCTTTATTAATCAAAAAAACTCTTACCCTGAACTCGTTCCAAGGTAAGAGAATCCTATTACATTACGAGTTCAAAGCGCTCGCGGTAGTGCGGGTGTGCCATATAATACAAGGGATATCCCTTCGTATAAAAGAATTGAATGAGCGTACCGGCAAAAATGACGCCAAGCACCGTACCGAGCCCGACGGGTCCGCCGATCAGCAGCGCTGAGGTGGATGTGGTGAAAGCGATAGCCGTCTGGCTTACACGCAAGCTCAAGTTGAACCTCTTGGCAACAACGAGAAATAGCTGGTCAACCGGCGCACGAGGCAGTTGAGGTAAAATATAAATCGCAACACCTAATGCACTGAAGGCTACGCCCATGGTCAGAATGACGACCTGAAGGGCAAGCGGCAGAGAAGCGAAACTGATATTTTTAAATACGACTTCTACCCAAAAATCCAAAATCAAACTTTCCAATACGACAGGAAGCAAAGCTCTCACTTCCGGCGCCTGCTTCATCAGCCTGCCATTCACAAAAATAATAGCCAGCTGAAAAATAGCGTACCACAATCCCACAGTCAAACCGAGGTGATCCGAAATTCCAACAAACAACGCCGTCCAAAACCCCGCCCCTAACGCAGCATTAATGATAAGGGCGACTCCAAAATAATTAACAAACATCCCAAGAATATACACAGTCATACGGTAAAACATATCTGATCCTCATCTTTCCTTTTAATTGCCGAGAGCTACCGTCATTGATTGATTATCCGGCCATTTTAATAGCGATGAAGGCTGTGGTCAATTACATTTATGTAAAAATGAATAGGCGGAGTTTTCTCAATTTTTCAGGCGGGATTCCGGCGGCGAGATGAGACCGTCTTTAGGAATAAACACGACGTCTTCTTGCAGCGATAATTACAATTGCTTTTGTTCACAACAGAGTATGTCTTAATGAAAAATAAAGCGGTATGTTCTCGATAATCAATGGAGAACATACCGCGATATTCTATTTATTTTGCTCTGTTAATATTCATACAAGCTCCCTATTCTTGAAGTTTAGTTTCGAGACATACAGGAAGTTTCCGTTGCTAAGAATAGACCTTGAAGGTCCGGGAAACCACTCGCTTTCCATGGGCGTACGGTGAGCTTCCTCGGGCTAAAGCCCTGTGGGATCTCACTCTGTACTGTCATCCCATAGGAGTCTCGCAATTTCCCGGACCTTCTTGCTTTTGTTAGGTTCACGGAAACATAACCAGCGAGACTTTTGTATGCGAAGATGCTTGAAACTACCTTAAAGTGCAGGGAGTTTTAAAACTAAGTTTGCTATAACTAGAGTACTGGAGTTTAATCCTCCCACTATTATTAAGAAAGCTCTTATCCAGGCGATTTCGAGAAGCAGATCTATGGTGGGGGCGGCGGGGAATGGGGAGACTCCTGTGGGAAGAGAGTGCTTGGTGAGATCCCGCAGGACGGGACGTCCGAGGAAGCTCACTGCGCTCCCACGGAAAGCGAGCCATTCCCCGCCGCCCTGATCCACTCACCAAATGCCTCGGAATCACGTCTTCCGCATTCCTGCCGTATGGTTGAATAACTCTCTTATAAACACCTATAGTAGAGTTACTCTGTTTCCACATGAGTGGTAATAGACCCTAAACAAAACAAGTCGCCAGTAACACCTTCTGAATAAACACTAGAGAGGTCAGCTATGAACATCCGGCTTGTAAAAATGGTTTGTCCGTTATCACAAAAAATTTCAATGCTGGAGGAATCCACAAAGATACGAATGAGATGGCTCTCTTTGTTCTGTCTTAAAGCATACCTTTTCACCCCATAACGTTCCGCAAAAAGGTGAGTCATGTTTGAACGGTCTAAACAATACTCCTCTCCATTAGAAGAGAAAGTGATGGATTCCCCATCATTGTTTTTAAATGTCATTTCAAATATGTCATCCACAGACACTTCGATTTCAAACGCCCGGGAAGACAAAACGTGATTTTTCTTCAACGTTTCACGACCGATTCGCAAACTCTCAAGCTCTTTTACCGGATGTTGAAGAAGACGATTTCCGCTTATCGTAATTTCCCGGGGGATAGTCAGCATGTGCGCCCACATGTTTGAATCCGTCGGGTAATCACTCTTGGAATTACCGAGCCAGCCAATAAGAATTCGTCGACCTTGCTCATCTTGATACGTTTGCGGAGCGTAGAAGTCAAATCCTTTATCCAGCTCGATGAACTCACTTCCATCAAAGCTCAACTGGTCAACATCAAGGGGCTGACCGACCGCATACACGACTGAAAATACATTGTTGAAATTGTATTTATCTTTTATTAAATCTCCCTGCGGAGAAAAAATCAGAACGCCTTGATCTTCCTCCTCGAAATAATTCGGACATTCCCACATATAACCCGGATTGTTCATCGTAGTATTCACAATTCCTTGATATGTCATTTCATGAATGGATGGTCCGCTGTATAGAGCTAAAGCTCCTTGCTGGTGGACGGTTTCCCCTCCGACGAGCATGTAATACACTTCATCCCGTTTAAACACGACTGGATCCCGGAAATTATGTGTGAATTGTGGAGCAGGAGCGTCTGTAATGGCAGCGTGCTTCGTTACGTTCAAGTTTTCATCCATAGACGCATATACCTGAGTCTGGTTGACCTGGCCGTCTTTGCTGACTTGATTTCCCGTATAGAAGAGATGAAGATCCTCTCCTTCGATAAAGCTTGATCCTGAAAAACAACCATGAGAATCATAATTCTGATCTGGATAAAGTGCGATTCCGTGATCTTCAAAATGGATAAAATCCTTTGTGGACACATGATACCAATGCTTCAGACCATGCACCGGACCAAGCGGAAACCATTGATAAAAGATATGGTGGCTCCCCTTATAGTAGGAGAGACCATTTGGATCATTCAAAAGCCCGTGACGTGGAGCCACATGATACGTCGGATAGTAAGGATCCTGTTTCGTTTTATTTTCGATCATATTCAAATAACCATCGGATACGTCCGTCATCGATAAAAATCGGTTCTGACGGTTAGAAAAGTCGATATGCTGGATCATAGGAGGCTTCCTTTCTATTATTAACCATGATTGACATTGTAGTTCAGTGCCGGCTGTTCCGCTTCTTGTTTTTCACGGTAAGCTGCGAATGTGACTAAGAAGGAAGTAGCAAGCGCTACAAGAATGACGAGAATATATTGGAAAAATCCATCTCCGATATACAGTAGTAAACCTGGCAGCATCGTTGAACCCGTTCCTTGAGCAGCGATGCCGAGAATAGAAGCTAAACCACCGCCAACTGCTCCACCTAAACACCCGAAGAAGAACGGTTTCACTTTAGGCAGGTTAATCGCAAACATAACAGGTTCAGTGATGCCTAAAAAGGCCGGAATGACAGAGCCGTACATGTTGGAGCGTTTGATCTTGTTTTTCTGTTGAATGATCACAGCAATCGCAGCGCCTGCCTGCCCGGCGATGGCAGCTGTGCCGATCGGGTTAATGAGATCATAACCCGTTTCCGCTACCATTTTTACCGAAATTGGAACAATCGTATGGTGCATGCCGGTAATCGTAAGAAATTGAATGGCCCCTCCATAGACGAAACCACCGATTCCGAATGGCAATTCAAAGAAGTACATGATTCCTGAAGTGATCAAGTTTTCAATTCCTAAAATCAGCGGTCCTACCATGATTAAGCCGAGAACTAAGGAGAAAAGCAACGTAATGAACGGTGTCAAAATCAAATCCAAAGCTTCTGGAACAAACTTTCGTGCCTTCTTTTCAATCGTTGCTGCTAACCACCCCATAAAAACAGCTGGCAGGATCGAGCTTTGCATACCGGTGATCGGGATATCAAACCCGAGGAACGGAAGCAGTAAAGGTTCAGCCTCCCCAAAGGTCACTGCCCACTTATCCGGCAGCTGCGGGGCCACGAGCATCAATCCGAGCGCAACACCAAGAACAGGAGACCCGCCGAAGGTTTTCATGGCGGACCAGGCAACGAATACTGGAATGAACGTAAAGGCCGTGTCTGTCAGTACTTGAGAGAGTGTTAATACGGTGTCGGACATGTCCATCCCAAATCCGTTGATTAATAAACCACGCAGCCCCATCAATAGACCGGTTGCAATCAAGACAGGAATTACAGGAATGAATATATCAGCAAACGTCTTCGTCAACTGCTGGACTTTTGTTTTATTCGAGCCGCCGGACGGTTCCTCTTTTTCACCTTGCTCTTCAGCAACGCCTTGATTAACCAATTCAGCGAACACCTTGTTTACAAATCCAGTACCCAAAATGATTTGATGCTGGCCGCTTTGAAAAAAGTAACCGCTCACGCCTGGAATCGAGTCAAAAGCCTGCTTGTCCAATTTTTTATCATCGTGCAGTTCCACTCTCAACCTTGTGGCACAATGCGATACTCGATAAATGTTCTCTTTTCCACCGAGGGCTTCCAAAACACTATCGGCAACTACTTTAGGGTTCTTTGCCATTACATTTTCCTCCTAAGTTAGATTACTAAAGTGGAAACGTTTCCACTTTAATGAAAAATAAAAAGATCATTCAAGTAAAAAAGTTTCATTTATTTGGAAACGTTTCCACTTTTGGTTTTAAAGGAAAGCGACTCTAGAAATCGCTTTTTGTTATTAACAATAATAGCGCTTTCACTTTAGAATGTCAACACTATTTTATTTAGTACTTGTTCCGTTGTAAAATTCGACGGGCAAAATCATCTTCTCATCAGTGGGTTGATCGTTGATAATGCTGATAATCGCTTCCGCTGCCTTCTCCGCCATCAGATGCACAGGCTGCTTAATCGTTGAAAACGTCAATTCTTCTTCCTTACTGGCTGTAATTCCATCATAGCCGATTACCTGGACATCCTCTGGAACGCGTTTTCTTTCATTTTGTAAGGTGCTGATAATAATCCTGGCCCATTTATCATTCATGGCAAAAACGCCATCCACATCAGGATGCTCATGGAAGAATGTGCGTACACTTTCATTAATATCCTCCACCGGTTCTTCCAATTCAAGCACACGGTAGGAAATGCTGCTCTGCTTTGCTTCAGCTTCAAAGCCCTGGCGGCGTCTCATCGATTCGTTCTTAATGTCCGATACGCTTCCTAAGAAAGCGATATTCCTGCATCCTCGTTTAATCAGTTCATCCGCTGCGATTTGGCCGCCTTTTTCATTGTCACTGGTGACGTAAACGACATCTTCCGTGAAGTGGCGGTCAATGCTGACGATGGGCAAATGGCTGGTGATATATTGATCAAGATCATGACTGTACGTAATCGCAATCAATCCGTCGATCTTATTTTTCTCCAGCATCGATATATAGTTGATTTCTTTCATTACATCACTCTGCGAATTACATAAGATCATTTTGTACCCATTGTTAGAAAGCACCTGCTCCACGTGGTAGGCAAATTTCGAAAAAAAAGGGTGCCATATTGTAGGAACAATTAAGGCTACCGAACGCGATTGCTGCATCTTGAAGTTTCTGGCCACTTCGTTTGGCTTATATTTCAATGTCTCAATCGCTCGCTCTACTTTGAGCCGCGTTGATTCTTTAACGGGACCATTTTTATTTATCACTCTAGAAACGGTGCCAAGGCCGACTCCTGCTTCCTTAGCTACGTCTTTCATATTGACCAAAGTTTCACCTGCTTTACTAGTTTTTTATTAGTAATAGTTTATCATAGATCAATTCATTATAATCTTTCCTATTTCCTGGAGAGTGTAATTACATGAAGATTTGAATCCAAAATATCAATATGAATCTACCTTATACTTCTAAAATAATTAGGGACTCACTAAACATCAAGTCCTAATATGAGAGTCACCAGACCAAAGCAACCTCACCATCATTTGTGTGGAATATATCTATAAATGACGCTTCAAGAATAATACCCTTATTAAACTTGCCCAAGTTGATGCTTAAACACTCCTTTAAGCGGCTGCTTTCACACACATATTTCCCAAACATCCGTTATACTATCGGTGTTATCATAATATTAGTACTATTCAGAATTCTATCGGGACTCTGAGTAACAAATTAAAGGAGGACTTTGATGCGTAAACATATGTGGAAAGTAGCCGGGTTTATTTTAATGTTTGCTTTAGTCTTTACATTCAGTAACATAGCCCAAGCTTCAGCTGAAAAAGCGGCTGAGCAAAAGGTAGTGGTAGAAGAATACTTAATTGGCTTCAAATCAAAAGTGAACCAAAATGCCGTAAAAGGAGTCGGAGGGAAAGTAATTCACGAATATGAATATATGAATGTCGTGCATGCCAAGCTGCCGGAACAAGCAGTAAAAGCCTTATCCAACAATCCTAATGTGGCGTATGTAGAGAAAGATCATGTCGCACAGGCAACTAGTCAAACGACGCCCTATGGAATCTCACACATTAATGCAGATGATGTACAAGCTCAGGGAACGACTGGGAATGGTGTAAAGGTAGCTGTACTGGACTCTGGTATTGATGGAGCTCATGAAGATTTAAGTGTAGCTGGCGGAGAGAGCTTTGTCAGCGGCGAACCTAATCCATTAGTGGATGGGAATGGTCATGGTACACACGTGGCTGGGACTGTAGCAGGTGTAGATAATTCACTAGGTGTGCTAGGTGTAGCCCCATCTACTGACCTCTACGCCGTTAAAGTATTAAGCAGTGAAGGCAGTGGTTCATACAGTGGAATTGCTCAAGGGATTGAGTGGGCAATTAGCAATGACATGGACATTATTAACATGAGTCTGGGTGGAAGCCGCGGATCAGCCACTTTAGAACAAGCAGTAAACAATGCTGATAAACAGGGTGTATTAGTAGTTGCTGCTGCAGGAAATGAAGGATCTAAAGGGAAGAAAAACACCATCGGTTATCCGGCTAAATATGACGCAGCGATGGCTGTTGGCGCCGTGGACGATGCCAATAATAGAGCCTCATTTTCCAGTGTTGGCGAAGAACTTGAAGTGATGGCCCCGGGTGCAGATATTTTAAGCTCTGTACCAGGTAATGATTATGAGCGCTTTAACGGTACTTCCATGGCAAGCCCGCATGTAGCTGGGGCAGCTGCTTTAGTATTAGCAGATGATAATGGATTGACTAATGATGAGATCAGACAAACGTTAAATGACACAGCTGTTCCTCTTGGTGATTCCTTCTCCTATGGAAACGGAGTTATCGACGTGCAAGCTGCTATTCAATAATATTTAAAAGAGGCTCAGATATAAGTAAAAAGCGTGTGAAATCAGATTTTTAATTATTGATTTCATACGCTTTTTCATTTCCCTACTGGGTGGGAGTTGGAAATCCGTACAATACCGCGCCTTCAGTAATAAAGACTGCGTATCTCCAACACGGCGCTAAGAAGAAGTTTTCATCCTGCTGGCTCAAGAACAGTTTGAAATTTATAAAACTTAAATAAGTGTGGCTATTATTTTATATAAACAGTCCCTTTCCTTTTACCTAGAAACCAGCAGTCGATGCGTGTATTTTTATAACAGGTAAAGAAAAATGGTGTCGATTACTGAGTTACTCTTACTGGAAGTTTGATAAAAAGCGGATGAAGCAGCTGCATTAAATTGAAATTATTGGGAGTTATCGTCTATATATACAATTCAGAATGTTCTGTAAAATGTTGGATAGTATGGAAAGGAGGAGAATTTTATTGAATGTTAAACGAAGACAAATCTGGTCATTAATTGTGTTAGCAGTCCTTTTGTTCACTACAGCACTGCCGGGAGGAGCTTTTGCTAAGGGGGCTCCTCATTATTCTGACGATGAAGTAGCTTATGGCGAGGAAGGAATGGTAGCCACTGCTCACCCTGCTGCCACAGAAATTGGTGCAGAGGTTCTCCGTAAAGGGGGAACGGCCATGGATGCAGCGATTGCTATACAGCTTGCGCTAAACGTGGCAGAGCCGATGATGTCAGGCATTGGCGGTGGCGGCTTTATGATGGTATATGAAGCTGAGGAGGACGATGTCTCGATCATTGACAGCCGTGAACGTGCTCCGGCTGGTGCGGAGCCGGATATGTTCCTTGATGAGAATGGAGAGGTTATACCTTTTTCAGAACGGCACATTACCGGAGATGCTGTCGGGGTGCCCGGGACGTTAAAAGGTTTAATGACAGCCTACGACGAATGGGGAACTCGCCCATTTAATCAATTAATCAATCCCGCCATTAAACTTGCACATAAGGGTGTAGAAGTAAATAGTGTGCTGGCAGAGGCTATTGATGATAATCAATATGAATTATCAAGAAGCGCAGCGAAAGATGTCTTTTTACCTGGCGGTGAGCCTTTGCAGGAAGGAGATAAGCTTGTCCAAAAAGACCTGGCAGATACCTTTAAACTAATCCGAAAAGATGGGTTAGATGCTTTTTATGGAGGTGAAATTGGACAGGCTCTTGCCGATACGGTTCAGGATTTTGGAGGCACCATGACATCTGATGATCTTGAGAACTACCAACTTACAATAGATGAGCCCGTAACGGGGACTTACCGGGGGTACGAAATTGCTTCAATGCCGCCGCCGAGCTCTGGAGGCCTGACTGTTCTTCAAATGCTTAAAATGCTGGAAGGGTTTGACTTGAGCGAATATGATGTGAAATCACCTGAAAAATATCATTTAATGGCAGAAGCGATGCATCTCGCTTATGCTGATCGAAATGCATATATCGGAGACACGCAGTTTGTGGATGTACCGATGGAAGGTATGTTAAATGAAGAATACTTAGCAGAACGAGCTTCCCTTATCGAAATGGGGCAGGCTAATGAAAATGTCGAACCAGGTGATCCATGGGATTATCAAGATGGGGAATTAGACACTGCAGTCAGTAGTGATGACGACCGCGAAATCGGGGAGACCACCCATTTTAGTGTTGCGGATAAATGGGGGAATCACGTGTCCTATACGACAACGATTGAGCAGGTATTTGGTTCAGGGATTATGGTGCCGGAATACGGTTTTATGCTGAATAATGAGTTAACCGATTTCAATGCAGTCCCGGGAGGACCTAACCAAGTGGAGCCTGACAAACGACCGATGAGCAGCATGACGCCTACCATGGTGTTTAAAGACGGCGAACCTTATCTGTCGCTTGGTTCCCCTGGCGGCCCTACGATCATAACTTCTGTCTTTCAAACGCTTGTTAATGTAATCGATTATGATATGCCGTTGAAGGATGCGATAGAGGAACCGAGAATCTACAGTGCCTCTTATCCTCAAATCAGATGGGAAGACGGCATTCCGGATGACGTAAGAGCTACAATGGAAGACTGGGGCCACCAATGGCAAAGCAGCCCTGGAGAAATTGGGAACGTACAGGCTGTAAGAGTTCTTGAAGATGGCAGTTACGAAGGTGCAGCCGATTCATCAAGGGCCGGTACAGCCATAGGGCTTGATAAAACAGCAGGAAAAAATAAATAAGCACCTTAGCAGAAAAAGCGGAGTCCTAAATCGGGACTCCGTTTTTAATGTTACTGCTTAGGTTCACATACCTTCGCACTTAATGAACACTCCTTACTTACTGGCTCCCTATACTGTAAGACGAATTATTTCATAAAAACTCAAGACTCAGTCCTACATAAATTAAGACTGATACAAATATAAATCCAGAAAAGAATAACCCTTTCTGAACTCTTGTCCAATTTTTCATCCAACCCCAACGCTTTCGATCAACATCCAACCAAAAGAAATCCACGATTACTGCTAACACTACTATTATTAAAGCCGCAAAGGTCCCCAAAGAACCACCTCCAAATCGATAAGTAATTCAACTATACCATCATAGATCCAAATAATACCAACAACTAATTAAAACAATCATTCGGCTAAATTATCTCTAAACTGAGCCTCTCGCAAATCTTTGTTGTTTTTAGAAAAAGGAGAAATGTTCTCAGTTTCGAGTTATAGCAAGAGTTTAGGTGCTACAGGAAACGGATCGCTTTCCGGGGGGCGGGCGCTGAGCCTTCTCGAGCTTCGCTCTCCGGGGTCTCACCTGTCCCACTCATCCCCCAGGAGTCTCACCGTTTCCCTCCGCCCCTTTCCATATAAGTGTCTCGAAACCGCTTCAAGGAGACCAGCACTCTCAATGGATGCATGTCTTCGAAATACTTGCTATAGTGCGTCTTCTACCTATAGGACAGGAATAACGTATGCATTTCCTTTTTAACACAGCCTAAGAAAAAAGAAGAAATAAGACTTCCCGAAGAAGTTGATGCTGAATTCATGGATGTTCAAAGGTTTAGTGGACAAATAATGCAAGAGGTTGTCTACTACTTTATACTTCATTCTTTTTCCTTTATTCCTTTAAATCTACCCATCTAGTTCATTAATTTTAGTTTGAGATCTGATAAAAATTAGTGATCATAGTACTTCCGAGAAAGCTCAATGGTCCTACATTATAGGAAAACTTTTAATCAATGTCTCTGCATGACATTACCGACCTTAGCAAACAAGCTAGTGAGACCGAAATAAATGTTAAAAAAGGTGAGCCTTGTTATGTTTGTGGTTATAACTAAACCAATCCCACTCCCCAACTATGGTTAAGAATGCTATAAGGTACAATAAGATACTTAACCATC
This sequence comes from Halobacillus campisalis, assembly GCF_030345335.1. GTDB lineage: Bacteria > Bacillota > Bacilli > Bacillales > Halobacillaceae > Halobacillus_A > Halobacillus_A campisalis. The sequence continues at coordinate 277,305 of NZ_JAPVRC010000003.1, forward strand.
TCCCTTGTGTACATGTGAAAAATTCATGAGCTGTTCAAATGAAGAAAAAGCCTAAACGGCCTCTTTATTTGAAGTTAGTTACTGAAAAGCTGAACTAAAAAGCCATCTTCTTCTACATGAGGCATAAAAAAAGTGACCCCATAGCTTGAAGCTACACCCATAATTACTGTCCATAACACTAAACTGGTCATCATCCACCTTGTGACCACCTTCCTTTTCGAACCGAAACTCATCCCCATAAACGCGGAGATATGAGATCCAACGAAAAAAGGACCAATAATCGTTAAGCCAGGCAAGCCATACTTATCAAAAAGCTTCTTTGCGCGTTTGCCTTTTTTCGATTCCTCCATACCTTCAGTCTCTGCTTCTGCGGCTATGGTCTCCTCTTGTATTTCGTCCTGCTTACGTTTTTGCTTTCTCTTACTCATCCATTTTTTTATGTGGTCCACAAATACAATTAACAGAACCACCGTTAGTGCATTCCCTAAAAAGGCAAGTATCGCTGTCAATACCGGAGACAGGCCTCCGATAACAGCTAATGGGATTACTGCAACAAGTTCAAATAATGGAATCGCCGCCAAAATAAATACTAATAGATACGATAAAAACATAGTCCCGATTTCCCTCTCTATTTATATAATTTTATTATTTCCGACCAGAAAATAAAGTACTGCCCGATTCCTAACACAGTCAAAACGATTTCAGAAGCCAGCTCGCTCCAAAAAAAACAGCATCGATGGTAGAATCTAAAAACGCTCAAATCCATGGCGGCATTGAGCGTTTTATACTAATCATCTTTACCTTTTGATAGAAGACTTCGAACCTCTCTACCACGTATCGGGCATTTATTTAAAAGACTCTGCCACTTTAATCAAATCTTCTTTTGATAATCCCTCTACATTGCCTTTTAACTCATATGTGATCGACCCATGCGTCCAAATCAATCGTTGAGTCTCGCCTTCTTTTCCTGCGTATTGCCTCGTTTGGTCTCCGATCGAAACTTCTTCTGTCTCTATGTCCTGATGGGAGATTTCACTATCCTTAACGGTCTTCAATTCCATCGTTTCATTCGTTTCGCCATGAAAAATTAATGTTAATAAGGTATCCTCGTGCTCCATAATTCCAGCTTCTATTTCTACACCATCCACTTCAAAAGGCATGACAGTCGGATACTTAGGCTGATAGGCTTCATCTCCGGTCCGACTCACTAACCTGGAACGATCGTATTCGAATAGTCCTTCTTCTACTTCAACGGCTGTATCGAATGCGTTCAGCAATGGTTGAACATCAAGGTAGCGGATTCGAGTAATTTTTCCTTCTTCGTTCGTATTCACTCTTCCTCTGACCTCCGCTTTCTGACCATTGCTTACATTGATTTGCATCTCAAAGTCATAAGCGCCTGCTGTGTCCTCTTTCTCCTCCACACTCATTTCACCAATTTCCATGTTCACATCATTTCCATATGCCTTTTGGTGAAAGCTGTTAAGCAAATTGGTGTTCACCGCATTTTCCATGGAGTCTTCCGTAAAGAAAGGTTCGAATCGTTCCATGTAATAGGTAGAAATCTGTTCATAATTATCCTCTTCATAAAACTGTGTTAACTCTTCATCAGGTCCTGAGAACGTTTGCTCCACTACCGTTGTTACATCATCCTTAGTCGTATTTTCCTCTGTCGTATTCTCAACAGAAGACTGAGTAGATGAGCAGCCGGCAGTTACAAAGAGCGTCATAGCAAGACATAGAATTTTTTTGGTCATCAGACAACCTCCGTTTTATCTTCTCTACCTACATGTACGATTACACCCTGTCTTCCGTTTCAGAAAATGGAAAACAAATAGAATTTTAATAAGAAAAATATACTATTTTTAAAGTGAGTCTCAAGGAGGGATTGCGTTCCTTGTGAAAAGTGGAACGATTTCGTTAATATTTGCTCCGTTAACGTTTAGTGGTGATCTTCCCCACAAAAAAGACTTCCAACTTTATGGAAGTCCTATTTTGACATTTTGGGTTATTTAGCTGTAGCCCCGGTCCGTAAAGACTAGAATTCAAGGTATTTTAAGTATTTTTTAAAGCCCTCTACTGAAAGTAAGGCAGCCTGAGAAACAAAAATATGAAGAACGAACCTGTGGAGACGGCCATGATGATTCCTCCCCACACCTTGCTTCCCTCTTCTATGTAATCTCTGAATCCCAAGATGAACCAGAAAACTAACATACTTGGCAACCAAACCATCATTGGCATCTCAATTATATTTAATGCAAGATCCAAAATCAGAAGAGATAAATTGAGCACGAATACGATGAACGCCGATATTTTGACGACCTTATCCAATCTATGGTTCCTCCCTCTGAAGTCGGTGCCTGACCCCCGTTCTCTTGCTACTAAAAAAAGGCGGTAATTTTAACTATTGTTCTCCTCTTCTTCAACGAAATTCCGAAGTCATGTTCACTAATTTTTCTCCAGTATAACAAGTGAAGAAACCATGGGTACCAATCCAACTGGACTCTGAGAAACGACCTTCCATCCCTCTTGAAGAAGTTGATTTAACTCATCGACGTTATTCTTTTTATCGGATTGATAATTAACTGTGATGGCCTTTTGCATAATACACCTCCTCAAACCCAATATGCTATACATCATACTCCATTACCCTCTTTGTAATGGAGACACAAACAGACAATATTTCAGATGATTATATAACCAAAGCTTATCATAAGATAACCCATGACGACGTCCAGTCAATAAAGGAGCATTCCTCCATAAATATCTCTTTAAATGACAGCGGTGCCTGTATCCCTTGAAGCAGACTTTATACTAGCTCACCCGTTAACTTGAGACATTGTTCACGATTTCTCCTCTAAATCATTAATTCTTTTTTCAAGTTCTTTTACATTATTACTACTATCCACAGCTGTCGTAAAAGCAATAATACCGAAAGTGAATCCCGTTATTCCAAATATAAACCCCATAATTGAGAAAGTATCCATATAACCACCCCTCACTTTTAACTTTAAGACAATATCTCTTACTATATTGATTCCTCAACTATTCTGCTTACTCAATCATACGCTCGATTTTATTCTTTATAGATATGTTACTAGTAAAAAGTATATAATTCTGCTTTGTTGTCTTTATTACAAACCGTTCTAAGGAAGCGGAAGGAAATCCAATGCGCATAGCCGATTTATCTTCTCCACCGTAAGTGTCATCATTCCTAACTTCAATGATTTCATTTTTAGGAATTTTGACTCTGCTTAACTGCCAGGAAATAATAACGTTCTCGCCACTTTCTTTTATTTTTACACCTATCATAATCTCCCCTCCATTCGTTTCAAGAATGCTGCCTCTTTCCCACATCACATTTCCAATTATTTCAATAAAGCCTATTTCTATCTTAACAAAAAAAGTGATTAACTTAAGTAGTTAATCACTTTTTCAAGCAGCTGGTGAAGTACGAGTTATTTTATGAGGGAGTGACCCAGGCATCTTTTAAAAATATAGAGCCACAAACAGAAATTATTTTAGTAAATAATGGAATATTCCTCCATACATATCTCTTTAAATGACTTCGGTGCCTATCTCGTTCTGCTAAAGTTTTAACGCAGCAGGACAGGCCCCCTTCTTAATGCTGCCCCCCAGTACAATGTGGTACAAGAACCATCAACCGTGCGATCCCATGGTGTTTCTCATATCAAACAGTACTTCAATCAACGACTTATGATAAGGGATAAATAAACCTTCTGAAATCATATCGACAATGTCTTCCTTTGATGCCCACTTTACCTGCTTCACTTCTTCAGTCGGCAGTGAAAGGTTTGAGGTTTTCAAATCGTTTTCTATGAGATAATAATCATCAAAACCATTTTCAAAGTTAACGGTTAGAGAAGGGCGTCTATTTCTAAGGTTAAGTATATAGCCGATTTCTTCTTTAACCTCCCTTTCAGCTGCTTGCTGACTGGTCTCACTTGCTATAGCACTGCCTCCTACGGTAAGGTCCCACATGTCTTTCCAATCTTCCTTATCAGGCTGTCGCTGTTGGATCAGCATTTGTCCAAGTTGATTAAATATACACACATGGATCACTAAATGATAAGCACCTGGGTCAAATGTATCCCCCCGGTTCATTTGTTTGCCGGTTAGATTTCTATCCCTATCGTAAACATCCCACGTTTCCATTCTCCCACTCCTAAAAACTGTCTTGTTCATTTAAACTTTTCCGAATTGATTCACTCCCAATTAAACTAGGGTACGAACCATTGCAGGTGATAGTTCAAGAGGTGTTAAATGAATTAGTGTTTAGTTTTCTTGAAATATGTATACTGCTTATCGTTGCAGAACCTAAAACAAAAAATAATACCACTGCCAACAATAAATTATTTTGCATATATTTTGTGCCCTTCATTAGTTATTTTTTAAAAACATTATCTACAGTCGTATTAAGAACTACTGCTATTTTAAATGCAAGTTGCAAGGTAGGATCATACCGGTCATTTTCTATAGCGTTAATGGTCTGGCGTGATACTTTACATTTTTTTGCCAGCATATCTTGGGTTAATCCTGCGCTTTTGCGCAGTTCAAAAATTTTATTTTGCATTTCCACTTAACCGTCTACTATAAATGAGATAATATACAACATAGCTTCCAACCAGTAGTAGTAAATAAAATAGCTCTGGATGATTGAACGGAGCATTTTTCAGAAAACCTGTCCTTAAATCTAAAAAATTAAAAACAATGTTCATAAAAAATACGATTAATAGGAACGTCCAGCTTCCTACAATTGCTTTTTGTTTTATGTATTGAGATCGTTCATCGTCACTTTTATTAACACCTCCAAACTCCTCACTCCCAGTAAACCGGCCAATAAATAAAAATATAATGATCCCCACTGTAATAGAAACAGCCCATTCGATTAACAATGATATCACCCCTTTAATATGTCAAAAGTTCTTTACATTTCCAAATTATCACAATAGAAACATTTATGTCAAAAGTTCTTTACATCAATTTATTGATGAGACTATTTTATTTTTTATAGAACCTTCAATCTTAGTGCCTTTGTAACCCAGAAGGCTTGTTATTTAAAGAAAGTCAAAGTGAGGGAAATTATTTACTAAGATAAATTAGAGTTAAAAAAGAAAAGCGGTTATCTATTATTAGATAACCGCTCCAGATATGTGAAGACTTAATACCAAGATAAACTCACTTTGGGTATCTTCTTTACTTCTTTGAAAATTAACTAATTCTTATGCCTATCCAGAGGAGCTCGCTGAACTTTAATTTTGTCGCTTAGTCCGTAAGTAATAAAGATATAGATAAGATGCAAGAAAACAAACGAAGACTATTCCTCCTACGAGTATTCCAGCACCCAAATCACCTGTAAAGGTAACTAAGACTCCAAAACCGATGGCAATAAATGTACTCACAACTATTGAAATGATTAATCCTTTTTTGGGGGAATTTTTACTCGATTCATGATCTACACTAATGCTCATGGATAAATATGCAGATACGACACCTGTAAGAATCAAAACATACCATACTGGATTATCTGTCATACTACCCATTCCTTTAGTGACCAGGTCATATCCCAATATACCGATGATTCCAATGGTTTGAACCATAAATAAAACCCTTATATTTTCTAAGTTTTTCAATTTCAATCGTTCATCCGTTATTTTTTTCATCATTTCGTTCGCTCCTCCTTATCCACCCAGAATAGTTCATCCAGTGACTTTTGTACGACGTCACAAATCGAAAGACATAATTTTAAAGTAGGATTATACTTCCCTTTTTCTATTAAACTAATGGTTTGACGGGTGACACCTATTTTTTCAGCTAATTGCTGCTGGGTTAAATTCACCTGAACCCGAGCTATCTTTACGTTATTTTTCACCTATATAATCCCTCCTCCTACCCCTTTAACTGTAATATATAGTTTACATTATTCAATATATAGATTACAAACCACCCATAAAAATGACGCTAATCTTTTGATGAGAGAAGCGTCTTTCCAGAAGAAATCATATGGTTCACTCCACAGAATGGGCCTATTAAGCAATATTGAGCGCAAAACTTAGTACGCTAAAGCCCCCGTTACAGTAAGACTTGAATTCAAGATAGTATTGATATTTACGTACTATTTCTTAGGCGAGTGTTTATTTTCTACAATCTTAGATACGCCCGTAAGAAGCAACCCAATAGTAGCAATAATATAAGAAAAAAGATTACTCCCATTTCATTCATTATCCATAATAGCTAATGCTAGACCTGCCGCTACAAACATTGAGAATCCCAGCCAAAATAACTTTCTATGTATCATACTACACCTCCAGCAACGACTTGTAAGTTGGAATAGTATCACACAATTCTAAAAATAAAAATGAAAAAGCGTAATCCTTTAAGATTACGCTTCCAGCACTGTTAAAGGAGTGCTTGTATTATCTTGAGCTTAAAAGAACCGCTCACTTCCTGTCGGTCAAGCTTTATGAAAGAATGTTCACAACCGTCCTTCCCCTTACTTTTCCTTGTAAGATCTCCGACAAGGTAGCTGGAAGATCTTTTAGAGAAACTTCTTTTTCAATCTCTCCTAAATCATCCGGTTTCAAATCTGTAGACATCCGCTTCCATAACTTCTCCCTCAAGTCTTTAGGACAATATACAGAATCGATGCCGAGCAAATTCACACCTCTAAGGATGAAAGGGAAGACCGTTGTCGGCACTTCTATGCCGGCAGTCAAGCCACTGACAGCAACGGCCCCACCATATTTCGTATTGCTCAGGACAGAGGCCAATGTTTTTCCTCCAACGGGATCGACCACACCTGCCCATTTCTGCTTACTGATTGGGCGGATTTTCTCTGGTGTCACTTCTTCCCGGGAAATAATTTCTTGTGCACCTAACTTTTTCAAATATTCGTGTTCCGAATCTTTACCTGTACTAGCCGTCACATGGTATCCACGTTTTGCGAGCATCGAAACAGCCATACTGCCGACACCACCTGTAGATCCGGTTACAAGAATCGTTCCGTCTTCCGGTGTGACGCCGCTTTCTTCGAGGCGATGGACAGAAAGCGCTGCTGTGAATCCTGCCGTACCAAACGCCATCGCTTCCTTCAAGGACATATTCTCCGGCAATGGTACGACCCAATCCGCAGGCACTCGAGCGTATTCGCTGTATCCACCATAATGAGACACACCCAATTCATAGCTCGTGACAACCACTTCGTCCCCTTCTTGATAACGGTCATCATCCGATGAAACAACAGTCCCAGCAAGGTCGATGCCAGGTACGAAAGGGTACGATTGTACAATCTTCCCATTCGGAATACTGGCTAACCCATCTTTATAGTTGACGCTGGAATAGTGGACACGAATCGTCACATCTCCTTCTGGCAGATCATTTATAGATAACGATTCTACACCCACTGTAAAATCTTCGTCCGTCTTGTTCACCACAAGAGCTTTGAATTCTTTGGTCATCTGTACATTTCCCCTTCCAAATAGTCATTTAATAGCTTATGAACCTATCATATATCATTTTATACTGACCGGTCAATTTATTTTGAACGGTCAGTATAAAACACTCGTGTACTTCTACAATTTCTTGTATAATGAAGAGGAATATCCTATGGAGGTTCGATTGAATATGGAAAAAAAAGCAAAACAGAGACGAAAGCAGATATTGAAAGCTGCCTTTCAAGCCGCAATTGAAAAAGGCTATGAATCCGTCACCTTACAGGACATCGCAAATTATGCGGATGTCAGTAAAGGTGTCACTAACTATTATTTTAAAAATAAATCCGATGTCTTCACACAATTGTTTGAATGGCTTACGACACGCATCCATGAAAAAGAAGCTGCGTCCATCAGTGAGCATGAAACAGCCGTCAAAAAGCTGGAAGCCTATCTAAATTGTGTGTTCAGCAGTCCAGAAGAAAATAAAAACTTCTATCGTGTGTATCTGGATTTTTTAGCGCAAGTGAAAAATAACGATTCGTATAAAGAGATCAACCTGAAATTCTACGAAAACTGTTGGTCCATCGGCAGAGACATCATCCATCAAGGGCTAAAAGAAGGGATTTTTGAAGTCGATGATGTGGAACAAACGTCTATCAGCATCCGCTGTATGATTGATGGGAGCTTGATTCAATGGTTGATGAGAGACGACGATCAACTGCACGAGTATTACCGGACCAACTGTTTTGAGTCCATCCTAAAAATTCTTCAATACAAAAAATAAAGCGACCGCATCCGGTCGCTTTTTCTATGAGACAGGTGTCATCATTTGATGGTACATCTACAACGTCTGCCTCCCATCATGATCTCCACCAGCTTCACTCAGTTCCTCATATAAGTGCTTCGAACGTTTCATTCCAGGGACGGGAAGCTGCATGTTCTCTGCTGAATCAAGATGGAATCTTAAAGAGCGACCATCCATGATACACTTACTTCCGAGGATCCGTCTCTGTTACGAGTTCTAAGACATCACGCCTTCTAGACCTTTGGTAGAAGTCACTGCCTGTACTCTCCTATTACCCGTTAGGGAACTATTTTCATAGGTCATGGTGCGAGTTTAGTATGTATATTACCAACAAAAAAAACGTCCATTTTTATAAAAGTTCTTTTTTGTATTGGGGGTGTTCAACTAAATTGCAGACAGACCCCATAAGAATTATAATCCCACTGGTTACTTAGGTTTTATTCTTTTACACTAACTTTATTCCGTTAGCAACAACACCAATGAAGCCGGTAATAATAAATACATATACGACAAACGAGGACGTTAATTAAAGAGATTCGGTAAATAAGCCAACCGCAAAAATAAGAAAACTACATATTCATGCACCAATCGTTTTATTGTAAATATGTTGTCCTCCTAATTAAATTATTTTCTTGTTTTTTCACAAGGCGATATTGAAGTGTCTCACTTCACAAAGTTTTAACTTATACATTTGAAACTTTACTTACTCAACTTTCATTTTACATAAAATGGAGGAACTCCCTGAAACAGAAGTTACTCTATGCACACGAATAATCGAACTTATTGTTATTCTTTTCCACAAAACTCCAAAATATATAAACCCTCAGATGCCTCGGGTGCTTCAAAAAATTTAGTAACATGATTAAAAACCGCTTCCGTGTCAAAAGCTGCTCTTTCGGGTTGTTCGTTACGCCTTTGTGCAATTTGACGTAGGCATTGCTCGTTATTTATATTAAGATAAATTAGTTGATGGCTTGCATTGACCTCTGATGCCATATCCAAAAACCACTTTCGCAGTTTTTGAGTATTAGCTGGAAAATCCATTACTACATCTGTACCCACACTTAGCATGCTTTGGACATGCTTTTTCACCAACGGCTTGAGTTGCGCTGAATATTTTTTATAGTCCTCAAATGATGCAATCTGATTGGGATAAAGGGATGAAAGCCATTCGTCCTCAGACAATAGTACCGCATGTTTATCTATCGCCAATTGTTTTGATTTAGTTGATTTTCCTGCTCCCATTTTTCCACAGAAAAAGTATAGCGTCCCCATTTTTTTCATATTTATAGCCCCCGCGGTTATTTTAGTGGTTGTAGCCCTAGTTTATTTTCTATATTTCCCCAACCAATGCAGAACTTACTTTATTTTAATATAAAGAAGCTAAGCTCGAAATTTTTGCTAGCCTGCTTCGTTAGTACAATAAATGGATAGCTAATGTGCAGCTATCGCCCCAGTTAGCTGAAAGCTTGAATTCAAGATATCTTTGATTTAAACATATCAAACACAACTGTTATCTTAGTCACAACATCTACTCTAAAAATGGAAAGTTATCAACGTTATACACAATAACAAGACTCAGTATAAGTAACATCATTGTGCTTATATATTGCTTTGAATCTTTAATAAAGATGAATTCCATAATTGCCTGAAATCCTAATGTTATTGCTAAATAGGACATAAAAAAATATTTTATTAATGTGTCTGAGTTGAAATCAATGCCAGACCATAGTGCACTTAAAAAGACAAACAGGATTATACCTCTCCCCCAACGGTCAAGATTTTTCCCGGGTGTTTCTGATATTCTTACCTTCTCAACCCTAAGAATCTTATTTGTAATTTTTTCTGTCATAAACATCAAGGTAATCAATACAATTAAAAACACTAAGAACTCCACCTAATCCCCCCTTACATTAACATTGAACAATTATCAAATTACTGGTAAAGGCTAGAAAATTTACGCCTGGGTAGCAATGAAGTCCCTATTAAGGTTGCTCAATCGCCCCCAGTTACGTGAAGACTCGATATCAAGATATTTTAAACTTGCACTGTAAAACTAACCTCTTATCTATTAATTAATTTTGCAATATTAATTAATAGTGTAGCTGCCACAACAATTGAAAAAGAACCACTTATAAAAGAGAAAATATAATCCGAATCTTTAATACTGTTTATTGTTAGTAATACACAAGAAATCAAAACGACTGCAGGAGCAATTATCCCATAACCTAATGGGACTTTTTTGATGGTTTTGTCAATTCCGGTATTTCTTTCGGTGTTTTTTGACATATTAATACCTCCTAGCGTCGAAATCTCTAATATTGTATTTTAACTATAACATCAATAAACCATATATTTCCTAAGGAATTGCGTAGTATTAGACCTGATTATTGAACAATTGCCCCCGATACAGAAAGACTCGAAGTTGAGATATATCATAGAAGTTCTATTACTTATCTTTATCGTGTTTCTTAATAAAATTTGTAAAGGTCAAGATATATAATAGTATGGTAGTCGATATAAAATAAACTACCTTGCCCGTTGGTTCCATATCAAAATTAAAAATTAATTCAGCTATCCACATACCAAAGAACACAAGAACAGGAGTCCCAATGATTTTTAATAAAGTCTCTTTATTCATAATATCCCTCCTGCCGACAATTCAACTATTTTTTACATTATAGCCCCAGTAACAAGAAGAATTGAAATCAAGATAACCGTTAAATTCTAAGGCTTCAAAATTAGTCCCTTTCCTTCTTCTTAGTTTCATTTTGTTTTTCCGAATTTTCAAGTAGTTTTTCCCCGAGCAACTTAATATTGCGCGCAATAGCTATTAGAACCACTAATATTCCGATTAAAATTAGTTCTAGCATCTTTTCACTCCTAACTATTACAGTTATATTCGCATTACCTTTGGAAAAAGAATTTGTTAGTTTAATCATTTCAAAATTCTTCAATCTCCGCAATACTTTCCAAAAATTCATTTTATCTCGAAACTGAGTCTTCCACTAACCTGCCCTTATCTATAAAACTCAGTTCCGAGATACCTCCCCATCTATCCCTTCAAATTCACTCACTACAAAAAACGCCCGTCCCCATAAGGACCAGGCGTTTCTCTATAAAGATTCCTCATTATACAAATGACCAAGCAATTCTTTCCGAATATCGTCCGGGATTCGTTCCGGTGTTTGCTTCTCCAAATTGTAGTTCACGTACGTCGTATGCCCTTTTGCACACAGCGTATCCTTTTGCCAGACTTCTTCATACAACTGCAAACTCGTATTGCCGACCTTTTTTACCCATGTGCAGATGTCGACGTCGATGCCGAAATAAATCTGGCTGACGTAATCGATGTTCATATTAATGATGATCATTTTCCAATGGTCAAAATTGTCGTCAGGTGTAAAGAGCTTGAACAGCGGGTTGCGCCCGGCTTCGAGCCAGACGGGCACGACGGTGTTATTGATATGTCCGACTCCATCGGTTTCGGACACGCGAGGTTCGATAGTCATTTTAAACATGGCGATCCTCCCTTTACCGATTGTGAGTGAACGTACCTTGAAAGGCATTATAGTAAATCTCTTTTATGCTTTTTTCATCCAATTGTTTCGGGCTTCTTTTCAGCAGTCTCGCTTGTTTAAGAGCGTTTTCCGTTAGAGATTCAACGTCGTCTCTTTGGATGTTATAGGCGATAAGCTTCGTAGGTAAGCCCACATCCTCGACAAGATAAAATAAAGCCTGGACCGTGTCCTGGGCGATCGTCCGCCGGTCTTTGCCTTTGGTCGGCACACCCATCACGTCAGCGACTTTCACGAGTTTATCGAGACACGCCAGCCATATGCTGTCATAAACATAAGGCAGCAATACCGCATTGGATTCACCGTGGGGGATCTTGAATTGGCCGCCTAGGGGATAGGCTAACGCATGGACGCCAGCTACGCCTGCATTGAAAAAGCTCAGGCCGGCGATCAAGCTGCCTGACGCCATTTGCTCGCGGGCCTCTCTGTCCGCTCCATTCCAGACGGCTGTTCTAATATTAGCCGTGATTTTGCCGATCGCTTCTAACGCCAGCGAATCGGTCAGCGGCGTCGACTGCGTCGATGTATAGGCTTCTAATGCATGGACAAGCGCGTCAATCCCACTCGCGGCGGTTACTTTTTGCGGCAGCGTGTAAGTTAATAACGGATCGACAATCGCATAGTCAGCAAGCAGATAATCGTGGGTGATGACATCCTTCGTATCTTTCAGAGAGAATACGGAAATATCAGTCACCTCCGAGCCCGTGCCTGCAGTCGTAGGGATGAGTACTTTAGGGACTCCCTGGCGTTTTAATACCTTCTCTCCGTTTAGGTTCAAGTACTCATGGATCTCCCCTGGGTTCTCTAGCAGGACGGACACGGCCTTCGCAAGGTCGAGCGCACTCCCTCCGCCTATGCCGATGACGAGTTCCGGCTGGTAGTGGCGGGCTTGTTCGACGGCTTGATCCGCCGTTTCAATCGGCAGCTCGGCTACGACGTCTGAGATGACGTTCCATTCTATCTCCTTCTTACGTAATAATTCAATAACGGGTTCTATAATTTTAAGTTCTTCGAGCATCGGGTCCGTGATGATCAGGGCGTTCTTGACGTCGAGGGTTTCGATGATGTCGGTCAGCCTATGTAAGGACTCTTCTCCGTAGTAAATGTGTTTCGGTGATATGAATGGATAGATACGATCACTCCTTCATGATTTAGGTAACGCTTCCAATATATTGATTTTAAGATGGGGAAGTGTACTCGTCAACTATTATGAAGGAGGTGAGGTACGGAGATTCAAAGCACCCCTGCCTTCCCGCCTCTCCCTGGCTCCGATAAAGTTTGATATAATTTCCATAGAAAGCGTGGTGAGTTCGTTGTTTAAGATTTTACTGATTGAAGATGATGCTTCCCTTTTTAAAGAAATCCAGGAGCGGCTGGCTCAGTGGGAATATAACGTTTACGGAATTGAAAACTTTCATGACATTATGGGCGTGTTTACGAGCGTCCAGCCTGATTTAGTGATTATCGATATCCAACTGCCGAAGTTTGACGGCTTCCACTGGTGCCGGATGATTCGCGAGCATTCGAATGTGCCGATCATTTTCTTATCGTCCCGGGACCACCCGACCGACATGGTCATGTCGATGAACCTCGGAGCGGATGATTTCGTGCAGAAGCCGTTTCACTTTGACGTGCTGATTGCGAAGATCCAGGCTATCTTGCGACGTGTCTATAACTACAGCAGTGAATCGCCGGAGCTTAAGACGTGGCTCGGAGCGACGGTCGATTTTCAACGGAACCGGGTTACGAATGAGCAGGGAATGATGGAGCTGACGAAAAACGAGATGCTCATATTAAAGCTGCTGATGGAACGCAAGAATCAGATTGTCAGCCGGGACGAGATCATGAATCGATTGTGGGATGATCAGCGTTTTGTCAGTGACAATACGCTGACGGTCAATGTGAACCGGCTTCGGAAAAAGTTAGCGGAGCTCGATCTTGGTGATGCGATTGAAACGAAGGTCGGCCAGGGGTATATGGCGATCGATCAGGTGAGCGGATGATTCGTACATTCTTAAAGGAGCGCCGGAGCTGGCTGCTTGTTTTTGTGCTGCTGCAGCTGCTTGCCTTGCTGATTGCCTACCTTGATTCCGCCATTCCTTATAGCGCTATGTTGTACTATGTGTTTCTGTCGACGGTGCTGTTTACGATATTTGTAATTGTTCGCTATCCGCGTGAAACGAAGTTTTTCAAAGAGCTTGAGGAACGGAAGCATGACCTTGATCTTACCAGCCTGCCTGAGCCCGGGCGGCCGCTTGAATATTTGATCGATCACAACATCACTGAGCCGATCATGGAGCTGCAGGAGAAATCATCAGCTCATCACTTACGGCTTGAACAGGAGAAAGATGAGCTTCTCTCCTGGATCCATGAAGTGAAAACGCCTTTGACGGCGATGCACTTAATCATCGATCGAGTGGAAGACCGCGAGCTGAAGGCGCAGCTGACACACGAATGGCTGCGAGTGCACTTGTTGCTGGATCAACAGCTGCACCAGAAGCGTATGCCTTTCATCGAAAATGACTTATATGTAGAAAAAGTGGAGCTCGAGCCGCTCCTGCACAGTGAAATCAATACGCTGCGTTCATGGTGTATGCAGAAAGGAATCGGATTCGATGTTGATCTTTCCATTCCGACCGTACTCAGCGACGCCAAATGGCTCGGCTTTATCCTCCGCCAGCTGCTGACGAATGCCGTGAAATACAGTGAGGAAGGCTCTGACATTACCGTCATAAGCCGCGAGCATAAAGGGCAAACAAACCTGCAAGTCATCGATCGCGGGCGCGGCATCGAAGCACGTGACCTGGCTCGCATCTTCGAGAAAGGCTTCACATCAACAAGCCGGCACCACGATACCGCAGCTACCGGCATGGGTCTTTATTTAGCGAAAAAATCCGCAGCGCCGCTGCACATCGAAATCGATGTTCAATCGACGCCCGGATCTGGCGCCTCCTTTACGCTCACCTTCCCGAAAGCGAACGAATTCATTGAAATCCAGGGCGTGTGACAAAAGTGTCACTCGCTTTTCTTTTTTGTTCGGTGAATGAAAGGACTCCCCCTGCCGGAACTTATACAATAGGGGTATCACGAAAACCGGGGGTACACACATGAACATTCTAGAAGCTCAAAAAATCCATAAAAGCTACGGAAATAAATTCACGAAGCAGGAAGTATTAAAAGGCATTGATCTTAGTATTGAGAAAGGCGAATTCGTCACGATCATGGGCGCATCCGGATCCGGAAAGACGACGCTGCTCAATGTTTTATCTACCATCGACCGTGTCAGCCATGGGACGATTAAAATCGAAGGCAAGGAACTGACCGCCCAAAAAGAAAAACAGCTGGCGGAATTCAGAAAGCATCATCTCGGATTCATTTTTCAAGAATATAACCTGCTCAATACATTAACGGTCAAAGAAAACATCCTGCTGCCGTTATCGATATCGAAAGTATCGAAGAAAGCGGCCAATGAAAAGTTCCAGGCAGCGGCAGCTGAGCTCGGTATAGAAGATATCGAGCACAAATACCCGAATGAAATTTCCGGCGGACAGAAGCAGCGGACGTCCGCCGCACGGGCCTTCATTCATGAGCCGAGCATTATTTTTGCCGATGAACCGACCGGCGCGCTCGATTCTAAATCTGCCTCTGATCTGTTAGATAAAATGAGCAGCTTAAATGCCAAGCGGCAGGCTACAATTGTGATGGTGTCACACGATCCCGTTGCCGCCAGCTACAGCAGCCGCGTGGTTTTTATTAAGGATGGCAGCATCTATACTCAATTGAACAAAGGCGACCAGACGCGCCAGACATTCCTGAAGGATATTATTAAGACGCAGGGCGTGCTCGGCGGGGTGCACTATGAGCATTAATCAACTCATTTTCCGCAATTTGAAAAAGAACCTGAAGAACTATTACCTGTACGTGTTTGCTTTAACATTCAGCGTGGCGCTTTACTTTTCATTCGTCACCCTGCAGTACGACCCTTCGATGGATGAAGCGACCGGCTCGATTAGAGGAGCTGCCGCCGTAAGAGCCGCTTCTATTTTACTCGTGGCGATCGTGGCGATTTTCCTTTTTTACGCAAATAATTTATTCATTAAACGCCGCAGTCAGGAAATCGGCTTGTTCCAGCTGATCGGAATGACGAAAAACCGCATTTTCAGCATATTAAGCATCGAAAATCTGATGATCTATTTCGGATCGCTGCTTCTCGGGACGCTCCTCGGCTTTTCCATATCCAAACTCGTCACCATGACGCTGTTTAAAATTATGGAAGTGGATGATGTGGCGACCCTCAGCTTCTCGTTTCCAGCTTTTCTGCAGACGATTCTCGTGTTCGCCGCCATTTATGCCGTGATCATGCTGATGAATTATTGGTTTATTAAACGCCAGAGTATCCTCTCCTTGTTTCAGGTGAAATCCAAAACCGAAGGCCGGGTGAAAAACATCTCGGTTCTGGAAATTCTAATGGGGATCCTTGGCATTGGACTGATCGCGACAGGCTATTACGTGTCGTCCAAACTATTTGAAGGAGACTTCACCTCGATGAACACGCTGTTCATGGTGATGATCTTCATCCTCGCCTCCGTCATTATCGGGACGTACTTTTTCTACAAAGGATCGGTGCGGTTTGTCGCCAATCTCATCCGGAAAAATAAAAGCGGCTATTTGAACATCAATGAGGTACTTTCCCTTTCCTCGATCATGTTCCGCATGAAATCAAATGCAATGCTGCTTACGATCATTACGACGATTTCCGCTTTGGCGATCGGACTGCTGTCGTTAAGTTATATTTCTTACTATTCCGCTGAAAAAACGGCCGAAGCCAGCACCCCTGCTGATTTCACGGTAGTCACGGAAGAAGCAGCCGATGAGCTCGGACAGATCTTTTCTGAAAACGGCATTGAGTATAGCGAAGAGAGGATCGAAGTCGTTATCGCAGAGGCGGATATCACTAATATCGTTGGAGCCAACTTACAGGAAATCAGCTTAAATGACGGCATTACGGATATTGCCTTCATCAGTGAGAAAGCCGCTGACATGGACATCCAGGAGACGGAAACGCTGTTAACCGGGTACAATGATGCCTTACAGCAATTGATGAGCCTGGAGGATTCCGGGGACATCGTCATCCATACAGCTAATGAAAAATTAGAACAGCAATATATCGGCCTTGCCGAAGAAGACCTGCTTCCTATTTACTTTACTGGCGGATTTCCTACAGCCGTGGTGGATGAAAAAACGTTCGACATCATTTCCAATGACATCGACGAGGACATTCAGCGTGATTCGTCCCTGTATATCGGACTTCAATTAGAGGAAGGCGAAAACAGAGCAGAAGCGGATGAGCTTTTTCAAAACCTGGCCATCAGTGAAGAATACGGCAATGACTCTCAGTATGCCACTGAACGCACGCAGAAGCAGAACATGGGGCTCGTGATGTTTATCGTCGGATTTCTCGGACTCGCGTTTCTGATCACCTCGGGCTGCGTCCTTTACTTTAAGCAAATGGAAGAAAGTGAAGAAGAACAGCCGAACTACACGATCTTAAGAAAGCTCGGCTATACCCGCCATGACTTGTTAAAAGGGATCCAGGGCAAGCAGGTGTTCAACTTTGGAATCCCTCTGCTCATCGGACTGCTGCACAGCTATTTTGCCGTTCAATCCGGCTGGTTCTTCTTCGGAACCGAGCTCTGGACTCCGATGCTGCTTGTGATGGGCGTGTACACGGGACTGTATTCGATTTTTGGACTGTTGTCCGTGTTGTATTATAAGAAAGTCATTAGAGAATCCCTATAAAAGAAGGATCCAGAGCTGTCGTCGCTCTGGATCCTTTTACATTTATTCAATAGAGTCCACAAAAGCCGCAAGTATCCTCGCCGTCAGTCCCCAGATCACTCTGCCTTCATACTGATAAAAATACTCTTCCATTTTCCGAGTCTGCCACTCATAATCCTCACCGTTCGCAATCAAATCAAAAGGAAAACCATCTTCCGGCTTCACTTCAAAATTTACATAGTGAACCTTCGGCTTTGTACGTTTGAAAAAGGAAAGCGGCACAGTGAATACCTCTTCCACCTCAGCAGGATTAGACTGTATGCTCTCCTCTGTACAGTCTAGAAAGCCAACATACGTATCCACCATCATTCGGCCAAAAGGGGAAAGCATATAGTCGAATGGATAAACCTCGCCAAAATCTCCATCCTCAATCCCAAGCTCCTCTTTCGCTTCCCTTACCGCAGCCTCCTGTGGCGATTCCCTCCTGTCCACTTTCCCCCCGGGAAAACAAATCTCGCCTGGCTGCCTTCTCATCTCAAGCGAACGCACTTCAAACAATAAGTGAAGCTCTCCGTCCTTTTCAATGAGAGGAACAAGAATAGAAAAGTGGTTCAATTCCTTCTGTCCGATTACGGAGGGTGTGTGATTTTTTAATGTATGTGTAATCGTTTTTCGTTCCATAATTTCCACCCTTTTTACGAAATAGTCATAGGTTCATTATACGCTGATGAGCCGGGGGTTTACAGAATATCGCTTCTTCCTGCCAGCAAAACCTAAATTCCACAGCGGTTCTGTATGAATCGACACTTCTTGGAAATTATAAAATCAGGAGGGATGACGATGAATGAGCGATCTTTATCCGTAGAGGAATTCAATGAACTGCTGCAGAAGTGGAGCGGTCAAACGATTAGAATCATAAAACACGAGCTGGATGATCTCGACAGGGTGGTCATGGAATTAAAGGACATCTCCTATTCAACGAATACGAGACGATCCGATCAATATGAAGCGATGCATACGTTACTGCTCAATGGGACAGGGGTAACGGAAACCGTCGCTTCCAACACGCAGCCGCTTCCCGATTCGACGTATGAAATACCGCTTGAAGACTCGACGTTGTACCAATTCGACAATCAGCGCTTTTCCCTGCTTACCGACAGAGGAACGTATACCATAGAAGTCGCTTCAGAAAATTATCTGCCCTAGTCAAAAACCACCTGAGCTCTCAGGTGGTTTTTGATTGCCCTTCACTTGAGGTAAGGTACAATGAAGATAATGCAAAAATATGGGAGGAATGAGGATGAAAATCGGAATTGTTGGATTGGGAGATATTGCGAAGAAAGCCTACCTGCCCGTTCTTTCCGAAAAAGAAGGAATCGAGCTTGTCCTTTGCACGAGAAATGAAGAAACACTGAACAAATCAGCTGCCAAATATAAGATCGAGAATAAGGTCCAGACCGTAGACGAACTCATCGACAAAGGAGTAGATGCAGCGTTCATCAGTGCCGCGACCGAAGCTCACTTTGAACTCGCCGAAAAGCTGCTCCTAAACGGCATTCATGTATACATAGACAAACCGATTTCCATGAATTTGGACGAAACGGAAAGAATCGTTCAGCTTGCAAAAGAAAGCGGCAAAGTCGCCATGGTCGGATTTAACAGAAGGTTCATCCCAAAAGTGAATGAGCTTAGAGAAAAAGGAAAACCCAGCCTGATTCTTATTCAAAAAAACAGATTCGCTTCTCCTGACTATGTGCGTAGGTTTGTTGTCGAAGACTTCATCCACGTCGTTGATACTCTCCGCTTTTTAATGAACACCGACGTCAAGGATGTAAACGTGCAGTGCCTGAAAAATGGAGAAATAATGGATCATTTGATCATCCAGCTGATCGGTGACGACTGCACCGCTATGGGCGTCATGAACAGAAATGGCGGAGTCACAGAAGAAATCATCGAATACTCGACCGGTCATGATAAATATGTAGTGAAGAGTCTCGTGGAAACGACCCACTACCATAATAAAGAAATCAATCTATCCACATTCGGGGACTGGGAACCGACTTTGTATAAACGCGGCTTCTATCAAATAGCCGACCATTTTATCGATTGCGTACGAAATAACGAGAAGCCTGACCCGTCTATCGAGGATTCACTTCTCACACATCACATCTGCGAAAAAATTGTCAAAACGATTGACGAAAAGGCGTAAGCTTAAAAAAACCTCACGGATTCGTGGGGTTTTCTCAATGTTTAATAACGACTCAACTCCTCTAAAGAGACACGACCGGCCACTTCATAACCTTTCCCCCGCCCAAGAGGCTTCACGATCACAGTCCCCATATTAGGTATGGCACCTAATCCCACAGATTCAGGGAAGCTGTGCGCAATAATCACTCGATTCGTCCCAGCAGGCGGAGGAAATTCTAAACGTGACTGCAAAGAGCGCAGAATGTCAGCCTCCTCTGCCTGCGACACATTCCTGCTCAACCGATACACTTCCACCCAGAAAGGATCGACTTGAACTGCCACTCTTCCAAACGCCAGCTCGGCAGTTTCTCTATTTCTGCAAAAAGGACTGGCGAGAACCGGAGCGACCAAAGGAATACGTAAACGCCGCAGGGCCTCCCCATAGGCTGCCGCTTGACCCCTGCCCGCCTCTGATAAATTTCTCTGTGTCGCACAATCCATGAAGGTAAAATTCACCCCATCTTCTCCTACGGTAGCTTCCGCGTGCCGGGCATACAAAATATACCCGCCTCCCCGCAGCATAGATAAAAGCGATCGATGCTTCGTGTGACGTACTGCCATCGGCTTCCATTTATGAATGTTGATTTTTCCGTGCCTCCTCACAAGAGCTTTTTAAGTCTGATTTTCCAGCAAGTATCATTCTAGTGTAGTCCTCACCTTTATCAGGAATGAGTATAATATTTGATATCTCGAATTCGAGCCATTATACTGAGTACTATGAAAAAATAAGATGTAAACAGGAGGATTTCACCCATGAATGTATTAGTCATTAAAGCTAATAACCGTCCAGATGGAATATCTACAAGAATGTATGATACGTTTCTGGAAAATATAAAAGATAATAAAGAAGTAAACGTCAGCACGTATGACGTGTTCGAAGAAGACACGCCTTACTTCGGTCAGGAAGTCTTCACAGGACTAGGAAAGCAGCACGAAGGCCTGGAGCTGAACGATACCGAGCAGCGCCTGCTGGATGCTAAACAGAAAGCAAAAGACGTAATCAGCGAAGCAGACGTCGTTGTTGTGGCGTTCCCACTATGGAACTTCACCATTCCTGCCAAGCTCCAAACGTTCATCGATTATTTAGCAGAAGCTGGCTTCAGCTTTAAATATACAGCGGAAGGTGCACTTCAACCGTTACTGACGGATAAGCGCGTCATCTTCCTAAACGCACGCGGCGGAAATTATTCCGATCCGAGCATGGCTCCAATCGAAATGTCACTCAATTACATGCGTAATATCTTCGGCGGACATTTCGGCATGAAGGTTGCAGACGAAGTAGTTATCGAAGGTCACGCAGCAGCTCCTGATCAGGCTGTTGAGATTATTGAAGCAGGTCTTGAGAAGGTTGCTAAGGTAGCTTCTGAGCTTTCTTATCAAAATGCGTAAAAAGTAAACCATTATACGAAACCCCCGCCTGGGTGCAGGCGGGGGTTTTTTTTGGTTAGTGAGGTGTTCGAACTGTTTCCGTTTTGTTTAACAGCGGGTAGAGCTGGATAGGCTCCATAAAAAATTAACAATTTAAGTTGAATCTATTCTTTTAATAGAGCACCCTCAATCACTTTAGTAACCTCAAAAGGACCAGACTCGATATTGGAAGGGATAACCATCTTCAGATTAGAATCAGGGTATACAGAAGCTCTAAAGCTGACTCCGGGATCATATCCCATCACATGATATTTATAAATTTGATTGTCTCTTTGGTTCATCCATATCCCATAACCATAGGATATTTCTCCATTTACATGAACATGAGGCCTGAGCAATCTCATAGTCGTCTCTTCATTTAATAGTTTAAAGTTAAATAGGGACTCCCACAACTTCATCATGTCAGCTGCTGTAGTAAAAGCACCCCCATCTGACCCGCCTTTTTTAGGAATAGAATAAATATTAGTTCTCCACGTATTTTCTTCATGATCATCAATGTATCCTACCGCTGTATTTTCAGGGAGTTGATCCAAAGCAAAATAGCCTGAATCCATCATATTGCTCTTACGAAATATTTCAGTTTCTATGTATTCATTAAATGACCTTCCCGTTTGTTCTTCCAGAATAAGACCTAAGACAATATAACCCGCGTTGTTATAATGGAACCTATGTCCAGGCTCGAACTTCATGGGTTCTTTTTGAAATAACGGTAAAAAATCTTTGAGAGAATTGATTTGATAGACAGGGTAGTCCTTCCACAAATCTTCATAATCACTCATTTTCTCTTCATCAAAGTAATCAGGGATGCCGGAAGTGTGCGTTAACAAATGATGAATCGTAATTTCTTTATCAAAGTTAGGAAAGTGTATATCTAAACAGTCGGCTAAATAAGTATCATATTTTAACAAACCGTCTTCAATTAATTTACTAATCCCAATAGCAGTAAATAACTTGCATCCAGAGGCTATTCCAAAACGGGTATGTAAGTTGTTTTTCCTTTTTTCCGCCCTGTCTGCGTAGCCGAAGGCAAGGTTTGATATTATGTTCTCGTCTTGTTTCACGTATACCACTCCAGAAAAGCCTATGGTTTCAACCTCGTTCGTAATGACATGGTTTAATTCTCTATTTTCTTTCATATTGGTTCTCCTTCCACTCAACCGAAATACTTTCTGACATTCCATCCGTTCCATCACTTTTAAGTTTACACTTACAAGTAAAAAAAGTGATCACCTCTTTACGGTATGATCCCGTTTAAACCCTTAGACAATCCAGGCTCCTGCCGCAATGAAGGAAGCACCAATCATCACTACTAGACTCTTAGCCATGCCATAAGGCAACTTATTAAATAGTTTAAATAAAAACTCCCATTCTATATATCCGCTTGCACCGATCTTGCTGTTATCTTTATAGTTGTCCGATCGATTCTTTCTAAATAGTGAAGAGTATAGGATCAAACTTCCCCATAGGGTGAGTAGTACACCAAGAACGATATTCATTATACCGTCCTTTCTTGTAATGTTACGGTGGACTCCACTATAAGTTTCAAATCTTTCCTGATATTCCGAAACTATCCTCATATATACGAGATTTACCAATAAAAATATAAAAGCTCCCCTTTTCACAGGAGAGCTTTCATACTAATAGTTTAAAACGATAGGCTGCCAGAAATAGACGAACAGCACGATGACAATGATCGCAACGATGTTCATCCAGAATCCTGCTTTCACCATATCGTCGATCGTTAAATAGTCTGAGCTGAACACAGCCGCGTTCGGCGGGGTTGAAATTGGCAGCATAAAGGCACAAGAAGCCGTTAGAGCGACAACACCCATGATCGCGTAAGGATCAGCACCAATACCGAGCGCAAGCCCGATACTGATTGGAATCAGCATGTTCGACACGGCCGTGTTAGACATGATTTCCGTCATGAAAAGCACGATCGTTGCCAGTGCAATGAGGATAAGCAGGAACGGCAATACTTCAAGACCCTGCAGCAGCTCACCGAACCACCCAGTTAAATTGGAGGTTTCGAATGCGGCCGCAAGCGAAAGTCCGCCCCCAAATAGAAGCAGCAAACCCCAGGGCAGCTCTTTCATATCCTTCCACACCATCAATCCGCCTTTAGACTTCTTCGCTGGGAAAAGGAACATCGAAGTCGCACCGATCATTGAAATCGATGTATCAGATAGAGTATAGGCTTCTGGTATGAAACCACTCGACATCCAGAGTGCACCGACAACCGTGAAAACGGTCAGGACCGCTTTTTCTTCATACGACATCGGCCCCAGCTCTCTCAGCTGATTTTTCGCAAAATCAGACGATACATCTTTCTGACTCGTAATTTTGAATTGGATTCTCGTCAGGTAGAAGTACAGACCAAATAGTAAAATTAGAGTAAGCGGGAATCCGAATAAAAACCAGTCGAAAAAAGATACCGTTCGATCGAGACTGCTTGACGCTACAGCGACAAACGCTGCGTTTGGTACAGAACCAATGATCGTCGCCAGCCCGCCGATTGAAGCGGAATACGCCACAGCAAGAAGCAGCCCTTTAGCGAAGCGATTCAACGAAGCTTCATCAAAAAAGTTCTTTTCCTTAATTTCCGTAATCAATGCAAGCGCGATCGGAAGCATCATAAGCGCCGTCGCCGCGTTTGAAATCCACATCGAAAGACCGGCCGTCGCAATAATGACACCCATGACAATGCGCTGACTCCCCGTTCCGACAAACGAGAGAATCGTCATGGCAATTCGTTTATGTAAGTCCCACTTCTGAATAGCTAGAGCGATCGTAAAACCACCCATATACATGAATACAATCGGATCCGCGTACGCCATCGACGCCGTCTCTTGATCCGCTCCGCCCGTAATCGGCAGCAGAAAGATCGGCAAGAGCGATGTCGCCGGAATCGGCAGTGCTTCCGTAATCCACCATGTCGCCACCCAGGCCGTGACTGCAAGAACAGCCCGCGGTTCGTCTCCAAGTCCGGTGATGGACGGAATAAAATAAAAGATAGCAAAAAGCAATGGACCAAGAATCAGCCCAATTTTTTGTCTGCGTTCCACATGAAGTTCCTCCTCTGGCAGTTGAAATCGTTTTCATAAATTGATAGAAAAATACAACAATTTCAACTTTAGCACGCCAACCGACAAAAGTAAATATCCTCCATGTAAGGAAATAGTTGTGGTTCATATCACTCATTGGTTGGTTAACGCTCCCTTTTTTGTTAAGGAAACAGCAATGATTCCCGCAATGACGTAAGTAAAGATGTATGTATACCCTAACGCTGTAGAATAACCGAAGGCTGCGAACGTGGAATTAATTGAAAGAGCCATGAATACAACTGCCATTAAGGTCCCTTTTATCTTGCTTTCTCTACCGAATGACTTGAACAAAACTAAAAATAAAGCAACGACTATTACATTAAACAAAAACAAACCGGTAAAAAGCATAACTGGCAACACCTCCTAAGGATACTTCAAAGGTAAACGCTCTTGAAAATGACTTAAGTATGGTTGTACACTATCCTAGCCTATTTAGATAAGCTAGGAGCAATACATGGGAGCGAAGTGCGGTCCCGTTGTTCCAGCTCTCGCTTAGTTAATGTAGGACTTGCTCAGACGAAAGTGATTATGAAAATACCAAAACAACAAGAAAAATACTCACTACTCCCCAGGCAGTGGTACTGACGATCCACCAAATTATGGCTTTCGATTTTATAGAACTATCAGCACTTTCCGGATTTTCTTTTATAAAAGCAAGCTTACTTTCCATACTTCTTTTCATAGACACGAGTACAACGAATCCGATCAGGATGAAACCAATAGTTATCCAAAGCAATACGTCCATCTTTAGTACCTCCACTGTTGAATGGATTTCCTTATAACCTTCTACAAAATGATTTGATTGTTGAACTTAGTTATCCCAATCTTCTCCAGCAAACTCCTCTTTAAAAGCCCATTAAGGTCATTTCATCTACTTGACCCTTCATGCTGCACCCTCCTTTTTCTCCCTCAACTATAACAAATAAAACGCAATCCCAATGAGTGGAATTGCGCAAGGTGATCTATTTACTCAGACCACCATAAAAGCGACAAATGCAACGACTGATAACAAGATCGGCAGCACAATGCCTAAGCTGCTGCAAATAATCCCGGCAACCGCCATCTTTTTACCTTCTTGATCCTGCTTCTTAATCTACTTTAAACCGATTATGCCGAGTACTAAACCAACGACGCCCATGATCAGCCCGACAACCATAAGGATCATGGTGACAATCGATAGAATACCAAGCACAAGGGAAGCCACGGCTTTTCCATTCGTCGTACTGCTTGCGGAAGCCTCAAGCTGACTCATTTTCATCCCCCTTCCTCTTAGATGAATCAAATTTGTATTTACTATTGATACGAATTCTTCACGCTATCGTTTCAGAAAAGTTGAATTCCGCTTCCTGCACTTTCCCTTCGACTCCCCTGTCCACAAACTGCCCGAACTCTTTCTTAAACTGAAACTTCACATCCCCTACCGGACCATTCCGCTGCTTACTGAGCAGAAGCTCCATTTCTCCTTCGTCCTTCTGCCAGTTATAATAATCCTCCCGATGCAAAAATCCGATCACGTCCGCGTCCTGCTCGATGTTGCCCGACTCCCTCAAGTCCGACATGACGGGACGCTTGTCCTTGCGCTGCTCGACACTGCGGGAAAGCTGTGATAGTAGAATGATAGGAATATTAAGCTCACGCGCCAGCAGCTTCAGTTCTCTTGTGATCGCGCCGATTTCGAGGTCTCGGCGTTCGAAGCGGCTGCCGGAGCTCATCAGCTGAAGGTAATCGATGATGATCATATGGCGGGCGTTTTTGTCGGCTTTTACAACTTTTCTTACATTGGCCCGGATGTCACTAACGGTCCGGTCCGTCTCGCGGATCTTCATCTGCCAGCTGGCGATTTGGCCGATCGCTTCCATCGCTTGATCATAATCCTGATTGGAGAATTGCATCGTACGCCATTTCTGCCCGTTAATAGAGCCTTCACAGGAAATGAACCGATGCAGCAGCGGTTTTATAGCCATTTCAAGACTGAACAACTGAACACTGCCTCCCTGCTTACAGTGGTTGGCTGCCAAATTTAGCGCAAAAGCGGTTTTCCCCATCGACGGCCGGCCTGCGAGAACAATCAAGTCGCCGCGCTGTGCGCCTCCTGTCATGCCATCAAGATCCTGATAGCCCGTCGTATAGCCCGTTATTCCGTTTTCATGAGGGGATGCCATATCACGGGCAATTTCCATCAACGTTTCATAAACACTCGCCTCTTCACTTGGCATACCGATTCCGCGAAAAGTTTCCATATGCGCATCCAGTACATCAAACCTCTGACCGTTCGGGTTATCATTAAAAAAGTCGGTCACTTCCTTCGTTTTTCTATAGCGGTAGGCATCGAAGATAAGGCGCTGGTGGTGTTTGAGGGTAGTCGTCGTGGGGATGGAGCCGGCCAGATCCCTTAAGTAGCTGACCCCGCCAACAAAGCTGATCTTATCCTCCAGTTCGGTCGTCACAGTCACAAGATTAATCGGCGCATCCGCCCGCTCAATATTTTTCATCGCTTTAAAAATGAGTTCATGCTTTTTTTCTGCAAAATGTTCCGCATGAAGCGTCACATCCTTGATGAGCTCGCCTTCCAATAACATCATTCCAAGCACAGACTGTTCAGCTTCCAAGTTTTTAATCATCTCGTCACCTTCTCTATCAGTTCATTCAGCTTTTCTTGAAAAAGCCGCTTCTTCTCTTCACTTACCTCTGCCGCCTCGCGATCCCACTGCTTCAGCATATCCAGGTGAGGATTCTCATCCACCGGGGGATAAACGGCGATGTCCGCAATCGTTGGCGGATAGGGGGATTTAGATACATGAAGAGCCAGTTTCCCCATCACCGATCCGTAACACATTGGTTTAAGCTGTGGAATGAGGAACTCTGCTTTCTTTTTCGTCATCTCCACTTTCCCTGGATATAAACTACTCATCATCTGCAATACTTCTACCGCTTCCTCGTACGTCATGCTTCAATCCCCCTTCTTAACTCTTCAAAAATATCCACCTCACACGAAGTCTGCGATCCCGCTGAGAAACCTTTCTTGGCTTTCGATCTGCTTTCCATCTCTATCGCCTTGACGTCCGCAAGCGACCTCACCCCGAGCGACTGCCACTTTTGCAAAATCCCTTCACAATACTGGAAGAACCGCTTATTGTTATTAATCGCCCGCTTCATCGCCTCAATCACGAGCTCTTCCGACATCTCATCACACCAGAGTGTGATCCGCTCCGCAATATAAGGGCTGAGGAATCCGATGTTCTCCTGGTAGAATTCATAAGCGGACGCGTACACGCCTACTCCTTCTTTCTCTTTTCTTTTTATTTCTTTTCTTTTAAATAAAGAGGCTTCACCAGCGCCCTCCTGTACGTCCCTAGGGTCGTCCTTCCCAGGGGCCTCACCTACGTTCACCCACGGTTCAATCACGCGAGAAATCATTTCATAATAAGGCGCATGATTCCGACCAGCCGACCGATGCTTAATGTATCCCTTTTTCTTCAGCTCAGCTCGCGCCCGCTTGAAGGATGTTTCCGCCAGTCCCGCCTTACCTAAAATAACGGAGCACGGCACCGCGAATTCCTTCTTCCAGCCCGTTTTGTTGTTGAGCTGCATCATCGTAATCCAAAGAGCGACAGCCGACGAGGAAAGTTTGTCCACATCCGTTTGATCATGAAACGCATTCAATTCTTTAATGTAATTCATTTTTATATTCCTCCTTGTATTTAGAGCATAAAAAATCCCCTGCACTTCTATAATCGAAAGAAGTTCAGGGGTGGTGTCATTTTTTGAGAAAGTTTTTTTAAAAAAGTTTTTCAGGAAGGTTCAGCTAAGAATTTTTCCGGTGAAAACTTGGAACATCCCGCGTTCACGATTGTTTAATTTATAAGGTGGTCATTTGCTGCTGCAAACGGAGTTCTTCCCTTTTTGGATCACTTGCTTGAAATTTAAATGGTGAAGAAAAGTCACTGTACTCTCATTCATCTGCATTTTCAGATTGTTGTTTTGTGCGCAAATAGTAAACATACGTAACTGGCAGAAGACCACAAATTAATAATACCCCGCCGATGATCACCCCGTTTATTATTGAGTATCCCTCACTTAAGGAGGTCAGGGTTCCAACCACTATGGATATGAAAATTATGATAAGTAAAGAGAGAACCAAACCATTTTTAGATGATTTTTCTTGATTTTCATGGTCGACACTGACATTCATGGATAGAAAAGCGGAAACCACCACAGTGACCATGAATACAATCCATAAAGGGTTTTCCGTCATTACGTCTAATCCTTTTGTAACTAAGTCATAGCCCAGTATACCAAGGATCCCAAGCGTTTGAATAATATAGGCAATACGAATGTTCTTCAAATTCTGTAAAATCAAACGCTCATCTTTTATTTTTTTCATGATGCCCACTCTCCCTTTCTATCCAAAAGACTTCATCCAAAGTTTTATTTACGGCATAACAGATTTCCAAGCATAGCTTTAAACTGGGGTTATAATTTCCTTTTTCTATTAAACTAATGGTTTGTCGCGTAACACCAACTTTATCTGCTAACTGCTTCTGTGTTAAATCTACTTGAACACGAGCGATCTTTACATGATTATTCAACTAGTGTACTCCCTTCTTTTTATTAGTGTAACATATAAATTACATAAAGGAAGATATATGTTACATTAAAACCGTTTTTTCAACTTAAAAAAGAGATATGTAATAAATGTCAGCGAGACAAATTGAAGTAAAAACCATACATCTTTTAGGAGTACAATCCCACAAAAAAAACCTCATTTGCATTCACCGCAAATGAGGTTTTCCTATATTTACATTGATTCTGCGTACTTCTCGCCTTCCAGCTTAAGCGCCCGATCCGTTGACGCATGAATTTCACGGATCAGATCAGGATTTTCTGATAATGACACTCCGTAAGAAGGGATCATCTCCTTGATCTTCGGCTCCCACTCTTTGATATGCTGCGGGAAGCATCGTTCTAATACTTCAAGCATGACGGATACTGCCGTTGACGCGCCAGGTGAAGCACCCAGCAAGGCAGCGACGGTACCATCAGCGCCGGTGACCACTTCTGTTCCGAATTGAAGGGTTCCTTTTCCGGCTTTTGTATCTTTAATTACTTGAACACGCTGTCCGGCCGTGACTAACTCCCAATCTTCGCTTTTGGCGTTCGGGATGAATTCACGCAGCTCTTCCATGCGCTGTTCTTTAGATTGAATGACTTGTTCAATCAAGTATTTCGTCAGGGACACGTTTTTGACCCCTGCCGCCATCATCGTGAAGAGGTTATCTTTTTTCACAGAAGTTAATAAATCGGATAGAGATCCTGTTTTTAAAAACTTCGGTGAGAATCCGGCGAATGGACCGAATAACAGCGACGTTTTATTGTCGATCAGGCGTGTATCCAGGTGCGGCACAGACATAGGGGGAGCCCCTACCTTCGCTTTACCATAAACTTTGGCATGGTGCTGTTCAATCACTTCAGGATTTTTACACACCATAAACTGTCCGCTGACCGGGAAGCCGCCGATATTCTTCGATTCAGGGATACCGGTTTTCTGAAGCAGGTGCAGACTGCCGCCCCCGCCGCCGATAAAGACGAAATTCGCCGTATGGTAGGCAATTCTTCCATTCTTATGGTCATGCACTTTGACTTCCCACCGGCCGTCACTCGTGCGCGTAATATCCTCCACACTATGCTTGTAATTAACATCAAGATCATTACTCTCTAAGTGGTCGAACAGCTTGTGTGTTAAGTCTCCAAAGTTCACATCCGTGCCCGCATCAATTTTAGTAGCGGCAATCGGCTCTGTCACTTTACGATTTTCCATCATAAGCGGAATCCACTCTTTAAGCTGTTCCGGGTCATCGGAGAATTCCATAGTCTCAAACAATGGGTTGGCTCCCATCTTTTCATAGCGCTTTCTTAAAAACTCGACGTTCTTCTTCCCTTGCACAAAACTCATATGAGGCAGTGACAGGATAAACTCCTGTGGGTTGCGAATCATATGACTGTTCACGAGGTAAGACCAGAACTGTTTAGACACCTGGAACTGTTCGTTCACTTTAATCGCTTTCGTAATATCAATCGAACCGTCCGGATGTTCATGCGTGTAGTTCAGCTCGCACAATGCAGCATGTCCCGTCCCTGCATTATTCCATACGTTGGAGCTCTCCTCCCCCGCACTTCCCAGCTTTTCAAACACTTTCACATTCCAGTCCGGCACTAATTCCTTCAGCAGTGACCCCAATGTAGCACTCATAATTCCTGCACCAATTAAAATCACATCTGTATTAGCTTCTCTGTTGCTCATCATTAACCATCCTTACATCCAAATATTTGGTGAAAAGATGCAGACGTTCGCGTAAGTACACCTTTTCTGTGAATAATTCCTATGATAGCGTTTTATAGATTTAAAAATCACTCTTGTCTGATAATTAAATTATAAACTATTTCCAGTTAGGTTAAAAGTGAGAGCCTGAACATTCATAGAGGAAAGCCCGCTCTATCCATAAAAAAAGCCCATTACTTTGAAAAGTAATGAGCAGGGAACACGCGATCAATCAAACCGTCGCTTTTTATAAATATAAATCGTGACGAACACACTGGCAACGGCCCATATCGATAAAACGAGGAAGTGGTCACCGACTGCCTCACCGTTATTCAACTGCAGAAGCAGCTGGCCGATTTGCTGATCAGGCAAATAGCTCATTGCATCAATAAGCCACTCGGCTTCAATCATCGTTTTAAAAATGTCGCCCATGCCAAAAATGAACAAGACAGGAATGACGATGACCGATGTTTCCATGACCGTACGAGAAACCAGTCCAAGAATCGTCCCGATACTGATAAATATAATGAGACTGATAAGCATGGCTGCCGCGGTGAGCAGCATCTGATCGGGCAGCGGTATGTTCCCGATCAGGACGACCGCCACAATCATAATGAGGCTTGAAACAGCAGAAATCACGCTTTTCCCAATGAAAATCTCTGCTGTATTGAGCGGAGACAGGAGCAGTCCTCTTAACGTGTTTTTCTCCTTTTCTTCCGCAATGACCGCCGCCTGGATAAAAGAACCAACGATGACCATCGTCAGCGTGATCGGCATAAAGACGGCCGCTGTCTGAACTTCTCCCTCCTGATTTAATAAAAGCGCAAAGAACAGCGGAATGACAGCCGTAGACAGCATATACGCATTTTTCAGAAGATCCCGATAATCCTTAATCACAACCGCTTGAATTCGTTTGACGGATATCATTAGAACAGCTCCTTTCCTGTAACACGTGCGAAAATATCACCTAAAGTCGGCTCATTGGAATGCACAGACGCCAGCTGCTGACTGGCGATCGCTGCCCCAATACGTTCCGCTCCTTCATGATCGTTGCCGACGAGCTGCTCTCTTCCATCCTTCAACAAAAGAGTGATCGAAGAATCCGAATGACTCACCCGCAAATCCCGCGGTGGCCCCTGCAGCTGAATGTGTCCTTTATTTAAAAAAGCGACACGATCGCAGATCCTTTCCGCTTCATACATATCATGAGTCGTTAAGAAAATCGTCGTGCCTTCTTCATTTAACGTACGTAAAATGCTGTGAATCCGCTCGGTACTGACAGGATCCAGGGCAGACGTCGGTTCATCAAGAAATAACAATTCCGGCTTATGCAAAATCGTCCGAGCTAACGTCACACGCTGCCTCATCCCTTTAGACAATTTGCTGACAACCTTAGATTCTTCCCCTGTTAATCCCACTTCATGCAGCACCTCGTCAATACGTTGATAGGACACATCGTACAATTTACAATACAACCGCAAATTCGCTTCAACCGTTAGCCGCTCATACAACCCGGTATTATCCGTTAATACGCCAATCCGCTTCATCTGCTTCGGATCTTTTAACTTTTCAACAGAAGCCCCAAACACGTGAATATTTCCCGACTGATACCCCTCCTGTGCCGTCAGCAGCTTAAGCGTCGTCGTTTTACCCGACCCGCTCGGCCCTAAGAAACCAAATGTTTCTCCAGGTTGAATCGAGAACGACAAATCGTCCAACGCTTTTTTCCCCTCATATTCCTTACGAACATTCGTGACGTCAATAATGTTACTCATCATCATTTCCCCTTTTCTGCTTTCGCAACTGGATGACTTAAGCTTATAACGGTCTCGTCATCACTACATTAAAAGCAGCATGAAAGGAGTGTTTCACCGGGTGAATGGAGCTATGAAACTATGAATAGAACGTCCAAATCGACCAATGGAGTAAATAGAGCTGTGAATCAAACGACTTGTCCCGACAATTTCCCGGGAAATATTCACTTACATGCGCAATACTTGCTTTAAATCCTGAAGCTTGCCTTTCGATAAAGGAATATTACTCTTATGATGATCATCAAGGATTAAACTGTAGCTGTTTCTCGTCCACGTCATCACCTCTCGCACCTTCTGCAGGTTCACAATATACGAACGATGGCAGCGAAAGAACCCAAACGGCTCCAGCCGCTCCTCCAACTGCTGCAACGTAATCGCACACGGAAACACCCCGCCCTTCACATGCAGCTGCACCGTCCCATCCACACTTTCCACATAATCAATCTCCGTAGGATCAAAAAGAATCATCTTCTCCTTCACCTTCGCCGGAATCCGCTCCAATTGAACCTGCGCACTAGATTCAGGATCCGGCAGGCTGTCCCCTTCCTGATCGGGCTGATCGCCCCCCGCTCCCTCGTCCGGCTCCTGCACATCCATCTTCTTCAAACCCTCTTCATTCAAACGGTACACCTCATTCGTCAAAATGACCGCACTCTCCATATTGCTCGTAATCACCAAAGCCGCCCCGCCTTCAGCCGTATGCTCATTGATCAACTCCCGCAAGAGGACCTTACTCTCCAAATCAATATTCTGATCAGGCTCCTCCAAAATCACAAGCTCCGGCTGATGAACAAGCGCCTTCACAAAAGACAACCGCCTCCGCTCCGAATAATTGAGCTGCTTAATACGCCGAGACTTCCCGCCCGGTAGATTCACTTTATGTAATAACCCATTAATATCGGCTTTCCTGCCGTAAAGCTGCTGGAAAAACTGTAAGTACTCATAAGGAGTCAAGCGCTCATATACACCCTCCTCATGACTCACCAGCCCAATACGATGGCTGTACCGCTTCCAGTCTTTAGGGTGAGACTGATCAAAGTAAGATATCCTGCCAGATCCCGCTTCTTCCCCCGTTAGAACATGAAACAATACCCTACCCACTATGTGATCGCATTGGACGGCAGCCACCTGGTTTAGCTGGAAGTGAAAGGGACGAAACCATACTTTATCACCTTCGACTTTTCCTACGTTTTCTATTTTGAGAACGGGTTTCTGGGACATGGGCGGTCACTCCTTTTTGATTTGGGTTACCGAATATCGTTAACAACTTTCATTGTTATTATATACAGGGGAATTAAAAATTTCATTAAAAGAAGGGTTAAAACCTGTGTAAGGCTTTAACCCTGAAAATTACTATGATAATTCTTTAATCTT
The DNA here is from genome assembly GCF_030345335.1 of Halobacillus campisalis. Taxonomy (GTDB): domain Bacteria; phylum Bacillota; class Bacilli; order Bacillales; family Halobacillaceae; genus Halobacillus_A; species Halobacillus_A campisalis. Next base: position 311,206 of record NZ_JAPVRC010000003.1, read on the forward strand.
GAAAGAAAATATTATGGTTTATCTTTTGATGATTATACACTATTACTCTCCTTCATGATTACGCCACGACGGCCGCTTACATCATGCCGCCCATTCACTGTATTAAATAAATAATAGAAAATAATACGTAAAAACCCTTATGTAACCAATGTTCCAACTTTATGTTATTAGTATGAAATAAAATAGCATATATGTATTAATAAAAAGAATCCAGTCAATATCCAGTCAGAAGTACGACCATACTTTCATTAAATCGCGACCTAAAACGACCTCCATTCTGATACAAAGTAGGTAACTGCTTAGGGAAGTTTATGAGAATGTAATACTGAAGGCTATTTGAAAAATTTTACAACAATTGAGGGTGGGGTATTTATACTATACAAGTTATTCATTTCAACCAAAAAAAAGCCCTTATCACAGGGCTTTCTATGTAAAAAAATTCACTTATACATTTTTGATTATTCTTATTTGCTTAAAGTATTCTTACGCATTTGGTTTTTATTTTGTGTTTTACCTTTCTTGAAAACGAGTTAATTACAAAATTTCCTTATTTTCACAGATTTATTATATCAAAAATTATACTTTTTAATATAAATACAAGCCCCCCAACAGGATCAATACTCATTACACCTCATCTCCTTCAAAAGTCTAAATACGAAAAACCCATATTTTAGTAAATTTCATTATTATTTGAAGGATTTTTACATTATTTGATGAATTATATACTTTACAGGTAAAAAAGTCACTGATATTTCTCATATCAAGAAACCTCAAATACTAAAGTCCCGTCTCTTCTAACATACACACCACCTATACAATAAGTTACTTTATCTAATTCGATAATACTTCCTGTGGAAAGGATGTTTTCACTACCTAAAATTTTAAACAGCTTGAACTCCCCAATAAAACTTACATTACTGTAAACTTCACATGTCATAATATTTCTTCACCACCTTATAAGGAGAGATGAAAATGAGTACTGAAACTAATGATCAACTCGAGAATTTAATGTTATTTTATCCATATCTAAAAAAAGGAGAAGTCGCCGATAAATTAACCTTTATGCAAAGGTTTTCTGATTTTAATGAGTTTTATTCAAAAATTAGGGAAGAAAACGAAGATGATGAAACATCTCAGTTAGTTGCAAAAACGTTAAATCAAGGTTTGAATGAAAAAAAACTAAGTATCGAAGAATTAGATGATCTATTATTTCTTCTGTTAGAAGACTCGTTATTTAACTCCTATATATTTGCTTTAGAACCAGATAACTTAGACACATCTAGCCCAGAAAAGGTAAATAGTCTTTTTAATTCCTGGGATTTACCGGAAAATAATGAACTACTAAATAATATAAATAGAGAGGGTTACTCTAAAGACTTTATAATTTGTGGTTATAGATTGCAGAGTAACACACAAGACAAAAACAATATTGAATCAATTAGAATTTTAGTATTTGATAAAGCAACTGTGGAGTTAAGCGATAAAAATGGTGAATCAAAAGAGTCAGTATACCCAACAATTATTGAAGTAGATTTTTCTAGAAGATTACTCCATATTAGATTAAAAGACGTGGATAATATTATTAACGCTGAGGATAAAATTAGAACTATGTCTGGGCGTATTGAAAATACATTACGTTACATAGATTCCTTTACTCCTCATATAATTTATTCTAAATTTGAAAGGTTTAGGTCTTCCCTCTTCAAACTTGAAGAGAACCTTTTACAAGAAAAACGTGACCTAGCATTTAAAAAATTAAAAGAATTTGATAACGAAATTAATGAATTCTCTGAAAGTGTCACTCAAAAGTTCAACCCTCCAAGTGATATGGATATTTCCGTGAAAAAATATATATCAAATGGTGTTCTTTCTGTGATAGCTACCACGTTGAATGATAGTACTGTTGGTGATGTGGTTGGAATAAAGTTCAGAAACAATCAGGAAGATGAAAGTGATAGAAAGTATGCGGAAATAACCATATCAGATAAAGGATTTAATTGTATTTCTACAAACAATCTATATTGGTTGAACTTGCCTGTTCTTCAAAATCGTAAAATGGTTGAATTCTTAAAGATTATAAAAAGCATGGAGACTGGTTTTGTGGTAGCAAATTTGGAATTCTCTATTGATACCGCGAACATTCGCTTATTACAAAGATCAAGCTATGAAAACGCAGAGCATAAAAAACCTACGCAAGAGAAATATGATGACTTTATAAATTATTTATGCGATTTTCTATGAATAAAGAGGGGGATCCTCTCTTTATTTATGGAAAATTTTATGGAAACAGTTTACACGGATTGTTTATTATGCCGCAATTTTTGTTTTTTATGTCCAGAGTGTCCAAAATGATCATTCTGTGCAAATTTATCCACAATGCTATCTTTAATTTTGTAGATATGACTCCTCGATAACCCCATATGTCGACAAACCGCAACCATACTCATACCGTCTAACAAACACTCCAGGACAGCCTTCTCTCTTTCCTCTTCAATAATAGACATTCGCTCCTGGATGTATAGAACTTTTCTCTCAAGATTATAAATCCAAGTATGTTTCTTATCTCGACGGTTTACCTCACGAGCTACTGGATCTCCTATCTCCCCTTTAGCTTTTGGAAGAGTCGATTCGACCCCAGACTGAGCTACAATATTGGTACCTGCACCCTCAAGCAAATTTCTTTGTCTCTTAATCTCGTTGATCATCCAGTTGTAATCACGCAATACATTCTCAACCTGCTTTTTGTTCATCTTTAATCTCGCCCCTTCACATTAAGCTCACCTCACCATATATCTTCTCCGAGTGAGTAAATTCCTCGCTCCTGACCATTCATCCTTTCTATATATTACATTTCCACTTAATAATATAATTTTCCTTATTTCCTTCTGAGACAAATAAAATGAGGACACAAATCAAGAACGTAAAGCTCTCAATTTGTGTCCTCAGGCTTCACTATCTCGGACAACTCTTGTTTTTCCGATGAGTCAGTATCTTTTGCACTATTGTCATTTGGATCAATATCTATTGAATAAATGATTTGGTCCATTAATTTCTCTTTGGAGATAATTTTTTTAATTTCAGAACTTATCGGATATTTTTCATTACCAATCAGAACAAACTCTTTATTAATTGGGTAATGTATATACCAAACCCATTCCTTTTCTGTTTCAGGGCATTCTTCTTTAAAATAAAAAGCTTTAATTGTTGACCATTTAATTAAGCGAGCTCCTGGTTTCAACAAAACAGGCATAACTAAACCAAATGTCAGACAATAAGCCAGGGAATTCAAAATACTTAAGTTACTATCATTCTCGATATCTATTGGAGGAATTAGAGAAAGGAAAAACACTGCTAATGATAGTACTGATAACGCTACTAAAAAAACGTTAAGCCTGTATCTATCTTTTAGTGCTGGTTTTAATTCCGTAGAAAAAAGATAAATAACTAAACCTAATATCAGAACCACACTAATTATCGCTATCCAAAGATAGATTTTAATACTACTAGCTAAACCGTAAAATAACATAAACCATATAAATGTGAAGAAAGAGTGTTTAAGTATACTTAAGACAGACCTTTTCTCTTTCGAATACAGTTTTTCTTCTAGAGGATCAGCCGTTAAAGTAGAAATTGATGCAGATTTAAATATAATCACTATGACCATTAAAACATACGAGGGGATAGGTATAATTTCCAATATATCTTTTATTTCATTCATGTGAGCACACCTTCCTAAAACAATTCACCTTCTTCAAATTTGATTTTAGCAGTTTTTCCCTTAGATGTCTCAATTATGGTAAATTCATGCTCTATTGCAACAGATACTTTTGCTTTTCCTTGTATCCCATCAAGCACACAGTGATCTTATGAAGGGTGCACTAGTGTAACTGCTAAACTAAGTGTAAAAAATAGAATTCTGAATATATTATTTCTGTAAGGTTAAATTTGTATTCGATAAAAATTATCCTCCCATAAATAAAATTAGATTTATATTATCCCATAACAAAATTCATATAAAGAAGTAAAAAGCCTCTCAAAGTATATTAGACTTCTGAGAGGCTTTTAGATTGAGACTTAGATATCAAAAATCCAGTCAATATCCAGTCGGAAGAACCAACTCAAACCGGCTATAAAACAACCCACACCTTTGAAGAAGTGCCTGGCTTCCACAGAGGCAAGAGACAACTCGCCGTCAAAACCCTTTGGAAATTACTATTCTTTTATATTTAACAATTCATGCAGCTTCTTACGAAGAGCCTTTTCTTCCCCACTGCCTGTTGTTTTGAAGCGCTTAATAGGGATGTTATATTTCTTCAGTATTTCATCTTTCATCTTGTCTCTATTTAACTGCTTTGGATTATTCTCATGAAACTCGTATCCATCTACTTCAACTACTAATAGAGGCATCTTGTCCAGTTTATTGAATATAACAAAGTCGGTGTGAGTCAATTCATTCATGGCGTATTTTCGTTCTTCAGGTGTAAGCAACTCCGTATCGTTTATTAGCATCTTTAAAGGCTGGTGGAGCACGCGGCCTAATTTTCTAAATTCATCGCAGTCTAATACATTTTCTATCACAATATTCATGAGGTTCTCAGACGTATGTTCAGATACTTTTTTACTTTTAGCCATTACTTCCAGTAACTTATCGGAATAACTACTGTATAAAAGATCGAATATTGAACGAATGTTACTGTTGATGATCTCGAAGTTATTGTATTTTATATAATTAACTAAACCTCCAATATTAGTTCCCCGCCACTCCTCGCTGTCTTTGGCAGCCACTATAATTAGTTTTTTTACCGCTCTTGAAACGGCAACATTGATAAGGTTTGGATCATCGACAAAGTCATTAACATTAACCTCATTAGAGACTGTGGAGAGTATAATCACATCTTTTTCTCTACCTTGGTATTTATGAACGGTATCCACTTCACTATTTAAGGAGATGGCCCTATCTTGAATCCCCTTTACTTGTAATCGATAAGGAGCTGTTATTCCAACTGATTGATCACCTGTATTTAAATCCAGGCTCTCTACTACTTCATTATAAATAACATCAATCTGTCGGTGATTTATCATGCCCCGTGCATGGTTACCTTTAACGGTTTGAAATAAGGTTAACGGTTCGTCACTTTCTTCCTCTTCAGTTAAAATAATTAATTCATTATTGTAAAACTTTTGATTACAGAAATTTATTATCTTAGGATGGCAGCGATAGTGCTCCTTTAACAAAGTTCTCGGGATGTCGTTGTACAAGCTTACAATTGATGACAATAAACTATGTTCCGCGTAATTATATTCATGGTCAAGATTATATTTTTTATATATTTCACCTGTTAACTTCTTTTCCTCTTTAGATATCACGTTAGGTAATTGTTTAGAGTCTCCGACTATTACTGCGTTTTTAGCACAAGACAAAGCAAGTGCCCCTGTTACCAAATCTACCTGAGAAGCTTCATCTATTAAAACATAATCAAATAGGTAATTACTTTTAGCACTGCTGAGTAACGAATGAGTCGTACTTAAAATTACAGGATATTCTTTTATAAAAGAATTGAAATTTTTCCATAGATCTTCTTTCTGAAAGACCCTTCTATTTTGGCTTAAAGCGTACTTTTGTGCTAAGTAACTTTTTAGTAATTTCATGGATTTCTCGCTATAATCCTGCATCTCATGTTCAAAATCAAACCGCTCTAATTCCTTAGTTAATAGCTTTATCTTTTTCTTTACTTCTTCCATTCTTGTTTTATAATATGTATCCTGCAAGTAAGAAACGACCTTTTCAGGTGAGGATTTGTAGAATCCAAAATCATAAATTCCATACTTAAAGAAATTATGAATCTTCCCAATAAACTTGAAGTTTCTGTTTCTTAATTTATATTTGTAATCAATTAATAAGTTTAAAATTCTGTCAGCATTTAGACGATATAGACTCTTCAGCGTAAGGTCAGAAGAATTATATTTCAAAGAATAGTCGGCAAAATATTTATATTCGGTTTGAAGAGCTCTTAACTCTTGTTTTAGTAACGCTTGTTTGTTCTTCTTGTGAAGCATTTCATCTAATTTATGTTGTGATTCGTTCAACTGCGTTTTTAGTTCGTCATAATCATTATCATCTATAAGCCAGTTGCTCATATCAGGATAATCAGAAGTTTGATTTGTGAAGAAGGTTTCCTGATTTAGCTTATTGCCAAGAAATGCGGCTATAAAATCAAGATTATATTTCTCTAGCTTTTCTAAAACATTATTTGTAGCAGAATTATTATTCGATACTACGGCAACTGTTTTTCCATTCATAATGGCATTTGCAATAATGTTTAATATGGTTTGAGTTTTCCCTGTTCCAGGTGGACCTTCTATAACACTTAACTGATCCGACATAGCTTTTTCAACAGCAGATTTTTGACTAGAATTAAATCCAAAAGGAAATACGATTTCTCTCTCATTTTCTCGACTAGCAAATGGTTGCCTCTGCAAGTACTTCGCCAAAACACTACTAGAACTTACGGTGCCTAGCTTCTCATACTGTTTACTTAAGAAAGTTTTGTCCTCTTCATTTGGATTATAGTTGGCTATTTCTTTAAAGTATTCAAAACAGTTATGTGCATTTTGATTAGATAAACAATTCTTTTCAAACCTTATTTCATCCTTTGAATAGGTTTTTTTAAAACCATTGTTAAATATAACCCTTACATATGTATCAAAATCTAAAATTTGGTTTATACCCGTAAGAGGATTATTGTTCTCGTACACCATAATATTTTTTAGGTCCTTTAAAATGGGGTCACAAAAAAACTTTATATTCTCTTCCTTGTAGCTATATACTTTAGAATTATTAAAATATCTTATTTTCCAGTGTTCATTGTCTTTTTCAAATAAATCAATTTGCTCAGTCTTATCCTTTTCTTTTACTAAGACCATGTATTTATTTACATCCAACCCACTCATTCTCCCCTTTCTTTTTAACCACATCCAAATGCTTATATAGAATTTTAACACAATAAGACTCATTCAAAAGATATACGTAAGTTCTTCAGTGCATGGATCTTCTGTTTACAAGTATTATTAAAACCATTGGATTATTTTCTTTAAGAGGATTGGCTCTTGTATAATGGATAAGGGTAACCATCTAATGAGGGTGATTTATGAGAAAAACAAAAATAAAAACTGCCAACCGAAAAGCTTTAGAGCGAAGTGGGCAGGCACTTTTACGGTGGGGGATAGGTTAAAAGAGATAACACAGTAATATCTGAATCAAAAAAGGTTATGTGAATAGTAATATAACCACCAAGCAAAGAACCAATAAGGACAAGTGCTGACTTCCGCTATTTTTCAAAGATGGACTTCAGTAAAAGAACCCCTATAACTTAATTAGGGGTTCACAAGATTGAAAAAGCTACACTTTTAATAAAGAACTATGGATATCCTTACATCCCAATTGATAAATATTTTGTCTCTAAGAAGGCTTCTATCCCTTCTTCTCCACCTTCTCTGCCTAACCCACTTTGTTTCATTCCCCCAAAAGGAGCTTGAGCTGCGGAAGGTGCCCCATGATTCCAACCAATAATTCCGTAGTCTAGACTTTCCGCAATTTTCGTTCCGCGACTCATATTTTCAGTGAAATAATAAGCAGCTAACCCAAAAGGAGTATCATTGGCCAATCGAATGGCTTCCTCTTCAGATTCAATCATTTGTATTGGGACTACCGGCCCAAAGGTTTCTTCTTTCATACATAACATGTTTTCTTTTGCTCCAAGGAGCAGCGTTGGCTCATAAAAGAGAGAGTCTTGATCATTGACTTGATAACCTTTTCCTCCGACTACCGTCTCTGCTCCTTTTTCTACGGCGTCTTCTACATGGCGAACCACTTTGTTATAACCTTGCTGATTAATAAGTGGTCCGATATCCACATCTTCAATTAAACCATTACCCACTTTTAATTCTTCAATTCTTTCCCTCAGCTTACTAACAAATTCACCGTAAATTCCAGATTGAACATAAAGTCTATTGGCACAAATACACGTTTGCCCTGCATTTCTAAATTTGGAAGCCATTGTACCTTCTACAGCTTTTTCTAAATCGGCGTCATCTAGGACTATAAGCGGCGCTTGTCCACCAAGTTCAAGAGAAATGTTTTTAATCTGTTCTGCACTCTGCTTCATGAGCAACCTTCCAACTTCAGTAGAACCAGTAAATGTCAATTTACGTACTTCCTCGCTGTTTTTTATGGTGTCACTAAAATCTTTGTCCTGAGTAACCACCATATTTACTACACCCGGAGGTATGCCAGCATCTGCTGCGCATTCCATTAATTTTGCTGCTGTAAGTGGTGTTTCCTTAGGTGGTTTAACAATAAATGTACATCCCGCTGCAAGTGCAGGTGCTAATTTTCGAGTAATCATAGCAGCAGGGAAATTCCATGGAGTAATAGCTGCCACTACTCCCACGGGCTGCTTAATGACTTGGATTCGTTGGTCGGCACCTTTAGAAGGAATCGTTTTTCCGTAAACACGTTTCCCTTCCTCGGCATACCACTTTACAAAAGATGCAGCATATAAGACTTCACCTGTTGCTTCTTTCAGAGGTTTTCCATTCTCCAGAGTAATGATCCGGGCAATTTCATCTTTTCGTTCTATAATTTTTTGATAAAATGTTTCTAAATAGTTTGATCTTTTTTCTGCCGATAGATCTTTCCACTCTTGAAACGCTGTTTGTGCTTCTTCAATAGCTGCTAGGACATCCTCTTTTGTACCGATTGGCATCGTCCCTACTACTTCATTAGTAGCGGGGTTGGTGACTTCGAACGCTTCTGAAGAGAAGCCTTGCCATTCACCAGCAATATAGTTTAATAGATTTAGTTGCTCTACATTTGTTTTCATGGTTTTCCTCCCTATCTTATAATCAATTTCCCTTATAAAAATTATTGCGGGCATTTTCGTAAAAATTTAATTGATCTTGGATGTAATTCTCAGTGACCGGTTGGGTGGCTTTTACAATTGCTTCGTACATCGCTTTCCTAGCATTTAAACGAATAGTTGTTTCCTCTTTTGCATCCGGATCAAGCCAGCAGGCCACAAGCAAAGCAAGGTCTTCAATAGTTTGTTCATCAATATAATTTTCTTTAATCGCATCAAGAACTCCTTGACTCAGACCAATTTGAGTTGCTCCAGAAAATAGCCGACTATATTCTTCATCTTCCAACGTTACTTTGTTTACTACTACGGTCGTAGGCCTTACAAGATTATTAGCACCCAAACAAGCTAGAAAAGGAACATGTCCTTTAGATGGACTCGCCATAGACCTAACAGCTTCAGCATAGGTAGCACTACCTCTTTCTGCTAATACTACATTAATATGAACACCGTTCGGCAAATCTCCACCGTATGCTTCACCAAATCTCCCATCGTAACCTTTAATAGTACTATTCATAAACCTCATCCTTTCTTTTATTAATTAATAAAAAGTAAAACTCTTACATTGAAGCGTCCGTGTATTCTTGGTCTTGCTCTTGGTAATCGCTACTCTTCATGGAATTCTCTTCTTCATATCGAGAACTAGTTTTATCGTACCTCCATGGATTCTTTGCGATTTTCATTAATGAACCAAAAACCACTAATTCCAAAAACAATGCAGGTACGCCACCTAAGTTATTTAACATTTTTACGCCATCAATGTTGGCAAAACTAATCATTGTCCAAGAAATAACACTAACGGTAACACCCCAAACTACCTTTATTACTGTAGATGGCTCTGGATTTTCAGGGGAAATCCCGTGAGAGCTAATACCACTCATCGCGGCATTATTAGAATCACATGCAGTGACAAAGGTAACGAATACAATAAAAATGAAGAAAGGTATAATCAGTTGAGACCACGGAAGAGCTGCAAAAACTCCATAAAGTACGGTCTCTGGACCACTGCTAGCCAACAGGTCTGTAAGTCCTCCTCCATTCAAATCCGAAAACAAAGCGGTTCCTCCAAAAACACTAATCCAGATGGCACCAAATATTGCTGGAAAAACGAAATTAACGAGGATAACCGTTTTTACTTTATAACCATAAGCTACTCTTCCAAGAAATAAAGAAATGATCATTGCCCAAGCAAACCAACTCGCCCAATAAAAAGTGGTCCAACCGCCTGGCCATGGATCGTTAGATAATTCACCTGTAAATAAGCTTTTTTCAAAAAAATTAGTTAAAAAATTTCCAAAAGACTCAGTTCCAGCATTTAAAATAAAACTAGTCGGTCCTACTATAAATACGAATATAGTGAGAACAACAAAAACTCTTATATTTATATTCGAAAGGTATCTAATGCCTTTCATCAAACCTGTGGAAGACGAGATAACGAAGGTAAACATGACTACCGCCGCTACAATGGCCCACAAAAGAGGAGTGCTTTCTATACCGGAAACATAGTTAATTCCTCCAGAAAGGTTCAATATACTAGTTCCCATGGAGGCCGCCATACCCGTAGCCAAAGTATATAAGGATACAGCGTCTACCACACTCCCTACTTTTCCATTAATCATTCTTTCACCGAACAAAGGCACTAAGGGAGAACTTAAACTATATGGCAACCGCATATTGTAATAAACAAAAGCAAAAACAACTGTTGGTACTGTATAAATTGCATAAGGTGTTATTGTCCAATGTAAATACATTGTAGAAAGTGAAAACATAGCAGCTTCCGGCGAATGAGGTTCTATACCTAAAGATGCTGGTGGTTGAGATACATGATAAATTGGTTCTACTAAGGACCAAAAAGTAAGCGTCGCTATGGTCGTAGTAAGAGCAATAGCAAACCAAGTTACCATCCCCAAAGACGGTTTTGCCTCCCTTCCTCCAATTCGTACATTACCTAAGGGGGAAAAATATGCACCAATACATCCAGCTACCATTAATAACCCTGCCACACTGAATAACCATCCCAATTCATTGATCACCCAATTATTAGCATTGGTGGTCATTTGAACAAAAACATCTTTATTCACGAGACTTAGGATCGCGGCACCAATTAATAGTAAGAAAGGGGGCCAGAATACTGCATGCCGCAACTTAAGCATAATAACTATTCACTTTCCACGTTTCACTTACATCTTTCGGGGGAGTTAACACCTGAGATTTGAACTCTATTAGCGAACGTCCCACGTTTGCGCATGTATGGTCTTGAAAGGAATCAAAGACTCGGTTGATATCTTCCAGTTGTATCCGACTTAATATTAGCTCATCCAGTTTATAACGCCCTTCTAAATAAAGATTTGCAATATTGACAAAGTCCCTAAAAGGTTGAGTGTCCCCATAGAAGCTTCCTTTTAATATTTTCCCTACACGATGGAATCCTCCAGCCGGTAGATTGACGATCATGGAAGCATGGAAAGCTCCAACAACAACCACAACCCCTTTCTTTCTTACTCCATTCCATGCACTTTCCGTAGCTTTAGTATTTCCTGAACAATCAATAGCGTAATGGACACCCAATCCTCCTGTGAGTGACTTTAATGCTTCCTCAACGTTCTCTTCTCCTACTTGGATAGTGTGTGTGGCACCAAACTGTTTTGCCATTTCTAAATTAGCCTTTTTTACATCACAAGCAATAATTTTTTGTGCCCCCGCGATTCGAGCACCCTGAATAGCATTTATTCCTACTCCCCCAATACCAAACACTGCGACTGAAGTTCCTGGTCTTACTTGTGCCGCATTAATTGCGGCACCATAACCTGTAGCGACTCCACAACCAATTAATGATGCTTGAGCGAGTGGCATTTCATCAGGCAATTTCACACATGACATTTCTGGAACTACTGTGTATTCAGCAAATGTTGAAAGAAGTGAATGATGGTACATACGTTTACCGTTTCTTGTGAGCCTAGTTGTTCCATCCAGCAGTGTTCCGTTAAACATAGGTCCAAAAGCTTCTTCACATAAATGAAAATCACCAGATGTACAATACTCACATTTGCCACAGTACGGAACCCAGTTTAAAGCAACCCTATCCCCGACTTTTACATTCTTCACATGTGGGCCTATCTCTTGCACAATTCCTGCACCTTCATGGCCTAGAATAGTAGGAGTAGGAGTAGTTGGATCATTAAAAGCATTAAGATCACTGTGACAAATACTTGTTGCCTCTATTTTCACTAACACCTCATTTACTTTTGGGTTATCTAATTCAACCTCTTGGACTTGGAGCGGACCACCCACAGACTCCATTACAGCTGCTTTCATTTTCATTTTTGCTTACCCCCTAGTTAATACTAAAGCGAACCTGCCCAGCCCTTATTAATTTTCTTACACTACATTCCTCCCTTTAAAATAAAGCGCTTTCATAACAGTTTAAAAATTAAACGATATGTTCGCATTATGAACAAACCGTTCTTTTAATGAACTTTGAGTGAATTATATAACCTATATTTTAGGTAGGTCAATGGTTTTTTGTATTTTATTTACAAAAATTCTTATATTTACAAAAAAAGACCTTTAATGACAAAATATAATTAGTAAGATATAATTTTAAATATGAATATCAATAAAGAAGAAAATCACGTACAATCTGTAGTCAGAGCAGCTCATATCCTTCAACTAGTGGCAAATAGCGACCATCCTATTACTATTAACCAACTATCAGAAGAAACAAATCTTAATAGAACTACTGTTTGGAGATTGTTAGAGACACTGGAGTTCCTTCATTATGTAGAACGTGATTTACCCACTAAAGGGTACCAACTCGGGTATGCCCCATACCGTTTGTTTTCAAAAAATAACATGTATTTATCATTAATTCGAAAAGCACGCCCACTGCTAGAAAAACTTAGAGATGAAATTAACGAAACTGTACTCCTTAGTGTACCTAAACATAATGGTACTTTAACCATAGACCAAATTGACGCTCCGCATAGCATTCGCCCTATCAATTTAGTCAACCGTTTATTGCCTTCCCATTGTACTTCTAATGGCAAGCTGTTACTGAGTCGCCTATCAATTGAAGAATTCAACTTAATCCTGGATAGGGAGTTAGAGCCCATTACACGGTTTACCATTACTGATCCAACGCTCTTACAGGAAGAATTAAATTGGGTACGTGACCATGGTTTTAGCTTGTCTTTAAGAGAATGGGATGAAAGTGAGAATGGGATGTCTGTCGAGATTACGGATAACCGAAATGAACTAATAGGCTTTATTAGTTTACTAGGACCTTATCAGAGGTTATCCAAAGATAAAATGCTTACACTAGCTCCGAAAATTAAATCCACTGCTAAAGAAATCGCTGAAAAATTAAGCTAGAAATAAAAAAGGTTACCAGATGGTTATAAAACATCAGGTAACCTTTTTAAAATGCCTGCCCCACCGATTTATCGCTTTAACGGAGCGGGGGTCAGACCCCAAAATTCAACAGAAGTGTAAAAAGGAAACGATTAAAAAGTGTAAAATTCCACTTAACGTTCACACTTTGCAAGAAGATGTTTAAAAAATTATATTATCAATAGATAAATGAAACTAACCTGATTCCACTCTATGATCGCGTAAAAAAGCGTATCACCAATTAAACTATTGGTGATACGCTTTCCTTTATGGCTCTAACGTACTGGGGGACTGTCCCCAAAACCAACATGAAACTAAAACGTTGTAACATCAATGCTTCGTAATAGTATTTGGTCTAATCCAATAAAAAAGAGCCATCAGTTGTTGTTAGGGATAACCCCTTGAACAAAACTGCTAGCTCTTACATGCCGCTAAGTAATTTCTTAGCTAAATGCTATAGCATAGAAAAATACAGAATTAAATAATTAATTTGAAATTTCTAATAAAAGTTACGTTTTATTAGCTTATTAGCTTTTTACTGTATTATAAAACATTTATATTGTTTCCTTCAATCCTAACCCCATGCTCTGCAACAACGTTCAATCCACCGTTAACATACTGAAGTGTTGCATACACTCCAGATTCTTTTAAAATCATTACTGTACGGTCACCTTCAACAGCTTTAAATATCGATCCACCTCTTGGTGCTTTTATTGTATAGCCATTAAACTCATATGTTGCTTGGTCCAAAGTTTTCACCTCCCACACCTTTTATTTACATTAATTCCACAAAAAAACACTTACTCCTTCAAGGTATAAGTATTTACAAAAAAATTTTTCTATTTATTCAATAGTCCATATAAATTTACTGGGAGTGAAAATAAAAATCTCGTTCGTTCCAATGGTTACTAGACTAGAGAGAGTAGTGTTATAGCCCTTCTAAATAAATGTAGTTTAAAGAAACTGTAAACCCCCGCTGTATAAGCCCATTTCTCATTCTGAGATATGGCTTTCTATTGATATATGACTTTCAATTTATGGTACAATATGGTCTGTTATCCAAATTTATATATTAGAGGGGTATGATGATGGAGAGATGTGATGTATGTAAAGAATGGGGTACTGAAACTCTGCACATTCATCAGGAAGAGGAAATTGAAGGTCTTCTTGAGAACCTTGATATTAAAAGAAGTGACCTAACTAAAGACACGGAACTAGAAGAACTAGAAGATGGATCAATTGTGTATAGATATTTACTGCATGAAAATGACTTAAGTTTGATTAACTCAAGTCAATTACTCGCTTCAAGAGCTATGTGTATGTGTAGGGAATGTTTGAAATACTCCCTTTCTTTTGTACCTCATTACGGGGATGGAGCGTATTGCACTCATAATAATTATTTAAAGACTGAACATCCAAGGATTATGCATTCTCACGGTATCGATATTAGAGCAATGGACTATAGGGCTATTATTAAGATAAAAGACTCAAACTTATTTAAGAAGATAGACCGTACCGCAGGAGTGATTAAAAGCGTCCCAGAAGGGAAAGAATTAATGGTGGAAGACTTAGTTTTTACTGATGAAGATTCCATTAAAATAATTGGTTTTCAAAAATGGACTGGGAATGGATGGGAGGACATTCTTTTAGAGGATTTGAAAGGGGTGTGTTAGATGAACTTTAACGGTATAAAATTTGATCCATATAATGAGCCTAATATTGAGGAAGCAGCCCAAAAGTTCAATGTTAACTTTTCACATGCCCCCTATGCTGCTACCGAGGAATTAGCTAAGCGGATATTTTTTGACAATAGTTACGACTGGAAAACAATAATAAAATCACTCTGTGAAAGACAAGAACTACAAAAAACTGTGTTAAGCCATTTTAAAACATTGGTGCTCAATAAAAGAGTGGATATACTACCGCAATATACATACCTACTTACTTTTCTTATTTCAAACAACAAAATTTCAATAAAACAACTAGATAAAGGCATTCTTAAACAATTAGGTGATAAAGAGATTTATAATAAGGATTCTTATTTTCTTCTTCATTCCTTTCTTGCTTCTTGGGACTTGAATTATGCCCTAAGTATTGACCGTGATTATGTTGAAAAAAATTTCAGCCATATTGTAGAAGCAAACAGGGTACCACTGAGAGATATCATAAGCAATTCCCAGCAATATTATAAGGTGTTATCCCATATGCTCTCTGATGATAAAATCCAATTTCATATTAACCAAACTATACAAAAAATGATCAGGGATAATAATTCAGAAGAACTTGAAGGATTAGAGTGGTTAATAAACAAGTTTCTAAGCAATAAAAATGAATTAGAAATCGAATTTATTTTTGATGCACTAGAATTGTCTTCAATTCGTAAATTTCTTTTAAGTAATTGGAGCCTTAAATTTACTGAGAAGTTGTATAATTATCTTTCAGAGAGCGCAAAAGATTTAGATAGTTCGTTTGAAATAAGAGCTATAAAAAAAATAAATAGATTAAGGGCAGAGCTTCCAGCTAATTTCTATTTAGCTGCTAGACACGAAATAAATAGGTTAGCAGAACAAGATAAAGAATTTATTGTGGCTACAATAGAGAGGGTTTCTTCACTTAATATCGAGAAACTAGCCGCTCCTCGCGAATTTTTAAGTAATGCTAATGATGCTTGGGAATGGTATGATTATGCCAATGCTTTAGTTCACAATTACTATAATAAGTATCCCGGTGATGAAACTATAGATATAAGGAAATTGGTTAACGATCTTAATTTCACATTAGTAGTTAATAGGTTTGAAACAGAACAATTCGATGCCTGTCTTGTTAGAGACAGCTCTCTATTGTCACCAATAATATTCGTAAACACAAATATGAAATCTGAAGGAAGAATAAATTTTTCTATTGCTCATGAATTAGCTCATGCAATAATTCCTCACCATAGCAACAAGTCTTTCTTTTGCTTTATTGATGACGTTAATGAAGAAAACAAAGTAAAAATGGATAAACACTTAGAGAAAGAAGCAAATTCCTTTGCATCCAACATACTTTTACCTAACAGAGAGTTCAAAAAAGTAATATCGACATTGAATTATAATTTCTACAACATAATTGATATTAGCCGGAGATATAAAACGTCTATTGTATTAGTTGCTAAAAAATGGGTAGAAGAATCTAATTTAGAAATTGCTATGGTGTTCTCCACTAATGGAAAAGTCGATTGGGCTATAAAATCAGATACTTTTCCTTTCGGGTGGATTGATAATATACCTTCCAATTCTTCTGTGCATAAAGTAATGGACATGCACAGTAGGGACAGTATAATTCACAAGTCCAATTCATCTAATTGGTTTGAAACACCGTTCGAGAAGACTATTCTAGAAGAATCTATAATTATTTTTGAAAATAAGATACTAACACTATTACAAATTATTGAGGATTAAAAAACAGCCCTTGCGGGGCTGTTTTTCTTTAATTGATTAATTAGAGTAAGGTGTGTTCCATTTCTAAGAATGAAACGGAGCATTTCTTATTTCTTACAGCATCTCCACCGGTATTTATATTATGTTTAGCAGTCACAAATGCTGGCCTAAAAGCAGGTATGGGAGTCTTTTAGACTCCTCTACTCTTATTATAACGCACAATAGGATGTTGCGTGGAGTTTCTAGTCATCTGCTCCTTTAATTCGTTAACAAACAAGTAATCGCTTCAAGCTCGTAACTGCGTACATATGTGTTAATTAAAAACATTGTTTATAATGAACACTAAAAATGCCCGCCAATTATCTTTCAATTTCCTTCTCTTTCCCAATCTCTATATTCCAGTCTTATTTGCAGGTAAATCGATTTTAAATACTTCCTTATTCATTAGCCTTTGATATTTATTAGCAAACTCCCGCCCTGCCTTATCATTATCCGTACAAAAAGTTATTTGCTTTACCTTGTGACCTTTCCTTCCCATTCTTTTAATCTCATCAATCATCGTTTGCCGCTTAAGTCCAGTCATGGAAACTAGTCGAGTGTTCTGCAACTTTTCTTTCTTAATACCCCAATAAGAAAGTGCCTCAATCGGAGTCTCAAATAGGTATATCGAATTCGGCTTGCCAATATCTACCGAGAACCCCGGGGATCCACGGCTGTTCTTATCAATTTCTTTAAACATTCGTCCATCTTTCATTGGAGAAGTACCTTGTCGATCTGCACCAACGATCTCTCCCTGCTGTTTCCACTTAAATATTACATTTCCGAGCTTATCCTGTGCGATTAAGTCCTTTTTATCAAGCCAATTAAAAATTTCAGGAGGAATTTTCCTTTCATACGTAAGATACTCCTCAGCCCTTATTCTATCGTTCACTTCTTACTGAAAAGGATACTGATAATGTTCCTTAGGCTTTTTCTCTTGGTAATAGTCTTTTACTTTATAACCTTGCGAATTCAAGTCGAGGATTGCCTCAGGAAAGCTCATGCCATAAAACATTTTTGCAAAGTTAATGACTCCTACTCCTTTTTCGTTTCTGGAGTTCCAGGCATACATTTGGTCTTTAATCACGAAACTGTAATGCACTTGATGTCGGTAATATCTTCTCTCTTTCTTCAATGGGGCCCTGTCCCGCTTAAGATAGTCTAATAGATCCACATTCCGAGCAACCTCCACTTGATCCGCGTTTACATGTTTGGCCATACAGCACTGCCTCCTTTCTAAATTTAGATATAAAAAAGCCAGGAGAAAACTCCCTGGGTAGCGTTCAACCTCTATCTTTTTTTGCTTTTCCTTTTGCTAAAAAGCCACCCTATCCCCCTTGCCATTCTGCATTTCGGAAGTGGTGCTTTCTTATTCTTTCTCTTCATGGAACTCTCGGTCCACTGATCGGTTAATGGTAGTTCTTTTAATTCTTGAAGAGATTCTTTTTTAAGCTGATACACCTCTTCTCTACTGTGAGTCTCTTGAATGAAGGTGCCTGACTCCCACTACGCTAATGCTTTAGAACAGTGGGGTCAGACCCCAAAACCCAAAAATCATCTCCAAATATTTATAGACAGTGGGTCGCGAAAACTTAATATCCTTAGCGATTTGTGCTACTTTAAACTTCCGTTTACGCAGGTCCTTAATAATACAACACTAATTTCTCCTCCAAAATCCTAACCTCCAGTAAAATTTCATGGTCAATGGTAGAGAAAGAAATAATGAATACTGTTAAAAGAACTTATTTTTCTCCAGAATATCCACCATATAATTCATCTTTAAAAAATATTATATTGCTAAATGATACAGGAACTATTGACCTCGATACCCTAAATTCATTAAAGGAGTTAAGAGAGCTTAGGAACAACAAGGTTGTGCATGGGCAAATTCCTGATGAAAACATAACATACTCAGAAGCTATAAAATATTACGATTTATCAAAAAAAGTTACAAGGGTTCTTAAAAATATAACCCGAGAGCACAACCGGATAAGGTAGATTTACTCGTATTATTCTCTCGTGTATAAAAAAGCTGAAGATTACCATATATATCTTCAGCTTTTTTGTCACATTATCTAGATTAAATGACTTTTTATACATTTTCCTACAAATTTGCACGGTAATTAACTTAAATTAATTTCGCAATTTTGTAAATATTTTACTATGAGCATTTGTTTATTTTTGGTAATATAAAGAGAGTTAACTACAAATAAATGAGAATGGGGATGGAGCTATGTCCATAAAGTATGGAAGAGGCAAATTTAAAGCACATCAAAATTATATCGATTATATGAAAATGATTGTTGAAAATGATGCTTATAAAGATCTCCCAAATGCCCGGGGAGAAAACGGAAGAATTAACTGGCAGGTCAGTTCTGGTAAAACAACCTCATTTTATGAGTATTATTTGGCTAGATTTGATTGGTGGGTAGAAAAAGCAAACGCTATTGGTTTATCAGGAACAGGAAATTCCGATGACAGGTTTACAATAGCTGCTCGATTAATTCATCCCACTGGTAAAAGGCCATGCAGGCTATGTGGAAAAGACAGGTTCATAGGATATATGTACTTGAATTTTTTCTTAACTAATAGATGGAATAAACTTAGCCAAACCAGAAAATTCGAAAAAGGCATGGACGTTTTAGAAGCTTCTTCTTTGCTAATTAATATAATCGGTGGACAGGCATTTATAGATGAGATTAAGAACATATTCCCCGAGAGAGAAAGCTATTTTAATTTACTACCCAACTACCAGACATTATTTCAAAGAACTCAACATATAAAAAGCAAATATTTAAGTCCTGGATTTATGGGGAATCCGCCAGATAGATTAGATGGTTTTCATGACTACGGAAGTGTTTGTTGCCGTAGAAGTAATGACCCTGGTCGTTCTGATAAAAATATGAGGTCTTATAATCATGATAGAAGAGCTTTCAAGTGGTGGACAGAAGGGGATTGGATAGTTGCAGACGCACTTTACAATAGTGCTGGACCAGGGGAATGTTATGTAGAAAATTGTGATACAACACTAGAAAAAGTAAGTCCTGACCATATTGGTCCTCTTTCTTGTGGTTTTAAGCAGATACCTTTTTTTATGCCAATGTGTGTTGAGCATAATTCAGCAAAGAATCGAAGATTTACAAAAGAAGATGTTGATAAACTTTTAGATTACGAATATAAAAACCATGAATCAGTAGCATCTTGGCAGGTCCGTGCTTTGTGGGATAATTGTAAAAATCACATCCATGATGATAGAACAGCCAAAGAGCTTAGTAATTTAATGAGAAGTTTACAGGATTATTATTTAGTCGTGCTGCATAGGCTCTATGAAGAGGGAATGTCATTATTCCTTTCATATTTTTTATCGCCCAAAAACGCCTATTATTCAGTAGAATTTAAAGGTTTGGACCCTAGTAGATTAACATTTGAATCTATCCTTAAAATAGAAAATAAAACCAAAAATAGAGAAAGTCTCTCTGGACGTATTGTTAGAATTGCTTTTGAAGAATTGGTGAATTATAACAGTAAAGAAACAGATAGAAAAATTAGAAAAATTGAAGAAAAACACTGGAATGAAGATGTAAATAAAATACTAGAGATGGCAAATAAATTTAAGGAAAATGAAGAAATTAAAAAATGGGACAGAGTTATTAGGCTAAAACAACTTAACACAGATGATAGGGAACAGCAAATACTTGAGTTGATTAGTAGTGAAAATTATGAATATTTACAAAGTGATTTTTATGAGTTGCAGGAAGTATTGAAGTCTCATTTTGATAATATTGGTAAAGAAATAAGCGTCCTTCTATAAGGTGCTTATTTCTTTACATGCTATAAGGCAAATTCTATCTGGGAGAACCGCTTTCCTATCCTTTTTTCCGATAAGCCCCTTAGATTTAAGAAGGATTCCACATCAATACTCCCTGTACACCATTTACTATACGTTTCATCAATTATATTAGAATAAAAATACTCATTTACGATAGGAGTTAGATTTGGCAACTGTAAAAGTGCCTCAGAAACAGTGATTGGATAATTTAATTTAGGAGTTTCTCTATCCTCTTCTTTTTCTCGCCTTCCTTTACACTTATCAAAATAAGTTAATGGGGCCAAAGGTAATGTTTTATTTTCTTTAAGTGTTGCTACAATTATTACCCTTCTCCTCATTTGTGGTACTCCAAATTCCTCAGCATTTACTACCCAAGGATTTTCATAGAAAGTGTACCCTAGTTCATCTAAGACTTCTTGTATACTTCTTAAAACGTTTCCTTTATCAAAATTTAAAAGTCCTTCTACGTTTTCAATCAGTATATTTTTTGGTTTTAACTCTTTAGCAATTTTAAGGAAATAAGTAACTAATGCATTTCTTTCATCGTCACCTTTCCTCCATCCAGCTGTTGAGAACCCTTGGCAAGGTGGTCCACCAGCCAACACGCCAAGTTTTTCCCCATTAAGTTTTTTCTTAATAGTTTTAATTAACTTGTTCTGTATTTCTGTCCTTTTTATATCACCTTGGAAAATTTCAGCATTTGAAGAATGATTACTTTCAAATGTCTTTGCTGCACTTTTATTCTTTTCTAATGCAGCAATACATTCAAGACCAGCCATTTCAAATCCAAAACTTAAACCACCCGCACCTGAAAACAAATCAACGAACGTCTGTTTCCCTAAGCTTTTACCAATTGCATATGATAATAGAGGTGGGACCGCATTACCTATTTGTTTTCTTATGGACCCTCCATTACCGTAGAACTCAAATGAATCAGGGAATGATTGAAGTCTAGCAGCTTCCCTGCTTGTCAGTGTCCTATTTTCCCATGGGTGTATATTAGTTCCATTTCCAGGCCTATTGAAATAAGTAGAAATAGTATAAGCTGGTTGATTAGGCTTCAATCTACCATAATAAGTGGTTCTTACAACACCTCTAGTTTTACTCATTTCTCGAATTTGTTTTAACCTTTCTGATGGTACATATTCAGGTATATTCATCCAATTACCACCTGGAGGTACGTGTTTTATCATTTGGATGTCAAGTTCAGAAAGAGTTGGAACCTCGTGATTTTTAGCACTAGATATGGGCATTTGGATAACTTTACTTATTTCTAAATAGGTTATTATTGTCTGATTGATTGTTTCTGTGTCGTAATTTAAATCATTTAATATTACCTTAATGTGTTCTTCAGGCAGGTTATAAGCTAGGAAAATAAGAGCGTTTAATTGAATAATCTTTTTCTTTTCATCTTCTAAATCATCGTATACAGATAGTATTTCACTTTTTAAATTTGGATCAATTATATTAAGGTCAATAATAGGGAATTCATCAATTTCAAAGTTAGATATATGATTATTACTATTAAACAGCCTAAATCTCCACTCTATAACTGCACTATTCATTATAGTGTTGAGAATTTTCAGATCATCTTCACTATCGCTATTTAGCAAAACATAGTTACAAGAATTTGCAACTATGGAATCACTTTGAATTAGGCATGCTTCAATTCTTTTTTTCTGTTGCATATAAGAACACTGAGGTAAAACAATTCTCTTTTTTTGGAGGTGTGCTAACTTTTTACTTTTCTTTAATTTCTTTTTGAAAGTAGTAGCATCCACAAAACCTATTTTTTCAGATTCATCTGTATCTTTAAGTCTGAATGGTTCCACGTGGTCACCGCGTACAAGTCTAGGATATTTATTCTCTTTACGTAATAGGTCCTTGTGTACAGTTAAATCAAATTCTCCTCGCATATTTATAATGTCATCATTATTATAGATTGTATTAAATGCATGGATTTTTACTAATATATCAATTCTCTCTCCTCCATACTGGGGGAGCCTTAAATATCGAGGGCTTATGAATTTAATTAGTTTACCATTCAAAATTTGAGTGGATTTCCCAATATCTTCAATAGAAGATAGATTGGGTTCAATTCTTATATCCCTAACTTCTTTTCCTAATACAATAGAAGTTACAGTAGTCTGTTGGTTTACTCCTTTAAATAATTTGGAATCCTCTCTAAAGTTCCAAACCTCTTCAATCTTATGATTTTTTAGGAGGAACTCTCTGAGCCCGTTTCCATTTTCATCTCCCAACCAAGATGAAGGGGTGATCGCTACAATTTTCCCATGATCATTTACTAATTGTGTAGAAGCCCCTAAAAACAATTTAGAATATTCGGGTGTACCTTTACCAAGTCCAACTTCATTAAATTTTTTCCTAAATTGAGCTGCTGAGTTAATACTTTCAACTCTAAGTTTTTTAGATAATTCAGTTGTTTCTCTTGATGGGAGGTTACTTACTGTTGTTAAATCAGATAGGTTGGACTTAAGAAACCTAACTTGTCCATAAGGTGGATTCATTATTAAAGCATCAAATTTCTTATAATCATTTTCAAGTACATCTCTATTATTCACAAATTCCAAGAAATCCCCTTGTATTACTTCAATTTCAGGGGAGATATTTAAGTCATTTGAAACTTCGCTAAGTAATTTAGTTGCAATTCTAGCAGTAAATGAATCAAGTTCTACACCTGTTATTCTTTCCAACTCTGGATTATTAATTAACGCAAGTGCCATTAACGTTCCAGTACCGCATGCTGGGTCAATTAAACTTTTGTACGAATTACTTTGCTTAAATAAAAGCTTTACCATTTCTTGCCCTAGTGACACTGGGGTAAAGAAATAGCCTTTGCTTTTAGCTGAGGTGAGATGTCTCTTTATAACTGTTGTATCGAAGGGTGAAATAAATTCCCTCGCTGACAGTTCCATTATATAACCCACAAGACTTACTTTATTAATAATAGTTTTTTGACTTTCTAGCACTTGGTCTATAGCCTTCTCTGTTAAATAAAGTGAAAACGCAATTAACTCAATACAACTTTCAAACGGTTTTCTTTCTAGAACATTATTTAAAAATGTTTTTTTTATTTTTTGTTTTTCATTTTCTTTATTAAAGTTTGATAGAAAAGAATTACAAGCTTTAACAGCAATGTTTTTTCTTAATTCTAAAGCATATTTTCTTAGTTCCTTTTCCTCTTCTATTGTAATTAAGTTTTGTCTCATAATTATCCCTTCTTTATCAGGTACATTAACTATAATCATTTTAACAAAAGTAACAAGAATTAGGTATAGATAAGAACATTCCCTTTATATTCTAAGCATTCCGAAAGTTGAGTTTGACTCATGTTAGCTTGAAATCCTTTCCTCTTTTAAACGTTTATTCTTCATTTTTTTCACCCCCCTTAGTATGAATAACTTGTACTTAAAGTATATGTACAAGTATCTTGTATGTCAAGGGTTAAAAACAAGTTTCTTGTACATCATTTAAAATTATCAATAAATAAGCAGAAAGATGGTACAATAATCTTGTACATAAAAAAGTGAAAGGATCATAAAAATGCTCTCACAAAGACTTAAATATTCCAGAAAAACAAAAGGACTTACTCAGAGTGAATTAGCAAATAAGATTAAAACTACAAAAGGTACAGTCAGCA
This sequence comes from Halobacillus campisalis, assembly GCF_030345335.1. Lineage (GTDB taxonomy): Bacteria > Bacillota > Bacilli > Bacillales > Halobacillaceae > Halobacillus_A > Halobacillus_A campisalis. Next base: position 335,458 of record NZ_JAPVRC010000003.1, read on the forward strand.
ATTACGAAAACGGTTATAGTACACCATCAAATGAGATGCTTATTAGTCTTGCTAATGCGTTAGATGTAAGCGTCGATTATTTATTAGGTAGGACAAAAAGTAATGCAAAAGAACCAGAAGAAAATGAATACGACACAACTGAAGAAATAAATAAGCTCATGGACAAGTACGGAATAGAAGATGCTGCATTTTTTGACTTGGAAAAATGGAAGGCAATGGGACCAGAGCAAATTCGAGAATTAGAAAGTTACTTCCAATATTTGCTAATAAAATCCAAAGACCTCGAAAGTAAGAAAAAAGCAGATAATTAAAATTATCTGCTTTTATGTTAGATTTAATTTGTTGAAAATCCTATCTAAATAAATCTATATACTCTTCACTCCAGAAAAGCTTCCTTTTCCTGTATACTTGATTTCAAGATAATCTTTTATCGCTTTTTAAAAACCGCTTTGTATCTGTCTCAGATAAAAGGAGTAGTTACACAGAAATGGAATATAACTATGCAATGAAAAAAATTTCTATCCTTGCTTATTATTCGTGACCGTGATGTGCCAACTAAACTAGACCAATGGAAATACTTTCTTCCATCCCCTCTGTCAATCGATTGATCTCCTCTTTGGCCTTTTCCGGTAATTTCTTTTTAAGGCTCGTTTAGTCTTCGCTATGATTCCCAACTTCCTCACTAATGTTCATGAGTGCTTCCATTTCTTCATTATTGGAAGTTAAGGTGTATTACTCACTTCCCACGTCTCTCACAAACTGATTATTTTCACTTAAACTCGCCCGCTTCAAAAAGCATTCCTGCAACTCCTTTGTTAAATATTTCTTTATTTGATACGAAAGTAATGTTTCTGTAGAAAATATTTAAAAGAATATAAATTAATAAATAACTCTAATCAATTTAATTAGGTTATGGTATAATAACCTAAACCTAAAAAAGAGGAGTGATCATATTGACCCCAAACATTAAATTAGAATTGTCTCAAGAAGAATACGAAAAGGTGACGCTAGATGCGTACAGTTCCCACTGTCCATCTATCCGTGAATACTTACGCCTATTATTATTTAATGAACCTCCAAGCTATGACTACGAAGATCTGTTATGGCAAGTAGCAGTGGGAATTGGAAACATGGAAGCCGGTACTCGCTTTTTGATACGGGAACTAATTACAGAACAAAATTGGAATGAAATCCCGCTTACAGTTAGAAAAAACTTAGGCAGAATGGTAATTCAATCAGTACTTAATGGTACGGATTTCACAAATATTATTCCCGATAGAAAAGACTCCCAAGGAGTACAATGGTATAGAAAAAAGTAATTATGTAATTTAAGGATATAATATATCCCGTTCTCCAAGTGTTTAATTGCACTTCTAAAGGTTTTACTTTTGCTTACCCCACCCTTCCTCTTTCTAAGGAACAACCTACTATTTATGATAAGGTTCCCCCCTCATAATTTTAAACGCCCGATACACCTGCTCCATCAACATCAACCGCATCAATTGATGAGGGAACGTCATCTTCGAAAAAGACAACCCATAATCACTCCGCTTTAATACTTCATCACTCAATCCTAATGACCCCCCAATCACAAACGCTACCTTACTCTTCCCATACGTCGCCAAGTCGTCCAATTGTTTGGCGAGTTTTTCTGAAGTAAGCTGCTTGCCTTCGATTTCCAGTGTGAAGACATGGGTGTCTGGCTGGATTTTTGATAGAATCCGCTCCCCTTCTTTCTGCTTCACTTCGAGCATTTGCGCTTCGCTTAGGTTCTCTGGTGCTTTTTCGTCGGGGACTTCGACGACCTCGACTTTGGCGTAGGGGGTGAGGCGTTTGATGTATTCTTCGATTCCTTGTTTAAGGTATTTTTCTTTTAGTTTTCCGACGGTTACGATGGTTATTTTCATTGGTTTCGTCCTCCAGCTCGTTGTTCTGCTTCCATTTTATCATGAAAGCTGCTGGCTTTCGTCCGCTTCCTTTAAAGCAGAAGTATGTAAGTTTTCTTTCAATTTATTTACATATGGCATAGCGCAAGAAAAATATGTTAAGCTTCTTCAATATTCCAGTGATTTACTGTTTTAGAGAAGGAAGTGTGATGTGATGAAAAAGTTCTATCTGCTGCTATTGGCGGTGTTTATTATGTTTTTGCTGGCGGCTTGTACGGAATCGTCTCCGACTTCTTCGGAGCATGAAGGTAAGGATGCTTCTCCTGAAGAAGAGAAAAAGGAAGAGCCTGATCCGCCTTTTAAAGCTTTGGAGCCTTCGGAAGACGCTGTGCCTATAGATGAACGTCTGTCTGAAGAGGAACAGCAGCACATGCCTGAAGCTCAGGCACAGGGAGGCGGTTCGAAGCGTTCGATTCCTGTTGGAGAGACGCTGGCTGACGGGGTGGAGGATCCGTCTGATGGACCGTTGAAGGATCATCGACTTGTGGCGTTCTATGGTACGCCGGAATCGGAAAACATGGGGATTCTCGGTGAACTGGAACCTGAGGAGTACATGGAAAGGCTGAAGGAACAGACGCAGGCGTATTCGGACGCCGATCCGGAGCGTCCGGCGGTGCCGACGATTGAGCTGATTGCGACGATGGCCCAGAATGAGCCTGGACCTGATGGGAATTACGTGCGCATGACGGACGAAGAGAACATTGATGAGTATGTCGAGCTTGCTGAGGAGCATGACGCTCTTGTGATGCTTGATATTCAGCTCGGCACCGATTCCGTCATGAATCAGGTGAAGATGATTGAGAAATGGCTGAAGCACCCTCACGTTCACCTGGCGATTGACACCGAATTCCAAGTCGATGAAGGAGAAACGCCGGGAGAAGACCTCGGACAGGTTGATGGCGCTGAAGTGCAGGAAGCCGTTGAATATGTATCCCAGCTGACGGAGGAAAACAATTTGCCGGATAAATTCGTTTTTGTCCACCAGTTCACGGATGACGTGCTGACAAATAGAGAAGCGATTCAACCGACCGACAACGTCGAAATTGCCCTCAACTATGACGGCTGGGGCGATGCCAACGCGAAACAGTCGCTTTACGGGAATTTTGTCCGTAACCAAGCGATTCAGTACGGCGGATTTAAAATCTTTTACGATAAAGATCAACCCGTCATGGATCCAGAGGAAGTCTTAAAACTCGATCCCAACCCTGCGATTATCAATTATCAATAAGAGTGAATGCCTGGTCCTAATTACTCGGGGCCAGGCTCTTTCTTATGCTTTCTCTGTAAATATATGCTGCCTTTATTGGAAGGTTAATTTCGAGACAAAGTGGGCGTTTAGGGGCTGCAGGAAACGGTTCGCTTTCCGTGGGGCGGGCGCTGAGCCTCCTCGAGCTTCGCTCTCCGGGGTCTCATCTGTCCCGCTAATCCCACAGGAGTCTCTCCGTTTCCTTCCGCCCCTCTACCACATAAGCATCTCGAAATTTCCTCAAGAAATAGGAATCGTTGATTCTAGTGTGCAGATTAACATCAAATGTGTGCTACGTTAAAAATCATTCTATTGAACTCTAAATTCTCACAAGCCAAGGATATTCTCCTTCTGGATAAAGGGTTCGATTTTCACCTCAATCGAATGGGGTGGTTGGGAAGCTGCGAGACTCCCGTGGGAGAAGGATGTAGGCGAGATCCCACAGGGCTGCAAGCCCGATGAAGCTCGCCAGGTCCCCCACAGGAAAGCGAGTAGCTTCCCAACCACCCCTGTCTCTTATTTCTGCAACGAACCCCGGTTATCCCAATCCCTGTTAAATATTTTTCAATAAGTTAACCCAAACTACGGATGGAGATTTCATACATAGGGCATAACGAAATAATGAAGTAGATAAACGTTGGATGCGGAGGGGATCGGATGTTGGATACGAGAACAGTCAGCGTGACGGTGAATATCAGTGCGGATGAAGCCTACCATTTCCTGCGTGAACCGATGAATCTGGCAGCATGGGCAAAATCGTTCTGCTTGTCGGTCGCCTGCAGGCAGGACGTATGGTTCGTAGAGACCGGCCATGGGAAGGCGCGGGTGCAGTTTGCGGAGGATAACCCTTACCGGGTCGCCGATTATGAGTTGACGCTTGCGACAGGGGAGAAAATGGTTCATCCGATGCGGGTGATCGCAAACGGGGAGCGTCGCTGTGAGGTGGTGGCTACGTTGTTCCGCCCTTCTGACGTGTCGGATGAGGACTTTTTGCTGGATGGGTCTTTGCTTGTGAATGATTTACGACGGCTGAAGGAAACAGTGGAACTGATGGTGGGCCAGCTATAAAGCTGGTCTTTTTTATATCCAGAGAGGTTTTGTGAGTTTCTACATTTACACCTTACGCAGCTGATGCAGAATGGCTCCTTCTTTAAAGTCCAAAAAAATCTCCGCCAAAATTTTTTTATTTTCCAGTATATATTCCTGCGTAAAAGGGGTATGGTTAGTTGAGAAGGAGTGCTGAACATGTTTGAGGCGAAAACGGTAAGCGTAACGATTAATAGACCGATGCAGGAAGTGTACCGCTTCGTGCACGAGCCGATGAATCTGCCGGCGTGGGCGAAGTCCTTCTGTTTGTCGGTGGCCAAAAAAGGCGATGATTGGATTGTGGAAACGGAAGACGGCCGGGCGAAGATCCGTTTCGTGGAGGATAATCCGCACGGCGTGCTGGATCATTTTGTGACCGTGGGCGCGGGTGCTGAGCTTTTGAATCCGATGCGGGTGATTCACAATGGGCCGGGCTGTGAAGTGATGTTCACGTTATTCAGGCTTCCTGAGATCTCCGAAGAGAATTTCATGCTGGATGCGGCGATGATTGCCACAGATTTGCAGTTGTTAAAAGAAACGCTGGAATTATAAAAAAAGGTCCACTCTCGAGTTGAGAGTGGACCTTTTCTGTCGTTAGACGAGTGACATTTGTTCGCGTACTTTACTTTTCGTTTCGTCGACTTTCTGCAGCTCTTCGAAGGAATAGACGTCTTCCATGTAGATCTGATGCCACAGCATGAACATGAGGACGGTCCAGATCTTACGGGAATAGTCCCCTTTTTGCTGGACGTGGGCTTCAAGCAGCTCGAGTACGACGGCTTTGCTGATCAGGTGATCGGTCGGGCTGCTTGCAATCAGTTTTTTCGCCCAGTCGTACAGTTCATGTCGCAGCCAGTGGCGGATCGGTACCGGGAAGCCGAGCTTCTTGCGGTCGAGGACGTGATCGGGCACGATGCCTCGGGCAGCTTTACGCAGGATCGATTTCGTTGTGCCGTCGGCGATCGTGCTGTCAACGGAAAGTTCGCGGGCGACGTTGAACACTTCTTTATCTAAAAATGGAACACGCAGCTCGAGGGAGTTCGCCATCGTCATTTTATCCGCCTTCAGCAGGATGTCTCCACGCATCCACGTGTGGATGTCGACGTACTGCATCTGGTGGGTCGGATGGTATTCATCGGCTGTCTGATACAGACTCTTCGTCAGCGACTGGTACGGATATTCTTTCGCGTACTGCGTTAACAGGCGCTCTTTTTCCGCTTCTTCAAACATTTTCGCATTTCCGATGAAACGCTCTTTTAGCGGTGTGGTGCCGCGCTCAAGCAGGCTCTTGCCGCGCATACCTTCAGGCAGGACGCGTGCGACCTGGTTCAACGCTTTTTTCAAGACGGCCGGCATCGAATTGAATGCTTTTAGTGATTCCGGTTCGCGGTAAATGTTGTAGCCGCCGAACAGCTCGTCTGCCCCTTCCCCGGACAACACGACTGTTACCTGCTTCCTTGCTTCCCGTGCGACGAAATATAACGGAACACAGGATGGATCAGCCAATGGATCGTCCATGTGCCACATGATTTTCGGAAGCTTTTCCACATATTCTTCAGCAGAAATTAAATAATCATGATTCTCCACGTTCAATGAGTTTGCGGTTTCTTTGGCTACGTCAACTTCAGAGTAGCCTTCACGTTCAAAGCCGACGGAGAACGTTTTAATATTCGGGTTGTACTGCCTGGCGATCGATACAATCAGCGACGAATCGATGCCGCCGGATAAGAACGAACCGACCGGCACGTCACTGCGCATGTGAATGCCGACAGAATCAAACAGGACATCCTGAATCTGTTTCATTTGACGTTTCTCTTCCGTAATGACCGGATTGAACGTCGCGTGGAAATAACGTTCCATCTGAAGGGAACCGCCTGATTTTTTTATAAAATAATGTCCGGGTTCCACCTTATGTACATCGCTTGTCATCGTCATCGGTTCCGGTACGTATTGATAGCTTAAATAATGCTGCAGGGCAAGCGTTGAGACATCGTCATTTGGTGTCGCGAGGCTTTTCTTCTCTGAAGCAAAGCGGAGAACGTCGTTTGAATCGCTGTAAAAGAACGGCTTGATGCCAAACGGATCGCGTGCGCCGTACAGATCTTTTTCTTTTTTATCCCAAATTAAAATGCTGAACATGCCGCGCAGCTGCTTGAAGGCGCCTTCCTTTTGATCCTGGAACAGCACAGCAATGACTTCGGTGTCTGACTCGGTTTGAAAGGTGTACCCTTTCTCGATCAGCTGTTCACGCAGCTCGACATAATTATAAATTTCTCCATTAAAGACCATCCAGTAGCGCTCGTTTTCAAAATGAAACGGCTGATGGCCGCTTTCGATATCGATGATGCTTAATCTGCGGAAGCCCAGAGAAATATGATCGTCATGATAATACCCCTCATCATCCGGCCCGCGGTGCTTGATCAAATGATTGCTTTGTTCGAATGCTTTTGTATATTCTTCCGTGACCGACTGCCCTCTATTATGCAAAATCCCAATAAATCCACACATAGAATAATATAACCCCTTTTTTTGTATTTCCGAAGCTCTGACTGCTGAAAAAGAACCTTCCTTCTCTCTGTTTACGGATCGATTCTATCTATTTAGGCGAAAGTCCCTAATTGTTCCATAGACAAAAGACACCCTTAAATGAAAATTAAATACTCAAGAGTATAAATTACCCATCTGTATTTAAAAAATGAACCGACACAAGTCGAGCTTGTACCGGCTGTACTTTCAATTATAGTAGGTTGTCATTTAATGTCAACGCACTTTCTTACCAGTAAGTTCTTCCTTTTCTACTTCTATACAGGTCAGGGTATAGTATGTAAACGGCCGCTTTCCAATCAGTGAAAGGGTTCGCTTACGGATCCAATTGAGCGATCTGCTGTTCGATAAAATCTGCATCCCTTGAACTGAGGCCGCTCATAATAATCTGGAAAACGGTATCCCTTTTCTGGATCGGCATCTCTGTGATGTTCTGATTATTTACATAGGTGAGCAGGGTGCGGGCGGTTTTTTGATAAAAATCGAACTCCGCATGGCCGCCGGGGTACAGGTCTTTCGTGTCCGAAAGGTCGATGGTCGCTCTATTGAATGAAAAGGCGAGCGCTTTGATTTCCGAATCTGTCGCATCCTCGTCTCCAATCCGAACCGCAAGCTCCGTCAGCAAGCCGCGCATCGCTGTCAGATCTGTCGTTTTGGCAGCTGTCAACTCATCCTGGGACGTCTGGTACTGGTAAACGTTTACACCAATACTGATAAGTAATAAAAGTACGGTTATGATAAGCCACCTTTTCTTTTTCATCATATAACCCCCTTCACGTCAATTGTCTTTCTATTAGTATATCTAAAAAATAGATATACATGGGCGGTCTCTTGAAAAAAAACTGAAATTATGTCGATTGAAATATACTTTGTGAAATATTGAACAAAAAGATTGAAATGTTTGATGCGAGGGATTATAATAAAATTACATTGATTATGTGAATGATTTCACAATTCAATATCCAAGGAGGACAACATGATGAAAATTGCAGTTATCGGAAGCACTCACGCGGGAACAGCCGCGGTTACGAATATGGCTCATCTTTATCCTGAAGCGGACATCACGGTGTATGAACGCAATGACAACGTATCCTTTCTTTCCTGTGGTTTAGCGCTGTATGTGGGCGGGGTCGTTGATGATCCTCAAGGATTATTTTACTCTTCTCCTGAACAGCTCAGAGAGCTGGGCATTTCTATGAGAATGCAGCACGACGTGAAAGACATCGATACGATCAATCAGCGCATTGAAGCTGTGAATCTAGTGACGGGAGAATTTGTGACGGACTACTATGATAAGCTCGTCATGACGACAGGCTCCTGGCCGGTAACACCGCCGATCGAAGGAATCGATCTCGACAACGTCCTGCTTGCGAAAAACTACAACCAGGCGAATACGATTATTGAAAAAGCAGAGCATGCCGATCATGTGACCGTTGTTGGCGCAGGGTATATCGGAGTCGAGCTCGTGGAAGCTTTTGAAAAGTCCGGGAAACGAGTGACGTTGATTGACGGCGTCGATCGGATTTTAAATAAATATCTTGATGCGGAGTTTACCGATCAAGTTGAAGAAGACTTCCGCCACCGCGGCATTGACCTACGTTTAGGCGAGACGGTGGAAAAGTTTGAAGGGAAAGGCTCGGTCCAAGCGGTCGTGACGAACAAAGGCCGGATTGAAACCGACTTAGTCATTATGTGTGTAGGATTCCGTCCCAACACGAATCTGCTGCGTGGAAAAGTCGATATGCTCGATAACGGAGCAATTAAAGTAAACGAATATATGCAGACAAGTGATCCAGCTATTTTTGCGGCAGGTGACTGCTGTGCAGTTAAATATAATCCGACCGGCGGCCACGCTTATATCCCGCTGGCTACCAACGCCGTACGTATGGGTACGCTCGTGGCTCGCAACTTGATGCGACCTGTTCTGAAAAATGTCGGTACCCAGGGGACGTCCGGTCTGCACATTTATGATTGGAACATGGCCTCTACCGGATTGACGGAAACCTCAGCCCGTCTTTTAGGTGTTCATGTGAAAAGTATCACAATCAATGAAAAGCATCGTCCGGAGTTTATGCCGACGGCTGAAAATGTACAGCTGAAGGTAAGCTATGATCCTGACTCTCGTAAAGTCGCAGGCGCGCAAGTGTTATCTAAAGCCGACGTTACGCAGTCGATCAACACGCTCAGCGTCTGTATTCAAAGCGGAATGACCGTCGATGAGCTCGGCTTTGTTGATTTCTTCTTCCAGCCGCACTTTAACCAGCCGTGGAATTTCCTGAATAAAGCAGGTCTGGCCGCTGCCCAATAAATAAAAGCCCTCTTCCCCGCCGCTATGGCGCTGGTGGAAGAGGGCTTTTTTGTGTGGATAGAATGTCAGCTTCTTACGCGGGCCAGTTCGTTCACCCGATCAATCACTTGTTTAATATCGTTACGGTTTACGTCATAATGCGTAACAAAACGCACGGTGTCCGGTCCGAACGTGCCTGCAAGTACGCCTGCTTTTGTCAATTCTTCAACAAAATGATCGCTGGACATGGAAAGACCAGCTACATTAACGATGACGATGTTCGTATCAATTGATCCTTCAAGGCTCAGTCCGGGAATTTGTTCAAAAGCTTCAGCCATTAATGCCGCATGTTCATGATCTTCCGCCAGTCGGTCGACCATCGTCGTCAACGCGACGTACCCGGGTTCAGCAATGACGCCGACCTGGCGCAGTCCGCCTCCAAGTCGTTTGCGCCATTTGCGTGCTTTTCGAATGAACTCAGCAGAGCCGGAGATGATCGAACCGACAGGGGCGCCGAGTCCTTTTGATAAACAGAACTGCACCGTATCCGTCTGGGCCGCATAATCCTTAACGGAGACGCCGGAAGCGACCGACGCATTGAATAATCGGGCGCCGTCTAAATGGACAGGAATGCCGTGTTCTCTCGCTATGTCATGAATCGCCTGCATGTTTTCGAGAGGAACGATGGCACCTCCGGCTTTGTTGTGGGAGTTTTCTATGCAGATCATCCCTGTTTCAGGAAAATGGATATTATCCGGCCGCACGGCTGCCCGGACATGTTCCGGGTTCATTACTCCGCGCACGCCCTGGATCGTGCGGGGCTGGACGCCTGCTAAGGCGGACATCGCGGCTCCTTCATATAGGAAAAGGTGAGCGTCCGCTTCGAGAAGTACTTCGTCCCCGCGGTCACAGTGGGTCAGTGCTGCGATTTGATTGCCTTGCGTTCCGCTCGTTACGAACAGGGCTGCTTCTTTTCCGAGCATGCGCGCTGCGGTTTCTTCTAATTTTATGACGCTCATGTCTTCGCCGTACACGTCATCCCCAACCTCGACGTGATAGCCGGCCTTCCGCATCTCGGGGGTGGGTCTTGTTACGGTATCGCTTCGAACATCTATCATATGTAATCCTCCTTATCCACTTCATTGTACGAAACTGGATGAGTTATGGACAACCTTTTTGAAAAAATGTGGATAACCCACTCTCGATAGCCGTTAGTAGACTTTTGCGGAAATTAGAGGATTATGTAGAATGTTGTTGAAAAAGGGAGAGCTTAAGGCTTTGTTCCCTGTGCACATGTGGATAAGACGACTAACGATTTAAGTTACCCACAATTATCCACAGACTTATGCACAGAATTTGTTAATTTTCAGCTATTCACAAGTTATCCCACGGTGTGAACAGTTTATCCACAGTTCTATCCACATATGCACAAATTGATGTGTCTATATTGTGTTAGTATGTATGTTCGCCACCATATATGCTCTTTATCCAGAACATTATTCACATGGTGTGGATAAAAAAAGCGCGTGCTTTTTGAGGAGCACACGCTTGTAAAAGAGTCTATTCCTGGGTGCCAAGGGTGACGGTTGTTGAATTTTGTTCACCGTTGCGATAATAGGTGACGTCTAATGTATCTCCTGGATTCTTTTTATCGTACAAGTATTTCCGTAAATCGATGATGTCGGCTACGGGCTCTCCATCAAGCTCTGTAATGACATCGAGTGGCTCGAGTCCTGCTTTTGAAGCTGGAGACATTTGCGTAATGCTACGAATGTACAATCCATCTGATACATCGTCCGGCAGGTTGAGCGTGCTCTGCAGTTCTGAAGAAGGCACTTCCTTTAATCCGTAGGCTTCAATGCCGATAAATGCACGTTCCACCTGTCCGTTTTCCTCAAGCTGCTCGATCAATGGCAGGGCCGCATCAATAGGAATCGCGAATCCGATGCCTTCGACGGAGGATTGAGCCACTTTCATAGAATTGATGCCGATCAATTGACCGTTGACGTTAATCAACGCTCCTCCGCTGTTTCCGGGGTTGATCGCAGCATCTGTCTGAATGACCTCGGCCTGCCAGTCCGGCTGTCCATCGTTATTGAAATCCTGAGGGATCGCACGCTGGGTACCGCTGATAATTCCTTTCGTGACGGAGCCTGCGAATCGTAATCCTAATGGGTTTCCGATGGCGATGGCCGGTTCGCCGACTTTCAGGCTTTCTGAAGTTCCGATTTCCGCCACTTTGGTGACCGTTTCGTCCGACATTTCGAGTACGGCGAGATCGGAGAATACGTCTCCTCCGACGAGTTCAGCCGGGACTCTCGTTTCATCGGACATGACGACTTCTATATCGTTTGCTCCTTCAATGACGTGATTGTTCGTCACGACATAGGCTTTTCCGTCTTCCTGCTTGTAAATGACCCCTGATCCTTCTCCTGCCTGTTCAGAGCCTGGCTCCTCCCAGAACTGGGATTGGGACTGGTTGTTGACGACCCCGACGACCGAAGGAGTGACTTCTTCTACGATTTCTGTAATCTGGGTATTAACATCAAGCTCTACCCGTTCACTGTTTAAGTTGGTGTCTTCATCTTCTATGGATTCACGGTCCTCGTCCGGTGCTGTCATGTCATAAGGGAGTAAATTGGTTTGTACCAGCGCAGGCAACGCCAGCAAAACGAGAACAGCACCGAGCACAATCCCGATAAGGGCAGGCATTATGAATCGGCGGCTCTTCTTCTGCTGTGTGGCTGGTGAATGATCGTCGTAGTATCCCACGGCTATCACCTTTCCTTTCTTCCACATCTTATTCTACTTTATTCTTGCCTTAACTTTGCGTTTTAAAACCCTATAAGTCATAGATGGGCGTTGCATAGGCGGGATCGGTATCATGCAGTTCGATTCTTCTGCCGATTTCAAAACCGCGTTCCTGTAACACGTCCTGTACGGACATACGGGCCAGCTCTTTCATATTATTATCCAGGCTGAGGTGGGCCAAATAGACGCGCTTTGTCTGATCATCCAGAATATCCGTCAGAGCAAGGGCACAATCTTCGTTGGATACGTGGCCGGAATCACCTAATATTCTTCGTTTCACGTTCCATGGGTAGCGGCCCATCCTTAGCATGCTTACATCATGATTTGATTCGAAAATGAGAGCATCGGACCCTTCGACCGTTTTTTTAATGCGTTCGGATACGTAGCCTAGATCGGTGACGAGCGATACTTTTTTTCCGTCCTTACGAAAGGTATAAAACATAGGGTCAGCGGCATCGTGAGAAACGGCGAATGATTCGATGTCTATTCCGCCGAATGTCCGCGTTTCTTCCATATTGAAATGGAATTTCTGATCAGTTGTCAGTTTCCCGAGCTGTCCTTCCATCGCCTGCCACGTCTTCTCATTGGCGTAAATCGGCAGGTTGTAGCGCCTGGCCATGATGCCTAGTCCTTTAATGTGGTCACTATGTTCGTGAGTGACTAGAATTCTTGAAAGGTCGTGCGGATCTACTTCAATTTGATCAAGCAGTCCCTCCACTTTCTTTCCACTTAGTCCAGCATCGACTAAAATTTTCTCGTCGCCGGACTCAATATAAAATGCATTGCCTGTACTGCCTGAGGCAAGCACACTGAATCGTAAACTCATTGTATGACACCCCATGTCGATCTATTCTTCTTCTTCTTCAGAGCTGTTTTCATCGTTATCGGCTTCTCTTTCATTTGCTTCATTAGAAATGACACCTTCACTATTTTCACTCATCAACTCCATAAAGTACTCTGAAGTAGCCTGAATAAACTCGTCTTCATCAATATCGAGCATGCGTCCTTCGCCGGTCACCGCATTAACGAAGAGGTCTTCTTCACCATTGACGGTAATTTTCCAAATCGGTGCGAACACCTGAGTAGGATCGAAGGTCGCTGCCGAATAGTAGCCTATTTTCATGTCCGTCACTTCATCGCCCGTCGTGATGACCTGGTCTTCGTATAAAATGTCAATGACGTCAACAGGCTCTAACAGTTCGCGTTCATCTCCACTGTCTTCCTCATCTTCTCTTAACTGGGTCAGCTGATACCCTGTCATCTGTCCGTCTTCCACGTCCACCATCAATACGCCTCCCGAATTGTAATATACCGTCCGGGTGTTGGTCGTTTGGAAGAAAAGAATTTTGTTTCTCTGTTCGTTCCATCCCCAATACGAGTACTGACTAATGAAAGGAACATATTCTCTGACGACCTCTGAGATGACTTCTTCATCGTCCTCGATGGCTACAGGTTCAGCCAAAGTAGAGACGAGGAGATTTTCATTAAAGACTTGGGCATTCTGATCGGTTAAATCACGAATGGCTTCTAACTGGTTTTCAGTAAAATCACTGAGAGAAGCAATTAAAAAACTGACTTCGGGGGCTTCTTCCGGCACGTCTCCGCTAATCTCGACGTTGTTCTCAGCAGGGCTTTCATCGAACATCGAATCCTGCAAAGTCCCTACCTGTGCTTCCTCCTGCTTCGTCAAAAATTGCTGCAGCAAGAAGAGATCCAAAATCAGGAAGCTGAGGATGAACAACGTTTTAATTTGTCCCCACTGCATGAGCTACCCCTCCTTCTCCGCTCGATGAAGATAACTCATTAATCTCTTTCCAATTGCCATTTTCTTTGACGAACCAGACGGGAATGAGGTCATACACCTGCTGGTAATTTTGAGATTGTGGAGTAATCGTATAGCCGATTTTAATATCTTCGATCAGGTTCACGTTATATTGACGGGAATCTACCAAAAAGGCTGCTACATCTTCCCCGCCAGGTAATTCTACTTCATTAGGGTTCGGGTAAGATGGGTCGAAATCTCGAAGAGGGCGTACATAACGCTGCTCTTCATCGCCATCGTATTCCAGCCTGATTCTATGAACGTCATCTGCACTGGAAAGCAAAGGAATGTCGTTGAAATACATATTGTAAACAATAGAGGAATTGGAGGGGTTCAGCTCCGATAACCGGAACGTGTCCGTCCAGCCTTCATGTGTATTGATAAAATTCACACTTCTTTCTAACAAGTCATACGAATTTAAAGCTCTTTGAACCTCTGAAGTATTCGGCGTGAGCTTCGTGTATTCCATTCGATTTCCGTTGGCAAGGGTTTCTAGTCTTCTGCTGTTATCGGTTAATCGCTGCTCGTTCGTCGAACCTTCCGAAATGTTGACGACGGGTGAGTCAGGAAATAATTCATTTTTTAAAGGTAAAATATCAATTCGTGCTGTTTCTACTGAATCCTCCTGGACGGTCACACGGTCTTTGGGGATATAAATCCGCTTGTCTTCATCTCCCGCAAACAGAGTCTGCTCGGCCAGTAATTCTTCATCACTGTAACTGTCTACTAACTGGTCCGCATCATCCGGGCCGATCGACGCACTGAATGCTGCTGAACTTTCCGAATCCGACGCAAACATCAGCTCCGCGCCGTTTGTGTTAAACGTAATGAACATGCGGTTGAATTGACCGGACGGCACTTCATTATCACTTTCCACGTTGAATAATTCAGGAATCATTTTAGAAGGAATACGAGTCGGAAAGGAAAGCTCCACCCAATTGCCTTCATTGAATTGAGGTTCTCGATTTTCTGTAGTGGTTAAACCTGTCAGCTTCCAGTTTCTCATATCATTGAAAGTAAGTCTCGTGTCGGCTGGGGTTCTAAAGGAATAATGCGCCCCGTCCAGATGAAGAATGAACTGGTCCGGCTCAATGAGAGAAGAGATCTCGACTTCTTCGCCCTCAATGCTCGTTTCGTCAATGAGGCTGTCTCCATCTTCCGCACTTTCATATTCCGGCTGATAGTACCACAAACCGACAGTAAGCAACAAACTAAAACCGATGAGTATGACGAGAATAATAGATTTCAACGTTTCTACCTTCATTTGCGCTTCCTCCGCTTCTGGTTAATGAGCGGAAGGGTGAAGAAAACGGTCGTACCTTTACCTTCTTGACTATTCGCCCATATTTGACCATGGTGGGATTCAATTATTTCCCGGGCAATAGCGAGACCGAGTCCCGTACCGCCCACTTCCCTGGACCGAGCTTTATCCACTCGATAAAAACGATCGAATATTTTATCAACCGTGTCAGACGGCATCCCCATCCCCTGATCCGTGATACTTACAAGCAGCTGTTTCTTCATGGTTTCTGCTTTAAGGGTAATCGTTCCGCCTTCAGGGGAATATTTGATCGAATTGGAAATGATATTGTCGAGCACTTGAGTGATTTTGTCTTTATCGATCCAAACATACAAGCTTTGTTCCGTTAAAAGTCGTTTAAACTCATTCTTTTGATCTTTGTGCATTTCAAAACGGTCAATCACGTGGCTGAAATACTCGATAAACTCCACTTTTTCTTTAAAAAGCCCGGTATCTTTGCGATCCATTTTGGAAAGCTGGAGTAAATCATTCACGAGACGGATCATGCGGTCGGTCTCATTTTGTGTGACGTCGAGGAAGCGGGGGGCGATTTCCTTGTCTTCCCAGGCTCCATCCGTCAATGCTTCCAGATAGCTTCTCATCGTTGTGAGCGGGGTGCGAAGTTCATGCGATACGTTGGAAACGAACTCTCTCCGCTCCTGTTCGATCCGTTCCTGCTCGGTTACATCGCTGATTACTGAAATGAACCCGTCCATTTCTTCCTTTTCATTTTGAACGACCGAGAAATTGGCTTTCAGTAACAGCGGCTGATCCTCCGTGCTTAAATCGATGATAATCGATCCGATCGACTCAATATCATTCACATCGGCAACCTGTTCATTGAGATCAAGAATATCGATCAGTGATTGACCCTGCACCTCTTCAAAGGATTGGCCGATCAGCTTGGAGGCAGGGGCGTTCATTAAAGTGATGGCACCTAAACGGTCAGTTGCGATAACACCATCGGACATATTTGAAAGAACGGAGCTTAACTTCCGCCGTTCGCCTTCTGTCGTGGCCTGAGATTGCTTCAGCTTGTCATTCAAATCATTGAATGTGACGCCGAGCTGACCGATTTCATCGTTGCCGTGCACGCTCACTTTTTGGGAAAAGTCTCCTGTTGCCATAATCTGAGCCTGTCTTCTCATTTCGGATAAAGGTTTAGTGATCGTCCTGGCGACAAGTATACCTAATAAAGCCGTGACGGTAATCGCTAACAGCGTCCCACGCGCAAAGATGTTGTTGATATCCTGAAGCTGGTCATATACATTCGTCAAATTCGCCTGATAACTTACCGCCGCATGGACTTCTTCGCCATCACTGCTTTCCACCGGTTTTGCCCCGACGAGCAGACGGTTCTGCGTATCAGGATCAAGCTGAATCTCCGGATCCTGGTTACTTCTATACAGCAAGGCGCTAGTAATCCTCGGGTCATTTGATTTCTTACCTACGTCTGATCGGTTAAAATCTTCCGGATCATATGTAGCAATGACTCGGCGGTTGGAATAGTCGATCACTTGCAGCTTATGAATATCACTTTCATTAAAATCGTCGATCAGCCGCTGCACATCGGTTTCGAGGGTCGTATCCGAATCGTCCCGCTCCGTTTCATAAGCGTTCTGCAGGCTGTAATTTAAAGAGTTCAGCCTGCCCTCTAACGACTCTTCGAAGTTTTCAACGAGCCGATCCTCCAATTCCCCGACAAAGTAGGACCCAATCACCTGAATGGCTAGAAGGAGGAGTAAAATATATACGATCGTCAGCTTCAGCCGAACAGACTGGAAAAAACCTACCTTCTTCATACACAAACACTACTCCTGCTCTGGATTTCTTAAATAATACCCGACTCCTCGTCGTGTTACGATCCACATTGGATTGCTGGGGCTTTCTTCAATTTTTTCGCGTAAGCGTCGAACGGTCACGTCCACGGTACGAACATCACCATAATAATCATAGCCCCATACCGTTTCTAACAAGTGTTCACGCGTCATAACCTGTCCAGTGTGACGGGCCAGATAATGGAGCAGCTCAAATTCACGATGCGTCAGTTCAATGTACGAACCATCTCTCGTCACGGTATAAGCATCCGGGTGAATGACCAGACGCCCGATCGTAATGTCTTTAGACTGCTGGGAAGAATCTTCAGGTTCCTGCTGGTGGCGGCGTAAGTTCGCCTTTACACGCGCAATCAATTCGCGGTTACTGAACGGTTTGGTGACGTAATCATCCGCGCCCATTTCCAAACCTAATACTTTATCGATTTCTGCATCTTTAGCGGTCAGCATAATAATAGGCATCGCATGCGTTTTTCTAACCTCACGACACACTTCATTTCCATCTTTATGAGGAAGCATGATGTCGAGTAAAATCAGTTCAGGATTTTCCTCATCAGCCTTACGGATCGCTTCATCGCCATCGTAAGCGCAAACCACTTCATAGCCTTCCTTTTCCAAGTTAAATTTCAATATATCAGCAATTGGCTTTTCGTCATCTACTACTAAAATTTTCTGTGCCATTATTCAGTCACTTCCTTTTTTCAACTTCAGTGCTTTCCCTCATTTTAACTTATTTCGATGAAAATGTCTTATCCAGTAGAAAAAAGCTGCTATGAATTCATAGCAGCTTTCGTTTATATATGGTCCAATGGATTTTCCAATGAGCCATCCTTATGAATTTCGAAATGCAAGTGTACGCCAGTCGAGCGTCCGGTTGTTCCCATGTCTCCAAGAGAAGAACCTTTTTCGACAGTGTCACCTTCATTTACATCAATAGATTCCAGATGAGCATACGTCGTCTCGTACCCATTGTTATGATCAATGACTACTTTATTTCCGTAAGCTCCATCCTTACCGGCCTCGATGACTTTCCCGTGATCAGCAGCCTTAATTGTTCTGTCTTTCACCCCTGCAATGTCGATTCCCTTGTGATACTTACCCCAGCGTTCACCCTGTTTACTTGTGATCGATCCATCGACGGCCGGCCATGAGAAATTGCCCGACCCTTTCGAAGGGATCACTTTTGTGCCTTTAAGAATAATTTCTTTTTCAGGCTTTTTTATTTCTTTTTCTTTTATCGTGCCTTCGTCCATCGTGCGATCATTCTTTTTGTCTTTGTAGTAATGTATTTCTTTCTCGCCGTCTTGACCTTTTTGTTTCGTCTCTTTTTTCCCTTTTTCTAAGTCGTCGGTTTCGACAATTTCGGTTTCATAAGGGATTTTCTCTTTTTTTATACCTTCTTCTCTAACTAGAACTTCTGTTACAGGTTCGGTTTCTGAAATATCGATTTCTTCACCCTTCGATAAGGAATCACTCTCAACTAAATGAGGATTGTCCTGTAACAATTCATCTTTCGACACATCGTACTCAGATGTCAGATCTTCCACATCTTCGCCTTCGTCAGCCACATGTACCGTTTGTTCAGGGACGCCTTTTTCTAAAATCTCTATGGCGTCGTCCACCTGTTTGATTTCAGAAGGTTCTACAAGCTGCTCCTGCTGTTTGACCTGCTTCGTCAGCTCGACATCCATAATAGTCTTATCTTCAACGTCCGGCTTCTCCTCATCGGAACGCTCTTCTAGTGCTTGAAGATCCTCTTCATCGACGAATTTCTCTTTATAACGCTGAAGAGCTTTATCTGCATCTTTTTCGTTCGCGAGGTGAGCGACTGCTTCGTCCTCTACGACTAAACTAACGGCTGATGCAGCTATTTCTATTTCTTCTTCAAGTTCACGGAGCGTCTCCTCTGTTTCGACCGATGGAGAAAACTGTTTCTCAGGTACATAGGTTACTTTTTCTAAAAGCTCCACCTCTAACTCTTCATGCTTGTCCTGCGCTTCCATTAAACGTTGGTCCACATATTCCTCGGCATCTGTTTTATTTTCCACAAGACCTAGATGTTTACCGTCTATGTAGACGTGGTAAATATTCTCTAGATTATCCTCGGCATACACCGTCCCAAAGCTCAATGTCATCGCAAGCAAAGCAATGGCCAAGGCCTTTTTCCAAAGACCCGTCGTCTCTTTCACGTACAAATCCCCCTATGTCAAATTTCTCTCTATTTATCTTTTTATTTGTAAATTCTCGTATTTTTTGACACTTTCTCAATTTACCATAGGTAGAAAGACTAGTGGTGAAAATGAAAAAGATGTAATGAATTTATAATATAGCTGGTAAAAATCTCATGTATCTGTTTGATATTTATTCTTTTTGTGTAACTTTACACTTTTTAAAGGAAAAATATGTATGTTATATTACGATTATGTAACGACCTATATAAAAAAGCGCCAGCATATTGTATGCTGACGCTTAAAGTAGTGGCTCGGGACGGAATCGAACCGCCGACACACGGATTTTCAGTCCGTTGCTCTACCGACTGAGCTACCGAGCCGTGATAGATGAAATTTTGAAAAATGCTCTCGATCCGCATCTGGTTTCGATGGGTATTCAAGGATGTTCTGTGCTCGTCTCGTTGCAAGCTGATTCGGTGATGCCCGCGCTCCTCGCAAAGCCTGCGGTGAAGTAAAGACAAGGATGTTGGACGGCTTCTCTACCGACTGAGCTACCGAGCCGTGATAGATGAAATTTTTATAAATAAAAACTTTAAAAGAAAATGGCGGTCCGGACGGGACTCGAACCCGCGACCTCCTGCGTGACAGGCAGGCATTCTAACCAACTGAACTACCGGACCAGTATGACTTCTTTACCGCAACGAAGAATATCATACCATATGGGTTTCCTATTACGCAATACATTTTTTCATGAATCTATTCGTCTGCCTTGTTTTCAAGAAGCGAAAGCAAGTCGCGGGACTCAGTAGATTCGATAAGCAGGCTTCGGTTCGCAGCCGGTACAAATCCAGCTTCTATCGCATGATCCAGCAGCTCCATCAAAGGAGTATAATACCCTTCGATGTTAAACACTCCAATCGGCTTTACGTGAAGACCTATTTGCGCCCACGTGATCGTTTCGAACAGTTCCTCAAATGTTCCGAACCCTCCAGGAAGTGCGATAAATCCGTCAGCAAGCTCACTCATTTTTTCTTTACGCTGGTGCATCGTATCTACCTCGATAAATTGGGTGAGCCCTTGATGGACAATTTCCTTTTCAAATAAAGGGGTCGGCATGATGCCTGTCACTTTTCCTCCTGCTTCAAGGATCGCATCAGCTAATACTCCCATTAGTCCACTTTGCGCTCCGCCATAGACGAGCTCTATGTTTTTTTCTGCAAAAGCTGCTCCGAGTTTTTTTGTATGCTCTGTGAATGCCGGGTCGTTTCCTGCACTGGAGCCGGCAAATACGCTGATTCGTTTCATGTGTACGTCCTCCTTCGTCGGTAGTATGTGTTCTTTTACCTATCAAAAACACGCCTCCCTTTATTATAAGGAAGACGTGCCATTTTAAAAACTATTCGCTGTATACGCTGCGGACGACGTTTGTTTGAGATCGATCCGGACCGACAGAAAAGATAGAAAGCGGAATGCCTGTAAGCTGAGACACGCGCTCTAGATAGTTACGGGCGTTGACGGGCAGTTCGTGCAGTGTCTCCACTCCAGTAATATCTTCCGTCCAGCCTGGCATTTCTTCATAGACGGGTTCACATTCAGCTAACACTTTTAGGCTGGCTGGGAACTCTTCCATAATTTCGCCTTTATATTTGTAGGCTGTACAAATTTTCAGCGTTTCGATACCTGTTAGAACGTCGATGGAATTCAGGGACAAGTCGGTAATGCCGCTGACACGGCGGGCATGACGGACGACGACGCTGTCGAACCAGCCGACACGACGCGGACGCCCTGTTGTTGTACCGTATTCACGGCCGACTTCGCGGATTTGATCGCCGGTTTCATTTTCTAATTCAGTTGGAAAAGGTCCATCGCCGACACGGGTCGTGTACGCTTTAGATACGCCGACAACGTGTTTGATTTTTGATGGGCCGACACCTGAACCGATCGTCACTCCACCAGCAATCGGGTTAGAGGACGTCACGAATGGATACGTACCCTGGTCGATATCAAGCATGACACCTTGCGCGCCTTCAAATAAAACGCGGCGGCCATCATCTAAATTGTCATTTAAAACAACAGAAGTATCACATACATACTTTGCGATTTCCTGACCGTACTCGTAATATTCTTCTAAAATTTCTTCAACAGTAAACAGCTTCGATTCATACACTTTTTCAAATAAGCGATTCTTCTCGGCTAAGTTCTGCTCTAATTTTTCACGGAACGCGTCTTTATCCATAAGGTCAGCAATTCGGATGCCCGTCCGTGCAGCTTTGTCCATGTACGCAGGACCGATTCCTTTTTTCGTTGTGCCGATTTTATTTGCGCCTTTTTCTTCTTCCTGCAGCTCATCCAGCTTCAAGTGGTATGGAAGAATGACGTGGGCACGATTGCTGATGCGCAGATTATCTGTAGACACGCCTTTATCATGTAAGTATTTTAATTCTTCTAATAAGGCTTTCGGATCGATGACCATCCCGTTGCCTAATACACAAACTTTATCGTCAAAAAATATTCCTGAGGGAATTAAGTGCAATTTGTAAGTGACACCGTCAAATTTAATGGTATGCCCGGCATTATTTCCGCCTTGATAACGAGCGACAACCTCGGCATTCTGTGATAGAAAATCAGTGATCTTACCTTTACCTTCGTCGCCCCATTGGGTTCCGACAACTACTACTGAAGACATAAGGCACCTCCGCCTGTTAATTTACTGTTTCATTTATTCCAACGTCAGTTTATCAATTTTAGGAAAGAACGTCAATGTAAAAACCGAACAATTAATTTTATTCAAGTTAAAATGTTCGATTTCAAGATATCAGGATATGATTTCCACAAAATGCACTAATACTTATTATAACTTACCAAAACTTATTTCACTTGTATTTTTAATTATAATTACTTACAATAACTTATATAATAGATTAATAAGAGGAGCGGCTTACCTTGTATCAACAAGAACGTCTAATTGAAATCATGAACTACTTACAGCATACCCGCAGAATTTCCGTTGAAAAGATATGTGAGCTTTTCGAGGTCTCAAGAGATACCGCGCGAAGGGATCTCGTCAAGCTTGAAGAGCAGCAGGCGGTTGTGCGCACACGCGGAGGGGCAATCCTTCCGACGACTCATCACGAATTAAAGGACTACACGAACCGGCTGCGCACCGTTTCCGAAGAAAAGCTTGCGATCGGACGCAAAGCTGCTTCCCTTCTGCGCAGCGGCGATAAAGTGATTCTTGATGCTTCGACGACGGTGCAGTCGTGCGCCACCCAGCTTGAGGATTTGGATATTACGGTCGTCACGAATTCAATTAACCTGGCTGATATATTATCGGATAAAAAGCAGACTCACATTCATTTATTAGGCGGCCAGTTGAATAAGGAGCACCGCTTTTTATATGGAACGTCTGTTACCGACAGGCTTTCAAAATATAACGTCGATCATGCATTTATCGGCGTGGTGGGCATCTCAGAACACGGATTGACACTCGCTCATGAGGAGGACGGTATGGTCAAAAGCAAAATGACAGAGCAGGCCCGGCAGGTGACGGTTCTCGCCGACCATACTAAAATTGGAGTCACCGATTTCTATCAATATGCCGGGCTGAAAGATATCGATTTATTGATCACGGACCGGACGCCGAGCCTGGAGTTCCAACAATTGCTCAAAACTCATGACGTAGAGCTGTTAGTAACGGAGGAGGACTAAGGTATGAAAATGATTGCGATAGATTTAGATGGGACGCTATTGAACCGGGACAGCCGGATCAGCGATGAAAATGTACAGGCGATTAAACATGCCCGGGCTAAAGGAGTGGAAGTCGTTGTAGCTACCGGCCGCGCGGAATTCGACGTGCGTGAAGTATTTTCAAAGACCGGGCTTAAGACATGGGTGATCGGGGCGAATGGAGCGACGATCCATACCCCTGAAGGAGAGCTTTTCGATTCGGTGCCCATCGCTCACGATGACGCGGCACAAATTTTAAAATGGCTCGATCAGAAAAACTTTTATTATGAAGTGTTCAGCGATACATCGATACTTACTCCTGAAAACGGGCGAGACTTGCTTTACATCGAGCTCGATCGGATACGAAGTGCTAACCCGGAAGCTGATATTTCTGATCTTGAGCACTCTCTTTTGAAGCAGTTCGGTCAAACAGGGTTCGTGCAGGTGGAATCATATGAAGACATTTTGCAATCAGGGTCGCCGCTTTACAACGTACTGGCTTTTTCGTTTGATCAGGAGAAGCTGAAGCAAGGCTGGAAGCAATTCGAGAATTATGTGGATTTGACCCTCGTCAGCTCTGCGCTGCACAATTTTGAACTGGAACATAAAGAAGCTTCCAAAGGCTTAGCTTTAGAGAAGCTGGCTGCACACTTCTCGATTCCGATGAGCGCTACGGCAGCGATTGGAGACAGTCCAAATGATTTATCGATGATGAAAGCGGCCGGTCAAAGCGCCGCTATGGGCAATGCGCGTGATGTGGTCATTGAAGCAAGCGATTTTGTAAGTAAAACGAATGATGAGCATGGGGTCGCTCATGCGATTGATTTGTGGCTGAAATAGGTTCATCCACTTCATCCGGCGTAACTCCGCGTGATCGGGAGGCGTAACGGTAGGTGATGAATATAGATGAAGGCGGCCGTTCCTCTTGCGATAAGAGGGGCGGTCGTCTTTTTTTGTGAATGGCTCTATTAAACTTCAGCGTTGAAGTTCATATAAATTCCCTTTTACTGAAGACTGAGTTTCGAGACACAGTGAGAGTTTAGGGCTGCAGGAAACGGCTCGCTTTCCGTGGGGCGGGCGGTGAGCCTCCTCGAGCTACGCTCTGTGGGGTCTCACCTGTCCCACTCATCCCACAGGAGTCTCACCGTTTCCTTCCGACCCTTTACCTAATTAGTGGCTCGAAACCGCTACAAGAAAAATCGAATATTGGTATTAGTATGCGGATTCTAAGAACAAGTCTCCCATGTTAATAAACTTGCTATACAGCGCTATACGCTCACAGAACAGAGATATAGAAGAAGCTCCTTCTGCGTAAAGGGATCCGTTCTCCCCTCCATCGAGTGAAGTGATTGGAATGCTATGAGACTACCTAGCTTATAAATCGGAAACGCTTTGTTCAACAGTGGATGGAGTGGACGGATTAACCACGACAAGGGAGTATATTTACCTCTCCTTTAATCAAAAGGCACTTATTAAAGCGATTTCGAGAAGCATACCTATAGGGAGGGGCGGCGGGGAATGGTGAAGACTCCTGTGGGAAGAGAGTGCTTGGTGAGATCCCGCAGGACGGGACGTCCGAGGAAGCTCACCGCGCTCCCACGGAAAGCGAGCCATTCCCCGCCGCCCTGATCCACTTACCAAATGTCTCGAAATCACATCTTCCACAAAAAAATCCCGCCTTTACGCAGGCGGGACATCAGCATCACTATAGCGCCGATCCAAGTCGACGAACTTGTTGTATTCTTTCACAAACGCAAGCTCGACGTTTCCGACCGGGCCGTTACGCTGCTTGGAAATAATAATTTCAATAATATTCTGGTTCTCAGATTCCTGGTCATAATAATCATCACGATACAAGAAGCCTACAATGTCGGCATCCTGCTCGATCGATCCAGATTCACGCAAATCCGACATCATAGGACGCTTGTCCTGTCTAGATTCTACCCCACGGGAAAGCTGGGATAGAGCGATTAGAGGAACATTCAATTCACGGGCCAGCCCTTTTAAGGAACGCGAGATTTCAGAAACCTCCTGCTGACGGTTCTCTTTGGAGTTCGCGCTTCCCTGGATCAACTGCAAGTAGTCGATAAGAATCATGCCAAGTCCGTGTTCTTGCTTGAGACGTCGGCATTTAGAGCGGATTTCACTGACTCGGATACCGGGTGTATCATCGATGAAAATGCCGGCATTAGACAGGCTTCCCATCGCCATTGTCAACTTATTCCAGTCCTCAGCTTCCATACTGCCTGTCCGCAGACGCTGTGCATCGATGTTGCCTTCTGCGCAAAGCATACGGGAAACGAGCTGATCGGCGCCCATCTCCAGGCTGAAGATCGCTACGTTTTCATCGGAATTCACCGCTACATTCTGCGCGATATTCAAAGCGAACGCTGTTTTACCCATCGAAGGACGCGCCGCGATGATAATCAGGTCGTTACGCTGGAACCCCGAGGTGATATGATCGAGATCACGGTAGCCTGTCGGAATTCCATTGACGTTACCATCACTGTTATGCAGCATTTCAATATTGTCATAAACATCGATCAGCACGTCTTTAATGTTTTTGAAGGCGCTGGAATCTTTTCGCTGGGAGACTTCTAGAATTTCTTTCTCCGCGGAATTCAAGACATCTTCAATATTTTCTTCTTCGGCAAAGCCGCTCGTTACGATGTTCGTCGCTGTACGGATCAAGCCGCGCAGCGTCGATTTTTCACTTACGATCTTCGTATAGTACGAAATATTAGCTGCGGTAGGAACGGAGTTTGCAATGTCACTCAAATAGGAAACGCCGCCTACTTCTTCTAATACTTTGTTGTTGGATAACGCTGTCGTCACGGTTACTAAATCGATCGGATCGCCTCGATCCGTCAGGTTAAGCATGACTTCAAAGATCCGCTGGTGACTCGCCCGGTAAAAGTCTTCCGGGAGCAAATATTCAGCTGCTGTCGACATCGCTTCAGGTTCTAAAAAGACAGCACCAAGAACCGCCTGCTCGGCTTCAATATTGTGCGGCGGGGTACGGTCATTCCATACTTCACTCACAAGCTGTTTCCTCCTCTAGATGAAGGACAATTACTTGCCTTCAATATGCACGCGAATCGTCCCTGTCACTTCGTTGTGAAGCTTCACAGGCACATTAGTATAGCCTAGTGTACGGATCGGTTCGTCCAGTTCGATTTTACGTTTATCGATTTTAATATTGTGTGATTTTTTCAGTTCTTCAGCGATCTGCTTACTTGTGATTGATCCAAATAAACGGCCGCTGTCTCCTGATTTCGCAACAAGCTTCACTTCCATGTCAGCAAGTGTTTCCTTCAGCTGTTCCGCTTCCTTCTTCACTTCTTCAGCTTTTTGTTCTTCTTTCGCATCTTTAGCCTGCTGAGCTTTCATGTTTCCGCCTGTCGCTTCAACGGCCAGATTATTTTTCAATAGGTAGTTGCGGGCGTACCCGTCAGAGACGTTTTTAATTTCTCCTTTTTTACCTTTTCCTTTAACATCTGATGTGAAAATTACTTTCATTCTTCGTCTCCTCCTTCAAAATACTCGTCAATAATATCTTGCAGCAATGCTCTCGCATCTTCAATATTTGTGTCCTCAAGCTGGGTGGCGGCGTTTGTCAGATGCCCGCCCCCATTCATACGTTCCATGATGACCTGAACGTTGACATCGCCGAGCGACCGGGCACTGATGCCGATCCGGCCGTCTTTCCGTTCGGATATGACAAATGAACATACAATTCCAGTCATCGTAAGCAGCGTATCTGCTGCCTGGGCAATGACGACAGGTCCGAAGATTTCTTTAGGATCCCCGGCAGCAATCGCAATGCCATCACGGTAGATTTTCGCTTTTTCAATTAAGCGGCTTCGTTTTACGTACACATCCAGATCCTCTTTCATGAATTTTTGGACGAGGACGGTATCGGCCCCTTTAGATCGAAGGTAAGAAGCCGCATCGAATGTCCTGGAGCCTGTTCGAAGCGTAAACGCCTTCGTATCGACGATGATCCCTGCCAGCAAGGCGGTGGACTCAAGCATCGACAGCTTCAGCTTCTTCGGCTGATACTCTAACAGCTCGGTAACGAGTTCAGCCGTCGAAGAGGCGTAGGGTTCCATATACACGAGTGTTGGATCAGAAATGAATTCTTCCGCCCGGCGGTGGTGGTCGATGACGACGACGTGCTCGGTTCTTGTCAGCAGCTTCTCTTCGAGGACGAGAGATGGTTTATGCGTGTCGACTACGACTATAAGCGTTTCATTCGTCACAAGATCAAGCGCTTCTTCACGCGTTATAAAATTCGACCACAGCTCATCATCCTTCTCGATTTCTTCAATCATACGCTGGACCCCTGTATCGATATCTTCTGGATCAAGTACGATGAAAGCTTCCTTCTGGTTAGCCTGAGCGATTTTCAAAATTCCGATGGAGGCTCCTATTGCATCCATGTCCGGAGATTTATGGCCCATGATCAACACACGCTCGCTTTCCTGTACGAGCTCCTTCATCGCGTGAGAGATGACTCGGGCACGCACACGCGTCCGTTTCTCCATCGGGTTAGTTTTACCCCCGTAGAAACGAACTTTGCCTGTGTCGTCTTTAATCGCTACCTGGTCACCACCGCGTCCGAGCGCCAGGTCAAGACTTGACTGCGCCAGTTCACCGAGTTCCGGAAGAGTAACCGGCCCGACTCCGACGCCGTAACTGAGCGTAAGAGGCACATTTTGGTCGGTGATCAATTCCCTGACTTCATCTAGTATTTCAAACTTGTTCCGCTCAAGCGTCCGCAGTATTTCCTGGTTCATGACCGCCATGAACCTCTCCTGAGAGGTGCGCTTTAAATAAATCCCGTAATCACTGGCCCATTTATTCAAAATGGAAGTCACTTGAGAGTTGATCTGACTTTTAGCTGTATCTTCCATGCCTTGCGTAATTTCTTCATAGTTGTCGAGGAAAATAACCGAAAGGACGGTTTGTTCATTTTTGTACAGGTTGTGGATCTTCGTCTGATTCGTCCGATCAAAGAAGTAAAGCAGACGTTCATCCCTTTTCACTAACGTTTGCAATTTATAGTCATCAACCTCGAGCCACGCTTCACCGTGACCCTCCTTGATATTCGCAATCAAATCATCTGACAGTTCGTTCAAGGATTCACCTACAATGGTCCCCTCACTTGTGAACTTGTTCATATAAGGGTTGGCCCACTCTACCTTATAATCCTCACTGTATAGGACAATTCCGATAGGCATTTCTAATAGCGCCTCTTCTCCCACTTTTTTAACACGATAGGAAAGAGTCGATATATATTCTTCTGTTTCGCTGATCATATGCTTCTCGGTTCTAACACTATAAAAGATCGAACCTGCCAGAAGGAGCGTCATCATCAAGCCCAGCATCCATTGATAGTACCAAATGAACCCAAGAAGAATAAGAGAAATTGTATAGATGACCCATAGATGTCCGCTCATCGTCGGTTTTTTAAAAAAATTCGGCATGTCATTCATCTCCTGCCATCAAGTACAGCGCACTTTATTTCTTCGTCTCTAATCGTTTTCTTAGAGAGAACCCTAAATCAATTATACCTAAGATTCGCACAAGATACATTAGAATTGTCGGTAAAAGCAAAGAACCTGCAATCGCCAAAATCGGCAGTGCTTTGGATTTCTCTTTTACATGCGTATAGTAAAAGATGAAAGCAAACCCTTGTAACACTAAAAAGGTTCCCGTTAACGTATAGACGTTAATCGCTGCTAAATACCAAATATTATCACTTTCCGCGAACACGAACGTAAAAATCATCGCAAAAAAGTAATACCATAATACGGAAGTCGGGAGGTTAAAGTTACGAAAAGGAGTAAAGTAAAACTTTTTTCCCTCCACACGATTGATAATTTTATAGCTGAGCCACTGGCTGATAAACGCAAAGACAATTCCCATCATAGCAAGAATGCTTGGGATATAGTCGGGCAGGGCCTGCACTTGTTCTTCAAGGCTGGTTAACTGTTCTTCCGACGTTGCTCCTCCGCCGAACGAACCGAGCAAACCTTCTGTCATCGAAAAGGCTTCCTGTGAAGCGTTGCGGATTTCTTCCGCCCAGTTCAGCCCCATGAACAGCTGTGTGATCAAATAGACGGAAACGATGCCGATGATGAAACCGATGGAGCCCTGAGCCCACGTTTCATAAGGGTCGCGCTTCTTATGCATCGCCCCTCCTGCAAACAATCCGCCAATCCCTGCAAGTAAGGTGATCGGCAAGGAAAAAACCGTCGCAAATAGAAGGGTGAAAATAAGACTCCCCGTAAACACAAGGATCCCCGGCTTCCACCCGTGCCGGTAACTGTAAAAAATAAATGGAATAGGTAATACAAATAGGAAGAAAGACCCGATAAATCCTGGTGTGAATAGAATTATCAATAACAATAGCAGATAAGCCCCTGTCATTAAAGCCCCTTCAGTAATTTTTCTTGTATCATTCATAATGTTGTGCACCTCATTTTTCTATGCTAGCTTCCCTATTCTAACATAGGAAACAACCTCTCTTCCTTCCTCAGCTTTTCAAAATTGTGTCCTTTTGTTAATAGGTTGCTAGTTTGGTATGATGGGTTCATCACTTAGAACCTAGGAGGCAACCATGCGCACAGATTATCACGTTCATATGGCAGAAACCGGCGATTTATCCGTCGACTATCTACGTACTTACATCGACAAAGCAAAGCAGGAAGGCATTCAGGAACTAGGAATTTCAGAACACGCTTATTTTTTCCAGGAGACGAAGGATATTCTTTCCAATCCATGGGTGGAAAACCGCCGAACGCTGGATTTTAAAACGTATCAGAACATGTTTGACGAAGCGAATGAAGCGGGCCTCCCGATTAAAATGGGCATTGAAATGGACTACACCCCCGGCAGAGAAGCAGAAATGAAAGCCTTTATTGATGCTCATCCGTTTGACTATGTTATCGGATCTGTCCACTGGATCAATGATTGGGGCATCGATTTAGCTATCTATCGCGAGGAATATGAAAATCGTGACCTTCACGAAGTGTACCGTCAGTACTTTGATCGGATTGTAACACTTGCTGAATCAGGACTCTTTGATTTCGTCGGCCATATCGATGTCATTAAAGTTTTCGGCTACAAGCCGGATGATCGTGAATTTCTACGTGAACAATACGAACGTGCGGCAGACGCTTTAGCCAAAACGGGCACGTGCATTGAAATCAGTACGGCAGGGCTGAGAAAACCAGTCGGAGAAATGTATCCAGACCCTGAATTGTTACGTATTTGTAAGGAAAAAGGCATCGGCATCGTACTTTGTTCCGATGCACATAAGCCTGACCATATCGGCTACGCCTACGATGAAGCGATCGAACTTGCGCGTTCTGTCGGATATGATGAAGTTCATGTCTTTACGCAGCGAGAAGCGCACGTCGAGAAAATCGACTAGTCTTCGCTGAAACTTTAAAAACCCGCGTCTCCTTTTCATATGGAGACGCGGGTTTTTCACATTCTATGCGGGGCATTTTAATACGTGATCGGCGCTCCTGGTCCTACAGGAAGTCCGAGTAAACTCCATATGGATAATAAAATCAGCCAGCCTACTAAGAAGGCCGCCGCATATGGAATCATCATAGCAATCAGTGTACCTATGCCCAAGTTTTTATTATAACGCTGCGCAAAGGCGATCACGACAGGAAAATAGAGAAGTAATGGCGTGATCATATTCGTGACAGAATCCCCGATCCGATAAAGCAAGGTCGTAAATTCAGGGGAGTACCCTAAGTTCATCATAATTGGTACAAATACCGGAGCTAAAATTGTCCATTTAGCTGAAGAACTGCCAATAAAGAAGTTGATCAGCATCGTCAAACCTAAAAACGTCAGGATTAAACTGATGCCGTCAAACCCTGTACTATTCAAGAAATCCGCTCCGCGAAAAGCGATCACCGTTCCGAGGTTCGTTTCGCCAAAGTAAGCGATGAACTGTCCTGCGGTAAACGCGAGGGCAATGTATCCTCCCATCGCTGCCATCGTTTTTCCAAGCAGACGGGTCAAATCTTTATCGTTTTTGATTTCATTCACTACGATTCCATAAATGAGACCGGGAACGAGGAATAAAATAAATATGACGAATACGAGTGCATTGAAGAACGGAGATTCAATATATGCACCGTCACCTCTTAATGGTCCAAAGGATAAATAGGCCATAAGAGCGAAAGTGAGGAGGAAACCGATTCCCGCAAGACGCATCCCTTTTTTCTCCTGGGAGGTCAACTCTTCAATATCTCCTTCTTCTTCGCCTTCATATTTTCCTAACCGCGGCTCGACTATTTTCTCAGTTACCCATGTGCCTATGAACGTAATAAGCAAAACGGAGGCTGCAGCAAAGAAGTAGTTCATCGTTACCGTTATAGTATCTGCATAACCTGAATCTATCGTACGTGCCGCTTCAGCCGTCAACTCCTGCAAGATCGCATCCGTGGAAGTAAGAGCTAAATTGGCTCCAAACCCGCCGGAGACACCGGCGAAAGCTGCGGCCAGTCCAGCTAATGGGTGGCGTCCAAGCCCTAGAAAGAGCACCGCTCCTAACGGAGGCAGAACGACGTACCCTGCGTTTACAGCGACACTGGACATTACCCCTGCAAACACGAGTGCTGCTGTTAAAAGACGATTTGGAAAGGAAAATACGATGCTTTTTAATGAGGCATTGATCAATCCTGTCTGCTCAGCTAATCCAATCCCAAGCATCGTCACTAGGACAGCCCCTAAAGGTGCGAATCCTATGAAATTATCTACGGCACTCGTAAATATATATTCGAGTCCGCTCTTACTGAATAGGTTCTTGACCTCCACCACTTCATCCGTTGTCGGATTCGTCACGGAGACGCCAGAGAATATTCCAGATAATATAATAATAATGAAAGCTAGACATGCGAAAAGTAATAAGGGGGAAGGAAGTTTATTCCCCAACCATTCAATTCCGTCCAACGCCCGAAATAATAAACGTCGAGGCTTAGAAACTTTCTCTGTATGCTGTGCCATTTCCACACTCCTTTTAATGTCGATACGATTAATCAGAATTAAACTTATCAGCCTTCCTGTAGGATGTCAAAGGTTACGTTTGCCATACAAAAAGACAGGGTTCAGCCTCCTGCCTTAGCCTTCTATTCCTTTTGATTTGGAGATGCAGGATTTTTTGGTGCTGGTGAGACTTGTGTTGATTAAGCCCATTTTCATTAACTAAAGAGGCAGGCCTACTCATAACCGCATAGCTGGTTCCGACCCTTGTTCAAGAAATGCGCCCTTATCTTAAAAGCTCAGATTCACGATGTTCTAGCTGTTTCCGTCACAAAAATAGAGCTTGAAGGTCCGGGAAATCACTCGCTTTCCATGGGCGTACGGTGAGCTTCCTTGGGCTGACGCCCTCCGGGATCTCACCATGTACTGTTCTCCCATAGGAGTCTCGCAATTTCCCGGACCTTCTTGCGTTTGTTAGGATCACTGAAACATCTGATAAAGTACTTTGAGCTAAGCACAGTTCTTTTTGAGTGGGAACTGTGCAGAATATCATTTTTAGTTAAGAGAGTGGTTCGATGTCTACTTAAAAAACTCGTTAGTTACTAAGCGCTCTAGCTGATATACGAGTTTTAGATGAAAGCTCGAAAGTCTTTTCTATTCCAATGCCAAGAAGTTCGTTCTTTCTATTTCGCAATGGGGTGGTTGGGAAGCTGCGAGACTCCCGTGGGAGAAGGAGGTAGGCGAGATCCCACAGGGCTTTAGCCCGAGGAAGCTCGCCAGTTCCCCCACAGGAAAGCGAGTAGCTTCCCAACCACCCCTGACTCTCAATACGGCAACGAACCCAGGCTATCTCGAAACCAAGTCTTCCTCTATCCTGCTAGTTTGTTTAAATACAAACTTACACATTCTCTATACCAGAACAATTAATAGAAACAATTATCCTCAAAAAAAGCCCGGCAAATGGTTAAACCATCTGCCGGGCGCTTCTCATTATAAAGTTAAACATTGCACTTGATTAATATCGGTTACTCCAGAAAGCTTCTCCTGACAATCTTCATCCACGGCCTTATCCACCGTCAGCACCATAACTGCGTCTCCACCCTGGATGGCACGGCCCACCTGCATGGTCGCAATGTTGACGTGATGTTCAGCGAGCAGGCTTCCGACTCGTCCAATCGCACCGGGCTGGTCTTTATGGTGAATGACGATTAAATGACCATCTGGTACAACGTCGATGGAATAGTCATCGAGCTTCACGATTCGCGCACCCAGCCCATTGAGCAGCGTACCTGAAATCGTGCGTTTTTCCTTATCGGTTTCAATTTCAATCGTCACAAGGTTCGTAAACCCTTTAGTCGACGTCGACTTTTGCTCATTCACAACAATGCCTTTATCCGAAGCGGTCTTATAAGCATTGACGTCATTGACACGGTCACCGATGTAACGCTTTAAAATCCCTTTAACAGAGATTCGCGTAAGAGGCGTCGTATCTACGTCCAGCAAATCGCCAGAATAATAGACCGTCAGCTTCTCAAGCGCTCCTTCTGTCACATTAGATAGGAAGCTTCCGAGTTTCTCAGAAAGCACAAAATAAGGAGCCAGTTTTTCCATCATTTCCGCCGATACGGACGGCATGTTCACAGGATGCTTCACAGATCCTCCACGCAATAAATCCATGACATCAAGGCTTACGTCCGTGGCCACATTTTCCTGTGCCTCGACCGTACTTGCGCCTAAATGTGGAGTCGCGATGACTTCTTCAAGCGAAAGTAACGGGTGATCGATCGCCGGCTCCTCTTCAAATACATCAAGAGCGGCCCCTGCGATTTTCCCTTTTTCTATCGCTTCGTACAAAGCGTCCTCTTCGATGATTCCTCCGCGTGCGCAGTTCAGGATACGTGCGCCGGGCTTCATCAATTGAAGAGTATCTTTATTGATCAAATGTTTCGTTTTTTCCATTAATGGGGTGTGAACGGTAAGAAAGTCCGCCTGCTGGAGAACTTCTTCCAACGTGCCGTACTGAACGCCCGCTTTATCTGCTTTTTCTTGTGTTAAAAATGGATCAAAAGCAATGACGTTCATCCGGTGTCCTTTCGCACGGTGGGCTACCTCGCGTCCGATACGACCGAACCCGACGATGCCGAGGGTTTTATTCTTCAGTTCGACACCGACAAACTTCTTTCGCTCCCAGCGATTCTGTTTCAGCTGGTGATAAGCTTGTGGAATATTACGAGCCAGTGACATGAGCATGGCCATCGTGTGCTCAGCCGTGGAGATCGTATTCCCGTCCGGAGCATTCACAACGACGATTCCATGATCGGTAGCTGCATCTAAATCGATATTATCGACACCGACACCTGCGCGTCCAATTACTTTAAGATTCGGGGCGTGTTCGATCACTTCACGAGTGACTTGCGTTTGGCTTCGTACGATCAGTGCTTCGCTCGTGCTGATTTCTTTTAACAGTTCGTCATAGGATAAAGAGCTTTCCATGACAGCTTCAATGTCGGAAGCCTCCAATAACGGACGAATTCCATCTTCGCTTAACGGATCACTTATTAGTACACGATACATTTAGTCCAACTCCCTCGTTGCTTGTAAATAGGCTTCCTGTGCAGCGGCCGTCCCTGCACCTTGTTCGAAATCATGGCCGAGACGTTTTAAGACGACTTCAATAATGCTTATATATTGTAAAACGTTTGTTGGACGTGAGTATCCCATATGACCGACACGGAAAATTTCACCTTTAAGATGCCCCTGCCCGCCGGCAGTCATTAAGCCGAATTCTTCGTTGGCGATTTTTCTGAACTGTTCCGCTTTAAATGTTTGCGGGCGCACCGATGTGACGGTGGAAGAAGCATCTTCTTCGGAAACGAGTAAAGGAACATTTAACGCTCGAAAAGCTGCACGAGTCATCTCCTTCATGATCTGGTGGCGTTCATGTACCTTATCCAACCCTTCCTCTTCTATAAGGCTCAGGACTTCCTGAAGACCGAATAACAAGGATAAAGCCGGTGTGAAAGGAGTTTGCCCGGAATCAAGACTTTTCTTATAAGTTCGCAGGTCTAAATAAAAACGCGGTCTTGTATTCTC
The DNA here is from genome assembly GCF_030345335.1 of Halobacillus campisalis. Taxonomy (GTDB): domain Bacteria; phylum Bacillota; class Bacilli; order Bacillales; family Halobacillaceae; genus Halobacillus_A; species Halobacillus_A campisalis. The sequence continues at coordinate 370,337 of NZ_JAPVRC010000003.1, forward strand.
GTGGATCACACTCCACGCCTGCTCACTGACAGCTGCAAACGCCAATCCTGCAGGAAGCATCATCGCTTTTTGGGATCCTGAGATTAAGAGATCGATTCCAGACCCATCCATGTCCAGAGCAGCACCGCCCATGGAGGACACTCCATCCACGATGACAAGAGCTTCGCTTACTTCATGTACACGCTCGGCAATTTCTTCTACAGGATGCATGACACCGGTTGATGTTTCACAATGAGTGACAAATACAGCTTTTACGTTCGGGTTGGCCTGGAGCTGCTCTTCAATTGCCGCCACTTGGACAGCATTTCCCCACTCTACATCTATACGATGCACATTGAGTTCATACGTATTACATATTTTTGCAAAACGCTCTCCAAATGCTCCGGCAACTACTACAATAACTTCGTCTCCGGCTGATGTTGTATTAACTACGGCCGCTTCCAATGCTGAGGTTCCGCTGCTGGAAAGCACCAGCACATCCCCTGTAGTACCAAAAATTGGTTTCAATCTTGGAGCAAGATCCTCCATCAGTGCTTTACATTTCTGACCTCTATGGCCGATCATCGGCTGACTCATCGCCCGATCCACACTTGGCGGAATAGGCGTCGGTCCTGGTATTTGCAATATCTCCCACTCACGATTCATCGCTAACTGTCCCTCCTGTACATGCTACGCGTACAAATCATTTTATACGGTAGAAATGAATTGATATTCCTTTATCCTATCAAATGAACTGTCATTGTCAATCTTATTGAAAGGTTCTGAATAAAACGTTTTTTTCTTTTTTTTCTATTTGGTAAATGCTGATAATTAACAGTATTTTCGGTATAATTTGAAAGGTATTTATTTTTTGAAAATTTAAACATTTGGGGGAGATTGTATTGAAGAAACACAAGAGCCTTTGGCTTATGTTCGTCTTGATGCTGTCATTATTCCTTGCCGCGTGCAGCGGTGACGACAGCGCATCTGACGAATCGGATGGAGCGGACGGCGAAGGGGATGGATCTGACAGCAGTGCCGAACAGGAAATCACCGTAACGGCGAAAAGTGAAATATCCAGTATGGATCCTTCATTAATTACAGATACAGTTGGTTTCCAATGGGCTGGAGAGACATTAGAAGGCCTCTATCGATTGGATGAAGAAGGGAATCTATCACCAGGTATCGCTGAAGACAGTTCCGTAAGTGAAGATGGAATGACGTGGACCTTTAATCTGAGAGAAGACGCCGAATGGTCAAACGGCGATCCTGTAACGGCTGATGATTTTGTTTATGCGTGGCAGCGTGCAGTGAATCCGGATACTGGTTCTGAATACGGTCCCTATTTCCTTGGCGGGATCATAGAAAATGCCCAGGCCATCGCTGACGGTGAAGCAGAACTGGACGAGCTTGGCGCAACGGCAGTGGATGATCATACATTAGAAGTGAATTTAGAGCAGCCCGTACCATACTTTGAATCTATGACGGTATTTGTTACATTCATGCCTTTAAACGAAAGCTTTGTTGAAGAGCATGGGGACAAATTCGGTACAGAAGCTGAATATACCTTATCTAACGGACCTTTTGAAATGACTTCATGGGATCACAGTGAAGGCTGGACCGTTGAGAAAAATGATACGTACTGGGATGCAGACACTGTACAATTAGATGCAGTAAACGCCCAGGTCATCAAAGAAATTTCAACAGGGGTCAACCTATATGAATCTGGCGAGCTCGATCAAACAGAATTGAACGCTGAATTTGTTGACGAGTACTCAACAACTGAAGACTTTAACGTCGCAGAAAAACCTTACTTGTATTTCTTCAAATTTAACCAGGAAGCAAATGAAGCTCTGGCTAACGTTGATGCACGTAAAGCCATTTCAATGGCGATTGACCGTCAAGGACTTGTAGACGTGATCTTAAATGATGGTTCTGTAGCTGCCGAAGGTTATGTCCCATCCAATTTCGTCAACATGCCGGACAGTGACGAAGATTTCCGCGATGCTCAAGGTCCGCTTGTGGAACATAACGTAGAGAAGGCTCAAGAGCACTGGAACGCTGCACTAGAAGAACTAGGTACAGATTCAGTGGAAATAGAGCTTCTTGGTGATGATACAGGAACATCCAGTAACGTGCTGGCTTATTACAAAAACCAGCTCCAAGAAAACCTGGAAGGTCTGACGATCAACGTGCTTGAGGTTCCATTCAACGAACGTGTCGAGCGTGACCAAAACTCAGAATTTGAGATTGAGGCCGCGACATGGGGACCAGACTACGTGGACCCGAACACTTACTTGAACATGTATCTTGAAGGCGGACAAAACAATAACATGAACTATGTGAACGAAGAATACGACGCTCTTATTGAACAAGCCAATGGCGAATACGCTCAGGATCCTGATCAGCGTTTCGAAGCGTTCCTTGAAGCTGAGCGAATCCTTTTAGAAGAAGATGCAGCGGTCGCTCCGATGTATCAAGACTCTAAGGCTCAGCTATTCAGACCTTCGATCAAAGGCGTATTTACGACAGCTACTGGTCCTGAACTTGAATTCAAATGGGCTTATGTAGAGGAATAAACAAAAAGAACCAGCAGCGCTGCGGCGCGGCTGGTTCTTTTTTATTGCAAGCTTAACTCTGGACCGAAGAATTCATAATGGATTTGCTCGTCAGGGACTCCCCATTCTTTCAAGGAACTATGGACTTCCCGCATGAAGCCTTCAGGGCCGCAGAAATAGAATTCCGCATCGTAAGGAACGACCGATTTCAGCCATGGCAGATCGATGCGCCCTTCCCTGTCATATGCGCTATCTTCGGCGCCGGGCGTACTATATACGACCTTAGCCTGGACAGAAGGTGATTCTTTCACAAAATCAGCTACTTCTTCCTTAAAAGCGTGGACTTCCTGATTGTGGGCAGCATGAACAAAGTAAACGTCACGATCGTGATTTTGGTGAACCATACGATTCAGCATGCTCATCATCGGCGTCAGTCCGACACCTCCACTAATCAATACGAGCGGCTCATGATTCTCCTCATTCAAGTAAAAATCACCCGCAGGAGCTGTGATCGGCAGTACAGCACCTTCTTCCAACTGATCATGCAAATAGCTGGAGACTACTCCATCAGGTCGTTCCGGACCCCCTTCTTCTCTTTTCACACTGATTCGATAATATCCCTTACCAGGTGCATCGGATAAGCTATACTGGCGTAAATGGGTATATTCACTGTGCGGCATATTGATTTGAACCGTAATATATTGACCCGGGTGGTATGATGTAATCTTCTTCCCATCTTCAGGCTCTAAGTAGAAAGAGGTAATCACGGCGCTTTCTTTCACTTTTTTAGCTATTTTAAAGTTACGATAACCGCTCCACCCTCCATCCTGGGCGACCGCCTGCTCATATTTCTTTTCTTCTACCTGGATAAAAGCATGTGCGATCGCTCCATAAGCTTCCTCCCAGGCTTGCATAATATCATCCGTTGCAGCATCCCCGAGTACTTCTTTTATGGCAATTAATAAGTATTTTCCCACGATCGGGTAATGTTCTGGCTTCACTTGTAAGCTTCGGTGTTTTTCAGCAATTTGATTGACGGTCGGTAATATGGCGGATAAGTCATCGATATGCTGTGCAGCTGCATACACAGCATTGGCGAGCGCTCTTGGCTGACGCCCCGCTTTTTGATTGGTCATGTTGAATATGTTCTTCAATTCAGGATGGTCCGCGAACATCCGCTTATAGAAGTGAGTGGTAATCGCTTCCCCATGCTCCGCTAGTACAGGTACAGTAGATTTTACAGTTGTAATCGTTTTTTCACTTAATTCATAAGGACTTTTAGTACTCATCGTAAAAACTCCTTTTATTTTAAGATGTATTTTCTATACACCTTTATTGTAAAGGAATGACTATTAAAAGCAACATCCAAAATACATCTTTTGTGACAGTTTATTTAATTTATCAAAAGCTATATTAAATTTCCGTGTTAATATTCATATAGGCTCTCTTATGTTGAAGACTTAGTTTTAAGATATTCATGAGGTTTCCGTTGCTAAGAATAGACCTTGAAGGTCCGGGAAATCACTCGCTTTCCATGGGCGTACGGTGAGCTTCCTCGGGCTGACGCCCTCCGGGATCTCACCCTGTACTGTTCTCCCATAGGAGTCTCGCAATTTCCCGGACCTTCTTGCTTTTGTGAGGATAACGGAAATACCTTATGAGGGGCTTCACATAAAAAATAAATGCTTTTGAGTGATAACCAGTGAGACTGTTGTATGCGAAAAGATTCTTGAAACTTCCTTAAAATGCAGGTTTTAAAACTAGAATGCTATAGCCATATCACTGGAGTTAATCACACCATTACGTAGAAGGTTCTTTTTAAGCGATTTCGAGAAACACATCTATAGCGAGGGGCGGCGGGGAATGGGGAGACTCCTGTGGGAAGAGAGTGCTTGGTGAGATCCCGCAGGACGGGACGTCCGAGGAAGCTCACCGCGCTCCCACGGAAAGCGAGTCATTCCCCGCCGCTCTGATCCACTCACCAAATATCTCGAAACCAAGTCTTTTGTAAACCTGCCATATTGTTGAATAACTCACTTATCAATATCAACACCTACCTTTAACATTGCCTTATTAAAAAGCAGGTAGAAAGAGGGTTGTCTTGAGCAGAGAACACTAAAAAAGGACACACTTCGCTCCCTGTGATAAAATATAAAATACTAACTAAGCAAAATGAGGGTATCAGCCTATGCGTTTAAAGAAATATACAGATTACGCTTTACGAGTCATGATCTATACTGCTTCGAAACCTGAAGGGGAGTTAGCCAATAAAAAAGAGATCTCCGACGTTTTTCATATCTCGGAAAACCACTTAGGGAAAATCATCCATAAGCTTAATAAACTGGGACTGCTTGAAACGATCAGAGGGCGAAGCGGTGGCATCCGTTTAGCGAAGCCTCCATCTGAAATCAATGTAGGATATGTTGTGCAAGCCATGGAAGACGACTTCCATCTGCTGGAGTGCTTTGACCGTGAAACGAACTACTGTGTCATTACTCCTGCCTGCAAGCTCAAGCATATTCTAAATGATGCCCTTCGCGCTTTCTTAGAGGTGCTCGAGGAATATACGCTGGAGGATTTACTTTCCAATAAAGATGAACTAAGAGATTTGATGAATATCACATAAAAAAATCCGTGAAGTCATAGTAGACTTCACGGATTTTTTATTCTGCTATTATTCAGCAGTGTAAGGCAATAGAGCCATTTGACGAGAGCGTTTGATCGCTTTTGTCAATTTACGTTGGTACTTAGCAGAAGTTCCAGTTACTCGACGAGGAAGAATTTTTCCACGGTCAGAAATGAAACGTCTTAGCAAGTCCGTATCTTTAAAATCGATGTGTGTAATTCCATTTGCTGTGAAAAAACACACCTTTTTACGTTTACCGCGTCCACGACGTGCCATGTTGCATTCACTCCTTCCTTAATTAAAATGGTAAATCGTCATCCGAAATATCGATCGGTTCGCCTTTATCAGCGAATGGATCATCGTTTCGATTATTATTATTGTTCTGATTAGGATTGTTTGGTTGTTGATTCTGATTTGGCTGGTATCCTTGCTGACTGCCGCCTCCACCTTGCTGTGAAGAACCGCCTTTGGATTCCATGAACTGTACGCTGTCCGCAACAACTTCTGTTACAAACACACGCTTGCCTTCTTGATTGTCGAAGCTTCGGGACTGTAGACGTCCATCTACACCGACAAGACTGCCTTTATTCATAAAGTTAGCGAGGTTTTCAGCTGCTCGTCTCCAAACGACACAGTTAATGAAATCTGCGTCACGATCTCCCGAGTTATTCGAGAATGGTCGATTCACTGCAATAGTGAAATTGGCAACAGCTACTCCGTTTGGCGTATAGCGTAAATCCGGATCCCTCGTTAATCTGCCGACTAAAACGACACGATTTAACATCAGAACCACTCCTTATTTGTCATCTTCACGTACTGCGATGTGGCGGATAACATCATCCGAGAACTTCGCTTGACGGTCGAATTCATTGATCGCTTCGCGGTCACCTGCGAAGTTGATCGTTACATAAATGCCATCACGATAGTCGTTAATTTCATAAGCAAGACGACGCTTACCTATTTCTTTAACGTTCTCGATTTCCGCACCGTTGTTCGTAAGAATACCGCTGAAACGCTCAACTACAGCTGTTTTAGCTTCTTCCTCGATATCTGGGCGGATGATGTACATGATTTCGTAATTTCTCATCCGTATTCACCTCCTTATGGACTTAACGGCTCCTCCTCGATGAAGGAGCAAGGAGTAATTTAACTATCATTACTCACAATGTTGTATTATATCAAAATTCTACTAAGTTGACAACAGCTAACGGAGAGATCCTCGCTTATACGTTAAAACGGAAATGAATAACGTCGCCATCTTTCACTAAATATTCTTTGCCTTCCAAACGGACACGGCCGCGATCACGCGCAGCACCCATCGTGCCGGCGTCTACTAGATCGCCATAGGAAACCGTCTCCGCACGAATGAATCCTCGTTCGAAGTCTGTATGAATAATTCCGGCTGCTTGTGGGGCAGTCATGCCTTCTTTAAATGTCCAAGCTCTTACTTCCTGTTCACCTGCCGTAAAGTACGTAGCCAGTCCCAGAAGGTTATACGTCGCTTTGATCAGCTGATCCAGTCCGGATTCGGCAATTCCAAGATCTTCAAGGAATTCCGCCTTTTCATCCCCTTCAAGCTCGGCGATTTCAGCTTCAATTTTGGCACAGACGACAATGACTTCCGCATTCTCTTTTGCTGCAAATTCACGAATGCTTTTAACTTTATCATTATCGCCTTCTCCAATCTCATCTTCACTTACGTTCGCTACGTAAAGAATCGGCTTGGCCGTCAGAAGGTGAAGACCTTTGACGATTTTCTGCTGATCGGAAGAGAACTCCATGGCACGGGCAGGTGTTTCTTCTTCCAATCCTTCTTTCAGCTTCTCAAGCACGGCATATTCCGCGACTGCGTCCTTATCTTTTTGACGAGCCATTTTCGCAACACGTTCCAAGCGTTTTGAAACTGTTTCAAGATCAGCTAAGATTAGTTCTAAATTAATCGTTTCAATATCCATAATCGGATCGACTTCACCTGAAACGTGGGTGATGTTTTCATCTTCGAATGCACGCACGACGTGGGTAATCGCATCCACTTGACGAATATGAGACAGGAACTGATTGCCCAGTCCTTCCCCTTTACTTGCGCCTTTGACAATGCCTGCGATATCGGTAAACTCAAATGCTGTTGGGACGGTTTTCTTTGGATTCACGAGTTCAGTCAGCTTCTCTAAACGAGGATCCGGGACTTCAACGATCCCGACGTTCGGGTCGATCGTCGCAAACGGATAGTTCGCAGATAAAGCGCCTGCCTGTGTAATTGCGTTAAATAATGTAGACTTGCCCACGTTAGGCAGCCCTACGATTCCTGCTGTTAATGCCATATAAAACTTCCACTCCTTAAGGATTTACATACATGTATGTTGGTCATACCAATTATAGATACTCTAAAGGAAAATAACAACCTATGCGAAAATGAAAAAACAAGCCCCAAACAGAGCCTGTTTCTAACTTTTCATTCATTAAATATTCCATTTCCTTAAATCGGTTTCTCTGAAATACCTATTGTTCATTCGTTTCTAATACTTTTTTCATCTTCGTTTCGAACTTTTTCCTCGGAATCATGACGCTGTGTCCGCAGCCTTCACATTTAATCCGGATATCGGCGCCCATCCGAATGATCTTCCAGCGGTTTTCCCCACAAGGATGAGCTTTTTTCATTTGCACTACATCGTTTAACTGATACGTTTTATCCATCATAACAGTCACCCTCCTATTTTTGAGATGGTTCCTGGGACGTCTCTTCTTCATGACGAGAATACATCACCAAACGTGGGAATGGAATTTCAATTCCTACTTCATCTAATCTGTTTTTCACTTCTTTTCGAATCGCCCGTGAGATAGCATAATGTTCCATCGGTTCACATTCCGCCATGATGCGGATGACGACTTCTGAAGCAGCCAGGTTTTGGACGCCTAACAATTCAGGCACGGCTGCCATTGCAGGATAGCGTTCCGGCATCTCTTCAAGAAGATCGGCCATCACTTGCTCGGCTTTTTCAATATTTTCTTCGTAGGCAATACTGACGTCAACAATGGCAAAGCTGTTGTGAATGGAGTAGTTCGTCACTTGAGTCACGTTCCCATTAGGCAGGATATGCACTTCGCCTGTCCAGCCTTTCACTTTACACGTACGCAAGCCTACTTCCTCAACGATCCCTTCCACCCCCGAGGTCTGAATGAAATCACCTACGGAAAATTGATCCTCAAATATGATGAAAAATCCGCTGATAATATCACGTACCAGGTTTTGAGCACCAAAGCCGATCGCCAGTCCTGCGATCCCTGCCCCGGCCAGCAGTGCGCCTATATCTAAAGTGAACGTTTCAAGTATCATAATGAATGCCGTAAAATAAACAATATAGCTCAGTGCATTAGCTACAAGCTTCTTAAGAGTCGCTTCCCTGCGTGCTGTAATAGAAAAAGGACCCTGCCTGCGCTGAACAAAAAACTGGCCGATAACTCGTTTCCCTACTTTTATAATAATAAAAGAAATGATCAAGATTAGTATAATTTTCAAAGCCCCGTGCCCTAAACTCATCCATAAATCAGGGCCTGTGACGTAGTTTACTGCATCATCCACCTGGTCAGTTACTTCTTCCACCACAGTTATTCGCCTGCCTCTCATAGTATGAGATATATTTTAACAGGTTTTTAACTGATTTTGAATCGCTGGGTCAAAGGATAAATTAATAATGATGATAAAACGTACAAGTTGAGTAATCCATATAGAGGATACAAGTACTCAATTAATGTAGAAAAACCAAAAGACGTAAAGGGAAGCATGAGAGCGACGACGGCAAAAGCTACAATCCAGAGCGGCTGTTTCCAATAGCTGCGAAAACGGGTGACGAGCCCTAACGTGCCTGAAGCCGCCGTTGTGAAAATGGCGATCCACATCATTATGGACATGAACACCATCATTCCATAAGGATAATGCTGGAGAATTGCAAATAACGGAATTTCATAGACAAGAATTTCATCAGATATTTGAATCAAACTATTATTGTATAAAAAGGACACCACGCCTAAGATTAAGCCGCTTCCTACGCTTGCGACCCACACTTCTTTCCTGCTCGTCATCCGGTTCCCGATTGCTCCAAGCACAGCGATCAGCGGCAGGACATTCAAGGCTGTAAATGGAAAGGCAGCCTTCCAATTATCCGTTTCTGTGACGTGACTGAACAAGGAAAGGTTCTGATCGGAGATGAACACAATCAATATGAACAGCAGCCCTGTGATCAACAACGGTAAAACAAGGCTGTTCACCGTAACGATCCCTTTTATATCCCAGACAAATAGTAAAATGAGCGGGATGGCGATCGCCAATACACCGAGCCTGTAAGAAAGGTGGAACGCCTCCCACGTCGCCCCGCTTCCGGCCAGCATAACGACCGTAGTCGTAAATAGATAAATGATGATCATCCAATCATAGACCCCCGTCAAATGCTTGCCAACTATCGTGCGCAGGACAGATAAATAATCCCCTGACTGCTGCTTAAAGCTGATACTCATGATCGATAAGCAGCATATGATAAACATCACCGTAAATAACAGGATCGCCAAACTGCTGTCATGTCCAAAGAACTGCCATAATTCTCTTCCTGAAGCGTAGCCAGCACCAATCATCGTACCTACAATTAAGAACATCCATTTTATCCCTGAAACCAAGGGAATCGCTCCTCGCCCTATGTATTTGTCACGTATAGAAACTCGTCCACTCTTATATACTGTTACTAATATGTATGTGGAGGAGAAGCTATGAATAGGAAGGACATGTTTTCAAAAGATGAGCAGCGGTTTCATACGGATGATCCCCTTATGAGCGAACAATTGAGCGAATGTCTCAACCAATGGCTCCCTAACCAAAAAGATGTCATTGTCATTTGTATAGGTACAGATCGTTCAACAGGGGACGCGCTGGGTCCATTAGTCGGTTCGATGCTGCGCGACCAGCCCTTGAAAACCATCCACGTATACGGAACATTAGAAGAACCTGTCCACGCTCTGAATTTACACGATACCATTAAAGCGATTAACCGACTGCACCCAAAGCCCCTGGTGTTAGCTATTGACGCTTGCCTTGGGAAAAAATCGTCGATAGGATCAGTCGTTCTCGGCCAAGGATCTTTAAGTCCCGGGGCAGCCTTAAAAAAGGACCTCCCGGATGTTGGGGATTATCATATTAGCGGAATGGTGAACGTGGGTGGTTTTATGGAATATGTCGTCCTGCAGAATACGAGACTCCATATCGTTATGAGCATGGCTGCCAAAATCGCAGCCGCCCTGCGCCTGACAGAAACAAAAAGGTTGAACGAGCGTGAAGCCCAGGAGCCCTATAGAAATTTCTTAGCCGCCACGAAAAAACAGCAACGATAACATCGCTGCTGTTTCTTGTTTCCCTGAACCTTTCTTAAAACCATTGAGCAACATAAACGACCACCCCTACCATCAGTAATGCTGGAAGCAAGTTAGCGACACGGATTCGCGTAATCTTCAACAAGTTGAGCCCGAGAGCTACAATTAACAGACCGCCTGTAGCCGTCATTTCTACAATGAAAAAATCAAGCATGTCTTGAGGAACCCAGCGGTTAATTTGAGTCGCCAGTAAAGCGATCGAACCTTCATAAAGGACGACAGGAATAACAGAAAACAATACGCCGATGCCTAAGGTGGAAGTGAGGACCAGCGCCACAAACCCATCGATGACAGCTTTAGTAATCAGGATTTCATGATCGTTCCTCAATCCGCCGTCCAGTGCTCCAATGACAGACATTGCGCCTATAACAAACATGAGAGATGCTGTGATAAACCCTTGGGCAATGGTAGAATTTCGTTCCGGTTTAACAAACTTTCCTTCAATCCAGCGTCCTATGTATTCCAGTCTTTCTTCTAAATGCAGGAGCTCGCCAAGGATGGCGCCACTTAAAATACTGAGCAGCACAATGACGATATTATCTGTTTCTAAAGCCATTTGAATCCCTATCAGCAGCACGGCGAGGCCTACGCCGCTCATGACGGTTTCCTTGAACCTCTCGGGAATTCTTGTGAAAATCAGTCCAAGCAACGTACCAATTACGATACAGATGCCATTTACAATTGTACCTAATAAAACCATGACGACCTCTCCTATTCCTTCCACTCCAGTAAAAAGACCCGGTCAGCACCTGCCAGGTCTCTTAGGTCTTATTTATGATCCATCCAGCCTAAAATCCGTTCAAGGTCTTCGTCATCGAAAAATTCGATTTCGATTTTCCCTTTTTTCTTTCCTTTATGAATGGTTACGTCTGTCCCGAGCCGTTCTTTAAGCGTCGCTTCCCTTTCTTTGAGGAAGATATCTTTTTCCGCGGCAGGTTTTTTCCTTTTCGGTTTCCGTTCATTATAATCCAATATCAGCTTTTCCACTTGTCTTACATTTAATTGATCCCTTTCAATTATTTGCAGGACTGCAGGGAGCTGACCTTTATCCTTCAAACCTAAGATCGCCCGTCCATGACCCATCGATAACGTTCCTTCATTGATCTTCCTCATCACTTCCGGTGAGAGATTGAGGAGTCTCACTAAGTTCGCAATATGGGATCTGCTTTTTCCGAGACGCTGAGAAAGCTCTTCCTGAGTGACTCCGAGTTCCTTGATGAGGTTCTGATAAGCTTGAGCTTCTTCTATAGGCGTGAGGTTTTCACGCTGAAGGTTTTCCAGCAAAGCGACCTCCATCATTTCATTATCCGACATCTGCCGGATAATGACCGGGATGTACTCCAATCCTGCCTGGGATGCCGCACGGAACCGTCGTTCTCCTGCTACGATTTCATAGCCTTTAATGCTTTTACGAACAATCAACGGCTGCAGGACCCCATGCTCTTTGATCGACTGGGCCAGCTCTTCGATTGCGGACGCCGTAAAATGTTTTCGAGGTTGATAAGGATTGGGCCTGCATTCCTGCACCTTCACTTCTTCAAGCTCTTCGGCATCTCTTGCATGAGAGTCGGTAAAAATTGAATCGAGCCCTTTACCTAACCCTTTCGCCATTTGTCACCACTTCCTTCGCTAGATCTAAATAAACTTCTGCACCTCGTGACTTCGCATCATATAAAATAATCGGCTTCCCATGACTAGGTGCTTCGCTTAAACGGACATTACGAGGAATGATAGATTGATAGACCCTCTCCTGAAAATACTTTTTCACCTCTTCGATGACTTGCATCCCTAAGTTCGTCCGGGCGTCCAGCATCGTCAGTAACACCCCTTCAATCATCAGTTCCTTATTCAAATGCTTTTGCACAATCCGAATCGTATTCAACAATTGACTCAAACCTTCTAAAGCATAGTACTCACATTGAACAGGGATCAAAACAGAATCTGAGGCCGTCAATGAGTTGATGGTCAATAACCCAAGAGAAGGCGGGCAGTCGATGATCACATAATCATAGCTGTCCTTCACTTCATCAATTGCCTTCTTAAGCCGGACTTCCCTTGAAATTGTAGGAACAAGCTCTATTTCGGCTCCGGCCAATTGGATGGTTGCCGGGATGGCATCTAAGTTCTCTACCAATGTGGACGTGCGCACATCCTCAGCACTTACACTATCTATTAATACATCATAAATGCATTGGTTGATGGAACCTTTCTCTACACCTACTCCACTCGTCGCATTACCTTGCGGGTCAATGTCCACGAGCAGTACTTTATGATTCAAGTAAGCTAGGCATGCACTTAAATTCACAGCGGTTGTGGTTTTCCCTACACCCCCTTTTTGGTTGGCAATGGAAATCACTTTACCCATGCTGTCACCTGCCTTTTTAACATCCTGTATTTTTAAAAACACCCATCTCATGTCGTCTTAAGATGGGTGAACGAGTTGAAGCTATTGTTTTTTCTTCGGTATTCTGATCGTGAATTGATAATAATCTTCATGATCTTCTTCATTCGTTTCTAAATCGACACCCGTATCGGTCACCATATCAAGAGATTGACGAATCGTGTTCATGGCGATTCTCATATCTTTGTTTACGCCTTTTAATGTCGCCTTTTTCTTCTTAGGTGTCGAATCGTTCATTTTATTGATTCGTTCTTCCGTCTGCTTCACATTGAGCTGTTTATCAATGATTTCGTGAAGCAGCTTCTCCTGGCGCTCTGCATCTCGAAGAGCAATCAGAGCTCTTGCGTGGCGTTCGGTAATTTCTTTGTTCATCACGGCCTGCTGGACTGATTGAGGAAGTTTGAGCAGCCGTAATTTATTAGCCACGGTCGATTGACTCTTCCCTAAACGCTGAGCCAGCGCCTCCTGCGTCAATTCGTGAATCTCAAGCAATCTAGCATAAGCTGTCGCTTCTTCAATCACCGTCAATTCTTCACGCTGAAGATTTTCGATAAGAGCGACAGATGCAGTCTGGGCATCGTCCATATCGCGGATGATCGCAGAAATGTACTCCCATCCGAGCGTCTGGACGGCACGCCATCTGCGTTCCCCTGCGATTATTTCAAATTGCTCTTCATTTAATCTACGTAAGACAATCGGTTGAATCATCCCATGTGTGTGTAGCGTCTGGGCAAGTTCACTGATTTTTTCATCGTTAAATATAGATCTTGGCTGATATCGGTTCGGCTGAATGCTATCAACAGGAACCTGGATAACCTCATCGGACGTATATTCTTCTTCGATCTCCTTTTCAGGATGATCATTATTTTCAGGATCCGACTTGTCCCCCAGACCGAACAAACGGCTAAAAGGATGTAACACGATCACACACCACCTTTTTACGATCAATCAAGCACACGAATTATTTTGTTCCACGTGAAACATAATCTTTATATCCAATAGAAAAAAACGCCGCAGGCTATCATGCTGCTGCGCGTACGTATGCCTTTTAACTCTAAATCTATTTTATCATATTTTGACTATCAAAAGTATTAAGTGAACCGAATATTTGAAAGATCGCTCCTTCAACAGCTGATTTATGCAGGAAATTCATAGCTCATTATGCATGTAGGAAATATTATGACATGTTTCGACTTTACGTCTAAACTCCCTGACCTGAAAGGATGGTTTCATTATTTCCACTTGGAGAAATGGGGTATTGGAAATGACTCGCTTTCCGCAGGGAAGACGGCAAGCCATTTCAAAGACCCCATTGCCACGAAGGGAGGAATGAAATCATCTTCAGCTCTCCATCCTTCCCTCCGTTCATAACATTCTTAAACAGATCGGAGACAAATTTCTTTCTAATCTATAAAGAATCTACATATTCTTTGGCTTCTAATAAGGAATAGCCGAATTCCTGGCGGGCGCGTTTTACGGCCTGGACATCTTTTCCTTCACGGACTAATCTTCGAAGCTCTTCGTTTATGGGGGGTTCTGGGAGGTCTACTTGCTCGCTTAACTGTCTCACCGTTTGGTCCAGCCGCTTCACTTTTTTCTCTAACTCCTGTGTTTTTGCAATAAAGAATATAGCGATCAAAGCTAATAGGCTGATGGCTACTATATTCATACGTTTCCTCCTCCACTTATTTCAGATGATCCAATGGCTTTTGATAGCAAATTGGTCTAATGCTTGTTTTCAGTCGTATCCAGCAGGTCGACTTCCACATAATCTGCGCTGTCCCACTTCGTATACTTCTCTAAGTGCCATTTATTTAATAAGCGGGGATAGTCATGCTTTTCCATCCACTGCTGTAAAAATTCGTAGGCGGGGACGATTTGCTCGTTGTTACCTGCGATAGGTAAAGATGCATAGGTCTGAGCAGGAATTGTAAGGGAAACCATTCCTTCAGGGATTTTCTCCAACGTGTGAACAGGAAATCCTACCCAATATCCCTCTTCCTCCGCGGTCTCTTCATCAACTACAAAAGCCCCGAATTGCTCAAGAGGGGAAACCAAATGTCCAATTTCATTTTTCCGACGGTCAAGTTCAGCAGAGGCCTTCGGTATTTCGTGTATGTAATGGGAGCCTTTGCATTGGACTCTGAACCCGACGATTGTCATTTCGGCTAATTGTTTAATTCCAGGTTTTTCATATTTCATCAGCACTCACACACCATAAGCAGATTGCCGTCTGGGTCTCTAAAGGTAAACCAATGATCATTTTCAATCTTAGAAACGATATCGACGTCTTTTTGCTGCATATACTCATAAGCTGCCTTAATATCAGTCGTATTAAAGTGAAAAGCAGGAATTTTATAAATGGCTTCTTCTTTAAAAATTTTGCTGTCTAACACAATCCCTGTTCCTTGCATCGGTAGAATATAAAGGTGGCCCGCTGTAATTTCTTCATCATTTGGAACGCCAAGCAAATCACAATACCAATCCCGGGCCTGCTCAATGTTTTTAACCGGGATGAATGTCGTGCCGATCTGATTCAAAATGGGTTGCATCGTGTCATCTCCCTTTACTTTTCATCCGACTGCCCTTGCTTTAGGACCTTCACTCGTTCGCTCAGGCGATTCACTTCTTCCGAGAGGTCCTTCTCTCGTTTTTTCCGGTCAGATACTCGCTGTTTAATAATGAAAAAGCCGGAGAGGAGAAGGATGATCCAAAAGAGGACGTAGATTACTATTATGATTACAAAGTCCAAGAAATCCTCCTCTCCTTAAAAAATGGAAGGTTTTATAGCTTTTTACTCATGACCGTACGGTTATCGGAAAAGCCCAGCTTTTCATATAATTCTTTCGCATAATTGCCCGCATAGACGACGAGCCTGACAGAATTCATTCCTTGAAGCTTCAGTTCGGTCATCGCATTCTCCATGAGCGACTTTGCGATACCCCGGCCACGGTACTCCTGCATGACGAACAAATCATAAATAAAACCGATATCTTCTCCGGTGAAACTGTCTTTTTGCTGGCCATATAGAACCCAGCCGATAATGGTCTCTCCATCTTTTGCGATCTGGATTTGACCATCTTCATCTAGCACGTCCTGCATCATTTTCGAAGCCTGGTCTCTCCCTATCTGATAGAACCCGCGGGAGCCTTCTTGTAAAGATTCCCCGATATGAGGAAGAACTCCTTTAATTTCTTGCAAAGTTGCGTGTGTTATATTCATAGACGATTTTCTCCTTGTAAAAGTTTCTCTGCTGTTATCTACTCCCCATTGTAGACATTTCTCCGCTTTTTTTAAAAGGAATATCAAACAATCCTCACATTTTCCTCACAAAAACACGGGACAACGAGGGGTGTAAATAAAAGACGGAGGCCGCTGTCGCAACGATTCCGCCGAGCAGGATCGTATAAGTCGTGCTGAACCACTCGGCAATTAATCCAGCAAGCAGAGCGGCAGCCGGCATAGACACCCAGCTGATCAAACGGCTCGTCGCCTGGACTCTCCCTAATAATCTTTGAGGTGTCAGCTTCTGCCGGACCGTTACGATACAAGGGCTTTGAACGGAAGCGGCAAACGTTCCCGCCGCATTCATCATCATCAATCCTGAAAAAGAGGAAGTCATGCTGAATCCGATAATTGATAATCCACCGAATGACGAAGCCGTGAATAATATCCGCTGGTAGCTCCACCTTTTTCGTAAAGCCGGGGTGATCAGTGCGCCGATTATAGCAGCTCCCCCTCCGACAGAAAGCAGGACGCCAATTTCTGATGCCGTCAGTTCGACCGTCCCCTTTAAATGAAAAACCATCATCGTCAGAAAAAGAGTCGTCCCAAATATCGACACCATCATAGCCAAATTCGTATATAGAATTGGTTTTATCTGATAGACATAGACGAAGCCCTCTTTCACATCCTGCCATAATCTCTGTTTGCTTTCTCTTATGTTTGTATGTATTAATGGTAACGTTTTCACTGCTATCCACGCCAGGAAAAAACTTAAACTGTTGATCAATAATGCGTAACCAGGATGATACAAGCTTACGATCAGCCCGCCAGCCGCCGGTCCTAGCATAACGGCGGTCTGGAAAAGTCCAGTATTTATGGAATTTGCTCTTTCTAAATCGATTTCCCGGACTAAGGATGGAATCGAAGCGAACTGCGACGTATTATACAGCTGGGTAAAAAACCCCATCACTAATGCCGAGCCGAACAATTGCCAGAGCATCAATTGGTCGATGATAAACAGTCCTCCGACCAGCCCCGCGGTAACTCCTCGCACAGCATCACAATAAAGAAGGATCCGCTTACGGTCCAATCGGTCTACGGCTGCCCCAAGGAGAGGCTGCAAAAGAATCGGAAGTCGCTCTAAAAAAGCGATAACCCCCATGGCCAGGGGAGATCCGGTTAATGCAAAAACGATGAGAGGTAAAGCAAGTAAATAAATCTGGTCTCCAAAAAAGGAAATCACATTTCCTCCAATAAAACGGAAAGCAGGGTAATTCTTTTTCCATTCCGATGGGCGCTGAACATCCTGGTGCCGGGCGTTTGTTATCATTTCCGGCCTAAGAACTGTTCAAGTTCTGCCCCCATCATATCGATCGTCTGCTTTTTCAGTCGATACGTGGAATGGCTCGACTCTACAATCCTCGCTGCCTTCAGCATTTTCAGGTGGTGATGGATCGTCGATTTCCCCATTTCCAGAAGGCCGGTAAGCTCTTGAAGCGTCCTCTCCTGCTCAAATAAGTATTTGATGATCTTCAATCTTACTTCATCACCCAGTGCCTTGTATTTCTGTACGACAAATTGATCCGGGGTATAAGGGTCATTTGAATGTAAGCTGTCGTTTGAGACGGGATAATAAAATACTTTCGTTCCCTCTAAGTCAGCTTCTACGTTCCACGGTCTGTACGTCATGTGAGGAATTAACAAAACTCGATAGACACTAGGTTCCGCCGGGTACTGGATACCGCCTGTCGCCCATTCGATAAAAGCTTCCGGCTCCATATTAGCGAGCATTTTTTCTTTTGCACGATGATCCCGTTCTAAAACAGCGGTCTGTTCCTCAGGCTGAATGACCGCTTCATACCATTCGTTCATGACCGTCTGTAGATGGGTTTTAAGCTTTATCGGGTCAGTACTTGAAATAAAGCTGATATATTCAGCGAAAAAGGGATGATCCTCTACCTCTTTTTTTAAATAATGGATGGACTGATCCTGTCCTTTAGAGGCTTCCGCACGCTTCTCTTGAAATGATTCTCCTAAGTAAGGAAGACAGATGAATTTAAGCTGTTCCTCTGGTAAATGGTCAATAAAATCTGTGAATTGCTGAAGGGTTTGGAAGGATTCCTGGTGTAAGAGCTGAAGAAGGGATTTCCACGTATTATTTTTTTCTACCGTGGCGAGCTCCTGCCTTAATGCCGGGCTGAAACTGCCTGTCGGCCAGTCCTTTTTCTCAAGGGTGTCAAGCAGGGGCTTATTCGTTATGGCAGCGATGCCAAGCGCACATTCGAATAGGATAGAATGCTCGATCGTGACATGATACGTTTCTCGTCTCTTATAATTTGACTGAATAACGTTCATAGTACCACTCCTCCACATGTATTTCTTTATATTCTATAATATTAGAATGTAAAATTCAATTTTATTAGAACAAATTAAACGATACATATTTTCTACGACTAGTGGAACAATGAGAGCACTAATCAAAAGAAGAGGCGGGAGCATATGGAAGCTAATTATTCAGGCTATCAAGCCGGGGATATCGTATACGTCATCTACCGAAACCCCCACACATACAACGTTGCGAACATACAAGAAGCGGCAGTCGTTCACCATCCCGAACACGCAGGACAACTCGCTTTATTTTTATACGAAACTTATTTCCCACTGGATTCCGATATTGCTGTGTACACTTCGCAAGCAGAAGCTGAAATGGCTTATGAGCAAAGTTTCGGTTCCACTCATGAGGAGGGACTGGAGTGGTAAAACCCTTTGTACCCCAGCTCGTTTATATTGAACCACGCGCACTTGAATATCCTTTAGGAAAAGAATTAAAAAACAAGTTCGAAAAAATGAATATTGAAATACGGGAAACGACCTCCCATAACCAAGTAAGAAACTTACCAGGAGACAATGACTTTCAAAAATATCGTGTGGCGAAATCGACATTAGTCGTAGGTATTCGGAAAACGCTGAAATTCGATACATCCAAGCCTTCTGCCGAATATGCGATTCCTTTTGCTACTGGGTGTATGGGCCACTGCCATTACTGTTACTTGCAGACGACTATGGGGAGCAAACCGTATATCCGCACGTACGTCAATGTCGATGAAATCTTTGATTCGGCTGAACAGTACATGAAAGAGAGAGCGCCAGAAGAAACCCGCTTTGAAGCTTCGTGTACATCGGATATTGTGGGTGTCGATCATTTAACTCATACGCTGAAACATGCGATTGAATACTTCGGCAAATCTGATCATGGACGCCTTCGCTTCGTTACCAAATTCGCACATGTCGATCACTTACTGGATGCTGAACATAAGGGGCGGACGAGGTTCCGATTCAGTTTAAACGCGGATTATGTTATTAAATATCTCGAGCCGGGAACGTCCCGTCTTGATGAAAGAATCGAAGCGGCCGCTAAAGTCGCAGAAGCCGGATACCCGCTTGGCTTCATCATCGCTCCGATTTATCTGTACGAAGATTGGAAGGAAGGATATAGAATTCTGTTTGAAAAGCTGGAAGACAAATTGCCTGCGTACGCGACGAAAGACTTGACGTTTGAACTCATTCAACATCGATTTACACAACCGGCCAAGCGTACCATCCAAAAAAACTATCCTATGACAAAGCTTGAGATGGATGAAGAAAAACGGCAGTACAAGTGGGGACGTTACGGAATAGGGAAGTATGTGTACAAAAAAGATGAGCAGCAGGATATGAAAGATACTCTCGGCGGATACATTGAAAAGCATTTTCCTGAAGCGACATTAGAATATTTCACATAAAAAGCAGCCAGAAGGGATCCTCTGGCTGCTTTTTGCTTATAATATTTAGTTTACCGGTCCTTTAGCTACGGTAGGATCATTGATGTCATCATCGTCATCTTTACTTGTTGTGGACGGGCTAGTAGTGGCTGCTGCTTCATCCTCTGCAGATTCGGTCAGCTCATCTTTCGCTTCTTTCACTTTATCGCCAACATCCTTCAATTCTTCTCCTGCGTCTTTAGCCGTAGAAACAATATCTTGAGATTCTTCTTTTACTTCCTGGGCCTTTTCTGCAATGTCTTTTCCTTGAGTATCCAAAATTTCCTGAATTTTATTAAGAGCCTCTTTCGTAATGGAAGCTGTTTTTTGAATACGATCCACAAGGTCGTTTTTTGCACCTGACGGATCAGCTTTCACGTCTGAAACATATTGGCTCACAGAGTTTTTAGTAGAAGCTGAGGTTTCTTTCAAACGAGTACGAGCATTATCATTCTTCGCCAGGACAAGGATTCCTCCGACTAGAGCTCCTACTGTAATGGCAAGAGAAAGTTTTCCTTTTTGTGATTCCGTTTGTTGACTTCGTTGGTTCAGTTGTTCGTTTGGCATGATGGTTCCCCTTTCGATTCTTTTAGTAAAGAATCATTAGATTTTAATTTCGCGTAACTGCATCTTTCCTGGCTTCTGATTTCAGCGCCTGTTTTTTTACTTGGATCTTTTCATACCTTTGTCTTCCTGTTTCATTCAAATGATCCATTTTCTCCTGGTACTTATTCTTCACATACTCTTTAGAGGTTTTACGTATGGAAGGATCGTCCGGTGCTGCTTTAGAACGAAGCAGGGCACCTCCTATAAACCCCAAAAATAGAGCGACTCCCGTACTGAGAGGCTGGGACTGTTTACGTTCTTTCACCGTTTCACTCATGATGTTTTGCCCGCAGCAGCAGCTTCTTTAAGGGCTTTACGTTTTTGCGTGAGGTAGTATCCTAAAGCCACTGCGCCGTATAGACCACTAACGTCTCTTTCTTTCACTTTCGTTTCGCCTGTTGAAGTATTCTGTTTCATTGATTTCGTTACATCAACAAGAGAAGACGTCAGCTTACGTGAAGACTCCCCTATATCTCCTACCATGTAAAATAGAGGACTGAGCGCTTTGATCTTTTCGTTCACATCCGCTAAAGTGTCGTTACTCGTATGAAGAACATCTGTGGTTTGGGACATGACCCCGTCCAGCTGATCTGGAAGCTTCTCAACTGTACGATCCACACCTTTTAATACATTAGCCAAATTGTTAAGCGTCTTTATAAGAAAAATTGAAACAATGGCAAATACGATGCCAATGATTAATACACCAATTCCTAGATAATCCATAGTTTTAACCTCTTTTCTTTTTAAATTGATTACTTCGTATCGTGGTTGGGTGCGCGACCCTCGAAAGTCTGTTTTCTTAATTTGTATTTCGAATACATATTGATTGCCGTATCTCCCCACTTCATGAACTTCGCCAAGTCATCTGAATGCTTTTCTGAAGTCCTGGAGACACTGGCCGACAATTGGTTCATAGACTCACTCATGTTGCCTACGGATGCTCCAACGTTATTTAACGAATTAAAGAGACTATTTAATGATTCACTCTTATGCTGGACATCGTCCGCTAAAGAGTTCGATTTTTGTAATAATAATTCCGATTCTTTTGTAATTCCGTCCATCTTGCTTTCTACACTTTCTAATGTGCCAGCTACATTTTTCATTGTGCTGGAAGCCGCCAATAATACTTTCACTACAAATATAGCTATGAGTGCAAAAGAAACGGCGATAATTAATAAACTAATCGATGTTAAGGACATTCCCATCATTCCTCCTTGTTATGTAAAAGATACCCTAATACAGTACGGCCAAACGTCAAATTTAAAATGAATTATTCCGGTATAACTTTTTCCTTTCTTACGATAGATTTACCCCCCTGAGTCGTTAATAAAACGCCTGATATCACAATAATTGTACCAAAGATATGCATCCAGGTGATACGCTCTCCAAGCCACAATGCTGCCCCTGCCATAGTTACTACAGGGAGAAAGTTGAGGAAAATGGAGGCTTTCGATGCGCCGAGAAGGCCTACAGCCCTATTATATAAGATCAGAGCGATAAATGAAGGAAAAACACCTAAATACAATAATCCAATGAAATGACCGGGCTTATCGAAGGACGGAACACCTGTCATCCACCATTCCGCAACCACGGCAGGAAAAAGCAGGACTAACCCTATCCCGGTGATGACGAGTACAACGGCATACGGAGGGAATTTAAACATATGAAGCTTCACGAACAGTGAATATACTGCCCAGGATAGAATAGCGCTGATCATTATAAAATCACCAATGTTCCATTCTAAGGCAGCGAGCTGAAGAAGTTTACCTTCTATGATCACCCATACCGCTCCAAAAAGTGACAGGACGACTCCGATCCATTGCACCTTCATGACTTTTTCCTTTAAGATAAGTACGCTTAAGATTACTGTGACAGCGGGGATGGCAGACTCAAGGATGGCGACGTTCGCAGAGGTTGTAAACTGCAGAGCCCCGTAGATTGATGTATTGAATAAAGTGATGCCTGATAAGGCCAATACGAAGACCGGCATTTTGTTAGCTAAGAACACCGTTTTGTTTCTCCAAACACTTCGATAGCCGATAGGAAAGAGAACAATGAATGCCACAGCTAAGCGGATAAAGGTGATTGTCATTGGCGGCAGGTCATTCAGCGCCTTTCCGACCAGGATGTTCCCCGCATACATAAAGACGACACAAATCATCAGCAGATAAGGATACATAGAGCCACCCCCTTCTTAATAGGAGAGTCGTAAGTAATCAACTCCTTATAACCTATCACTTTTCAAGTGTAAAGAACACAAAAAAAGAAGCGGGTTGCCCCGCATCTTTAAAACTGGCTCTTATCCTTCTGCAGATATCTTTCCTAGGAAGAAGCCATCCACCTTGTCCAGGCTGCCCCGCCAATAGAATTTCCCTTCCGATGGAGTAGGGTCCTCATCGCCATTGTACACTTGAGCGTTCTTCAAATGAATATAGGATACATCTCCATTAGAAGCGTCTTTAGCCGACTTGCTGGCTTCTGAAAGGTTTTCGCCGAGGGCCTTAGACACCTCATTTCCGTCTCCAAACTTTTGGGATAGAGAATCCAAATACTCTTCTGCTGATATAGTCGTGCCTGTAACCAGTGCTCCATTGACGTTCAAAGTGATATCCAATGAAAAATCATGGTTATTTGCTGCTTTAATAAAAGAAATTAATAAATCATCCATAGTCTAGCCTCCCTATTCTTAAGGTCTTGCAAAATTATATTTTTCTAGCGTGCCGGCTTATTATTTTGAAGTATCATCATCATTAACAATTGTCGTTTTACCTTTAGATGAACCTTTTTCCTTAGATTGATCAGACTCAGATGAACGGGCAGAAGGCTCATTGTCTTCTTGCTCCGATCCACTTCCCTGATTGTCCATTGGGATAATATCGGCATTGTTTCTTTTAGGTTTAGAAGCAGATTTTTTCTTCCTTGTTGTCGACTTAGAAGCTGGTGCTTTTGAAGATTTCTTTTCTTCTTTTGGCTGCTCTGCTTTTTTCTGTGGTTGTTCTTGTTCTTCCTCTTGTTCTTCCTCTTGCTCATCTGTTTCCTCTTCTTCACTATCATCAGCAGCTTCTTCTTGTTCCTTAGGATCCTTTAATTCTACATCTTCTTCTGCCACTGCTGGTTCAGCTTCCGCGGTTGCCGCCGCTTCCTGCTGTGCTGCTTCATCATCTTCTTCGGACTCATCTTCTTCGACTTGGTTTTTAGTTTTCTTAGGCTTGCCAGCTGTGTTTTTTACTTTTGTTCTTTTGCTTTTCGGTTGTTCTTCCTGCTCTTCTTCCTCATCGTCGTATTCTTCTTCTTCTTCGTCTTGATTCTTATTTCTTTTCAGCTTGCCGGCTGCGTTTTTTACTTTTGTTCTTTTGCTTTTCGGTTGTTCTTCCTGCTCTTCTTCCTCATCGTCGTACTCTTCTTCTTCTTCGTCTTGATTCTTATTTCTTCTCAGCTTGCCGGCTGCGTTTTTTATTCTGGCTCTTTTGCTTTTCGGTTGTTCTTCTTGCTCTTCTTCCTCATCGTCGTACTCTTCTTCTTCGTCTTGATTCTTATTTCTTTTCAGCTTGCCGGCTGCGTTCTTTATTCTGGCTCTTTTGCTTTTTGGTCTTTGTTCTTGTTCTTCTTCTTCCTCGTAGTCGTACTCTTCTTCTTCATCCTGACTTTTATTTCTTTTCAGCTTGCCAGCAGCATTTGAAGTCGTTTCCTTCGTTTTGCTGGCAGCACTTCTTGTTTTATCTTTTACACTTGCCACACCAGCACTCGCTTTACTGCCAATCGCTTTTCCTCTTTCTTTTAAGCTGGAGCCTTCTGTTTCCTGAGTGGTGTCTGAATCTGAATTCAACGTCGTTTTCTTTTCGTTACTTGAATCTGAATCTTTGGAACGAATCATCATCCCTGCAGCCGTCCCTAAAAGTCCTCCAATTATTGCACGGTTCAGTGTACTTCTTTTGTTTTCATCTCCCATAGTCAACACTCCTTTTTATTTTATACGAATCTATTGTTATTAGATGGATTCATATTTTTTTCTAATTGCTCGATACGCTTTTGCAATTCTTTATTTTCTTTCTCTAACTGCTCGGTATTTTGTTCCGCTGCTTTGGAGTTCAGGTAAGGATCTGTTTCCCACCAGTCCATGCCGATTTCTTTCGCCTTATCAACGGAAGCCACAATCAAACGGATTTTTATCGTCAATAGTTCTACGTCGGCAATTCCTACTCGGATATCTCCGGCGATGACAACACCTTTATCCAGTACGGTTTCCAAAACGTCTACGATACTATTTCCACGCGTAGAATGTTCAATGGTCATGGTCGTCATTCCCCTTTCTTATAGTAGATTCCCAAGAGGTCCTAAATCTATATTGAGATCTTCGTCTTTCAAGTCGAAAATATCCTTAAGCTCGTCCATTTTCACTTCCAGGTTCATGAGCGCCACTCCGAGATTCTCGATTTCTTCTTCTGTAAGAGTCCCTCCGTCTACCCGGCGGATCGCATGGCGTTCTACCAGTTGGCGCAGCAGCTCTATGACTGTCAAAACGAGCTGGGCTAGTCCTTGTTCAGCGCCTTCAGGATCAAGGTTGATCCTTCCGCTTTGCGGGGGCTGGTGTTTAAGATTGCTCTGTGACATGGGTCAAATCCTCCTTTTCTTGATCGAAACGTTTGGATGTCAGGCTGTCCGAATCCATATTCGACTGAACGAGCGTTTCAACGGCCGAGATGAGCACACGCAAATCAAGATAGACTAAATCGATTCCGGCAATCGAGATAATCAGATCCCCTTTAATGGCGACCCCTTTATCAAGAACCGTATCGAGAATATCGATCAATCCTATTTCTTTGTTTTGATAGGTTTCTCTATGGGACATCGGTGACGCCTCGCTTTACGATAAATTTGCAAAATGGTAAGCCGGCCAAGGTCCTGTCGCTTCAAATATCCAGCCGGATTGCCCGTGAGCTTTTTCTGCCTCTGTCACCAACTCGAGGAAATTCTCCACCTTATCTAAAGGGACAAGGTAGGCACTGTTCCAACACATTTCTTCATCTTTCCCCGTCACATCACGGTTCCAATTCTTCTTCACCGTGCTGTTGACGCTGAAATCAGCAAGCTTGTCATGGAACTCAGAAGAGAATTCTTCTTGTTCCTTTTCGACTTCCTGATCGATATATTGATCGATTTTCCTGGATTCTAAATATTGCCGCCCTTTTGACATTTGAGCGATTTCTTCTTTTTTCTTCTTTATATTTAAATTGTGCTCGCTCACTTGTTCAGAAAGTCTGTCGCGGTCACAATATATTTTCAAATTCCATTCTTCTTTTCCGTCTAATTGTTTGAGTAAGTCCACCATCTGCTGCTGGTGGGAATCGATCATGGCGCGAAGATTTTGCTCCGTTTTATAAATCGTGCAAAACTTCATGGGAATGATCGTCGCCTGCTCATGGATTTTCATAAGCATTTCATGGTGATGAAAGGCTTTATCTTTCACCCACTCCATTTGATTCGTTTTCTCTTCCAGTACATCTTCACCAAATTCTTCTTCATCAACATGACAGAATACTGCTGATAGTTCCCCGTATTCCATAAGGTCCAGACGATGCTCACCGTCTATACCTTTTAACTCGGAGAAAGGATTCGTTTGATTTTCTCGTGTTTGAATCATTCCGTATAAATAAAATAATTGACTCATCGTAAGACTCCCCTATTTTTACCGCTTGGTTAATTCTTCCCACTGCTCCATTTCCAGCTTCTTAGCTGTTTCATATCTGACCAGCAGTTCTTCTTCTTGCTTCTTATAGACTTCTTCTGAGACTTCATCCAATTCATACATCATTTGTAAATGAATGAGTTTCTTTTGAATCGTTTCGAGATCATAAAATTCTTTATCCACTTCTTCCTTTACGTGCTCGCCAATATTTATAATCATGTCGATGGGAAAAGTGAATAATTTATGAATCATGTGCTCTCCTCCACTTTCAATTTAATATTAATGAAATTGTATGCCGGCCAAGGCCCGGTATATTTGAAGTCGACTTTATCTTTCCATTTCTCGTGCATTTCGTTCACTTTCTCGTCAAACTGATCTTCCTTACTGCGATCGATCAGATAAGATCCATTGAGCAGCATTTTTTCACCGATTGGATCGTTCGCTTTAGCCGAATCTGAATACTTCACTAAAGGCGCGTGTATATCTTGTTCGATCTCCTGCTGTAGGGACTTGAAAAACTTCTGGGCCATTTCTCCGAGCTTCATTCGGTCGAAATATCCTGCATCCTCAGATTTCTTTGATACTTCGCTTTTCTTCTGCATAACTTTGGAATCCTTTGAAATCTGGTTCTCCAGCCATTCTTTCTTTCCGACGACCTTTAGACCGACCTCGATTTTATTCTTGATCTGCGGGAACAGTTTCGATAATTGTGGATATAAGTTCTTCAGTAAAACCTCAATATCTTCTGTTGAATGAAATACGTTTCCGAAGCTGATAGGAACTACAGTATCCTCTTTATCCATAACGTTTGAAATGACCTGCTGATGAAGCATGAGGTTCTCTTTATTCGGGTGATAAATTTTCATCGGGACTTCTGCAGCGACCATAGCTGCATCCTGATAATGAACCGTAAACGTTTCACGATCTTCTCCTTCAAAATGGATAGTGCCGAATTCCTTTTTCTCCTGTGTCTGGATACTGCAAAAAATGTATATTCCTGTTTCTTGTTCCACTTTGTTTCCCCCTATACTTCTCTGCATTCCGCTAAAATTTTATCTCGTAAATCATCGATCGACTCGGACTCATCAGAACATGACCGTAATGGAAATAACGTGATATCCATACATAAATCCTGAAATTCTTCGTCATTGCCGTCGACCTTGATGTCGTACTTTTCTACAACCTGAGCAATCATAAGAGATGAGCGTAAACTCAAACTTGCTATGTCGTTATCACATAGATTCCTGACACGATTGACAAATTGAACAATTGCTTCCGCTTTATATTTTCTTAGTTTCGTTTTTTTCATTACGATAGCGACTTCCGCTTCTTCGTCCATATACTCCACTGGAAGAGTTACCATACGATCCAGTAACGCATCCTGCGATTGATAGACTCCCGCATATTCTGCCGGGTTGCTCGTGAAAATAACTGAGAAATTGGGGTGAACATCTATATGAGAGGCTGTTCGCTTCGTTCCATACAGAGGAAGGATTTTCTCCTCAAGAATCGAAAGAAACAGGTTATTCGTTTCTGGCTGCGAACGAGTAAACTCATCGTACACCACTGTATAGCCTTCCTTTACAGCTTCATACAAACGGCCTTGCACCCACTCTTCGGAGATATTTTCTTCGATTTTATGAACGGTGCGCACGAAGTTATCGTTCAGTTTCTTTCTCCTATAACCTGTATATGCCCCGATCAAATCTTCGTTCGATAACTCTTTATTTCCATTGATCAGCAATACGGGCCGCTGTCGCTGTTTGGCAATGTGGAGGGCAAGTGTGGTTTTTCCTATTCCTGAGGGACCGGTGAAATGCACAGGATATCCAGTCTTTAAATATCGTAAGGACCGCTGGATCAAACTTTTAAAATAGGGATCGTTGTATACGTCTTGCTGGGTCTGGTTACTGGTGCTGTCCTTTAAAATCGTCATTCTCTGCCCTCCCTACTTTATTCGGCTTGCTCTTCAAGGTCACTTCTGAACCTGAGACTGATACGGTGGAATTCTGTTACTTCTTTATCGTTATCAACGGTCACTTCATACAAGCCGACCATTTCATCATGAGCGTACCTGCGCATATATTCCCGTTCTTCAATCACTTCTACTAGAACTCTCCAGCCTTCATTCTCTTCCTTCTTTTTCACTGAAATGATCTTATGTGGCGGAGCGATATGTTCTTTAAAAAACTGCGTAACGTTATCCATAATCTTCATGACTTTTTCAGCACCTTCCTAACTGCATATTGAAGAGGGCTAGACTTTTTCTCCAGCCCTCTCTTAACTACTAGATGTTAAATTGGGCACGTTCGTTTTCCTGGGAATTGGATGGAGATGATGATTCCTGCTCTCCCAGACGTCCTCCCAGACCTTCTTCTTCCACTTCGTCACGAAGCAGTCCTACTGCTTCCGCGTAACGAAGCCATGTGTCTACACTTGCTACTACGACTCTCGCTTCTACGGTAATAAGTTCAATTCCTACCACGTTAATTCGAACAAACGCATCAATTACAATCCCTTTATCCAGAATACGGTCAATTACTTCAGCCAAGCTTGAACTATCTGTCGATTTTTGAATAGCCATAATGATTCTCCTCTCCTATTTTTAAAAATAGTTTTTAATATTTTCAATCCCTTTGACGTCTTTGGGACCCTTCACATCACTGTAACTTCTGATGTCCGCTGTCCCTTTGACATCTTTAGGACCTTTCACATGATTGTAACTCTTAATATTCGACACACCCTTTATATCCTGTGCGCCTCTAAGCGTATTATGGCTTGTGCGCATGGTTGAGGGTTTGTTTTCGTCTATCTTTTCCTGCAGCTCTTTACCTGATTCTTTAAAAGAAGCGAGGTTTTGTCTAAGCTCCAGCATGCCATCCTGCATTTTTTCCTGAGCCTCTTCAGCTTTCGCATGGACTTTTTCAGCATTTTCTTCTTTCTTTTCTTGCAGGTTCTCAGTTAATTGATTAGCTTCCGATTGCAGTTGTTTCTTAAACTGCTCTCGAATCTGATCGCCCATTTCGTCTTTTACTTCTTCTTCCGCATGTTCTTTTGCTTCAACGGGATCGTCTGCTTTCTTCACTACACGAGAAACTCGGGGCCATTGATTCTTTACGGCTCTGGCTGACTTCTTAACACCACCTTCGATTTTCTCTAACATACCTTCGGATTGAGTGTTTTCCTTTTCTTCTTCGCTCATTCCATCACCCTTTTAAAAAATACCTTTTTTTAGAAGCTATTTTTATTCTTCCTTCCCATGTGAGAGATCTTGAAAACCTATATTAGAAAGGTTTCTTTTTGAAATGGTAATAATTTCTCTTATTATTACAGAAATCGAGTTTTCATTAGTTCTAAAGCACCTTATAAACAAAGGGATTATTCATGACTCTTTTAATTATTATTACAAATATTACTATTATATTTTTTCTAGTATAATAATTCTCCTTAACGTGAAAGTGTTTGAATTTTTTTCTAGAGAGGAATAGATTATTTATCGAACCTAAGGAGGAATTATGATGAATCGAATGGATCGACAAACACAAGGCCAGCCAGGTCAAGAACAGGAAAGACAGCCTGGTTTTGAAGATAAAATGGATCCGCTTCCGCTACAGGCGGATGAGGATTACCGCAGTGGAAACAAATTAAAAGGAAAAGTAGCACTTATTACAGGCGGCGATAGCGGCATCGGCCGTTCCGTAGCCATTGGGTATGCAAAAGAAGGAGCAGACGTTGCGATATCCTATCTTGATGAGCATGAAGACGCCGAATATACGAAAGAGAAAATCGAAGCTGAAGGACGCAAGGCGATTTTGATTCCTGGCGATGTCGGGGACGAATCAGTTTGTCGTGATGCTGTAGAGAAAACCGTCAATGAGCTAGGGAAGCTGGACATTCTCGTCAATAATGCAGCTGAACAGCACCCTACAGATGACATTATGAACATCTCAACGGAGCAGTTGGAAAGCACGTTTAAAACGAATATCTACTCTATGTTCCACTTAACGAAAGCCGCTCTTCCTCATTTAAAAAAAGGAAGTGCCATCATCAATACAGCTTCCGTTAACCCGTATACCGGAAACGAACAGCTTGTGGATTACACGGCAACGAAAGGGGCAGTTGTCGCTTTCACAAGATCGATGGCTAAGCAGCTTGTCGATAAAGGAATCCGCGTCAATGGAGTAGCACCCGGTCCGATTTGGACACCGTTGATTCCGTCCACTTTCTCTGAAGAAAAAGTGGAACAGTTCGGTTCCGATACGCCGATGAACCGTCCGGGTCAGCCTGTGGAGCACGTAGGCAGCTATGTTCTGTTAGCTTCTGACGATTCCACGTATATTACTGGCCAATTCATTCACATTAATGGCGGAATGATTATGAACAGCTAGTTGGAATAAAAAGAACCCGATATATTGATTAAAGGGTTCATACCTGAAAAATATGGCGCTCTCGCTTAATAGCGAGAGTGCTTTTCTTTTTATTATAGGCTCTGTTCATATAAGCTTCCTTTTCTTGAAGGCGCTAATTCTAAATGTTCGGACTGTTTCCGTTATGTTCGACAGCGGCAGGAGCTCCTATTTCAGGAGTTCTTATCACTCTTCTCTTGAATGGATTAGCTTCCCAACCCCCCCTTACTCTCATTTCGGCAACGAATCCCGTCAGGCTCGAAACTAAGTCTGTAACAATCCTGCGGTATCATTGAATGATCCTCTTATAAATCATCAACA
This sequence comes from Halobacillus campisalis, assembly GCF_030345335.1. GTDB lineage: Bacteria > Bacillota > Bacilli > Bacillales > Halobacillaceae > Halobacillus_A > Halobacillus_A campisalis. The sequence continues at coordinate 401,360 of NZ_JAPVRC010000003.1, forward strand.
ACGACGTATCACATAGATTTATACTAAAGTAGAAATGCATAACTAAAAACACGGTCTCTATTCTTAAAATGGTTAGGATCAAAAAAGTGAAAGATATCCTAAAGGTAATAGTGTTGCTATGAAAAAGCCAGCCAAAGTTGAAATCGTAATCAAAAATCTATGTTTTCGTTTTGATATCTCATCTCTTTTTAAGGCTGTATTATAAACCTTAATCAATGAACGAACCGTGGTGTATATGATTAAAGCCGAAAAGATACTAAACAAGAATATTTCCATTATTTCTCCCCCTTTCTAATTATCATTTTTTAAGAATATTTATTAACAGCTTCCGTAAAAACGATCTTCTAAGAAAAAGGTTTCAATCCTATATAAAGATTTCTGAATTTACCCCCTGATTCACTTACTTTGATCATAAAACAATTATTTCTCGCAAGCGTTAGTACTCAAATCTCCTGTTCATTCATTAAAAAGAACTAGTCTCTATCAAAAAACAATCTGCTTTGATCCCGGCAGATTGTTAATTTTTCGTCCCCGTACATACTAAACAGCTTCTCTATTCATTCGATATTGCTGGAAACGATATAGAAGGAAATAAGTTAAACCGATCGTCTCGATTATGATAAACCACCACAATAACGGGGTAATGGAATATACAGGTTAACTAGAAATGTACTACAAGAGAAGGAGTTCGATGACTATGCCAGAAGGTCCAGAGATTAAACGCGCCGCCGATCAAGTCGAAAAAGCCTTAGCAGGACGACCTGTGAACGAACTTTACTTCGCTTTCGATCATTTAAAAGACTATGAAAGCATATTAAAGGGCACATCCATAGAAAAAGTTAAAACTAAAGGGAAAGCGATGCTCATCCATTTTACGAACGGCTATACTATTTATTCTCACAATCAGCTGTACGGAAAATGGTACATTCGAAACGCCTATAACTATCCTAAGACGAATCGGCAGCTGAGATTAGCTCTTCATAATGAGAAAAAGTCGGCCTTATTATACAGTGCTTCCGATATTGAAGTGATGCGCGATGAAGAAGTCCCTTTCCATTCGTTCATCGCAAAAGCGGGACCTGATTTATTAAGTGAACCTGTGACTGCCGAGGATCTGATTTCCCGCTTCCAAAGTGACAAATTCCGCAGAAGAAAGTGGACAGCCTTGCTGCTCGATCAAACGTTTATCGCAGGGGTCGGGAATTATCTGCGCAGTGAAATTTTATTTTCCGCTGGCATTCATCCTGACCTGCGTCCGATCGATTGTACAAAGGAAAAACTCGCCAAAGCCGCACATGCTTGTATCGATCTTATGTGGAGATCTTATGAAAACAACGGCATTACGAATGATCTTACATTAGCTGAACGCTTAAAAGCTGAAGGAGCCAAGCGATATCAATACAGACATTGGGTGTTCAACCGGGAAGGACTGCCCTGCCGATTATGTGGAACGGAAATCGTGAAGTTCAAAGCAGGATCGCGTCGCTGCTATTACTGTCCAAACTGTCAGTCTAATGAATCGTAAAATATATGCTGAGCTGTGATTCCTTTATTCAACGTGATTTTCCCAAAAGAATAATGAGGGAGTCTGCGTTTATCAGTAGCTGAACCAGGATTGAACAGCATTGTTTTTTTTGAAAATTTTAGAAGAGGGAGGTGGGAATGTCCAAAGATGATCAAGTCCACATCCTCCTCTTCAAATTCAGCTGCTGCACGTTTTTCTGTCGTTTTCTTTTCTCCATGTCCATGAACGACACCTATTTTATACCCTTCTACATTCAGCAATTGTCTCCTCGGGACTAACCGCTTCATATCTTCCCCATCTACATTCCCATACACTCCGTAAAGATCACCAAATTGCTGGAAATGCTCATATATATCAGGGGTCTGCCAATCCCCCGCATGGATGACTAAGTCCGCCTTTTTCATTTCTTCCTGCAGAAGAAAAGGGAGCTTTTTTCCTTTTTTCGGCATATGGGTATCCGACACCACGATAATGTTCATTTACATGACCTCCTTTGATTCAAGACGTTTATTTTGGGATCAAAAGGGAACAAGAATATGGAATATTATTCAATAAAGGAGATTGTATCTATGTCCCATTATATTGAAGTTGACCATCATGTCGAATTATTTGTACAAGATATAGGAGAAGGACAGCCGATCGTATTCATCCATGGCTGGCCGCTCAATCACGAAATGTTCGAATATCAAATGAACGAACTTCCTCAAAAAGGGTATCGTTTTATAGGTATTGACTTACGAGGTTTCGGAAAATCCGACAAGCCTTCCTATGGATATGATTACGACACACTCGCTCATGACATTAAAATCGTCGTGGAATACTTACAGCTGGAGAATTTTTATTTGGCAGGTTTCTCAATGGGAGGCCCTATTTCCATTCGCTATGCGACAAAATATGCAAATGCTCAGTTTGCTAAACTAATTTTGATCGGAGCGGCTGCCCCAAGCTTTACACAGCGTGATGGGTACGCGTACGGTTTGCATAAGGAAGAAGTAGATGGTCTGATTTATGGAATTAAGCAGGATCGCCCGGCCGCTTTGGCAGATTTCGGAACAAATTTCTACAATACTCGCGTTTCAGAACCATTAAAAGAATGGTTCCTCGGGTTAGGGTTACAAGCCTCTGCCCACGGCACGATTGCCTGTGCTGCTTCCTTAAGGGACGAAGATTTACGTGGTGAACTGGATCAAATCAAAGTTCCAACTGTGATCATGCACGGTAAGCTGGATGAAATCTGTGAATATAACTTCGCTCTGGAACTTGAGAAGAGAATTCCTAGTTCAACGTTGATTTCTTTTGAAGAAAGCGGACACGGCCTGATTTATGATGAACGCGATAAATTCAACGAAGAGCTGCTTAAATTGATTGAAAAAAGATAAGAGCGCTCCAAAAAATCTTCCACAAAAAACCCCTCTATTTCCTGGGAAATAGAGGGGTTTTCATTATTCGATCGGTTCTTTATTGGGCGTACCAGCTTTTCTTGGATATTTCTTCGGCGTTTTACGGCGTTTTTCAATCAGCGCGATGTTGCGTTCACTGTCTTCTTCAGGCAGCTTGAACGTATTTACACTGACCACTTCTCCACCCACCGTTTGAATCGCGACGTTCGCATCTTCCATTTCTTCCGCTAAGTTCGGGCCTTTCATCGCTAGAAAATGGCCGCCTTTTGCAGTAAGCGGCAGGCAAAGCTCGCTCAGTACGGACATGCGTGCCACAGCTCTAGCCATGACGAGATCATAGCCTTCACGAAACTTAGGATTTTTTCCGAAATTTTCAGCACGGTCATGATAAAAAGCGACATCTTTCAGCCCAAGTTCATGGGCTAAGTGATTCAAAAAGGTGATCCGCTTCTTGAGGGAGTCGACAATTGTCACTTTCAATTGCGGAAATGCGATTTTTAATGGGAGACTTGGAAATCCGGCCCCTGCACCTACGTCGCAAATACGCAGTGGCTTTGTGAAATCATGATAAAACGCGGCTGTCAGCGAATCATAAAAGTGTTTCAAATAAACACCTTCCTGATCGGTGATCGCTGTTAAATTCATTTTTTCGTTCCACTCTACTAAAATCTCAAAATATTGCTCGAACTGTTTTTGCTGATGTTCGTCTAGTTCAATGCCTTGCTTTTGCAAGGCAGATAGAAAGGTGTTGATATCCATGGAGTCATCCTTTCACTACTCGCCAGAAACGCGGGCGATTTTGCCTTGTTCAATATAAACGAGGAGGATAGAAACGTCAGCTGGATTCACGCCTGATACCCTGGAGGCTTGGCCGACAGAAAGCGGACGGACTTTCTTCAGACGGTCGCGTGCTTCCGTAGCCAATCCATTAATATCATCGTAATCGATGTCTTCAGGGATCGTTTTCGATTCCATTTTACGCATGCGTTCTATTTGCTCCAGCGCTTTTTTAATATAGCCAGCGTACTTCACCTGAATTTCCACTTGCTCGGTAACATCCTCGGCTAAAGGACGCTCACTAGGCGTCACACTTGCAATGACATCATATTTCATTTCCGGACGGCGGAGTAAATCAAGAGCTCGAACCGCTTCTTTTAATGGGCTGCCTCCTGATGACTCAATCGCCGCTTGAACGTCTTCTGTCGGTTTCAGCATCACTTGATCTAAGCGGTTTTTTTCTTCTTCAATCAAACGTTTTTTCTCTAAGAAGCGCTCGTAACGCTCGTCTGAGATCGTTCCTACTTGATGGCCGATTTCTGTTAAGCGCATATCGGCATTGTCATGACGAAGCATCAGACGGAATTCTGCACGAGAAGTCAGCAGTCGGTAAGGTTCATCCGTTCCTTTTGTGACAAGGTCATCGATCATGACACCGATATATCCTTGAGAACGGTCGAGAATTAATGATTCAAGATCCAATGCTTTTGCCGCTGCATTAATTCCTGCCATCAAGCCTTGACCTGCCGCTTCCTCATAGCCAGACGTTCCATTAAGTTGACCTGCAGTAAACAGGCCGCTTATTTTTTTCGTTTCAAGCGTAGGCCATAGAGTCGTCGGTACGACAGAATCATATTCAATCGCATAGCCCGCTCGCATAATTTCCGCATTCTCAAGACCAGGAACAGTCTCCATCATTTCCTTTTGAATATACTCAGGCAATGATGTAGAAAGACCTTGCACGTATACTTCTTCCGTGTCTCTTCCTTCAGGCTCTAAGAAAATTTGGTGACGGGGCTTATCGTTGAAACGGACGATTTTATCTTCAATAGATGGACAATATCGCGGTCCAGTCCCTTTAATCATTCCTGAATACATCGCCGACAGTCCGAGGTTATCGTTAATCACTTTGTGTGTATGCTCGTTTGTATACGTCAACCAGCATGGAATCTGATCCGTGATGAATTCTGTCGTTTCATAAGAAAAGAAGCGCGGTTCTTGTTCACCAGGCTGTATTTCGGTTTTTGAATAATCGATTGTACGGCTGTTCACACGCATCGGCGTACCTGTTTTAAAACGGACCATTTCGATCCCAAGCTCTTCTAACTGTTCAGAAAGAGAAACAGAAGTACGCTGGTTATTCGGTCCACTTTCATAAGACAGGTCTCCGATGATGACGCGGCCGCGCATGAACGTTCCTGTCGTCACAATGACGGTCGGAGCGTAATAGACGGCTTTCGTTTCCGTGACAACCCCTTTGATTTGATCGTCTTCTACAAGCAGCTTTTCAACCATTGCTTGACGCAAGGTTAAGTTTTCCTGCGTCTCTAGTACACGTTTCATTTCTTTTATATAAAGAGGCTTGTCTGCCTGCGCGCGTAATGCACGGACGGCAGGTCCTTTTCTCGTATTCAACAGGCGCATTTGGATATGTGTTTTATCAATCACTTTCCCCATTGCACCGCCAAGAGCGTCAATTTCCCGGACTACTACACCTTTGGCCGGCCCGCCAATAGACGGGTTACACGGCATGAACGCAACCAAATCTAAATTTAGTGTCAGCATAAGGGTTTTTGCTCCGCGTTTTGCAGCGGCAATCCCAGCTTCCACTCCAGCATGACCGGCACCAATAACAATTACATCATAATGCCCTGCATCGTAAGTCATTTTGGTCGTCTCTCCTTTAAATAATTTATTTCCCTAAGCAAAACTGTGAAAACAGTTGGTCAATTAAGCTTTCATGAACAGCATCACCGATGATTTCTCCGAGCAGTTCCCACGTTCTCGTCACGTCTATTTGCACAACATCGATCGGCACGCCCATCTCCATGCCTTCCTGGGCATCTTCGAGGGATTGCTTCGCCTGCTTCAATAATTGCACGTGACGGACGTTCGAGACGTAGGTCATGTCGCCGGTATCCAAATCACCTTCAAAGAACGTATCAGCGATAGCGTTTTCGAGCTGATCGATGCCTTCCTCACGAATGAGTGCTGTTGAAATAACCGGATGATCAGCTGCCAACCTTTTCACTTCGTCAAGGTCAAGCTTTGGTTCTAAGTCCATCTTGTTGACGATGACAATAATATTCAAGTCTTCTACCGCTTCAAAAAGTTTCTTATCTTCTTCGGTGAGCTCATCTCCATAGTTTAACACGAGAAGGATGAGGTCCGCTTCTTTTAATACTTGTCTTGATCGTTCGACACCGATACGTTCGACGATGTCTTCTGTTTCTCTTATGCCGGCTGTGTCGATGAGGCGGAGCGGTACTCCACGAACGTTGACGTATTCTTCGATGACGTCCCTCGTCGTTCCTGGCACTTCGGTGACAATGGCTTTATTTTCATGGACGAGGGCATTCATGAGCGAGGATTTTCCGACATTTGGCCGGCCGATGATCGCTGTTCCCAGTCCTTCTCGCAAAATTTTTCCCTGGCGAGCGGTTGCAAGTAATTTTTCAACTTCTTCAAGGACTTCTTTTGTTTTCTCACGCATCATCTCATTCGACATTTCTTCGACATCATCGTACTCGGGATAGTCGATGTTCACTTCAACGTGAGCGAGAGTTTCCAGCAGTTTTTGACGGAGCTCTTGAATGAGATTCGATAAACGTCCGTCCATCTGTTTTAAAGCTACACTCATCGCACGATCGGTTTTGGCCCGGATCAAGTCCATGACGGCTTCCGCCTGGGAAAGGTCGATTCGTCCATTCATGAATGCCCGCTTCGTAAATTCTCCCGGCTCGGCCAAGCGTGCGCCGCTTTCGAGTACGATTTCAAGTACACGATTAACGGAGACTAGTCCGCCATGGCAGTTGATTTCAACTACGTCTTCACGAGTGAATGTTTTCGGGGCTTTCATAACAGAAACCATGACTTCTTCCGCGACTTCTTCCGTTTTTCTATCGATCAGCTTTCCGTAGTGCATCGTATGAGAATCCACTTCTTTTAAATCTTTCCCTTGAAAAAGGGTAGCTGCTATCGATACAGCTTCTGGACCGCTTAATCGGACGATTGCGATCGCACCTTCTCCCATTGGAGTCGATATCGCAGTAATCGTATCCATTTCCACAGGCGGTCACCTCCTTTTCTGAACTTTTTATTTATAGTTATCCACACGGGGGTAAAATTAAACTCACTAACAAATTAGATTAACATATGTCAGGGTGTTTTGGGAAGTCTATTATTCATTTTATCCACATGTGTATAACTTTTTTCTTTTTATTCCCTTTTTATTTATATAGGCTTTTAAATTTCCGTGTTGAAATTTTATAAGCTTTACTAAATAATAAGTTTCCGTTATCAAAAATAGAGTCTTAAGGGCCGGGAAATTACTCGCTTTCCATGGGCGTACGGTGAGCTTCCTCGGGCTAAAGCCCTCCGGGATCTCACCATGTACTATTTTCTCATAGGAGTCTCGCAATTTCCCGACCCTTCTTGCAATAGTTAAGAGGAACGGAAACACCTTTAGCTTCAGTTGAGAGGATCCTCTACAATAATAAATATATTGGAAGCCGCTGAACGAAAATCCTCCCATCTCAAAGGAAGTAATACCCTCAGAATATATTTACTTATCGAAATCGCTTGAATAACAACCTTCTTAATAATTTACGGATTATCCTAGTCCAGTGATTTGGTTATAGCTTTATAGTTTTAAATACTCCTACACTTGAATTTCGTTTAGAGAACCTACCAAGAGCATGTTGGTTTTAAAAAACGGTGAAGAGTGCTTAGTGAGCACCCGCAGATTGTTAGCATGAGGAGGCTCACCGCGCTCCCACGGAAAGCGAGTGATTTCCCGGATCTCCAAACGCTGTCAAACATAACGAAAACAGTACGAACATCATCAACACAGAAATTAGTATCTAAAATAGAAAACAAAAAAATACTCCTGCCAAAGTGTTTGACAGAAGTATTTTAAACTATAACGGACGGATGACAATGTGGCGCTTAGGATCTCTCCCAGCAGAATCCGTCTCGACGTTTTGATTGTTTTGCAGGGCCGCATGAATAATTTTTCTTTCATACGACGGCATAGGTTCTAAGTTAACCGGTTCCCCGATTCGTACCGCTTTATCAGCGAGACGCTGGGCTAAGGTTTCCAATGTTTCTTTACGCCTGGCGCGGTAATTCTCAGCGTCCAGGATGACCGTATAAAACTGGTCGGTATCCCGGTTAACAGCTAGCTGCGCAAGAGATTGCAATGAGTTCAACGTTTGTCCACGTTTTCCGATCAACATAGCGATTTTTTCACCGATCATTTCGATGGAAATTTCGCGGCCGTTCGATTCGGTTTTGACCTGGACAGGTGCCCCCATCTGCTCTGCTACTTCTAAGATGAATGATTCGGCCTCCTGCACGGGATCCTTCGCAATTGAAACTTTCACGATAGCAGGCTTCGTTCCAAAAACTCCAAAAAATCCTTTTTTACCTTCATCAATGACGTCTATGTTTACCTGGTCCTTTGATGTTTGTAACTGGTCTAGTGCTGATTGGACCGCATCTTCAACTGTAGTTCCAGTAGCAGTCAATTGCTTCACTTAGCTGCGCCTCCTGTCGTATCTTTCATCATTGGCTTACGAATGAACAGGGTTTGTAAAATCATAACGATGTTACCGACGATCCAGTATAAAGCTAGGGCTGAAGGGAAGAAGAATGCAAATGTCCCGATCATAAGCGGCATAATATAAAGCATCATCTGCATTTGCGGGTTTTGCGCTGCGGCCCCTCCGGCCATCATTAATTTTTGCTGTAAGAATGTTGTAGCTGCTGTCAAAATCGCTAAGAACGGATCAGCTGTACCTAGCTGCAGCCATAGAAAATCGTGTGTTTGAATGGTTTCCGTACGCATGATCGCGTGGTAAAACCCGATCAATACCGGCATTTGTACAATAATTGGCAAACAACCAGCCAGTGGGTTGACCCCATTTTTCTGGAAAAGCTGCATCGTTTCCTGCTGCAGTTTCTGCTGAGACTGAGCATCTTTTGAGCTGTACTTAGAACGAAGCTCCTGCAATTGAGGCTGAATCTCCTGCATAGCTTTCGAACTTTTCAACTGTTTGACGTTCAAAGGCAACAATACCAGACGAATGATGATAGTCACGATAATAATCGATAAGCCATAGCTTCCATTCGTAGAATCGGCAAAAAATTGAAGCGTTTGAGATAACGGAAAAACTATATATTCATTCCAAAAACCTGTACTATCCTCGGTGATTTCCTGATTGACCTCGGTACACCCGGATAAGAACGTAAGCACACCTGTCATCGCAAGTAATGCTATCCATTTGTTACGCAACGTCCTTCCTCCTTACACATTCACATTTCACTATAGAATAGTGTAGCACTTTTCCATAGGGAATGACTATAACATTTTGTCAGTTTCGCGACTTCTTATCTAAAAGCTTTGACTTATACAAAACATGGGTCAAGCTACTCTTAATTTCATGAAAGTCCATTTGGTGGGTCGGTTTTCTGGCAATGACTACTAAATCATATTCAGGCTTAATGTTCTCTTCCAATTCATGAAAAGCCTGCCTTAAGTACCTTTTGATCTGATTTCTCATCACGGCATGTCCGATCTTTTTACTGACCGATAATCCGATACGAAAATGGCTCTGATCCTTCTTTAAATAATAGAGGACAAGCTGTCTATTGGCGAATGACTGACCATGTTGAAATACTTTCTGGAATTCTTTATTTTTTTTGATTCGATAAGTTTTCTTCATGGACTCCTGAACCTCCGAAAAGAAAAGCGCTCACGCTCAATTTAAACTTAAACTAGAAAAAAGACCACTGATTGCTTCAGTGGCCTAGGCTGATAATACTTTTCTTCCTTTACGACGACGACGAGCAAGAACGTTGCGACCATTCTTTGAGCTCATGCGGCTGCGGAAACCGTGTACTTTCTTGCGCTTACGAGTATTTGGTTGAAATGTGCGTTTCATTATATATACACCTCCTGAAAAAATTCCAATACATACATTTAAAAGGCAGTCCCGACAATTATAATCAATCCTCAACTTTATGTCAATCACTATATTCCTTCTATTAATCTTTTAAAAGCAAAAGGCGTTATATAACAGATACTGTTACACAACAGATTTTTTGTCGATTTATGAACTTTTTTAAAGAACATTCACAGGGGGTGTGTATAGTTTTTTAGAGCTTTTCAGAGTATCCACAACAAATATCGACAAGTTAATCACAAAATCTAGTACTGTGGAAAGATATTATCTACAAGTTGTTGAGGTTGTGGATAAGTTGCCGTGAACCATTGCAAGAAGTGTCTTTATCTGGTATTATATTTGTGTTTAACTGTGAATGACAAGAAACGGCAAGTAAAACTATTCACAGGTTGTGGATAACGTGTGGACATTTACTAACATCCTTGTTTAAAAACTTATCAACAGTTATGTGGATAATGATAACAACATTAAAAAACCTTTTTATAAAAGTGTGCAAACGTCCACAGATCCTCTCGAGTTTCAGGGTATCCAGCATTGCACAAATATTATACAATGTCCTTTCGATCTTTTGATTACGTTCGAAAAAGAGAACGAAAGGTTTTTTTATTTTTTAAAAAGATAGGCGGAAGGGGTGAAAACTTGGAGAATATACATGAACTATGGGATAACACCTTAGAACAAATGAAAGAAAAAATAAGTAAACCCAGCTTTGAAACGTGGTTGAAGGCGACTAAAGCCGATTCTCTCAATGAGAATACTTTGACCATTGTAGCTCCAAATGAATTCGCACGGGATTGGTTGGAAAATCAATATGAAGGATTGATTACGGAGACTCTTCAAGAGGTGACTGGAGCAGAATTATCGACTAAATTCATCATCCCGGAATCAAAGGACGACCAGCTGGAAGATGTGAAGCTTGCTGATAAAAAGGTGCCTAATGTTAGAAACGGTAATGAAGAATCTACTCAAAGTATGCTGAATTCCAAGTATACTTTCGATACCTTTGTCATTGGTTCAGGCAACCGTTTTGCGCACGCCGCTTCCCTTGCAGTCGCAGAAGCTCCGGCAAAAGCTTATAATCCTTTGTTTATTTACGGGGGAGTCGGGCTGGGTAAAACCCACTTGATGCATGCGATCGGTCATTATGTGCTCGATCACAATCCGAATGCGAAGGTTGTCTATTTATCGTCTGAAAAATTCACAAATGAGTTCATCAACTCGATCCGAGACAACAGAGCGGTCAATTTTCGGAATAAATACCGTAGTGTCGACGTTCTTCTCATTGATGATATTCAGTTCCTGGCAGGAAAAGAACAAACACAGGAAGAATTTTTCCATACGTTCAATACACTCCATGAAGAAAGTAAACAGATCGTCATTTCCAGTGATCGTCCGCCAAAAGAAATACCAACATTAGAAGACCGCCTGCGTTCTCGTTTTGAATGGGGATTGATTACGGATATCACACCTCCTGATTTAGAAACGAGAATCGCTATCCTACGGAAAAAAGCGAAAGCAGAAGGTCTTGATATTCCTAATGAAGTGATGCTCTATATCGCCAACCAGATTGATACGAACATTCGCGAATTAGAAGGTGCGCTTATCCGTGTCGTTGCTTATTCTTCACTGATCAATAGCGATATTAATGCGTCACTTGCTGCGGAAGCGTTGAAAGATATTATCCCAAGCTCTAAGCCACGAGTCATTACTATTGAGGCGATCCAGGAGATGGTCGGGGAAAAGTATAATATTCGTTTAGAGGATTTTCCAGCTAAGAAACGTACAAAATCTATAGCATTTCCACGTCAAATAGCTATGTATCTATCAAGAGAGCTAACAGATTTCTCTCTGCCGAAGATCGGTGAAGAATTCGGAGGCAGAGACCATACGACAGTCATCCATGCCCATGAGAAAATTTCAAAATTAATGGCGACGGACCAAAAGCTGCAAAAAGAGCTGGATGAAATCACAGAACAATTGAAAGCTCACTAGTTCTGGATAATGTGTATAAGTAGAACACACCCATCAACAGTCTATCCACATGTGGATAGACGCGGGTGACATGTTAAAATAAAGGTTATCCACAAATCCACAGCGCCTATTACTTCTATTACTACTTTTTTAATAATAATTAATATATATACAGGAGGAGTTTCTTCCATGAAATTTTCAATTCAAAGAGAACAATTAATGGAGAGCGTACAAAATGTAATGAAAGCCATATCGTCGAGAACGACGATTCCAATTCTTACAGGCATAAAATTAGAAGCCACTCAAGATGGAGTGAAATTAACAGGTAGTGATTCAGATATTTCGATTGAATCTTTCATTCCTGCAGAAGAAGATGGAATTGTGTATGTAGAAAATATTGAACCAGGAAGCATTGTACTTCAGGCTAAATATTTCCCAGATATCGTACGTAAACTTCCTCAAAAAGATATAGATATTGAAAGTGATGATAAACGTAATGTAACGATTCGCTCTGGTAAAGCTGAATTTCACTTAAATGGCCAGGACGCAGAAGAATATCCACAACTGCCTCAATTACATACGGAGGACAGTTTTGAATTACCTATCGATCTATTAAAAAGTTTGATTCGCCAAACCGTATTCGCCGTTTCCTCCTCAGAAACTCGTCCTATTTTGACGGGAGTACACGTGAAGCTTGAAAATGGTCATCTTCATTTCACAGCGACAGACAGTCACCGTCTGGCAGCACGTAATATTCCACTAGAGAAGAGGGAAGGGCAGGGAGAAATTCCTGCAGTGGTCATCCCAGGTAAAAGCTTGAATGAATTGAATAAAATTCTTGCCGACTCTGAAGATATTATTGAAATCAGTGTGACGGAGAATCAGGTCTTATTTAGAACTAAACATCTCTATTTCTTATCTCGTTTACTGGACGGCAATTATCCTGAGACGTCACGTTTAATTCCAGAAGAGAGTAAAACGACCGTAAAAATCGACACGAAGGAACTATTGCAGTCGATTGACCGCGCTTCTTTACTTGCTAAAGAAAACCGGAATAATGTCGTTCGCTTGATTACTCAGGAAGGGAATCAAATCGAAATCAACGGAAACTCTCCTGAAGTAGGGAACGTAGTAGAAGAAGTCGTCGCTGATTCAATTGATGGAGAAGAGTTGAAGATATCTTTCAGTGCGAAATATATGATGGATGCTTTAAAAGCTATCAATTACGATCAAGTGAAAATAGAGTTTACTGGGGCAATGCGTCCATTCCTCATTCGTCCGATCGATGATGAACAAATCTTACAATTGATTCTCCCAGTGAGAACTTACTAATTTTTATATAAGGTTCTGATAAATTTCAGTTTTACTATTCATGTAAGCTCCCTGATGTGGAAGGTTTAGTTTCGAGACTTAAGGGGAGGTTCAGGGGCTACAGGAAACGGTTCGCTTTCCGTGGGGCGGGCGCTGAGCCTCCTCGAGCTTCGCTCTGTGGGGTCTCACCTGTCCCGCTAATCCCACAGGAGTCTCGCCGTTTCCTGTAGCCCCTCTGCCTAGTAAGTATCTCGAAACAACTGGCAAACAGTAAATCCAATGACACTACACCCTTCATATCAAATGACTAGCTAATAGTACATGGATGAAGGGAGCAGGAGACTCTTTTTATATAGTTGGAAGCACTTCTTTCATCATTCTAGGGACTGGACTGAGCTGGCGATTTGAATTTAAAAAGCTGCAAACGTGATAACCACTACAGTGGAGTATATTTACCCTTCTTTTAATAAAAAGGTTCTTATTCAAGCTATGAAGTCCGTATATAGTGAAGGGCGGCGAGCCATTCCCCGCCGCCCTGATCCACTCACTTAATGAATTGAAATCAAATCTTCAACACCCCTGCCATATCCTTGAAAAACTTTTCATGAAAATCTACAACGACTTTTAATATGGTTATATAAAAATCCGTTATGAACTAAAAAATCATAGCGGTTTTTTAGTTTTCACCAAAAATTACCGGATATTTTAGCTATTTTCTGTTATATTCTTCGGTTTGCTTTTCTTAAAGCAATATCTTTAGTAAAATAGAGATAAGACAAACCATGAAAAATAGGGTGAACATATGAGCGAACGAATTGAAATATCTACGGAATACATTCCACTCGGGAAGTTTCTGAAATTGAGCAACGTAGTGGAATCAGGAGGAATGGTCAAAATTTTTCTAGACGAATTTGAAGTCTACGTCAATGGTGAACGAGAGCAGCGCCGCGGACGAAAACTTTACCTGGGAGATGTTGTGAATATTCCTGCATTTGGAGCATATGAGGTTGTCCGGGAGGAATAGTCCCGGCAGCTTCCTTTTCTGATGTACTTAAATGAATTGTCGATGCGATCATTCAGAAATTATGATCAGCTCTCATTGACCTTTAACCACACGATCAATGTCATCATTGGTGAAAACGCCCAGGGGAAAACCAATTTGATGGAAGCCATTTATGCATTAGCTTTCACTCGTTCACATCGAACGCCTCGTGATAAAGAACTCATACACTGGGACGCTGAGTATGCTAAAATAAAAGGTAGTATCTATAAACGGAATCGACGCTTTCCTCTTGAGATCATCTATTCAAAAAAAGGGAAAAAAGCGAAGCTTAATCATATTGAACAGAAAAGGTTGAGTGATTATATAGGCGCACTCAATGTCGTCATGTTTGCACCTGAGGATTTGAACCTTGTCAAAGGGAGCCCTCAGGTGCGTCGTCGGTTTATTGACATGGAAATCGGCCAAATTCAGCCGAGGTATATTTACCACCTCGGTCAATTCCAGAAAATTCTCAGACAGCGGAACCACTCCTTGAAAGAGCTTCAAAGAAAACCGGGAGCTGACCGGACGATGCTGCGTGTACTGACAGATCAACTCATTGAGCATGCCACGACGATTGTCGAGCGACGTTTTAAATTCCTCCACCTTCTAAGGACGTGGGCTGCCCCCATCCATAAAGGCATCAGCCGGGACTTAGAAACGTTGGAAATCGCCTATTCTGCTAGTGTGAAAGTATCAGAGCATATGAATTTGGAAACAATAAAAGCAAGCTTTGAAGAAAAGTTCAAAGAGATAGAAGATAAAGAGGTCGACCGCGGGACAACATTAGCTGGACCACATCGGGACGATTTAGTTTTTTATGTAAATGGAAAAGATGTACAGACTTTCGGATCCCAGGGCCAGCAGCGCACGACTGCCCTTTCTTTAAAACTTGCTGAGATAGAATTGATTCACAGCGAAGTGGGAGAATATCCGATTCTATTGCTGGACGATGTGTTAAGTGAACTTGATGACTATCGTCAGTCCCACTTACTGCATACCATCCAGGGAAAAGTACAAACGTTTGTGTCGACAACGAGCATCGATGGTATAGAGCATGAAGCCTTGAAAGAGGCAGAGATTTTTCATGTGAAAGAAGGCACGATCGAAGTTCAGAAATGAGGTGACAAGTTGTTCATTCACATTGGGGATGATCACGTGATCCAGTCGAAGGATGTCGTAAGTATAGTAGATCATAGTTTGTTGAGTTCCTCCTCGATCATCGAAGAGATGGTGTTTAACCAGAGGAAGGAAAAACGAGTGATAGAGTCCAAAGAATCGGACCCTAAAGCCATCGTTATTACAAAAGATTATATATATTTCAGTCCGTTATCTGTTTACACGTTGAAAAAACGCGCAAATATGATGACGACTCTAAATAGATTAGAAGATTTTTCTGATGAATTTGAAGCTTGAGCATATACCAATTGAGAAATGTAGGTGACGTACCATGAAAGAAGATATTTTAGAGGGAAACCAGGCTTATGATGAGAATCAGATACAGGTACTCGAAGGGCTGGAAGCCGTACGAAAACGCCCGGGTATGTATATCGGTTCAACGAACGAGAAAGGTCTCCATCACCTTGTTTGGGAAATCGTCGATAACAGTATCGATGAAGCAATGGCCGGTCACTGTGATCAAATTCAAGTCATCATTGAAGAGGATAACAGTATTACCGTCACGGATAACGGGCGCGGTGTACCTGTAGGAATGCACGAAAAAGCTGGCCGCCCGGCAGTGGAAGTTATTATGACCGTACTTCACGCAGGCGGTAAATTCGGAGGCGGCGGTTATAAGGTCTCCGGCGGACTGCATGGTGTCGGGGCTTCTGTTGTAAACGCGCTCTCTTCTAAGCTTGAAATCTTTGTTCATAGAGACGGGAAAATCCATTACCAGGAATACCACCGAGGCGTGCCTCAAGAAGATCTGAAAGTAATCGGTGATACAGAGATTACAGGGACGCGTATCCACTTTGTACCGGACGAAGAGATTTTCTCTGAGACTAAGGAATACAATTACGAGACATTAGCTAACCGTATTCGCGAACTCGCTTTCCTGAACAAAGGACTTACGATTACGATCGACGATAAGCGGAGCGATCAGGAGCCACAAGCTTATTATTACGAAGGCGGGATCGTTTCATACGTTGAACATATGAACCGTACACGTGAACCTCTTCATGATGCATTTTTCATTGAAGATGAACAGGACGGTATTTCAATTGAAATCGCGATGCAGTACAACGATGGATTTGCGAGCAATCTTTATTCGTATGCTAATAACATTCATACGTACGAGGGCGGAACTCATGAATCTGGTTTTAAAACGGGATTGACTCGAGTGATCAATGATTACGCCCGTAAAAATAATATGTTCAAAGAAACGGATCCTAATTTGACCGGAGATGATGTACGCGAAGGATTAACGGCTATTGTTTCTATCAAACATCCGGATCCACAGTTCGAAGGTCAGACGAAGACGAAATTAGGGAATAGTGAAGCCCGTACGATTACGGACGGTTTATTCTCTGAAGGATTATCAAAATTCTTATTTGAAAATCCTGATGTTGCCAAGAAGGTTGTAGAAAAAGGATTGATGGCTTCCAGAGCACGTATGGCTGCTAAAAAAGCCCGTGAACTGACTCGCCGGAAAAACGCGCTTGAAGTGTCCAACCTTCCAGGGAAACTGGCGGACTGCTCTTCTAAAGATGCGAATATATCCGAGCTTTACGTCGTTGAGGGTGACTCCGCCGGAGGATCCGCTAAGCAAGGGCGAGACCGTCATTTCCAGGCGATTCTTCCGTTACGTGGAAAAATCATCAACGTAGAGAAAGCCCGTCTCGACAAAATTTTATCGAATAACGAAGTACGTACGATCATAACGGCTTTAGGTACAGGCATCGGTGAAGAATTCGATATTGCAAAAGCCCGATATCATAAAATCGTCATCATGACGGATGCCGATGTTGATGGTGCTCACATTCGGACTTTGCTGCTTACATTCTTCTATCGCTATATGCGTCCATTGATCGAGTATGGCTATATTTATATCGCCCAGCCGCCGTTGTATAAAATTCAGCAAGGTAAATCGATCTATTACACGTACAGTGATAAACAGCTGGATGACATCTATAAAGAGCTGCCAAGCTCACCAAAACCAAGTGTCCAGCGCTATAAGGGTCTTGGTGAGATGAACCCTGAACAGCTGTGGGAAACGACAATGGATCCTGAAACGCGGACGCTTCTTCAAGTAAACCTTGAGGATGCGATCAGTGCTGATGAAACATTTGATATTTTGATGGGCGATAAAGTAGAGCCTCGTCGTAATTTTATCGAAGAAAACGCACAGTACGTGAAGAACTTAGATATATAAGAGATATATAAGAAATATAAGGGCGGCTTTAACGTGGACCCTGCAGGTTAACTAGGAGGTAATGAGATGGTCGATCAACCCGAACGCAAGCGCGTCGAGGAAGTGAATATAAGCAATGAAATGAGAACCTCATTTCTGGATTACGCTATGAGTGTAATCGTTGCTCGTGCCCTTCCTGATGTGCGCGATGGTTTAAAACCGGTTCACCGGCGGATTTTGTACGCAATGCATGACTTAGGTATGCATTCGGACAAAGCTTATAAGAAATCAGCTCGTATCGTAGGAGAGGTTATCGGTAAGTACCACCCCCACGGGGACTCTGCGGTATACGACACGATGGTGCGTATGGCCCAGGATTTTGCTTATCGGAACATGCTCGTGGATGGACATGGGAACTTCGGTTCTGTCGATGGAGATGCGGCAGCTGCGATGCGTTATACGGAAGCGCGCATGTCCAAGATTTCCATGGAGATTTTGCGTGATATCAATAAAGATACGATTGATTATGCAGATAACTATGACGGCACAGAAAGAGAGCCTGTCGTATTGCCGGCAAGGTTCCCTAACCTCCTTGTAAATGGTGGAGCGGGTATTGCCGTCGGAATGGCTACGAACATTCCGCCACATCAGCTCGGTGAAGTGATTGATGGTGTGCTGGCTGTAAGTAAAGATCCTGATATTACGGTACAGGAACTGATGGAAGAATATATTTATGGTCCTGATTTCCCTACTCATGGCCAAATCCTTGGAATTAGCGGGATAAGGAAAGCCTATGAAACTGGGAAAGGCTCGATTACTATCCGTGCAAAAGTGGATATCGAGGAGCAGGCGAATGGAAAATCTCGCCTTATTGTGACAGAGCTTCCTTACCAGGTGAACAAGGCCCGCCTAGTAGAGAAAATCGCTGATCTGGCCCGCGATAAGAAAATCGATGGGATTACCGATCTTCGTGACGAATCCGATCGTAACGGTATGCGTGTCGTCATAGAACTTCGCCGTGATGCGAATCCAAACGTACTCCTGAATAACTTATATAAAATGACGGCCTTGCAGACGTCATTTGGAATTAATATTCTCGCACTTGTAGATGGCCAGCCGAAGGTCCTGAATTTAAAACAGTGCCTGGAATATTATTTAGAACACCAGAAAGTCGTCATCAAACGCCGTACCGCTTACGAACTGCGGAAGGCTGAAGCGAGAGCTCATATTTTAGAAGGGCTGCGTATCGCTCTTGATCATTTGGATGAAGTGATCAAACTGATCCGTGGTTCCCAAACGACTGAAATCGCTCGAAACGGTTTGATTGAGCGCTTCGGACTTTCTGAAAAACAAGCTCAAGCGATTTTAGACATGCGTCTGCAGCGTCTTACAGGTTTAGAACGTGAAAAAATTGAAGAAGAATATCAAGAACTTAAAAAGCTGATTGATGAATTGAAAGCTATTTTAGCTGATGAAGAAAAAGTTCTCGAAATCATTCGGGAAGAGCTTCTTGAGATTAAAGAGCGTTTCAATGACGAGCGTCGTACAGAAATCATGCTTGGCGGGACAGACTTTATTGAAGATGAAGACTTGATCCCGGAAGAAACCGTCATCGTATCACTAACCCACCAGGGTTACGTGAAACGTCTGCCTGCCAGTACGTATCGTTCTCAGCGCAGAGGCGGCCGCGGTGTTCAGGGAATGGGAACTCACCAGGAAGACTTCGTCGAGCACTTGTTATCGACCTCGACGCACAATACGCTGCTGTTCTTCTCCAATAAAGGAAAAGTATATAAAGCTAAAGGATATGAAGTTCCAGAGTTCAGCCGTACAGCCAAGGGGATTCCAATCATCAACATGCTGAACATCGAACGAGATGAATGGATCAACGCCGTAATCGCGGTCGAAGATTTCGTCGATGACTGGTATTTCATTTTCACAACGAAAAATGGAATCACGAAGCGGACAAGCATTTCTCAATTCGCTAACATCCGTAGAGGCGGACTGATCGCACTAGGTCTTCGCGAAGATGATGAATTGATTTCTGTGAAGCTGACAAACGGTGAGCAGGATATTATGATCGGAACGCAAAACGGTTATGTGATCCGTTTTAATGAAGATCAAATCCGTACAATGGGTCGTTCAGCTGCTGGAGTTAAAGGAATCTCTCTCAGAGAAGACGATAAAGTCGTGTCCATGGAAATCATCCACGACGATCTTCAAGTTCTTACGGTCACGAACAAAGGGTTCGGTAAACGTACGCCTGCTGAAGATTATCGAATTACGAACCGTGGCGGTAAAGGGATTATCACTTGTAATCTGACCGAGAAAAACGGTCGTGTCGTCGCTACCAAAGCAGTGACGGGTGAAGAAGATGTCATGATCATTACTGCTCAAGGTGTGCTCATCCGTATGCCGGTGGAAAGCATATCTGAGACAGGACGAAATACACAAGGGGTCAGGCTTATTCGTCTTCAGAACGAAGAAGAAGTCGCGACCGTTGCTCGTATTGAGTCTGAAAAAGAGGAAGAAGAGCTGATTGAGGAAGCTCTTGAGGCGCAAGAAGCCCAAGAAACAACTCAAGAAGATGGAAACGATCCGGTATTACCAGAAGATAAGCCTGAAGAAGAGTAATCCATTATTATAAGAAGCCGCCTGCCATTTATGAGGCAGTGCGGCTTCTTTTTTACATATTTACATCGTAAAGAAGAGGTGAAATCCATGGAAGTCCATCCTTCCCAATTAATATCAGGGTGCATCCTTACGAAAGACGTGATGGGAAAAACAAACTCTCCCATTATTCCTAAGCATACGGTACTGGATCCTATACATATCAACGTTTTACATGAATTTCTTATCGCTTCTGTAGAAGTTGGCCCGAAGCTTTCAAACGGCCAGCCATTTGTGCCTGATAAAAAAGAAAATCCCCCACCACGACAAGACACCTACACGAAAAAAACTGCAATACCCAAAGATCTCCCCTTTCATGAATACTACCTGGAAGCAGTAAAAACTTATGAACAATGGTTTGAGCATTGGCAGGGTGGTTCCTCTATTGATATGAAGGAAATCCGCACCTTTATGGTCCCTTTGATCGAACAGGCGGTTCACTCCACTAGAGATGTTTTCTTACTTCATCACTATTCAACAGAAACCAATTACTTAGCTCATCACAGCGTAGCCACGGGCTTGATTTCCGCCTATTTGACGGCGAAGCTCGGTTATTCCCGCGGAGAGTGGCTGCAGGCGGGGCTGGCTGGATTGTTAAGTGATTGCGGCATGGCACGGATTGATACGAGGATCTTACATAAAACAAACGCCCTCGATGAAGCGGAGTATGAAGAAATCAAAAAACATGCAGCCTACTCTTATCGTCTAGTAGAAAACATTCCTTCATTAAGCAGCCAGGCGAAGCTGGGCATCCTCCAGCATCATGAGCGGCTGGATGGAAGCGGGTATCCGCTTGGTTTACGACAGAATAAAATCCATCAATTCGCTCAGATCATTGCGGTAAGCGACATGTATCACGCAATGACATCAGAAAGAGTTTACCGAAAAAAACAGTCTCCTTATAAAGTGCTGGAAGAAATTATAAAAGAACAGTTCGGACGATATGATCATACCGTCATTCAGCTTTTCGTCAAAGAGATGACGAACTTTTCTACAGGAACGAAAGTGAGATTGACGACAAGTCAAAGGGGGGAGATCATCTTCATTGATCCCGCTCACCCTACACGCCCCATGGTTCAGCTTGAGGAAAACGGTGAAATCATCGCTCTTAGCCAGCAGTCGCATGTGCATATAGACGAAGTAGTAGAGTCATGAAAAAGACCGGTCTTATTAAGACCGGTCTTTTAACCATGAAGAAATAGAAAGGGAGATCCGGTCGGCCATCGATTCTAAAAAATGAAAAATGAACACGTAATCTTCACGGTCGCGTAATTGATTCATTTCCCCCCACCATTCTCCTTCATAACGGACGAGCATACTTAAATTGTAGAGTACGGCGAATTCTGCTGCCAATTCTGGAAATAGCGGTGCTTGTTCGGTTGTGTCTTTTTTAAATTCATACATTTTTTTCATACAGGAGAGGGGTTTTAAAAGGTCGTTCATCATCACTTTCGCTGGAAATTCAGAAATGTTGAACATTGTTTTCGCTGCGTAAGGAAAAAGACCATCCGGTTGAATGCGAATCTCATCTTCTAAAAAACGGTAATGCTGTTTTTTCCTTTTCCTTGTAGAAAGCCCATGAGCCAGAACCCGCGCGGAAGCAGGATATTCGGGGTCAACGGTAATGATACAGCTTTTTAAAAAGTGGGTGAGACTATAATAATAAAGGAGCGGCTGTACGCTGAAAGTGGTGTTCTTTGCAGCTGATAAATATTCTTCTCCTAATTGCAAACCATAAGAGAAACGTTCAGCATTTTGATAGGCGTGGAGCTTTGCTTGATCCACACCTGCTGCCTGGTATCTCATTAGTAAATATTCCCTAGTATGGGAAGTCGATTTTAAGTAATTGAGGTAGGTTGTCGTTTCATTCGTCAATATTGTTCTCCTTTCTTATGATTTCAGCGTATTCCGCTGATTTTTTATCCTTGAAAAAGCACTGCTGTTGTCGTATTGTAAATAACAATAAGAAAGTGAATAAAACCATTACCCACTTACTTTCCCCATAATTACCCAAACTATTTAAGGAGAGGATCAAGCATGCGCGAGGATAAGTTTACGAAAGAAGGATTAACGTTTGATGATGTTCTGCTGCTTCCGGCTAAATCGGATGTGCTCCCAAGGGACGTTTCCTTAGCAACAGAATTATCACCTACGTTAAAGCTTAATATGCCGATTTTAAGTGCCGGCATGGATACGGTGACAGAAGCGCCTATGGCGATTGGAATGGCTCGTCAAGGAGGCCTTGGCATCATTCATAAAAACATGTCGATAGAAGAGCAGGCAGAACATGTGGATCGTGTGAAGCGGTCAGAGAGCGGAGTCATCACGAATCCATTTTTCCTGACACCAGAGCATCAAGTGTATGATGCGGAGCATTTGATGGGGAAATTCCGGATTTCTGGAGTACCGATCGTCGATAACGAAGAGAACCAGAAGCTCGTAGGTATTCTTACCAATCGTGATCTTCGATTCATGGATGATTACTCACGTTCGATCAGCGAAGTGATGACACGGGACAACCTCGTCACTGCCCCTGTAGGAACAACGCTTGATGAAGCAGAGAAAATCCTGCAGCAGCATAAGATCGAAAAACTGCCGATGGTCGATAATAATGGCATCCTTAAAGGATTAATCACCATTAAAGATATCGAAAAAGTTATTGAGTTTCCTTTATCAGCTAAGGATGAACAAGGGCGTCTGCTGGTCGGTGCAGCTGTCGGCGTTACGGCGGATGCGATGACACGAATTGATAAGCTTGTCGAAGCAAATGTCGATGCCTTAGTGGTCGATACAGCTCACGGACATTCGCAGGGGGTAATCGAACAGGTGAAGCGGATTCGGGCTAAGTATCCGGATATCAACATCATCGCAGGTAATGTAGGGACACCTGAAGCGACTCGTGAACTGATTGAAGCGGGTGTCGATGTTGTAAAAGTAGGGATTGGTCCGGGATCGATTTGTACGACGCGTGTTGTTGCCGGTGTCGGAGTTCCTCAAATTACAGCAGTCAACGACTGTGCTATGGAAGCGGAAAAGTACGGTATTCCTGTGATTGCTGACGGCGGGATCAAATATTCCGGCGACATCGCGAAAGCCATTGCCGCTGGCGGACATGCTGTTATGCTTGGAAGCCTACTTGCCGGTGTTTCAGAAAGTCCTGGCGAAACGGAAATTTTTCAGGGCCGCCGCTTTAAAGTTTATCGCGGCATGGGTTCAGTCAGTGCAATGGAATCCGGATCCAAGGATCGTTATTTCCAAAGCGATTCCGAATCGAAAAAACTTGTGCCTGAAGGAATCGAAGGCCGCATGCCTTATAAAGGACCGCTGAGCGATTCTATCCATCAATTATTAGGGGGATTGCGTTCAGGCATGGGATATTGCGGAGCGAGAGGAATTGAAGAGCTTCGTAAGGATGCCAAATTTATTAGAATTACCGGGGCAGGTCTCCGCGAGAGCCATCCTCATGATGTGCAAATCACGAAAGAGGCACCTAACTACTCCATTTGATCCAAAAAAAATACTATAGACAGGGACTATTCCCTGTCTATTTTTTTATAAACGCCTATGGTAGAATAATAAGGATGCATATTATTATTCCGTGGAGGTTGAAAAATTTGAAACAAAGTTTACAAGCATCAGCGGCCATCGTCATGGTCCTAGTTTTAAGCATTTTTGCGGTTTTTGGAAATCCTGAGGCTACATATGCAGACTCGGTAGAAGTGGAAGCAGAATCAGCCATATTAGTGGACGCACAGTCCGGTAAAATTTTATTTGAAAAAGAAGCTGATCTAACATTACCTCCAGCCAGTATGACGAAAATGATGACAGAATATCTCGTATTAGAGGCTATTGAAGAAGGCGACATAGAATGGGAAACAACGACTCAAATAAGTGATTATCCATATAGTATTTCGGCTAACGCTACGTTTTCTGGAGTTGGCTTAACACAAAGTCAGGATTACACAGTTCGTGAACTTTACGAAGCTATGGCAATTAATTCTGATAACGGAACATCAATTGCTTTAGCAGAATTAGTGGCAGGTTCAGAAGGCGAATTTGTAAATATGATGAATGAAAAAGCAGAAGAATTAGGGATGACAGATTACCAATTTGTAAACTCAACGGGTCTTGAAAATGAAGATTTAGGTGAAAATTATCCTGAAGGTACAGAAAGAGAAGATACGAATCTACTATCCGCTCGTTCTTCAGCTATTTTAGCCTATCACCTAGTGAATGATTACCCTGAATCTCTTGAAATCTCGTCTATACCAACGACAGAATTCGATGGACAGGAAATCATCAACTGGAACCGGATGCTTCCAGGCATGCCGGGACAGTTGGCAGCCGGCAGTTATGAAGGTGTAGATGGATTAAAAACAGGATTTACGGATCTTGCCGGATTCAGCTTCACTGGAACTGCCGAGCGTGACGACCGTCGTCTAATCTCTGTCGTCATGAAAACAGATAGTGAAGAGGCAAGGTTTGAAGAAACAAAGAAACTTTTTGAATATGGCTTCAATGAGTTCAGTCAACAAGAATTGTTCCAGGCCGGTCACCAAGTGGATGACAATTCCACAGTTGAAGTATCTAAAGGAAAAGAAGATTCCGTAGAATTGGAAATCGCAGAGGGCATCACGGCTCCAGTTAAAGAAGGAGAAGAAGAACAATACGCAGTCACTGTGAACCTTTCAGAAGAAGCCTTAGATAAAAACGGCAAATTGGAAGCCCCTTTTGATCAGGGAGAAAAAGTGGGAACCGCTGAACTCGTTTATAATGGGGAAGAATCTTATAAAGATCTTCAAACAGGGGAACCCTTAAGAACAGAAGTAGATGTTGTTACGGTTTCAAGTGTGGAAAAAGCGAATTGGTTCATGCTCACTATTGGAGGAATCGGTGATTTCTTCAGTGATATCTTTTCTAGTGCAGTAAGTATGGTAAAAGGCTGGTTCTAGGCCAAATACCCAATTTATTTAGTAGGATTTAGTTTGCGTATGCGTTACAATAGAACGTAAGGGAATTTTTTGTTTAATTAAAAAATGATCGACTATTATAGATCACATTGGGAGGAATTATCATGGCTCAAACAGGTACAGATCGCGTTAAACGCGGAATGGCAGAAATGCAAAAAGGCGGCGTCATCATGGACGTAGTAAACGCAGAACAAGCAAAAATCGCTGAAGAAGCAGGTGCAGTTGCGGTTATGGCACTGGAACGTGTTCCATCTGATATCCGTGCAGCAGGCGGAGTAGCTCGTATGGCTGATCCTACAATCGTAGAAGAAGTTATGAACGCTGTATCCATCCCTGTTATGGCAAAAGCGCGTATCGGCCATATTACTGAAGCTCGTGTATTGGAATCTATGGGTGTGGATTACATCGATGAGAGTGAAGTATTAACTCCTGCTGATGAAATTTATCACATTAAAAAAGATGATTATACTGTGCCATTCGTATGTGGATGCCGTAATATCGGCGAAGCGACTCGTCGTATTCGTGAAGGAGCTTCCATGCTTCGTACAAAAGGTGAGCCAGGTACAGGAAACATTGTAGAAGCTGTAAGCCACATGCGTCAGATTCAATCTCAAATCCGTCAGCTGCAGAGCATGTCTGATGATGAAGTGATGGTGTACGCTAAAGAACATGGCGCTCCATTCGACCTTCTGCTTGAGATTCGCGAAGAAGGACGTCTTCCTGTCGTAAACTTTGCGGCTGGCGGTATCGCTACACCTTCAGATGCGTCTCTTATGATGCAGTTAGGAGCAGACGGTGTATTCGTCGGTTCAGGAATCTTTAAATCAGATAACCCTGCTAAATTTGCTCGTGCCATTGTTGAAGCGACAACACATTATGACGATTACAAACTGATCGCAGAAATTTCTAAAGGCCTGGGTACGGCGATGAAAGGTCTTGAAATGAACACTCTTAGTCAAGATCAGCGCATGCAGGATAGAAGTCAGTAGGTCTTCATAAAACGGAGAGATCCTGTCAGCTACGAGAAGCATAAACAAAAAGGAGACATGCATCATGACGACGATTGGTGTATTAGCGCTCCAGGGAGCTTTTCGTGAACATATCCGTTCCGTAGAAGCATCCGGAGCCAAAGGAATACTTGTGAAAAGAATTGAACAACTGGATGAAATTGATGGATTGATTATACCGGGCGGAGAAAGCACGACGATCCGCCGCCTGATCGATAAATATAATTTCTTAGAACCCATTCGTCAGTTTGGAAAGCAGGGAAAACCGATTTTCGGGACTTGTGCTGGATTAATCTTGTTAGCATCCGAAATTGATGGCTCCTACGATGTGCATTTAGGTCTGATGGATATCCGCGTCCGCCGAAACGCATTTGGACGTCAGCGTGAGAGTTTTGAAGCGGATCTTGATATCAAAGGCGTAGCCGACCAGTATAATGCTGTCTTTATTCGAGCACCCTATATTGAAGGGGTCGGAAAAGAAGCTTCCGTGTTAGCTACGTATAAAGGCAATATCGTGGCCGCTCAACAAGACAATTTCTTAGCCTGTTCTTTCCACCCAGAGCTGACTGATGATCATAGAATCACCGAGCATTTTGTAAAAATGGTGGAAGAAGCGAAAAAATCTCTTGCATCTTAAGAGACATTCCGCTATTCTTATTTGAAAGACGAAGCTGATCTTCGTTTACTAAAATTAAAACGTTAAACGCGATGATAGGAACTAGTAACAGTTTACTCTTTTTTGAAGAGAGTCAGTGGCTGGTGAAAACTGATAAAAGAGTGCTGAGAATCCATCCTTGAGTTGTTTGCCTGAAATAAAGTAGGGTGAACCGGTCCTCGCCGTTATGAGCTAAGCCGGAAGATCTTTGTATCTTCAATCAGGGTGGTATCGCGGGAATGTATAACAAACTCTCGTCCCTTTATTCAATTAAAGGGGCGGGAGTTTTTTTATTTTTATCGATGGTCATGGGCCTGGCGTGATGCTATATGGCTGATTTGATCAAAACATATCTGATGGGCCAATTTACGAAGGAGGAATGTACGATGTTAGACATGAAGTATTTGCGTCAGAATTTCGAAGAAGTGAAACAAAAGCTCCAAAAAAGAGGGGAAGATTTATCTGAGCTTGATACGTTCGGCGATTTAGACAGCCGCCGCCGTGAGCTGATTCAAGAAACGGAAGATTTGAAAGCACGTCGAAATGACGTATCTAAAGAAATTTCTCTCTTGAAGAAAGAAAAGCAGGATGCCGATTCTAAAATCACAGAAATGCGTGAAGTGGGCGACCGTATTAAAGAATTGGATACCGAGCTGAAGACGGTAGAGGAACGTTTGGACATTCTTCTCTTATCTATTCCGAATATCCCGCACGAAAGCGTACCTGTAGGTGAAGACGAAGAAGATAACGTAGAGGCTAGAGCGTGGGGCGATCTGCCGAAATTTGATTTTGAAGCTAAGCCGCACTGGGATGTAGCTACGGATTTGAACATCGTTGATTTTGAGCGAGCTGCTAAAGTTACAGGAAGCCGTTTCGTCTTTTATAGAGGCTTAGGTGCCCGTTTGGAACGCGCGTTACTGAACTTCATGATGGACTTGCATTCTGACGAGCATGGCTACCAGGAAATGCTTCCTCCTCAAATGGTAAACCGTACATCTATGACAGGGACTGGACAGCTGCCTAAATTCGAAGAGGACGCTTTTAAAGTGGAAGACTGGGATTACTTCCTCGTGCCGACAGCAGAGGTTCCAGTGACCAATTATCATCGGGACGAAATCTTAAAAATAGACGAACTTCCGCAGAAATTTGTCGCATTCAGCACGAATTTCCGTTCTGAAGCAGGCTCTGCCGGTCGTGATACACGCGGCCTTATCCGCCAGCACCAGTTCAACAAAGTCGAGCTCGTTCAATTTGCAAAGCCGGAAGATTCTTATGATGTATTGGAGGAACTGACCGGACATGCTGAAAAAGTGCTGCAGTTATTAAAGCTTCCTTACCGTGTCATGAGCATGTGTACAGGAGATTTAGGCTTCACAGCCGCTAAGAAATACGATATCGAGGTTTGGATTCCAAGCAACGACACATACCGTGAAATCAGCTCTTGCTCAAACTTTGAAGATTTCCAGGCGCGACGAGCGGGCATCCGTTTCCGCCGCGAAGAAAAAGGCAAGCCGGAATACGTCCATACCTTAAATGGTTCCGGACTGGCGA
This sequence comes from Halobacillus campisalis, assembly GCF_030345335.1. Classification (GTDB taxonomy): domain Bacteria; phylum Bacillota; class Bacilli; order Bacillales; family Halobacillaceae; genus Halobacillus_A; species Halobacillus_A campisalis. Next base: position 429,776 of record NZ_JAPVRC010000003.1, read on the forward strand.
TCGGACGTACCGTTGCCGCGATATTAGAGAACTATCAGCAGGCTGATGGATCTGTTGCTGTTCCAGAAGTACTTCAACCATATATGGGTGGAAAAGAAGTTATTAAATAAAGAGGATAGTGAACTGGCTCATATAATGAGCCAGTTTTTTACTCACATAGACATATGATTATTTCCGAGGAAATAATATAAATTCTGAGCCGAATTTTTTTAGATATTGTTGACTCAAAAGCAGGTTATTAGTATAATAGTCAAGCAGTCAAAGGACTGAAACAACTTTTTTTAAAAAAAGTTGGCAAAAATATTGACGGATTTTGCGAGCCGTGATATATTATTAATTGTCGTCAAACGGAGGAATACCCAAGTCTGGCTGAAGGGATTGGTCTTGAAAACCAACAGGGGCTTCACGGCCCGCGGGGGTTCGAATCCCTCTTCCTCCTCCATTTTAACATCAACAATAGCGCATAAATATTGGAGATTATAGAACAAAAAAACCGCTGCCTCGTGCAGCGGTTTTTTATTTGTAATCTATACAAAAATGCCCGAGCCTTCTACAGGCTCGGGCATTATAACGTTATGGGGAAAAGACAAGCCATTACGTCAGTAAGTGACTTGAACGCCATTTACGCGATTGCTGGATAAAGTGACCGATTTTTTCTAAAACAGGTTCTATGCTTGTTTGATCATTCAGAACATCATAATCAGCAATATTCAGACGCAGCACAGGACAAGCATTGAAATTATCGATCCAGTTTTCATAACGCTTGAACATCTCTTCCCAGTACTCTACAGGAGTCTGCTGTTCCATCTCACGCCCTCGTTCTTTAATACGGCTTAAGATATCATCGAAAGACCCTTCTAAATAGATGAGTAGATCAGGATGAGGAAAGTAAGGAGTCATGACCATAGCATCGAATAAATTAGTGTACGTATTATAATCTATTTCAGACATCGTTCCTTTTTCATAATGCATACGCGCAAAAATACCCGTATCCTCATAGATGGAGCGGTCTTGTATAAATCCACCACCGTATTCGAAGATTTTCTTCTGTTCCTTGAATCGTTCAGCAAGGAAATATATTTGTAAGTGGAAGCTCCAGCGCTCAAAATCGTTATAAAATTTATCAAGGTAAGGATTGGTTTCGACTTTTTCGAAGGAAGTCCTGAATTTGAGAGCATCAGCTAATGCATTGGTCATTGTAGACTTCCCTACCCCGACCGTCCCTGCAATAGTAATGACACTATCATGTGGAATTCCGTAGCGTTCACGTGCGTTCATTTAAAACTTCTCCTTTATTCAAGTGATTCTCTACCTGTTCGACAATATAGAGGAGATCATCTTGATGCTTTACAAAGTCCAGCTTGTCTCCGTTCAATCGAATGACCGGAACGTCAGGGTGTGTTTCTTCAAAATGATTCATATAGTCCTCATAATCCTGAGAAAGCTGCTTTAAATAGGATGGCTGGATATTCACTTCGACATCCCGATTCCTCAGTCTGATCCTCTCCAGCAGAGTTTCTAAGCTGGCATCCAGGTAAATGACCATATTGGGCTTTGGCATATCGTGTGATAATATTTCAAAGATCTGAGTATATTTCAGGAACTTTTCTTCTCGTAAAGTACGCTGGGCAAAAATCATATTTTTAAAGATATGATAATCGGCAACTACAGGCTTCCCAAGCTTCAGGTAATCCCTATCAATGTCTTCCAGCTGCTTCACACGGTTGCATAGGAAGAACATTTCCGTTTGGAAGCTCCATTCATCTATATTTTCATAAAACTTGCCTAAAAATGGATTCTCCTCAACGATTTCCTTCAGTAAATGAAAATCAAACTGGGAGGCGAGCTTTTTAGACAGAGACGTTTTACCAACCCCGATAGGGCCTTCAACGGCTATGAAAGGTAATTGTCCCATCTTTTCTCCTCCTTATATCAGGTGAAAACAAAATTCGATACGTTCTGACAGACAAGTACCATTTTACCATAGTGAGATGGAGGAAGTAATACGTTTATCTCCATTTTAAAATAAATTCCTTTTCAATCAGCTCGTATTTTTGTATAATATGATTCACGTGCCCCCGTAGCTCAGGGGATAGAGCATCGGTTTCCTAAACCGTGTGCCGCAGGTTCGAATCCTGCCGGGGGCGTTTATATTAACAATTCTACTGCTTTAACTTTAGCGAAAGTAAAGGCTGAGTTTAAACGGTGGAGAACGTTACGAAAACACCTCTTCCGTTCTTGTGATCACAAGTACGGAAGAGGTGTTTTTTAATGCAGTATTTCTCTATCTAATCCTCATTTTTCTTTTTTTTCTTCCTTCATTTCTTCGATAAGTACAGAAATCTGCTGCAATTCCTGCCACGACAGGTCTTCATAACGATTCAACTGACCTTTTATGAAAGTTACCGCCGGGTGACTGGATTTATTTTCTTTTACAAAAAACGTGGTAATCGAACCAGTCAGCATCCCGATTAACCCGATTCCTACGAGCATCAAAATAACTGCGATCAGCCGGCCGAGAGATGTTTCAGGGGAAATGTCACCATACCCTACCGTCGTTGTTGTTACAATTGACCACCACACTCCATCTGAGAAAGTGTCGATTCGAGGCTCGACCATTTTCACAACAATTGCAGAACCAAAGATGAGCAGAAATGATACAGTAAGCACGCGGTCAAGACCATTCGTATGTAAAATGGAAAAAGCGGACCTCAGGTAACGTTTCGAGAAAGGCAGAAATTTAATGATCTTTATTAAACGAGCTATTCTTGCGAGCTGGAATGTACTATCTAAAGGTATAGCTGCAATGAAGTCGAAAGGATTATGTTTTATGTAGTGCAGTTTATGGTCTGCTTTAGCGATTCGTATGAGGACGTCCAGTAAAAAAATGATCCAAATGAAACGATCGATAAACTGAAGAACCGGATGGTCCGTCCATATAAATAATACGGAAGCCAAAGCTAAGAGAATCAGGAATGTCTCATAAAAAACAGCCAGCTTAGGACGTTTTGAGAAGTTAGGCATATCAATCTCCTTATCATATTTTGAAAAAAAGTGTTGTTTGCTGCACACACACCACGCAACTCAAGTACATATTATAAAGGATAAGACAGGTTCTTCAGACGAGTGAGATTAGTCTTTTAGAAGCTGTCTTTATTTTTTAGAGAGGTGAGACCTGTGGAGAATGACATTATGCAACAGGTATTGCTCTTTGCCACCATACTCTGTCCTTTTGTTACAGGAAGTGTAGAAGTCATGAAGCGTACAATCAACTTACCGAAAAATTACTTGCCCTTGATCAGTGCAGGAACGGGATTAGTGATTGGAGCATTAGCTTATCCACTGACGGATATGGATTTGGCCCTGCGTTTATGGGCTGGAGCTGGTGCAGGGTTGTCGGGTACTGGGTTATTTGAAGTCATGAATCGCAGTCAAGGATTCACGAAGCGTTCAAAGAACGGTTCAGATTGTGGTTCGGATAAGAACGACCTTGATCAATGAAAGATTGAATCTAAGCCCATTTGCTCGGACCAACAGCTGATGAGGTTGTTGGCCTCTTTTTTCTGTACATAACAGTTATAAAATTTACTCATTTCTTATGATTCCCCATATTTTCATAAGCTTCTGCACATCTTCTTCATTTGCGTTCGGCAGTTCTTTATACCATTTCTGTAATTCAGGATCACGGAATAAATGATTTGACTCTAATGCAGAGGAAGAAGGAATGGGCTGAATGTTTTTCCCCATTAACCAATCAATTGAAACCTCGTACAGACTGGATAAGGCCGTAAACATCTTCGTATCAGGCTCTCTGTAATTTCTCTCATACCCCGATAAACGAGAGTTTGAGATCTGCAACACCCCGCACACGTATGTTTGGGACCATCCTTTGTTTTCCCTGGCTTGCTTGAGACGCTCGCCTAAAGACCCCACAGAATTCCCCCTTTCGTTTCTCTTGTTTATAAAAAGTATACATTATTTTTTCGCGAAATGCGAAATTTATTACGCGATATGTTTAATTTTTATTGACTTATCTCTGTCTGAATTTTATAATCAACTTATTAATTGCGCGATACGCGTAAAAAGTCAGGGGATGAATGATGGAATATTTAATCGCATTGGATGATGGACATGGGATGAGTACCGCGGGAAAAAGGACACCGTACATTTCGAGTTTAAACAGGTTCATTAAAGAAAATGAATTTAACAGGAAAGTAGTCAATAATTTAGAAGAAGAGTTGAATCGAAGCGGTTTAAAGACAGTTCTTGTCGCTCCTGGTGACGAGGATACTCCGCTCTCCACGAGAGTAAGCCGTGCGAATCAAGCGAAAGCCGATGCCTATATTTCTGTTCATTATAATGCATATGACGGCAGTTTCAGCAGCCCCGCCCCTTCTGGAATTGAACTGTTCGTCTATCCCGGTCATCTGAACAGAGAAGCAGGAAGGCTGGCTGAAAGTATTGGGAATCACCTGAAAAAGGGGACAAGTCAACATTATCGAGGAATCAAAGAAGCTGATTTTCAAGTTTTGCGGACAACGTCCATGCCGGCTGTATTAACTGAGAATGGATTTATGGATAATCTGGATGAAGCGCTCTATATGATCAAACCTGAATTTCAGAAAGAAGTGGCGAGGGAGCATGCTCAAGGGATTTGTGATTTCTTCCGCGTGCCATATGTCAGCGATTCCGCGAAACGTAAACCATCATATGTAGGACGGAGAGTAGAATCCATTTATGATGGGCGTTTACGATTCTATCACCACCCTTCCTGGTCGGACCGGTCGCTCGCCGGCTATTTAGAAAAAGGGTACGGATTTCCTGTGATCCTTTCAAAACTATCCGTAGATGGTTACTTTCAATATGAAGTAGAGAATTCAAAAGGTGCTCGTTATTATGTGACCGCTAGTAATAAATATGTAAGGGTCGTCAATTAGTCGGAATATGCCTGCTTATCCTTACTTGAATAAGGATCTTGGCCGAATTCAGGCGTAGTATAAAAAACAGGTGATGGAATAGACATCGTCAATTCATTATTTTCATTAAACTCATCTTTGTCTTCATTGTAAAAACGGTCGGCTATGAACAAGTAAGCCAGGAGGCCGCCTAATATCGCTATACAGATGAGGACGACCAACAGAAACCATTTTAAGACTTTTTTCATAAACGTTTTATCCATTTGAAAAACTCCCAGCTTCGAATCATTTTTTTCTGATCAACCACTTGATATTTTCTTCAATTTTCACAGAATCATTCAAAATGCTTCAGGCGGGAGGCTTTTTAATTTTCCTTCTCGAATGGATAGGATACGATCCCCTAACTTTTTAGCCTCCTGCTTATCGTGAGTGACTAGAAGGATGGGGATCTTCCATTCTTTTTTCAGTCGGTTCAGATGGTGGTAACATTCATTTTTCGTTTCTTCATCAAGGGATGAAAAAGGTTCATCTAAAAGCAAAACACCGGGCTTAGTCGCAAGCGCCCGGGCTAAGGCAACCCTTTGTTTTTCTCCACCCGAAATTTGTCGAGGATATTTATCAGCTAAATGATGGATCCGCAGCAGGTTCAGCAATTGCTGCGTGACTAGTGAGTCATAAGCTCCGTACTCGATATTTTTACGAACCGTCATGTGGGGGAAGAGGGCATAGTCTTGAAATACATACCCTACTTGTCTTTTTTGGATCGGTAATTTATTTTTTTTGCTTTTAAATAATATTGTATCATCCAGGCTGATCTCACCTGTGTCTGGGTCAGTTAGTCCGGCGATACAATTAAGGATTGTCGTTTTCCCGGAACCGGACGGCCCGAACAAAATGACGGTCTCACTTTTTATTTGAAAGGCAGCCTGTAACTGAAAATGGGATAATTTCTTTTGTATGGATACAAAAAGCATGTAAAGCCCCCTTATTTCTCTGACTGGAATCGTAGTATATTTTTCTTACTCCACCAGTTCAGCCAGAGGATAGAACTGAATCCGAGCGCTAAAATAATGAAAACCCACAACCTGGCCGCTTCCATATTTCCGGATTCGACTGCAAAGTAAATAGCTAAAGGGATGGTGTCTGTCTGCCCCGGGATATAGCCGGCAAGCATTAATGTTGCTCCGAATTCACCTAAAGCCCGGGCGAAGGTTAACACTAAACCAGCTAGCAACCCGGGCCATGCGAGAGGAAATGAGATGGTAAAAAATACTTTCCATTTAGAAGCTCCCATCGTCAGGGCTGCCTGTTCAATTTGAGGATCGTAATTCGCGAACGATGCTGAAGCGCTCTGATACATAAGAGGGAAGGAAACTGCAATGGCGGCAATGACAGCACCTAACCAGGAAAAAACGATTTGAATACCAAACCATTCAATCAATAACTTTCCGATCGGCCCGTTATTTCCGAACAAATAGAGCAAAAGGAAACCTACGACAGTAGGTGGGAGCACCATCGGTAGTAAAACAAGCGATTCCACGATACTTTTCCCGGGAAATAATTTCCTGGAAATGAGTCGTGCTAAAGGTACGGCGGTTAAGAACACAATCAACGTAGCAATTCCCGCGGTTTGTAATGACAGGGTCAAGGGAGAAAAGTTCATAATTACCTTCCAATCGTTTTATTTCGAGCTGAATCCGTATTTTTTGAGAATGCTCTGTGCTTTGTCCGCTTCAATAAATTCAATGAATTCTTTTGATGTATTGGTTTCGGTAGTTTGGTTGGTCACTGCGGCAGGATAGACTACAGGGTCATGTGTTTCTTCATCTATCTCGGCTATCACTTTTACGTCATCGTCATCTGATATCATGGCGTCACTTACATATACAAGTCCATAGGAAGCATTGTGCGATGCAACATAAGCCACTACTTGTTTGACGTCACTTGCGTAAACAAATTGTTCTAAGTATTTATCCCATTGATTAGCAGCTTGCAAGGATTGCTTCGAGTACATGCCGATCGGTGCACTTTCGGGATCCCCTAAAGCGAATGTTTCATTTTCTTCGAGCTGCAGCTGTTCCAGTGATGTGATATCTGCGGGAGAATCGCTTGGAGCGATAAGTACCAGGGAATTGTGAGTAATGTCTTTAACAGAGTCTTTTCGTAAATGTCCTTCTTTACGTAATCGTTCCACCCAGTGTTCGTTGGCTGACATGAAGACATCTACCGGGGCTCCCTGCTGGATTTGCTGGGCTAACTTACCGGAACTTCCTGTATTGACGGTAACCGTTACATCCTCGTGATCACTTTCAAATTCATCGACAATTTCTTCCATCGCTTCAGTGAGGCTGGAAGCAGCGGAAATAGTCAGTTCTATGTCGCGGCTTTCTTCGTTTGTACAGCCGGTTATAAATAATAAGCTGAAACAAAAAGCAATCATCTTCGTATACATATGTACAATCTCCTAATCTCTCTATTTACTTAGATTATACGTATGTCGTTATTTTAAGTAAAATAGAAGAACAGGCAAGCTTAATGAAAGGGAGGACTTCCGAGTGAAATTACAAATTATCATCTGCCTTATTCTTGCCTTCCTGTTAACCCAGTCTCCCATTATCGGTAAATATTTTGCTATGATTAATACGATGATCCACGAAACGGGTCACTCGTTGACCGCCTTGTTGACAGGCGGAGAAGTGAGAAACATCTCTCTATTTCCGAACACTTCGGGTGTGACGATGACCGGTCATTCTTCTTGGCTGAGTCATTTCCTTACGAGTTTATCGGGATACATTTTCTCCTCGTTCGTTGGTTTTTTATTTTTTTATTTGATCGTAAAAGGCCATTACAAATGGATGGTTTACATCTTGCTTGGAATTTTAATTATTAACGTACTGTTCTGGGTGAGAAACATCTATGGAGTGTTCTGGCTGATTACCTTCGGAGCTGGTTTTATCTGGCTCTTAAAAACAGGAAACCAGGCCGTCATCCAATATGTGCTTGTATTTATAGCTTCCTTAGTCATGATTGAAGCGGTGACAAGTGCGTTTGAAATCATGTGGTTAAGCATTTTTTCTCCTGGACAGGCGGGGGATGCTGCTAATTTAGCAAGGGCTGTTGTTTTTATACCGGCTCCATTATGGGGAATGTTGTTCTTTGGACAATCTTTATACTTTGCCTGGCTGGCTTTAAAAAGGGTGTTTATATTGTCATGATTTTTCTGACCGTCTGCATTTATGAGACGGGGTTTGGGTAATCTTTTTAAAAAACTCCGCTATAGCCCTTACCTTATGATTCTTTACACATAAATTAGTAAAGAAGTAAGGAGAGGGGGTATTCTAATGAGCGGAGGATACGGTGGCGGATTTGCCCTGTTGGTAGTATTGTTCATTCTTCTAGTAATCATCGGCGCTGCATACGCAGGCGGCGGTTACGGCTATTAATTCTTAAATAAAGAAGCGGGGATCATTCCCCGCTTCTTTTTATTTTTTGGCTGCCCCGAACACTCTTCCTATTATTAAAGATTTAATTTCGAGACATAATGGGAATCCAGGGACGAAAGCTGAGCCTCCTCGAACGGGATCACACTTGTCCCGCTAGTTTCACCGTTTCCTTCCGCTCCTTGCTTAATAAGTATCTCGAAACCAAATCAACAACGACATTTACCATAGCCTATTTTTAAAATACTCCGCAGCAGTTTGGTGACCTGTATATAGGGTATAGAAATAATAATTGAAGATGAGGTTGATGGGGGAATTATAATGGATTTAAAAGAAAAGTTAATCAGTCAAGGATACGATCGTATTGATATTTTTTTGATTGATGAAGAAAAGAACCAGGAAACGATTGCTGATATTACTCTTCATAAGGTGACAGATTTGGAATACAAGCTTTATTTGGAACCCGATTCGATCGCTTATGAATTGGACGAGGAGAACCCGTATTTCACGGCTGATCAGAAAACGGAAAATGGGGGTTATAAGGAAATCAAAGGATTCATATTAGAATGGTAAACCCTCATGAATAATAAGAAAAAAGAAAAGGAGATCAGGTATCTCCTTTTCTTTTTTTACGTTCTTTTCGATCTGCAAAACCCCCGACGATCAACAAAGCTCCTGAGGTTATAAGCAAAGCAGCAATCATTGCATTTTCCACTACAAAATACAGAATGATAGCTGCGATTATATTAGCCAAGCCTACAAAGCTCAGTATAATAAACATCTGATTTTCTTTATTCAAAAATGGTCACCTCACATCTATTTCTTTCATTATAACGAAAAGAGACGCGTATTGGAATGAGCATGTTCCCTTGTTTAATAAAAGGTAAATGGTGGAATGAGTGGCAATAGATTAATTAGAGGAGGATGTTTTATGCAAACCCATAAACTCTATATAAATGGTGAATATACAGAATCAAACGGAAACGAATGGATAGATATCATTAATCCCGCAACGGAAGAGGTCATTTCTAAAACCCCGAAAGCTACAACAGAAGATGTGGACCGTGCGGTAGAAGCAGCTTCGCAGGCTCAAAAAGGCTGGGAGCTGACGCCTAATATCGAAAGAGGGAAAATCGTACGTGCGCTTGGTGATCGAATCGAGGAAAACCGTGCGACCTTTATTGACCTTCTTCAAGAGGAACAGGGAAAAGATTACGAATTAGCGAGTGGGGAAGTCGATTTAGCGATTGATTATTTCCGTTATATGTCGGAATGGGCTCGTCGCATTGAAGGAGAAATTGTTCCGAGTGATCGCCCGAATGAGAACATTTTTATTTATAAAAAACCAATAGGTGTCGTGGCAGGTATTGTGCCGTGGAACTTCCCGGTATTCATTCTGGCACGTAAGGTAGCAACAGCTCTCGTCACAGGATGCACGATCGTCCTTAAACCAAGTCAGCAAACACCGAATACCGCTATTGAATTTACTAAAATCATAGATAGTATGGAAGAAGTGCCAAAAGGTGTCTACAACCTGATTACAGGAACAGGCTCTGAGATTGGAAATGCCCTGGCTAAGCACGAGAAAGTGCATATGATTACGATGACTGGAAGTGTACCTGCAGGAACAAAAGTGATGGAAGCAGCCGCTCAGAACATTACGAAGGTTAACCTGGAACTCGGAGGAAAGGCGCCGGCTATCGTTACGGCTAATGCTGATTTAGACGTGGCTGCCGAAAGTATTCAAACTTCTCGTCTCGCTAATAACGGACAGGCTTGTACGAATGCCGAGCGTGTATACGTTCATGAGAGTGTGGCAGAAGAATTAATTGAGAAACTTAAACAATCGTTTGAAGACCTTACGCTCGGTGATCCCCGAGAAAATAAAGAGGCGGATGTTGGTCCGCTCGTAAGTGAAGATCGTCTTGAAAGTGTCGAAGGAATGGTGAAAGAAGCGGTAGGAGCAGGAGCTAATGTCGTTTGCGGCGGTGAACGCGGCGATGTCGACAAAGGTTTCTTCTACAAGCCTACCATTCTGACCAATGTCGATCATGAATCAACCATTATGCAGGAAGAAATCTTTGGGCCTGTCATCCCGATTACTACTTTTAAAACTATTGATGAAGCGATTGAAAAAGGGAACGATACCGACTTCGGTCTTTCTTCATCTGTTTATACGGAAGATATAAACGAAGCTATGCGTATCGTCAATGAACTGAAATTCGGAGAGACTTTTGTTAACCGCGAAAACTTCGAAGCTGTACAAGGGTATCATGCTGGAATGCGCAAGTCTGGACTGGGTGGTACAGATGGGAAACATGGAATGGAAGACTTCCTTGAAACACAAGTTGTATATATGCAATATAAAAATGATAAGCAATAATGAAACAAAACAAGCGATCCTCTTCAAATGAGGATCGCTTGTTTATCTATTATCGATTTTTTCAGGATAAAGGTCGTGGTTCATTAAACGGTGGGACGCCATATCTTCGTATTTGGAATTCGGTTTTCCGTAGTTGCAGTAAGGGTCTATCGATATACCGCCTCTCGGAGTGAATTTCCCCCATACTTCAATGTAGCGCGGATTCATCAGTTCAATAAGGTCGTTCATGATCGTATTGACGCTGTCTTCGTGAAAATCTCCGTGATTACGGAAGCTGAATAAATAAAGCTTCAAAGACTTGCTCTCTACCATCTTCACGTCAGGTATATAGCTAATATAAATCGTCGCGAAATCCGGCTGTCCTGTCTTAGGGCAAAGGGTCGTAAATTCGGGACAATTGAATTTTACGAAATAGTCGCGGTTCGGATGCTGATTATCAAACGTTTCCAAAACACCAGGATTATATTCAAAGGAATATTCATTCTTTTGATTTCCAAGCAGTGTCAAATCGGTTAGTTGTTCATCTTTTCGTCCTGTCAAGAATATCCTCCTCTTTTTGTATGAAATACAGTCATCCTCTAAGGGCTGTTGTCACCCTTTTTAAAGGAGGACGATGAATGCTCAGCTTCAGATCACAATCCTTTTAATTATATGAATCCCTATTCTATAAGTCAATCAGGGATGGGTATAGAACAAATTATGTAAAATTTTGACCGTTTCCCTTTAAAAATGGATGACTTTCCACTAAAATAGTAATTAATTCACAAAATTTTTAGACAAATCATAAGAAGACAGCTCTGTTTAAACATGCAAAAAAAGACAGAGCTTTTTTCAAGGGAAGAAAGAAACCGTTTACAAAATTCATTCTATGAGGTGATACTATGGACATGCAACCAATCAAAGCAAGATCAGGAAATCACAACTTAGAAAATTACGAGCAAACGTACAACAACTTTAAATGGGATGAAACAAAGAAGAATTTCAGTTGGAGTGAAACCGGCAAAATCAATATCGCTTATGAAACTATAGATAAGCATGCTGAAGACCCTGCGACAAAAGATAAAGCGGCCTTGATTTATTCTTCCCCTGATCGTGAAGAAACCTTGAGTTTCGATCAATTAAAGAGAAAGAGTAATCAATTTGCTAACGTGCTGAAAAAGCATGATATAGAAAAAGGGGACCGTGTTTTCTTATTTATGCACCGGAGCCCTGAGTTTTACGCTGCTTTCCTTGGAATCTTGAAAACCGGCGCCATTGCGGGACCTTTGTTTGAGGCGTTTATGGAGCAGGCTGTAAGAGACCGTCTGGAAGATAGTGAAGCGAAAATGCTCATTACGACACCTGATTTATTAGAGCGAGTGCCCCAAAGTGAACTTCCAAACTTGGAAAAAATCATTCTGGTAGGAGACTCAGGATCGGACGAATACATCAGTTTTGAAAAAGAAATGGAAGAAGCTTCAGAAGAATTCGATTTAGAATGGGTCGAATTGGAGGATGGCATGCTTCTTCATTATACGTCAGGTTCCACTGGTAAACCGAAAGGGGTTTATCATGTTCATAATGCTATGATCCAGCATTATCAGACAGGAAAGTGGGTGCTCGATCTTAAAGACGACGATGTGTATTGGTGTACGGCTGACCCTGGCTGGGTGACGGGTACAAGCTATGGGATATTCGCTCCATGGCTGAACGGCGTAACGAATGTTGTTCGCGGCGGCCGCTTCAGCCCTGATGATTGGTATGGGACGATCGCTGAAAAAAATGTGAGTGTCTGGTATTCTGCGCCAACCGCTTTCCGTAAGCTGCTAAGCGCCGGGGAAGACGCGGCTCAAAAGCATGATCTTTCTTCGCTTCGACATATTTTAAGTGTCGGCGAGCCGTTGAACCCTGAAGTCATTACGTGGGGGCTGAAAGCATTCGATTTAAGAATTCACGATACGTGGTGGATGACGGAAACAGGAGCAATGCTCATTTGTAATTATCCATCGGTCGATATGCGTCCTGGTTCAATGGGTAAACCATTCCCGGGAATTGAAGCGGCAATCGTGGATAATGAAGGGAATGAACTTCCTGCCAATCAAATGGGGAACCTGGCAATTAAAGAAGGGTGGCCTTCTATGATGCGTGCCGTATGGAACAACCCAGGAAAATATGAAAGTTATTTCATCAATGGCTGGTACGTTTCAGGTGACAGTGCCTATAAAGATGAAGATGGGTATTTCTGGTTCCAGGGGCGTCTTGATGATGTGATCAACACATCTGGAGAAAGAGTCGGTCCTTTTGAGGTAGAAAGTAAATTAATTGAACACGAAGCTGTGGCGGAAGCCGGCGTTATCGGAAAACCGGACCCTGAAAGAGGAGAAATCATTAAAGCTTTCATTACGCTTAGAGATGGATATAGCGAGTCCGATGAATTGCTTGAAGATATTCGTCAGTTCGTGAAAAATGGATTAAGTGCTCACGCCGCACCTCGTGAAATTGAAATTAAAGATACGATTCCTAAAACACGTAGTGGTAAAATCATGCGTCGTCTATTGAAGTCCTGGGAACTTGGGCTGCCAACAGGAGACACATCTACATTGGAAGAATAATTCTATCGAAGCACACAGTTGGTAACTGTGTGCTTCTCTTTGTCTAATGATGTTCCACGTGGAACATTATTGTAATAGGAGAGAGAAAAAGGTAAAAAATAGGGATTATCCGAAAGTATTTCTATTGTTTTGGCATATTCACGAGTCGATTCGGGAAATAACAAGGTAGAAGTCTTGAGAACCCGTTTTGGAGGCTCTTACTAGCTTTGTGTATGACTTTTATGTCCCCGCTTGTGAAGGGGTTTTTTTATTTTAAAATAAGGCTGTTGTTTTTATAAGAGGGAGAAGAGCGTGACTAATAAACGGACCTTCTTGCGATTGTGAGAATAATGCAAACATCTGACGCGGTGATTCATATGAAAAACCCCTTTTTAAATGAGAACTTTTATGAGCGGAGGATAACGTTGCCCTCTGATAGCGATACATGAGTTAGTTACGAAAAAATTATAGATGGATTGTGAAGGAAGTGATGGAATTGTCAAAGCATGTGTATGATGTCATCGGCATTGGAATCGGACCTTATAACCTCGGTTTAGCCGCGTTATTAGACCAAACTGAATTATCTGGTGCTTTTTTCGATGGGGCTTCACATTTTGAATGGCATCCAGGAATGTTAATTGAAAAAATGGATTTACAGGTGCCTTTTCTGGCAGACGCAGCAACATTTGCAGATCCTAAAAGCCCTTATACGTTTATGAATTACTTATATGAAAATGATCGCATGTTTCCTTTTTTCTTTCATCAGGCTTTTAAAGTGCCGCGTCAGGAATATAATGATTATCTGCAATGGATAGTCAGGCAGCTTGATAACCTTTATTTTGACCAGCAGATCATTGACGTGATCGATCATAAAGAGGCTGGCGAACCTCATTATGAAGTCATTGCTTTAAAAAAGGAAACAGGTCGTAAGGAAAGCTTTTTTGCTAAAAATGTTGTCCTTGGAACAGGAAGTGAACCGATTATCTTAGATGGGATGGATGGACATCCACCCGAAGACGTCTTGCACACGAGCCGGTATACTTATGAAAAAGATAACCTTCTCGATTCCAAGCATGTCACAGTGGTCGGGTCGGGCCAAAGTGCGTTGGAGATCTTTTTAGACTTAATGGAAGAGCAGAGACGAAGTGATATGAAATTGACGCTTCTTTCTCGGACGGGCGGATTGTTCCAACTCGATCAAGCGAAATTCGCTCAGGAATTTTTCACTCCGGAATATGTCGACTACTTTCATTCCCTTACGTTTGACCAGCGCCAGAAAAACCTGGAAACACTGGGAGCCCTACGAAATGGGATTGATCCTGATACGTTGACGAGACTTTATACTCAGCTTTATCACAAAACAGCAGGTGGTGAGGAGAGCAGAGTGTTCATCAATCCGATGACAGAGGTTAAATCCATTGAAAAGCAAGGAGCTGGTTATCTTCTTCACTGCGAGCAGTGGCAGGAGGAAATCGAGTTCTCCTATTCTACTGATAAAGTCATATTAGCAACAGGGTACAAGCCTCATATTCCCCAATGGTTTTTTGATCGTTTTCAAGAGGAAATCGAATGGGAAGATGAGAAAAAATATCAGGTGACGCGAGATTATCAGCTGGTGTTTAAAGATGATAGAGAGCATCGCTTTTTCACTCTGACGGACCTTGTCCATTCTCATGGTGCCGGGGCCACCAATCTTGGCTTATCTGTACACCGGAACGTTCATATCATCAATACGATAGCTGGGAAACAAATTTATAAGAATCAACAGCAGACGGCTTTTCAAACGTTCTCTATGAAAGATCATATGCAGTGATAATATCCATTTTCTTGAATAATTACGTTTTATTGCTGGGGTATGGGGGAACATAACTTCTGTGACTTCGTATATTAAAACATTCAAGGAGTGGTAAAGATATGAGTAAGATTGCATGCGTCATGACGTCATTGTTTGAAGATGTAGAATACACTCAGCCTGTAGATGCTTTTTCTAAACAAGGCCATGAGGTGACTACTATTGAATGGAAAGCAGGAACAGAAGTAACTGGTAAACAAGGACAAACAACCGTAACGATTGATTCTTCCATCAACGATGTTAAAGCGGAGGATTTTGATGCATTGTTTATACCTGGTGGTTTCTCTCCAGACCAGCTTCGCGGGGACGAAAAGTTCGTGAAGTTTGCGAAGCATTTCATGGATGAGAAAAAGCCTGTATTTGCAATTTGCCACGGTCCTCAGCTGCTTATCACAGCGAAAGCTTTAGAAGGACGCTCAGCGACTGGTTTTAAATCCATTGCTGTAGATATGGAGTATGCAGGTGTCGATTTCAAAGACCAGGAAGTTGTGGTCTGTGGAAACCAGCTCGTTACGAGCCGTCAGCCTGATGACATCCCTGCATTCAATGAAGAAGCTAATAAACTTCTAAGCTAGGGAATAAACTTATGGGAATGAGGTAAAACCGTTAAGGATATTGCTCCTTAGCGGTTTTATTTTTTCTGTTTGTCGTATAGAGTCTGTTCGTAGAATAAATTATAATAGGGATACGTATGTTAAAAAGATGGGGGTGAGAGAAATGATTGTGAACGAACGTAAAGATCATTTCTTAATGATTGCACAACACGATCATGCCTTAGTGTCAGGGGAAATCGTCCTGCATTGGAAACGCAAATTCTTATTGCGTTCCAAACTTAGGGAGGAAGCTGATTGGGCGGTGTCTCAACACGATCGAGCCTGGATCGCGCTTGATGAGGAGCCTGTTTGGAATGAAGAAAAGCAGCGACCGTATTCTTTTATTGATTATCCTTTAAAGGAAAAGCTGGAAGCTTATCAGCAAGGCATTGAAGAGGTTGCGGAGCGGTCGTCCTATGCCGCTATATTATGCAGTGAGCATTATCAATCCTTCTTTTCCAAGGACAGCCGTGACCCGCTGATCATGAAGTTTCTCGCAGACGAAGAAAAACGGGTGCAGCAGCTTCACCAGTTCATGAAAATGGAAGTTCCATCAGATATTTATCAGCTCCATTTTGATCGATTGCAATTTGGTGATGATCTGTCGCTCTATATTTGTATGCAGGAGCCAGGCGTTTCAAAGGATGAGGAAAATTCCTGGTTCAAGGACGGGTTCAGACAGCAGTTCGATATAGCTCCGGATGGAGTGATGCCTCATTGGATTGATGAAAGTCATGTATCCCTCGATCCATTTCCTTTTGAACGCTCGTTTGAAGTCCGCGTACCTTATCGAATCGTCACTAAGCAAGCCGTTGAAGAGAAAGGATTAGCAGCCGCTTATCATGAAGCGGATGTTAAAGAACGTCAGGTGACCTTCATACATTCTTCATAAAAAAATACAGCTGCCTTGACCTGTACCCTTGATGGTTATGAATTTTATCCATCGGGGTACAGGTTTCAGGCGCTGTTTTTTTATGTCTAGACATTTTTTGAAATATTAAAATTGCTATTCAATAACTCCCAATTCTGAGGGAAAGACAGGCCGAGCTTCCAATAACTGATCCCTTTTAATCCCAACTCTTTGATCAGATCAAATTTTTCCTGGATCGACCGGGCATCTTCAAACCAAACTTCATGATCATTTCCTTCGGCGTCTGTATAAGTGAAAAAAGGAGCCTGAGCTTCTTCATCGTATTCAATCGGCACATTATTTTCTCGAGCGATCTGAATAGCCCGCTGTGGACTGATGGCTTTTGCGAACTCCCCTCCAGGTTCATAAGGAAGTGTCCAGTCGTAGCCGTATAAATTTTGACCGAGCAGGATTTTGTCCGCAGGCATCTCCGTCAACGCATAGTCGACGACCTCTCTGACAGAATTTATAGGAGATACGGCCATAGGCGGGCCCCCGCTGTAGCCCCACTCATACGTCATTAAAACGACAAAGTCGACAATTTCCCCGTGCGCTTTATAGTCGTGTGCTTCATACCAGGCACCGACCTGATCGGCGCTTATTTTTGGTGCAAGCGCTGTTGAAATCAATAACCCTTCTGCAGCAAGACGCTGTTTCGCTTTTCTAAGAAATTGATTATAGTTTTCCTTTAATTCTGGAGGTAAAAATTCAAGGTCGAAGTGGATGTCCTTGAAGCCGACGGATTGGGCAGTTTGTATGATATTATCAAGAAGCGTATCCTGAAGCTGTTCATTGGTTAAAATAGTGCGGCCGAGCTCATCACTGAACCCTTCATCCGTCAGATTGGTCACGACCATCATGAGTGCCGCATCATTGGCCTCTGCGATAGCAGGGAAATTGTCCAGCGGCGGCGCTTCCAAGGAACCGTCTTCCTGTATCCGGTAGCTGAATGGTGCCAAATACGTCAATAATGCTGATCTGCTTTCTGCAGCATTGACTAAATTCTCGGAAACCTCTCCCCCGAACGGCTCAATATAAGCATTCGATGTGGTATCGGTTTTCGGTTTTTGTGGGATATATAGACGGAATCCTACTGGCAGAGTAGATCCAGGCTGAAGCTGATTGACTTGAATAAGTTCATCGACGGTCGTATTAAAAAGCTGAGCGATTTCAAATAAGCTGTCTCCTGGCTGCACAAAATAAAACTCGCCGTCAATTGGAATTACAAGTGCCTGGCCAATGACTAAATTTCCCGGTGTTTCTAACTCATTCGCTTCAATAATCTGATTAGGTACGGCTTCATATAGACCGGCAATGGAAAATACCGACTCACCTTCAGAGACGACGTGAATTTGCATAACAAGCACTCCTTCCTCAACTATAATGAATATATGAAACAACTTGGTTCAATTATACGGATCATTTATAAAAGGAGAGATTTTTTTGAATAAGGACGATCATTATATGGGTCTGGCTTTAGAAGAGGCCCATCGTGCGCAGAGTATTGGAGAAGTACCGATCGGAGCAGTGATTATACATAATGATGAAGTGATTGCATCAGCCTATAATGAAAGGGAAACGTCTCAGCGGTCCTCCTCACACGCGGAATTGATAGCGATTGAACAAGCAAATCAAGCATTAGGAAGCTGGAGGCTCGAGGACTGCACGTTGTATGTAACGCTTGAGCCTTGTCCTATGTGTGCGGGAGCTATCGTTCAATCGAGAATACCTCGCGTCGTGTTCGGGGCTTTCGATCCTAAAGCGGGCTGCGCCGGGACTCTTATGAATCTATTACAGGAAGAAAGATTCAACCATCAGTCAGAAGTGGAAAGCGGCGTATTAGGAAAAGAGTGCGGAGAGCTATTAACTTCATTTTTCAAAGGATTACGGGAAAGTAGAAAGAGAAATAAAAATGGAAACAATTAAGCCTTCGAAATCATTGCAATTTTAAACAAAACTCGCTATACTAGGAAATACCGTGCTAAGCGGGGAGGTAGCGGTGCCCTGTACTCGCAATCCGCTATAGCGAGGCCGAATCCCCACTCCAGGTGGTTCGTTTTCAAGGTCTGCCTCATGAGAGTGGTGTTGACACCCAGGTCCCGCGCAACGAGAACCAGTGAACCCTGTCAGATCCGGAAGGAAGCAGCAGTAAGCTGATCATCTTGTGTGCCGCGGGGTCGCCTGGGTCGAGCCATAAACATGAGTAACGCTTGGGATCGAGCCATCGAAAGTGGGTGCACGGTATACATATACGCACACAAAGAGCCGTTATGAGATTTTTCATAGCGGTTCTTTTTTTAATGTAAGGATTTTTCAATTTGCAATCTTAAGGCCGTTTCTTAAGGTTCACATCCAATCCTTAATTCAGTTATAATATAAAAGAGACTAAAAAGGGAGAGCGGTTGAATGAGTTATCAGGCACTGTATCGAGTTTGGCGCCCCAGGAACTTCGAAGACGTAGTTGGACAAACTCATATTACTCGTACATTGCAGAATGCAATTGAGCAGGGTAAATTTTCTCATGCTTATTTATTTTCCGGACCGCGTGGTACGGGAAAAACAAGTGCAGCGAAAATTTTTGCTAAAGCGGTGAACTGTGAAAAGGCCCCGATCAAGGAGCCGTGTAACGAGTGTTCGGCATGTCTTGGGATTCAGGATGGATCGATCTCTGATGTCATTGAAATCGACGCCGCTTCTAATAACGGGGTCGAGCAAATTCGTGAAATCAGAGATAAAGTAAAATATGCTCCAAGCGCTGTCTCTTATAAGGTTTACATCATAGACGAAGTGCACATGCTTTCTATGGGAGCTTTCAACGCTCTCCTGAAAACATTAGAAGAGCCGCCAAAGCACGTCATTTTCATTTTGGCTACGACGGAACCGCATAAAATTCCGCTTACGATTATTTCCCGTTGTCAGCGTTTCGATTTTAAAAGGATTACCCAGCAATCGATGGTCGAACGTATGGAAAGAATCACACATGCCGAAGAAATCACGATAGGCCGTGAAGCTCTGGAAATCGTAGCGCTGTCTGCAGAAGGCGGCATGCGTGATGCACTCAGCTTATTGGACCAGGCCGTGTCTTACAGTGAAGATGAAGTCAACGTGGAAGATGTATTAGCTGTAACGGGTTCTGTATCTCAGGCGAAACTTTCTGAGGTCATTCATGCTCTGAACGACAAGCAGGTGAATGAAGCGCTTGGTGCGGTGGATGATTTAATCCAGAGTGGAAAAGATCCAGGCCGCTTCGTATTTGATTTAATTTATTACTTGCGCGATATTTTGTTATATCAAAGTGCCCCTGACTTAAAGCATAATTTAGAGAGGGCGATTCCAGATGAGTCTTTTGAGGCTCTTTCAGGAAGTTTGTCAGCAGGATGGATCCAGCAGACGATTCGTGAACTGAATCAATGTCAGCAGGAAATGAAATGGACGACAAGCCCGAAGGTTTTTATCGAAATTTCCATCTTGAATATTGTCGACCACCAGCCGGCTGCAGAAGCCGGTATGGATTCGGAAGCCGTCAGTAAGCTTACACAAAAACTTGATAAACTGGAGAAAGAATTAGCTGAATTGAAAGCTAATCCCCCAGCTGGAGGTCAAGCTCCAGCTCAAGCGGCACAGCCTCAGAAGCGCAGTCCTGCAAGATCGAATAGAAACGGTTATAATGTACCATATGACCGGATTCGGATTGTATTGAGTGAAGCTTCTAAGGAAGAATTGAAACAAGTGCAGGCCCAGTGGCCCGCTTTTATGGAGCGGCTCAAACAAACGAACGCCCCGGCTCATGCTACTTTATTGAACAGCAGACCGAGTGCGGCTTCATCAAAAGCCCTGATTCTAGCGTTCCGGTATGACATTCACTGTTCTCTGGCGTTAGAGCACCAGAAAACGATTGAACCTCTGCTTACAGAGTTCACAGGGAAACCATTGAACCTCATTCCGATTCCAGTAGAAAAGTGGAAGGAATTGCGTGAAGAATATGTACGCAAGCAAAAAAATGATGGTGATGGGGAAGGAAGCCAATCATCGGCTGAAGATGGGGAAGAGGAAGAAGACCCCCTTATTTCTGAAGCAAGGAAATTAGCTGGTGATGATCTTATAGAGATTCAAGACTAAAGGTAAACAATAAAAGGAGGAGTTTTATTATGCGTGGCGGAGGAAACATGAACAATATGATGAAACAAATGCAGAAAATGCAGAAGAAAATGATGAAGGCTCAAGAGGAACTTCACGAAGAAACTTTTGAAGCGGCAGCCGGCGGCGGAATGGTTAAGGTTACAGCTAATGGTAAGAAAGAGATTACAGATGTAGAAATTAATGAAGAAGTTGTCGATCCTGATGATATTGAAATGCTTCAAGATTTAATTATTACGGCTATGAACGATGTCATTAAACAAGTTGATGATAAAACGAACGATACTATGGGAGAATTCACGAAGGGTATGCCTGGAGGAATGTTTTAGGAGGAGTTTTCATGTACTACCCAGAACCGATATCAAAACTGATTGACAGTTTTACAAAGCTGCCAGGGATCGGCCCTAAGACGGCTGTCCGCCTGGCTTTTTTTGTCCTTGAAATGGAAGATGATGATGTTCTCGATTTTGGGAAGGCGCTCGTTAATGCAAAAAGGGAACTAACGCATTGTTCTACGTGCGGCCACATTACAGATCAGGATCCATGCTCCATCTGTCAGGATGAAAGCCGTGATCAAAAAGTGATCTGTGTAGTCCAGGACCCTAAAGACGTAATCGCTATGGAAAAAATGAAGGAATTCACCGGTAAATATCATGTCCTTCATGGAGCTATCTCTCCAATGGATGGAATTGGACCTGAGGATATCAATGTTCCAAGTCTCATCAACCGTCTGAAAGATGAAGGTGTGGAAGAATTGATTTTAGCTACCAATCCGAATATCGAGGGAGAAGCTACGGCTATGTATATTTCACGATTAGTGAAGCCGTCCGGGATACGCATGACAAGGATTGCCCACGGACTGCCTGTTGGCGGGGACTTAGAATATGCAGATGAAGTCACTTTATCTAAAGCTCTTGAAGGAAGAAGAGATTTATAATTTCAATCGGCAGGCTAAGGGAGCTTTTTCCGTGTTTCTTCCTATATGTACAACAATGTGGTCGTACTTACCGCTATTGGGGAAAAGGGTGGATGGATCGTGTTAACGAAGAAAAAAGCCAAAAAGAAAGCTATGGATCAGCAGCTCTTAGCTGACATCAAACGAATGAAGCACGAGTGGGAAACGTTAGAAAATATTATTGAACACAGTATCGAGCCGAGTGAAGAAGGTATACTGGATGTATCTCTAGCCAAAGCTAAATATTTTTATCTATTGAGAGAAGCAAGGCACAGAAAAGTGAACGCTCTTTCATAAGCAAAAGGAATAACTCTCTGGAGAAAGGCATAACTTGTACTAAGAAATGCTATTTACCCAGGGGGTTTTTTAATGGATCCGGTGCTCGTCATTCTTTTGATAGGTCTCGCCATTCCTATATTGCTCATTGTAGGAATGCCTGCTTCACCCATTAAGTGGTTGGGACAGGCTTTAATGAGAGTTGTCATTGCAGTCATTCTATTATTCTTCGTAAATCTATTTGGTGCTCAGTTTGGACTTCATATTCCTATCAATGGCTTTACGGCGATCGCTTCTGCGGTCCTGGGGATCCCTGGAGTTCTATCTCTTGTCGCTATTCATCTATGGGTCTTATAAAAACGAGTGGAGTGATCAAAACTCTGCTCGTTTTTTATTTGCCCTTGTTTTATTTTAGAGGGGCGAGGAAAGTAAAAGTCTCATCGATCTTATGTTGAGATCCTGTTAAGCGCCAGCCTGAAGAAGCTCACCGTCCGCCCAACCGGACTTTTAAGAACTATCTTTAGTCACAGAAACGGACTGAATATATTGAAACTGAGTCTTCAGGATAAGGGGTCTTATCAACTCAGAAATGAAATGCAACAGATCCTTTTTTAAAAGTTTCATAGTTTTTTATTAAAAAGGGTTGCGTATATTTTTCACGCATGGTATATTATTTCTTGTCGCGTTAAAAGCGCGTCAGCAGCTAACACAAATTAGCAAAATATCATTTAAAAAAAGTTGTTGACTTAAATAACTATAAATGATATATTTATTAAGTCGCTGTTTTGAAGCGGCAAACAACATTTGATCTTTGAAAACTGAACGAACCAACCAGTACGTCAAGTCTTCTTTCTACTAAAGAAGGAAGTAAAACAAGCACATTCGGTGTGCAAATGAGCAAGTCAAACTAACTTTTATGGAGAGTTTGATCCTGGCTCAGGACGAACGCTGGCGGCGTGCCTAATACATGCAAGTCGAGCGCAGGA
>NZ_JAPVRC010000004.1 GCF_030345335.1 Halobacillus campisalis
GAGATCCCGGAAGGCGAAGCCTGAGGAAGCTCACCACATGCCCACGGAAAGCGATCCGTTTTCTAAAGCCACCATATCCCCATACATAAGTCTCGAAACTGAGCCTTCCACTAAAGGGAGCTTTAGTGGAATAAGACAATGGAACAACAAAAAAACGCTCGATTTTTAAATCCAAGCGTTTTTTTATTAGGTGCTACACAAACTTTGTTTCAGTGTAATAATTCAGCACGTTTTTTATTTCCTTCACAGTACAGGAACTTTCTACTGGGATGGAAAATTCTTTATAGTAGTTACATACATTATTCAGATAGATGGGGGAGTTTCTTTTTCAAATAGTTCATACTGATTTCCAGGCTTTCCAATGGAGTACGTCGACTCTCGTCCTGTTCAACGATCCACCATTGCACCTCTGCTTCTTCACCTTTTGCCAATACGGCATCCACATCGACTCCACCAGTACCCAATTCAGCAAAAAACCTTTCGGAATCTTTTGTCATGTCTTTAAGATGAACAAGGGGGGTGCGCCCTTTATAACGGTCGATCCATTTTAATGGGCTTTCGCCTGCCTTCTTGAGCCAGTAGATGTCGAACTCCGTTTTCAGGGTGTTTTTTTCTGTATCATCAAATATTGTTTCAAGCGCCGTTCTTCCATCAGAAAGTCTTTCTAATTCAAAGTCATGGTTATGATAGCACAATGTTATCCCTTCCAAGCTGCACATCTCCCCGGCTTGTTTTAACAAGGAGATAAGCTCCTTATAATTTTCTTCACTCTCAGGTTCAAAATAGGGACATACAATAAACTTGCTTCCCAGCGTCTTTTGCACCTCTATGACTTGGGTGAGGTTATTTTTGATCTGTTCAAGCGGAACATGACTAGAGGCAGCTTTTAAGTTCAGTTCATCAATCAAATCCTTCATTTCTTTAGCTGTGTAATCGCCAAGCCCGGCAAATTCAACACCTTCAAACCCGAGATCAGCTACTTTCCTTAATGTTCCTTCGAAATCTTTTTCGGTTTCATCTCGTAAAGTATACAATTGCACGGCTACTGGTATTGTTTTCATAGAAACCCTCTTTTCTGAAATATAAGATCATGTGTATTCTTTTTGATCATACAAAACATACTAGTAAAATCCAAATTTTCTGCCAAAATTCTTATTATTCAATAGTTCAATGAAAAAATTAAGCGCAATTTAAAAACGCTATTTGTGAAAACGTTTGCCTTGAATCCCTTGTTACGCTTGAGAAGGGCTTATTTTTCCTTATTATTACAAATGGAATCCACTAATATTTATGAAGAAAATGATGTTGTTTTTTAAAAAAGCACATGGTATAGTTTGTTTAATGAACTTGTGCAAACGTATTCACTAAACCGCTATCAATACTGGCAGTAATAAAGTTGAAGCGCATTCACGCTTCTTGTGCACTTTTGCTACATATCTTGATGCAAACGAGTGCGCATGAAATTTCATTTCTAAAGTGAGTGATGATCAATCTAGTAAACTAGCAGGCGGTAAGACATATTTTTTTAGTGGGTAGTGGAAGCGCATTCATTACAAACGAATTATTGATAGGGGAGTGTAGTACATGCAGAAGAAAAAGTTTTATACAGGAGTTGCTTCAGCGTTATTAGCTTCAACTGTTTTAGCAGGCTGTTCCTTTTCATCAGGCTCAGGTGATTCAGATTCAGGTGGATCAGAGGATCAAGTGACAGTAGATATTTTCCAATTCAAAGTAGAGTTCAAGGATCAATTTGAGGAACTGACGGAAATGTATGAAGAAGAAAATCCAGATGTAAATATCAATGTTAAAACCGTTGGTGGAGGTAATGATTACGGACAGGCCCTGAAAACATCATTTTCATCCGGTGAAGAACCTGACATCTTCAACGTTGGGGGACCAGCTGATGTAGATGAGTACGAAGAATTTTTGACTGACCTTTCTGATACAGAAGCTGCAGACGCAGCACTGGAGGGAACGCTTTCAGCAGTTGATCGCGATGGCGAGATCTTAGGACTTCCTTTTAATCAGGAAGGCTACGGGCTTCTATATAATAAACAAGTTTTTGAAGATGCAGGGATTGACCCTGAATCAATTACAACTATGGACGACTTAGAAGAAGCTGTCCAAACGATCGATGAACAAAAGGATGATCTTGGGATCGAAGCTCCTTTCGCTTTACCAGCTAAAGAGCAGTGGGTACTTGGAAACCACTTAGCCAATACATTCCTTGCTACAGAATTTGATAACAACCTAAATACTGCTTATGAAGCGGACACGGTAGAGTTTGAACAGGGAGATCAAATGAAGCGTTTCTTAGATCTTCAGGCGGATTACTCTGTAGGACCAGTGCTGAGTCTTGATTATTCACAACAAGTGGAAGAGCATTTCTCCCTTGGTAATGTAGCCATGATTCAGCAAGGAAACTGGGTTTATAATACGATTGAATCCATGGACCCTGAATTCGCTGAAAGTAACGTAGGGCTTCTGCCGATTCCGGTTGAAGGACAAGAAGGAAAGCTTCCAGTAGGAGTTTCAAATAACTGGGCTGTAAACAATGAGTCTGAAGAAGAAGTAATCCAAGCTAGTAAAGATTTCTTGGACTGGATGTACACTTCTGAAGATGGTAAGAAATTTGTAACGGAAGAATTCAAGTTTATCCCAGCTTACGAAGGTTATGAAGATCAAAATATAGCTGACCCGATTTCTCAAGAAGTATACGAATATGCATCTGCTGAAGAAACACTTGGATGGGTATTCATGGGAGCACCGACTTCCTGGACTGAGGATTCCCTTGGATCTGCCATGCAGGAATACCTTGGCGGCGATATTGAGTGGGAAGAAGTAGAAGAAAAAGCAATCTCCGGTTGGGAAAGCTCAAGACAGTAATGATTTTATGGTCGCCAAGGGTATGGAGTCATACCCTTGGTGTGACCATTATGAATATCTTTTCTATTAGGGTGTTTAGACATATAGACAGCCTAATAGATGAGATGTTCAACTTCACCATATTTCTGAAATCGTTCTCATAAAATAACTCGCCAAAACTTTTTCATAAAGTTCGCGTGATCCGCATTGGAGGAAAACAATATGAAAAATAAAAGCCTTGCCTTTTGGCTCTTCCTAACTCCGGTAATACTGGGTCTTGGAATTGTCGTCGTTATCCCTTTCATTTATGGGTTTATCTATTCATTTACTGATTGGAATGGTATCCGAGCAACCGCATTTATTGGCTTGGAAAACTACATAAGCTTGTTTCAGGAAGACGAGTTCATGAATTCGATTTGGTTTACTACTAAATTTGCTTTCGTTGCTGTTATTTTATTGAACATCTTCGGCTTAGGATTAGCCTTGATTGTAACAAGAAATCTAAAAAGCAGCAGTCTTCTTAGAACAGTCTTCTTCATGCCAAACTTAATTGGTGGCTTAATCCTAGGTTTCATTTGGCAGTTCATATTCATCAGCGTGTTTGGAGATATCGGTAATTTAACAGGAATTGAAGGGTTTAATGGCTGGTTATCTACAGCTAACACAGGTTTCTGGGGAATCGTCATTCTTACTTGCTGGCAGATGGCTGGTTACATCATGATCATCTATATTGCTTATTTGGAAAACATCCCTAAAGATCTTATCGAAGCGGCAAAAATTGACGGGGCAAGTGCATTCCAGCGTTTTAAAAATATTACGTTCCCTCTTGTTGCACCAGCTTTCACAATTAGTATGTTTTTAACGCTTTCGATGGCTTTCAAGATTTATGATCAGAACTTGTCTCTTACAAATGGCGGACCAGCAAACCAGACTCAAATGGTTGCAATGGAAATCGTAAACACGGCGTTTTCTGATAACGATATGGCTTACGCTCAGGCAAAAGCTGTTATCTTCTTCTTAATTGTATCTGTTGTGGCACTGACTCAAGTGTATTACAACAAGAAGCGGGAGGTTGAGATGTAATGAAAAAGAACAATGAAAAGAGAAATTTAATCTCAATCGAAGTACTAGGTCTCATTCTTGGCCTATTGTGGATCTCTCCTTTTTATTTAATGCTTGTCAATGCTTTCAAAACAAAGCGTGATATTTTCAGCGGGGTACTAGGTCTTCCTGAAGAATGGATTACTGAGAACTTCGTTGAAGCTTTCATCGATCTTGAGTTTTTGAAGTCATTATTCAACTCTACATTGGTTACGGGGTTAAGTGTAGCGATCATCATCCTTTTCTCATCCATGGCGGGATATGCGCTTGCACGAAACAAAAGTAAGCTGAGCGGGTTTATGTTCTTTACATTTGTCGCTGCTATGCTTATTCCATTCCAGTCGGTGATGATTCCGCTTGTCGCATTATTCGGGCAGGTAGATATGCTGAATGCCGGCGGTTTGATCTTTATGTATTTAGGTTTCGGGTGCAGCTTGTCGATCTTCTTGTACCACGGCGCGATGACTGGTGTTTCTAAATCAATGGACGAGGCGGCTATTATCGATGGGGCAAACCGCTTCCAATTATTCTGGTTCATTATCTTCCCATTATTAAAGCCAATTTCCGTTACGGTTGGAATCCTGAATGTCATCTGGATTTGGAATGACTACTTATTACCTTCACTTGTTTTAAGTGAATCAAATGCAACGATTCCATTGAAAATGTTCTTCTTCTTTGGGCAGTATACTAAACAGTGGCATTTGGCCCTGGCTGGTTTGACGATTGCGATCATCCCAGTAATTATTGGATACTTCTTCGCACAGAAACAGATTATACAAGGTGTATCTGAGGGCGCAGTAAAATAAAAAACTTTCAAGGAGTGGATGAACGTGTCTGTCACTATTAAAGATGTCGCTAAAAAAGCTAATGTGGCACCATCCACTGTGTCCCGGGTATTATCTGATAGTCCAAGGATAAGTGAAACTACTAAAAAACGAGTAAGGAAAATAATGGAGGAGATGGGCTACCATTTAAATATAAATGGACGAGTGCTTGTCCGCCAATCGACGCAGACTATTGGAATTGTTATGAAAGACTCTGCTACCCATTCATTTGAGAACCCGTTTTTTTCAGAAATACTTAAGGGGATCAGTGAGGCCTGTCACACGAGGGATTATAATTTGAACCTGACGACAGGTGAATCTGAGGAAACCATATTTCAAGATGTGGTCAAAATGGTCCAGGGAAAACGTGTAGACGGAATTATTGTTCTATACTCTAAAAAAGATGATAAAGTAGTTCCTTATTTAATGGAACATGATTTTCCATTTGTCGTCGTAGGGAAACCTCTATTCGGGGCCAATAAATTCATGTATGTTGATAATGACAATGTTGAAGCTGCCCGAGAAGCCACGAATTATTTAATTGAATATGGTCACAAAGACTTGGGCTTTATCGGAGGGGATCTTAAGTTTGAAGTTGCTAAGGATCGCCTTCAGGGTTTTAAGCTGGCGGCCGAACAACACGGCATTGACATTCAACCTGAATCAGTGCAAAGCATTGACTTAAGTGATTCTGTGGAGAATGGAAAAGAAGTGGTAAAAAAAATGATGAATTCCCCGAGACGACCTACAGGGCTAGTGATCACAGACGATTATAATGGATTGACAGTAATGGCAGCACTTCAAGAAATACAAATTAAGGTGCCGGATGATGTAAGCATTATTGGATTTAATAATACGATGATTGCAAAATTAGCTAATCCACCATTAACTACTGTGGACACAAATCCTTATCAACTTGGGTACGAAGCTTCAGATGGTTTAATTAATATTTTGCATACACCGGAAATGGTCAAGAGAGGTGTAATTATCCCGACGAGCATAGTCGAAAGGGATTCTTGCAAACCTTACAGCCCCGGTATAAAAGAATTGGATGCTAATTAAATGGAGGAGTGATTATTGATGAATATAACAGTATGGAATGAATTCAGACACGAAAAAGAAAATAAGGTAGTTTCCGATATTTACCCAGAAGGAATCCATAGCGCGATTGCTGGCTTTCTTGAAGGTGAAGAAAACGTTGTACGTACGGCAACTTTAGATGAAGAAGAGCATGGTCTTACGGATGAAGTTCTTGAAGATACGGACGTGTTAGTATGGTGGGGCCACAAAGCTCACGAAGAGGTCACAGAGGAAGTGGCTGAAAAAGTAAAACAGCGTGTACTTGATGGAATGGGGCTAGTTGTCCTTCACTCTGCCCATTTTTCTAAAGTTTTCAAAAAATTGATGGGTACGACTTGTGATTTGAAGTGGCGCGAAGCGGATGACAAAGAACGTATTTGGATAGTAGATCCTACACATCCGATCACAGAAGGTCTAGGGGAATACATTGATATTGAAAAAGAAGAAATGTATGGGGAGCATTTTGATATTCCTGCACCGGACGAGCTTGTATTTGTAAGTTGGTTTGAAGGTGGCGAGGTTTTCCGAAGTGGAGCTACATTCAAACGAGGACGCGGAAAGATTTTCTATTTCCGCCCCGGACATGAAACGTACCCGACCTATTATCATGAAGATGTACAAAAAGTGATCCGTAATGGAGTTAAATGGGTGAATAACGGCGGGACACCTAAGAATGTATACGGGAACGCACAACCGCTTGAACACATTTCTGAAAAATAATTTCTGAGGGAGGAACAGGTAATGTCTAACTTAAGAGTTGCCATCATTGGCTGCGGGAGTATAGCGCAAAATCGTCATTTATTGGAGTATGAAGAAAACAAATATGTGGATATCGTTGCGGTGTGTGACATCGTTGAAGAGCGAGCAATGGTAACGGCTGAAGCTTTTGGAGCCAAATCCTATACAGATTATGAAGAGCTTTTCAGTAAGGAAGAAGTAGATGCTGTAAGTGTGTGTCTACCAAATTACTTGCATGCTCCTGTATCCATCGCTGCTTTAGAAGCAGGGGCTCATGTACTTTGTGAGAAACCAATGGCTACGTCACGTGAGGAAGCTGATCAAATGATTGAAACAGCAGAACGAAATGGTAAAAAATTAATGATCGCTCATAATCAGCGTTTTGTAGCTTCTCACGAAAAAGCTCGTAAATTGATTGCTGCCGGTGAGTTAGGGAAAATATACAGCTTCCGTACCACTTTTGGACATGGCGGTCCTGAAGGCTGGAGCGCTGATGGTGAGAATAGCTGGTTTTTCAAGAAAGATCAAGCTTTCATAGGTGCAATGGGGGACCTTGGTGTACATAAGGCTGATCTTCTCCGACATGTACTTGGAGAAGAGTTTGTAGATGTAGCAGGTTTTATTGAAAATAATGCTAAATCTGAAATTACTGTAGATGATAATGCGGTTTGTATCTTGCGTTCAGAAAGTGGAATCGTAGGAACCCTTACCGCAAGCTGGGCGTATAACGCTGGTGAAGACAATTCCACAGTGATCTATGGGGAAAAGGGCATGCTTCGTCTTGAGGATGATCCGTCCTACTCTTTAATCGCTCAGTACACTTCAGGAGAAACAGTTAAATACGAATTAGGTCAAATTCAATCGAATGATGAAGGCGGCCAGACCAACACGGGAGTTATCGATCATTTTGTAGAAGCAATCGTGGAGGATAAAAAGCCTTTGATCGATGGAGAAGAAGGGAAGCGTTCTCTCGAAGTGATTTTAGCAGCTCTAGAATCTGGCGAGACACGTAAAATTACACAGTTAGCGAAGTGATTAGATGTCAAAGTTTAAAATGGGAATCATCGGAGTTGGAGGGATTGCACAGGAACGTCACATTCCGGCATTTGCAGGGATGGTTGACCAGGTTGAACTGACAGCCGTACAGGACGTGAACATGGATCGTGCTCACCTGGTAGCCGAAAACTTCGATATTCCAAAAGTGTTTGAAGATTATAATCAACTATTCTTAGAAGTCGATGCAGTAACCATTTGCACGCCCAATAAGTTTCATTCGGAAATAGCTATTGCCGCACTGGAAGCCGGTGTGCACGTTCTTTGTGAAAAACCAATGGCTATTACCACAGAAGAAGGAGAAGCGATGATAGCAGCGGCTGAAAAAAATGACCGCTTGTTATCCATCGCTTATCACTACCGATATACCCCTGAAGCTAAACTTGCGAAGGAAGCGATTGCCCAGGGCGAGATTGGAGACCCGCTGGTCAGCCGTATTCAAGCGATGCGCAGACGAAAAGTGCCAGGCTGGGGTGTCTTTACTAACAAAGATTTGCAAGGAGGCGGAAGTCTAATCGATTTCGGCTGCCATTTGCTTGATTTAGCTTTATGGCTTCTCGATGATCCTGAACCGGTAGAAGTAATCGGTAAGACGTATGATCGGCTGAGCAAAACTCCTGGTCAGGTAAACGATTGGGGGGCATTTGATCATGAAACCTTCGATGTCGATGACCATGTGACCAGCTATATCACGTTTAAGAATGGGTTGTCCATGCAGTTTGAGTGTTCTTGGGCCGCTAACGTGAAAGAAGACCAGACCACTCTTAGCATTTCAGGGGTGGATGGCGGAATGGACGTTTACCCGTTCCAGCTTTATCAAACGAAGTATGGAGCGGTTTGGAACAGTCAACCTAACATTCCTGAGGACAAACTTGGAGCAGGATTTAACCAAGCGAAAAATTTTGTCGAAGCATGCTTAGGTAATGCAGATCTTGTCGTCAAGCCGGAACAGGCGTTAAAGGTGACAAAGCTGATGGAAGCCATATATAAAAGCAGTGAAACAGGTACAAGTATTAAATTATCATAAACAAGAACGGAGGAATTACTTATGAAATTAGGAGTATTTACGGTATTGTTTTCCGATCTTTCATTCGAAGATATGCTCGATAAAGCAAAGGAATCAGGATTAAAAGCTGTTGAGATTGGAACAGGAGGCTATCCTGGAAATGCACACTGTAACGTGGATGAACTTTTAGAAAGTGAAGAGAAGCGAAAAGAATACTTGGATAAGGTTCATCAAAGAGGGTTGACGATCAGTGCATTCAGCTGTCACGGCAACCCTATCTCTCCTGATGAGAAATTCGCAGAGGAATCCCACGAAGCATTCGTTAAGTCGGTCAAATTAGCCAACCTGCTTGATGTGCCGGTCGTTAATACGTTCTCAGGGACACCCGGAGGTTCAAAAACGGATACGTCGCCTAATTGGCCTGTCACACCATGGCCTGCTGAATACTCCGATATACTTGAATGGCAATGGAATGAAAAATTGATTCCTTATTGGAAAGAACAAGGAGATTTTGCAGCAGAGTACGGAGTAAAAATAGGACTCGAACTTCATGCTGGATTCCTTGTGCATACACCTTACACTATGCTTAAGCTCCGCGAAGCTACAAATGATGCTGTTGGAGCGAACCTTGATCCGAGTCACTTATGGTGGCAGGGCATTGACCCGGTAGCAGCCATTAAAATCCTTGGAAAAGCAGATGCTATCCATCACTTTCATGCTAAAGACACGTACATCGATCAGGAGAACGTCAACATGTATGGCTTAACTGACATGCAGCCTTATTCTGAAGTGAAAACTAGAGCGTGGAGCTTCCGTTCTGTTGGGTATGGACATGGGATCCAGGAATGGTCTAATATTGTAAGTGCCCTTCGAACTTATGGATATGATTATGTCATCAGCATTGAGCACGAAGACCCGATTATGTCGATTAGCGAGGGTTTTAACCAAGCCGTTAAGAACTTGAAAGCAGTTAACATCGAAGAACCGCCTGCAGATATGTGGTGGGCCTAACAGTTGAGAAGAAGGAGTGATTTCTATGGCGAATAGATCAGGCTTTATGGGTGGATTCTATGTAGTTAGTGAGTGGATTACGAGGTTCACCCTCGGGAATATGCAATGGGCCTTGTTCAATTTGCCGGTAGGTCTCCTTCTTCTCAGTTTATTATACATAGAAACCAACGAAATGATCGCTTATTTATTAGTTCCATTAGCATGTATCGCTCCCTTTGTGTTTTTTCCAGCTACAACTGCGTTATTCGCTAAAGCACGGGAGTGGGTGAGAAAAGAAGAAGAGGGGTTAATCGAATATTCATATTTGAAACATTATAAAGATAATTACGTGCAGAGTATGTTTGGGGGAATAATATTTGTAGTCCTCTGGGGCGTTCTTGCTGCAGATGTTTATTATTTCTCAAGCCGTAACACTTTCTTGATGAATGCATTTCTAGTGATGGGAATTTTACTGTTCGTATTTACTATTAATTTCTTTAATGTCCTTGTACATTATGATATAAAGCTGCGTGCCTCATTCAAGCAAGCTTTCTTGATGACTATAGGCAGTCCTTTGCTGTTCTTGACTATAGTTATCAGCTCTGGAATTATTCTGTATATCAGTCTTTATATATTTCCACTATTGATACCATTGTTCACAGGCTCTCTTGTAGCTTTTTTAGCCTTCTCAGCATTTTATCGATTGCATTTGAAAGTAGCTTCGAAAACATAAGGAAAAAACACGACTTCACGACAAGTCGTGTTTTTTTGCTTATTCTAATCCTATTATTTGGTATATTAAAAGGGAGAGGAGGTTGTGAGCTATGAAACCCTATGATCAGCGTCAGCTATTCAGAAAACAAGAAGAAAACGGAACTACTTCAGGTATGTGCGACAATTATTTGCAGGCGAATATGATAACACTACCGAAAGAATTTGCGTTTGATTTTCTATTATTCTGCCAGAGGAATCCAAAGCCTTGTCCGGTAGTAGATGTACTAGAGGCCGGAGTAACAAAGCCAAAAGTCGCTGATGCGGATATTCGCACGGACCTTCCCAAATATCGGATTTATCGCAATGGTGAATTTAAGGAAGAAGTGGATGACATCCAAGATTATTGGCGTGAAGATCTTGTGACTTTTTCGATCGGGTGCAGCTTTACGTTTGAAAAAGCATTGCTTGAAGTTGGGATAGAGCTTCTTCACCAACAGCAAAAGCGTGTCGTCCCTATGTATAAAACGAACATTCCATGCGAGAAAGCAGGAAATTTCGAAGGTAATATGGTGGTCAGTATGAGGGCTTTAAAACAAGATGAAATTGAACGCGCTTCTCAAATTACTGAACACTTTCAAACTTCCCATGGAGGTCCCGTGCACATAGGGCATCCTGAAGAGATTGGAATCTATGATATACACAATCCAGATTATGGAGAAAGTATTTCATTTAATGACGAAGAACGTGTGCCTGTATTTTGGGCCTGTGGTGTGACGCCCCAAAATGTTTGTCTGCATGCAAGACCCGAAATTATGATATCCCATGCCCCTGGACATATGCTCATCACAGACCAGTTAGAAGAAAGAAAAAGGGGATGAACAACAAGAAGTAAATGAAGGTAAATCTTCCTTTATTTCCTTCTTTTTAAAAGGCTATGTTAAAGGTTGTTGTTGGTATTGATAAGTGATTTATTCCACAATATGGAAGGGTAGTTCGAGACATTGGGTGAGTGAGTTCAGGGGCGGCGGGGAAAGGGAGTGATTTCCCGGAGCTCTGCCCGCTGTTAAACATAACGGAAACAGTCCAAACATCTCGAAATACTGAATATATTGATTTAGATGACCTTATAGAGGAAGCCGGCCTTGCTATGTATCAAAATAAAATTAAAAGCAGTGTGTAACCTCCGACAGCATAACTTTATATGTCCAACAACCCTTTTCGTTTTGAGATGGGTTATTTTTTTTGATATGAGCTGATTATGTTATTAATTTTAGTTCTATATAACCATTAATAATACTTATTTTAATTAATTAAAGTAGATGAATTTATTGATAAATCATAAGATAGAACGATAAAAAAGTGGGATTTGACTATGTTTGTACAGATGTCGATTCATATTTTCTTTTATTAGAAATTTAGAGAAACGTAGAATAATCGATTATTCAAGAGTATTATTTGGCTGGAAGTGTTTAATACTTAATTCATGTATAAATATGCGTGTTTTTTACTAAAAATAGATTTATTCAGAATATTTACAAGATTAGTAAACTTTGAGATAATAAATTTTGAACTTAAAAGGGGGAGAAAGTAGATGAAAAGTAACAAATTGATTTGGATTTTATTAAGCGTTCTTCTATCTATTTTATTAGTGGGATGTGGAACAAGTGATAACTCTGAAGATGGTGAATCGGGTGATTCAGGCGATTCAGGTGATTCTGGCGGGGAAACATACACGGTAGCAACAGATAACAATTTCGTGCCGTTTGAATTTCTAGATGAAGAAACAGGAGAAATGACTGGGTTCGATATGGACTTGATCCGTGCGATCGCAGAAGAAGCAGGATTTGAAGTAGAAATCGAGTCTATGAAATTTGATGGTGTGGTTACAGGAATGCAGCAAGGAAAATACGATATCGGTATAGCTGGGATGACTATCACGGACGAACGTGCTGAAACTATCGATTTCTCTGATCCATACTATGATGCAGGTTTGATGCTGGCTGTGCATGCAGATAATACAGATATCGAGTCTGAAGACGACTTAGCAGGTAAAGTGGTAGCTACTCGTTCAGGTACCACTAGTGAAACATACTTACAGGACAACCATCCTGATGCAGAAGTAGAAACATTTCCAGGCATCGTGGAAGCCTACATGGACTTAGAAGCTGGGCGTGTAGATGCTGTAATGTACGATGTACCTAACGTTCAATACTATGTGGCAAATGATGCGGAGAATTTAAAAACCGTAGGTGACGTACTGCAAGGGGAACAGTATGGGATTGCTTTTCCTAAAGATTCTGAACTTGTAGAAGACGTCAACGAAGCACTTGAAACATTAATCGATAACGGCGGATACGATGATATTTACGAAGAGTGGTTTGGTGAGCGTAAGTATGATACTGAATCCTCTGAATAAATCATTATAACCAGGGGCGTAGCAAGTCTAGGCTTGTTGCGCTCTTTTCTTTCTAATTACTAACACATGCAGAATACAAAAGAGTAAGTCATAAGGAGAGTAATTTACATATGGATGCTTTCATGGAAAGTCACTACATGCGAGTTATGCCCTTTTTGCTGGAGGGTGTAGTTTATACGCTCCTTATTACAGGAGTAGGTTTATTGTTTGGATTTATATTAGGGGCGATCTTCGGATTGGGCCGCTTATCAAAAAGTAAAATCATATATGGTATATCTTCTATTTATGTGGAAGTACTCAGGGGAACACCAATTTTAGCACAGATATTATTCATATATTTTGGACTGCCAGACGTTTTAGGATTTAATATTGATAAAGTTACTGCGTCAATTATTGCAATCGCATTGAACGCAGGAGCCTATATAGCAGAAATTGTCCGTGGAGCGGTCTATTCTATTGACAAAGGCCAAAGCGAAGCCGGACGATCGATAGGTCTGACAAAAAACCAAACTATGCGATATATCATTTGGCCGCAGGCTTTTAAACGAATGATTCCGCCGCTAGGGAACCAATTTGTCATCAGCTTGAAGGACACATCTCTTTTCTCAGTTATAGCAGTTGGTGAATTGCTTTATATGGGACAGCAATACTACGGATTGACGTTCGCTGCATTTGAAGCGTTGACTATGGTATGTCTTATGTACTTGGCTATTACTGTACCGACATCGCTTTACTTAAGAAAAGTAGAAAGGAGATTGGATGTCTAATGATTAGTGTAAGAGACTTGCATAAATCCTTTGGAAAGAACGAGGTACTAAAAGGCATCAGCTTAGAAGTCAACCCGCAAGAAGTCGTATGTGTCATAGGACCTTCAGGATCTGGAAAAAGCACATTGCTTCGTTGTTTGAATTTATTAGAAGAAGTGACGGGTGGAGAGGTTTACATCGAAGGAGAGAACTTAACCGATCCCAATGTCAATATTAACGAAGTGCGTTCAAGAGTCGGAATGGTATTTCAGCACTTTAACCTTTTTCCACATATGACTGTATTGGACAATATAACGTTGGGACCGAAGAAAATTAAGGGGATAAGTAAAGAGGAAGCGGAGAAAGCAGCTGGACCGCTCCTTGAGAAGGTAGGTTTATCCGACAAAGCGAACGTATATCCCGAAAGCTTGTCCGGTGGGCAGAAGCAGCGTGTAGCGATTGCAAGGTCACTTGCTATGAACCCGAAAATCATGCTCTTTGACGAGCCGACTTCAGCTCTTGACCCTGAGCTAGTGGGCGATGTATTGGAGGTTATGAAGAATTTAGCTAAAGAAGGTATGACCATGGTGGTGGTTACCCATGAAATGGGATTCGCCCGTGAAATGGGTGATCGAGTCATATTTATGGATGAAGGAGTAATCATGGAAGAGAACGAGCCATCTAAATTATTCGGGGATCCTGATAATCCAAGAACGAAAGAATTTTTAAGTAAAGTACTTTAACCTATTCCTCCAGCGGGTGATACCCGCGGGGGATTTTTAATGACATTAATAGTCAATCTATGACAAAAAATTTAAAATACCTTACAAAACAAGTCTTAAGTATTCTATAATGAACATATATAGAATGAAGGGGTGTACGAATGGAAAGAAGAGTGAGAAAACATAAGAAGAGCAAAAAATGGCTTTGGATTACACTCACAGTTGTTTTGCTCCTGGGGGTAGGAATTACAGCCTACTTATTTTCAATTTATAATAATGTGAAATCAACTGTAGATAATGATATCCACGAAACAGTTACTGGAATAGATCATGAAGCAACGAAGAAAAAAGTAGAATCAAAAGAATCAATCAATGTCCTATTACTAGGGGTAGATGAGCGGGAAAATGATAGAGGGCGATCTGATACGATGATTGTAATGACGCTCGATCCTGAAAATGAACGATCACAAATGGTGAGTATACCACGTGATACTAGAACTAAAATTGTAGGTGAGGGTTTTGATGATAAAATCAACCATGCTTACGCTTTTGGTGGCAGCAATATGGCTGTTGATACAGTAGAGAACTTCCTTGATATCGAATTGGATTATTACTTGCGGATGAATATGGAAGGTTTAGGACAATTAGTAGATGCTGTCGGTGGTATAACAGTGGATAATGATTTTGCCTTCGATTATTCGGGGGAATCATTTTCTGAAGGAGAAATCAATTTGAATGGGGAAGAAGCACTGGCCTGGGTTAGGATGCGGTACGATGACCCTCAGGGAGACGCAGGAAGGAATGAACGCCAGCGCCAAGTGATTCAAGGAGTTTTGGACCAGGGGGCAAACATAAATGCTGTGAATAAGATCGGTGATATTATGGATGTTCTTGGAGGTAACGTCGCTACAAATATGCAGTTTGAGGATATGCGTGATCTTGCGACTAATTATCGCGGTGCCCGTAAAGATATATCTACCTACCAAATCACAGGAAGCGGCACGAGAATTGATGATATTTATTACTTGCAAGTGCCAGAGTCTGAAGTGCAAAAGGCTAATGAAATGATTCAAGACTATAATTCATAAAAGCAAATCTTGAATCTCTATAAAAAACCATCTAATTTTAAAAATTGGATGGTTTTTTGTTGTTTTATCAAATATTGGGGTATAGATTACTATCATTACCTGTAATTCAATATAGTTATTTCCGGGGAAATATTTTGTCTCTTCGTGAAGCCTCCAGTTAAAGACCATGTCACAGATTGTCGCCCAATCTAATTCAAAGGGGAATTGACATGAAGATTTTAGTAGCGTTTCTAATGCTATTGTTAATGAATGGCTGTGGAGTTGAGTATTCGGATATAGATATGGTTCATAAGACTTTAGATGAAGAAATAGAGGATTCGACGATCCGCTTTGTAGACGGGGAATGGATCATGAGTCATGATTTAGAAATTAAAATTGTAGAGGCGTTAGGGGAAAGTCCTCATGAAGCAAATGAAGAGGCACTTTACAATGTGCTGTCAAAAGACGACAGACTCAGAGATCAGTATTTGACTGAATTATACGAAGTATTGGATCACAAGGTGAAAATCGGTGTTATAACGATTGATGAAGCAAATGCTCAAAAAGAAACGATGGAGTTTATATTTGATGAAAAACAGCCGTGACATTCGCCACGGCTGTTTCACTTTTATTATTCAAATAATGAAGGGATTCCATCAATAAGAGTATAGACTCCCATATAAGACATCGAAATGACGACGATAATACCAAATATAGTCATCCAAATCGGGTGTTTATATGTCCCGACAATTTTAGATTTATGAGCTGCGATAAGCATAACTCCAAGAGCGATAGGAAGAATAAGACCGTTTACTGAACCTACGAGAACGAGGATGCTGACCGGCTGGCCGACAAACGCAAATACAAGAGTGGAAATGGCAATAAAGCTGATTGTTAAATATCTGTGGTTTCTCTCTAATGTAGGGCTGAAAGTTCGTATGAAGGAAACCGAAGTATAAGCTGCCCCTACTACAGAGGTTACTGCAGCAGCCCACATGACCACACCGAACATTTTATACCCGATATTTCCTGCTGCTAATTGAAATACTGAAGCTGGAGGGTTCCCTTCATCTAATGCAAAGCCTTGTGACACGACCCCTAGCACGGCTAAGAATAAAAAAACTCTCATTATTGAAGCGACTCCAATGGCATAAACGGAGCTTCTAGTTACTTCTGGTAAGGCTGATTTTCCTTTCAAACCCGCTTCAATTAAACGGTGTCCGCCAGCGAAGGTAATGTATCCACCTACAGTTCCTCCCACTAAAGTAACGATGGCTAGAAAATCAATGGTGTCAGGCACGAATGTTTTAGTGACCGCTTCTCCTACTGGAGGCTGAGCAGTAAACATGACATAGATAGTAAGTCCGATCATGACGAATCCGAGAATCTGTGTGAAACGGTCCATGACACGACCCGCTTCTTTTACTAAAAAGATTCCAATAGCTAAGATACCGCTTAATACTGCTCCGAGTTGAGGAGAAATACCAAACAGTACATTTGTACCAAGTCCTGCCCCGGCGATATTTCCTATATTAAAAGCAAGTCCTCCGGCTACTATAAGAGCAGCCAAAAAGTAGCCCAAGCCTGGCAGGACATCATTTGCAATGTCCTGGGCTCTTTTCTCACTGACAGCGATGATGCGCCAAATGTTTGTTTGCGCTCCGATGTCGATAATGATGGACATGAGGATGACGAATCCAAAACTTGCCAACAGCTGCTCAGTAAATACCGTTGTTTGGGTTAGAAAACCAGGCCCGATAGCTGAGGTCGCCATCAGCATAGCAGCACCTATTAATATACTTCGATTCGATTTTTTCACAGATGTTCTCCTTCCTATGTTGTTATAGTATATCTTTGATTTTTTTCACTTCAATTCCCGCTTCATTTAA
The DNA here is from genome assembly GCF_030345335.1 of Halobacillus campisalis. Classification (GTDB taxonomy): domain Bacteria; phylum Bacillota; class Bacilli; order Bacillales; family Halobacillaceae; genus Halobacillus_A; species Halobacillus_A campisalis. The sequence goes on from NZ_JAPVRC010000004.1 coordinate 17,212, forward strand.
AGTGGATGAAATGTTTTTGGCGAAATCAAGGGCATGAACGCCATCACCATGGATACAAATGGTTTCAGCCAAAATGGATAGGTCTTCTCCCTGTACTGTTTTTACTTTATTTTCTTTTATCATTCGTACAACCTGCTGTATCGCTTCATTAGAATCAGTGATGAGAGCATTGGATTCTGTACGTGCCGTCAAAGATCCATCATATTGATAAGTCCTGTCGGAGAAGACTTCATTGGCTGTCTTTAACCCGACTTTCTTGCCGGCGTTCACAAGTTCACTCCCGGAAAGCCCGAATAAAATAAGTTCGGAATCGACATCGTAGACAGCTTCAGCAATTCCTTCTGCTAAAGATGCATCTTTAGCAGCCATATTAAAGAGAGCGCCATGTGGTTTTACATGCTGAAGCTGGCCGCCTTCTGCTTTAACAAAACCACTTAATGCCCCGATTTGGTAAACGACAAGGTCATATGCTTCTTTTGGAGAAATACTCATATTTCTGCGGCCAAAACCGACAAGATCCTGTAAGCCGGGATGGACACCAATTCCGACTCCTTTTTCTATCGCTGATTTTACCGTTTTTCTCATAGTGGCTGGGTCGCCTGCATGAAATCCGCAGGCGATATTAGCTGAAGTGACGAAATCTAGTATTTCTTCATCTCTTCCAATCTCATAAGCACCAAAGCTTTCTCCCATGTCGCAGTTGATATCCACTGAAAAACTCATGAAAATGCCTCCTTTATTTTTAATGAAATAGAACGCTTCAATAATTGAATGGAGTGTTCTTGCTCTAAATAAGCTTGCTGCGCTTCTTCGAGAGAAACTTCTTTAAAAGAAAGCTGCTCTCCTGGTTTGGTTTGACATAGAACAGGCAGGTCTACACTTGCGACTTGTCCTATCTTTGGGTAGCCACCGGTCGTTTGTCGGTCAGCTAATAATATAATTGGATTACCATCCGGTGGAACCTGAATAGACCCGAATGCTACGGCTTCAGAAATCAGTTCCTTTTTGGCTTTCAAGAAAAGCGATGCACCTTCCATTCGATAGCCCATCCGATCGGATTGAGAGGAGATTTTAAAAGATTCAGAATATAGGGCTTTCTGGCTTTCTTCTTTAAACCATTCAAACTGAGGTCCTTTAATCAATGAAATGACTGGACGTGAGGTATAGTTTGGAATCATGTCTGAAGCAATGGTCCAATCTGTTTCTTTAAAAAGTAGATCTTCTCTACGTCCCTGTGAATGTGAATTATCTGCAGAGGATCTCTTTAAAGGAATGACATCATCTGGTTGCAGCGGCCTCCCTTTATATCCTCCGATTTGGGCGCGTATGTAAGTGGAGCGGCTTTCCATTACTTTAGGAATATCCAAACCGCCTGCAATAGCGATATAAGCACGGCAGCCGGTCTTAGGCTTACCGAACTTTAAGACAGCTCCTGACTTTACAAAGATCGTCTTCCACATCCCGACCTTTTCCCCATTGATGTCGGGTGACAAGTCACCTCCGCAAATGGAAATCACCGTATCTTGATTGAATTCGATCACGGGTCCGAGCAGTGTTGCTTCTAGGAGTGCTTCTTCTTCCTCGTTGCCGACTAGCAGGTTAGCCAGACGATGAGCGTACGTGTCCATGCTTCCACTTACAATGACTCCATACTTCTGATAACCTGTCCTGCCAAGATCCTGAATCGTTGTCAACAGTCCGTCTTTCAGAATTTTAATCATCTGAATGCTCCTCCCAGTTTACATACTCTTCTTCACTGATTTGCTTGAATTTTATTTTATCTCCAGCTCGGAGGAGACTAGGGGTGTCCGCTTCGGGTGTGAAGAGCTTCTTAGGCGTTCTACCGATCAGCTGCCAGCCTCCAGGGGTTTCTATCGGATACACTCCTGTTTGCATTCCTGCAATCCCTACTGAACGTTCTGGAATCGTTAATCGAGGGGAATCTCTGCGGGGAGCAGCAATTTTTTTCGACATTCCCCCTATAAAAGGAAATCCTGGTGCGAATCCAATCATATAGACGGAATAATCTCCAGAGCTATGAATGTCTATGACTTCGTCTATACTAAGTGAATTGTGTTCAGCAACAAATTCAAGGTCTGGGCCAAAGTCTCCTCCGTAGCAAACTGGAATTTCGATAGTCCTCGGCTCACCGGCCGTCTCTGTAGTGATGCTGGACATGAGGTTCTCTATTTCCATTTCTGCAGCTTGATGGGGCAGTACGTCTTCTTGGGCTAACATTGTCGGACTGTAGAAAATGGTCACTGTCGTAAAGGCAGGGATATATTCGATCATCCAGTCAGGCTGCTGTTCGTCCAGCTGCTTAGATAGAATTTGCACCTTACGCTGGGCTTCTTCATTGATCTCTTTACTTATTGTCAACACAATGGCCTGGTCACCTAATGGGGATATAGTATAGTCCAACTTTTCACCTCATTTCGTATTTTATTTTTAAAAGTATTCAGAATTATACATTAAATTATAAAGTATCATAATTATAGTAACAAATGCATTATCTTACAAGTTTAGGTCTTAATTTAAGCGTTTTATACGTATTGTATACACGTTGGGGCTGCGGATGATCTTTGAAATCACAATACATTTATGTTAGATATTAATGGTGTATATTTTATTGAATAGTTAATGAAGTAGGAGGTTCTTATGGCTTCAAGACGAATTAATAAAAGAAAAAAGAAGAAAAAGACTTGGTTTCTCGTCATTATTTCTGTTGTTTTATTATTAGCAGGAAGCGGGGCAGCCTATCTCTACTCTGTTTTTAATAATGTAAAAACGACAGTAGACGACGAGATTCATGAAGAAGTAAGTGGTATAGATAATGATGAGACGAAAGAGAAAGTTAAGGAAGAAGAGCCAATTAACGTTTTATTACTAGGTGTGGATGAACGGGAAAATGATTCTGGACGAGCTGACACTATGATTGTATTGTCTCTTGATCCGGCAAATGATCGCATGCAAATGGTCAGTATTCCAAGGGATAGTCGCACGGAGATTGCAGGCGAGGGAATGACGGACAAAATAAACCATTCCTATGCCTACGGCGGCAGTGATATGTCAGTGAATACGGTAGAAGATTTTCTTGAGATCGATTTGGATTATTATGTTCGTATGAATATGGAAGGCCTTTCTCAAATGGTTGATGCTGTTGGGGGGATTGAGGTTACGAACGATCAAGCCTTCTCTCAGGGCGGCGAAAATTTTGACGAAGGAGAACTTAAGCTGAATGGAGAAGAGGCACTTGCTTATGTACGCATGAGAAAGGACGATCCAGAAGGTGATGCCGGACGTAATGATAGACAGCGTGATGTTATCCAGGGCACGATCAATCAAGGCGCAAGTATTAACGTAGCCAATAAAATCGATGACATTATGAATGTCCTTGGTGATAACGCGGCTACTAATATGAATTTTGATGATATGAAAAACTTGGCCACCAATTATCGGAGTGCCCGTCATGATATGGAAACTTATCAGATGAAAGGGGAAGATACGTATATAAATGATATATACTATCTGAATGTTCCTGAAACTGAACTTGAAAATACACGAGAAAAAATCAACGAATATGCTCCCAGCTGATGAATAATAAGCTGCCTCAAATTAAAGGATAATTTCAAATGAGGCAGCTTTCTTCTTGGGTTTAGGAAAGGAATTTTATGTTATATTATGATAAAGAAGTATCCAGGGAGGGATTTGAAAGTGGATAAACAAGATAAGCCAGTGCTAGGTTTTATCGGAACAGGAGTCATGGGGAAGAGTATGGCCCACCGATTACTTAATGCAGGTTACCCCGTACATATTTACACACGAACACGTGAAAAAGCTGAAGAGCTTTTGGAAAATGGCGCGACGTGGAAGTCAAGTGTGGCTGAAATAGCCACAAGCTCTGATGTGATTCTTACTATGGTAGGTTATCCAGAAGACGTAGAGGAAGTCTATTTTGGAGACGGTGGTTTGCTGCATAATGTACGACCTCAATCAATCTTGATCGACATGACGACTTCTTCACCCGATTTAGCAAAGCGTATTGCTGCAGAAGCTCAAACTAACCACTCGTGCGCGATGGATGCACCTGTTTCTGGAGGTGACATCGGGGCAAAAAAGGGAACGCTTTCGATCATGGCCGGGGGAGAAAAGCAGACGTTCGAAAAAATGCTTCCTATCGTTGAAACTCTAGGAAGCAATTATGTGCTGCAAGGTCCTGCGGGTGCAGGCCAATTTACAAAGATGAGTAATCAAATAGCTATTGCATCCACGATGGTCGGGGTTACAGAAGCGCTCGTATATGCTGAAAAGTCCGGCTTGGATCCAGATACCGTACTGAAAAGTATAAGCGGAGGAGCGGCTGGAAGCTGGTCTTTGGATCATTTGATTCCTCGTGTTATCAAGCGCGATTTCTCACCAGGTTTTTTTATTAAGCATTTTATAAAGGATATGAAAATTGCAATAGACTCTGCAGAGAACATGGAACTTGATCTGCCTGGATTGAAACTGGCCAAACATATGTATGACCAAGTTTCAGAAGCTGGTGAAGAGAATAGTGGTACGCATGCGCTGTATAAGTTCTATCAATGAAGCCAATCAAATGAAAAGCTGTCTCCTAAACAGGGACAGCTTTTCGTTTATAGCTTTAAGATTCAGCCGCTATATCATCTTCTCCTACCCATACCTTATAATCGTTCAAGTCTGCACGCACTTGTTTAATCACTAGATTAAGAATATAGACGTCGTCTATAAGACCAGCCACAGGTATGAAATCAGGTATAGCATCGAAAGGCATAATAAGATACAACAAACCTCCGATTATGGCAATAATGGAACCGACAGGAGCATTCCTGTAATCACCGCGAATCCAGTCCCTTACCATATTGAACATCAGTTGAAGTTCATGCCAAACTTCAGAAAGTGGCCCCTTATTATTAGAAGACTTATTCCTAGCCTGATCTATGACTTCTTTTGTTTTCTGTGGGTTTGTAATGATCTTGCCAGCTCTACCCTTCAGCTTTTCGAAGATTCGGCGAGCCTTTCCTTTTTTCGATTTCTTCAATGGTAATGCCTCCTTAGTATAAACAGTGTTTTTCCTCTTTACCTTAATATCGTATATAATAAACTAATAGACTATTATTTGAGAGGAGAGTGGTTATGGCTAAAGTGGGAAGAAATGATCCTTGTCCGTGTGGCAGCGGGAAGAAGTATAAAAAATGTCATGGACAGACAAACGTAATCGAGTTTCCTTCAAAGAGATTAGAAGAAGAATTAGATCAGTACTTCTTGCAATTCCAGGATTTCATGTATGAAGAGTATCCGCATGTATTCCCTCGTTCAAAGCCGACTACTGAGGAAAAAGAAGTAGAGCAGTTCATACGACTGTTATATAAAGGTTTATTCGAAGTTCAAAAGGGCGGGGCTACGATTTTCCAGCAGTTCCTGGACAAAAGAGAAGGAACTATTCTAAGGTCTTTAACAGCAAGAACCCTTAGGTCATGGGAGCAGACAAAAGCCAGTATATTCAAAATGATTAACATAGATGAGAACGGACTGATTGAGGTAGAGGATCTGCTTTTTGGAGGTACTTATAAAGTTGATAGAAAAAGAATTCCATTAAAAGAAGAAGACTTTAATGTTGCTCCATACTATACAGGTATTCTATTGAATTGGGGATCTTTCTATAAATTCGCACCTATGGCTGTCCCTATTGAAGTAACTCAGTACAAAAAGATTCGTGAAACGTTAGAGAATTCTTTCAAAGTACAATCTAGCTATTCAACTTTAAGCTTGTACTTCCATAATACCTTCTTAGAGCATCTGCCCCAGTGGATTTTCAAAGAGGAAGAGGAGATAAACGATTCCTCTGAGAAGGAAGTCCTCACCATACTAGAGACAACTATGGAGTCTTCCCTTACGAATCATGATTCCTATCGGCAGTTGATTGACATGTGGGTGAAGTACTACCAGGACAAGGCTCCGGTTATTAGAAAACCGGCTGTATTTTCAGCTGCTCTGGAGTATTTCTATAAGGATTCTTCTCATTTCAATATAGCAAAAGAAGTTTCTCAAAAACATATCGCCGAAAAATATGGGGTCAGTACTAATAGTATTTCGAAGAGATACAGTGAATTTGAATATTTTTATTCCGAGAATAAAAGTCTATTCCAATAAAACAAAAAAAGGCCGTCCCAGCTATTCTGGAACGGCCTTTTTCATCAGCTTCTAATCAGATGGTGAGGATCTAATACAAATTTCTTAGCAGCTCCTTCGTCAAACTCTTTATATCCCTTAGGCGCGTCCTCGAGGCTGATCACAGTGGCGTTTACTGCTTTCGCAATGTTAGCTTTTCCTTTAAGGATGGAGTGCATTAATCCCCTGTGGTAACGCATAACGGGGGTTTGTCCCGTTACGAAGGTTTGAGCTTTAGCCCAGCCGAGTCCAAAGTCGAGCTTTAACGCGCCTCTTCGGGCATCTTCGTCGGACGCTCCTGGATCTTCAGTCACGTATAATCCCGGAATACCGAGACCACCGCCTGCTTTTGTTACATCCATTATGGAGTTAAGTACGACAGCCGGGGCTTCTTCATGACTATGGCCGTGTGCCTCGAATCCGACACAATCTACTGCACAATCTACAACTGGGACACCGAGAATTTGATCAATTTGTTCAGAAATATTATCATGTTCGCTGATGTTAATGGTTTCACACCCAAAACTTTTTGCTTGAGCCAGACGTTCCCCAATCAAATCTCCCACAATAACAACAGAGGCTCCAAGAAGCTGAGCAGAATGAGCAGCTGCTAAGCCTACTGGTCCGGCTCCCGCTATATAGACGGTAGAGCCGATTTTTACTCCTGCCGTATAAGCCCCGTGGAAGCCTGTCGGAAAAATATCAGAAAGCATGGTCAAGTCGAGCATTTTTTCCATTGCTTCATCCTTATCAGGGAACTTTAAAACTTGAAAGTCTGCATAGGGGACCATGACATATTCTGCTTGACCACCGACCCAGCCCCCCATATCCACATACCCATAAGCCGATCCTGGACGATCGGGGTTCACGTTTAAACAAATATGTGTTTTCCCCTCAATACAGTTCACACATCTTCCGCAGGCAATGTTAAAAGGAACAGAAACTAAATCGCCTATTTTGACAAATTCTACATCACGACCTGTCTCTATCACCTCACCGGTAATTTCATGCCCTAGCACTAAGCCCTCGGGAGCTGTCGTCCTGCCGCGTACCATGTGCTGGTCACTTCCACAGATATTAGTGGATACGACCTTTAATATTACCCCGTGTTCACACTTTCTTCCTACGTTTGCGGGGTTGACCCCAGGCCCGTCCCGTAATACTAATTCTGGAAAGTCAATATCTTTTACAGTGACATCACCATTTCCCGTGTAAGCAACAGCACGGTTATTTGTGGTCATACATTCTCCTCCTTAATATTCATGGGTTCAAAGTAGATTGAATTGACAGACAGCGGGGTCATAAGACATACAGCTTTTTGAATGAAAGAGTAGTTAGAAATGGAGTGAATATAGAGGAATGTGTTTTTTACAATATAATACAAATTAAGCTGTATTCACTGAATACCCTTTCAAAAAAATCTCAAACTTGAGATTTAATGGATGTTTAATAACTAAATGGTCATCAATATGTATTTTAAAAGAAGAGTAAGGCCTTCTAATATCCTGGGTCTACAGGGCTGCAGGAGGAAAAAATTTTTCTATTTCGCTAAAGGCAGTGTTTTCTCTTTAGCAATTTCCCAGGGAATGGTTCTGCACCAAATCCACCACTTGCTATAATAAAAAATCACCCACAAAAGTTGTGAGTGATAATAAGTAGTTTTATTTTTTAGTATTCCTCATAATCAGACTGACGATAAAGACAAATACTATTGCTCCTAAAAGTGCAGGGAATATGGCTATCCCAGCTGCTTCAGGGCCAATGTGTCCGAGAAGTTCCCCGCCGATCCAGGCGCCGGCAATGCCTGCAATAATATTACCGATAATACCGAATGGAACGCCACGACCTAACAATACTTGAGCGAGCCATCCGACTATTCCGCCTACAATTAAATAGAGTAAAACTCCCATTATTCTAACCTCCTTGGTTGCTGAATACTTTTTACAATCGGTAGAGAACAAAAAGAGAGATTTACATGTGTAATTCAGTGTATGATAAAGGAGTCATAGTTAGTACAATCAATTGATATGGAGATCATAAAACAGAGTCATTAAAAGCCGTTAATTCACAAAAAATTCACAATTAAACTGTCTACAGTATTCTACAATTTCTGTTATAATGTTCATTATAGTAGAACCTCAATTTCAATAAGGGGGTACAGACTTGAGTAAAATTCAAGAATTAGAAGACCAGATCGAACAGCTTCGTATAAAAATGTACAATTCATATGCGGACAATCCTTACGGTACTCAGGTTTTGAAGTTCTCTCGAGAACTTGACCATTTACTCAACCAATTAAATAAAGAGTCGAATATATCATTGAATGACTAAACACTTGTTTCCTTTTTTTTCTGGTCTCAGGTGTTTTTTACGCTCATGTAAATGATTCCGATTTTTAATCGTCCTCGCAAACAATGAAAAGCTCGCACTTGCAAAAGTGCGAGCTTTTTATGATCCGAAATTAGTGATCATCTTATGCGTTTTTTCAATTTCTTCTTGTGACATTTCAATCAAGTACATTCCAGAGCTCGTTTTACTGCTTCCCGACATTTGGTAAGTAGATGTTTCTTTCTGTGCACCTCGGTAATTAGTGGCGAGCCGCCTCATATCACTGAACTCCATGTTCGTGCTTACATTGTTCCCAAGCACTTCCATGATGTCCCCCACTTGGTTCACAATATTAAGACTTGCTCCTTTGTTAATTACACCCTGGATGACCTGGCGCTGCCTTTCATTACGCCCGGCATCCCCTTGAGGATCTTCCTTTCTCATTCTTACAAAAGCGAGAGCTTCTTCTCCTGAAAGCTGGACTTTTCCTTCAGGAAATTGATAGCCGTCGTACTGAAAGGCACGCGTGTTATTGACGGTAATTCCACCCACAGAATCAACAAGCTGGGAGAGGCCTTCCATATTGACTCTTGCATAATAATCGATTTCAATATCTAAAAAGTTCTCTATAGTATCTACAGTCATATTACTTCCTCCGTAGGCATAGGAGTGATTCATCCTTGTTACCCGTCCGTCTCCGATAATTTCAGCCTCAGTATCGCGGGGAATGCTGACCATCTGCATTTTTTCATTATTCGGATCCAGCGTCATGACAATCATAGTGTCGGAGCGGCCTTGATCATTTTCCCTTTCATCCACTCCAAGGAGAAGTATGTTCAAAGGATCCTTGTTATTTAATTTTTCCTTCGCCGCTTCACTATCAATGGCGTCTATTTCTTCGTGAAGCTCGGAATTGACTGTTGAACGAACATCATTAAATACATAAAGGCCATAAGCGCCAATAGATAATATGATTACTCCTAAACCTACGAGCAATATCTTCCACCATCGGCCTCTTCTTCTCTTTGAACGCTTTCTGTCCTTCCGCCCCATACTTCCACCTCAATTAAGAAAATTAACTATAATTTACTTAATTATACTTGGATAGGTGTAAAATGTAAAAGTTATTTCCTGAAAATTCTATAAAAAACAGAGATATGTTAAAATATAATCTAGTTTTATAGAAAGCCAGGTGGAGATTATGAGAGAAGTAATTCTTTTATTAGCTGAGGTTGTGAATATGTTCCATGAAATTATATGGGAAATATCTGATAGGTTAGGTTTGGGGTTGACCGATAAAGAGCTTCATTTTTGGGTAATAGGCATCCTTGGTGTAATTGGCTTATTATTTGTGGACTTGATTTTTCATGCGATTTCTAAATGGAGCATTACAGCTATTTCGTTTCTTTTCACTTTTGCTATGGTACTTGTATTCGTTTTTGCAGTAGAAATCCAACAGAGGATTACAGGAGCTGGGAATATGGAATTCGCTGACGCTGCCTATAGTATACTTGGTTTCTTTGCGTTTTGTGCGGCTTACTTAGTAATAAAAGGAATATTCCGCTGGACTAGTAAATCTTAAGTATATTTGTTGCTGGCTGAGGATTTTATGTGAATATAAAAAACGCTGTCGATTAAAAGAAAAACAGCGTTTATTTTAATAGGCGCCCATTAGCATCCACATAAACAGAGGTTACAATCGTACGATTGAACGGGTGGTTATTTAACGTTTTCCCTTCTACATCAACAGTTATATTATAAACACCTTCACCCAGCGCTGAAAGCTTTATTGAAGGGGGATTGTTCACATCGCCCCACTCAACTTGCCTGGATATTTGGCTTCCATTCTCATAATATTCCGTTCTAATAGTCGACTTTATTTCTTTAAATTCTACTATTCCTGTTGCAAATGAGGCGAGACTTACTTCCAAATCATTCTCTAAGTCAAGCTGAATCTCGTTACTTAGGGGGCTGTCGAACTGGACGGTTAACAAATAGTTTTCTCTTTCAGAACTAGCCTTTACTCTCCATTCACCCTCTTTAGGATTCTCTATTTCCAGGAATTGATAGTAACTTCCTTTGAGAAGAGTAGAGGCATCCTCTGCAGTGTTCATTAATAAAGTCTCTTTACCATCAGGAGCTGTAATGATGATGGTACTAGTTCGTCGATCACTCATCCAATTTACTCCAAGTTGAGCGACTCCATCTTCTACATGAAATACTTCTTCAGTTTCACCCCGATAACTCCCCCCACGCAGAAAGGTATCAGCTGGTAGTAATGCATTTTCTTCAAAGGTATGAATCTCGTCACTTATCCGCTCATCAAATTTATATAAATATTCATCTATTATTTCAAAAATGAAACTGCCTTGCTGAATTTCAAAATGGTTCCAATCTCCTGCGCTTAATTCCTTTGAATAACGGAGTCTTGAGCTTTCTACGGTCACAGCTCCATCGTTTTGACCGTAACTTCTTAAGTACAGTCCACCCCAGTATAATGGGGTGCCAAAGGTGCCCCATCCTGTACCTGCCAACGTGTATATAGGAGTATTCAACACATGAGGATGATCATCCGTTTCTTCTCGGAAATATTTCATATACCCTGTCTGCAGCGAGTAGGTGGCTTCATTTTTACTGCCGATAATCCCTGCGAGCCAGCCAGCCCAAGTGCTATACGCTAAATCAGCTAATTGAGCGCCTTGATAAGGAGAAGAAAGAGCAATCAAGCGGTGAACATACCTGTATGCTCCAAAATGGACAAGTGCAGTTTGAGTGTCAATGCCCCCTTTGCTATGGGCGACCACGACCAGCTTTTCTTCAAAGTGCTGATGAATTTCTTCAAGCTTGCGGGTAAGGAGCTCTCCATTATCCCACATATCTTTAGCCGGATACAGGTCGATAAAAGCCGTTTTAATACCAAGTGCATAAGCAATGGCGTACATATCATTTTCCTCCCACCAAATGGAAGAAGAACTATTTAACCCGTGTATAAAAACTACGGGAGATTTCTTTTCATTTTCAATGGGCGGGAGCGAACCTTCATACCATTGGCCAGGGGTACCTGGAGATGTGTTTTTTCCAAACGGATCTGTCTGAAAATGGGAAGCTTTCAATTATACAGCCCCTTTCTCATGGAATGGAATATGTTCTCTATTCATTATCTCTTGTTTGAAAATAATGTAAAGAAGCATAAGAAGTAAAGGTTCATTCGTACTAGAATTTAAGTTACAGATCTTAATGATTGAAGGATATCAAAAGTAATAGATGACTTTTCCTAAGTAAGTTATTATATTCTATGAAAGGATAGAGGAAGACTTGATTTCGAGACATTGGGTGAGTGGATCAGGGCGGTGGGGGATGACTCGCTTTCCATGGGAGCGCGGTGAGCTTCCTCGGACGTCCCGTCCTTCGGGATCTCACCAAACACTCTCTTCCCCCAGGAGTCTCCCCATTCCCCGCAGCCCCCACCATAGAGCTGCTTCTCTAAATCGCCTGGATAAGAGCTTTCTTAATAATAGTGGGAGCGTTAAACTCCAGTGCTTTAGTTATAGTATTACTACTTTTAAAACTTCCTGCACTTCAAGGTAGTTTCAAGCATCTTCGCATACAAAAGTCTCGCTGGTTATCCCTCAAAAGCAGTTACTTTTTATGTGAAGGACAGCATAAGATGGTTCCGTTATCCTCACAACAGCCAGAAGGTCCGGGAAATTGCGAGACTCCTAGGGGAGAACAGTACATGGTGAGATCCCGCAGAGCGTTAGCCCGAGGAAGATCACCATACGCCCGTGGAAAGCGCGTGATTTCCCGGACCTTCAAGCATTATTTTTGTGGCGGAAACAGCACAGACGTCTCGAAACTGAGTCTTCCACTAAAGGGAGTTTATATGTAATAAGTTTACACGTAGTTTTAATTGAGCAGATGAATAAAATAATAGGGGCATTCTCAAGAATGAGAGTGTCCCTATTATTTTTGAGAAAAAAACTCCTCTAGAATGAGTACACAAGCACCAATTGCTGATGCCTGCTCACCAAGCTTAGAAGGTACAATCAAGGTTTCTCTCCCTTGGTCAGTTAGACCTCGAGACATAATTGTTTCTTCAATCCCCTTCATTAGAAATTGGCCGGCTTTCGAGACTCCGCCGCCAATAATGATTTTTTTGGGGTTCAAAGTGTGAATCAGGTTGGTAAGTCCAACGCCCAAATATCGACCCGTCTGGTGGAGGAGTTCAATACTGAATACATCTCCCTGCTTAGCAGCCTCATAAACAATTGCCCCGTCAACTCGTTCCAATTGGTCATCGACGAGTTCCCGAATTAATGAGGATTTTCCTAACTTCAATTCCTTAGCTGCTCGTTCAGCAATGGCTGGTCCGCCTGCTAATGCCTGAAGGCACCCATAATTCCCGCAAGTACATTTAGGCCCGGATAAATCAATGGTTACATGTCCAATTTCACCCGCTAAACTATTTTCTCCATGAAAAAGCCGCCCATTAATCATCACCCCTGCACCTATTCCGTGACCAACATTGACTCCTACAAGGTTATCGGCTTCGTTTCCATTTCCGAACCAGGATTCTCCGAGAGTCATCGTTCGGGCATCATTTTCAACTTTAACAATCATGTTGAATTCCTTTTCCAACTTCTCCTTAATAGGAATGTTATGAAGTCCGAAAGAAGGGGCAAACAGAGAAATCCCATTGGTCGTATCGACGATACCATGCATACCTATGCCAATTCCTATAAATTTGTCAGGCGGTAAATTTCCGCATTCAATAGTTTGATGTATGCCTTGTTGTAATGTATTTATAATTTCTTCGCTTGTAGGGTTTTCTTTTATTTCAAGTTCTGCTGAATCTTTTAATTGTCCAAATAAATTCGTTACTACCAAATTCATCTTATAACGGCCTACATCAATTCCTATTATATAAAAATGGTCGGCATTAATTTCTAGTAAAGTAGGCTTTCTTCCGCCTTTTGAGGCTCCTTGAGTGGTCTCGATCACGAATTCAGCTTCAATCAGTTCTTTGACGATATTGCTGACGGTAGGAGGAGTCAGACGCGTATATTTAGCGATATCTGCTCGAGATAAAGGCCCTTGTTCACGGATCATATTCAGGATTATCGATCGATTCATCGACTTCATCAATTTGAAGCTGCCTCGGGTGTATTTTTTGTTCATTCATACTCCTCCAATATACTAACTTTATCCTCCATCATACCATAATAGTTAATTAAATAAATTTATAAAGAAGAAGAAAGTTAAATGCCTCATAATTTTAAATGATCACGGAGCAGTGCAGAATTTGTTGAGCTATGGTAAGTGATGTGTTGTTCCATTTCATTAAAATAAAGTCTTTCTTTTCATGGATAACTATGCTACATTTACATTAGTTAATTAAATAATTTTATTAAGTTTTCTTCAAGTTACTTTAGATCACTCGTAATGAAGAAAAAGATAGTATAGAAAGGGGCAGAGGGAAATGGATATGGATCAATTGAAACAAACCTTTCAGGAGTTCATGGATCAAGGGGAAGAACCGAAATCTTTTTTTGCGCCAGGCCGTGTTAATTTGATTGGAGAACATACGGACTATAATGGCGGCAATGTATTTCCGTGTGCTTTAAGTGTGGGCACATACGCTTTAGCTAGAAAGAGGAACGACACAAAGCTTCGTTTGTACTCTCTCAATTTTCCAGACCTTGGGGTGATTGAAGCTGATCTCCATCAATTGAAATATGATAAGTCTCGTGATTGGGCGAATTATCCAATAGGTGTAACAGAAGTGTTTCAAAAGGAGGGCTTTTCCTTAGAAACAGGCTTTGATGTAGTTTACTACGGCAATATACCTAATGGAGCTGGTCTTTCGTCTTCTGCCTCGATTGAAATCTTGACAGCTGTCTTTTTAAAATCGCTGTTTAATCTCCCAGTTGATATGATAACGATGGTTCAATTAGCCCAAAAAGCGGAAAATGAATTTGTCGGTGTGAATTGCGGAATTATGGATCAATTCGCAATAGCAGCAGGCAAGAAAGATCATGCGGTCATCCTTGATTGCGATTCTCTTGACTACAAGCACGTACCTTTAAAGATGTCTGGCCTGCGTTTAGTTATTGCAAATACCAACAAACGAAGAGGACTGGCTGACTCCAAGTATAATGAACGTCGTCAAGAGTGTGAGAAAGCTCTTTCCTTATTACAGAAGGAAATGGATATCCAAGCTCTTGGCGATGTAACGAATGAACAATTCGAAATGCACAGTCATTTGATTGAAGATCCTGTCATAAGAAGAAGGGCTAAACACGCTGTCTATGAAAATAATAGAACGCTTTCCGCAGTTGATCTTCTTGAAAAAGGTGATATGAAAGCTTTCGGCCAATTAATGAATGAGTCACACATCTCTTTGCGTGATGATTATGAAGTGACGGGGACGGAGCTGGATGCTCTTGTAGAAGCAGCCTGGCGAGAAGGTGCTATCGGGTCAAGGATGACAGGCGCTGGATTCGGAGGGTGTACAATCAGTATTGTAAAAGAAGATGAAATACAGACTTTCACGGAGAGAGTTGGTAAAGCATATAGGGAAGTTACTGATATAGAGGCTGATTTTTACACTGTAGAAGTTGGTGACGGTGCTAAAAAAATGAAAGAAGAGGAGGACATCCGATGAGTATTTTAGTTTGTGGCGGTGCTGGCTTTATAGGCAGTCACGCCGTCGTTAAGCTGATCGAGCAGGAGAAGGATGTGGTTGTCGTTGATAACCTTCAGACCGGTCATAGCCAGTCAGTTTTTAAAGAAGCAGCCTTTTATGAGGGAGACTTACGAAACGAAACATTCTTGAATGAAGTGTTTGAAAAAGAATCGATCGATGCCGTTATTCACTTTGCTGCAGACTCTCTTGTAGGTGAAAGTGTGGAGGACCCTCTGAAGTATTACGATAATAATATGGGGGGAGCCATTTCTTTATTGCGGACGATGGCCAACCATGAGGTGAAAAAAATTGTTTTCTCTTCGACAGCAGCCGCCTATGGAGAGCCTGAGCAAATTCCTATTCAAGAAAGCGATTTGACGAACCCGACCAATCCTTACGGGGAAACTAAACTAGCTGTAGAAAAAATGTTGAAATGGGCTGAGCAGGCCCACGGTATTCAACATGTTATCCTGCGTTACTTTAATGTGGCAGGTGCAGACCCGAAAAGCCGAATCGGCGAAGATCATCGCCCTGAAACTCATTTGATTCCACTCATTTTGCAAGTTCCCCTTGGGAAAAGAGAGAAGATCATGATCTTTGGAGACGATTACGATACAAAAGACGGGACGTGCGTCCGAGACTATATCCATGTAAACGACCTTGTAGATGCTCACCTATTAGCTATCGATCGTTTAGAGGGAGATTCCGGAAGCGGCATTTACAATTTAGGGAACGGCCAGGGGTTTACAGTGAAGGAAGTAATCGAAGCCGCAAGAAAAGTTACAAAGCACAAAATCCCCGCTGAAGTAGCTCCAAGAAGAGCAGGAGATCCAGCCCAGCTTGTCGCTTCTTCTGAAAAAGCAGCTCAGGAACTTGGTTGGGCTCCTCGCTATCCAGATATAGAAACAATCATCACTCACGCTTGGGACTGGTTCAAGAATCACCCTGAAGGCTATCATGAATAAAAAGGGGGAGTTGAAGGTGACTGTTTATAACAATATTGAACGATTGATCAACTATGGTTTACAAAAGAAGTTGATTTCTGTGTGGGATATAGATTACGTAAGAAACTCATTGTTTCATTTATTTTCCTTAGATGGTGAAGCTGCTGGAAGTGAATTTGATGAAATTCCAGAAACACCAGTAGAAATACTTGAGCAGCTACTTATGTACGCCCATGAGAGCGGCAAGATAGATGGGGATTCCGTGACAGAACGTGATTTATTCGATCCGAAAGTCATGGATATCCTCACCCCAAAACCATCGGAAGTAATCAAGAACTTTTACCAGACTTATGAACAAAAAGGGGCAGAAGCTGCCACCAAATACTTTTATCAGTTTTCCAAAGATGTGCATTATATCCGTACTGATCGGATTGCCAAAAATATGCACTGGTATAGTCCTACCGAGTATGGAAACCTTGAAATCACTATTAATCTTTCAAAACCGGAGAAAGATCCGAAAGCTATTGCTGCTTCTAAAAAAGCTCAGAGGTCGAGCTATCCTGATTGTTTATTGTGTAAAGAGAACGTCGGCTACGCTGGGCGTTTGGACCATCCAGCTCGGGATAATCACCGCATCATTCCAATGGATTTAACTGAAGAACAATGGTATTTACAGTATTCTCCTTATGTTTACTATGAAGAGCACGCAATTGTTCTTTCAAGAGAGCACCGTCCAATGAAAATTTCAAGGGCAGGTTTCGAACGTCTTCTTGAGTTTACCGAACAGCTTCCTCACTATTTCGTTGGATCGAATGCGGATCTTCCGATCGTGGGTGGATCGATTTTGAGTCACGATCATTTTCAAGGGGGAAAACACGACTTTCCGATGGCAAAGGCCCCTGTGGAAGAAACCTTCAATATCAATCAATTTGAAGATGTTAAAGTGGGTATCGTGAAATGGCCGATGTCTGTGCTGAGACTTCGGGGTGGAGACAGAAACAGGCTGGCTGAACTTGGTGAACATATATTGAAATCTTGGAAACAGTATAGTGATGAATCAGTGGATATTTATCATTCTACGAACGGGAATCCGCATAATACCATTACTCCCATTGCCAGAGTAAGAGATGGAGAATTTGAGCTGGATCTCGTTCTTCGCAATAATCGGACTGACGAAGAGCATCCACTTGGAATTTTCCATCCTCATGAGGAAGTTCATCATATAAAGAAAGAAAATATCGGACTAATTGAAGTGATGGGACTGGCCGTTCTGCCAGGACGACTGGTAGAGGAAATGCAAGCTCTCGCTGATTACACTTTAACCGGTGAGTTGAATAAAGCAGAGAAAGACGAACGGACAGCTAAGCATGTGCAGTGGGCAAGGGAAGTCTTGAAAAAACATAAAAATTTATCAGACGCTACCATTCATGAAGTATTTAAAGAAGAGATAGGAAAAACGTTTTCGACTGTACTTGAGCATGCTGGAGTTTTCAAGCGTGATCAAAAAGGCGCTCAAGCGTTTAGAACATTTATTGAACATCTGTGAGTTGAGGAGGAGTGTACATGGCTTATCTAGGAGTGGATTATTATCCTGAACACTGGCCAGAGTCTATGCTTGAAGAAGATATTCAAGGGATTAAAGGGTTGGGTGCAAATATTGTAAGAATAGGTGAATTCGCCTGGCATTTGATGGAGGCGGAAGAAGGAGAGTTCGACTTTTCTTACTTTGAAAAGGTTATTGCCGAACTTAAGAAAAATGGATTGAGTGTGATGTTCGGGACGCCGACAGCCACATTCCCGGCCTGGTTAGCAGCCAAGCACCCTTCCATTTTATCAGAGGAACAAGACGGACAAGTTCGGGTTTTTGGAGGACGGAGACAATATTGTTTCAATTCTGATATATACCGCGAGTACGCTGGGAAAATAACTCGGAAGCTTGTACGGCACTTCAGCGAAGAGTCTTCAATCATCTCCTGGCAGGTGGACAACGAATTTGGGCATGAAGGAAGTGACCAGTGTTATTGCAGCAAATGTCAGGAAAAATTTCAGTCATTTTTAGAGAACAAATACGACTCGATTGAATCTTTAAACGAAACGTGGGGAACGATTTTTTGGGGGCAGACGTATAACAGATTTGAAGAAATCCCTATCCCAAAAGTCACCGTAACTACTCATAATCCTAGTTTGAAGCTGGAATGGGCCCGTTTCCGTTCACATTCCGTAAATACTTTCACTCATGAAATGACGTCAATAGTTCGGGAGGAGAAAGGGAAACATCAGGAAGTGACGACCAACGTATCAGGTGGTTTTTTCGATAAATCTTTTGATCATGCGGAAAATGTCAAAGAGATGGACTTCGTTTCTTATGACAACTATCCAGTCTGGGGCGGACTTGAAGAACCAATTTCCCCAGAAGCTATTGCCATGACCCATGACTTCAATCGCGGTCTGCTTCAAAAGAATTATTGGATAGTAGAAGAACTGATGGGAGCTCAAGGTCACGATGTAATTGGTTATCTCCCAAGACCAGGACAGGCGAAAATGTGGTCTTATCAAGCGTTTGCGCATGGATGCTCCGATATGCTTTATTTCAGGTGGAGGGGTATGACAAAAGGAGCGGAACAGTTCTGCTATGGAATCGTTGATCATGACAATGTATATGGGCGCAAGTATAAAGAGGTGCAGGCTCTTTTCGAGGAAATTACTAATCATGAGGCCTTGCTCGAATCACCTATTCAATCTGATGTAGCTGTTTTGTATGATTACGACAATATTTGGTCGTGGAAAGCACAAATTCAAAGCAAGGATTTCGATTTCAACGATGAATTATTAAGGTTGTATCGTCCATTTTATCAATTGAATACGAGGATTGATGTTATACCTTCAGACCGTGATTTTGCTAATTATAAAATTGTTCTGGTCCCAGTTATGCAGGTTCTCGATAACAGCTTAGCTAAGAGGTTGAAGGACTTTACTGATCGAGGCGGAACCGTCATATTTTCCTACAGAGCTGGACTTAAAGACAAAAGTAACAATATTCGTTTAGGGGAACCGCTCCCCGGACCTGTCAGATCTTTGATAGGAGCACGTATTGAAGAAATTGAATCGCTCACAAGTTCTCACCAGTTGAACTTAAGAGGTAAGGGAGATTTTTCAAATATCCACGCAGAGATTTCAGTCTGGAGGGATTTGCTTGTTTCCGAAGGGGCTGAGGTATTATACGAGTACACAGATTTCTTTTATAATCAATATGCTGCAGTAACTAAAAATGCTTTCGGGAGCGGAACTGTTTATTATATTGGAGGAGGTATAAGCGAAGAACCACTTCTTGTTCTCGCAAGACAGCTTGTAGAATCTAATCAGATTAAGTACATTGACTCTCCTGAAAAAGTAGAAGTTTACCAAAGGGAACTAGGTGAAGAAGTGTATTCTTTTATTATGAATCATAGTGAAGAAGCACAGAATTTCGAAGGAGAAAAGTTGCAGCCTTTCGAGAGTAAAATTATAAAGAATTAATGGCAAGTATACTGCCTGCTCCGTTCCTGAATAGGGAGCGGAGTTTTTTTATTTAACTGTGGATGAAATTGTAGAGGGAATTTAATATTTTATAGAAAAGAAGTGTTTTCATTAGAAGGAGCAGTTATAAACCAAAGAAGTTGTTAACAGAGTGTTAGTCACTTTGACGAATAAAAGTTCGATGGAAGTGTATTTAAAAGTGTATGATGATTTATCAGGTGCTTAAAGAGTGATGACAACTGAATCTTTTTAAACAATGGTGGTCGTGGATGAAAAAGGCAGACCTAAGCCTGTACCCAGAGTTAAAAATGAAATTGAAGACGAAAAGCGATTATTTGATACAGCTCCTGCTCGCAAAGTGCACCGAAAAAGCAAAGCCAGGATACGGTAAAATGATAAAGCTGTCCCTGTTCAGTTGGGGGACAGCTTTAATAAGAACGTATTCGTGGACTTAGCAGCTTTCATCTGTACAGGAAGCTCCTCTTTCAGAAGTTAGTGATTGGAAGCTTGAAACCGATTTTTCTTCTTCAATCACTTTTTGTAAACTTTGGATGAATACTTCAGTCGGTTGAGCTCCAGATATCGCATATTTTCGATTAATCACAAAGAAAGGGACTCCCTGAACTCCAATTTCAAAGGCTTCGGATTCTTCAGAACGCACTTCTTGACTGTAATCTCCGCTTTCCAGAATTTCAAGTACACTCTCTTCACTTAAACCACTTTGAGATGCGACTTTCACTAACTCTTCACGGTCACCGATATCGATGCCATAAGTGAAAACTGCTTGAAACAGCTGTTCAGTCAGTTCTTTTTCCACTCCTTTTTGCTCTGCCAGCTTTGCAATCCTGTGAGCATCGAAGGTATTAGTGGGAATCATTTTGTCGAATTGAAAATTAAGACCGACTTCGGCTGCTTGCTGGGTCATATTTTTCGTCATTTCTTCCGCTTCCTGTAAACTTCGTCCATATTTAGAAGCAAGCTTTTCATTAATTGACATGCCTGTATTTTTTTTAGCTTCAGGATCTAATTCAAAACTTTTATAGGTAATCTCAGCTTTCTCTTTTAACGATAGCTGCTCAAATGCTTGTTCTAGCTTCCGCTTACCAATATAACAGAATGGACATACATAGTCAGACCAAACTTCAATCTTCATTTATATCACCTCACCATTATTTTAATCTTAACCATTATTAAAAGCTATTATTATGTTTTGTTACTAATGACTCAGATTATAGTGCTACATCATTAGGCGAGGGTGCGCCAAAAGGAGTGTTTTTTGAAAATTTACAAATTTAAAATTTTAATTTAGTAATTTTCTTTTATACTTTTATAGTAATTACTAAATATTACTAGGAGGAGTTAAATGTACAAAAAGAAAACGATCATCAAAAGCATGGTGGCTGTTTTAGCTTTAAGCCCACTTACCACGGGAGTTTCCCCAGCGAATGCTCAAGCTGAGACGGTTGAAGCGGAAGAATTGTTCTTTTCAGAATACATAGAAGGCAGCAGTTATAACAAAGCTGTAGAAATTTACAATGGAACAGATGACGCTATTGATTTATCTGACTATGAAATAGAAATCTATTCTAATGGTTCTATGGAAGCAACCGGTTCGTTTGCAATGGAAGGCACCATTGAAAGTGGTGATGTGTTTGTAGCAGCTAACAGCCAGGCAGATCAGGTTATTCTGGACATAGCAGATGCTACCAATAACTCAGCTATCAATTTCAATGGCGACGATCCTTTAGTTTTGAAAAAGAATGATGAGATCATAGATTCAATTGGTCAAATCGGCAGTGAGGCTTCCTTTGGAAGTGACGTAACGCTCGTTAGAAATCAAAATGTCCAAAGTGGGGATACAAATCCTGAAGACGCATTTTCTGCGGATGAAGAGTGGGATTCATACGCACCTAATACATTTGATTACCTTGGCAGCTATGATATGCCGGAGACAGAACCTGTAGAACTTCAGACAATTGAAGAAGCCAGAGGAGCTGAGGCAGGTGCCACTGTCAAAGTAGAGGGTATCGTTACAGCTTCTTATGAAACAGGCGGACAGACCAATCTGTATATTCAAGATGAATCAGCGGGGATTATCATAAGAGTACCAGGGAACCCAGCTGAGGTTGGAGATCGCATCACGGCTGCAGGAGAATTTTCCGATTATTATGGTATGCAGCAAATATTATCTTCTTCAGGGAATATTGAGATAACAGATGAGGGAGCAGGAGTGCCCGAACCTGAGCTTGTCACATCAGAGCATTTTGCTGCTGATAGAGGTGAAGGCATCGAAGCGGAGTACGTAAAAGTAGAAGATGTAAAAGTCTTATCAAAAAACAGCTATGGTGATTTTACTGTCGAAGATGAAAGCGGTGAATTCGTCATAACTCCCGAGGATGAAAGTTTACTAGAAATAGGGGAGACGTATGAACGGATCTCCGGTGTCGTCAATTTCAGCTTTGATGAGTACAAGCTTGTGCCAAGAGATGCACAGGATGTTGTCGAAGTTATATTTGCTGTGACGGCGCAGCCAGGCTCAGGTTCTATAGTGTCCGGTAATGAAGTAGAGCTGAATACGGCTGAACCGAATGCAGTTATTCATTATACAACTGATGGCTCAGTGCCGAATGAAAACAGTCAGCAATACAGCGAACCCATCATAATAAATGAAGATACGACTATAAAGGCAGCAGCTGTGCGGGAAAATGGAGATATAAGCCCTGTTTCCACTTTCGAGTACAATGTGTTGACCCCAGTAGATGAAGTTGACATTCATGATATTCAAGGTGCTGCCCACACCTCTCCATATGAAGGAGAAGTTGTAGAAGGAGTGCCCGGTGTAGTTACAAAACTAGATGGTACCAGCGGTTTCTATATGCAATCTACTAATCCTGATGATGATATCGCTACTTCTGAAGGAATTTACGTCTATGACCGTTCGGGAGAAGCGCAAGTAGGTGATGCAGTAGATGTTGATGGTGAAGTTACAGAGTGGAGGGAAGAAGGTTACAGCGATGCCGATGATTTGCTGACAACTCAAATCACAGCTTCGGATGTACAAGTGAAAGAATCTGACCAAGAACTTCCTGATCCTGTCGTAATCGGTAAAGACCGAGAACAGCCAACGGAAATTATAGAAAATGATCAAATGGAATCTTTTGATCCAGAGGAAGATGGACTGGATTTTTATGAAAGCTTGGAAGGGATGCTTATTAGCGTAGAAGACGGGACAGTTTCTGGACCGATTAATTATGATGAGCTTTCAGTTTACACTCAAACGAGTGAGAACCAAAAGAAAACACAGGCAGAAGGTCTGTTGATTTCCCCGGAAGACTATAATCCCGAGCGAATTTTATTCGATGTCGACGGTCTCGGTCTGGATGCGGTCACTGGTGATCGACTGGAGGGCACTGCAACAGGAGTAGTCAGCTATGATTATAGTAACTACAAAATTCGCCCAACGTCAGAATTTCCTGAGCTTATTGATGGAGACACTGAACCTCAAGTGACAGAACTGGAAGGAACTGAAGATGAGTTATCTGTAGGAACGTATAATATGGAGAATTTTTCAGCCGAAACAGATGCAGAAAAAGCGGAACGTATAGGAGAACAGATTGCTATTAACATGAATGCACCTGATATCATAGGCCTTGTGGAAGTACAAGATAATAACGGACCAACCGATGATGGTACAGTAGAAGCTGATCAAAGTTATGAAGCTATTATCGATTCCATTGAAGCAGCAGGTGGACCTACTTATGAATATACAGATATCGCACCTGAAGATAAAGTAGATGGTGGTCAGCCAGGGGGGAACATACGCGTAGGTTATATCTATAACCCGGAACGTGTATCGCTTACTGACAAACCAAAAGGTGATGCGGCAACCGCGGTTGAAGTAACAGAAGATGGATTATCGCATAATCCTGGCCGTATTGATCCTTTAAATGAGGCTTTTGAAGATTCAAGAAAATCTTTAGCAGCAGAGTTTGAATTTAACGGTGAAACGTTTATTTTAATCAACAACCACTTTAACTCCAAAGGGGGAGACGATGCTTTATTTGGAGCTAGTCAACCAGTCGAACTGGGAAGCGAGTCTCAGAGAATCCAGCAAGCCGAAGTTTTGAATGATTTTGTACAAGAGGCTGAAAGCACAGTAGAAGATGCAAATGTTGTCGTCATGGGAGATCTGAATGATTTCGAATTCTCCAATCCTCTACAGGCGTTAAAAGGAGATGAGCTTGCTAACTTGATAGAGAACCTTCCGCAGGAGGAGCGCTACTCTTATATTTATCAAGGCAATTCCCAAACGTTGGATCATATTTTGGTAAGTGATTATTTGGAAGAAAAATCCCAAATAGACGCTGTGCATATAAACGCCGATTTTTCTGAGGAAAATGGACGTGCCAGTGACCATGATCCGATTGTTGCTCAAATCAGTTTGAGTTCTGACCAGCAGGATGAAGATGAAGAACACCCGGGAAAAGATAAAGACAAAGATCACAAAGGTAAAGGTAAAAAAGGGAAAGGGAAAGGCCATGATAAAGGAAAGGGTCACGATAACGGAAAAGGTCACAATAAACATAAGTAAAGCAAACCCCCACTGGATTGCAGCCAGTGGGGGTTTATTAGATTAGAGAAATATTCGTTTGCCAATCACTTCTTGTGATCAATCGCTGCTCGAGAACGATCAAGAGACTCAATTACATCATCATAATAGTTAGAAACGTAAGTCATAAATAATACATCAATAACATGAAGCTGAGCCAGACGGGAGGATGTTGCGGCGCTCCGTATCATTGCTTCCTCGGTGGCCGATGTATACAATGGTATATCAGCAAGCTGCGATATCGTAGAAATGCCGTATTTTGTAATGCTGATGGTTCGTAATTTATTTTTTTTGGCTAATTTAAGAAATTGAATCGTCTCTTTCGTTTCACCAGAAAAGGATATGACAAGTGCAACATCATTTTTGCCGGCGTTTGATAAGGATGTATATGACAAATGTGGGTCCTGCAAATAAAAAGCATACCTTCCCGCTCTCAGAAATTTCTGTTGTGCGTCGTAAGCTACTAAACCAGATGCACCAACACCAAAAATGTGAAGAGACGAAGCGTGATATATATCCTGTACAGCTTGATCTACATCGTCTCTACGCAGCATTTCTTCCGTTTCACGCAGCATTTGTATTCCGTTGTGCGTCATTTGCTCTATGATATGATGAGATGATTCGCCTTTATCAATGTCCCGGTATTCAACGGAGGAAGGCTTTTGCACGTCACCGGCAATTCTCATTTTTAATTCTTGAAAACCTTTCAAGTCAAGGGATTTACATAAACGTATGACAGCTGCTGTGCTCGTCTGACTTTTGTCTGCCAATTGTTTAACTGTCATTGTAATAGCAGATTCAGGGGAGGAAAGGATGTATGCTGCAATCTTTTTTTCGGATGTGGGGAGGGTTGCTTCTACACTTTTGAGCATTGCTAATCCTCCGGATATATAGGCCATGATTCTCTCCTCCTTTAAAATATGAAATTCTCTACTTTAATTATATGCTATAATGAAATTAAATTTCAATTATATTCGTAATTTTATGAAATATATGTGGGGAGGGTAATAGATGATCATTGGAATAGACGCGGGAGGAACTTCTACAATAGGGGCACTTATGGACGAAAGAGGGGACATTCAGGCAACCTTTAAGTCTGGCTTTGGTAACCCGCTAATTGATTTAGAAAGAGCACTCTTACATATTGAGGAAGTTATGAAGGCATGCAGGGAAGCGTCTAATCAAAAAATTTCCCGAGTTATCATTGGAATGGCGGGTTATTCCACATTGAAACATAAACTGAAGCTTCCCTCTCACTGGGAAAATGACCATCCTGTTCATATACTGAGCGATGCAGAGCTGGCTTTTGAAGCGGGGATACCTGACGGAGAAGGGATTCTTACAATTGCTGGAACAGGGTCTATTCATATAGGGAAACATAACGATAAATTGTATACTGCTGGCGGATGGGGGCATTTACTAGGGGACGAAGGAGGTGGCTACCATATTGGCAAGCAAGCGATTAGGCACGTATTGACGGATTTAGAGTATAGTAGAGTGCAAGGTTCATTCACGGAGAAACTCTTATCGCACTTAAATCTGCAAGACTCTAACGGAATTAAGGAATGGTTTTACACAAGTGATAAAAGTGAAGTTGCAAAGCTTTCTAGATTCGTTGCCTATTTAAACAGAGAAAAAAATAAAACAGCCTCTAATTTAATGATTAAAAGCGCCGAATCTTTAGCTGAGCAGGTCAACCGGCTGTATAAAAATATTGGACTGACGGACAAATCAAAACTTGTAGTTTCAGGCAGCCTGCTTATACAAAATGATAGTTATTTAAAATATTTTAAACAAGCTCTTAAACCGGCTTTTTCCAGTGTTGAAAAGCTCGGGGCACCTCCGTATTCAGGGGCTTATTCTCTCCATTTAAAAATGAATTCCTAAGCGGAATGCTTCTATTGTTTCAGCTAGCTTCAGCTGGACAATAGAAGCATTTTTTTAAATCATTGACAATTGTCAGTTTTTCCATAATAATGGCAAACATAAAGTCTTTAAATTCTAATTATTCGGAATTTTTTATTTTTTTATTAATAAATGATAACGCTTTCAAAAAGGTGGTTTTTTTAATGTTAATTGTTGCTGCATTTTCTTTTATTACAATTTTTTCAGTCGTTTTTGCTTTAAGGAAGAAAAGACCGATCTTTCTTACCCTTCCCGTATTGTCACTGTTGAGCTTTGCATTTATAAAGATCCTTATGGTCCCGATGCCGTTTTGGGATACTATAAAATTTATTTTCGACTTGCGGGGCTAAAGGATTAAATACTGAAGGGAGGTGAGACAGAGTGAGAAAAGTTGAACGTAAAAAAGCAGACGCTTACTTCAAATATCGGACCATGATGATTACAATTTACCTGGCCATAGGTTTTCTTGTGTCGTATGTCGTTGTCTTTTTTGCTCAGGAGCTTTCGTCTTTTACAGTGATGGGAATTCCATTCAGTTATTACATGGGAGCTCAAGGCGCTGTGCTAACTTTCATTATTTTATTATTCATTAATGCAATTGTCAGTGACAAGATTGATAAGAAGTTCGGTTTTAATCCAGAGTATGTAGATACAAATGATGATTAATAAGATTGTTGAATACAAAGGAGAGTGATTGACTTTGGATACGCAATTTCTAGTTTCGCTTGCACTAATTGGGGCGACCTTTGCTTTGTACATAGGTATAGCTATTTTTAACACGGCGAAGCAGACTTCTGACTTCTATGTGGCAAGCCGAGGAGTTCCCCCCGTATTTAATGGAATGGCTATTGGAGCAGACTGGATGAGTGCTGCTTCATTCATTGGTTTGGCAGGCACCGTTATGGTTCTTGGCTATGATGGACTGGCTTACATTATGGGGTGGACAGGCGGGTATTTGCTCCTTACCTTCCTGCTGGCTCCTCAATTAAGGAAATACGGAAGATATACGGTCCCTGAATTCATAGGAGATCGGTATCGGAGCAATACGGCCAGATTAATCGCTGCCGTTGCAACCATTATTATCAGTTTCACATATTCCGTTGGGCAGTTATCAGGGTCTGGCGTCGTTATCGGCCGTTTACTTGAGGTTGACACGGCCATTGGTACTTTAATTGGCGTAGTACTCATAGCGTTTTATTCCGCTATGGGGGGCATGAAGGGGATAACTTGGACTCAGGTAGCCCAGTACCTTGTGTTGATCATCGCTTATTTGATACCTGTCATTTTCATGTCACTGCAGCTTACTCAGAATCCCGCCCCATGGATATCTTATGGTGAAATCATTGGAGAGATGAGAGAGCTCGATCGTGAACTAGGTATTTCTGAATATGTGGTTCCATTTACGGAAGCTACGAAATGGCAATTCTTAGCGCTAATGTTCACACTTATGGCAGGAACTGCAGGTCTGCCGCATGTTATCGTTCGCTTTTATACAGTTGCTACAATGAAAGCGGCGCGCTGGAGTGGTGCTTGGGCTCTGCTTTTTATTGGATTGCTTTATCTTTCAGCCCCTGTATATGCCGCGTTCTCTCGCTTTATTTTAATGACACAAGTCGCAAATACTCAACTGGATAATTTGCCTGCATGGACAGAGCCATGGATTAACACGGGACAGTTATCAGTAGCTGATACTAATGGAGACGGGATGCTTCAATGGCAGGAGCTTACCATTAGTAATGATATAGTTGTCATGGCTACTCCTGAAATCGCAAATTTAGGAGTGTTTGTTATCGGACTGATGGCAGCAGGAGCTATGGCTGCCGCTCTTTCTACAGCTGGGGGATTGATGATTGCGATTTCAGCTGCTTTATCACACGATATCTATTACCGTTCAATTAATCCCAAAGCTTCGGAGAGTAAACGTCTCTATGTAGGCCGTCTTTCTATTGTGCTTGCTACCGTTGCCGCAGGACTACTAGCTTTGAATCCTCCGGGAGCAATTACTCAAATTGTGGCCTGGGCGTTTGCTCTAGCTTCTGGATCATTCTTTCCCGCACTGCTATTGGGTGTTTGGTGGAAGAGGGCGAATGGACCGGGGGTCATTGCAGGAATGGTTACTGGGTTAACTGTTACTCTGAGTTATATCTTTGCAGCGAAGTATTTAGGATTTACGATTTTAGGTATTATCGATACGGGAGCTGGAGTCTTTGGTGCTGCATCGGCAATCATTGCTAATATTGTAGTCTCCTTGAATACTGCCCCTCCTTCTCAAGAAACACTAGATGAAGTGACTGATTTGCGCTACCCTGAGCAAATCAAATATAAAGATGGTGAAGTCTGGTTAAAAGAATAGCCCTGAAAAGCTCATTGCCATATGGTGATGGGCTTTCTTTAGGAAAAGCAGACCTTGATTTATAAAAACCTAGCTGTGATCCCTGCTAATTTGGTAGACTTAGAGAATCGGTATTATTACGTAGAAAGGTCAGGGGCATATGGCTATATTTTTTCAAGTAGTTCTTCCAGTAATTTTAGTATTTATTGCAGGTTTCATTCTTCAAAAATTCATGAAGCTCGAGATCAAATCAATCTCTACAGTCGTTTTATACATCATGCTTCCATGTCTCGTATTCGATACGTTTTTTCACGCGGAGTTTGATAATGAATATATCATGATGATAGTTTTTTCAGTCATTTTACTTTTTATAATTTTACTCATTAATAAAATTACATCTAAAGTAGCTAAGTATAATTCTTCGACAGAAAGTGGTTTGATTCTATCGACAGCTTTCATGAATGCTGGAAATTATGGAGCGCCTATCGTGCTTTTTGCATTTGGAGAACAAGGCTTCGTCTATTCCGTATCCTTTATGGTCATTCAGCAGATTGTAATGAACTTCTTTGGCGTCTATTATGCAGCTAAGGGGACAGCTGGTGTCAAGCTTGCTTTGACCACAGTTATGAAGATGCCGCCTACATATGCGGTGCTCATCGCGCTGACGGCAAAATTTGCATCTTTTACTATATCTGAGAACGTAATGGCAAGCATCACCCTCGTAGGGGACGCAACGATCCCGAGTGTCATGATCTTACTTGGCATGCAGCTCGCTAATATAACCATCAAAAACCTGGACTGGAGGAAGGTTTCATATGCCGCCAGTTTACGTTTAATCGGCTCTCCTATGATTGCCTGGGCGCTGACGTCGCTGTTACCTATGAGCGATTTGATGGCGAGTGTGCTCATCGTTTCAGCAGCTATGCCTTCAGCTGCTACGACGACAATGTATGCGGTGCAGTTCGATTCTAAGCCCGATTTGGTCTCCAGTATCACCTTGATTACGACTATATTAAGTGTTATATCTATCCCTATTCTATTGAATATTCTCACATAGAAAAACGAGCGATCAGATTCTAGACCTGATCGCTCGTTTTTTTATTCTTTATTTTCTTTTTTGTTTTAACATACATAAATAAGTTTCCTATGATCATAGCGATCGCTAAAGATGCCCCCACTGATGTTATTTCTAACGGGGTGAAATAACCCGCAACTAAAAAAATGATGAAAAACAAAGCAAACATTAAATAAAACAAGACGCTCTTCCTCTCACTAATTAAGGCTTCTATCCGTAAGAATAACATATGCTTTGCTGAAAAAGCATCCCATTATCCTTCCTGAGGGTATACAAAGAAGCGATAAACAGTGACCTCCTCTTCTTCCATCATTTCAAAGGATTGTATATCAGCATTAGAGATCGCCTGGCCGTCAATCTGTTTAAATGAAATCTGCTGGATAATTTCTTTATCCTCGATCAATGGAATCGGGTGGGGGTTAATGATTTCGATCATCCATTCGTAAGATAGCCGCTCCACGAAGGCGTGGGTATACGAGGTGGGGGTGTTATCGAGCCAAATATGAGCTAAAGGGATGGAGTCGCTTGCATTACGTTCCATCTGATTACCCCTCCTTTATGGGTTGTTATTTAATACCCTGTCTCCCATGGATTAAACGTTTGATACTTACTGCAACACGTATCTTCTTAGTTTATTCTTCAATGATTTTCTTGTTCTTTTCACTGTCGACTCACTCTTATTAGTGATTTCAGATATTTCAATGATTGTATACTCTTCAAGCGTCAATTCGACGACAGTTTGTTCAAGAGACGTAAGGCGGCAATGGGAATAAATATCATGAAGCAGAATGATATCAAGAGAGGGGTCAATTGAGAGCTCTCGTTCGATGTAAAGGGGTGAAGCGCGTTGATCATTTCTTAAGTATGACTTAAAGAAATAGAGGAGTTTATGAGTGAAGTACGTTGAAAATTTGCAACGGTACGGGTCATAACGAGCTATACATTGGACATAAATGAAATAGGCTTCCTGAATTAAATCTTCATAAGGAAGAGGAACATTCAAGCGATTTAGTGTGTAATAAACAAGGTCCCGATAACTTTCAAAAGATGAAGGTGACTCATTCACGAATAAGCTCAATTCTAATTGAATATTCAACTGTTTTTTGCGCGCATTTATATTATTACTTAATTTTGTAAAAAAAGAAATGAATTTCTGAAAATTACATAAATTATTTTAAATTTCAATTTTAAATGGTTAATTTACTATGAAAAATTAATTTTTTAAACAATTTGACACCAAAAAGAGGGTTTTCAACGATTATAACTATGGAAGGATAAATTTGGAATAGTTGGGGGATCACCTTATGTCTAATGAACATTTGAATTTTGAACGCGTAGTTAAGGAAAATGAACGCTTGATCTATTATCATATTCACAGTTTAAGAATTAATGATTCAGAAGGGACATATTTCTCGGAAGGATTGGTGGCACTCTGGAAAGCTTATGAGTCATACGACAAAGAGTTAGGGAAGTTCTCGACTTTCTTAAGTTGGAAAATACGCAATGCTCTTATTGATCGAATCCGCAAAGAATCCACTCAACAAAAGCACCAGTTAAATTATCTACAGCAAACCTCCGCAACCACCAGCCTGTTAACTGAAGATTACATAGAGGATCATCATTTATGGGAGCAAGTAAAGTCCTTACTTACACAAAACCAATGGAAATGGGTCTATTATTTCATCATCCATGATTTATCCGTAGAACAAATTGCAAGTTTGGAAAAGGTTTCTAAAGACTCAGTCAAAAATTGGGGGAGGCATGCGCGAAGAATTCTTCGTGAACGTTTATCTATGTAATAAAGAGGCTCAGTCACAGTTCAGTGGTGATTAAGGGGATGGACCATATATCATATAAGGGGAATTTCTGCAGGAGAACGGTAAGACAGCCAAACCTGGCTATCGACTTATCCAGGTCTAGCCAGTCTTGAGATTTACGTGAGAGTATAGGGGAAGTGTGTTTCCAGCATCCTGTCAACAACATTTTGTACCAGTTAAATAAAAAACGTTCTAAGCTTTGTTAGAACGTTTACTAGTTATTTTTCTATGGTGATGTTAATTTTACTTAACCCAAGAGCTTTGGCAGCTTGGATCATGCGGGCAGCTTCAAATTCTGCATCATGGATGGAAATATTATTTCTTGAGATGTTTAATGTAGTGCCGCCGAATAAGGGCATTTGATCCAATTCTTCTGCAGTAGGCGAAGGAACGGAGGATGGAACTTCAGCCACAATATCATATTGGCTGCGATTGACGCGTCCTCGGATTTTTCTTCCATGATAAACAACACTTGCATACGGGCAGCCAGTATCTTTAGAAATTTCGCGGTAGTTTTTGTCAGTTTCTTCAATCAACCTTTTTACTTCAGTTAAATCATAATCATATTGTTTACTCTTTTTACTCATAATCTTAACTCCTTTATTAATCATTACTTATATTCTATACAACAATCGATTTTTTTTATAGTATTAGTTCTCCCCATAATTAAACAATTCCTTTGATTATTCGATATTCTGTAAGATTAATAGTCGAAGAATGAAAAAATGAACCAGTGAAATGAGCTCACTGGTTCATAGCCGCTGTATTAGTAGACGTAACGCCATGTAAGTCGGCGTGAAGAATTTTTACTTGGTAGTCGGGTAAATCATCCATTAACGAGTCCATTTGTTTAGCAGAAGCGTCTTTAAAAAGTCCGATCATTGTTGGGCCTGCTCCACTAATATAATGACCTAGAGATCCATGATCATTGAGTACTCTGGATACGTGAGGGAAATCAGGAATTAAACCGCTGCGATAGGGCTGGTGCCACTTGTCTTTTTTCATCATTCTTCCAACGAGATCCCAATCTTTTTCCGCTAGTGCGGCAACAAGAACGTTCGCCATTCCGCTCGCATGTACCGCACCTTTATAATCCATTTGAGTTGGGAGTATAGCGCGAGCTTCTTCTGTTTCCACGTGATAATCAGGGATGACAGCTATCCACGTCAATGGTTCCAACCCTTTGGAGAAACGAACGGATTCAAGTTCTGTACCATCATAGCTTGAAACAGTGATGCCACCGCAAATGGCAGGGGCGACATTATCAGGATGTCCTTCAATATCACAAGCAATCTTTAACTTTTCCTGATCACTAAGTTCCAGTTTAAGAATCTGATTGGCGAGCTCAATTCCGCCGACTACTGCGGTCGAAGAACTTCCTAGTCCTCTTGCGATAGGTACATCGTTTGTCATTGTAATTTGATGAGGAGGCAATTCTTCAATACCGAATCGGCTAGCAGTAAACAAAGCTGATTTGTAAATTAAATTACTTTTACCTTTAGGAATGAAAGGTACGTCTTTCTCTTGTAAGACGAACGACCATTCTTCTGCACGTTCACATTCCAGGATTACATATTGAGTCAGCGCCATACCGATTGAATCGAATCCTGGCCCCAGATTTGCTGAGGTGGCTGGGACACGAATGGTCAAGCAGTTCATGAGCTAACACCAGCTGCTTCCTTAAATTGCTGAAGATCATTTTCAATAACAGTAGGTTTGATGGCACTTTTCTCAATAGCAGTCACAGGATCTTTAAGTCCGTTGCCTGTCAATACGTGGACAACCTTGGAGCCTTTAGGAATTGTTCCGTCCTTAACTTTTTTTATAGTGCCGGCGAGCGATGCGCATGAAGCAGGTTCAGCAAAAACTCCTTCTGTACTCGCCAGCCACTGATAAGCTTCAACGATTTCTTCATCAGTTACTTCGTTGATTTGACCTTTAGATTCTTCAGCTGCTTTTAGAGCGGGCTGCCAGCTTGCCGGGTTGCCGATTCGGATTGCTGTAGCTAATGTTTCCGGGTTTTCAATGATTTCGTTACGAACGATGGCAGCAGAACCACTTGCTTCAAAGCCAAGCATTTTTGGAAGTTTCGTGCCATGAGCTTCGTGATACTCTTTGAAACCTTTCCAGTAAGCTGTAATGTTTCCGGCATTCCCTACTGGGATCGCTAAGAAGTCAGGAGCATCACCTAGTACATCACATACTTCAAAAGCTGCCGTCTTTTGTCCCTCTATTCTATAAGGATTAACAGAATTGACGAGTGTAATCGGTTCTTTTTCAGCAATTTCACGAACGATGTTTAACGCCTGATCGAAGTTACCTTTAATGGAGAAAATTTCGGCTCCATACATCACGGCCTGTGCAAGTTTTCCTTCCGCAATCTTACCATCTGGAATAACTACGATACATCGCAACCCTGCACGAGCGGCAAAAGCTGCAGCAGAAGCGGAAGTGTTACCTGTAGAAGCACAAATTACAGCCTTTGACCCTGCTTCAATGGCTTTAGCCATAGCCAGCACCATTCCTCGGTCTTTGAATGAGCCGGTGGGGTTGGCTCCTTCGATTTTGACATAAGCTTCGATTCCTAGTTCTTTGGAAATGGTTGGGATCGGCAAAAGCGGTGTATTTCCTTCATGTAAAGTCAGTGAAGGAGTTTCTGGTGTTACCGGCAATAAATCAGGATATTTATCTAATAAACCTTTCCACATCGTCAATTTCCTCCTTCTACACGGAAAACACTGTCTACTGAACGAATGGAGGATAGTGACTCCAGATCTTTATAGGCTTTTTGGAAATCCTCTTCACTTACCTGATGAGTAATCATCATAAGCTCACGTTCGTCATCTTTATCTGCTTCACGCTGAATAATTTGGTCGAATGAAATACCGTACTCTGCAAAGATTTTCGTCAAATCCATTAACATGCCTGGTTGATCATGGACGTGCAGCCGTAAATATTTTTTAGTCATTTGGTCTTTTTTAGCTTTCACTTGTTTTGGAAATTGTGGCTGAACGTAGGCTGATCCTGAAGTTCCCAGTCGCAAGCTTTTGATAACAGCGATCAAATCTGAAACTACGGCCGTTGCAGTAGGAAGTTTCCCGGCCCCAGGACCGTAGAACATCGTTTCTCCGACAGCGTCT
Source organism: Halobacillus campisalis (assembly GCF_030345335.1). Classification (GTDB taxonomy): domain Bacteria; phylum Bacillota; class Bacilli; order Bacillales; family Halobacillaceae; genus Halobacillus_A; species Halobacillus_A campisalis. Next base: position 51,755 of record NZ_JAPVRC010000004.1, read on the forward strand.
CCATACACATAAACAGCATTGAACTCGTCGTTTACAGAAGATAAAGGGTGCTCACTTGGAAGTAATGTAGGCTCTACGCTGACAGATACACCACTTAAGTCATTTTCAGCAACACCAATCAGTTTTACAGAATAGCCAAGAAGCTCAGCATACTCGATATCCGCTAATGATAATCCACGGATGCCCTTGACTTCGACATCTTCTAAATTGAAAGGCATGGAAAAGCCTAGAATGGACAGTATTGTCATCTTTCTTGCTGCATCTAGCCCGTCTACATCAGCTGTGGGATCAGCTTCAGCAAATCCAAGATCCTGTGCTTCTTTTAACACGGAGTCAAAATCGACGCCTTCTTTAGACATCTTCGTCAAAATGTAATTCGTCGTTCCGTTCACAATCCCCATCATTTTACGAATTCTATCAGAAGAAAGCCCGTCCAATATAGAGCGTACAATAGGTACTCCGCCAGCTACACTTGCCTCATAAAACAAGTCACAACGGTTTCTTTGGCTTGCTTCAAATAGCTTCTCGCCATGCTGCGCTACTAGATCTTTGTTAGCTGTAACGATGTGTTTGCCGTTTTCAATGGCTTCCATCAATATTTGTAAAGTGTGATCGATTCCACCCATGACTTCTACAATGACATCGATTTCTGGATCCTGCGTGATATCCTCATAACGATCTGTAAGTTGCGCTGAGGAATTTTTTAGATCACGGGGTTTATTCATATCATTCACAAGGACTGTTTTAATAATGACGTTACTCCCGGTTTTATGTTGAATACTTTCTTTGTGGTCTTCAAGAATCTCAATAACACCCGTTCCAACGGTGCCTAATCCTAGTAAACCAACAGTAATTGTATCTTTCATCGTTCACACTCCTTGTCCACTTGATATATACATATTTTTGTTTGTAATGGACATTGTAACGGAAAGCCATACGATGTACAAGGTAAATACGAGAGATTTATACCTATAGTTATATTATTTTAAATATGAAGTTTATTGAAGGTTATTGTTGTTCATTTTTCTGGGAGTTGCTGGACCCTTACCCGTCTGGAGAAAAGTACAGGAGATTGCCTGACCTTAGTGATAAAATGACATGATTCTAATAAATTGAAAATCTTATTTTATTTTTGAAAATGTTTCGATTAAATTCAACAAAAAAATGCAATAAATGCCATAATAACTCCTTATTCGACATAAAAAACCGACTTTTTTCTATCTTTACGGTTTAATAGCACATTGACTAATCTGAAAACTTACTATATAAGTAAAAGTAGTAAGTATAAATACCTAATTCCAAAGGAGGTTAGAACGTGAAAAAGTTTTTTGAATCACGCAAGGTGTATGAAAGTTTAATTACAGAAATCATAGGAGAAATGGGGATTGGAAAAGAGGATGTTTTTCTCAAAGAAGGTATGATCGCCATACATAATTTTTTAGAAGTACAAAATGAAAACCTAAGGACAGAATATCAGTTAATCAATGCCATTAAGAATCATTTCCGTACATTATTCCCTAATAACGAAACGTGTGAGTAACGTAAAAGCTGCTGTTTTTCCAGCAGCTTTTTATTATTGTAAATGGAAGATATTCACTCAATAAATTACGTAAAAGACTTTATTTTTACAGAGAAATAAGGGATAATAGTGTAAAATACTGAAAATTCAGATTAACAGGAGGTGGGCGTAATGTTAAATATAAAAATGCTTAAACCATATTACGTGAAAGAAGATAATCGTTTTATTCGTATCGTTCTTGCCTACCAGTATTTTTCCTTGTTCATTGATGACGAATTATACCAGTTTATCCCTATGGAGTCGCGTGAGATTATTATTGATCGGAAAAGTAAGCGTGTTCATAATGTGTTTGATATATTTGTATTCCAGAGAGGGAAGCGCATCGTATATATTTCTGTTGCAGATCTGCTGAAACTGCCGGAGTTCCTAACTCATCTTCATTCCATTACTTCTCCGTATGAAGCGGAAATTATTGACGAAGTAAAAGAGAGTGAAGACCAAATTGACAGTATCGTATCCTATTTAGAGAAACAGAATTTAAGAAGGTTAATAGATAAGGCTATTGATTGTTCTGATAAGAAGACATTTGTGGAATTGACGCAGACTTGGAACGATATGTATTCTCAAGAAAACCCTTTATGACATAGAACAAGCCTATGAATATGAAGCTAATTGCCAAAATGAATTTGGTGATTAGCTTTTTTTTGTCTCAGTATAGTCTTTATTTTTCAGGAGTAATAAATGCATCGTATTGTTCTTTATTAAGAAAAAAATTCTTTCAATTTCTGAGTCATTCCGATATAATTTAAATAAATATTCTTTATTAAGAACATTCAGGTGTAGTATAAAGAAAGGGGAATTTAAATGGCGACAATAGGTGAAAGAATACGTGTACTCCGGTTAGGTAGAGATTTGTCAGTGAATCAATTTGCCAACTTATCAGGTGTTTCGAAGTCTTACATTAGTAATATTGAGAGAGGCGTGCAAAAGAATCCTTCTTTGAGTGTAATGAGAAAGTTAGCTGCCACGTTAGATGTTCCATTAGAAGACTTGCTTACCCAGGAAAACGATCAACCAAGAGCAAATAATCAATAAAACGGGCAAATTTAAAGTAAGAGGTGATGCTATTAATGAGGGGGAAAGTTTATTTTACAAGATTAGCCGCCCAACCTAATTACAGAACTGGGCCACTTCCACCTATGTTATTTCATGAAGGGGTGACATTTAATTTACAAACAGTGGTCCAGCAGTTCTCTCAGCTTCTTATCAAGCCTTATTATGAGATAAGAAGTGAAGATGGGATGGTGTACGCAAGACATACTTCTAATAGGACATTCGAAGATGTAATGAAGGGGATTTATGGAGACGAATCCCCTCTTTCTTATTTACAGGCAGTCATTTGTTTTTATGAGTTGAATAAATACAGTCCTTCTTTCAAAGAAAAGTGGAGTTATATAAGAATTCTCGATGATGCTTTCGTAAAGTATTTGCGAGTACTGGGAGCTTGGCCTTTCGAAGATTTTATTAGAAGTCTCAACCCTATCTTCTTTTATGATTCTTTGCAGCACCCGGTTATTATAATATATACAATCCAAGGAAATAGTGAGTTAACCATCACGAAGCATATTCACAGATTTGATTATGACAGCTATTGTCTAAAAGAATATAGTAGGGCAATTGCCAGGAGATGCTCTTATGACCGATCATGGGAAAGACTTTCATAAAAAGCGGCTGAAAGATATCATGTTTAGCCGCTTTTTGTGGTGAAACCATTTATATACATATTCGATTTATTTTTACAATTTATTTTTAGAGTAAATCCAAATTTACTAGTGAATTGTTAAAAAAATATGAATTATTTACAAAACTATAGAAGAAAATGGATGTATAATAGTCGTAGTAATAAAGGATAAGGGTAAGAGGATAGACTTACATACTGATAAGTAGAAGCTATCCTCATTTCAAGCGGGGAGGTTCACCATTGATGGAGACGTTTCCTGATGTAAAGACATTGGATGTTGAATGGGTGGAGTTAATCGAAGAAGCAAGAAACCTGGGACTGTCAGTAGAAGAAATTAGAGAATTTTTACAATCTGAAAAAATATAGTATATAAGCATCAGCTGACAGCTGATGCTATTTTTTTTAAATTCGATTATATTTAATATATAGGAGGGGGATTGGATGAGATCGACTCACTATGAACTAGTTCAACTGCTGAAAGATTGTTCAATTACTTTTCGTGTCCCTATCTTCATGTTTAACCATAACGAAAAAATGATCCACCACTTTCCCGATACAGTTCATAAACCACCAAAGATCTTTCAGAAAAAATTGTACAGTTGCTTAAGGGAAAGCAAACATTTTCCTTTTCAGCTTCAATTGTTTGAAGATATCTATTTTCAATATTTTTTTATTTATCCCATTCAAAATAACTTAGGCCAGTTTACGTTTATAAGCATGGGACCTTACTTATTACAAGAAGTTGAGAAACTGAAAATCAGAAAAATGCTGATCCTTAACGGAATGGATTTTTCATATGAGGATGAGACGGTGAAATATTTTTCCACTCTTACTATAGTAAATAGGCAGAAACTAGAGTCAACAGAGCGCCTGTTAACATCATTACTTCCTGGGAGAACTGAAAGTCATTCAATTGGACAAATTCCCTCAGAAGAAATCCTTGACTATAGAAACTTTAAAAGTAACCATTTGAACGCAAAATACTCTCAGCACTTGCTGGAGCTAAATGAAAATTTCAATCGCTACTTCAAAGAAGGAAATATAAAAGCCCTGCATGAATATCAACAATTACGTAAATCCGCTTTATTTCCATTAGGTAATGGAGATGAGCTTCGTTCTGCAAAAAATAATATCATTACATTGGTTTCTAAGTTGACCAGGATAGCCATTGAAGAAGGCATCGCAAAGGGGGAAGCTTTCTCTTTACATGACTTTTATATAAACTATCTTGAATCAAAAGAAACCCTTACTGAACTGATAAAATTAGAATCAACGATTGTGCAATCTTATTTAAAGGTTATGAAACAACGAAACCAATCCAGCCATATTTCTCCTCTAGTGCAACGTGCTAAAAGCTTCATTTATAATCATTTAACAGAAGAAATCAATTTGAAAAGTATAGCAGATGAATTAAAAGTGAACCCCAATTATCTATCCAGTGTTTTTAATAAGGATACCGGAACCTCGATTACAAAGTATATAAACGAACAACGGATGAAAGAGGCAAAAGAATTGTTAAGTAACACCCCTTATACTTTAATGGAAATCAGTATTTTGCTCGGGTATAACAGTCAAAGTTATTTTACGAGGGTTTTTAAAAAGCAGGAAGGAATCAGTCCAAAAGAATTTCGTCAAAAGCTGCAAACATATTCATAGTATTTAAACTGGCTCGACCTGCAGTTAAGGTCGAGTTTTTAATTGAGGGTGCTGTTAAATTTTCGTGTTGATATTTGTATAAGCTCACTTACCTTGAAGTATTGGTTTCGAGATATAGTGGAATTAGGGGGCTGTAGGAGAAGTGATTGGATGTTTACTTATCGTACAGAAATGAAGGAAGTCTCAACAGCCGCTAAGGGTGAGGTTGGATAGCACCCACGGAATTTATGAAATAACTTATGCGCTGCGCTTATATGGGCGTAAAAGAGTGGATCAATCGAATGTACCTGAACAAGTTCGGTTAGTGGAACACTTAAGATATATTGCTAGTATTTTCAAAACTATCAATATAGTGAATAGAAAAAATATATAGATAATTGACGAAATATGTTAATATATACATAGATTATGAATTGTGAGGAAAATAATGAGAAAAATTGTCTACTGGATTCCTTCTATTCTATGGATGGGAATCATTTTTTATTCTTCGTCAACACCTTATGAAGAACAGAACGTCCAGCCATTACTTGGGGAATATTTTAATTTGCAATGGCTAGCCCCTTATTTGGAGGGGATTTCCTTTACGTATGACCAGAATATGGTTAGTATCGCCACACACGGGGTAGAGGGTTTTATCGAGTTCTTTATTAGAAAGGGAGCACATGTTGGAGTTTTTCTTGTGTTGACTCTCCTTTTAAATTTAGGCCTTGCTCAACACAAGGTGAAGCATCCCATGATGGCAGCGTGGCTTTTAACTGTTTTCTATGCAATAGCTGATGAACTCCATCAAGGCATTACACCTAATCGTACGCCTTACATAGGAGATGTGATTTTAGATGCTATCGGTGGCTTGGCAGGGCTCTCACTTATCTACTTCATAAGAAAAAGAAGCCGTAAGAAATCAATGGAATTTAAATAATAGATAAAGAAATGAAGAAAAGGTGGTCACAATGACGAAAGCTGAAGATTTGAAAGAATTACTACAGAATATTCTTCGACAAACAGAATCTGAAGAACTGTCATCTTCTGAAGAGGTTATTAACAGAATGATCCAGCAGCTGCAAGCATAATTCAAGAGCAGATTTCTGCTCTTTTTTTGCAACAGAAGGCTCTTGAATTTACCTTTTTATGTTATAATTTAAACCACTACATAAATAAAATGTAAAGGGATGATGATATGACTTGGAACCAAGAATTTGAGCGTTGGAACAATTTTGCTGATTTAGATCCAGCACTTCGAACGGAACTCGACCGTTTACAACAAGATGAACAATCTTTAGAAGATGCCTACTACAAGAATCTAGAATTCGGTACTGGTGGTATGAGAGGAAAACTTGGACCAGGAACAAACCGTATGAACATATACACCATCCGCCGAGCCGCAGAAGGACTAGCCGCCTATGTGGAAAGCAAAAATGCCAAAGAACAAGGTGTAGTAGTTGCCTATGATTCCAGATATATGTCCCAAGAGTTCTCAATTGAGACAGCAAAAGTCCTTGGTCGCCATGGTATCCAATCCTACGTATTTTCTTCCTTGAGACCTACACCTGAATTATCTTTCGCTGTCCGCCATTTAGGGGCTGCAGCAGGTGTAGTAGTTACCGCAAGTCATAATCCCCCTGAATATAATGGATTTAAAGCATACAACTCCGATGGTGGACAGCTTCCTCCAAACGAGGCTTCCACTGTGATCGACATGGTTAATAAAGTAGAGAATGAACTAGAGGTCGAAGTGGCTGAACAATCCGAAATTGAAGCCTCAGGACTTCTGAAATGGATAGATGAAGAAGTGGATAAAGCTTATTTGGATGCTTTACAATCTGTCCATGTTCACCCAAGAATATCTGAGATCGCAAAAGATCTAAGTGTGGTGTTCACCCCGCTACACGGAACAGCGAAAATGCTTGTTGAAAAAGGATTGCAAAGCATGGGTGTGCAGAACGTTCATACGGTAGAAGAACAAGCTCAGCCCGACCCTGAATTCTCTACTGTAGCTTCACCTAACCCTGAAGAACATCAAGCATTTGAAATGGCGATCAAAAAGGGTAAAGAGTTAGGGTCTGATATCCTGATTGCTACAGATCCTGACGCAGATCGATTGGGAGTTGCTGTTCCAGATGAATCAGGAGAGTATCAAGTCCTGACAGGGAACCAAACAGGTGCACTTCTGATTGACTATCTGCTTTCTCAATCTGAACAAGTCCCTAAAAACGGAATAGTCATTAAGACTATAGTCACATCAGAATTCGGACGAGTGATAGCGAACCATTATGGGGCAAGCAGTCTTGATACGCTGACAGGTTTTAAATTCATCGGTGAAAAAATAAAAGAATACGAAGAGACTGGTGAACACAGTTTTCTATTCGGGTATGAAGAGAGTTATGGCTATTTAGTTAAAGATTTTGCCCGGGACAAGGATGCCGTACAGGCTGCAGTTCTATCAGCAGAAGTGGCTGCCTACTGGAAATCCAAAGGCATGACCCTTCTCGAGGCGCTGGAAGAGCTATATCAACAGCATGGTTATTTCTTAGAAGACCTGCAATCCCTGACTATGGAAGGAAAAAGCGGGTCAGAGCAAATTGAAGAAATTATGAATGACTTCAGGAGTAACCCTCCTAAAAATGCTGGAGGTCTTAAAGTGTTGGCTGTGGAGGACTATTCCACTTCGGAAAGACTTACGACAGAAGGTGATAAAGAAGTAATTGAGCTGCCTAAAGCCAATGTTCTTAAATTCATTTTAGAGAATGACAGCTGGTTCTGTCTGCGACCATCAGGTACTGAGCCTAAAATCAAGTTCTATTACGGAGTCAAAACTTCTTCAAAAGAAGACAGCCAAAACTTAATAAAGTCTTTGAAAGAGACAGTCAACGAACAAATTAATAGAACAGTATAAAAAAAGCCTCTGTTAAGGGGCTTTTTTTACTGGAAAAGGCCGTCATAAATCAGAACTCCATACGAAGTAATATAGTTGTGTAGTTTATATAAAGACTTTAAAATTTTTACTGAAGTGTAAAATGAATAACCTTTATGTATGCTATAATTAAGTTTGCATGTTCTAAAACTAAGTTATTAAGACAAGTGAGGATATTTATGAATGAATACATCAATATTGCCATAGCGTTAGCTATATCTATGCTAGTCAGTTATTTACTCGTTTTCCCAGTCATCAAGTTAGCAGTCAAGTGGAGAATGATGGATCACCCAGAAGAACGGAAAATTCACAAAGTAGTAACTCCTAGAATGGGTGGTATCGCTATTTTTGGTGGTGTAGTGGCAGGGATGCTATTTATTCGTCCCGAACTCAGCTATCTTACACCTATCAGCATTGGAGCTTTTATTATAGTATTGACTGGTCTATTGGATGATCGGTACCAAATCAGCCCGATATTAAAGCTAACAGGCCAAATTGCTGCTGCATTTGTCGTTATACTCTCAGGATTAAAAATAGATATTATTACTATTCCATTCCTTGGAATGATACCTTTGAGCGATCCAGTCAGTGTAATTTTCACATTCTTTTGGATCATCGGGATTACGAATGCGATTAACTTGATAGATGGACTGGATGGATTAGCAACAGGAGTCACCACCATATCACTAATAAGTATAGCTATAATGGCACTAGCCATCGAACCGCAAATTGCTATCGTTTATTTGTGTGTTGTGCTGATCGGTAGTAATTTAGGTTTCTTGATCCATAATTTCTATCCAGCCAAGATTTATATGGGGGATACAGGCTCGCTGTTTTTAGGTTATTCTATGGCTGTCATCTCTATGGTCGGACTATTTAAAAATGTAACACTTTTTAGTTTTATCATTCCTATAATTGTTCTGGCAGTTCCCCTGTTTGATACTTTATTTTCTATTATGCGAAGAATAATCAACAAACAGAAAATCATGATGCCTGATAATAAGCATATCCATTATCAAATATTAGCTGAAGGTTTTAGTCATAGAGCGACCGTGCTGATTGTATATGCGTTCAGTGCCTTATTCGGGTTTCTAGCAATAATGTTTTCTTTAACTTCTTTTGGCATATCATTAATTATAACTTTTGTGTTACTGCTAATGATTCACTTATTTGCAGAAATGACGGGAGTTGTATCTAAGGGTAAGCGTCCTATAATTGATTTACTCAAAAACCCAAAATCAGCTCAGCGTAACAAAGAAAAAAATAAAGAGAAGCAGTAAAAAAATGCTCGAGCCATTGAGTTTTCCTCAGTGCTCGAGCATTTTTACGTTTCAAGATAATTGATTCGGAAATTCCGCGACAATATAATAATTCCACTTTTTACTCAACTTACCATTTTTAGATGATTGGTTAATTTTTTTGAGTTTTTTTCCAACAATTGAACGACCGGCAAGTGTCTTGAATTCATTCAATTTTATCTTTCGTGCGGAAAGCTCGTCCTTCGAATGGGACTCTTTGATAAATTGTTCTTTTTCTCTTAGGTACCCTTTGTAATTTTTATTCTGGATGTAGACTCCTGCTATTTTTTCTAAATGAATTTCTTTTACTTTAGCTTTCAGTGAGTCGTCTATTTTAGGAAAGAGATTCTCTTCAGTATAGCTGTATAGCTGCCTGATTCCCTCAAGTTTAGGACCATAACTGTCACTGATCCTATTGTTTGAGTGAATTCGGTAAAGAAGTAACGGTTCTTTTAAAATAAACACATCTGCGCCACAATCAATAATCCTAAGAAAAAGATTCGTTTCCTGTGCACTTTTTAAATCTTCTTGAAAACCACCCAGTTTCTCCAAATGAGATCTTCGTAAAAGTGGAAAAGAAGCTCCGCCTATAAAATTACCGAGAAGCATTTTCTCTAAAGCCTGCTGGCTTTCGAATAATTTATCATTTCCTCTATTCCGATAACCTGCAATGTCATCATTTTCATCAAGATAAAAGTTATTGCAGCTTACTATACCTACAGACGGCCGTTGATTCATGATCTCCAGCTGTAGTTCCAATTTTCTCTTCGCCCAAACATCATCATCGTCTAAGAAAGCGATGTAATTTCCTTTTGATTGTTTTAAGCCGTTATTTCGAGCAATATTTCCACCTTTAGGCTGTTCATGAGTGATTATTTTCACCCTTGGGTCTTCAATACTTCGTAAATACTCAGGCGTACTATCGTTAGAAGCTTCATCAATAATAAAGAGCTCCAGGTTTTCATAAGTCTGGTTCAATACACTTTCAATGGCTACCTTCAAGAGGTTGACTCTGTTTCTGGTAGGTATAATTACACTAATCAAATCTTCATTATTATTTTGGTTCATATTTTGACCTCTCTTATTCAAATGACATATAAATGATGCTGACTGATGAATCAGTGTAGTATTTAATTAATTGTAACAATTTATTACCGCAAGTTGAAGTTGTGGAAGATCGAGCTAACTTTGTTTTAATTCTTCCTCTATCCTCAAGTTACTATGAAGAACTTGCATAAGGTTTATTTTTTGTGACTTGTTTAGTTTGTCGGTTTCAAAAAGGTTGTATAAATCGTTGTCTTTTAGTGCGGGCTCAAGAACAGACAAGCCTTCTGAATAACCTTCATAGCTATGTTTCCAAGTATCGCTTTTCATTACTACATCCCATTGGGTCCAGGACTCCTGATTTCCTTTAATGATATTAGTTTTCTTTCCAAATTCCCGAAATATCCAAACCCACAATTGTACAAAAAAGTTTACGTATATTGGGAAATAAGGTAATCGTCCTTCCCCATGTAACAACCATTTAGTTTTTGACAATAAGGGTTTTGCCATAATCCGGAACAACCTATGGTTAAGCTTCCAGCTTTGAGGAACTGAAGCACTTATTTTAACGACGTCTTTTGCCATAAAAGGTTCGTAACTCCGGAAGAGTCTCCGATTTCCATGAAGGTTAGGGATATTCATGTTCATCGTACTTGGCCAAAGTTCAAACCACTCTTGAGCCGAATGTGTCCGAAATGCTTTTACTCGATCTAAATGTGCCCGCCTTCTTTTCGTAACCTCAGTTAGAATATCTTGTGTGAAGGCTTCATTTTTTTTAGAATGCGCATTCGAATATTTTCTGTTTTTTATTTGTGGAAGAAATGGGAAACGTCTAGGGCCGCGAACCTTTTTAATGCGGGAGCCTTTAAGCATTGCATCCGCAAACAATCCTCCAAAAACGGCCGGATATTCGTCGAGCTTACAATGCTTATGAAAGCCAAAAGTGTGTACGTGATGAAATTGAGATCCGCTTCCTACTAACCGGTCAGTTTGAGGGAGGATGCTAAGGTAGTGATTTTGCGTCCGTGTTGAAAGAGTAAAATTCGCTCCATAAGCATTAGCGGCTTTTTTTGCTACTTTTCCTTCTCTGTTCATATGTTCTAAGAACACAAATGCATCCCGTCTAGATGTCTCAGGTAATAATCCCGATAAAGCACGAGAATCTTCGCCGCCGCTTATGAACTGGGCGATATGAGGCATATCCTCTGTAATTGACCCCACATATTCTTGTAAGGCATTTCGTAAATCCGAAGCAGCTTCTGTAATATTTTCATATTTGATCATTTCCCTGGGGATCCAATAAGATTCAGATTTCAGAGTGTTTGAAATGCCTGGAATAGTGTGTATGGAAGCTGGTGGTATTTGTTTGATTTCCTTGTATATAGTGAATGGATAAGTGACAAATCCGTGCAGGATAAAATCTGCCTCAGATACTAAATCAATATTCCCCTGTTCATCCGCTGCGCAGGCTAATATGTCTACGTGGGAAGAGAGCATGATATTACTATGATTACTAAATGAATAAACAGGAATGAAAGACATCAAGTCGGTCATACAATAGATCTCGGATGTATGCTTATTTACGATGAAAACTGAATAAGGTCCACTCAAATCCTCATTCCAAAGCATTTGGTCGCTATGCCAGCGTTCATAAATTGAGCGGGTCCCCTCGAAAACGGCCTCTTCATTGACTAGAAAACGGTTATCTCTATAACACAATACCGGGCCTCCCAGCACCAAAGTGATGTGTTCGTCTGTTTCGTAGGGCTGGAAACCGTTATACAAGTTGTGACTTACAGCTAAAGCACCCCATTTTCCGTGGAACTCTTCTACTATAGGCGCATCCTCGTGATATATTTTTTTTATATGATTTGTTAACTCACCGCGGTCGAATGTTTTTCTTGAAAAAATAAAATCGCTCACTGCAAAACACCTAATTTCTCTTATTTTGAAGTTTCAATAACCTTTTCATCAAACTTTTTACTGATCCTTATAGTTATGAAGATCAACAATAAATTCAAGATCGCTCCTCATAAAGCAGTATAATTCTGACTCAATCCTCTTATTATGGAACGTGATAATTAAGACTTAATTTGAAATAGTAAAGAGCAACGAATGTATCGTTGCTTCAGAATTTAAGTAATCAGGTTGTTATATAATTGCTGGTTATTCTGAGTTTATACTAAAAAGAATCTACATCGCCAGGGGTGATGAACCATTTGGATTCGTCTTCGAAACCTGTGAATTCATCATGTGTTTGAATACCGACTAGAGGAACAGGTCTATCTTTTTGATAAAAGCTGTTATTAATGAATTGGGAATACATTGAGGTATGCGGTAAAGCCCAAGTCTGAATAATTGCAGTATTCCTCATATATTTCAACGCTGAATCTAATAGCAAATCACAGCCTTCGGTATCTTCAAGGCAGCACCAATCTAAAATCATACCACTCTTATAAGATTCTTTGTTTTCAATAGTGAAAACTATATAGCCTCGAAGTGCTTTAGAAGGACCTTCCAAAGCTAAAATGGTATATTTTTTTTCTGAATGGAAAGTATATCTCCAATTCAAATAAGCAGCGTCTCTCACTACTTTAACAAGGCCGTCATTACGAATACCGGCATCGAGGCTAGTGAACCTATCATCAAAGTTATCGATTTCAACTACAGATAGTTCGTTAGATGGTTTCATTTTTTTGCGGTTTTTAAAATTATAAATAAGTTCATCCACAGGTTTTAACATTTTCAATACAGATAGCTTAGACGATAACAAAGAGAAAGGTCTTTGAATATTTATGAGTCTGGGTATGTCGGTAATGTGGACACCTTTCGAATATTTAATCAATAAATCTTTCGCTTTAGGTGCAGGGAATCCATACAAATAAACGATATTCTCTTTTTGGGCTATCTCGCTGAGTTTTTCATTTAATTTACTATATATACCTTTACCTCTTGTTTGAGGATCTACCATAGTATCGATTCTTAAACCGACTTTGTGAATCTCGTTTCCTATATAAGCTTTATTCACCCATAGACTGATATGTCCTAGAATTTTTCCATCCTCTTCCCATACCAATATCGTAGGATCTTCATAATGCGGATGTTTTTTAAATTTCCACTCCCACTCTTCATAAGAACGGTTATGGTTAAAAGTTTTTGCAAACAGTTCTTGAATCTGTTCTTCATCACCAGGTGCATAATTTCTTATCGCCATTCTGACTACCTTTCCTCTCGAAAATGGATAATATTGAGTATCTTATTTCACGCACTTAATATTACACTAAATTCTATTCCATTGAAAACTAATAATAATGTTGAATTTGTCTGTTTTGAAGGCTGTTTGAAATTCTATTTAACTTCAGCCGTTCCCTGGATAATCAACACTTAATTATTATAGATATCTAAATGAATCAATAATAAATAATGCAGGAAGTATATTAGATTTTTTTTACTCAAATGTTATAATGTTTGAAGTGGGATGGAAGTATGAACATTTATGTAGTTTAATGTATAGTTCTATTAAAGATTGTAGAAAATTGACGAATAATATATATACATACAATTTTTCCCTCTCCATATATCATATCCAAAAGTCATGTTTATGAACTAGACAAGAGGGTCAAATCAATCAAGATGACATAGTTTAACGTTAGAAGCTTGAAAGGAGAGGAGAGGAGCAGTGAACCTTAAACGATTTCTTATAGAAGGTAGTAAACCAGTAATAACCCCTATTACAAAAGTGATCTTAAAGAAGCATTACACTTCAAATCTATCGATAACACCTCTAGGGAACTATAAGAAAGTTTTAATAGTCGCTCCCCATATGGATGACGAAACGATAGGTTTGGGTGGAACGATAAAGCGACATATACAGGAAGGTGCTGAAGTTCATTGTGTCTTTAGTACAGATGGATCAAACAGCGAAAGTGAACTCTCCAGAGAGGAATTAAGCCGGATAAGAAAAGATGAAATAGAAAAAGTGAATGAACTTCTCGGTATGGACTCGATTCATTACATGGATTTGCCGGACGGCAATGTGCAGTCTACAAGTGAAGCTCAAAATAAACTGATCTCATTATTAGAACAAATCGAACCTGATTTAATTTATTGCACTCCTTTTGTAGATGCTCATCCTGATCATACAGGGACGACCGCCATACTATCAGATTGTTTGAAGCTGCGGAGAAATGGTGAAAAGATTCGCTTATACGAGATCAATTGTCCAATTCCTCCTCGAGAAATTAATTGTGTAATTGACATCACTTCCACATATCCTACAAAAAAAGATGCGATTAAGTTATTCACTTCTCAAGCCATAGCATTTGATGGATTTTTACTTTTGAATAAACTTAAATCACATATGGTAAAAGATCGTTCAGTTTCGGCTGCGGAAGTTTTTATAGAAGTGGATGCAGATCAATTCACTAAACAGTTCGACAAATTGAGGGAGAAGAATTATCCTTATCACAAAATGTTTAAGCAAGCGAACCGTGTAGTGACCTTGCTTTGGGCCATGTTCAAAAATTACCCTCAAAAAAAACGAATTTATCAGGAAAGACTATCAAAGAATTAAAACAGCTTATTAAAAAGTTTTGGTCGAACGAGTATGGTGTACTGGGTTCTGTTATCTCAACTTCATCTTTTACCAGAGCTGAAAATTAAAATAATTTTATGAATTATGGAGGATTAGTACTATGCATCACGGGAAGAACAAGAACCAATTTATTAGGTTTATGGAAATTTACCTAATCGTCTTCATATTGCTGCAGCCGATTTTAGATATTACAGCATATATAAATCTACCTATTTCTGAACCAATCCGAGTACTGACACTTTTTCTAGGACTGATTTATGTCCTGCTTAGTCCTTATAAAAGGGCTAAAATGTTTTCCATAAGCTACATTGTACTTCTGGGTATATTTATGGGATTAAGTCTAGTCAATAATTTAATGGTGAAAGAGCCGGTTTCCTTGATAACTGAAACGACATACATAATTAAGACCTCTTATTTCTTAATTATGCTTATCGTCTACTATTTTGTATTCAAGTCTCTAAGCGAGAGAATCGATTGGAGAAGTAAATTACAAAAATACTTGACGATCAACCTCACTGTTATTGGTGTCGTTATGGTCATAGCCTCATTAACAGATACAGGAAAGAGAAGCTATGGAATGCTGGATAAAGAAGGACATTCCGGCTGGTTCTATTCTGCAAATGAACTTAGTGCCATTTTAGGTATAGGGTTCGCTATTATGATTCTTTTCTTAATGAAACAGCCGACAGTAAAAAAACTCTTTCTTTTAATACCTGCTGTCATTGTTACGGCGTGGGCTATTTTTACAGTTGGAACAAAGGTAGGGTTGGGATCCATCCTCATGGTGTTAGCATTGGGAAGCCTTATAGCCTTATTTGAGGCTTTCAAAAAGAAGGCCTGGCTGAATGCGATCGTATTGCCTGCCCTGTTTGTTGTATCCATATTAGCTATACCCTATACAGCCGTTGGAAATAATATGGATCTGACATATGAAAATAATAATCCGGCTCCAGACACGGAAACGGAGACGGACGAAGAAGGTTCAGGGGGCAATGATACCGGAACGGAAGAAGGGACCGGCGGAGCTGAAGGTGAAGAGGAAGATGATTCTTCAGGAAATGTAGACGCAACCGCCCTTTTAAGTAATCGGGATGTATTTCTAGGAGAGAAAGTAGAGCAATTCAGACAAGCACCGATCTCTCAAAAGTTATTAGGAATGGGTCGTGGTGGAAATTACGAATATGAACCAAGCTTAGTCGAAATGGACTTGATGGATTGGTTCTTGAACTTTGGAATCGTAGGTTTCGTTATTCTTATGACGCCTGTTGTATACTTTATCTATATGATCTTGAAAAACTTGATCACTAGTCGATTCAGGGTTTTGACCGGTGAGAATTTGTTTATCGGTGTAGCAGTAGGTATAGGGCTTGGGACTGCATTTCTTGCAGGACATGTACTTTCTGCGCCTGCTGCAGGAATTTATTTAGCGTTGTTACTGGCTTATCTTTATCGAAGTACTAAACCAAGTCAAAAGATAAGTCCAACTTAGGAAGGTGATCTTTTGCCGGAAAAAATTCTCGTTATAACTACTATGTACCCTAGTAAAAGCAACAAAACTTTTGGAATCTTTGTGAAAAACCAGGTGGAAGAATTGAGAAAACAATCATCAACAGTTGATGTCTCAGCGATACTGGATGATAAGACGTCGAAACTTCATGTGATTCTCAAATATTTTAAGTGGATAATGTATACATTGTTCATCCTTCTTACAAAAGGCCGTAAGTACGATTTAGTTCATGCTCACTATGCTTTCCCGAGCGGGTGGCTCGGCTTACTCTTCAAAAAGTTGTTTGGTGTGAAGCTCGTTGTCACTTGTCATGGTGGGGATATAGATAAAATGGCTAGAATAAATAAGTTTATACACAATCAGACTAAAAAGATTTTAAATGGTGCTGATCACGTCATTGCGGTTGGTGAAGGTTTGAAGGAGGATATTATAAATGATTTTAGCGTTTCTGAATCATCTATAACTGTCATGAGTATGGGAATTAACAGACAGGTGTTTAAACCTATCCCGAAAAACGAGGCAAGGCAGTCGCTGAATATGACCGATTCTTCCAAGCATATATTGTTTGTCGGTAACATTATTGCTGCAAAAGGTATAGAAGAGTTGATAGAGGCGTTCAAGCTACTGAAGCAAGAGGACAACCGTTTATCATTACAGTTAGTAGGGCAGCCTAAGCAGGAAGCTTTTCTAAACAAGTTAAAGCAAAAGATACGCGATGAACATATAGAAGGTGTCACTTTCCATGGGGCTTTGTCTCAAAAAGAAGTGGCTGTATGGATGGCTGCTGCGGATGTTTTTGTGCTGCCATCTTATATAGAAGGTTTCGGTTTAGTTGCTGTGGAAGCCATGTCATGTCATACTCCAGTTGTAGCAACAAAAGTCGGCGGGCTCCAATACTTGTTAGATGAAAGCCTGGGAGTGCTTGTGCCGCCTAGAAACCCCGCCGCCTTAAAAGAATCAATTAAGAACGTAATGGAAGATGAACATTTAAGATATAAACTTATAAAACATGGCGAAGATAAGGCACAGGAGAATGATCATGATGTTTTAATCGATCGACTGAGATCGATTTATGATGAGATCGGAGCGAAATAAATGAAGAAAAAAAAGTTGTTAATGATTTCTTCTATTGGAGGACATCTGACTCAGTTACTGCAGCTGGAACCTCTGTTCACACAGTATGACTATCATATAGTCACAGAGAAATCTGATATCACGAAAGATTTAAAGCAAAAGTATCCAGTCTCCTTTCTATTATATGGGGCACGCAATTATCCTTTTCGATATATTTTCAAGTTTTCCTACAACATAATTAAGTCCTTGTTTATATTTTTAAGAGAAAGGCCTGATGTTGTTGTCACAACTGGAGTACATTCTTCTGTACCGATGTGTTATATCGCAAAATTATTCAGGAAGAAAGTAATATTCATTGAGAGTTTTGCGAAGTCATCATCACCTACCTTAGCCGGTCGGATGGTCTATCCGATAGCAGATCTATTTATCGTTCAATGGGAATCTATGAAGAAAGTGTATCCTAAAGCGGTTTATGGGGGGAGTATCTATTGATTTTTGTTGTTCTAGGTACCCATGAATTACAATTCAGACGGCTGCTTGCGGAAGTGGAAAGGCTGAAAAAAGCTGGCGTCATTCAGGAAGAGGTAGTCGTTCAAAATGGGAATACCTCATTTGAAAGTGATGTCCTTACCTTGAAGCCGTTCGTGACGTACGATGAGATGGACGCTCTTTTTGACCAGGCCGATCTCGTGGTCACACATGCTGGAACCGGCTCAGTCACAACAGCATTAAAAAAAGGAAAAAAAGTAATTGCAGCTGCAAGGCTTAAAGAATATGGAGAACATAATGACGATCACCAACTTGAATTGATCGAAGTATTCCTTGAGCAAGGATATATTTTAAATTGGGGAAAAGGGGAAGACCTTGAAGATGTGTTACATCAAGTAGATTCATTTAACCCTCCTCCATTTCAGTCTGGAAAAACACAAATGATACAATTGATTAAAGATTTTATTGAAAAATCATAGAATTTCTTTTTTTATCGAAAGATGTTAAATTTTAGAATAATTACAAACTGAATGGAGTTGATGAAGTTGAAAGTACGCAAGGCAATTATACCTGCTGCAGGGCTTGGAACCCGCTTCCTGCCGGCAACGAAAGCTCAACCGAAAGAAATGCTCCCTATTGTTGATAAACCAACGATACAATATATCGTAGAAGAAGCAGTGGCATCTGGTATTGAAGATATTATCATCGTTTCAGGACGCGGTAAGCGAGCGATTGAAGATCACTTTGATAAATCATATGAACTGGAAGAAAAGCTGATAGAAAAAGAAAAGTATGATGTTTTAGAGGAAGTCCAAAACATATCGAACTTAGCCAATATACATTATATTCGTCAAAAAGAACAAAAAGGACTTGGCCACGCCATATCATGTGCCAGCCGTTTCATAGGAAACGAGCCTTTTGCCATCTTACTGGGGGATGACATCGTCCAATCAGACGAACCTTGTCTGAAACAATTAATGAATGTGTATGAAGAGCAGGAATGCTCGGTTGTAGGTGTGCAAGAAGTACCCGAAGAACTTGTTTCCAGCTACGGAGTAGTAGCTCCTCGAACAGGTGAAGATCCATTGAATGACCAAATTGAAATTCAAGATATGGTGGAGAAACCTTCTAAAGAGGAAGCTCCATCCAATCTAGCAATAATGGGGCGTTACGTACTTACACCCGCAATATTTAATATTCTTGAAGACTTGCCGCCAGGGCGTGGTGATGAAATTCAGCTGACCGATGCTATCAAGCAGTTGAATACAAGTGAGAGAGTAGTCGCTTATAATTTCAAAGGCCGTCGTTATGATATAGGCAATAAACTTGGCTTCATTGATGCTACACTTGATTTTGCATTGAACCGTGAAGATTTAAGAGAAGACGTCGTTAACTTATTAAGAGCCAAATATGAAAAACTAGACTAGTAAAGTAAGGTGAAACTAATGAAAATTTCTGTTATTGGAACGGGGTACGTTGGATTAGTGACTGGTGTATGCTTGACGGAAGTAGGCCATCATGTAACCTGCGTGGATATTGATGAAAATAAAGTTCAAAATATGCGTAAAGGAATTTCGCCTATTTTTGAACCCGGATTAGAAGATATGATGACCAAGAACATTAATGAGAATCGTCTTTCCTTCACTAGTGATTACAAAGAAGCGATGAAAGATAAAGAGATCGTGTTCATTGCAGTTGGTACGCCGCAGTCAAAAGATGGATCTGCTGAACTTACATACTTGAAAAAAGCGTGTAAAAGTATAGCGGAACATATGACAGATGACCTGATCGTGATAACGAAAAGTACAGTACCAGTAGGAACCAATGAATATGTGAAAGAACTTATTGAAAAGCATAAAAATGCTTCACACAAGGTAAGCGTAGTGTCAAACCCTGAATTCCTTAGAGAAGGATCGGCCATCCACGACACATTCTATGGTGACAGGATTGTCATCGGTTCAGAAGAACAGGAAGCATTAGACCGCGTGAAAGAAGTTTATTCTTCATTCACGCTCCCTATTTTAGAGACTGACCTTCGAAGCGCTGAAATGATAAAGTACGCTTCCAACGCTTTTTTAGCGACGAAAATAAGTTTCATCAATGAACTGGGGAATTTGTGTGAGCGTTTAGGAGCGAACATTGAAAATGTCTCCAAAGGCATGGGAATGGATAAGCGGATCGGTGATAAATTTCTTAATGCGGGTGTTGGTTACGGAGGCTCCTGTTTCCCTAAAGATACAAATGCTCTAGTGTCAATTGGGCATAGTGTCGGTTATCATATGTCGATAGTGGATAGTGTCATTGAAACTAATGATAAGCAACAGCGTATCATCATTGATAAAATCAAGGAGTTCTATCCAGATCTATCCCACAAAAAAGTAGCTGTTTTAGGTCTTGCTTTTAAACCGAATACGGATGACATGAGAGATGCTCCATCCATTAAAGTAATTAGAGAACTTGTTGATAACGAGGCAGAAGTTTATGCTTATGACCCTATTGCTGAGGAAAATGCCAAGGTGTTTCTTCCTGGAGGCACAATCTATAAAGATTCTATCGACGAAACATTAAAAGACAAAGATTTTGCGATCATCATGACCGATTGGCAAGAGATAAAAGAATACCCTCTTGAACAATTGAAGTCGCAGCTGAAGCATCCAGCATTATTTGACGGGCGTAATTGCTTCAACCTTGAAAGAGTGAAGGAGTCAGGGTTAGAGTACCACTCAATCGGACGACCTTCTATCGGTGTAAGGGAAGATGAAGAAAAATAACAGGACAATATAAAGACGAATATTTAAAAAGCATGAGATTCTCCTGAGTGCAGGAGAGTCCCATGCTTTTTTCGTGATATATTTATTTCGAGTGTTTGATAACAGATAGCATATGTTTCACGGCTTGTCTGGACTTGTTTCTTTGTTCGTGTATGATGGTTTGGAGTTGGCTTTGTATTTTTTTATAGTTTGCTTGAAGGCGGAAGATGTCTTCAGCAATGTGTTCACCAGTCCAAGAATCATTATTTACGTGGCCTAATACTTTTTGATCCATATGTTCCACGAATGAATCAATTTTTGGATCATAAGAAACCGCAACAAAGGGGGTATGGGTAATTGCAGAAAAAATCAGGGAGTGCAGCCTCATTCCGATAAGGAATCTGGAAGAGGCGATAATGTTTATTTTTTCGTGCAGGGTTATGTCTTGAGAAAGAATATCGGATTTTTCCTTCATAAGTGACTGTATGTTTTGAGAACACATGGCATCCTCCTCGCCATGCATGGGCAGAAATACAATTTCAAAGCCTTGATGAGCCAATAAATCTAATCCATGAGCGAATTTTTGTTGGTAAGGCTGTGTTGACGGCCACTGACGTACACTTACGATAATGACGGAGTTGTCTTTTTCTCTGCCGCTTCTTTCGGTAAGAGAGTCGTCCAGTCCCATGACACTGTCTGGTACCACTTCGATATTTTTCTGGATCCCCATTTTTGTAAGGAGCTGTTTAGAATCCCTATCTCTTACGGTAAGGTGATCTACTTTATTCATTGTAAATTCAGTCAGTTTTTTGGCTGTTGCACCATTAAGTGGCCCGATGCCCTGGGAATAGATGATGACGGGTTTTTGTAGAACCTTAGCTATCCCAATGACACCAGTGTAATAGATGACCGATTTCACTCCGATAACGTCCTGTAGTAAACTGCCTCCGCCACTGATTAACCCATCTGATCTTTTTATGACCGTAACGACTTCTTTCAAGCTCCATCGGTTAACAGCATGAACATCGTACGTATCTTTAGTATGGGCTGGATCGTTGGACAATACCGTGATTTTGATAGAAGGATCTTCCTGTCGGATTTGCTGAATCATGGAATAAAGGATAGCTTCATCTCCTGTATTTTGAAAACCGAAATAGCCGGACAAAATGATGTGCATAGTAGGACCTCGCTTTATATTTTCCACCGCTTCCCGATAACAGGCAAGTTTGCAAGGCTCTCTCTATTAATAACTTTCATCAAGAAAAGTTGTAAGAAGTAAACAAGCGCACCTGCTATTATAACTAAGAATACATACAGTAGATTCATTGCACGTGACCAATGTTCGAAGTTCAGCCACAAAGAAGGAAGTGCTGCAATCATACCCATTAATGCAGCAGCAAGTATAATTCTTGGTAATTCGCGTGGGAAAAGGTTGTATGATACGGTTCTTCGTATGAATATTGTATTTACTGCCACTAATAATATATAAATGATGAGGGTAGATATTGCAGCCCCAAGTATTCCGTAATAATTTATAAATACTATGTTGAGTAACGCCTTCAATGCTACACCAGTCACCACTATGAAAGCAGCTGTCTTATTCAGATTGATTCCCTGCAGGATCCCTGTGCCGACAAGTGCCAGTGATGTGAATGCTGAACTGAATCCGATGACCGCTAACATACTGCTTCCTTCTAAATTAGTAAATAGTGCCAGGTTCAAAGGAAGAGTCAATGCAAGCAAACCAAAAGCAGCAGGCCAAGAAATGAGGTGGGTGAGGTAGTTCGACTTTTCTATTAATTCCTTGGTCTCAGAATGCTTTTTTTCTGCGATTTTTTTAGTCAGTAATGGAATAAGCGGCAAAACTATGGAGGTGGCGAATACAGTGGCGATCTGCACTAGCGCAAGCCCCCTGCCATAGACTCCATATAAGTAGGTCAAGTTGATCGTCGAACCATCACTTTGTGAGTGAAGAGCCAGAGGGATGGTCAAGGAATCAATCGCATTCAATAAAGCCATAGTAATAGTGCCAATGGCTACCGGTATAGATACTTTCAGAATTCTTTTGCTCCACAAGATAAACGAATGGAGCTGATATTTTTTAGGGCTGGATTTTGGAAGATCAGATTTTTTATAGGTGTATTGAAGATACAAAAGAGAAGCAATAACACCTATTACAGATCCACTCATTACACCACCAGCTACAATATCTTCTGAAAAGTCATTTGCGGTAAAAAGCAAGGCAGCTCCTATGATTACGCTGACTCTGAATAATTGTTCCAGCACTTGTGAAACAGCCGTTGGTTTCATATCATCAAAACCTTGGAAATATCCTCTGTATACAGCCATATATGGCGCAAACAGCAGGGAAGAAGCAACTATAATTAAAGCTGTCTCAGTGGAAGAATCACCCATGATTACAGATAATGGTTCAGAAAAAATATACAATATTGTAAAACTTGCAAATCCAAACAGTAATCCTAATATATGAGCTGTACGTTTAATTTCACCGACAGCCTCCAAATTTTTATTTAATTTCGCTTCGGCAATCATTTTAGAAATTGCAATGGGGATACCTGCTACAGATAAGATAAGGGCGACCATATATACGGGGTAAACAAGAGTAAAAATACCGAGAACCTGGTCTCCAGCAATATTTTGCAGAGGAATTCTAAAAACACTGCCCAATATTTTAGATAACAGGGCAGCGATTGATAGAATGAAAGTACTTTTTATTAAATTTGATTTGCTCATGAGGAATTTTTCACTCTCTGTTTAATGATACGGTAGCTGAAGCGAGGGAGGGCTAACATTCTTCTCCAGCGGCGCGGCTGCTTTAAAAGACGGTAAAGCCACTCAAGATTAATATTCTGCCAGCTTAGTGGAGCGCGCTTTACATTCCCTGAAATAACGTCAAAGCTTCCTCCCACACATATGAATACCCCTTTAGTGAACTGATCGATATGTTGAGAGATCCAAGTTTCTTGTTTTGGAGCCCCAAGTGCCACGAATACGATGTCAGGCTTTTTCTCGTGAATCTCTTCAGCAATTCTATTATTATTCCAATCAAAATAGCCGTCATGATAGCCTGCAATGCGAATAGAAGGAAATTGTTTTTCGATATTATTTTTAGTAGATAGCAAGGTTTCTTTATCAGCACCTAATAAATAAATGCTGTACTGGTGATCACAGGATAATTGAAGCATATCCATCATAACATCATAGCCTGTCACTCTCTCTGGAAGAGGGTTTTTTAAGATCTTTGAGGCTTTGACAATACCGATTCCATCAGCAGTTATGTATGAAGCACGAAGTAAATGATTCTTGTACTCTTGATGTTCGTTAGCTTGCATTACGATTTCAGGATTTGCGGTAATGACAAAAGATTTTTCTGCCGATTGGACATGCTGGCTCAGTCTCTTTATCAAGTAGTCATGGTTTATGATCGAAAACGGGATACCCAAGATATTTACGTGCTTCATATTGTAAAGTGACTCCTTTAATATACACATTCATGCTCTACATAATATAACATAAAAAGGCGGCAACATGTTAGATGTTACCGCCGTAATTCGACATAATAGGACTTATTCAGCAATTGGTAATTTTTCAAGACTTGTTCCGTATGAAGAGTACCCGTCACTGTAAACGAAAGCTTTCTCATAATCATTTTCTAAAATGTTTTTTGGAGTAATTTCGTACCATGTTCCTCTGGCATCGACTTCCTCAATAATTTCTACTGTTTCATTAGCTTTAGGCAATTGATAGAGTGGAGCACCATCAGTACTTGCTTCACTACGTACGTTTATGTTTGTCGTAACCGTTTGGGCTAAGTCATTTTGACCATTTTCCGGTGAGCTGCCCGACTTATTACTCAAATACTGATCGGCTCTGTACATGTGACCGGCAATTTTCTGACCCCAATAAGCATCAGAAGCGTATTTTACATTCATCCCTGTGCTTTTGTTTCCGAGCTGAGCTCCATTAAAACGGTAGTCTTCATCATTGAAATATCCAGGAACGATGAAATCTGACGCGGCTTCTAATATACCAGATTCAAAATCAGTATATTCTTTTGCATTTTCATAAGGGTTACTGTCCACTGCGCCTATCCCGAACAAATTGTTTTTACCTGCAGCAATTTCGCTTTGCCCCCAGTTACTTTCATGTATGGCGTGTGCTAGTAAGTATAGAGCATTTGTCCCGTATTCTTTCTCAGCCTTTTTAAAAGATTCCCCAGTTCCAACTAACGGGCTATTAGGCTTTTCACTTTTAACAAAGTCATCTAACTGTTCTGCAGTATACTTCGTTTCTGTATAAAGCGGCATTCTATTAAAATATTGGTAAGCTTCCCCAGCTTTATCTCCATTAGTCTTGTAGAAGGTATTTCCGTTCCAACTATAATAATCTTTACCTGTTTCCATAAAGCCTGGAGCAGCTCCATAAGTATACTTTGAAGTCGTGTCATTAATAGAGTTATATAAATAATGAACCAGTGCGCCATTTTCCTCAGTATAGTAGGAACGATTTTCTATCATATGCGTAGGTGTCAAGTTGACAACGGACGGATCTACATATCCAGTAGTATCAGCTACCTTAACCTTCACCCAGTCCTCTGAAACTTCAATAAGTTCCATTTCTACACCAGAAGTTACATAAGTAATATCGGAAGAAAGGTTCTTGTTATTGTAAAGGATCGTGAATTTATTAGAAGAGACCATTCCATCTTTTATCCAAACAACGTTATTTCCTTCAAGTACCACTTCGCTGCCGACTGCTCGGTTTACAGCTTGATCGAATGTTTCATATTCCCCTTTTCTAACGTGGTCCCCGTCAGGGTCAAGAGAAACGACGGAATAATCCAAGTTTTCAGGAGGGTTCAATTGGTCGAGTAATCTAGTGATTACTGCTGCAGTTTCCCCACGTGATGTTTCATCTTTAGGTGCGAAGGATAAGGTGTTATCTTTGTGCTTTTTGCCATTTATAATTTCTAAGTATGTTAATCTTTCAACAGCTTCAACAGCATAGGGAGAGATTTGTTCACTATCCTTAAACTGATCAATCGGTAACCTTTCACTCACTAATCCTTCTGATTCAGCTGCGTTCATCATCATCATCGCCATGTCTTGACGAGAGATGACATTATTTGGCCTAAAGTCGCCTCCAGGATAGCCATCGACAATACCTTGATTGTAAGCTGACATCACATATTTATGATGCCAATGATTTGGGGTGACATCATTGAAGTCCTTATCTGGATATTCGTCTTCTTTAAGTTCGACATCTAATGCTCGAACTAAGAAAGTAGTGAATTCAGCCCGTGTCACTGAATTTTGTGGTCTATATGTACCATCTGTGTAACCTTCCATTATGTTTTTATCAATCAATATTCTCATTTCTTCCTCAAAAGGTGTATCTGTAATGTCATCTTTTGCTAAAACAGTTGTTGAAAAAACTGCCATTAGCGTCATAAGTCCTACAAACAGAATCATAGCTTTTTTCATTTAGTGTATTTCCCCCTTGAAAATTAGATACTCTATTAATTTATCAAAAAATTAAGGAGATTAATAGCTAATATTGTAATGTTATGTAATACAGTAAAATTTATACTATATGGCTATTAACCCTAAAATCCCATTAAATGAACAGTTAAAAATATAGTGTTAAATTGTTCATTATAATAAGTTAGTTCTTTTGTAGGATAAAATTATTCCTGTGTTTGACGATATAATGATTAGCAGATGAGGGAATTACATACATATTATTACAATTAAAGTTAAAATTTCTAATTAAACGACATTTTCTCTCATTTCTATCTTTAAATTCATAATGGACTGGAGAGTGATTTGCTAGCTGGAAAAGAGAGTTGAAGAATTGATAAATTCAATAATAAGCTTTGTATTCAAATAACTTATTACAGAGCCAATAAAAAAAAGGAGTAGGATGAATGAAAAAAGTTTTTATTTTATTATTTGGGGTAATTGTTCTAGTTAGTGTTTTTTTACAGATTCAAAGTACAGTTTCCGCTCAATCAATTGAAGGCATTCCTTCAAAATATGAAAAGGAAATTAACTATTTAATCGATGAAGAGATAATATTTGGGTACCCTGATCAGTCGTTCCGACCAAAGAATGATGTTTCTAGGCAGGAAGCTGCTACCATGATTGGACGAGCGTTAGATTTAGATAATAAGCAAAGAAACACAGTTTTTACTGATGTGGATTCTTACCATTATGGCTCAGGTTACATAGATTCAGCAGTAGATAAGGGCATTATTACAGGCTATCCTGACGGTACATTTCGACCAAATAAAACAATAACTCGGGGAGAGATGGCCGCACTTATATCGAGGGCATTTACTCTTAACGGTCACCAGGATTTGTCGTTTAATGACGTGTCTCCTAGCAATCCTTTTTACCCTTATGTTGATGATGTTGCGTCTGCTAATGTAACGACCGGATACCCTGACGGTACGTTTAAACCAAATCGAGTGATAACTAGAGAGGAATTCTCTTTGCTTGTTGCCAGAAGCATGAATTCTGAATATAGAAGCCAGCAAGATCAGAATGACAATCAAAATCAACAAGAAGAAGATTTGAAGGTTATTGATGAAAAGATTGTTACAGCAGACTCATTAAATGTCCGTTCAGGCCCTGGTACGAGCAACGATGTTGTAGGTACTCTATCAACAGCCAGTGCTGTATCTGTCTATAAAAAAGATGGGGGCTGGGCATACGTTGCCAAGGGAAATGTAGAAGGCTGGGTCTCAGCTTACTACCTAATCGACAAACCGAGGTCATCCCATGTGATCGCACTTGACCCTGGTCACGGTGGTAATGATCCTGGGGCAGCGGCGAATGGTCTATTAGAAAAAGAAGTTGTCTTAGATGTTGGAAAAATTGCTGAAGAGTATTTAGAGGATGCAGGTCTTGAAGTATTCATGACGAGAGACACGGATATTTACCATACATTAGATAATCGCGTTAGATTAGCTACCGATAATAAAGCAGATGCTTTCGTCAGTATTCATGCGAATGCTTTTCCTGACAGCAGTGTGAATGGTGTAGAAACATTTTATTCTGCGGCGGGGTTATCCAATCGGGCATACAGTAGTCTGAAATTATCTCAGTTTATAAATGAAAGACTTGTAAAAGAGATGAACATGACGAACCGTGGTGTTAAAGAAGCTGGATATCGTGTGATCAAAGCTACTTCGTTACCTTCAGCACTTACGGAAATCGGCTTTTTAACAAACAAAAGTGATGCAGATAAACTTAAGCAAGTTCATTACCGTGAAGCTGCTGCAAGAGCTATTTCACTAGGTGTAGTAGATTATTATAATTGGGAAGAGAATAATTAATATGGAAGAAGCGGACGAATCACGTTCGCTTCTTTTGTAATGACAAAAGGAGAATCTGGATTGAAAAAGTTTATAATCATTTGTATGTTCATACTTTTCATATCGTACGTATTTTCAGGCAATCAAGAAGTTTCAGCATCAATTGAATCGACGGATGAAAAACAGCGAGTCATCATAGGGTTTGAAGAGAAAGTGGAAGAAGAAGTGCTATCTGAAATACCTTATGACCTCCATCATACATATGATTCTTTTAATGCTGTTGCTGTATCTATACCGGTTGAATCTATAAGTAATCTGGAAAGACAACCTGAAATAAAATGGATAGAATCAGATCAAAAAGTAAGTGCTAATGCTCAGAAAATTGATTGGGGCTACGAATCCATAAATACTAACCTCTCTTATAATTGGGGGTTAACAGGTAAAGGAATTAATGTAGCTGTCATTGACACAGGTATAGATGAAGAGCATCCAGACTTGAATATAAAAGGAGGTAAAAATTTTATTGATACTAGCAGCAGTTACGATGATGATAATGGTCACGGAACCCATGTGGCCGGAGTAATTGGAGCTAAAGATAATTCTATAGGAATAATTGGTGTAGCCCCTCAGGCGAATTTATATGCTCTGAAAGCATTAGACCGGGAAGGAGAAGGCTGGGAAGCTGAAATTATTGCCGGAGTTCAATGGGCTGTTGAAAATAAAATGGATGTCATTAATTTGAGTTTAACTTCCTGTAAATCTTCTGAAGCAATGAGAAGAGTGCTGAACGAGGCGGAAAAGGATGGTATTTCAGTGGTGGCGGCTTCAGGGAATAAGCTTCTATGCAGTGGAGAATATTTAAACGATGTGATGTACCCCGCACGTTATTCAAGTGTCATTAGTGTAGGTGCTGTAGACAGAAATAAAGAACGTGCGCTGTTTTCTTATGGCGGTGATTCATTGGATTTTGTGGCACCAGGTGAAAGTATCTATAGTACTTATACTGGAAGCCAATCAGGTGGAGGAGCTTATGAAACTTTAAACGGTACTTCTATGGCTGCTCCTTACGTGTCAGGGATCATCGCTTTACACAAACAAGCGTTTCCTAATTTAAGTTTAGGTGATATAGAACAAATGATGATTGATCATTCAGTAGACTTAGGGGAAAGGGGAAAAGATTTCAAGTACGGCCATGGACTTATTCAATCACTAGAGAGACCATTTTTGGACGTGCCTACTAATCCGTGGTTTGAACCTTACTTAAAAAGCTTATATTCAAATAATGTAATTAAAGGTTTTACAGACGGAACTTTTAGACCAAATACCGAGATCTCAAGGGAAGAAGCGATTACGATGGTCGGCCGGGCTCTTAAATTAGATGGAACGAAAAGACCATCCGGTTTTCCTGATGTGGAGGCTGGCTCCTATAGTTCAGGTTATATAGCTTCTGCTGAAGAAATGGGGATTATAGAAGGTCTTCCAAGCGGGGATTTTGAACCTGAAAAGTCGATAAAGAGGGCTGATATCGCACTTATCATTCAGAGAGCTTATCAACTTAATGGAGATACGAGTATTCACGGTTACACGGATGTTGAAGACGATTTTTATGCAAAAGATGCGATTAGTAAATTATCGAGTGGGGACATCATAACCGGCTATCCAGATGGTACATTCCGTCCGCGAAGCAATGTAACTCGTTCTGAATTCACTTCTTTGCTTGCTAAAGCAGACGAGCCATCCTTAAGGTGATGGCCCTGTTCTGATCATGATTTAACTTATTCTGCCTTGACGTTGTAGAGGATGTTTTAGACAATCGTCCAGAAGACGTATATAACACCTTGTTACAAATTATCAGCAATTTCTAATTTATTGCTTAAAATAAGAAGCCGGCCATTTAGGCTGGTTTCTTTTATTAAAATTTTTTTCATGAGGAGGGGGTAAATAAGGTGAAAGATTGGACAGCAGTGGGAGGAAGTGACATTTTCAAATCATTTTAAAATTAGTGATGTCCCCTTTTGATGTGTTCAATTATCAGTGGAGATGAGCAATAGAATGACCACGTATATGAAAAGCGGTTTCTCGACAGAAGATATAAGTGATTATAGAGAGAAGCCAAATATATCTCTTCGGAATGAAAAATGTATCTGATCAGGTTATCCATATAATGAAGAAACTCGGTATTAATTTACCTGATGGTGTAATTAGAAGAGAGTTCTTATCTTTATGGATGGAACTTGATAAAAGTTCACAAATTACAGTAATCACACAAGTGGGGACTGAAATACAGAGCCTTATTGATCAGGTGGAAAAATCCGTCACCGCCTTCTCATTAATAGATGAAACAGAAATCAACGATAGAAATTCTTAAGGAACTTGAAAATAATCGCAGTAAGTTGTAATGGGTTTGTAATAATAAAATCAGTAATTCTAGATTAATAGTAGGGAGACTGTAAAAAAATTGTCGAATTCTTAAAATTAGATTACATCTTTCTGTCGACTGTTATCGAACTGTAAAATAAAATTCCAACAATATATGATACCCTGATTCTAGAGAAATTAAACGTGGGGGTATACATAAAATGTTGAGGAAGTCGTTTGTTTTGTTTTTATCAAGTTTAATGCTTTTGTCGATCTTTGCACCTTCGGCAATGGGGGCATCAGTTTCAGGGAGTAAAATTGTCGATATTGCGAATAAGTACTCGGGCGCGCCATATGATTACGGAGGAACTACTACGTCAGGGTTTGATTGCTCTGGTTTCACACAATATGTATTCGAAGAAGCAGGAATTGAACTGCCAAGAAATTCGAGACAGCAAAACGGTGTTGGAGAATATGTTTCTAAGTCAGATTTACAGGCTGGAGATTTAGTGTTTTTCAGCAGTACACCAGGCTCAGACCGTATTTCACATGTAGGGATTTATACAAGCAACGATAATTACATATCTGCTACTGTAAGTAAGGGAGTAAATGAAGTTTCAATCAATGATCCATATTACTGGGGACCTCGTTATGTAGGGGCTAAGAGAGTACTTGATGATAAGTCTCAAGCTTCCAGTAATAATACCTCGGTAGGTGAGTATCATGATGTTACAAGTCATCACTGGGCTTCTGATCATATTGAAAACTTAAGTCAAACAGGAATTATCAATGGCGATGAAAATCAGAATTTTAATCCGGAAGATGATGTTACTAGAGCAGAGGCTGCTAAAATGGTCAGTGAAGCTCTAGGGTTAAAAACTTCTGCTACTAATGCTTTCCATGATTCTTCTTCTCACTGGGCAAAAGGTTATATTAATGCAGCAGCAGAAGAAGGGATTATTGAAGGGGATGGAAAAGGTGAATTCCGACCTAATGATAGTATAGAAAGGGAAGAAATCGCTGCTATCCTAACACGTGCATTCAATTTATCAGGAGGCGGAAGCCAAGCTACATTTAATGATGTCAGCAAAAACCACTGGGCATTTTCAGAAATTGAAGCTCTTGCAGCTAATTCCATAGCTTCAGGAACAGGCAATAATAATTTCCAGCCTAGCGAGAATGCTACTCGCGCTGAATTTACAGCCTTCCTTGATAGAGCATTATAATAAAAAGGTCAAACAGAGTAACTTCTGTTTGACCTTTTTTGTTCTGTTAGGTCTTAGCAGATTTTTTCATATAACCTTACTATTCTTGAAGGCTTAGTTTCGAGACTTTTGTATGATGAAATGGGGGCTTTAGAATACGGATCGCTTTCCGTTGGCATGTGGTGAGCTTCCTCAGGCTTCGTCTTCCGGGATCTCACCTACCATGTGCATCCCACCTCTTATACCATAATAGTTATTAATATAAACAATTACATAAGTAATTGCATAAACCATATTGGGCTATATACAGCCCCAGTGCTTCCGCTCTCAAAGGTAGGAGTCTCACCTTTTTCTAAATCCACCATACGATTTGAAGATTCTTGAAACTACCTTCAAGTGTAGGAAGTTTTTAAAACTTAAATAATATAATCACGACACTGGAATCTGCAATGAATCTCATAAATTATTAATTATATGTGCAATTATTGTAATCTCTGTTTAAATATTGAATGTTTATTCATAAATTCTATTTTAAATTCCTGCAAATTAATGTAATATCAAAACTATAGGTATTTTATCTTAATAGGGCGAATTTTGGAAAGATTCTTTACATAACACCAAAAATATCCTATTAACCTATGAAAAAGGTTATTACAATTTGTGAGGGAGGAATTTTATTAATGAGCAACAAAAAAGAGACGAGAAATAAGGTGCTAGTATCTTCATTAGGTGCGGCCCTTGCCGCTTCTGCTTTGGTTCCGACAGCTGTAGCCGCAGATTCCAGTTTTCCTGATGTGTCAGAAGGACATCAATATTATGAGGTGATTCATCAGCTGAAAGACGCTGGCGTAGTCAACGGATATGAAGATGGAGAATTCAAGATGTTCACTTCTATGACGAGAGCTGAAGCATCCAAGATGATAGTCAAAATTCTTGACCTTGATACTGATGACTCTACTGGAGGCCAATTTTCTGACGTTCCTGATAGTGCATGGTATGCCAAATACGTAAATACTCTTTATGATGAAGGTTACATATCTGGAATGGGAGATGGAACTTTTGATCCTAATAAGCAGATGACACGCGCAGAGTTTGCTCAGCTCATTGTCAATTCGTATGAAATTGAAAACGAAGAGGCAGACCTTCCTTTTGGTGACCTCAGGGATGGAGCCTGGTATGAACCCGCTATAGAAACGTTGTACGCAAATGGATTAATTAATGGTTTGACTCCTATCACTTTTGGTCCTGAACAGGATGTAAAGCGTGGTGATTTTGCCTGGCTGTTAGCTAATACTGATTATAAATTCGGGGATAAACTGCCGAAACCAGACGGTGGAGAAAGCGAAAGCTATGAATTGTCTTTGATGCATACGAATGATACACATGCCAATTTAGATGATGTTGCAAGAAGGGTTACGGCTGTTGAAAACGTCAGAGCTGAGAAACCAAATGCTCTTTTATTGGATGCCGGGGATGTTTTTTCAGGAACTTTATACTTTAACGAATTTCTTGGTCAAGCGGATTTGGAATTCATGAATTTGATGGAATACGATTTGATGACTTTCGGAAATCATGAATTCGATCTAGGTTCCAGCCCGGATGGACATAAGGCTCTTGCGGATTTTGTAACAGCATCGAAGTTTCCTTACGTCAGTTCCAATGTAGACTTCTCACAAGATAGCAACATGAAAGACCTATTTAATGATGAAATGACAGACTCTCCTGAAGACGGACAAATTTATAACAGTGTCATCGAGGAAATTGATGGGGAGAAGGTAGGAGTGTTTGGTTTGACGACGGCAGAGACAGCTGACATTTCCAGCCCGGAGGACATAACCTTTGAGGATTATATCGAAGCGGCAGAAGAACAGGTGGCCTCTTTCGAGAAAGAAGGAATCGATAAAATTGTCGGTCTCACCCACATTGGATATGATGACAATCCAAACTATGATAACGATTTACTTTTAGCTGAACATGTAGAAGGTATTGACGTCATCGTTGGCGGTCATAGTCACACATCTTTAGATGAGCCGACAGAAGTATCGGAAAACAAAGATGGTGAAGAAAAAGATCCAACAGTCATCGTTCAAGCTTCCCAGTATGGGAGTGATTTAGGGACGTTAGACGTTGAATTTGATGAAAATGGTGTTGTAACAGGATTTAGCGGTGAATTGCTGGAAGTATCCGAGTTTGAAGAGAACCCAGAGGCTGCTGAGATGCTTGAGGAGTATTCATCCCAGATTGAAAAAGTTGAAAATGAAGAGAGTGGAGGAGTAGCTGTTACTGAGCTTCCGAATCCTCGTACGGGTGAAGGCAGTGATGTAAGTGTGAGAAACAGTGAAACAAAACTAGGAAATTTGATTACAGATGGAATGCTTGATAAGGCGAAAGAGTATGATGAGAATGTAATTGCTGCATTTCAAAATGGTGGAGGAATCCGTACTTCCATTGATCAAGGCCCAATCACTATTGGAGAAATCTTAGAAGTGATGCCTTTCGGAAATACTTTAGCCACTATGGAGTTGACAGGTGCTGAAATCAAGCAAGCCTTAGAACATAGTGTTAGTGAAGCCCCGTCTGAAAATGGCGGTTTCCTGCATGTTTCTGGTATGGAATTTACGTATTCCAGCTCAGAGGAATCTGGGAATCGTGTTCAATCAGTAGAGTTTAAGAAAGGTGAGGATATGGTAGCCCTTGAAGACGAAGAAGAGTATCTCATCGCTACCAATGCATTTACAGCAAAAGGTGGAGACGGATTTGACGTCTTTGCGGCGGCTTACGATGAGGGACGCGTAACAGACCTTGGTTCATCTGACTGGGAGAATTTCCGTGATTACGTAGCTGAACTTGGAGAAGTAGATCCTGAGATTGAAGGAAGAATTGTAGACGAAGCTAAGTAACTATCGTTTTTATTAGAAAGTAAAAGGCAAGATAAAGAGAGAACTCTTTATCTTGCCTTTTCTATTGGATAGAGCTGCCATTCAGTTAAATCTGCTTCATAATCAGTGAGTGAGGGTTTAGGAAAGATGAATGTCCAGGGCTTACTTGTGTTGGTTTTCACAACGAAATCCTGTAATGAAAACCCTCTTTCTCCGACAATTTGTTGGCTGGCATCTTCGAATCTTAAAGGAAGGTATTTTAGCCTGTAATCCTTGTCACTGCCATTTCGTATTAAAATAGTGGCATGTAACTCTCCTGTTTGAGAAAAGGTTGCATGTAAGCCATGAAATGTCAACTCGTCTTTTGTTGGTAAAGGAAGGCTGGCTACATATTTTTCTAGCTTCTCTATGTCATCGAAAGTCATTTTCTCCCTCCATATATAGTCTAAGGACAGAGAATGTTCATTTGAGGGTTTGGTGAGTTCAAATACTACTTTCCACCCATCTTCAAATGAGAGCTCATATACGTCTTTCAAAAAGTCTTTTCTTTCAAATTCAATTGTCCAGGGACGGCTGGCGTTTGAAGGTAAAGTTCCTGCATTTTTCAATTCCACTTCTTTTTGTGCGATCTTTTCATGGTCATTGTTTAATAGAAGAATCGTGGACTTTTTTAATCGTACGCTTTTAGGAAGAGAGCTTCTAATAAACACGTCTACTATTAATTTTCGGTTTATGATGCTTAAGTCATATCCGGAAATTGAAAGTTGGTTTGGTTTTAATGGCTGCATTTGTGTGTTCAAATACTTAAAAACGTATTCGTCCTCGTCTGAAACTTTCCATTCAGGATGTACAGAAAGTTTGGGATATATTTGTGTGTCTGCAGGAGTTTGCTGCACATCGGTGAAACCTTCTGAGTCTACAGCATCTTCATCAAAGCTTTGGTCATTTTTAAAACGATTTTTTAAGAAATTAATCATACGTTCCATCCTTTGAAACCCCTTCGTTCCCGCTGTTACAGTAGTCCTGTACGTGTTGCGACAGTTCAAGAATCATTTCTTTGCGTATTTCTGAAAAAGTATAACGAAAAATATAAAATCCATCGTTTTGGTACAATCTTATAGGGTCTTCCTGCTGATATTGACGCATTCCAATACCCTCTTTTAAACGATTCATCATTTCTAAATGACGAGTCCATAATTGGTCAATGACGGAGAGGCAGACTATTCTCAATTCCGTTTGAAGCTGGTCATTTTCTCTCCACTGATTCAAGTAGGCTTCATATTTTCGTGCAATGTTAGAAGCTTCTTGCTTTAATTGTTCAGGATCTTCATAGTCCAACATTAAGTTTACCTCAGCCGCAGGGGCAGCCCTCTTTATTTCAACCTCAATGTGTTCAATCGGCCAATTCTCGTAAGCGATTGTTTCTGGACAATGATGCTCAATTAAATTATCGAAGTATTCCCCCAACATGGATACGATCAAGTGAATCAAATCTTTTTTTTCTAAAAGTGAATCTCTGAACTCATACACGACTTTTCTCTGATCATTCACAACATCGTCCAGCTTAAGCGTCAGTTCCCTAATATTATAATTGCTTCCTTCACTTATCTGCTGGGCCGTATTTATAAATTGATTCATGTCTTTATTTAGAACTTGTTCATTTGAATCTGTTGTTATCGTTTTTAACTTTCGTTTTAGTTCATCTTTTGCGAATCTTGAAATCAATTCATCTTCCAGGGATATAATGAACTGAGAAGCTCCAGAATCGCCTTGGCGGCCAGCCCGTCCTTTCAATTGATTATCAATTCTTCGTGCGTCATGCCTTTCTGTTCCAATGACGAACAGCCCGCCTAATTTGTCTACTCCTTCACCCAATTTTATATCTGTGCCACGACCAGCCATGTTAGTGGCGATAATAATATTGTACTTTTGACCGGCTTTTGCAATGAGCTTCACTTCTTGCTCCACGCTATTGGCATTAAGAAGTTGGAAGATGAGGCCGGCTTCTCTTAGATACTTTGCAACTTCTTCAGATTGAAGGATAGAGGTAGTTCCAATCAGAATAGGCTGACCGGTTTGGTGCTTCTCCTTAACGATTCTTGCGAGTGCCTTGTATTTTTGAGCTTTTGTCATAAATATGAGGTCAGTGTAATCGACTCTTTTAACTGGTCTGTTAGTAGGTACTTTAATTACGTTCATTCCATAAAGATTTTGAAATTCAGTTGCTTCGGTCTTAGCCGTTCCGGTCATTCCAGAGAGCATCGGATACATTCTGAAGTAGTTTTGTACCGTTATGGACGCTCGAGTTTTGTTTTCCTCACTGATCGATACGCTTTCTTTTGCCTCTAATGCCTGATGAAGCCCGTCAGACAACGTTCTTCCATCCATCACTCTGCCAGTGAATATATCTACCAGTTTTATTTGATCATGATCTACTATGTAATCTACATCCCGTTTGAATAGCACGTGAGCTCTCAAGCTCTGAATGATGTAGTGATATAAAGACTGATGTTCTAAATCGTATAAATTTTCTATATCAAAGGCTTTCTCGACTTTTAATGCACCCTGTTCGTTAAGGTTCACGAATTTATTTTCTCGATCCACCTGATAATCCGTTTCCTCTTCGAAGCTGCTTATTAACAAAGCGGAAACCTTGTGCAACTTTGGGCTGGACATTGCTTTACCAGCGATAACAAGCGGTGTTTTTGCTTCATCTATAAGTACACTGTCAATTTCATCAATGAGAGCGAAGTGGTAATTTCTTTGAACTTTTTGGTTTTTGTTATTCACCATGTGGTCTCTTAAAAAATCGAATCCAAATTCGGTTCCGATTCCATATGTTATATCAGCTTTATACGCTTGTTTCTTTTCTGCAGATGATAATTTAGAGATGTTTAGTCCTGTGCTCATGCCTAAAAATGTATACAATGGTTTTAATGTTTCAAAATCTCGTTTGGCTAAATACTCATTAGCCGTAATTACGTGCACACCTTTACCTTCCAATGCTTTTAAATAACCCGCTATGGATGCTGCTAGCGTCTTTCCCTCTCCTGTAGCCATCTCAGCAATGTTTCCTTCGCTTAATATCAATCCGCCCATTAACTGCACGTCAAATGGCCGAAGTCCGAGCACTCGTTTAGACGCTTCACGAACGACTGCAAATACTTCATGTTGTATTTGTTTTAAAGACGTGCCATTGCGGATCTTTTTTTTAAAATGTAATGTTTTTGACTGGAGTGCTTTATCTGAAAGTATACTGATCTCACTTTCAAGACCATTAATATATTCGATAGATTTTAAATGCTTTTTAAGAGGTCTATCCGTCTTTTCAGGGAGGACTTTTTTGAGAGTTTCAATCATAAGCATTAAACACTCCTTAGACTATGTAATCATACATATTTTATCATGACATGGTACTGATTTACTAGTTTATTCCATAGAAGTTAAGTTGCAGACGTTCAGGTTTTGACGAATTTGATCGAATTTTATCTGGATTAGTAGAACTAACTCTAGTAAAATTTGACAAAGTATTGTATCTTACTAGAGAGCCTAAAAAAAATACATATAATTTATCTAAAAATCATTACAAATATAGAAGGAGGTTTTTAATTGGAATACCTTGTGGTCATTTTCTGTTTTATCGCTACGATCTTGATTACCCCTTTTGTTAAAAAAGCAGCATTGAGGTTAGGAGCGACCGATCAGCCAAATGAAAGAAAAGTACATAAAGGAACAATGCCGAGATTAGGAGGTTTAGCTATATTTCTAAGTTTCCTTGCAGGGATCATCGTATTCTATCCTGATAGTACATATACGCTTCCTATTATTATTGGTGCAAGTTTGGTCGTTGTAACCGGCGTTGCTGATGATTTAGTAGAAGTTTCGCCAAAAATAAAATTATTAGGTCAGCTTCTCGCTACCGGAGTCGTTATCTATGGAGGAGTGCAAGTTGAGTTCGTTAATCTTCCATTTGGGGGGCAGTTGGAGTTCGGAATGCTAAGTATACCGATCACTGTGTTATGGATTGTAGGTATTACTAACGCTATTAATCTTATCGATGGATTAGACGGGTTAGCTGCAGGTGTCTCTTCCATAGCTTTATTGACCATTTCTGGAATGGCATTATTTATGGGAAACACTTTTGTAGTTATTGTAGGCCTTATCGTATTAGGCAGTACGTTAGGATTCCTTCTGTTCAATTTTTATCCCGCCAAAATATTCATGGGGGATACAGGAGCGCTTTTTCTAGGCTTCATGATTGCTGTTTTATCTTTATTAGGGTTCAAAAATGTGACATTATTTTCATTCATCATCCCTATCATTATATTAGGTGTGCCGATATCAGATACTTTATTTGCTATATTAAGACGGAAATTGCAGAATAAACCGTGGTCTTCTCCGGACAAGTCCCATCTGCATCATTGTCTGCTCAACTTAGGGTACTCTCATCCACAAGCTGTTCTGATCATTTATGCAGTGAGTGCTTTATTCAGTATAGCTGCAGTAGTGTTCTCCCAGGCCACATTATTCGGTTCTTTAGCAGTAGTCGCATCATTGATATTAATGATCGAACTGATCGCCGAATTCACCGGATTAATTGGAAAAGATTATAAACCTATCATAAATTTTATGAAAATTTACAAAACCCGTAAATAGCTGGAATCTCCCATGGATACAGGGATGAGCATACTATTTGTAAAGTTTTAGGTAGATACTCACATTATTCTGTGCTTTATTATGTAGAACAGTATGATATAATACGAGATATCTTGTGTCTTTTCGACACGAAGCATTTACATAATTGGAGGTACATCAATGGAAGAAACCATTTCTTTAAAAGAAATATTTGAAGTTTTGAAAAAAAGAATTTGGATGATACTTGCTATCACAGTAGGCGCTGCAGCGATTAGTGCAGTTGTAACCTTCTTCGTTTTAACCCCTACATATGAAGCATCCTCGGAGTTCATCGTTAATCAATCTGAAAGTACGGATTCGAATAACCCTTATGATGTCAATGATATTAGAACGAATGTTGAATTAATTAGTACATACAATGTTATCATCAAAAGCCCCGCGGTATTAGATCAGGTTACCGATAACATAGGGTTAGATATGTCAGCAGAACAGTTGAGTAATAAAATTCAAGTGTCGAGTGCTGAAGAATCGCAAGTTGTGAACGTTACCGTCACGGATGAGAGTCCTTCCATGTCTGTTGAAATAGCTAACAATACAGTAGAAACGTTCCAAGAGACCATTCCGACACTTATGAACGTAGATAATGTTAATATTCTCTCGCCTGCAATGGAGAAAGCGGACCCGTCACCAGTAAGCCCACAGCCTGCGCTGAATATTGCAATTGCTATCGTAGTAGGTCTTATGGTTGGAGTAGGCTTAGCTTTCTTATTAGAGTATTTGGACAATACAATCAAAACAGAACAAGATGTGGAAAAAACTTTGGGATTACCCTTAATGGGAGTAATCTCAACGGTTTCTGAAGAAGATCTTGGGCCAGAGTCTATGAGCGAACAGAATAGCAGGGCTTCCAAAGTTAGGGGTGAGTCGGTTGGCACGTAAAAAAAATAAGAAAAATGATTTGCTGATGAAGGCAAGGAAAATTATTGCAAATGATAATCCTAAATCACCGATTGCTGAGCAGTATAGGACAGTACGTGCCAATTTACAGTTCGCTTCCGTAGACCATGAATTGAATACACTACTTGTCACTTCATCTGGACCTGCTGAAGGAAAATCGATGACAGCTGGAAATATTGCTGCCGTATTCGCTCAGCAAGGAAAGAGAGTATTATTGATTGATGCAGATTTAAGAAAACCGACGGTCCATCACTCTTTCCGACTTAACAACACAAAAGGATTGAGCAATTTCTTAGTAGGTAAAGAGGTTTTAAAAGCGACGACCCAAAATACCAATGTAGAAAACTTAGAGGTCATGACGAGTGGGCCGATTCCACCGAATCCTTCTGAATTACTTGGCTCAAAAGCGATGAGCAAGCTTATTCTGGAAGCTCGACAGACCTATGATCTGCTAGTTTTTGATACACCTCCAGTGCTTGCTGTTTCTGATTCTCAAGTCTTAGCTAGTGAAGTCGACGGCGTCATGCTTGTGGTAAGAAGCGGCCACACAGATAATTCTTCTGCCGAGCGTGCTAAAGAATTACTGGAGCAGTCCAAAGCTAATATTCTTGGAGTAGTTTTAAACGATCAGGAGAAAAAGAATAGCAACTATTATTATTACTATGGTAACTAAAGAGACAGGAGCAGTGATTGCTCCTGTCTCTTTTTGTCTAAAATTATCGAAAATTTTAATCATATTATATATATTACTTGATTTATCTGAATAATTACATTATCCTTTATTTTGAATTGTTTAAATGTGGAAAGGGGTCACTATAATGGTTACACCAGATACAAAGATAGCTCAACCTGGTAATATCGTAGAATTTGAAAGAAATGATATCACATTTAAAGGAAAAGTCATTCCTAGTCAATGCCAGCGCTCTGTCATAGTGGACTTGACGATTATGGATAATCTTGCTGAAGTAGATTTTGAATTTGAACGTACAGTAGTAGCGCATGAAAACTATAGAATATTGTCGTAATTTTCTGTAAAACTATTGTGCTTTTTGAAAAACACCATTATAATAAAGTTTATATCAAGCGACTTCTCCTTGAAAAAGGCAAACTTATTGAAAAATAAGGACGCAAAACTACGGGTCTAAAATCCTTAGAGGATTATGATGGCCGGGTTGTCTAGGATGAATGGTAGGGGGATCATTCATTGGACGATATGGAGTTTGTGATGAAGTTGGATGCGGACTGGGTAGCCCTTGTAAAAGAAGCAAAAGAATTAGGATTGACTATAGAGGAAGTACGGCACTCTATAGAAACGATGAAACAAATGAATCTTAAAGAGAGAGCTTAGATTTTATCAAATGT
Source organism: Halobacillus campisalis (assembly GCF_030345335.1). Lineage (GTDB taxonomy): Bacteria > Bacillota > Bacilli > Bacillales > Halobacillaceae > Halobacillus_A > Halobacillus_A campisalis. Next base: position 93,073 of record NZ_JAPVRC010000004.1, read on the forward strand.
TTCCCGAATGAGAGACGCTGAAATAGCGTGCTTATTCGGGTTTTTTTGTGCTCTCTTACAACTTACAAACTCCTAGCATTAACCAATTTTTAGAAGGAAGTTCAGAGCGCGATAAAGGTTCTATGTCATACGAATACTTACATTATAGGAAAAACTTGCGAAACGGAGATTTTATAGCTGTACTTTTATGCTAAAATAGAATCAGTTTTACAAAAGATGGGGGAGTTTTATGGAAAAGTGTATCGAATGTGGAAATGAAGTACATTCTTCAAATAGTACTTGTGAAGAATGTACTTCAAATACGCGGGCAAAACAGCCGTCTTATTTTGCTGCTAGTGATGATTGGTTGAACGCCAGTCAATATTATGAACGCCATTATAAAGAACAAAAAAAGAATAAAAATAAAAATTGGAAGAAAATATTTACTACTTTAATAACTGTTGCAATGGTGATCGGTCTATCAGTTACTGGATGGGCGTATCTTTCGAAAATTACTTCCTCTGAATATATCGTTCACGAATTTGAGAACGCTGTAAAAGAAAACGATGCTGAAAGCCTATTGAAGTTGATTGATTTTCAGCACGCTTCCGAATCATTCAAATTGACTCATGCTGAGAACATGGTTGAGCATTTCAATAAATCTTCCGGGGAGTTTGTCGAGACTTTAGGATATTTAAGAGCTTCGGCCGACGGAGCTGAGTTAGAAAATGAACAAATGCTCCATGTCAGTAATCAAGGTTCCAAATGGTTGATGTTTAATGATTATAAACTGCAATTGACCCCAGAGAATATGGAAGTTTTCTCTACGCAATCAGGTGTGAAACTTTATTTAAATAATGAACAACTTGGAACACTTTCTAAAGGAACTTATGAGCTTAGTGGACTGCCTCCAGGAGAACATGAGTTAAAAGGTGTAGTAGAAATAGACGGAGAGACTTATGATGAGGTTGTAACAATAAATACATATGAACTTTCCAAAGAGACGGTGGAAGTGAACTTCGAAGATCTTAATCCTCAAGCTGTCAAGGCTTCTTTAGAAGAAACATTGGAAGCCGACTTACAACAGGCTGTGTCTGAGCATGTTGAAGAATATGTGACTGCTTTTAAAGAGAAAGACATAACTGTTTTCAATAGGATGAGGAATGATTCTTATTTAGAAGACACAAAACTAAGCATTGAAGAAATGGAAAGCTTGGGCCAGCATTATGATGGTGAAATAAAGGGTATTTTTTATGAAGGAAACCCTGAAGTAACAGTAGATAAAGAAACAGGAAGTTATAAATCGACTATGAGCGCATCCTTTGATATTAAGTCCGGGTACTATCTTGATGGTGAGGGAGAGGATAGCGCCCGAATGAATAAAAATACGTATTCGTGGGAATATGATTTCACCTTTGATGATGAAGAGAATTTATGGGTGATTACTTCTGGTAAGCCTATGACATCAACATCAATAGAAACGGCTCAGCTGGAATCTCAAGGTTTTTAATTCAAATATAACTCTCTCCATTTTAATGGGAGTTGTTCAGTTTTTGAATAGAAGACCTGGAGTTACAAGCGAATCAGCATGTAAAAAAGCTCAGAATACCTATATTCGGTTCTGAGCCTTCTTGCGTGGAAGTATTTAATTGTAGGTTTAGTCCAAAATCCTATCTCTTAAACTTTTGGGACTGAACCTATTTATTTTGCAATTTCACATAACCTTAAGTGCTATTCATCCTGTCTATCATTAAAATAATATAGCTAAATTTTCTCTCTTCCAATAATAAGATAATTCAATTCTTCATCAGACAGATTGTTGTACCGGCGTGAATTAAATAGGTAGAATACTACGCCTAGCAATACCCAGATTCCAAGAGCTACTAGAGATTCCTGTCCTAATGCAGCTGGTGAAGCAGGTAGTAACAATAGAATGAGAAAGATGATAGAACTGATCATTCCTAATAAAGATAATAGTTTTCTGCCGGGTGCAGCAACAGTTTTAATATTTTTGTCAGGCTGCTTATTGGACCATTTAAACATTTTATAAGCGGTTGCTGTACAGAAAAAGTAGGCAATGGCAACTCCGGTTGAAGACATATCGACTACCCATAAAAGTGCTTCACGTCCAAACCACGGAGCAATTAAACATATCGACATAGTAAATATAATTCCGACATAAGGCGTGTGGTATTTACTGTGCAGCGAGCGGAAAGCATTTGGTAAAATTCTTGCGCGGCCCATAGCAAAGGTCAATCGACTGGCAGATAAGTAAAAACCATTCAAACCTGTAAATATACCCATGCATATAGCTGCAGCAATGATGAATACGCCTGTTCGTCCCATATAACTCTCGATGGCGTCTCCTGTTCCCCAGACAGAATTTTGTTCGTTAATTTGTGCCAGCAGGTTCTGCCACGGCATCGTACTTGCTGTGATAATGATCATAAATGCGTAAGCAAGCCCTGCAGCTAATAGTGACCATATTATCAAGCCGAAAGCTTTTTTCGATTCGAACTTAAACTCTTCAGCTGCTTGAGGTATATTATCGAAACCTACGTAAGCGAAAGGTGCAATCGCCAGGATTGCCAAGACAGAAGCAATGGCCGGCTGTGTTGGCTCAAAGCCAGGTGTGATGTTGGATAGGGATGGACCCTCAGTGAACATCGCACCAGCCGCTAACATCAGTATTCCTAAAATCAAAATAAGACTGAAAATGAATTGAGTCTGGCCGGAAAAGCTGGTTCCTCTAATGTTTAATAAAGCAAAAACTACAAGTACCGTACTAGCGATCAAGATTTGTACGATAGATACATCATACCCAGCTACACTATAAAGTGTACCTATCGCTGCGAATTCAGGGAATAGAAATTTGGCAAGCAGGGAGAGAGCTGATGCGTTCAAGGCTACAATACATATGTACCCGAGGGTCAGAAACCAGCCAGCCATAAATGCGAATCCACGACCGAATCCTATATAAGCGTAAGAAAATTCCCCACCGGTTACCGGGAATTTCTCAATTAGGAAGCCGTAGCTGACTCCAATGACCATCATAAGAATTGCGCCTAACAGTATTCCTAGGACTACTCCGATAGGTCCAGCCTGTCCGATCCAATCAGTGGGTAATACAAAAGCTCCCCACCCGATTGCTGAGCCGAATGCGATGGCCCATACCCAATGAGGCTTTAGGGAGCGCTTTAATTGTCTTCTTTCAAGTTTTTCCATAAATAATTTATCCTCCTATAGTAAAAAACACACAAATTCCATTTTACATTTTATGAAACGAATGTCCAGTATAACAATTGTATAATCATCTTCATGCAAAATTACTTAGTACCCACTGTATTTGTTCAAATCTTGTGCAAAAAATCACTATTCTTATCGGAATAGTGATTTTTCGACACCGGTAAGCATTTTAATACTTATTTCCCGGGAAATTTTATAAGGTCATCAATTGATATCTTCTTCAGCGGATTGGTCTTCACCAGCAAATGATCCGGAATTATTAGGGGCATCTAGATCCAGGTGACTTCTCAATGACTCTTGAATATTTTCTAAACTCGTTTCATTGATTTGGTAATACCATATACCGTTATCGTGATAGCCTCCTTCACCTTTTAACTGCATATCATCGAAATCAAGCCCGTTTCCACTAATTACGTAATCCTTATATGAAGTCATATCATCGAATGATAGATTCGTTTTCATATTATTACCGATCGAATCGATAATCTTACCATAATTAGAAATGGAACCGAGACTGGCAGTCTTGTCGGTGATTGCTTTGATCATTTCCATTTGACGTTCTCCTCGCGCAAGGTCACTGTCATATTGTCTTGAGCGGACTAGAGCTAAAGCTTCTTCTCCATTCACCGTCTGTCTGCCTTCTTCAAGCTTGATGGCACCTTTCTCATCATCACTGTTTTGTTCGGCTAAGTCGAAAGGTACGTCATATTCGACTCCATTTATAGCATTAATTACATCGACAAAAGAATTGAAGTTCAAGCGGACGTAGTAATCCACAGGGATATCAAACAAATTTTCTACAGTTTCTATTGTTGCATCTATTCCACCGAAAGAATGGGCGTGTGTGATTTTATCGTAGTAACCGACCTCTGGAATGTATGTGTAAGCGTCTCGCGGTATACTGACCAGCTTTACAGTTTTATCATCATTATTAAAAGTTGCCAGTACGAGGGCATCCGATAAACTACTGCTATTGCCGTTTTCACTTGCGCTGCGTTTGTCGCTGTCATCTACACCGACAAATAACATAGAAGTAGAATTCAAATCAGGAGTAACTATTTCCTCACGTTTTTCTGACTTTTCTCCTCTTGCTAATGAATCGTGAGAAGAATTAGCCGTTTCCCGTGCTTTGTCGGTCAAAAAAGCGGCATACCCCGCTGTAGCTCCTATCGACAAAAGGACAACTGCAGCGATGACCCAGAAAAATATTCTTATTTTTCTACTTTTCATCCCTATAAACTCCTTTTGTATTCCGTGTATTATACATCTGCGTTTGTCTCCATATAGGAAAAACTCCCAACAGTAATAACTGCTTTATCGCTTGTTAAATTAACAATCCATTTCTTAAATTCATCAATATCATTTTTTTTAACATATACGTCTATTTCCACATTCTCCAGGTAATTAACCTTTTTAATAGGGTGGACTGAATTTCTGATTTCATTCTCGAGTTTACCAAGAAGTGTATATTCGGCTGTTACTTTAACTTCTTGCATGAGCTCTCTCTTTACGACTCCGGTAGCTTTGATCGCTTCAGAGACGGCACTTGAATAGGCGCGGATTAAGCCGCCGGCTCCGAGTTTCGTTCCCCCGAAGTACCTCGTCACTACCACCGCTGTATCTTTCAACTCCATTTTTTTCAAAACGTCAAGCATAGGAACTCCAGCCGTGCCGCTCGGTTCCCCATCGTCATTCGCTTTTTGAATTAGATCATGCTCGCCAATCATATAGGCTGAACAATTATGTGTAGCATCGGAGTGTTTCTTTTTAATCGATTGTATAAAGGCTTGAGCTTCTTCTTCAGTTTCACATCTTTTGATGTAGCCAATAAACCGAGACTTTTGTATGTTTATTTCATGATGTCCTTCTTTCTTTACAGTTGTATAACATTCTAGCATCGTGATTTAACCTCCTAAATTTTTATTATATAATGGGTAGAGTAATTGGGGCAACTTATTGATGGAATTTGTCAAATGAACAACTACCCCCACAAATGGACTTAGGTCCTACGAATGATTATTGTGAACATTGATGGAGGAGACTTAAAATGGATGATTCTAAGTCTGGGAATAAAGCGCTTGACTATATTATCAAGGATATGGTCTCGACCGTTTCCAATAGTAAAGATGAGATTTTCCAGATTGGAGAAGATTCTCGTACCGAGTTTGAGAAGCTTAGCAAGGAACTTGAAACTATTAAAGTTAATGTAGCGACTTTAATAGACGATGGAGATGAACTGGAGCGTAAAGTCCGGTTATCGAGGCTCCGGTTGTCAGAAGTCAGTAAGAAATTCCTGCAATACTCGGAAGACGAAATACGAAAAGTGTATGAACAAACTCATGGACTACAAATGGATTTATCGATGACAAGAGAGAAAGAGAAACAGTTACGTGATCGGCGACATGAGATCGAATTAAGATTAAGAAGCATAGATGAAACGATAGAAAAAGCCGAAGGACTGGCTGGTAAAATTTCAGTCGTATTGAACTATTTGACGGAAGATCTTAAAGACGTAACTGAAACTCTAAAGACTGCAAAAGAAAAACAGCAATTCGGGCTCCAGATTATTGAAGCCCAAGAGGAAGAAAGGCGGCGCCTTTCCCGAGAAATCCACGATGGCCCAGCTCAAGCTCTCGCAAATGTTATGCTTCGATCCGACTTGGTAGAACGGACGTTTAATGCCCGAGGAATAGATGAAGCATTAGAAGAGATGCGTAACGTCCGAAAGCTAGTCCGCTCTGCGCTATATGACGTGCGCCGTATTATTTACGATTTACGGCCGATGGCGTTAGACGATCTTGGATTAGTACCGACCTTGAAAAAATACTTGGCGACGGTAGAAGATTACAATCAAACAACCATTGAATTTGTATCCATGGGGAGCAGCCGGAGGATAGACAGTAAGTATGAGGTTGCCATTTTCAGGCTAATTCAAGAAGCCGTCCAAAACGCATTAAAGCATGCGGAAGCACGTACGATTGAAGTGAAATTCGAGCTAAAAGCCAGTTCGACGACCATTGTCATTAAAGATGATGGGAAAGGCTTCGACCCTTCTGTGAAGAAAGAAAAGTCTTTCGGGCTCGTAGGTATGCGGGAACGGGTAGAAATGGTGAATGGTGACTTGGATATCCATTCTGTACCAGGAGAAGGGACCATCGTAACGATTAAAATGCCATTAAATAGTTAAATAGATGAAAAACTATGTAAAAAGGCGTGAATCGTTTATAATAGGAATTAGGATTAGGGTCGATCGACTAAAATAGATAAATAGAATTTAGAGAACCACTGCATTCGATTTAAAAAAAGAGATTCGGATGCTAAAAATTTAGGAGGTAGACTCAATATGACCAGAATCGTATTAATTGATGACCACAAATTGTTTCGTGAGGGAGTAAAAAGAATCCTTGACTTTGAATCCAGCTTTGAGGTCGTTGCCGAAGGAGACGACGGTTCAGCTGCGCTAGATATAATCGATAAACATAATCCTGATGTTGTTTTAATGGATATAAATATGCCGAGCATGAACGGGGTAGAAGCAACAGCCGAACTAACGAAAAGACATCCAAGTCTAAAGATTATCATCCTGTCTATTCACGACGATGAAAACTATGTCACTCACGCCTTAAAAACGGGAGCACAAGGTTATTTATTGAAAGAAATGGACTCGAACGCATTAATCGAAGCTATAAAGGTAGTAGGAAACGGAGGTTCTTACCTTCATCCTAAAGTGACTCATAATTTAGTGGCTGAATATCGCCGACTTTCAGATACGAGTTCCAATGAGGCGTTCCGTGCCATCGAGTACCGTAAACCGCTCCATCTGCTGACCCGCAGAGAATGCGAAGTGCTGCAGCTATTAGCAGACGGGCAGAGCAACCGCGGAGTAGCAGAGGCTCTCTTCATCAGTGAAAAAACGGTGAAAAACCATGTGAGCAATATTTTGCAGAAAATGAATGTGAATGATCGTACGCAAGCTGTAGTTACAGCAATAAAAAATGGCTGGGTAGAAGTCATATAATAGCTTGATAGAAAGCCCTCGCGTCTATGGACGTGAGGGCTTTTTTCGGTGTAGTCAACATTTGCGGGAGCCATAAGTAATAGGTTATACAATGACATGTAATAATTTATAGGTCTAAAACCATACATCAGAACAATCACTAGCATGAATAATAGGTATAAATAAATCTTTAATTACCAATTATGTAGTGCAAATATCACAACATTCATGTAAAATAATACCTGTTAAATATCTATGTAACTTGTACATAAGAGATTGGGGTAGTTGAATGTGAAGATGAAGTTTGGGGTGTTGGTTGTTTGTGCAAGTACTATTTTAGTAGTTATGTTGTTAGGAAGCTGGAACCTTCATGCGGAGGTTAAAGTCATGCTGGATGGGAAAGAAGTGAAGTATGATACCCCGGCTCAACTCATGAACAAGAGAACAATGGTACCTATTCGATTTACTATGGAAAAGCTGGGAGCTGACATTGAATGGAGTCATACTAAGCGAGAAGTGAAGGTGTTTCGAGGAGAGGATGTCATCAGCTTAACGATTGGGGAGAAAGAGGCTTCAAAGAACGGTGAGATAGTACTTAACGATGCAGCTCCTGTGCTTAAGGGTAAGCGTACACTCGTGCCTCTTAGGTTCCTTTCAGAGAACTTCGGGTATGGTGTGGATTGGGATCATAGCACACGTACTGTCTTCATTGATTCTGATGGCGAAGAATTCAATCCATACGAAGTGGATGTTCCAGTCTTGATGTATCATCATTTGGCGAGTGGAGTTTCTACTGGAGCAACCATTGATCCTGTAGTGTTCGAATCACATATGAAAGCTATACATAATAAAGGGTACAACACAATTACAGATCATGACTTAGTTGATTACTTAGAGAGAGGCAAGAAACTTCCAGAACAGCCGATATTAATTACCTTTGACGATGGGTATCGCAGTAATTATGATTTGGCTTACCCCATTTTAAAAGAATTGGAGATGAAGGCTTCAATTAATTTGATTGCCAGCCGTATGAGTAATGATGTGGATGCTTTTCCGAATGAAATTCCGAAGATGACGTGGGACCAAGCTAGAGATAGTTTAGATGTTTTCACTTTTCAAGGACACACGTGGGATTCTCACTATAAAGGAAAGACTGCGGGTGGGACTAAAAGAGGGGTTATTACTGAGAGAATGTACGTAGGTGATAAATTGGAAACACAAGCATCGTTTGAAAATCGTTTGCGGAGCGACCTTTCAAAATCCAAAGAGAGTATTGAAAAACAGTTAGGTGAGAGCGTTGTTTCTATAGCATATCCTTATGGAAATTATAGCCGTGATACTATAAGGGTTGCTCAAGAAGTCGGGTATAAAATCGGCTTTACTACAAAGAACGGAGATGTCTCGTATGGTGAAGATTCCCTGTTCGAATTGAAGAGAATTAATGGACATGGAAAGTATTCAGCTGATGATATGATAAATAAAATCGAAGAGGCATTACAATGATAATAAGTAGGATTTGGCAAGTGCATAGAGCGCTTGCCTGTTTTTTATATAAAGTAGAAGTGAAAAGTGTTACATTAGAAATTAGAAGAGTTGTTAATTTTATTTGAGTGAGAAATAAGATAGGAGTTTAGGCTATAAAAACAAGATTGTTATTCAAGTAAAATGAAGATATACGAAAAGAGCTATAAAAAATACATAGGTAAGGAGAATGGTTCTATGAAAACAGCGGTACTTACCGATAGTACAGCCTACATTCCTAAAAAAACAAGGCAGTCGAAGAATATTCATATGGTTCCGCTAAATGTCGTATTTGGCCAGGAATCGTATCAGGAAGAGGTAGACATTACGACAGATGATTTCTACGACATGGTGAAGGAATATGAGCAGCTCCCTAAAACATCACAGCCTTCGATCGGTCTGATGACTGAAAAGCTGGAGGAGCTTGCGAAAGAATACGACGCCGTAATTGCTATCCACTTGTCGAGCGGCATAAGCGGAACGTTCCAGGGGATAATTACAGCGGGTGAAATGGTGGACGATATAGAAGTGTACCCCTTCGACTCTGAAACCAGCTGTCTCATGCAAGGGTTTTATGCTCTTGAAGCTTCTGAGCTGGCGAATAATGGAGCTCTTCCTGATCAGATTATGACCCGTCTTGATAAAATGAAAGAATCCATGCAGGCTTACTTCATGGCGGACGATTTGAGTCACTTACAGCGAGGCGGACGTTTGAACGGAGCTCAGGCATTCGTAGGGAGTTTGCTTCAGGTGAAGCCGGTGCTTCATTTTGTGGATACGAAAATCGTTCCGTTTGAAAAAATCCGCACACGTAAAAAGGCGCTGAAGCGCATACTTACGCTCTTCGAAGAATCGATATCAAGCGAGGGCCGCTACAAAGCAAGTGTCATCCATGCAAACCGTCCTGCAGAAGCGGAGCAGATGAAACGGGAGATTGAAGCAGAGTTCGATCAGGTCGAAGTGACGATCAGCTATTTCGGTCCGGTCATCGGCACGCACCTCGGTGAAGGTGCGATGGGGTTAGGATGGTATCGCGAATCTTAACTGTTGAGCATGAGCCTATTTGTGAGACTCGAATAGGCTCTACTCTAATAAGAAGGTGATCATAGTGCTTCAAGAAAAGATATCTTTCTCCCCTGAACAGATAGCAGGAAAGCTGCTTACAATGCAAGAATTCCCCTTTTCACCGGAAGACGTCAACGAGCTTGTACGTCAGTCCATCCTCAACAAAACCCCTTCGATCGTCACGTCTAATGGCAAATCGGTTTGTCAGCGCTGCGGTAATGATCGATCCTATTTGTTCGCCGTTTTTCCGCACTCCACTTGTAAAAATAATACCTGCTTATACTGCAGAAACTGTATCATGATGGGACGGATTACTCAGTGTGAGCCGTTATATGAGGGGGCAGCTGTCGTATGGCCTCAGCATGCCGATCCTTGCAGATGGGGTGGACAGTTGACGGTCAGTCAAGAGGCGGCTGCTCAAAGAATTGTTTCAGCCATTGAACAAAAAAGCGAGCTTCTCGTTTGGGCTGTCTGCGGGGCAGGGAAAACGGAAATGCTTTTTCCCGGCATTACCACGGCTCTTCAGAAAGGCTTACGAATTGTCTTGGCTACTCCACGTACCGATGTCGTGCGTGAGCTGCTTCCGCGCTTTCAACAAGCGTTCCCACAAGTTCCCATTCAGGCGTTGTACGGAGATTCTGAAGAAAAGCAGGGAGACGCCCAACTGCTAATTTCCACCACCCATCAGCTCTATCGGTACTCGCGGGCTTTTGATGTAGTAATCATCGATGAGATCGATGCCTTCCCGTACCATAACGATGATTCTCTTCAGTTCGCTGCAGCAAGAGCTGCTAAAACCGACGCTGCGCGCATTTATTTAACGGCTACTCCTCGAAAAAAAGAAAAATCAAAAATAAGAAAAAGGAAGCTCCCCGCAGCTTTCATCCCGCAGCGTTTCCACGGTCATCCTCTTCCCGTACCAAAACTTAAGCTTACTCCTACCTTAAAGCGCCAGTTATCCAAAGGGCGATTGCCTCAATCTTTAATAAAAACAATTGAGATTCAGCAAAAAGGAAGCCGCCAGCTGCTGCTTTTCGTTTCGACGATCACCTATGCAGGAGCGGTTAAAGCCTTTCTTGAAAATGACTTCAATGTGGACTCGGTCCATGCAGAAGACCCGGACCGGGGCGAAAAAGTCCAGCGGTTCCGCGATCGTACAATCGACATTCTTGTGACGACGACCATCTTAGAACGCGGAGTAACATTTCCTTCCGTCGATGTCTTTGTCATTGACGCTGGTCACCACGTATTTGATGAAGCCGCCTTAGTACAAATTGCCGGGCGGGCAGGACGAAGTCCGGAAGACCCTGATGGCGACGTCATTTTCTACCATTTTGGTAAAACAAACGCCATGCTTGATGCTCAGGAAGCCATCATTCACATGAACAAAAAAGCGAGGAAGGAGCTATGAGGTGCCTCATCTGTTTTGAACAAGTGCTTCCCAAAGTGGATTGGACCAGCTTTTTGACTGTGCAAAAGCCGATCAAACTCTGTGTTTCCTGCATGGAGAAGTTCGCTGTCATCGATGAACCCGGCTGCAAGGGATGTGGACGGAAAGATGGCAATGGTTTGTGCTTCGACTGTGAGCGCTGGAATCGGTCGGAGTACAGCGGGGTTCTTGAGGAGAATGTGTCGGTGTTTGGTTACAACGATTTCGCAAAAGAGCTAGTCGCACGCTGGAAGTATCGGGGGGACTTTACGCTCGTCCATGCCTTTGCTGAAGCTGTCCAGACGAAGTATAAAAACCACTTTCACGGGATGGATGCAGAGCTTGGAGCAATTCCTTTGAGTGTGGAGAGGTTGTTGGAGCGGGGATTCAACCAGTCGGAAGCAGTCATAACAATGCTGGGTGCGTCTCCTCATCATTTTTTTAAAAGAAAAGGGAATGAGAAGCAGTCGAAGCGTGGACGGGTAGAACGGATTATGGGGGAGAATCCGTTTGAGCTTATTGAAAGTGTAGAATGTCCGGTGGTGCTGGTAGATGATATTTATACGACGGGGATGACGGTGAGGCATTTGGCTCGTCTGCTTAGGGAGAATGGGTGTCCGCGAGTGCATTCGTTTACGGTTTTTCGCTAGTGCATCTTTTGATTTCTGTATTATTGCCGATATAATAGAAAAAGAGTAGTATTGGAGGATTGGGTGATGGCTGAATTAGCGAATTGTCCTAGGTGTCATGCGTTGTTTGTGAAGGGGCCGGCGATAGTCTGCAATGATTGTGTGAAGCGAGAGGAAGAGGATTTTCAATTGGTGTATTCTTTTGTGAGGAAAAAGGAGAACCGGACGGCTGCGATTCTTGATATTGTGAGGGAAACGGGTGTGGAAGAGTATAAGATACGTGAGTTCGTAAAGTCGAAGCGGCTCCACCCGGCCCAATTCCCGGCGTTATCTTATGGTTGTGAGCGGTGCGGGGCGGAGATCCGTGAGGGGCGTCTGTGTGAAAGCTGTACTGTATCCATCAGGTCTGGGGTACAAAAGCAGGGTGAACTGGATGACCTGGAAGCTCGTAATAAGAAGGAAGGCTTAGGTCCTGTGACTTATTATACGGTGAATGATGACAACCGCTAAACTGTTTCCTTTATTGGACGATATACAAAGTAACGACAGGCTGGAATGAAAGAGGTGAATGATATGAAAATCAATGGGCCGAACCATTCGAATTTTAATCCATATCAAAAGCAGTTGAACAAACAGGAAGAAGTGAAGCAGCCGGTTAAACAGCAGCAGGATAAAGTAGAGATTTCTTCTGCCGGTAAGGCGCTGCAAGACTCAGGGAAAACGAATGAGACACGTCAAAATTATATAAATGAAATTAAAATCCAGGTAGAAAATGGGAATTATAAAGTTGACCACCAGCGGACGGCTGGAAATATGGTGGATTTCTTTTCGGATAAGAAGTAAAGGAGAATGACGTTGACAGCTAAATTAATTATCGATCATCTGGGACGGATGAAGCAGCTGCACGAAAGTCTGCTTGTTTTGTCGAGGAAAAAGACGGAAGCTTTGAAAACGAACGATATGGATGCTTTGCAATTGTGTCTGTCACAGGAGCGGAAACATGTGTCAGCTATTAATTCGTTAGAAAAGAAACGCAGTGCAGCCGTTAAGGAATGGGCAGCTGGCAAGCAGGGCTTTGCGGATGCTGTGCCGAAGGTTTCCGATATTATTAAGTGGAGCCGTTGGCCGGATCGTGAACAGCTTGAAGAAGTGTACAACTCTTTCATTTTAGTGTTGGCCGACTTGAAGCAGCAGGAAGTATTGAACGGTGAGCTGACGAAGCAGTCGCTGCAGTTCATAAATATGTCGCTTGATTTATTGCAGCCTTCTTTAAATAATTTAAATTATGGTCATGCATCTGGATCGAACGGGCAGAATCGCTCCGTATTCGATTCACAGGCGTAATCGAAGAGGAGAGGTTTTATGGGATCAACTTTTGGCGGGTTGGAAGTGGCCAAACGCGGATTGTTTGCCCAGCAATCTGCATTACATACGACGGGGCATAACATATCGAATGCTAATACAGAAGGATATACGAGGCAGCGAGTTAATTTTGAATCATCCGGACCTTATCCGCCGGCTTCAAGAAACCGTCCGGAAATCCCGGGGCAGGTGGGCAGCGGTGTTCAAATCGGAGCGATTGAACGAATTCGAGTAGGCTATCTTGACGATCAGTATCGCGGTGAAAATAATAAAGCGGGTTATTATGAGGCTCGTGCCGAAGAGCTTGGCCGCCTTGAGGAAATTATGAATGAACCTTCTGAGGATGGTTTGTCCAAAACGATGGATCGCTTCTGGAATTCCCTGCAGGATTTAGCGGTCAATCCTGAAGATTCCGGTGCACGTTCGGTCGTGCGTCAGCGTGGTCAGGCTGTAGCGGAGACGTTCAATTACTTATCGAATACGTTGAACGATGTACAGGAGGATATTTCAGCTGAAATCGAAGTGACAAGTAAAGAGATCAATTCGATGGCAAGACAAATTAATAATTTAAACCAGCAAATTGCAGAAGTGGAGCCTCACGGTTTGGTTCCAAACGACTTATATGATGAACGTGACAACTTGATAGATAATCTTTCCGGACACTTGAATATCGACGTATCCTACGAAGAACCTCCGTCATCCGCCGATGCGATGGCTATGGGGAAAGCAAATATTACCATCAGAGGTGAAAACGGATCAGCCCTCGAGCCGAATTTAGTTAATGGAGCAGATAACTCTACTAATGAGTTGAATGTCAATACCAACGGGGAAGGATTAGCTACATCTGTTGAACTGGGCAGCGAGGAAATGACAGTGGAGAATTTCACTTCCATCGGGAAGCTGAAAGGCTTAATGGATTCAGGCGGTTATCTTAACAACGACGGTGATGCAATTGGAGCGTATGAAAATATGCTGCGTGATTTAGATAAAATGGCAACAGGATTTGCTGAGGCTTTCAACGAAGTACATACGAGCGGAGAATCGTTGAACAGTATTGCCAACGATGCAGAAGTCCCTGCCTTTTTTGAAGTTGCAGGAGAGAAGAATGAAGAAGGAGTAATCGAAGGGTTGGCTCGTCGATTAGACATTACGGATGAAATAAAAGCAGACGCCGATCATATTGCAGCGGCGGATCAACCTTTGTCGGGTGATGGAGGTAATGCTTCGGCTTTAGCTAACGTGCAAAATGAAGCCAATGAGGTATTCGGAGAAGAGACGTCCTTAGACGATTACTATGAATCTATGATCGGCGCCATGGCTGTGGAAACGCAAGAAGCCCAGCGCATGCAAGGCAATACGAACACGCTGAAGGATTCAGTACAACAGCAGCGTCAGTCCGTCAGCGCGGTTTCTTTAGATGAAGAAATGACGAACATGATCAAATTTCAGCACGCGTACAATGCTTCGGCTAGGAACATCACCGTTGTGGATGAAATGCTGGATCGTATTATCAATCAAATGGGTGTAGTGGGAAGGTAGGTGAGTAGCACATGCGCGTAACTCAAGGAATGTTATCAAATAATATGCTGCGTAATTTAAGCAACAGTTACGGCGATTTAGGAAAGTACCAAGAACAGCTTTCAACCGGCAAAAAAATCAGTAAACCTTCCCAGGACCCTGTAGTGGCGATGAAAGGCATGAACTACCGCTCTCAGCTTGGTCAGGTGGAGCAATTCCAGCGTAATATCGGAGAAGTGCATAACTGGATGGATAACAGTGATGCCGCTTTAGATGAAGCGACCCAGGCGATTCAGCGCATCCGCGAGCTGAATGTGCAGGCAAGCAATGGGACGTACGAAGACGAGGAACGTGAGAACATAGCAAAAGAAGTCCGCCAGTTGAAAGAGCATTTGGCCGAGGTTGGCAACACCCAAGTCAACGGCAAATACATTTTCAATGGGGCGAATACAACGGAAAAACCGATTGATTCAGATACTTTCGAACTAAACGTCACTGATACACCGGTAGAAATTGAAGTGTCCTCAGGAGTGAAAATCCAGGCGAACATTACATCAGGCTCCGTGTTCAACGAAGACTTATTTGCTGATATAGAAAAATTTGCTTCTGATTTAGAAAGCGGCGCAAGCGAAGATGAGCTCAGCAGCAGCTTAAGCCAAATGGATAATCATGTGAACAGCTTTGTAGGTGAGCGTGCCGATTTAGGCGCACGAATGAACCGGGTGGAGCTGATTGAGGACCGCTTAGGCACTCAGCAAGTAAGTGCCACTAAAATGATGTCCGACAATGAAGATGCGGACATTGAAAAGGTGATTACCGATTTAAAAGCACAAGAAAGTGTCCACCGTGCCGCGATGGGCGTAGGAGCGAGGATCATTCAACCATCGCTGATGGACTTTCTTAGATAAGGCTGTCTCTTCGCAGAGGCAGTCTCATTTTTTAGAGGAGGGGTTGATGGATGGCTGTTCCACAAATTCAAATTCAATCGACACCGGCCAGGTTAGGATTAAATATAGACCGAGGAGAGCAGACGATCCGTCAGCCAAAAGCGCAGCAATCGATTCAGCAGCCTAAAGCCGACATGTCTATTCAGCAGCGGCCGGGCAAGCTGACAATCGATCAGACAAAAGCCTGGCACAATATTGATTTAAAAAATGCACTTCTGCGGACAAAAGACACGGCACAAGTCGGTGAACAAAAGTGGATGCAGGGGATAGCCCGGGTCTCTTCAGAAGGCGATGAGCTGATGAAGATAGAAAATGGAGGCAACCCGATCGCGTCTCAAGCCGAGCGCAACTCAGGGTTTGACTTTGACATTCAACTCGGACGCACCCCGGTCAACGAGTTAGTGGATCTTCATTATCAGCCGGGCGAAGCTGATATTTCTGTCCAGCGAAACGAGCCGATCATTAATGTGGAAAGAAGAGACCCTGAAACCTCCTTTCAGCAAGGAAAAGTAGGCACCTATATGCAGCAGTACCCGGATATACAAATTGACTGGAAAGTGTAAGGAAGGTGGAAATCATGAACATTGCGACGAAATACTTTGGCGACATCGAAGTGAAAGAAGACGACTGCATTACGTTTAAAAAAGGAATCCCGGGCTTTGAAAGCTATCACACATTCATATTGCTGCCGGTAAACGATACCAGCCTTTATCTTGCCCTGCAATCAGTGGATGAGGCGGGCGTTGCGCTCATCGTTACGAATCCGTATTTATTTTATAAAAATTATGAATTCGACCTGGACGAAAAATCACAGGAAGGACTTGGCATTACTAAGCCTGAGGATGTGGCCGTATATACTGTCGTCACAGTAAAAGAGCCGTTCGCTCAGTCCACACTTAATCTGCAGGCACCGATCATTATGAACATCAATAACGGCCAGGCGAAGCAAATCATCCTGAACCAAACGACCTACCGCACAAAGCATCCACTGTTTACAAATGAAGGCGGTGAAACCTATGCTCGTCCTTAATCGAAAATCAGGAGAATCCGTCCGCATAGGTGATGACATCGAAGTGAAAGTCGTATCTGTCGAAGGCGGTCAGGTGAAGCTAGGGATCGAAGCACCAAAGCACGTAGAAATTCACCGCCAGGAAATCTACGTGGCAATACAAGAAGAGAACGCCGAAGCGGCTACATTCTCAGGGAATTTACTAGATTTGCTGAAAAACTCCTCAGACGGCAATTGATACTCTTGACAAGGCTATACCCTCTGTTTCAGCTTCACGAGCTCAAATGAGAGCTTATCAAAATAGATTAGTCCTTTCTATTAACAACTTTGGAACGTCTTCTGAAAATTTAACAGCAACAGAATCTCGTATCAGAGATGTGGACATGGCCTAGGAAATGATGACCCAAATGAAGAATTCTTTTTTAGGGCAAGCATCTCAAGCTATGTTAGCTCAAGCCAATCAGCAGCCACAAGGATTTCTCTTCAATTACCACGTTAATATGTATGGAAAGGACCTTATCCTTAGGGTCCTTTTACTATGAGGAATTTTTGACTGAGTTATTGAAAGTTAACTTTTCTCTCATTTTATCAATAGCGTGAAATTATATTTACTCCTCCTAACCCAGTTACCACCGAAACCTTCCACAAAGCAGCCATACAATAGACACCTCCATTTTATCTAACCACTCAACAATCATAAAAAATAACCGATATAAAAACTAAACCATATAACATGGGGAGTTGTTGAAGGTGGATGTTAAAAAAAGCATGAGCCAATCACAGCTTCTGCACAGAAGCACAACCCAACTTAGTGATATTTCAGCTGTACAGGAGAATTTAAAGCAGATACAGAAAGAAAAAGATAAGAGCACTCCTTATCTCGGGGGTGCGCCGGATAAACTACATGCTGGAGAGATTATTGCTAAAATGAATGAGCTGTTGGATTATGAGCCGACGTCTTTGCGGTTCGAGATGCATGATAAATTGGATGAGTACTATGTGACGATCGTCGATATGAAGACGAGAGAGGTCGTGAAGGAGATTCCTCCTAAACAGATGCTTGATTATTACGGGGCGATGGCTGAGTTTCTAGGTTTCATCGTAGATGACAAAATATAAGAGGTGATTTGATGAGTGATATGCGAATTGGCGGGCTGGCTTCCGGTATTGATACGGATAGTATTATAAGAGATTTGATGGAAGCTGAACGGATGCCGCTGAATAAGATGGAGCAGGAGAAGACTAAGCTTGAGTGGCAGCGTGATGAGTACCGTGACGTAAATAAGACGTTTCTTGAGCTTGATAATTTAGCACTGGATATGAAGCTTGATCGTACATATCAATCAAAAGAGGCTTCTTCCTCAAATTCTGCCGTGAGTGCGAAAGCCAGTTCGAGTGCTGGGGAAGGCAGATATAGTCTGGAGGTTACTCAACTTGCCTCTGCTGCTTATAATTACTCTGAAGGATCGATTACGGGTGGAAACGATGAGTTTGACCCTGATGCTTCGTTAGATTCTCAAAGAGGTTTCTTTGCCAATGGGCTGGATGAAAGTGACTTTGAGATTAAGACATACGGAAAAGATGGAGAAAAATCTCATGTGTTTTCCATTGATTCAAGTGATTCATTAAATGATGTTCTAAAAGAAATTAACGATTCTCAAATCGGCGTGAGGGCTTTTTATGATAAAAATGCCGATAAAGTGATGATTGAGCGAGATGAGACGGGAAATTACAACTCCGTTGGAAAAGAAATTGATTTTGGCGGTGGACCGAACTTTTTAACGAGTACTTTAGGTCTGAGCGGTGAAGAAAAAGGCGGGAGGGACGCAAAGTTCACATATAATGATAGTGGCTTTGAAATTACGTCCCATGACAATAATTACTCTGTTAATGGTGTCGACTTTACTCTTCACGAAGTAGGGAAATCTACTGTCAACGTTACTAATAACGTTGATGGAGCAGTTGAAAAAATTACTGACTTCGTTAATAAATACAATGACATCATCGAAAGTCTGGGCGATAAGCTGAATGAAAGAAAAAACCGTGATTACCCTCCTTTGACCGAGCAGCAGAAAGAAGCTATGGAAGAGGATGAAATTGAAAAGTGGGAGGAGCAGGCTAGAAAAGGTCTGCTTCAAGGGGATTCTGTCTTATCCGGCTCTCTTGCACAAATGAGGACGAGCTGGTACAGCAAGGTCGAATCTGGCGGCGAATTTAATATTCTTTCGCAAATCGGCATTGAAACGTCCTCTAATTACCGCGACCGTGGTAAGCTTGAGATTGATGAAGAAAAGCTTCGCAATGCTTTAAGTGAAGATGCTTCTTCTGTAAAATCCCTTTTTGCTAATGATGGAGAGGGTGAGGAGAAGGGGATCGTCCGCCGTCTTGAAGATATTATCGGCAGTACGCGAACGTCGATTGAAAGGAAGGCTGGAAAAGAAACGAGCACTAATCAAAGTTTTTCTTTAGGCAGGGAACTAGTGAATGTCGATCAGCGTATGCTCAGCTTCGAGAGCAAGCTGACTCAAATTGAAGACCGTTACTGGTCCGAATTTGGTGCCATGGAGAAAGCAATTCAGGAGATGAACTCACAATCAGCTTATATTCAACAAAACTTTTCAGCAGGTATGATGTAATAATATAAAAGGAGTGTTTGTTTAGATGTCGATCCAAGCCTATCAAAACAACTCAGTAGTAACAGCTTCTCCAGGCGAACTTACTTTGATGCTTTATAACGGATGCATTAAATTCATCCGCGCTGGTAAGAAAGCTATGGAAAATAAAGAGATCGAACAAAAAAATACCGTCATTCAAAAAGCACAGGCGATCATTCGTGAACTGATGGTGACGATGAATCAGGATTACGCCGTGGCCGAGGACGTTCTTCCGCTGTATGAGTATATGAACCGCCGGCTAATCGAAGCTAACATTCAAAATGATCCGGCTATTTTGGATGAGGTGGAGGGTCTGGTGACCGAGTTCCGTGATACGTGGAAACAGGTGCTTCTCCAGTCCAGAAAAGCTCAATATGGCGCAGGCGGAACAGCTTAGTATGGTATGGCGGCAATTTTTAACGATCACCGAACTTTTATCTAAGGAAGTGAATCGCAAAGTCACCGACGATAATCGCCAGGAAGTTGTTCAGGAAATCCAGCGGTTACTTGGTGAACGTTCGGCGATCATTCAACAGCTTCCTCAACCTCAAACCAATCAGGATAAAGAAATCGTTCAAACTGTGATGAGTCTGGATCTCGATATTAATCAGAAGCTTGAATTTCTTTTTAACGGATTGAAGGTAGAGCTTCGGCAGATGAGAAGGCAGAAATCAAGCACGCAGCGCTATACGAATCCTTATCAAAGTGTCTCCTCGTATGACGGCATGTTTTTGGACCGTAAAAAATGAGACAGCGTACAGTTGAAGAGCAGGAGATGCTTTATGAATACATGCAGGTGTTGACGGGTGTAAGCGAGGCTTTTCAGTACTTAGATGGAGCGAACATGAATGATCAGAGGCCAAAGATCGTCTTCAGGGACACGATCATGGCTTTTGAAAAAATGCACCGGTCTCATACTCATATCGTGGATGTCCTCGATGATCCTTTCTATTCTCAGGAACTGTTGACTGATTTCCATGATGTAATTGTAGTGTTTGAAGAATGGGTACAAGCAAAAGCGGCTGATAAGAAAAGTCTGACGTTGAACCAACAGCTGATTCCTTCCTTTGAACGGTGGAAGTCAAAGATGCAGGCTCACATTTTCCCTTATATTTCTCATTAAAAAGAGCCTTCCACATCGGAAAGGCTCTTTTGCTTATTCTTCAATGAATGTCGTATCGACTAACCCATTTAAGTTCGGTTTTTCTTCAAGGAACTGAAGTTCATAAGAGGAGTCAGCAAACATTTGGATTTCATTCGCTTCGACTTCGTACGTGAAGTTCATGCGCTCCCATGAGCTGTCTACGACTTCCTGGGATAGTTCCTGATCGGTGATTTCTTTAATTTGTGCAATTGCGATTTCTTTCGATTCTTCTGGGTTCTCATTCACGAAGTCTGTCGCTTTTTTATGAGCATCCACTAAGTTTTGAATCATTCCTGGATCCTTCTCTTTCAACTTCTCGGAAGTTACAAAAACAGAAGCAGGCATATTTACGTTATGAGCGACTTCGTCATTTTGAAAAAGGACTTCTCCAGTACCTTGCGCTTCGATGTAAGCAGCCCATGGTTCAGGTACGGCTGCTACGTCTACTTTTCCGGATTCGAACATACTGCTGTAAGTGGCCGGTTTACCTGTGACGTGTTTCATTTCGCCGTCCAGACGATCAGAAGTGATTCCGAATTCATTTTTCATCATCGTTTCAAATTGAACATCGTGTGTACAACCGACACGAGGAGAGATAAAGGTTTTTCCTTTAATATCTTCAGCAGATTCTATATCTGCACCATTTCTAGCCATAATGACGGTACCGCCCGTCGCTCCAGCGGCAACGATATTGATTTTCGCTCCGCTTGTAAAGTGGTTCATTGCTGGTCCCGGTCCGACAATTCCGCCTTCTATTTCTCCAGTTTCAATCGCCGTCATGAAGGCTGAGCCATCCGGGAAATATTGATAGTTTACGTCTGTACCTTCAGGTAATGCTTCTTCATAAAGTCCTTTATCTTCTGCAACCATTCCCGCAGCATGATCGATGTTAGGGAAGTAACCGATCGTCACTTCATCTTTGTCTGAGTTTCCACTGCCTGAAGTGGAGCTGCTTCCGCAAGCTGCCAGTATCCCGATTAATATAATAAAGCTGAATCCTGTAATTATTTTTTTCAATATAACTCTCCCTCTCTATATTTAAGATAAACCCCAGCGGTTTCTTACATTTTTCTCTAGTTTAGAAAATACGAATTGATCAACGACTGCTCCGATAACGCCAATAATGACGATAATCGCAACGACCTGATCCATACGTGCATAATCCTGAGCGTAGGCTAGTGAGTAGCCGAGCCCCGGTCCGTTACTTAACAGCTCGCCAGCCATTAACGCTCGCCAGCTGAATGCCCATGCTAAGCGCAGCCCGGTCATAAAATAAGGTACGCTTGAAGGGATTTCGACTCTGAAAAAAGAGCTGATGCCTCTCGTTCCCATCGTTCTTGCGGCTCGTATGAATTGAGGGGGAACGCTTTGGATTGCCGTTCGTACGTTTAACGCCATAACAAACGTTCCACCGAGAACAACTACGAAAATAACAGCGAACTCTGAGAATCCGAATAACATAATAGCGAGCGGCACCCAAACGATGCTCGGAATACTCTGCATGGCAATTAAATACATGCCGGCAGTTTCATCCGCTTGCTTTGACTTGCCAAGGATGACGCCGATCACTGTGCCAAAAGCAATCGCCATCGCTAATCCTATGAATAAGTGCCTGAAACTAGCGCCTAATGCACCGAGGAAATCTCCAGTAGTAAATCCGTTATAAAGAGCTTCCCACACACTGAGCGGGGAAGGGAAAATGATTTCTTCCAAAACGCCTGCGCTGAAAATTAATTGCCAGATACCAACGACTGCGACAAGAAAAAGGATACGTTTAATGAGAATATTCAAGTTCATTGTTTAATTCTTCCTTCAGTACTTTATTGATTTCTTCTTTTAGCAGATTCATCACTTTATCTTCTAGCTCTATCACTCGTTCATCAGATCTTTTTCTAGGTCTCGGAATATCGACGTTAAAATCGGCGATAATACGCCCAGGACGAGTGCCCATAACGATGACTCGATCAGAGAGCTTGATTGCTTCCTGGATACTGTGAGTGACGAACAGTATCGTTTTTTGAGTTTCTTCCCAAATTTTGATGAGTTCATCGTGGAGTATGTGACGAGTTTGCTCATCCAGCGCGCCAAACGGTTCATCCATAAGGAGGACCTTAGGATCCATTGCTAACGCGCGGGCGATTGCTACTCGCTGCTGCATGCCGCCTGACAATTCATACGTATAATGTTTTTTGAAGCGGCTCAAGTGAACCATTTTTAAAAAGTGGTCGGCTCGTTTTTCAGCTTCTTGTTTAGACAACGTGGATTTTAATGGGAAGGTGACGTTATCACGGACGTTCAGCCAGGGGAACAACGAGGGCTGCTGGAAGACCATGCCCCGGTCCGGGCCTGCTTGTTTAATTTGTTTGTCTTCTAGCTGAATCGTTCCGGATGTAGCATGTTCCAGGCCTGCTACCATCGAAAGTAACGTGGATTTCCCGCAGCCGGAAGGCCCTAATAGCGAGACGAATTCTTTTCTGTCTATTGATAAATCAATGTTAGAAAAAACTTCAAATTCTCCTTTTTCCTTATCTTCGAATGTTTTCCCTACATCATTTAATTGAAGAAACATGTGATCCCTCCCTTATATATGTATAATTCCTATAAACTTAGTTGGCTTTAGCTGTAGTTTTAGATTATAACATGATTCAAGAAACGTGCAACGATTCTTATTGAATTATTGAAATATTTTTAAAAGTAAGAGGGAATATAGTGTGTTCTGGGGGAATTATCGAAGTTTGTGTCTCACTGAATGGTCGAATTAATTACGGCATTCGAGGAATTAATGGCAAAACCGCTCCCATTTAAAGGAGAGGCTGATTATTTTATTCAATAGACGGTAAAAGAGGTCTTTTGTTCTTCCGGCTGCAGATAATGGTAAAGGAGCAAGCATTTTATTAGCCGTCGAGGAGGATTTCAAAAAACAGAATTCGTGGAAATCTCTATTGTTGACCGTCGATTTTATCAAATGAGAATAATCGTGCAAAGCTCTCTCATGATTTTGACGGGGAGAAGGTGACATACAGCTGCACCGCAACCTGCCGTAAAGTCTCTTCATATTGAAAAGGTGACATCGAATGTCTTGTACAATTTGACATGGATGTACGTTCAGCTGTTTTTATATAGTAGAAAAGTGATTGTTGTCCATTATATATGAAAAATTATCTATAGTCGTTCTCGATGAGTGTGTAGCTGGTATGTGTTCGAGAGAGTCTTCGAGGTAAAGCTTCATATTTTAAAGGGTGGAGCGGGAGTATTGCAAAAGTTTACATCCATCCTTTCTATAATCTATGTAAATTATATTCTCTAACTATTTTAAAAATCATCTATAAAAGGTGAAAATAGTATATTACCTTCATCATCTGTTTTAATTCGACCATATTCTTTCAAAATTCAACCATTAAATGGAATTATTCAACCAACTTTCATGGTATTTCCTCCAATTCCACAAAAGTTCGACAATGATTATTGTAAAGTTCAGAAAGTTTATGCAGGAAAGGGCAAGGGTATGGTAGAATATAAACTACATAAGGATGAAAGGAGGACACTTGCATATGTTAAATTATAACATTCGTGGTGAAAACTTAGAGGTGACGGATCCCATCAAAGATTACGTTCAAAAAAAGGTGGGCAAATTGGAGCGTTATTTCGAGACTCCGCCGTCTTCTGAAGTTCACGTTAATCTAAGTGTCTATAATGATGAGCAGAAAATCGAGGTCACAATCCCGATGAAAAATTTACTACTGCGTGCTGAGGAGCACAATTCAGATTTATATGCTGCCATCGACCTTGTTGTAGATAAATTAGAAAGACAAATCCGTAAATACAAAACAAAAGTGAACCGGAGATCCCGTCAGGAGGGCGCTCCAAAATATGTATTCGCTGAAATGGAAAGAGAAGCTCAAGCCGAAAAATATGATAACGATGAATCCGAAGTGAAAATTGTAAAAACGAAGCGTTTCGACCTGAAACCTATGGACAGTGAAGAAGCCGCTTTACAAATGGATCTGCTTGGACACGCGTTTTTCGTATTCACTAACGCGGATACAGATGAAACGAATATCGTCTACAAACGTAGAGACGGACGATATGGCTTAATTGAAACTTAATTAGAGAAAAGGCAGCCTCAGTAAAATGGGGCTGCTTTTTAAATTTATTTAATATAGTGAAGATCCCCAGCAGCTTAGCAAAATTGTCCTTTATAATCCGCTTTCCTTCTACTCAAAAATGATTTTTATATCCTTGCTCCCGATTGATTATCGAAATTCCGCCTTTTTTCTTTCAATTCCTTCCATGATATAAATAAATAGTAACAATCCTACCTTGGAGGCGAAATCATGACCAGTACTTATACTTGCTCAGATTGTGTTCATTTATATGAACGTTTAAAACAACAAGAAGAAACGATTGCTCAGCTCGTAGAAATCATTGGTACAGCTAATCGACGTATATATGAAGTCGATCAGCGCCAATCGAACATGGAGCATCAGTTGATTCGTGAGCAGCAACCCCGCTTGGCCCCTTCTCATTCCTTATAATCGCCTCCGCCGATCGGGCAGTTCACCCCCGGACTGCTCCGTCGGTATTTCTTCGCTCACACCAGTCCTTCACGTTCTCTGATTTGTTGTCATTTCGCTGTTCTTAGTGTTATGATAAGGTGTGGATTAAACTATTCAACCGAAGATAGGATATTAAAGAGGAGCGGTTGCAATGCTTGGAACATTAAAAAAGATTTTTGGTGATGGAAACTCACGCCAACTTAAAAGTTTAGAAAAAATAGCGGAGAAGGTAGATGAGTTAGAATCAGATTTAGAGAAACTGTCTGACGATGGTCTTCGCAATAAAACAGATGAATTCAAGTCCCGATATGAAAAAGGAGAAAAGCTTGATGATATGATGGTGGAAGCTTATGCTGTCGTACGTGAAGCCTCCAAACGCGTGTTAGGTATGCGCCCGTTCACTGTCCAGATCCTTGGTGCCGTAGCCCTTCACGAGGGGAATATAGCCGAAATGAAAACAGGTGAAGGTAAAACATTAGCTTCTACTATGCCTGCATATTTGAACGCTATAACCGGGAAAGGTGTTCACATTATTACGGTCAACGACTATCTAGCGAGTCGTGATGCGAAGGAAATGGGTGAGCTTTTTCAATTCCTCGGTCTGACTGTTGGTTTGAACTTAAATGGAATGTCCAAAGATGATAAAAGAGAAGCTTATTTGGCTGATATTACGTACGGAACCAACAACGAGTTTGGTTTCGATTATTTGCGTGACAATATGGTTTTATATAAAGAGCAGATGGTGCAGCGTCCGCTTCACTTCGCGATCATTGATGAGGTTGATTCCATTCTGGTCGATGAAGCGCGTACTCCCTTGATCATTTCCGGCTCAGCGTCCAAGTCGGCTGATTTGTATCAGGCGGCGAATTCCTTTGTGCGTCTTCTTGAACGTGATGATGAATTTACGTTTGATGAAAAGACGAAGAACGTCCAGCTTACGGAGGAAGGGATCAACAAGGCAGAAAAATTCTTCAAAATTGAGAACTTGTTCGACCTTTCTAACGTATCATTGATCCACCACATCAACCAGGCTTTAAAAGCCCACACGACGATGCATCGTGATACGGATTATGTTGTGGAAGAGGATGAAGTCGTTATCGTCGACCAATTCACGGGCCGTCTTATGAAAGGACGACGCTATAGTGACGGGCTGCATCAGGCGATAGAAGCGAAGGAAGGCTTGCAGATCCAAAATGAAAGCATGACCCTTGCCTCTATCACATTCCAGAACTTATTCCGGATGTATGAAAAGCTGTCGGGGATGACTGGTACGGCTAAAACAGAAGAAGAAGAGTTCTTGAATATATACAATATGCGCGTCATAGCGATTCCAACGAATCAGCCGATTATCCGTGATGACAAACCAGATCTTGTTTATAAGACGATGGATGGCAAATTCCGTGCCGTCGTAGAAGATATTAAAGAACGTTATGAAAAAGGACAGCCTGTGCTTGTCGGAACAGTAGCTGTTGAAACATCAGAGATTATCTCTCGTTATTTGACTAAAGCTAAAGTACCTCATAATGTACTGAACGCAAAAAACCACTTCCGAGAAGCAGAAATCATTGAAAATGCAGGCCAAAAAGGCGCAGTGACGATTGCAACGAACATGGCCGGACGTGGTACCGACATTAAATTAGGCGATGGCGTCCGTGAAGCGGGCGGACTTGCTGTCATAGGTACAGAGCGTCACGAATCACGTCGGATCGATAATCAGCTGCGTGGTCGTTCAGGTCGTCAAGGTGATCCGGGAATGTCACAGTTTTATTTGGCTACTGATGATGAGCTGATGCGCCGTTTCGCTTCAGATAATATGCGCAACATGATGGAACGCCTCGGTATGGACGATTCACAGCCGATTGAAAGTAAAATGATTTCAAGAGCTGTGGAATCGGCTCAGAAACGGGTCGAGGGTAATAACTTTGATGCGCGTAAAACGATACTTTCATATGATGATGTGCTTCGTCAGCAGCGTGAAGTCATTTATAAACAGCGCTATGATGTTCTCACTTCCGAGAATCTGCGCGAAATCATTGAGCAGATGATTCAAAACGTCGTGCGAAAAACTGTACAGGCTCATACGTCTGAGGAAATCGATGACGATTGGGAGCTTGATTCCATTGTTGAATACGTGAAAGCCAACCTACTTCATGAAGGCGATGTAACGGTTGAAGACTTAAAAGGTAAAGATCCTGAAGAGATGGAAGAGCTCATTATAGAAAAAGTCAAAGTACGTTATGACGAAAAAGAAGCTGAGCTTACAGAAGAGCAGATGAGAGAATTCGAGAAAGTCATCCTGCTGCGGACGGTCGACCAGAAATGGATGGACCATATCGACCAAATGGATCAGCTTCGTCAAGGTATCCATTTACGCGCTTATGGACAGAATGACCCGCTTCGTGAATACCAATTCGAAGGTTTCAGTATGTTCGAGGCGATGGTTCAAACCATTGACGAAGAAGTGGCCAAGTACGTCATGAAAGCCCAAATCCGGAACAACCTCCAGCGTCAGGAAGTCGCGCAGGGTGCAAAGGCAGTTTCAGGGGACGGGGAAGAAAGTAAAGAATCTAAAAGAAAAATGCCTTACGTTAAAAAAGACACGGTAGGCCGGAATGATCCTTGCCCATGCGGCAGCGGTAAAAAATATAAAAATTGTCACGGATCTTAATAGACGAGGGCACTCTCACATAAGAGGGTGTCTTCCCTTGTGCTTACGTGATGTCTTGAATCTTACTAGGAGTGATGGAAAATGGATATGGCAGAAATTCGCCACGAACTCGATAATACAGCTAAACGATTAGCGGACTTCAGGGGGTCTCTTTGACGTCGAACAAAAGAAGACCCGCATTGCTGAGCTGGAAGAAGAAATGACAGAGCCAGGATTTTGGGACCAACAGGAAAACGCTCAAAAAGTTATCAATGAAGTGAATGGACTGAAAGGCCTTGTACACACATTGGAGGAGCATGAAGAATCCCACGAAAACCTGGAAGTCTCCTATGAGCTTGTAAAAGAAGAGGAAGATCAAGAGCTTCGTAAGGAATTGGAAGAGGAAGTGACCTCTCTAGTTGAGAACCTTAACGAATTTGAGCTTAACATGCTTCTAAGTGAACCTTATGACAAAAATAATGCCATCCTTGAGCTGCACCCGGGGGCAGGCGGAACTGAGTCGCAGGACTGGGCGAGCATGCTGCTTCGGATGTATACCCGTTATGCCGAGAAAAAAGGTTTTTCTGTAGAAACGATGGATTATCTTCCTGGTGATGAAGCTGGAGTGAAAAGTGTAACTCTGCTAATAAAAGGGCATAACGCTTATGGATACTTGAAAGCTGAAAAAGGAGTGCATCGCCTCGTCCGTATTTCTCCATTCGATTCATCTGGACGGCGTCACACGTCGTTTGTTTCATGCGAAGTTATGCCTGAATTCAACGATGAGGTCGAAATTGATGTGAGAACAGAGGACTTGAAAATTGACACGTACCGATCCAGCGGGGCTGGCGGGCAGCACGTCAACACGACAGACTCAGCAGTTCGTATTACCCACGTCCCGACTAAAACCGTTGTGACATGTCAATCCGAGCGGTCACAGTTGAAAAATAGGGATCAAGCAATGAAAATGCTTAAATCTAAGCTTTATCAGCTTGAAATAGAACGTCAACAGGCTGAGCTTGATGATATTCGAGGGGAGCAAAAGGAAATTGGCTGGGGCAGTCAAATCCGCTCCTACGTTTTCCATCCATATTCTATGGTGAAAGACCACCGTACCAATGTAGAAAACGGAAATTCCCAGGGCGTCATGGATGGGGAGCTTGATAAGTTCATTAACGCTTTTCTGCGTTCCAAAATGAATTAATGTAGAACCCTCTCTTTTCCACATGAAGAGAGGGTTTTTCTGTTTTACAGCTGGCTTCTACAATGTAATAACTTCACACTTTACCATAGTAATACGTTATCACAACCGCGTTTACATTCTGATCTTCTCAGTGGTATACTCCTAAACGGCAGTCGACTCATTCAGGAGGAATTTAGTATGATGATGGCAAAAAAATACCGGCGCCAGCCTATGCCCCCTTTATTACGACATATCATTGAATATGGACTAGTCATTCTGGGGTCATTTTTTGTGGCGCTCGCTTTTAATATATTTCTACTCCCCAATAATATTGCTTCAGGCGGAGTTGCAGGAATCAGTACGATAACTAAGGGAGTATTCGGTTGGGAGCCGGGGATTGTACAGGCTGTTCTTAATGTGCCTCTTTTCATTACAGGTGTCATTATCCTCGGGAAAAATTTTGGCTTGAAGTCATTTGTAGGTACAATGGTTCTCCCTTTGTTCGTTTTGTTGACAAGTCAATTGGAACCGGCTTCAGAAAATCCTCTTTTAGGAGCGATTTTTGGTGGTATGGGTGTCGGGTTAGGCCTTGGTATTGTGTTTAGAGGGCGTGCTTCTACTGGCGGGATCGATTTAGCTGCTCAAGTACTACATAAGTTTACGCATCTCCCGCTTGGAGTCAGCGTGGCGCTATTTGATGGTATGATCGTTCTTACGTCTGCTCTCGTTTTTTCTGTAGAAGAAGGACTATATGCTTTAATCGGACTATTCGTGACCAGTCGAACGATTGATTTTGTACAAGTGGGATTGAACACCTCTAAAAATGTGATGATCATTACGAACGACGTGGACAAAGTGAGATCAGCAATTCTACATGAAATTGATCGCGGAGTTACAGTTTTGAGTGGTGCTGGAGGGTATACGGAAGAAGAGCGGAGAATTATCATGTGTGTCGTTCAGCAAAATGAATTCATTAAATTGACACAAACGGTCAAACTCATTGACCCAGGGGCTTTCGTGGTTGCTATGAACGCCACAGAAGTACTTGGAGAGGGTTTTAAAACAAGTTGATTAGGTTATACTAATCTATAATCCATTTATGAAAAAATTACCTGTTTGGGGGTTACGCGATGAAGAAATTATTATGGGCTTCTTTAGTAGGGATGATCTTAGTATTAGGTGCCTGTGGCGGTGGAGACGATGAATCCGGAAATGGCGGTGAGTCTGAAGATACCGGCAGTGAAGAGTCCAGTTTTGATGGGGATGTTGCGGCGGCTGAAGAAGTATTTCAGCAAAACTGTGCAAGCTGTCACGGCGGCGACATGGAAGGGAATGTCGGTCCGGCGTTAACTGAAATCGGATCTAAATATTCTGCTGATGAGATCCAGTCGATCATCCAAGAAGGAAAAGGTTCCATGTCAGCGCAAAATGTTGAAGAGAGCGATGCTGAATTAGTAGCGAGCTGGCTTGCAACAATGGAGTGATATATTAATATTTCTTAGCGAACCCGACAGAATATAGTCGGGTTTTTTATATGGTCATTTTCCATAACGTGGAACTATTACATAGACATTCCTTAAACCATTTACACAATATAGAAAATACGTACATATCCTGAAAAAAATGTCGAATTTTATATATTTATTAAAGATTCTGAAATGAAAATGTAATATTTTTTTATCATAAAAACTCGAATCTGAATGGTATAATGAACGAGGACTTAAGACGATAAACAGCTAGAGTTAAAAAACAACTTAGAAGATTGATAGTAAAGGAGTTAAGGTGATCTGTATGATTGAAATGAAGGGAGTCTATAAGACTTACCCTAATGGTGTGACGGCTTTAAATGGGATCGACGTACATATAGATCAAGGAGAATTTGTATATGTAGTAGGGCCCAGCGGGGCGGGAAAGTCGACATTCACGAAGCTGATGTTCAGAGAAGAAAAGGCGACAAAAGGCACTGTTAACGTAAATAATTTTAATTTAACTACGATAAAAGAAAAAAAAGTACCGTTTTTACGCAGGAATGTAGGAGTCGTTTACCAGGACTTCCGTCTGCTTCCAAGACTGACAGTCTATGAGAACGTTGCATTTGCTTTAGAGGTTATTGAAGAATCTCCTAACCAAATTCGGCGTCGTGTCATGGATGTTTTGGATCAAGTCAGGTTAAAAAATAAAGCGCGTTTTATTCCTGATGAATTATCCGGTGGAGAGCAGCAGAGGGTATCTATTGCGAGAGCGATTGTAAATCGTCCGCGCCTCTTGATCGCTGACGAGCCTACAGGGAATTTAGATCCGGATACTTCATGGGAAATCATGCACATTTTAGAAGAAATCAATGCTAAAGGAACCACTGTACTTATGGCTACCCACAGCCAGGAAATTGTAAACACCATTCGTAAACGTGTTATCGCCATTGAAGATGGTCAAATCGTTCGTGATGAGGCTCGGGGGGAATACGGTTATGAAATTTAAAACCCTCGGCAGACATGCTCGTGAAGGAACTAAAAGTGTTTGGCGTAATGGCTGGATGACGATTTCAGCGGTGGGAGCCGTTACAACGACATTACTGCTTGTAGGAGTATTTCTTGCTCTAATGCTGAACTTGAATGAAATAGCTGGAAACATAGAAGATGATGTTGAAGTGAAAGTTCTTGTTGAATTGACAGCGGACGAGCAGCAGGTTTCAGAACTTGAAAATAACCTGGGAGATTTACCAGCCGTCGGTGAATTGACCTACTCTTCTAAAGAAGAAGAATTAGATGAATTAGTAGATAGTCTCGGAGATCAGGGGAAGGCTTTTGAACTGTTTGAACAGAGCAACCCATTAAATGATGCCTTTATCATTAAACCTGATAATCCTGTTGATGCCGTTCAAATTGCGGAAGAAGCAGAAGCTATGGATCAGGTAGATGAGGTCGACTTCGGAGAAGAAATCGTCCAGAGGCTGTTCCAGTTTAATGAATATGCAAGATATATCGGGTTGGGTCTAATCGTAGGGTTAGTCTTTACAGCTATCTTTTTAATATCTAATACGATCAAGATAACGATCATCGCCCGTAAAAAAGAGATTGGCATTATGAAACTAGTAGGAGCGACTAATGCGTTTATCCGTTGGCCTTTCTTCGTGGAAGGATTGATCCTTGGGGTTCTCGGATCCATCATTCCAATTGCGGCCGTGATGAGTGGTTATTACTATTTATATTATAATTTGCAAGACCGCATACAGTTCGACTTCATCCAATTACTTCCATTCAACCCTTTCGCTTTTCAGCTGGCAGGTTTGATTCTTGTAATTGGAGCATTCATAGGCGTTTGGGGAAGCGTTATGAGTGTAAGGAAGTTCTTGAAAGTTTAACGGAATTCAGGGGGAGGAAAACGGTCATATGAGAAAGTTTTACACCTTATCATTAACTACTCTGCTTGCAGCGGGGGCATTGTTTACACCTCTTAAAGAAGTCAGCGCCAATGCAGACTTGGAAGAAGTACGGGAGGAACTAAAAGAGCTTGAAGAAGAAAAAGGCAGCGTAGATGAAAAGAAAAATGATGTTGCCGACGACAAAAACAGTACAGAAGAAGAAATTTCTGAGAATGAAGAAGAACAAGAAGAGACTCAGGACAAAATGGAAGAACTTGATAATAAACTGAGTGAAACTCAAGAAAATCTTCGCTTGAAAGAAGAAGAGATTAAGAAAACAGAAGAGGAAATAGAACAGCTAGAAAAGGATATAGATGAGCTTAAGGAACGTATCGACGAGCGTGAAGAATTGCTTACAGAGCGGTTACGTGCTTTGCAAAAGAGTGGAGGAGACGTGCAATACCTGGAGGTCATCATGGGGTCGCAAAGCTTCGGTGATTTTCTAGATCGTGCGTCAGCCGTCACTACCATCATGGACCAGGATAAGAACATCATGGATACCCATATGGAAGAGAAAGCTCTGTTAGAAGAAAAGCAAATAGAAGTGGAAGAAAAAATGGCTGATCTTGAAGAACAGAAAGCTGATCTTGAAAATATCCAGGAAGAACTGGACAGTCAATTAGAAGAAAAAGAAGAATTGATGGAAGAGCTTGAGATGCAGGAAGAAGAGCTTCATGATCATAAAATGGCCCTTGAAGAAGAAGAATCATTATTAAGTGGACAAGAGGCAGCTATTCAAGAAGCAATGAAAAATGCAGAAGAAGATGAAGAGAATATCCAGGCTGAAATCGAAAGAGAAAAAGAACGTGAGAGAGAGCGCGAACGTGAATTAGAGCGACAAAGAGAAGAAGAAGCTAAGAAAGCAGAAGAGGCAAAAGAAGAAGCTGAAGAAGCAAAAGAAGAAGAAGAAGAAACAAAAGAAGAAAGCAGTTCAAGCAGCTCGGAGAAGAGCAGTTCTTCGGAATCATCGAGCGGTTCCGGTTCATCGGCCAGCAGTTCATCAGCTCCAGCCCCTTCTTCTTCCAGCGATAAGTTCATGCGGCCATCAAGCGGGCCAGTCACTTCAGGATTTGGTCCACGCTGGGGAAGTGAACACCAGGGGATCGATCTTGGAGGAAACGGATTACCGGTGGTTGCCGCCGCTTCTGGTGAAGTGTTGAGGTCATATTACTCATCTTCTTACGGAAACGTAGTGTATGTTACTCACTATATCGATGGACAAGTTTACACCACCGTTTATGCGCACATGCAAAATCGTGAAGTAAGCTCAGGAGATCGTGTATCGAAGGGAGAGCAACTTGGCCGTGTAGGAAATACAGGCCGTTCAACCGGACCCCACCTTCACTTTGAAGTTCATGAAGGAGCCTGGAATGCTTCCAAGAGTAATGCAGTAGACCCTAGGACACATGTCAACTTCTAAATCTATATATCTATGAAGCTAAAAGAAACCATTTGTATTCAGCAAATGGTTTCTTTTCTTTTGGCTATGTGTTGATATTGATAATTGAGTTATTCAACAATATGGCAGGATTGAGGAAGACTTGATTTCGAGACATTTGATGAGAGGGTCTGGGCGGCGGGAAATGACTCGTTTTCCTTGGGAGAGCGGTGAGCTTCCTGGGACGTCCTGTCCTGCGGGATCTCACCAAGCGTTAGTTCTTTTTCATAATTGTACTCCTTAGAACAAACGTGGCACATAGTCATTCCCCTTTTTATAATGGCCGGGCATAGTTGTACTTTTCAAGTGTACGAACTCCAAAGAAAGTATTCTGACGTCACAATATCGTTAATATTTTTTTATAGCTTACCACTAGGATCTTTGTTATAACTAAACTATAATCGTGTATGTAGACGATTTAATATCATTCATTAAATTAAGAAAGAGGTTAAAATATGAAGAAAGCCGTGGTAATGCTCATCATGCTGGTTCTTATTTTCCCTACGCTGGCAGGTGCTCATACTCATTTGGAGAGTGCAGACCCTGAAGCAGGGGAGACGATTTCAGAAGTGAACTCGACGATAACGCTGACATTTGACTCTCCTGTCCAGGAGCCGAACGAGATTAACGTAACAAACGGAAGCGGAGAAGAAATGGAAATTACTGAGATTAATCATTCACCTGAAAATGTCATTGAAGTTACGCTCCCCTCATCCATGGAAAATGGAGATTTCACTTTGTTTTACAGCATTGTAGGGGAAGACGGTCATATCATGGAAGATGAACTTGAGTACAAATATGAAGGTCTTGAAGATGTTGAAGAAAACGAAGAAGCTGCTGAAGAAGCAGCGGAAGAAGAAGCAGAAAAGGAAGCGGAAAACGAAGCAGGAAATGCATCGGATGAAAGCGCCACTGAATCTGATGAGCAAGTAGAATCCAGTGAGGATCAGTCAGGAAATGAGGGAGGCTGGACGCTTCCGCTTATTGTAGCTCTTTTAGCTGCAGTAGCAGTCATCGCCTTTATGTTTATTAGGAAGAAGTCATGATTTACGCTTTTAGCAACAGCATTTTGTATATATGCTTTGCTATAATTATCGGTGCCAGTATCCTGTCGATCATTCCTAAAGACCATAGGCCAGAGCTTCAACTTCCGAAGACTTTGATCAAAGGAAGTACCTTGCTCGTACCGATTGTGTCTCTTGTACCTGTCCTGGAGCTGGCGGGCGGTATCAATGTTTATCGTGACGAGTCGTTCATGGCTAGTTTGATGTATGTGTGGCTGCACCTGGAAACGGGAAAAGCCTGGTTGGTGCTGGCCCTTTTGTCCCTGCTCTTTATCGTGTTATTAAGTTTAAAAGTAAGGCAATCGGTTATTTTCGGTGCCGGTCTAATGATCGCTTTAGGAATGATCGTTACCCAGGGGGTAGTCGGACATTCGGCCAACATGGGCAGTTTTCCGGGAGCTGCCGCCCATATTTTTCATCTTGTTTCTGTCAGCTCATGGGCAGGGGTGCTGCTGATTGTGAGCTGGTTCTCGGTAAGTGACCGCCATTGGAAGGAGTTCATTGATTGGTTTACGTTTCTAGCCTTAGGCTGCATCGTAATCCTCACATTTACAGGCTTGTTTATGACCTTCCTGCTTAACGAAAACCTTGTGGATTCGTGGGTTTTAACGTATGGTCAAGCACTGTTATTGAAGCATTTACTATATGTGCCGCTTTTGTTGTTTGCGTGTATTAACGGCTTTCTCATAAAGCAAAAGATGCGTCATAATCACTCATTTTCACCTCGATCCTGGTGGAGAGCAGAAAGTCTGATCCTGATCAGTATTTTTACGGTTACTGGATTTTTGACGGAGAAGGAACCTGCCCATAATATTTCGCAGACGTTAAGAGGAGAAGAGCCTTCAATCCTATTTCGGACGTTCACTTCTATCTCAGCAGGAGCTGAGCCTCATTTGGTTATTCAGCCAAGTGTCATCAGCCTTCTTTTTCTAGCCGTAGGCGGCGTGTTTTTATTTCTCATATTTTATGCTTTTCAGCAAAACAGTTCTCCTGCCGCTGCTCTAAGTATTGCTGGGCTTGCTATCATAAGCGTATATTTCGGACTCATGAGTGCGCTTTCTATTGGGGAAGAGGCAACGCTGGGAGTTTGGAACTACGAGGCTTTGGACATTCTTACTAAAATTGTGGCATAAGTTTATAAATAAAGCATCTCACGTTTACGGTGTGGTGCTTTTTTTGCTAGTATAGAAGAATCAAGTAGAAATTTTTTACACAGAAGGGTGAATGCGATGAATGTTAAACCACGTTACGTCGCGATCATAGTGGGGCTTGCTTTACTATTAGGGGCCGCGGGGTCGTATGTGGGGATGCAGTATTTTGGGGTGTCCTCCAATGATAATGCTGGTCAATCTGCGAATGTAGAAAAAGAAGCAGAGAATTTTGCGGATTTATCAGAAGACGAACAAAAGAGTTTCATAGAAGGTTTGTCAGGTGATACAGACATAGAAAAGGTTGAACAAGCCTACCAGATGATACAGGAGAACTCTTTGATCGAAGCTGAGGATAACCAGCTGATTGAAGGAGCAATCGAAGGTATGCTGGATACATTAGACGACCCTTATAGTACGTATATGGATAAAGAAACGATGAAGCAGTTCGATCAGTCCATTGAATCTTCCTTCCAAGGTATAGGTGCCGAAGTGAGCATGGTGGACGAAAAGGTAACTATAGTAGCCCCTATTAAAGGATCACCCGCAGAAGAGGCTGGTTTGAAGCCTAACGATCAAATCCTTGAGGTGGATGGCGAGAGTGTCGAAGGACTTGACTTATACGATGCGGTTTCCAAAATCAGAGGTGAAAAAGGATCGGAGGTCACTTTGACGATTGAGCGGCCGGGATCGAGTGACTCTTTGGAAATCGATCTTGTAAGAGATGATATTCCGCTTGAAACGGTATATAAAGATACAAAAACGGTCGATGGGAAAAAAGCCGGGATCATTGAAATTACTTCCTTCTCTGAAAAAACATCCAAAGAGTTTGAAAATGCTTTGAATGAGCTTGAGGAAGAAAATATAGAAGGTCTTGTAATTGACGTAAGAGGTAATCCAGGTGGACTGTTCACCGATGTACAGGAAATATTAGAGCAGTTTATCACAGATGAACAGCCTTATGTGCAAGTGGAAGATAGTGAGGGCGAAAAATCTGAATACCGATCGAACCTTCAAGAAATGAAGGACTATCCAATCACGGTGCTTCAGGATGAAGGAAGCGCCTCGGCTTCTGAAATATTATCAGCTGCTATGAATGAAGCGGGCGGCTATGATATCGTCGGAACGAAAAGCTTCGGTAAAGGCACTGTGCAGCAGACAATGCCTATGGGTGATGGAAGTACGATCAAGTTGACGCTGTATAAGTGGCTGACACCGGAAGGTAACTGGATCCATGAAAAAGGAGTCGAGCCTACGGTAGAAGTTAAGCAGCCTGAATATTTCTATACAAACCCTGTAGAAATTGAGAAAGAATTAAGCTACGACGATAATGCTGAGCAAATTGAAAATGTACAAATCATGTTAGAAGGATTAGGTTATGAGCCAGGTCGAACTGACGGGTACTTCAGTAAAGAAACAGAAGCTGCTGTCTCTGAATTCCAGGCTGATCAAGGGCTTGAGACATCAGGCAAGGTAAATGAAGAAACTGGCGGAAAAATTCAAGAGTTGATTATCGAGCAGGTTCGTTCAGGTGAGAATGATCAACAAATGGATAAAGCCATAGATGTATTGTTTAAATAAGCAGGATTTAAGCAAAAAATCTCGAAGTTAATCCGTAGTCTACAGACTGCGGATTTTTTCGAGGAAAAGGGAGAGGGGGCATAATGATGGAGGTTTGGTTCGAAGAATTTCTTCAAGGTTTTATCAGGCTGATGACTCAGCCGCTATTATATTGGTCTATTATACTATTGTTTGTCATATCGATACGGAGAATGAAACAGGAGCGCAGGCGATTCGGGACGAGAGTATATGATATCTTCACCGAGGGGAGAAGTACGTGGAGGGTCTCTTTAGTTGCAGGATTTCTTATTTCGATATTTGCTTTAGCCGGGGGGATGGTTTTTACTACAGCTTCGTTATTGGTAGTAACAGGAATTACAATCCTTTTAAGCCTCCCATTAAAGCTGACATGGTTATCTCCAGCTTATACACTCGGAATCTCGATCCTATTGATTTTTGGGATATCCTATGTGCCGGGTCTCTCTTTCATAGAACAGACAATTCCAGGCGTGACCGGAGTTTCATTGCCGGGAATGGCCATCATACTTAGTATTTTACTTGTCGTAGAAGGGGTTTTCCTTATGAAAACTTCATCACGGCGCACGTTTCCGGAACGTGTTCCGGGGCCGCGTGGGAAAAAGATTGGTCAACACCGGGTAAAAAAACTCGCACTGATTCCGATGGTTACACTTTTTCCAGCAGGAATGATCGAACCGGTTGCTGATTGGTGGCCACTCTTCAGCATAGGCGAAGGCAGATATGGTTTAGTAATGTTTCCTGTTTTATTAGGTTATGAATGGCTGGCGAGAGCTCAGTCTCCGAAATTGTCAGCGATCAGACTTGGAAGGCAGACGATTGCGATAGCTGTTGTCACTTTATTCATTGCTGTAAGCAGTATATTTTTCCCTGTACTTGCTGCCGCTGCCGTTCTTATAGCTGTCCTGGGAAGACTAGCGATTTATTCAATTCACAGCAGCAGGGAGAAAAATCAGCCCTATTTCACAGAGGACCACCGCGGCGTCCGAATACTTGGGACGATACCGGGAAGCCCAGCGGATGAGATGGACCTTTTACCAGGCGAGTTGATCATCAGAGTTAACGGCATTTATGTTTCTTCTGTTAACGAACTGTATGAAGCCTTACAGACAAACCGGGCGCTTACTAAGATCGAAGTGAAGGATTTCCAAGGCGAGAACCGTTTTGAGCAGAGAGCGATGTACGAAGGGGAGCACCACCAGTTAGGATTGCTGTTCGTTCAAGAAAATTCTTATGAACCAATGGCTCAGTAAAGAGACAGGTAAAGCTCAATACATCGAGCTTTTGCCTGTCTTTATTTTTTGAAAATTTTATGAATAGTATCTTTTTTTAATGAAAATGATTCTCAAATTCATTGACACAATTCGATTTACCTTCTAAACTTAAAAGAGATGTAATAGCCCATTCTTGAATTAATTAACTGAGAATATACTTGAAATTATACTTAAACCATTCAGACGAACGGGTCGTTTGTAAAGGAGAGAAAAGCAGATGGAGTCATTGCTGGCGAACAATCTGACGTTAGGTTATGGAGATCAAATTATAATTGATTCATTAGATATAAAAATTCCTAAAGGGAAAGTTACCGTTTTAATTGGGGGTAACGGCTGCGGAAAATCCACTTTGCTTCGTTCACTTGCTCGATTGCTGAAGCCGAAATCCGGAGAAGTCATTCTGGACAGTGCTGATATTTCTAAAATGCGCACGAAAGATGTTGCTAAAAAAATGGCGATTCTTCCACAAAGTCCGACTACTCCTGAAGGATTGAGTGTTTATCAGCTAGTCAAGCAAGGACGCTACCCATACCAGAGCTGGGCTAAAAAGTGGTCGAAGGAAGATGAAGATTCTGTCAATAAGGCTCTTCACGATACGAACTTGACCGAATTGAAGGACCGTTCGGTGGATTCTTTATCAGGAGGTCAGCGTCAAAGGGCGTGGATCGCAATGACGCTCGCTCAAAATACAGATTTGCTGCTGCTTGATGAACCGACGACTTATCTAGACATGACCCACCAAATTGATATTCTCGATTTATTGTTCGATTTGAATCAGGATAATGGACGTACGGTAGTCATGGTTCTTCACGATATAAATTTGGCTTGTCGATATGCAGACCATATTGTGGCTGTGAAGGATAAAGAAGTCTTTGATCAAGGGAAGCCTGAAGATGTCATTACTTGTGAATTGATGCAGCATGTTTTTGAAATGAACTGTGATGTACGACAGGATCCGCTTTTTGGTACTCCGATGTGCATTCCGCACGGCAAAGGACGTTGTTTAATCAAACAAGCCCAAGCTGAAGCGCAGAAGACACAAGGGCAGAGCCAGACCGTCGTCAGCTAAAAAAAGCCTCAAGGCCGGGTTCACGGTCTTGAGGCTTTTCTTATGGCTTTGAAGGAATATCAGTCAAATCATGAAGGATATGAGTAGGCTCAATTCCTAATTCCGGCCACTTTTGTTCATTACGGTTAACCCAGGCGGTATCGAAACCATACTGGGCAGCTCCTGCGACATCCCATGGATTACTCGAAAAGAATAGAATT
This sequence comes from Halobacillus campisalis, assembly GCF_030345335.1. GTDB lineage: Bacteria > Bacillota > Bacilli > Bacillales > Halobacillaceae > Halobacillus_A > Halobacillus_A campisalis. The sequence goes on from NZ_JAPVRC010000004.1 coordinate 133,169, forward strand.
TCGTCCTGTGAAGCCTGCAGCTTATCTTCTGCAAAATGATAAGCGTCCGGATGAGGTTTATAGACTTTCGGTGTATCCGCACTGAGCTGCAGGAAGGACTCAGCCAGCTGGTTGTTATCGAGCAGTGGCTTGAGCATTGATTTCGTTCCGTTTGAAAAAATCGTTAATTCCTTTTCAGGGTGCTTTTCTTTCAAGAAAGGAACTTCATCGTAAGGTTTTAATTTTTCGTATTGTTTCATCAAATGATTTATGGTTTCATTATCCGCCTCTGCACCTGAAGAAACGAGTGCATCTTTTAAGGCCCAGCGAGTGACTTGATCGAATGAAACATACCCATCGATCAATTGACGCACCATGAAATAATGAATTTGTCTGCTGCGCCACTGCTCGCTGACCTGCGGCCCTTTGTCTGGAAAATGGTCATGAATGGCATCCATGACAGAATGGACATCGAATAATGTACCATATGCATCGAATATATAAGCTTTATAACTCATTTTAATTCTGCCTCCTGTCTATCTTTGGGGTACCCTTTCATCTTTTTCTATAAACCTTAAAAATAATGACAAAAAAGAGCAGGGAGGGTAAACTGGATAGACTAAGGGAGGGAGCCTATGAATACCCTGCATCACGGTTATTGGACGTTTTTCGCAACGAGAAAAAGTCCTTACTTAGCCTGGTTCATAATGGGGAGCATATTCCCAGATGTCGTCTATTACGTGATGTTTCTATATTTGGTTATAGAGAGGGCCCATATATTCGGCAGTACGGACTTATCAGAGTATCTCTATATGGTTGTCCACGAATTATTTGAGCATCCGGTTGTATCCTTGCTCCGGCAAACGGGGCATTCTTTATTTATATGGGCCTTGATTTTTGTTGTACTTATTTATATAAAAGGCAGGAAATTGACGAGATGGACGGCTTTCATGTATGGGTGGCTCGGTCATGTCATTCTGGATCTGCTCACCCACGTAGAAGATGCCGTGCCGACTTTTTATCCGGTGAGTGATTACACCTTCAGGAGTGGCGTTTCTTACTGGGATGACGACCATTATGGTGGTGTTTTTTCATTGGTGAATATTTTCCTTATCATCATTTCTCTCCTTTATTTGTGGATTGGAAAACGGAGTAAGGATAAGAAGTTCACAAAAAATTCATGAGGGGAACCCGCAACCTATAGGCAATTTCATGATATGATTTGTGAGAAGATGATTAAATGACTAGAAATAGGAAGGGTAAGACGATGAAAAAATTCTCGATATTAACGACAATCGTCACGTTTATTGCTCTCATTCTTGGTAATTTAGTAGTTGCTACTAATTCAGGAGATGCATGCGGGACGACTTGGCCGGTTTGTAATGGTCAGATTATACCAGACTTTACAGATTACCATATACTGATCGAATATTCTCACCGATTAATGGTTCCTTTGCTTGCTATCTTAACGTTCATCAATGCAGTCGGAGCGATTTTAAAGCATCGTGAAAAACGCGCTGTTGTAGTTCTGGCGGTTTTGAGTTTAGGAATGCTGCTGTTCCAATCGGCAATTGGCGGTTTAAACGTATTGCTTGGGACACCTCCTGGATTTACAACTTTAGATGTCACGTTTAGTCAAGTGCTGCTGCTCATTCTCGTGCTGCTGAGTTACAGTCTTCACGAAACGAAAATCGAATTGGATCAGGTAAGCTGGTCGACTGTAAGCATGAGTTACCGGGCTTTTGTGCTCGGGTTCACCGTTTATATGGCCCAAGTCATTCTTGGTGCATTTTTCAAACACAGCCGCGCCAGTAATGTCATGATGGATATTCCTGCGGCTGAGTACTTGATTAGAAGTGAGTCGGTTGCCAACATGGTATATTCTCTTCATTGGGTGGCTACAGTCGTCATTTTTGTAGCAGCCCTCTGGTATGTGATTTACGCGACGAGGTTCAAGTATCATAAAGTCCTTGCCTGGGCTTATTTATCGACGATCTTATTGAACGCTGTAGTCGGGTTTGTCATTGTAGTGACTGGTAATGTTGTTCTTGCTTCCTCCATGCATATGATTCTATCTACTATAACCACAGTTATCGGTGGAATGATATTAGGCGGCTATTGGTTCAAGCTTCATAAGAAACATATTTAACCCGTTTAAAAAAGCTGTCGCACAGAAAAGAACTTCTGTGCGACAGCTTTTTTTCGTCGTTATTGAAATAAGTTGCGTATTTCCTCTTCGCTCAATGAGCTTAGCATCGATTCTCCCGGCTGAATAATCTGATCGACCAGGTCGCGTTTTTTCTGCTGTAGCTGGAAAATGCGCTCTTCAATCGTACCTTCTGAAATCATGCGGATGACTTGAACGACTTTTTCCTGTCCGATCCTATGAGCTCGACCAGCTGCTTGTTCTTCAATAGCCGGGTTCCACCATAAGTCATAAAGAATGACAGTGTCGGCTCCTGTCAGGTTCAGCCCGGTTCCTCCGGCTTTCAATGAAATGAAAAATGCATCATTTTCTCCTTGATTGAATCGTTCAACCATTTCTACACGGGCTTCGCTTTTTGTACTTCCATCTAAATAAAATGCTTCTAATCCAGTTTTCGTTAACTCTTCGTACATCAGCTTGAGCATGCTTGCAAACTGGGAAAAGATGAGCACGCGGTGACCGCCTGCTTTCAATTCTGACACGAGTTCTTTCAGCTGCTCGAGTTTACCTGATTCTCCTTCGTAGTTTTCTAGAAAGAGGGCAGGGTGACAGCAGATTTGCCGTAGTCTCGTTAAGCCGGCCAGAATCTCAAGCTTTCCACGCTGAATCCCCTTCGTTGCAATCGTTTCTTTAACTTCAGACTGTATTTTTTCTAAATAGGCTAAATACACTTCTTTTTGAGGGCGTGTAAGTTCTGAATATTGTACAGTTTCAATTTTATCAGGAAGTTCTTCGAGCACTTCTGTTTTCATGCGTCGTAAAATAAATGGTCTTGTCATCCGAGCTATTTTTTCAGGTTTCATTTGGAGGAATTTTTTCTTGCTTGTGTAAAAACCTGGCATGATGGTCCTGAAAAGTGCCCATAGTTCGGTCAATGAATTTTCGATAGGTGTACCGCTTAAAGCAAAACGGTGCTTTGCCTTTAATGAGCGAACAGCCTGAGAAGTTTTCGTCGATTCGTTTTTGATTGCCTGCGCTTCGTCCAATATTATGGCGTGGAAGGTTTTCCCCTCATAAAACGTAACGTCCTGGCGCAGCAAAGGATAAGAAGTGATTAGTATATCTGCGCTCGCTTTTTGGATCTGTTCACTCCTGGATATGGGGTCTCCTGTAATCACCTGAACGGATAGCGTTGGTGAGAATTTTTCAATTTCTTTTTTCCAGTTATATACAAGAGAGGCTGGAGTGACGATGATCGCTGGCTGCTCCATCAGACCTTCTGTTTTTTCATAAAGTAAAAAAGCGATACTTTGGACAGTTTTTCCGAGTCCCATATCATCGGCTAACACACCACCCAGTCCGTAAGTCGAAAGAGTTTTTAACCATCTGAATCCTGTCAGCTGGTAGCTCCTTAGTTCGGCTTCTAGAGTATCAGGCGGATCGATATTGAACGATTGCGGGGATTGCAGCCGCTGGACAAGCTGGCTGAATCGCTCATTGCGCTCTTTTTCTTCAAGAGCCAGTGCATCATTAACTTGCAGGCTCCTCGCTTTGGAGATTTGTAGAGAAGACCCATCAATATCAGATGAGGATAAGTCTAATTCTTCTGCTAATGTCTGGAATCTTTCAAATGATTCTGAAGTAAGTGACAGTAAAGCCCCATCTGATAACCGGTAGTACTTCTTCCGTTCGATAGCGGCTCTTAAGGCGTTACTGACATCATCTTCAGAAATGCCATCTATTCCGAACTTCACATCCAGCCAGCTGCCATCGCTTTCGATGTCTACTGAAGGGACGAGCTCACGGTCCTGATTGTCAATGATTGATTTTACAGAGTTAGAGGTGTAAACATCTGCTATCTGGGCCAATTCTGGCAAATAATCGATCAAGAAGCGGTCAAGCGCTTCATCTTCTTCTAGATACACTGTTTCACCATCAAATCTGAACTCAGCCTGTTCAATGATATGGATAATCGACTGCTCCGTTTCACGGTCACGCTGGATGATTTGCTGATTATCTACGCTCTGCTTTTTAAAGGGATGAAGGGTATGATCGCCATAAACAAATGATACATCGATCGTCAGAGCCCATTGTTCAAAATCCAAATACACTTTCGTAGTCAATTCCTCTTGCACGATTTTACTTTGAGCGGAAGGATCAAGCCTTACATTAGCGATTGACTTTAATTCTGGAAGTACATAAGATACGATCCCTTCCATGTCGACCTGCCCTACAGTATGGTTCCCGTTGGAATTGTATGGAAGAAGGGAATGGAGCGTGCGGACCACCTCTTCTTTTTCTGGAGATAAAGGGTAGAAGCACGCATTGTTGTAAAGGAGGTGGTACTCCTTTAAGTATTCAAAGTTCTTAAGCTGATTCATGTGCAGATGATACATGCCTCGCTCTTCAGCAATATAAAAATCAAGTTCTGGAAAATCGTCCATCAGCTCTAATTGACCGACAGCACTGCCTCGTTCGATGACTTCACAGTACTGTGGCGCCAAATATTTCATTAGATCCGGGGCGAGAGCGGGAGGTATCGTCAGGACGCGCTGTTCTCCAGAGTTCCAGTGGCGATCATAAAAAAGCTCTTGTTCATAAGCGTCATGAAGCTTTTCAATGATTTTCAAATCATTATCCTTGAAATAATGATCGGCCGGATCGTATGAGAATTTTTTTGAAATACGGTAAGGCTGGTCCTGGCGGATATGTTGAAGAAGACTGCGGATGTCCTTAATCACATATGGGTAGTCCTCACCAAGCTTAATTTCAAGCGCAAGATTTTTACTTCCAAGCAGGGATTGGATGTGTAAATAATATTGGATATTCAATGCCTGTTTGGAAGAGTTCGTATAGCGGTTTTCCTGACGGTCACGGAACGTTTCGTATAATCGCATAGCAAATACACGGTCCATTTTATGGTCCGTTTGTTCAGGGGGCGTTTCAGTCTGCTGCGTCAGTTTAGGAGATGCTTCTGCAATGGCCTGCTCTCTTATTGCACATAGAACGGCTGCAATATGTTTGCAGCTGAAGTACGTATCATAAGCGGGACATTCGCATCGGGCTTCCAGGTCGTCGTCTTCAAAAAAGAAAACGCGTACTTCATAATCATGAGTACCCGTCACGACGGCTCGCCAGGAACGAATGGCGCTGTTATGAGAGAGGGCGTATACTTTTCCTTGCTTATAGTATTGCTCTCCACGATCATAAAACGTTTGTCCTGTAATTTTTATAATATCTTTAGGTTGTAAAAGGTATGACTGCATAGCTTGCATCCTAACTCTAGTCTTTTTAATCATTATAACAGGTAAACGGGGTAATTTTCTTCCTTTATCTTTGGCTATTTTCTCCTGTTTATGAAAATCCATGCCATGACGCCCATGTTGAACAGACATATTGATTTTAAGTGCTTGATATGCTAACTTTCAAGGTAGAGAGTTTTAAATTCGAAGGGCCGCTCGTCGAGTGAGCGGCCTTTGTTATGGAGTGAAATGGCCGATGTGATACGTATATCCTATCCAACCATTGAAATGATCCATTAATAGAACTGGAGGATATCACGATGACGATAAAAAATGAGATGGAAAAGCGCCGGACATTTGCAATTATATCCCACCCGGATGCTGGTAAAACGACAATGACAGAAAAAATGCTTCTGTTCGGTAACCTGATTCGCTCGGCGGGTACGGTGAAAGGGAAGAAGTCAGGAAAGTTCGCTACTTCAGACTGGATGGAAATCGAGAAACAGCGAGGAATTTCTGTAACTTCTAGTGTGATGAACTTTCCTTATAAAGGATATCAAGTCAATATTCTTGATACTCCCGGACACGAAGATTTCAGTGAAGATACGTACCGGACATTGACGGCCGTTGACAGCGTAGTCATGGTCATTGATGGTACTAAAGGAATCGAAGCGCAGACATTGAAATTATTTAAAGTCTGTAAAATGCGCGGTATCCCTATTTTCACTTTCATTAATAAAATGGACCGTGAAGGCCGTGAGCCCCTAGAATTAATGGAAGAAATCGAATCGACTCTGAATATAGAAACGTATCCAATGACCTGGCCTGTTGGTATGGGGAAACGATTCATGGGTGTTTTCGATAGAGAAAATGAGCAATTCGTACAATATACGGGAAATGAAGAAGAAACGTACATCCCTAATTCCGAGCTTGATCAACATCCTGAGCTTACGGAAGATCCAACATATAAAGAAGCTGAAGATGAGTTGATGCTTCTGGATGAAGCAGGAGACGGATTTGATCTCGATAAAGTGATGAAAGGGGATCAAACACCAGTATTCTTCGGAAGTGCGCTGGCTCCATTTGGTGTAGAAACTTTCTTTAACACATTTATCAATTATGCACCTGAGCCTGCTCCACGCCGCTCTACTGAAGGTACAGTATCTCCAGAAAATGAAGAGTTCTCTGGATTCATCTTCAAAATTCAAGCGAATATGAACCCTCAGCACCGGGACAGGATAGCTTTTGTAAGAATTTGTTCCGGGAAGTTTGAGCGAGGAATGAACGTAACTCTTTCAAGGACCGGTAAAACGTTTAAGCTTGCACAGTCGCAGCAGTTCGTCGCTTCTTCACGAGGAACTGTGGAAGAAGGGTACGCAGGCGACATTATCGGAATCTATGATCCAAATGTTTACCGAATCGGTGATACAATCTTGACGGGTAAACAAAACTTTGAGTTTGATGAAATGCCGCAGTTCCCCCCTGAATTATTCAAAAAGGTTACGGCAAAAAACGTCATGAAATCAAAGTCTTTCAAAAAAGGTTTAGAGCAGCTTGTACAAGAAGGTGCGATCCAGTTGTTCAAGCACTATCATTTTGAAGATTACATCATCGGAGCCGTCGGTGAGCTGCAGTATGAGGTATTTGAATACCGCATGAAAAATGAATACAATGTCGAGGTTGAACTGACTTCCATCGGTGAGCGGATCCCACGCTGGATTCCTCAAGATCAAGTGGATGAGTCTATGTTCGATGACCGGAACATGCTTGTATTGGACCGTGAACAACAGCCGCTTGTGTTATTTAAAAACGACTTCTCTCTGCGCTGGTTCAAAGACAAACATGAAGATATCGAGTTGATTGATTTATTCGAAGTCAATCAGTATGATCAATCTTACGAATAAAAATAAAAACCTAAGGATGTAGTATCCTTAGGTTTTTTTACGTTCGATTTGGACTGGGAAGATATTCTATCAAAGTACAGTACCGAATGTTTGTTCGTTGCATGTTAGAATGGTAAAATATTGTGGTAAACTATTGATGAACGAATGTAGAACGGAGGATTGTGAAATGAACAATCAATTTGAATTAGTTTCAGAATATCAACCTCAAGGCGATCAGCCTCGTGCAATAGATGAACTTGTCAAAGGGATTCAAAACGGCCAGAAACACCAGACTTTACTAGGTGCTACAGGTACAGGGAAGACCTTTACGATGTCGAATGTCATACAGGAAGTTAATAAACCGACCCTGATTATTGCTCATAATAAGACATTGGCAGGGCAGCTTTACAGTGAGTTCAAGGAGTTTTTTCCGAACAACGCTGTAGAGTATTTTGTCAGCTTTTATGACTATTATCAGCCGGAAGCTTATGTTCCGCAGACAGATACATTTATCGAAAAAGACTCAAACATAAATGATGAGATTGATAAACTCCGCCACTCTGCGACCACGTCGTTATTTGAGCGTAACGATGTAATCATCGTCGCAAGTGTTTCTTGTATTTATGGCTTAGGTTCTCCTGAAGAATACAGCAGCCAGGTTTTGTCACTCCGTCCTGGAATGGAAAAGGACCGTGATGAACTGCTCCGTTCATTAGTGGATATCCAGTACGCTCGAAATGATATCGACTTTCAGCGCGGAACTTTCCGTGTGCGAGGAGACTCTGTGGAAGTAATTACTGCTTCACGTGAGGAACACGCAATTCGCGTAGAATTTTTTGGAGACGAAATTGATCGGATCAGGGAAATTGATGTACTGACCGGAGAAGTTGTCGGCGACCGTGAGCATGTAGCTATTTTCCCGGCTTCCCACTTCGTAACCCGAGAACAAAAACTGAAAAAAGCAATCGAAAATATTGAAAAAGAAATGCACGTGCGGGTTAAAGAACTGAAGGATCAAAACAAGCTGTTAGAAGCCCAGCGCTTGGAACAGCGCACGAATTATGATTTGGAAATGATGAATGAGATGGGCTTCTGTTCGGGGATTGAGAACTATTCCCGACATTTGACATTCAGAGAAAAAGGAGCAACACCATATACATTGATGGATTATTTTCCTGAGGACTCCCTCATCATAGTGGATGAGTCACACGTTACGCTCCCCCAGATCCGAGGAATGTTTAACGGAGACCAGGCGAGGAAGCAAGTTCTAGTCGATCACGGATTCCGATTACCTTCGGCATTGGACAACCGTCCGTTAAGGTTTGAAGAATTCGAAAAGAAAATCGAATTTATCACCTATGTGTCTGCAACACCTGGACCTTATGAACTTGAGCATACTCCTAAAATGACGGAACAGATCATCCGTCCAACAGGACTGCTCGATCCGGAAATAGAAATTCGGCCGATCCACGGTCAAATTGATGATTTGATTGGAGAGATCAATAAGCGGAAAGACATCAATGAACGTGTGCTCGTCACCACCTTGACTAAAAAGATGTCTGAGGATTTGACAGATTACCTTAAGGAAATCGGGATCAAAGTGGCTTATCTTCACTCCGAAATCAATACGATGGAGCGAATAGAAATCATACGGGATCTGCGTCTAGGCAAGTATGATGTCCTCGTTGGAATCAACCTTCTAAGGGAAGGAATCGATATCCCTGAAGTTTCCTTAGTTACAATTTTGGATGCGGATAAAGAAGGGTTCCTAAGGTCGGACCGCTCGTTGATTCAGACGATAGGACGGGCTGCCCGTAATGAAAACGGGCGAGTGATCATGTATGCGGACAAAACGACAAAATCAATGCAGTACGCCATAGATGAAACGTACCGCAGGAGAGAGAAGCAGATCGCTTATAACGAGGAACACGGCATCACCCCTAAAACGATCAAGAAAGAAATTCGCAGTCTCATTTCTGCAACGAAGGTAGCGGAGGAAGAAGAATCCTATCTGACCGAAAAGAAACCATCGGAAATGACGAAAAAAGAGCGTTTGGAATTAGTGGATAATTTGGAAACTGAGATGAAACAGGCTGCTAAGGACTTAGATTTCGAACGTGCAGCAGAACTGCGGGATGTCATCTTAGAATTAAAAGCGAAAGGATGAGGACCTTATGGCCAGTAAGAACATTAGTATAAAAGGGGCAAGAGCCCACAATTTGAAAAATATCGATATAGATATACCAAAAAATAAACTCGTGGTCATGACCGGTCTTTCTGGCTCTGGTAAGTCTTCTTTAGCTTTTGATACGATTTACGCCGAGGGTCAAAGAAGATATGTTGAATCATTGAGTGCGTATGCGCGTCAGTTTCTCGGCCAAATGGATAAGCCTGATGTAGACTCCATTGAAGGGCTGTCTCCAGCAATCTCCATCGATCAGAAAACGACGAGTAAAAACCCACGTTCTACCGTAGGTACCGTTACGGAAATTTATGACTACCTCAGACTTCTGTATGCTCGTGTTGGACGCCCAACCTGCCCGAATCACGGCATTGAAATCAGCTCCCAGACTGTCCAGCAGATGGTAGACCAGGTTATGGAGCAGCCGGAACGTACGAAGCTTCAGGTTTTGTCACCTGTAGTTTCCGGGCGGAAGGGAGAACACGTGAAAGTGTTCGAACAGCTCCGTAAAGAAGGCTACATTCGCCTGCGGGTAGACGGAGAGATGAGGGAAATTTCCGAGGAAATATCTTTGGAAAAAAACAAGAAGCACTCGATTGAAGTAGTCGTTGACAGAATCGTTGTGAAAGATGGCGTTGAAGGGCGGCTCTCCGATTCCATCGAAACGGCTTTGAAGCTAGGAGCTGGTCATCTAATCATTGATATTATTGACGGGGAAGAATTGCAGTTCAGTGAACATCATGCCTGCCCGATTTGCGGTTTTTCAGTAAGCGAACTGGAGCCGCGTATGTTTTCATTCAACAGTCCATATGGAGCATGCAGCCGCTGTGACGGCCTGGGAACTCAGCTTGAAGTGGATCTTGATCTCGTCATTCCCGACTGGAATAAATCTTTAAGGGACCATGCCATCGCTGCCTGGGAGCCGACAAGCTCTCAATATTATCCTCAGCTGTTACAAAGCGTAGCGAATCATTATGGCATTGATATGGACAAACCGGTCAAAGATTTATCAAAAGATCAGATGGACCGCGTCCTTTATGGGAGCGGAAATGAAAAGGTTCAATTCCGTTATGAAAATGACTTTGGTAAAGTCCGTGAAAATGAAATCTTTTATGAAGGAGTCATCCCTAACATATCAAGAAGGTATAGGGAAACCGGTTCTGACTTTATTCGTGAGCAGATGGAGAAATATATGGCACAAAAGCCATGTCCGAAGTGTGAGGGTAACCGCTTGAATGAGGAAGCGTTAGCCGTGCTGATCGGAGGCAAACATGTGGGAGAGACGACCGAATATTCGGTTACGGAAGCTAAGGAATTTTTCGATAGCCTTGAGCTTACCGAGAAGGAAGAGACCATCGCCCGCATGATCCTTAAAGAGATCTGTGAACGGTTAAGCTTTTTGGCTAATGTAGGCCTTGATTACCTGACCCTCTCAAGATCTGCGGGAACACTGTCGGGTGGCGAAGCTCAGCGTATCCGCTTGGCTACTCAAATTGGTTCTGCTTTGACGGGCGTCCTTTATGTCCTTGACGAACCATCAATCGGTCTTCACCAAAGAGATAACGATCGACTGATCAATACGCTGAAAAGAATGCGTGATTTAGATAATACGTTAATCGTTGTGGAGCATGATGAAGACACGATGCTGGCTGCTGATTACTTGATCGATATCGGACCAGGTGCAGGTGCTCATGGCGGTGAAATCGTTACCCAGGGCACACCGAAACAGGTGATGAAAAGCAGCAAATCGCTTACCGGACAATATCTGTCCGGCAAGAAATTTATTCCTCTTCCAGCAAAACGACGTAAAGCGGATGGACGTTATATTACGATCAAACAGGCTGAAGAGAACAATTTGAAAAAAGTGGACGCAAGTATTCCTCTTGGATTATTTACAGCCGTCACTGGTGTATCAGGCTCAGGAAAGAGTACACTGATCAATGATATTTTATATAAGTCATTATCCATGAAGCTTCATAACGGCAAGCAGAAGCCAGGGAAACATAGAGAAATCAAAGGCATAGATCAATTGGAAAAAGTCATCGACATCGATCAGTCACCGATCGGACGGACGCCGCGCTCCAATCCCGCCACCTATACCGGAGTATTTGATGATATCCGTGATGTTTTCGCACAAACGAACGAAGCAAAAATACGCGGATATAAAAAAGGCAGGTTCAGCTTCAACGTCAAAGGCGGTCGATGTGAGGCCTGCCGTGGAGACGGAATCATCAAAATCGAAATGCACTTTCTGCCGGACGTGTACGTACCATGTGAAGTGTGCGACGGCAAACGTTACAACCGCGAAACTCTGGAAGTGAAGTATAAAGGGAAAAATATTTCAGAAGTCCTTGGCATGACGATTGAAGAGGCGCTGGAGTTTTTCGCAAACATTCCTAAGATCAAACGGAAAATGCAGACTGTCGCAGATGTTGGACTTGAATACATTAAGCTAGGACAGCCGGCAACAACGCTTTCCGGGGGTGAAGCCCAGCGTGTAAAGCTGGCCAGTGAACTTCACCGCCGTTCGAATGGAAAATCATTTTATATACTCGATGAGCCGACCACTGGACTTCACGTAGATGATATTTCACGTCTGCTGAAAGTTCTGCAGAGACTGGTGGATAATGGCGATTCTGTTCTCATCATTGAACATAGTTTAGATGTGATCAAGGAAGCGGACCACATTATTGACCTTGGTCCCGAAGGCGGGGAAAAAGGCGGACAGATCATCGCTACCGGTACCCCGGAAGAAGTAGCAGAAGAAAAAGCTTCTTATACAGGGAAATATTTAAAACCCGTACTTGAACGTGATGAAAAGCGCATGAAAACGAAGTTAAAATCAAGAGAAAGAGTCTCTTCAAAGTAGATGCTTTGACGCTGTCGATGGATTTGAAGTATCGTTAAACAAGAGACGTTTAACGGGAGGAATTTTGCAAATGGAAGCGATAGATCAATCAGCAGTACAAGAAAAAATCAATCATTTTGCCAACAAAGACGTATACATTCATTTAGAAACCACGAATGGAGCGTATGCCAGCCACTTTGATGAAACAGCCTACAATGTAGGAGCATTCATCCGCAATGCTAAAGTGAATTATCAACATGGAAAAATTGTGAGTACAGGCGGTTCGTACCGAGTAGGACTAAAGCTCGATATAGGCTGGGTTTATGCAGAAGGAGTCAGTGACTTCGAAATTGACGAAAAGGATCGTCTCCTTTTAGCAGGCCATGATCGAGAAGGACGATTGATGGTAGCGTTGGAAATAAGTGAAGAGCCATTTACTCATGAGGCAGAAGAGCATGAGTAATAAGCACATTCTAGTCATTTTCCCCCATCCAGATGATGAGTCCTTCGGCACTTCTGGAACCATTTCGAAGTTTCGGGCAGAAGGGGTGCCAGTCACCTATTTGTGCGGGACATTAGGGGAAATGGGAAGAAATATGGGAAATCCAGTATTCGCTAATCGAGAAACTCTGTACACCTACAGGAAAAAGGAATTGGCTGAAGCTGCAAAAGAGCTGGATATTGACGTAGAATTGTTAGGCTACCGTGATAAAACTTTAGAATTTGAGCCACTTGATGAATTGGCTCAGCATTTGAAGGAACGTATTCTTGCGTACGGAGCTACTACAATCATTACACATTATCCAGGATACGCCGTACACCCTGATCATGATGCATTAGGTGCGGCTGTCGTCAAAGCTGTAGAGCTTATCGAGCCAGGAAAGCGGCCTGAGGTATGGATGCACGCCATTACGAACAACCATGAAGATGAATTAGGTGAGCCGGACTTCGTTTTTGACATTGAGCCTTATTGGGAAAGAAAAGAAGCGGCAATCCGGGCTCATCTGTCACAAGTTGATGGGATGATGAATTTAATAGAGAATCACGAGCAAACATCTAAACAGATTCAACGATTGAAAAGAGAGCAGTTTTACCGCTTAACACTTTCTTCGTGATACCTGATGAGTTAGACACCCTTGTAGAATGTTCAACATTTCTTCAGGGTGTCTTTTTTCTCTTAACACTCATTTTTAGTCTTTGGCTATGCTACACGTCGTAGTTGATTTTTTCATTAGAGAGTTATCAGGGCAGAGTTTTTGGGAACTTCGAGACATTCAGTTAGTGGAATCAGGGTGGCGGGGAATGGCTCGTCCTCCTAGGGAGCGCAATGAGTCTCCTGTGGGGTGTTCATGATCGGTGAGATCCAGGAAGGCGAAGCCTGAGGAAGCTCACTACATGCCCATGTAAATCGATTCGTTTTCTAAATCCACCATATCCAAATATAATCTTATTTGGAAAAACCACCTTTAAGAATTTTCAAAGCCTAGTTTTTTATTGGAGCTGGCAGGGAATAAAATAATAAAGGAGCGAGTGGCAGATGAATGAAGAGAGAATGAAAATCTTAAAGATGATTGAAAATGGTACCATTTCAGCAGATGAAGGAGAGAAACTTCTCAAAGCTGTTGAATATTCTAAGGAAGAAGAGACAAAAGCAGCGGGAAAAAAATACGGACTAAAAGATTTTGTCGGAGAAGCCGTAGAGAAAATCAAAAACGCTGATTTTGATTTGGCATTCGGTGAGGCTGTAGAGTTTCAATATCATCTCCAAACCGATGAAGAATCTTTTCATGACCTGGACATCACTATCGCTAACGGGTCCTTATACTTGGAACCCTGGCAGGAGACTTACGCTCAAGCGGAATGCCAGGTGAAGGTTTATCAAGCTGCAGATGAAAAAGAGGCGAAAGAGCAGTTTTTGGCTGATGGGCAATTTGATGTTACGAACGGGATATTGCGGTTTGCCAACCCCTCTAAAAAGGTAAAAACACATGTTAAACTTTACTTACCAAAAAAGCGGTATGACTTTATTAAAGCTAAGCTTTCAAACGGAAGCATCACCACGGCTGAAGTTCAGTCCGACCACTTTCATATGAAAACGAGTAACGGAGCTTTGAAGGTGAATGGGTCCAAAGGCGAAACATGTAAGTTAGAAACTGGAAACGGTTCGATAACAGTCTCTGACAGCCGCTTCTCTACGTTTGAAACGGATACGATCAACGGATCCGTTAAAGTAGACGGCCACTTCGGGAAGTGTGATGTGTCCGCTGTAACTGGCAGTATTACAGTGAAGAACTATGGAAGTGAAGCTCACACAGGTTTTTTCAAAACTACGACAGGGCAAGTCATTGTCTACGTACCTGAGAGCAGAAGAATTGACGGTAAGATTAAAACTAGCATGGGGAGCCTTCACTGTGAGGTAGAAAACTATAAGATTTTAAGAAATAAGAAAGAAATCATGACCAAAGAGCTGGTGTTTGAAGCCAGAGAACAATTCGAAGACGTTTATCATGTAGAAGCGGACACTAAAACCGGGTCCGTTTATGTAAAGGACACTTCGTCATAATTTTGTATGGTAGAAGAGAGGGATATTTGTGAAAAACTGGTTATTACACATATTAGTTAACGCGATTGCCATCATTATCGTCAGCTTTGTATTCAGTTCTGTGGAGATTGAAGGATTCATTGGTGCGCTGATCGCAGCATTGATACTATCTATATTGAACGCGATTGTACGACCGATTCTTGTAATTTTGACTTTGCCGATTACGGTCCTGACTTTAGGGTTGTTTTTATTGGTCGTCAATGCCATTACGCTGGCTATGACTGACGCCTTATTAGGCAGTACATTTGAAATTGCTGGATTTGGAATGACGATTATTGCTGCTCTTGTCATTTCATTACTCAACTTAGTGCTGAATAGTTTTATTAAAGATTAACAGATATTTATATCAGCCCTATAGGCATTCTTATGCCTATAGGATTTTTTGTGTCCAAGATTTTTCAAAACATGCTACAATAAGGGACAGTGAAGTTACGAAATATAGGAGGTCTACCATGAGTAAAGTTAGAACGGAGCATTTGTTAGATCGTTTTGAGCTTGAATTAGTTGCAGGTGAGGACGGCGTTCACCGTGAGATACATATGAGTGATATTTCACGCCCTGGTGTTGAGATGACAGGATATTTTAAATTTTATCCTAAAGATCGTTTGCAGCTCCTAGGTAAAACGGAACTTTCTTATTTCAATGAATTGACCCATGAACAGAGAAAGCATAGAGCTGAACAGTTATGCACGGATATCACACCGGGAATCGTCATCACTAGAGGCATGGATATTCCTGAAGAACTGGCTGTAGCTGCAAAAGATGCAGGAGTCCCTTTAATGCGTTCACCGCATAAGACGACTCGTGTAATCAGCCGTCTGACTAATTTTCTGGAGACTAAGTTCGCCCCGTTCACCGCTATTCATGGTGTGCTTGTTGATATCTATGGTATTGGAGTTCTGATTACGGGGCAGAGTGGTGTAGGTAAAAGTGAGACAGCCCTTGAGCTTGTCAAAAGAGGACATCGTCTCGTAGCTGATGATAGTGTGGAAATCCGACAGGAGGACTACGATACGCTAATCGGAAATAGTCCGCCTTTAATCGAACATTTACTAGAGATCCGTGGTCTGGGCATCATCAATGTCATGACTTTATTTGGTGCGGGAGCTGTGCGCAGTTTCAAGCGCATAACTCTCGTCATCAATCTGGAAATCTGGGATAAGAATAAACAGTATGATCGACTGGGTCTTGAAGAAGAGACGATGAAGATTATGGATGCCGAAATACCTAAAGCTACAATCCCTGTACGACCGGGACGTAACTTGGCCGTTATCATTGAAGTAGCTGCCATGAACTTCCGGTTAAAGCGTATGGGTGTCAACGCAGCTGAAGAATTTTCTGAGCGGTTGACAAAGGTCATCGATGAAGACCAAGATCAATCACCGGAAGAGTAAGGAGAGAGTAGATCGTGTCATGTTCAGCAGAATCACTTGATCGAGTATTATTACAATTAGGTCCCCTATCTATCTATTGGTATGGAGTTATCATAGCAACTGGCGCATTTTTAGGCTTGCTAATAGCGACAAGAGAAACGGAACGACTAGGTTTGAAGAAAGATTATATGGTGGACATCGTCGTATATGCAATTCCAGTTGCGATATTATGCGCGAGACTTTATTATGTCATTTTTGAGTTTGATCGATATATTGGTGAGCCATGGTGGAAGGTGTTTGCGATATGGGAAGGCGGCATCGCTATCCATGGTGCACTGATCGGTTCATTTCTGACGGCTTATGTCTATACAAAAGTCAAAGGTTTATCCTTCTGGATGATGGCTGATATCGCAGCTCCCAGTCTAATTCTAGGACAGGCCATCGGACGTTGGGGAAATTTCATGAACCAGGAAGCCCATGGCGGCCCTGTTTCGGAATCTTTTTATAATAACTACATGCAATATTTGCCGAATTTTATTAATCAGCAGATGTGTATTGATGGTACGATGTATCATCCAACGTTTCTATATGAATCTTTATGGAACATAGCAGGATTCATTCTGCTTCTCGTTTTGCGGCATAAATTCAACCCTCGACGTGGAGAAGTATTCTTAAGTTACATTATTTGGTATTCCATTGGACGTTTTTATGTGGAAGGACTGCGTACTGACAGCCTCTATCTGTTCAGTGAAATACGAACGGCACAGTTCATTTCGATCGTGCTTATTATCGTTTCGCTTATCATCGCAGTTTATCGTAGAAAAATGGGGCTGGCGGATAAGTATTATAACGGTAAAAAAGTGAAAAAATAAGAAGGAGGGGTGAATAATGTCCGCTATTTTACTAGAAGGACTAAAAAAAGGGATGAAGCTGACTTGGACATTAGGAAAAGTTATATTTCCTGTCACGTTGATCGTCACCATTCTTCAGTACACCCCTGTACTTCCTTGGGTAATGGATCAGCTTGCTCCTTTGATGAGCCTGCTTGGTCTTTCAGGTGAAGCCGCAGTACCTCTGGTGCTCGGTAATTTTCTGAATTTGTATGCAGGTATTGCTGCGATCATTTCATTTGAGTTTACTGTGAAAGAGGTATTTATTCTTGCGGTTATGTTATCGTTCTGCCATAACTTGATTATTGAATCCACTGTGGCGAAGAAAGTAGGCGTAAGCTGGTGGCTCGTCATCGGAGTCAGGGTCGGATTAGCCCTCTTCTCAGCGGTCGTCATCAATTTAATGTGGAGCGGCGGGCAGGAACAAGCCCAATACGGATTTGCTCCAGAGCAACGATCTGCACCAGAAGGGTGGGCAGAGATCATTTTACAAGGTTTGCAAACGGCCGCCATGGGGATCGTTCAATTAGCGTTGATCGTCATTCCATTGATGATTGTCATGCAGTATTTAAGAGAAAAAGGCTGGCTTGAACGTTTTTCCGATTGGCTTGCTCCAGCTACTAAATTCCTCGGAATGGAACGTAATACGTCTATGACACTAGCAGCCGGCCTGACGATTGGACTGGCTTATGGTGCTGGATTGATGATACAAGCAGTCGAGGAAGACGGTGTTTCTAAAAAAGATATGTTTTTAGCAATGATCTTTCTCGTATCCTGTCACGCCGTAGTTGAAGATACGCTCATCTTCATCCCTTTAGGCATACCAATCTGGCCGCTTCTTATCATTCGTCTGACGACCGCCATATTATTAACTGCAGCCGTAGGATTTGTCTGGAATAAATTACAGCGTGAGAAGAGGAGAAGTTTGACACATGAGTATTAATACAATTCTTTTTGATTTAGACGGCACATTAATCGACACCAATGAATTGATCATCGCTTCCTTCACACATACGCTCGGCCAATATGCTGAACGTCCTTATTCGCGTGAAGAGATATTGGAATTTATCGGACCTCCGCTTAGGGAAAGCCTGAGTAAAGTAAATCCGGATCGAGTAGATGAAATGGTTGCAACGTACCGCGAGCATAACACTAAAAACCATGATGAATATGTCACGGCTTATGAAGGTGTAGTTGAAACAGTCAAAACGTTAAAGGATCAGGGTTATCGCTTAGGTATCGTCACGACAAAAATGCGCCATACTGTAGAAATGGGACTTGCGCTGACAGGGTTGGACGGTGTATTTGAAACGGTCGTGACACTAGATGACGTACACCATGCTAAACCACACCCTGAGCCTGTCATCAAAGCGCTTGAAGCATTGAATGGAACTGCGGCACAATCTCTTATGGTCGGTGATAATACCCATGACATTGAAGCTGGGAAAAATGCTGGCACGAAAACTGCGGGTGTTGTATGGACAGTAAAAGGGCGACAAGTGCTGGACGACCTGAATCCAGATTTCATGCTTCAAAAGATGGATGATCTGATCGAAATTTTGGGAGGATAAATCATGCGGCGCACGAAACGATATCCTGTTCAAGGAGCCAATTCACTTTGGCATATTTATCAAACGGTTCCTTTCTTAAAAGTGGTCAAGAATTTCATAGTCATTCAAATCGCGAGGTACACTCCATCTTTGAGTTTTAAGAATGGACTGTACCGTCGTTTTTTAAAGATGGAAGTCGGGGAGAAGACTGCTTTTGCCTTGATGGTGATGCCTGACATCATGTTTCCAGAAAGAATTAAAGTGGGACGTAATACGATCATCGGTTATAATACAACGATTTTAGCTCACGAATATTTGATACAGGAGTACCGGCTGGGCGACGTAGAGATCGGAGATGCAGTTATGATCGGAGCAAATACGACTATTCTTCCAGGAATAAAGATCGGGGACGGTGCCATTGTATCTGCGGGTACCGTTGTTCATAAAGATGTCCCGGAAGGAACTTTTGTAGGAGGGAATCCTATGAAACTCATCTACACCAAGGCACAAATGGAAGACCGAAAGAGGAATGAGGTGACTGAATAATGAGCATTCAACAAAAAGTCTTACCAGCTGTAAAAAACATGAAGGATTTTGAGAAGCTTCTTGAAACAACAACAGAATACATTATTATTTTAGAAAGCAGATTAGGGAACCTGCACAAAGTGGTGCGGGCAGCGCAAAAGGCCGGCAAAAAAGTGCTGATCCATGTCGATCTCATTCAGGGCCTGAAGGCTGATGACTATGGTATGGAATTTTTAGGGCGAGTCGTTAAGCCGGACGGTGTGATATCCACGAGATCACATGTCATTCAACAAGCAAAAAAATATAAAATGATTTCTATACAGCGATTATTTTTAATAGACAGTCAAGCAGTAGAACATAACGTTGCCATTATAAAAAAAGTGAAGCCTGATTATGTCGAGGTTTTACCAGGTATCGTTCCGGGAATGATTAAAGAGGTAAAGGATCAGATTGGAGCATCGGTGATTGCCGGGGGATTGATTCGTACGGAAGATGAGGTCAATTCCGCAATCGAGTCAGGTGCTTCGGCAGTATCTACTTCACGGTCAGAGCTTTGGAACTTTTAGCTGAAGGATTATGTACATAGTGAAATCGTGATATAAGCTGGCTGATCCACACAAATATAAGTAGCTATCCGCTATTTCTTATTGTGTGTTTTTTTATTTGAGGGGTTTAACTATTGAAAGGAGTTGTCCTGGATGACAGAGTTCATGGGAGAACTGATCGGGACTATGATCCTCATTATTTTAGGTGGAGGTGTAATAGCCGGAGCCAATTTAAACGCCACGAAAGCAGAAGGGAACTGGGTGCTCATTACAATAGCCTGGGGACTTGGTGTAGCTATGGGGGTATACGCTGTAGGAGATGTTACGGGGGCGCACATTAATCCCGCAGTGACTCTCGGGTTAGCTACTGTCGGAGACTTTGCATGGGCAAAAGTGCCGATGTATATTTTAGCTCAGCTTATCGGTGCGTTTATTGGAGCGGTGATAGTCTTCTTCCATTACCTCCCCCACTGGGCAGGAACGGAAGACGATATGGCAAAGCTTTCTATTTTTGCTACGGATCCAGCGATCGATAGTCCTGTCTCCAACTTGGTAAGTGAAATTATCGGAACATTTGTATTAGTTATGGGAATACTGTTCATAGGTGCAACAGAGTTTACTGATGGACTGAACCCTATCATCGTCGGTCTGCTCATAGTAGCAATCGGTATGTCACTAGGATCGACTACAGGTTATGCAATTAATCCAGCTCGTGATTTAGGGCCGAGAATCGCGCATGCCTTGCTGCCGATTCCAGGAAAAGGCCATTCGAATTGGGGTTATTCCTGGGTGCCTGTATTAGGTCCTGCTATAGGCGGTGTCTATGGAGGGTTGTTTTATCAAGCTATCTTTGAAGCCACTCCTAATATATGGTTTTGGTTGATGTCAGTAGTCTTAGTCCTGATTTTGGGAACATCTTTAAAGGTAGAACTGAAGAAAGCTCAGCAAGGGAAACAACGAACAGCATAGGAGGAATTCAATATGGAAAAATACATCTTATCAATTGACCAAGGTACCACTAGTTCGAGAGCCATTTTATTCGACCATGAAGGAACTATTGTAGAAACAGCGCAAAAAGAATTTGAACAATATTTTCCTAAACCAGGCTGGGTTGAGCATGACGCGAATGAAATATGGACTTCAGTTCTGGGCTGTATAGCTGATGTACTTGTGAGAGCCGATGTGGAAGCAGACCAAATTGAGGGGATCGGCATCACTAACCAGCGTGAAACAACTGTTGTATGGGACCGTCATACTGGAAAGCCGATATATAAAGCTATAGTTTGGCAGTCCCGTCAGACGCAGCCAATCTGCAATGAACTCCGCGAACAAGGACATAATGATACATTCAGAGATAAGACCGGTCTGCTTTTGGACCCTTATTTCTCAGGAACTAAAGTCAAATGGATATTGGATAATGTCGACGGTGCAAGGGAAAAAGCTGAAAAAGGCGACTTGATGTTCGGTACGATCGATTCATGGCTTGTTTACAAACTATCTGGAAAAGAAGCGCACGTGACTGATTATTCCAATGCTTCAAGAACTTTAATGTACAATATTTACGATTTGAAATGGGATGAGGAGCTTCTCGATATTTTAGGAGTGCCGAAATCGATGCTTCCTGAGGTGAAACCTTCTTCAGAAATATACGCCCATACAGTAGACTATCACTTCTTCGGTAGAAAAATTCCGATCGCCGGCATAGCTGGAGATCAGCAAGCCGCTTTATTTGGTCAGGCTTGTTTCGAAAAAGGGATGGCGAAGAATACGTATGGTACCGGCGGATTCCTGCTTATGAATACGGGTGAGGAAGCTGTTCAATCTGAGCATGGACTCCTTACCACTCTTGCATGGGGAGTTGACGGTAAGGTGGAGTATGCCTTAGAAGGAAGTATTTTCGTATCGGGATCAGCTATACAGTGGCTGCGCGATGGATTGAAAATGCTGGAATCCTCTGCTCAAAGCCAGGAAATCGCGAGCGAGGTGGATACGACAGACGGGGTTTATGTC
Source organism: Halobacillus campisalis (assembly GCF_030345335.1). GTDB lineage: Bacteria > Bacillota > Bacilli > Bacillales > Halobacillaceae > Halobacillus_A > Halobacillus_A campisalis. The sequence continues at coordinate 154,944 of NZ_JAPVRC010000004.1, forward strand.
GTACCCGCATTTGTCGGATTAGGTACTCCCTATTGGGATAGTGAAGCACGTGGAGCTGTGTTCGGTTTAACGAGAGGCACGAAGAAGTCGCACTTTGTGCGCGCGACACTAGAATCGCTGGCTTATCAGGCTAAAGATGTGGTCGATGCCATGCATGAAGATTCTGGAATTGACCTGAAAAAACTGCGTGTCGATGGTGGGGCTGTGAAGAATGATTTACTGATGCAATTCCAAAGTGATCTTCTTAACACAACTGTCGAGCGGCCAAAAGTCGATGAAACGACAGCTCTGGGTGCTGCCTATCTTGCAGGTCTTGCTATTGGATTCTGGGAAAACCGAGAAGAAATCGCTAAGCAATGGAAAGTAGGTAAAGAATTCGACCCTGACATGGCAGAAGAAAAGAGCGAAGAATTATATAAAGGGTGGCAGAAAGCTGTAGAAGCTACTAGAGTTTTCAAAACTGAATCTTAAGAGTGGATTTTTTACGCTGCGTTTGATAGGATTAAAGTAAGTTAATAGATTCTGGTCGGAGATTTGGAGAGACCACGACACTTTGTAACAAACGTTGCTAAAGTTGTTCGTGGTCTCTTTTTTTATTTCAATGCTCATTCCTACACATAATCCTGACCCGAATAGGGAATAAAGGTTATCAGACGATCAAAATCAATCCGACTATACAAAAGGAGAGGTATCATCATGAAGAATTTTTCTAATTATCAGCGACAAGAACAATTTAACAAGCTTAATCAAGAAGATTGGGACGTCCTCGTGATTGGCGGTGGAATAACGGGTTCAGGTATAGCTCTTGATGCAGCCAGCCGTGGAATGAAGACAGCAGTAGTGGAGATGCAGGACTACGCGGCCGGAACTTCAAGCCGATCCACTAAGCTTGTTCACGGTGGTTTAAGATATTTAAAACAATTTGAAGTTAAAATGGTAGCTGAAGTAGGGAAAGAACGTGAGATTGTTTATGAGAATGGTCCTCATGTCACTACACCTGAATGGATGATGCTTCCGTTCCACGAAGGCGGAAACTTCGGTCCTTTCAGTACGAGCCTCGGTCTTCGTGTTTATGACTACCTGGCAGGCGTAAAGAAGAGCGAGCGCAGAACGATGTTCGATTCCAAAGAAACGTTAGAACGCGAACCTTTAGTAAGAAAAGAAGGCCTTAAAGGGGCAGGGTTCTATGTAGAATATAAAACGGACGATGCACGTCTGACGCTAGAAGTAATGAAAAAAGCTGTAGAGCATGGAGCCACATCACTTAACTATGCAAAAGTAGTAGATTTTCTCTATAGTGACTCAGGAAAAATTGAGGGAGCAATCGTCGAGGATTCCATTAGCGGAGAAACATATCAAGTTAATGCTAAACGTGTAGTTAATGCGGGTGGACCGTGGGTCGACGAGCTACGTGAAATTGATGGATCCAAAAAAGGTAAAACACTGCAGCTGACTAAAGGTGTCCACCTTGTCTTTGACCAATCCGATTTCCCATTACAGCAAGCGATTTACTTCGATACGCCGGATGGTCGAATGATTTTCGCAATCCCTAGAGACGGAAAAACATATGTCGGAACTACAGATACGCCTTTTGACGAAGAAATCGATCATCCTAAAATGACAAACGTTGACCGTGACTATATTTTGGATGCCATACACATGATGTTCCCGTCTGTGAAAGTTACAGCAGAAGATGTTGAGTCCAGCTGGGCTGGTGTGCGTCCGCTTATTCACGAAGATGGAAAAGATCCTTCTGAAATTTCTCGTAAAGATGAGATATTCGTTTCAGATTCAGGATTGATTTCCATGGCTGGAGGTAAACTGACGGGGTACCGTAAAATGTCTCAAACCGCTGTCGATATAGTCAGAGATCAGCTGGCAGAGGAGTATGGTATTCGTTATTCTGATTCAGAGACGAAGCATATGGCTATTTCAGGGGGAGAAGTCAACGGATCCAAAGGATACAAAACGTTCAGAGAAGAACGAATCAAAATCGGCGAATCCCTTGGGTTAACCCATGAAAAAGCGGCAGAAATGGTGGACTTATATGGAGCAAATGTCGATAAGTTTTATCAACTGTTCCAAGATAAAAAGGCTGAAGCTTCTGCAGCATTGATTGATCGGGTAGTATTTGCCCAGTTAACTATGGCTTTAGAATATGAGGGAGTCTATAAGCCTGTCGACTTTTTTGTAAGAAGAACGGCTGCCCTGTTTTTCAATATCGCTTGGGTGCACGAACACAAGCAGCCAGTGATTGATTATATGGCTCAAGAATTGAAATGGACAGATCAACAGAAGATGGAGTACACGGCTGAACTTGACGAATTGTTAAGAGAAGCTGTGGAGCCTGTGCAAATCAGTTAATAAAGTAAATGGTTCAATCGTGAATTCACTTGAGTAAAGCTCAGAGCTGCTATATGGCTCTGAGCTTTATTTATATACAGGTTTATTAACTAAATATCCCTTATTTTTATGACCAGGCTTTAAGATGTTTTTTGGCGGTTTCAACGACTGAAACGCGAGCCTATTCCTACAACCACCTTCCGCTCATTATGGTGACGGAACAGTGGAAAATCTTGAAGTTGACTATTCAACAATTCTTTCAGTGCACTGACCAATAATTGATAAACGAAACTATTTATATGCTTTCGCTTTTGCAAAAATAAATTCACCTGCTGTTTACTTAGTTTCAATACCTTATCTTAACTACTTGCCCATTGAGCGGATGGAATTTTTTGTGTATACTTTTATTAACTGAATTTTCTAGGAATGGGAATGTAGTCTATGATCAATGCACAGAAGCTAGTCCGCCGCGATGGCGTAAGACAGCTTATTACAGGCGGAATATTAATCGCGATTATGATGTTCTTTTTGATTTCTATATTTTTTACCGGATTCAGCAGTATGCTTATTTCGAGCGTATATAGTATAGCTTTTGGTCTGGCAGGCATAGCCGTATTTAATCGCGGAATAAAGGATTATCGCGATGCATCTCAGTCCAAAGGATTCATTCAAGATCTTTCTACTGATTCCTACCACACCTTACCACAGCGCATGTATATCGGTCATAAAGCTGCAGATGTTTTTCATGCTAGCTTATACGATATGAACGGAGAGGTATACAGCGAAATTAAACCAAAAGAAAAGTACGATATAAAGATTTTCAGACCTTTCATCAGCCTGTTTAATGGAGGAAGTCTTATTCCGGCTACTTATCAAATGTATGATAAGGCTGGAGATCCTTCTTATAAAATCGATAAAAAAGGCGGGTTTACTTGGCGCGGTTACGTACAGTATCCAGATGGCGCCTATGTAGCATATACTTCGCATGAAAAATTAAAAGGGACTGGCAAGAGTGTATTCTGTTATATTGAAGGAGAAAAAACTCAATGGAAGGCAGAAGGAGACAGGGTTATCGGACATTTGGAAGTGAAAGATGAAGAAGGACTTTTATGGGCTGTAATTAAAAGGGATGCTGTTCCTTATGAAGCTGCTGAACAATTTGACCGCATGCCTGGATATTTAGTCGAATGGAAAAAACGTGAAGATATTCCCCACTCCCTGGTAGCTTTTCTGTTCTTAGTTCAAACGAATACAGCTGGATAATTGCGCTGATGCCTGGCATCAGCGTTTTTTAGCGTGAAGTGAAACGTGTTGACCTTTACGTCAACGTAAATGCTATGATTTATGTGCGGAGAAGGAGGATTTTCCTATCGAAAATAAAACTATTTCAGAAGTAGCGTATCATTATGACGTCACTGCAAGAACGATTCGGTATTATGAAGAGCTTGGTCTAATTTCACCGATGAGGAAGAATGGACAGCGTGTGTTCACTCAAAAGGAAATGACTAGACTGCGTCTAATTTCTCGTGGTAAAAAATATGGATTTCAACTTGATGAAATTAAAGAAATGATACAGCTTTTTGATCAGGATCCTTCGGGTATCAAACAGCTTGAATCCGTCATTCAGCGAGCTCAGAGGAAAATGGATGAGGTGGAAGCACGAATTGAGGAATTACAATTGCTGAAGACAGAGATGAAAAGCTGGATTTTCAACTTTAATGAAGAATCGGAAAAACGGAAAAAAGGAAGGCTGATGCCTTTTATCGACTAGTAAACTCTGTAAAATAGTAGAAACTCTTGGAGGTCTGTCTATGAATTTTTACAAAGAAGACGATGACTTGAGAAAAATTCTGAAAAAACAGCTGGAACCCTCATTTTTTGTTTGGGCTGATCGCAAGGGGCAGCCTAAATTAATCAAGTTTAATACAAAAGGAGAAGATATTTCAGAAGTTTGGGTTAATGAAGGCTGCCGTAATACAATATGAGATAGCTTCTGAAAATGAACGAAAGTTAAACGTTGCGAAGGTGTTTATACACCAAATCTCTAATCATGCAACCAAAAAAGTGAGCCCGTTTACATTGAAATTTGCAGAAGATATATTGGAGCTTTCTGAAGAAACTGCAGCAAAAACTGATGAGAATTAAGCTCATCATTTTTTTTTGGAAACTTTGTTAAATCTCAGTACTATTAAGAAAGTAAGTTTGCTCTATGCTGGTTTTGGTATGATAATAGAGGGAATGTATTATAGGTCTAAGTATTGACGGTGTAACTTCATCATGTTAGCATATTAGCATACTAAAGGATTTAGGAAGGACGGAACTCTAAATGGCGAAGCGTCTTATGTTTGAAAAACCATTAGGAATGCGAGACACGCTTCCTTTTTTTTATAATCAAAAATCAAAAGCAAGAGAACAATTGAAGTCATCTATTCTTTCTTATGGGTTTTCTTTTATGGATACCCCCTTTCTCGAATATCACGAAACGGTAGGCAAGGTCAGTGCCACCAAAGAGCAGCGCTTATTCAAGCTGCTTGATCAGCAAGGACATACTCTCGTGCTGCGTCCAGATATGACAGCACCTATTGCTCGTGTGGCCGCCTCTCAGCTTAAAGATGCAGAATATCCTTTGCGTTTAGCTTATGACGGTCCAGTATTCAGAGCACAACAGGCGGAAGGCGGAAAGCCTGCCCAATTTGAACAGGTTGGGACTGAGCTCATTGGAGATCATTCATCTCACGGTGATGCGGAAGTCATTGCCTTATTAGTTGAATCATTAAAACGGTCAGGTTTGACCGACTTTGTGATTACGATAGGACACATTGGTTATGTAAAAGCGTTCTTTAAAGATTTACTAGGAAATGACGAATCGACTAAAGAGTTGCTGCTGGAGCATCTCTATCGTAAAAATTATGTCGGTTACCGCGAAGAAGTGAAGGCACAAACCCTTACGGATGATAAAAAGAATGCTTTGCTAGCTTTGTTGGACCTGCGCGGTGGAGAAGAAGTATTCGCGAAAAGTAAATCTCTGGCCAGAAATCAAGTGTGCATGCAGGCGGTAAATGAATTGAAGCAGCTCTATAAGTTATTGAGTAATTATGGCGTTGAAAGCCATGTGAAATTTGACTTCAACCTGATCAGCCATATGAATTACTACACGGGGATTTTATTTGAAGGATACGCTCCGAACCTTGGCGCTTTATTATGTAATGGAGGAAGGTATGATACATTGCTTCCTTCTTTTAAGCTGAACGCGTCGGCTACTGGGTTCGCCATTCATCTGGAACGACTTGTAGAAGCGATCAATGATGAAGAAAATGGAGAGACCAGGCTTGGGGTCATCGTCGATGATGATACTCACATCAAAGGTGTGCAGAAAGCGAAGGAACTGCGTCAACAAGGATACCCTGTACTTTTACAGCACGTTGACCAGATCCCGGACATTCAAGAATTTAAAAATCAACTGAAGGAGCATATCGATTTTACTGCGAAAGGAGGACTAAATGATGAGTAAGCCACTAGTAATCGCGATGCCTAAAGGCCGGATTTATGAAGAGGCAGCCGGTTTAATGAAGCAGGCTGGTTACCATTTATCAGCCGATGCAGAAGAATCACGGAAGTTGATATTGGACTTTCCAGAACAGAATATCCAGGTGATGATGGCTAAACCTATGGACGTTGTGACGTACGTTGAATATGGTGCGGCAGATATAGGAATTGCGGGTAAGGATGTTCTTCTAGAACAAGATCGTGATGTATATGAAGTATTGGATTTGAAAATCAGTCCTTGCTACGTAGCTGTTGCAGGGCTGCCCAATCAGCCGCTCAGCCGTATCGCTCCGAAGATCGCAACTAAATATCCTAAAATCGCGTCAGACTATTTCAGACAACAGGGAGAACAAATAGAAATCATCCCGTTGAATGGTTCGATTGAACTGGCTCCCATCATTGGCCTCACTGACCGCATAGTAGATATAGTGTCTACGGGACGCACATTGAAAGAAAACGGTCTTGTTGAATATGAGAAAATTACGGATATCACGTCTCGTTTAATCGTCAACCCTGTCAGTTATCGTCTGAAGGGTGAGGAGATTGATGAGATGGTGAACGGACTGAGCAAAGCAGTGGAGGTGGAACAAGCTTGAAAATCATCCAAAAACACGAACTGAACTCTTTAAAAAGAAGTGTGGATCAAGGGACTGAAGAGCAAAGAGAAGCTGTGAAAAAAATCATTCATGATGTAAAACAGCGCGGAGATGCAGCTGTCCAATCTTACACGAAGCAGTTCGATCGAGTTGACCTTGAGGAGTTGCGGGTATCGGAAGATGAGATGGATGCGGCTTATGAATCGATTGATGGTGAATTCATTGAAATTCTCCAGGAAGCTGAGCAGAACATCCGTCGTTTCCATGAGCGCCAACGTACAAATTCCTGGTTTGAACCTGCAGCGGATGGTTCAATTCTTGGCCAAAAAATCACTGCCATCGATGCTGCGGGGATTTATGTGCCAGGCGGGACAGCGGCCTATCCCTCTTCTGTTTTTATGAACGTTATTCCTGCCCAAGTAGCCGGAGTAGAACGTATCGTTATGACGACGCCACCAGGAAAAGATGGGAACGTCCCTGAGGGCGTCCTTGTAGCTGCTAAGCTCTTAGGTGTTCATGAGGTCTATAAAGTGGGGGGAGCTCAAGCTATTGCAGCATTAGCTTATGGAACAGAAAGCCTTCAACCTGTCGATAAAATCACCGGCCCGGGAAATGTATTTGTCGCTCTTGCCAAGCGTGAAGTTTTTGGGGATGTAGATATTGATATGATTGCCGGCCCAAGCGAAATCGCGGTGTTAGCTGATGATTCTGCTAAAGCTAACGAGGTGGCGGCTGATTTATTATCACAGGCAGAGCATGATGCCCGTTCCTCCAGTGTGCTCGTTACGACGAGCAGAGAACTGGCTGAAAAAGTGGAAGAGCAAATTGAAACCCAGCTTAAAGACCTCCCGCGTTATGAGATTGCACGTGCAAGTATTGACGATTATGGAGCGATTATTATCTGTGAGGAGATGGATGAAGCAATCGCAGTCATCAATGAAATCGCAGCAGAACACTTGGAAATTATGACAAAGGATCCATTTGGCGATATGGCAAAAGTGAAACACGCAGGGGCGATTTTTTTAGGTCCATATAGCAGTGAGCCTGTTGGTGATTACTTTGCGGGGCCGAATCACGTATTGCCAACCAGCGGCACAGCGAGATTTTCCAGTCCGTTATCCGTTGATGACTTTACTAAAAAATCCAGTATCATCTCATACAGTGAGCAAGCATTAAAAAGCAATGGCGGGAAAATTTCTCAATTCGCACGTTTAGAAGGACTCGAGGCCCATGCCAGGGCTATAGAAACCCGGAAGGAGCGCTGGAAATGATGGCAGAGCGTAAATCTGTGATAGCTAGAAAAACTAGAGAGACGGATATTGAACTTGAATTCGCGATTGATGGAACAGGAACATCAGATCTTAATGTCCAAGTTCCTTTCATGTCCCATATGCTGGAATTGTTCACAAAACACGGGCAGTTTGATTTGAAGGTAGCGGGGAAGGGTGATGTTGAAGTTGATGACCATCATCTGACAGAAGATATCGGCATCGTACTTGGACAAGCTTTAAAGGAAGCATTGGGAGATAAATATGGAATCAAACGGTATGGATCTATGACTCTTCCAATGGATGAAACACTGGTCACTGTGGCCGTGGACTTGAGCGACCGTCCTCACCTTGAATGGCGGGCTGACCTTCCTAAGGATCGAGTTGGAACATTTGATACGGAAAATGTTCACGAATTTTTCTGGAAGCTGGCTGTAGAAGCTCGTATGAATCTTCATATTGTGGTTCATCACGGTCATAACACTCATCACATTATAGAAGCGATGTTTAAAGCATTGGCTAGAGCACTTGATGAGGCTACGACGGTCGATCCTAGAATCCAAGGTGTGCCAAGTACGAAAGGAAGTTTATAAATGATAGGAATCATTGATTATGGAATGGGTAATTTATTCAGCGTTTCGAAGGCGCTGGAACGAATGGACATTCCTTACAAGATAGGGGATCGCCCTGATAAGATCGATAACTGCACAGGATATATTTTACCTGGTGTTGGCGCGTTCCCGGATGCGATGAAAGCTCTTGAAGAACATGGTTTTATTGATTTTATAAAACAAAAGGTGAGTGAAGGTGTACCTATGTATGGTATTTGTTTAGGTATGCAGCTGCTGTTTGAAGAAAGCGAAGAAGGCGGTTTGACTAAAGGTCTCGGATTATTTCCCGGGAAAATCGAAAGGTTTCCGGGTATCAGTCCAGGCGGTCAAACGTATAAAGTGCCTCATATGGGCTGGAATCAGTTGAAGCTGCATCAATCTGACCATCTACTAATGGAAAATGTAGGGGAAGAATACGTCTACTTTGTGCACTCCTACGTCGTGGAAACTGACGAAAATGCCATACTATATGCCACAGCTGATTATCATCAGCAGGTGCCGGCTATAGTAGGGAAAGGAAACCTCGTAGCAAGCCAGTTTCACCCTGAAAAAAGTGGGCGTGCCGGTGTACAGCTTTTAGAAAATTTTTGTAAGCGAATCGTTAAACAGTGAGGAGCATTTAGTATGAGCTTTACGATTTTTCCAGCTATTGATATGCGAAATGGTCAATGTGTCCGCCTTGAACAAGGCGATTTTAATAAACAGACAGTCTACGGAGATAATCCGTTTGAAGTAGCAAAAGGGTTCGCTGAAGCAGGTGCCACGTGGATCCACATGGTAGACTTGGACGGTGCAAAAGAGGGATCCAAGCAAAATGCAGAGCATGTCGTAAAAGTAGCTCAACAGCTTGACGTGAAAGTCCAGATTGGCGGAGGTATTCGTTCGGAAGAAGATATTGAATATTACTTAAGCCGCGGTGTTGACAGGGTAATTATAGGTTCTTTAGCTGTTCGAGACCTTGCGCTGACGAAGCAGCTTCTCGGTAAATACGGAAAGCGCATCGTCATTGGTCTGGATGCAAGAGACGGGTATGTCGCAACAGAAGGATGGCTTGAAAAGTCAGAAGTCCAGGCTGTTGATCTCGGGAAGGAGCTGGCGAGTGCCGGAGCAAGGACATTCGTTTACACTGATATCGCCAAAGATGGCATGCTTCAAGGTCCAAACACTTCTGAAATTGTGCGTTTAGCTGACCAGACAGGAGTGGATGTGATCGCTTCAGGAGGAATTAAAGGCATAGAGGACCTTCAGGAGCTGAAAAAATATCAGCAGCAAAATATCATCGGTTCTATCGTGGGGAAAGCACTATATACCGACCGTATCCAATTATCCGACGCATTGAATGAGGAGGTACGCTAATGTTATCAAAACGGATCATACCTTGTTTAGATGTGAAAGAAGGTCGAGTAGTCAAAGGCATACAGTTCGTAGATATCCGCGATGCCGGTGATCCGGTTGAACTGGCTAAAGTTTACGATGAACAAGGCGCAGATGAACTTGTTTTCTTAGACATATCCGCCACTCATGAAGGTAAAAAAACGATGATTGATGTGGTTCGTTCGGTCGCTTCTCAGCTAGCGATTCCATTTACTGTCGGCGGAGGCATCCGTACACTTGAAGACATGAAGGAAACATTGCGAAACGGAGCTGATAAAGTTTCACTAAACTCAGCTGCTGTTAAGCGGCCAGAGCTGATCAGTGAAGGTGCTGATTATTTCGGAGCTCAATGCATCGTTGTCGCTATTGATGCTCGTTACGACGAAGAAGCTGGAACATGGCGCGTCTATACGCATGGAGGACGCACGCCTACGGAATGGCTCGTGACCGATTGGGCAAAGAAAGCTGTTAAGCTGGGAGCCGGGGAAATTTTACTTACCTCAATGAACCAGGACGGAGAGAAGACAGGGTTTGATCTGCCGCTTCTTAAAGCTGTACAAGATGTAGTGACTGTCCCGGTTATTGCTTCAGGCGGCGCAGGTTCGGCTGATCATTTTTATGAAGTTTTCAACGAAGTGGATGCAGATGCGGCTTTAGCGGCTTCTATTTTTCACTATAAAGAAACGTCAGTAGAAAGCGTAAAAGACTATTTACGTTCGAAAGGGGTCGTCATACGATGAATATAGATGATGTTGTTTTTGATGAAAAAGGGTTAGTGCCTGCTATCGTTCAGGATGCTCGATCAAAATCTGTATTAACGCTGGCCTATATGAATAAAGAATCACTTCAAATGACTATCGACCAAAAGGAAACGGTTTTTTACAGCCGTTCTCGACAGGAATTATGGCATAAAGGCGCCACTTCAGGAAACACCCAGGCAGTTGAAAGTTTACATTATGATTGTGATCAAGACGCGATTTTAGTTCAGGTGATCCCATCAGGGCCAGCTTGTCATAAAGGGGATTATAGCTGTTTCAGTGATTCATTAATCGACTCTGGGATTTCTCCAAAACAAGAACGCTATGCTATTCTCGATCAATTAACTCAAGTATTAGCAGAGAGGAAAACGACATTACCAGAAGGCTCATATACTTCTCAACTTTTCCAAGAGGGCGTAGACCGGATCGCTAAGAAAATCGGTGAAGAAGCAGGAGAGGTTATCATTGCTGCAAAAAACGATGATAAAGAAGAGTTGTCGATGGAGTCTGCGGATTTGTTGTTCCACTTACTATTGTTATTGACCGATCGCGGAGTCAGTTTAGATCAAGTGCTCTCCGTATTGGAATCCCGTCATCAGTAAGTCAGTAGACAAATTCCGTCAATCTCCTATTTCAACTCTACTATCTATGTTATACTGCATAATTAGTGAGAACGGATATGGAAGTAGGAGGACAGTCATGACGAGATCACCGAATCCGACCATTACAGATAAACAGTCTAATGTCATCCCGTTTTTGCCGACAGGAAGCTTTTATTTCACTTACGGGATCCAAGCTTTTAAGAAGCGGCGGTTTGATACGGCTGTGAAATGGTTGAAAAAAGCAATTGAATTATCGCCAGATGAACCTCTTTACCCTTGCCAGCTCTCTGTAGTATATACGGAAGTTGGCTCTTATCATGCAGCAAATCAGCTGCTGAGTGAAGTGGTCATCACTTATGGCGAAGAATATGTAGACTGTTACTACTTAATGGCGAATAATTATGCCCATTTAGGGCTGCTGAATGACGCTAAAAAGTATGCCGAGAAATATATGGACCAAGCGAAAGACGGAGACTTTGAAGAAGCTGCTTCCCAGCTGCTGCAAATGCTGGATTCTCTTGAAGAAGAAGAGGCGGACGAAGATTATGCCTTTGAAGATGAAGACGAATTATTGATTTACCAAGAGACGGCTTTTTATCATTTAGAGAATGAGGAGTGGGAAGAAGCGATCCCTGTTCTTCATGAAATGATGAAGTTATTTCCCGAATTCACTCTTGCTAAACATCAGTACGCCTATGCTTTATTCCAAAGTGGCAGCGAGGAAGAAGCGATTGAGCTTGAAAATCAGTGGATCACTGCGGATACTAAAGATATTCATAGTCATGTGAATCTTGCTGCTTTCTATTTACTAAGTAAACAAGAGGAAAAGGCCTTTGCTCATATTGAACCACTGCGTAATGTATTTCCTCTTCATGAGCAGCAGAAGCTGGCCATTGCTGAGGTGCTGACCCGAGCTGGTTACTATCAAGAAGCCGTCGAACGTTTTAGCGGGTTAAAAAATAAATTAGTAATAGGGCGTAGAGGATACTATAAGTGGTTCAGTATCGCTTCATACCAAACAGGTAAGCCGTCTCAGGCGCTTCAGCTTTGGGAAAAAGGTTGTAAACAATTCCCTCACCTCAGTGAGGAAGGCGGGCCTTGGAATCACCAATAAGCACATTAATGGACGGTTTTTCGACAATTTATTATGATATAGACAGTAAAAGTTTGAGTGAAGCGAGGAGTTGATTTACATGACTGAAGATCGTATTTATGATGTCATCATTGCTGGCGCAGGGCCGGCAGGTATGACTGCAGCAGTTTATACGTCACGCGCTAATCTGGATACGTTGATGATTGAACGAGGTATTCCAGGCGGACAAATGGCTAATACAGAAGATGTGGAAAACTATCCAGGGTTCGAGAGCATTTTAGGCCCCGATTTATCCAATAAAATGTTTGAGCATGCTAAAAAATTTGGTGCTGAATATGCATATGGGGATATTAAAGAAGTCATCGACGGAAAAGAGTATAAAACCGTTGTCGCAGGGAAAAAAGAATATAAAGCGCGCAGCGTAATTATTACTACAGGTGCCCAGTATAAAGAACTTGGAGTACCCGGAGAGAAAGAACTAGGTGGACGCGGCGTATCTTACTGTGCTGTTTGTGACGGAGCGTTCTTCCGTGATAAAGAATTAGTGGTTGTAGGCGGTGGTGACTCCGCTGTCGAAGAAGGTGTTTACCTCACACGCTTTGCTAGTAAGGTTACGATTGTGCACCGTCGTGATGAACTTCGCGCTCAAAAGATTCTTCAGGACAGAGCATTCGATAATGAAAAGATCGATTTCATTTGGAATACTGAAGTTAAAACAATCAATGAAAAAGAGGGCAAAGTAGGAAGTGTCACTCTTCATAACAATAAAACGAATGAAGAATATGAATTTGATACAGATGGATCTTTCATATACATTGGAATGAATCCTCTAAGCGTTCCGTTTGAAAGCTTAGGAGTAACCAATGAGCAAGGGTATATCGAAACAGATGAACGCATGGAAACAAAAGTACCAGGTGTGTTTGCAGCGGGAGATATCCGAGAAAAAGAACTGCGTCAAATAGTTACAGCTACAGGAGATGGAAGCATTGCAGCTCAATCAGCTCAGCATTATATTGAAAACCTGTTAGAAGAGCTGAAAGTTGTCAACTAAAAAAGTAACGGTTTTTTAACTATCCTGTAACACTTACGAAACATTTGTGGGGTACAATTATAATGATTAATTGACCCCCTTTTAATAGATAGATCTCTATTATGCACAGGTGTTTATGACCTGTGCACTTTTTTTGTGCATGAATATAGTGGGGACATAACATTGTGACGGATTGCGTATTCATTGTATAATGGTAAAAGATGTCCTCGAGATAGAAAAATGAGGTGAAAGTCATGCAGCGGGTAGCAAACTGTATTCTAAGAGTAGATAATAAAATTTTAATGTTAAAAAAACCGAGAAGAGGATGGTATGTTGTTCCTGGCGGAAAAATGGAAGCCGGGGAGAATATTAAAGACTCGGTGATACGGGAATTCAAAGAAGAAACAGGGTTGGATATACAAAGTCCAGAACTTATGGGTTCTTTTACATTCATAATGAAAGAGGACCATCAGACTGTTCAAGAGTGGATGATGTTTACGTTCCAATCCTCCACCTATAAGGGGGAGCTTCTCGAAACTAGTGAAGAAGGCGAGCTGGAATGGGTGCAGGTCGAAGATGTTCTTAATAAACCGATGGCTGAAGGCGACCGACATATTTTTAAACATATATTAAACAGTGAAGACCAAATTTATGGCACTTTCGTGTACACAACCGATTTCAAATTGATTGACCAGGATATGGATCCATCTCGACCTAAGTAAACGAGGGGGCGGTTTTAAATGACGGAGAAAGATCAAAGCACACAATTAGTGATAATTACAGGTATGTCAGGTGCAGGTAAAACAGTAGCTATTCAAAGTTTTGAGGATTTGGGGTATTTTTGTGTAGATAACCTTCCACCGGCACTGCTTCCTAAATTCTTAGAGTTGATGAAGGATTCAACAAATGATATCCGTAATGTAGCGTTGGTGATGGACTTGCGGGGAAGAGAATTTTTTGACGCCCTGTTCGATGCTCTGGACCAAGTAAGCGAAGTGGATTGGCTTGATGCTCACATCTTGTTTTTAGATGCTGATGACCAGGCTTTAGTTGCTCGCTATAAAGAAACAAGAAGATCTCATCCGCTCGCACAGGATGGCCTTCCACTTGAAGGGATTCAGCAGGAGCGAACGCTGTTGGATGAATTAAGGGGACGTGCACAAACCATTATTCATACTACAAGTTTAAAGCCCAGAGAGTTGCGCGATCGCATTCTCGATCAGTATAAAGCCAGAGAGCAGCACGTGTTCTCAGTTCAGATGGTTTCATTCGGTTTTAAATATGGGGTTCCAATTGACGCGGATTTAGTATTTGATGTGCGCTTTTTACCTAATCCACATTATGTTGAACAAATGCGCCCATTAACCGGACTTAACGCTGAAGTGTCTTCTTATGTGTTCAAATGGTCGGATACTCAGAAGTTCTTGGAAAAGCTCAAAGACTTATTACAATTCATGCTTCCTCAATATAGACGCGAAGGTAAAAGTCAGCTTGTCATCGCCATCGGCTGTACCGGAGGCCAGCATCGATCAGTCGCTTTAGCTGAACACCTTGCGAATTATTTCTCAACGGACTATACTTCGCACGTTACTCATCGAGATATTGAAAAAAGAAAGGGACTGTAATCGATGAACCCTTCGACGAAGCCTCGCGTAGTCGTTATAGGGGGAGGAACGGGAATGCCGGTATTGTTAAGAGGCCTCAAGTATTTCCCTATCGACCTTTCTGCTATCGTAACTGTAGCTGATGACGGAGGAAGTTCTGGCAGACTTCGAAATGAATTGGCCATACCAGCTCCTGGGGATATCCGTAATGTACTGGCAGCCTTGTCGGATGCAGAACCGATGCTGCTTGATTTGTTTCAACATCGTTTTTCAAATGGGAATGGTCTTTCCGGTCATTCGATGGGGAATTTATTGTTGGCAGCTATGACCTCGATGACGGGTGATTTTTATAATGGAATCAAAGAAATTTCCAGAGTTCTCAATGTCCGAGGGAAAATCTACCCTACGGCCAACCATTCCATGAACCTTCATGCGGAAATGGATGATGGCACGATCGTTACTGGCGAATCGAATATTCCGAAACAAAATAAAAAGATTAAGCGTGTTTTTGTCAGCCCACTCCCTATCCAGCCTCTCCCTGAGGCTATGAGTGCAATTATGGAAGCGGATCTTGTCGTCATAGCTCCTGGAAGTTTATACACAAGCATTATGCCGAACATAATAGTTCCGGAAATACGGGAAGCTATGCAAAAAACAAAGGCTAAAGTTACGTATGTATGTAACGTTATGACCCAAAACGGTGAGACATCGGGTTACTCAGCAGGAGATCACGTGCAGGCGCTGCATGATCATGTAGGGAGAGGGACAATTCAATCGATAATCGTTCATAATCGGCCGATCGCTCCAAAAGTAAAAAGGATTTATGCTGAGGAGAATGCTGAGCCTGTCGTTTATGATATAGATCGAATAAGGTCTATGGGGCTGGAAGTTATAGAAGAAGATATTCTAGATCGTAACAAGTCAACGATTCGACATGACACGAATAAGTTGGCTCATTTGTTATATTCCATGATTTAAAAAGTGTTAGGGGGTGTACTCATGTCTTTTGCTTCAGAGATAAAAAAAGAATTAACTAATGTAGAAGCGGATGAATGCTGTAATGAATCTGAATTAGCAGCACTCGTTCGAATGAATGGGACGTTTTCACTCTCCAATCAAAAGTATTTGCTGGATGTACAAACAGAGAACGCAGCGATAGCGAGGCGTATATATACTCTTATGAAAAAGTTGTATCCCTACCCGGTAGAACTACTCGTTCGTAAAAAAATGCGCTTGAAGAAAAACAACGTATATATTGTCAGGATGAAAGAAAATGCGGAAAAAGTGCTGGAAGATTTAGAAATTTTAAAAGGACCCTTAAGTATCAACCCTAATATCCCCGATAAATACTTACAGACTACGTGCTGTAAACGTGCTTATTTAAGAGGTGCGTTCCTTGCGGGAGGTTCTGTTAATAATCCAGAGACTTCTTCTTACCATTTGGAAATCTATTCTTCTGATCAGAATCACAATGAATCACTATGTGAGCTTATGAACAGTTTCGGACTTCACGCTCGAACGCTTGAACGGAAAAAAGGGTATATTACTTACTTGAAAGAGGCTGAAAAAATCACCGAACTCATAAGTAATATAGGAGCCCACCAAGCATTGTTTAAATTCGAGGATGTCCGGATAGTTAGAGATATGAGGAATTCAGTGAACCGGTTAGTGAATTGTGAAACAGCTAATCTGAACAAGACCATCGGAGCGGCATTCAGACAAGTGGAAAATATAAAGTTCATTAAAAGAACAGTAGGTCTTGAGGCGTTACCAGAGAAACTGCACGAAATTGCCAGGCTGCGCTATGAAAATCAGGAAGTTTCTTTGAAAGAATTAGGAGAACTAGTCTCAGGTGCACCGATCAGTAAATCAGGAATTAATCATAGATTAAGGAAAATAGATGAATTTGCTGATAAAGTGAGGCGCGGTGAGATTCAAGAAAACAGTCAAAAATAATGTCATGCTGCGTGATTCGTGGTATAATTGTTTAAATAAGAACGCACTCGAAATAAAGAGGCGTTCTTTATTTTAAAAGATTGAATGCGCTTTCTAAGTTTTAATGTAATTGTTAGGAAGGAGAATGATAGATGAAAGAACAAACCATCACGATTGATTTAGACACAGGGCTTCAAGCCAGACCGGCTGCTCAGTTCGTCCAGCTTGCTAACCGTTTTTCTTCAGATGTTTTTATAGAAAAGGGTAGTAAGAGAATCAATGCAAAAAGTATCATGGGATTAATGAGTCTTGCAGTAGGACAAGGAGAAGAAATTAAGCTGATTGCAGATGGATCTGATGAAGATAAAGTCATTAATGAGCTTAGTGATTTTGTTAAGCAGCCTTAAACCTTTTCATGTGAAGGTATGAGCAGAAGGGATTAAATGGAGAATGTTTAATCCTACATATCTGAATTTAACATGAAAAAACCCGCTGCCAATGGCAAGCGGGTTTCAAAATGTTTTAATTAGGTTTTTTTTCCATAACTTTATCAATCAGCCCATATTCAACGGCTTCTTCAGCAGACATGAAATTATCACGGTCTGTGTCACGTTCGATCACTTCGATCGGCTGACCTGTTCTCTCAGCAAGGATTTGGTTCAATTTCTCACGCATTTTGATGATGCGTTTAGCGTGAATTTCAATGTCAGTAGCTTGTCCCTGTGTACCGCCTAAAGGCTGGTGAATCATCACTTCACTGTTAGGTAATGCGAATCGTTTACCTTTAGTACCTGCGTTTAATAGAAATGCTCCCATTGATGCAGCCATACCCGTACAAATGGTTTGAACGTCAGGCTTAATGAATTGAATCGTATCGTAAATAGCCATTCCAGCGGTAATGGAACCACCTGGTGAGTTGATATAGATTGAAATATCTTTGTCGGGGTCATCTGCCGCTAAGAACAGCAGCTGAGCGACAACTGAGTTAGAAATATTATCGTCAATCGGGCTTCCTAACATAATGATGCGGTCTTTGAGCAGGCGTGAATAAATATCGTAAGCACGCTCTCCCCTGTTCGTTTGTTCAATTACTGTTGGGATTAAATTCATTGTTATTCCTCCTTATTATCATACCTATATGATGGAATGTATTTTTATCATACCTTTATGGTCAGAAAAGGTCAAACGAAAACATTCGACTAGTTTCTTATACCATCTTTCCCTAAAAAAAGTTGTATAAACGTGGGCTCAGCCTTATTTTATAAAAGTTGCCTTGCTTTTATACAATTTAAAAAGTATAATAGATTTTGCGTTTTCATATGCGCCCGTAGCTCAGTTGGATAGAGCGGTAGATTCCGGTTCTACGTCAGTCGGAGGTTCGAATCCTCTCGGGCGCGCTAATTTAACAAAACCACCGGTATTACGGTAATCTAATCCGAAAATTTAAGCGTAATCGTCTTCGAGGAGATGACGGAGGGACCTAAACCCCGGGAAAACGGAAAGCGTTGTTTCCGTTGGGTTACCGTCACCTACCTACTTCGAATATACGCCATTCCGAGGCCTCTCGCCCAACCAAACGGTTGTGGTCGGGAGGCCTCTTTTTGTATGCCGAAAATGAATCGTAGAAACTCACGGAAGTCAGGCGTGATGAAACGGTGGGAGCCGACAACTTATGCAAGGTCCACGCAATTCATTTCCGCCGAGGATGCTATCGAAAAGGTAATGCTCGTCTATGAGACGGAGGGTTACCGCGAGAAAACTTTGAAAGGTTATCGAGCTTATTACGATGAATTTATTAGGATCATCGGAGTCAATGAAGTTGAACGCATCCGCAAAGACGATATAAGGGGTTATATAAAGCATTCGTTGGATGTGAGGAACCTTTCCCCTGTTACCGTCAATATACGTCTTGCGAGCCTTCGCAGCGTCTTTAATCGAATGGTTGCCGAAAACATTATCGAAGAGTCGCCATTTAAAGAAATTCGAAAATTACGTACGGATGAAGGGCAAATTTTTTCCTTGACCGATCATCAAGTGAAGCGTCTATTTTCAGTAATCGACTTAGATACTTACGCTGGTTACCGAGACTATGTAGCGATGCTAACGATGTTGAAAAGTGGGCTTCGCTCGAATGAAATTAATTCGTTGGAGATATCCGACTTGGATTTAGATAACCGTGTGATGTTGTTACCTGGCGCTAAGAACAAGAATCGGAAGACGCGAAGCATTCCTATGACCTTACAGTTAGCTGAGGAAATTCGGGGATTGATCGCAGAACAACGAGAGTATTTCGGGCCTGATCTATCTTTTGTGTTCGTTAATCAATTCGGTCAGCAGTTAAGAAACGATCACTTACGTAAGAGAGTAGATAAATACGCCCGTGAAGCAGGACTAAAAGGTGAATGTAGAGCTTCTCCGCATTCTCTTAGACACACGTTTGCTGTTCGTTTCCTAAGTTCAGGGGGCGACATTAAGACCTTACAATCGATTCTCGGACATTCCGATTTAGCTTCAACAGAAGTGTACATCAAATACACAGACGAAAGGGTGAAGCAGAACTTCGATAAAGTATTTAGTGCAGACGATAAGCGTTTGTAGACAAAAAAAAGGCACAATCGCCGAACAAATGGACTTGCCATCTGCCAACGATATGCACCTACGCCTATAGAGAGCATAACGAAAAACGAGCGGTTAGTCAAATTGGATACGTCTGTGATTTTTTAGAACGTATGTTCGGTTATTGTGCCTTCTATTCAAGGAGGCTAAACGGAATGAATTACGTTACGACCGATTTAAAAGAGCTAGCAGCATACGCAACGTTTGAAAAACAAACGGAAATGGACGAGCAGATTTACGAGTACATCGACACCCTACGGCACTACGAAGTGCCCGAGTCAACTATCGAGGTACTACGTTTCTTCGGACGGTCCAGCCTTCGAGTTCTGGGAGTTTCCTTTGCGAAGTACCAAACGATAGGGGAAGCGTTGCACCTGTAGAAAAGCACGGTTATAAGAGCGATAAACAGATTAGCAGATTTCGGAATGATTGAACGACTGCCAACTTTGAAGAAGTGGAAGAGATACGGAAAGGGACAAAAGCGATCCGTCAATGTAATTCGTATTCTATCGGGCGAACTGCTACCGCAGGCTGACACCGCAAAGGAAGACCGTGAAGCCAACGAAGACAAGGATAGAGCGACAAAAGTCGACATCGAACCATCTAAGTCTAAGCATATTCAAGAGCACGTACTAGATACGACAGATGCGTTAAAACACGCCATTCCTAATAAACTCTACGAGGTGATGAGTCCGTTCTTTAACGGTGAGGGTTTATATGAGACTATCGGAGCCTTATACCGTGCTAAGGCGACAATAGACCCGACTATCCAAGCGGAGGATCACCCCGAATACGTAGAGGCGTTCTTATCGTGTATCAGACGTTACAAAGAGGGGAAAGTACGGAATCTCCAGAGCTATCTGTACTCGGCATGGAACAAGGTTAGTCGAGGTATCTATTTACGCCGAATGGCAGACGTGTATTAGAGTTAGTTTAAGGCGATAATAGTACAGGTGATTAAATATGGTCGAATTCATTGTATCTGTCACACTCTTTTTGCTGATGATCTTTACAGTATTCTGTCTAAATCGGTTTCAACCCGATCCAGAGCCGATTGAGAAATCCGAATACGGGAAATGTGAGTCTCCGATTGAAAGGCGTTTGTACAACGGCTTAGTTTCGTATGGGCTTCACCCACGCACTCAATATCCCGAGGGCAAATTTCGAATTGATATCGCGTTTCCAGGTCTAAAATTAGCGATTGAATGCGACGGTAAGGCTTTCCATTCATCGGCAGCTCAAAAGGCACACGACCGTAAGAAAGACCGATACCTCCGTAGCAAAGGGTGGAAGGTCATGCGTTTTAGTGGATCGAGGATTCATCGGAGCCTTCCGAGTGTGGTAAAGAAGATTAGCGAAGAGCTAACGAAACGGACGAATGTGTAACGGGTAACGTCCTTTACCGAATTAAAGCATAATCGAGTATATAGAAAGAACTCGGAGAAATCGCCCTTTAACACGGTGGAATAGTAAAGTGGTTAGGTTCCCGATAGTTCACAAATATCGCACTCGTGGGGGTAATTGATTACCTCTATATTACGGGGAATCCGGTTCACCAGGCGACCACCTTCGAAAATACCGAGGGGGCAGCACGTATAACGAGTTTGAATAGTGCGAGTTCAACCGATGCTTTTGAATGTATGCTTTTCTGTATTTCCATACGTTATATTTCTTATAATGTAGGCGTTATTTAATTGACCGTCATATGAATGTATGGTATTATTGCGTTAATTACTTAACCGTACATTCGAAAAGGGGAGTTTTTATGACGTATGAAGGCGGAAAGAAGAACGACATTGTGAACGTGGAACCATTACGTACACCTGCGGAAATTAGGGAGTTTCGAGAAGCGCTGAAACTATCGAAGCAGGCGGATCGGAACTTGTTACTCTTTAATCTCGGAATTAACACGGGGTTGAGAATAGGAGACATCGTTAAGCTACGAATTGAGGACGTTAAAGGCGCCTCTAGCATCGTTGTTTCAGAAGGGAAAACGAAGAAGCCTCGGAGGGTTCATTTAAACGCCATCATGGGCGACATAGCCGATTACCTATCTGATAAGCCTAACGAGGGTTGGCTCTTTCCTAGTCGAAAGGGAGACGGGCATATAACCCCAACGCAAGCCTATCGAGTCTATGCAAAGGCTGCCGATTTATTAGGACGGAAGGATATCGGAACCCACACGGGAAGGAAGACGTTTGGATATCATTACTACCAACGTACAAAGGACGTCGCTACTTTAATGGAGATATTCAACCATTCGGATCAGGCGACGACGAAACGGTACATAGGGATACGAGAGGACGAGATAGCGGATACCTTGAAGGACTTCCGTTTATAGCGAACAGTAGGGCTGGCGGTAACACGTCAGCTCATTTTCGTGCATTTAACCCCCCGGGGGCGTAATTTTCGCATGCGTGCTGCCGGGTCTACGAAAGTTTCCGACAAAATTTTAAATACGTCGAAGTGTCGAACGGTTTGATCTTCGAGGAATTGACGTTCAACTATGACGGTACTGACAACGGAGTCCTTATGGACTTCGTTATTTTTTTGCGCCAAAATGTCCCACGCAGAGCTGATTAATTGGTACGTAAAAGTAGAGGACCAAAAATGAATGTCCCATGTGAAGAATGTTTTGGGCTATTAGTAAGTAAGGAGTAAATTTCGGAAATGTGCAACACGAAACGATGCTCCTGTGGTATTAGAAAGTAGGAAGAAATTATCACAAAAATGGTCCACGAAACGACGCTTTTGGGCTATTAGTAAGTAGGCGGTAAATTAACGGAGGGATTACGAATGGAAAACGTAAAGCTAGGTCAACAGGTATTAGTCGGAGGGAAATACGAAAAGGTGGAAATTATACCGTCGGAAGTGGACGAAATGAAGCGAGTTGTAAAAGGCGAGATAGGGGCGAAACTATACAAACGAATGGGAGATCCGTAGTTAAGTAGAGGGATAGAAAGAAGAAAATCAATCGGAGGTGATTTGTAAATGGACAAGTACAAGTGCATTTTGAGTTTACGCGTAGCAAGGGGTTTAATTGCAAAGGATTATAGGTTAGTTGATATTCAACCGTCACATAAACGTCTGGGAAAGTTAGTGTTTGTGTTTGAGAACAGCGAGCAACTGGAGAAGGATCTATCAGAATATAGAATCGGGAGCCGATAACCGGTTTTAATACAGTTTCACACATCCAATTAAACTACCAAAGGGGAATGCAGAATGAGTTACATTAAAGAAGTGCAAAGGTTAATTGATGATGGGCTAAACGAAGAAGCGTCGGTTCAACTGTTCCAGGTGCTAACGAATAGGTTCACGTTTGAAATGCACCGTCCAGAAACGGAAGACTTTCGAAAGGGAATTCTCGAATGCAGAAAAGACCAACGCAAGCATTTCCGAGAGATAATTGACGGAGAATGTCGCAAGTACCCTTTTCCGATTCAATTAAACTGGAGAAACGTAAAGTTCGAGCCTAAGC
Organism: Halobacillus campisalis; assembly: GCF_030345335.1. Taxonomy (GTDB): domain Bacteria; phylum Bacillota; class Bacilli; order Bacillales; family Halobacillaceae; genus Halobacillus_A; species Halobacillus_A campisalis. The sequence continues at coordinate 177,798 of NZ_JAPVRC010000004.1, forward strand.
GTGTGAAGAGGTGCGGTATATGCGGAGGTTATTTCTACGACGTCTCTCGGAATGGAAATAAAATCACCTGCTTTAACAACGGAATATGCGAGCACGAGCACGAGATTCGAAGAAAGCGGAAGGGAACTTTAATGGAGCCGGCTTATAAGCGGAGAGTAGACGAAATACCTATCGACTTTTCACCGGCGGAAGACGACGCTCTAGGGAACGCTATTCTCACCGAAACCGAAATGACAGCGTGGAGAAATCGGGAAACATTCTAAGAAAGTTTCGAAAAATCCTAAGAAACTATGTAAACGAGTGGGAGATCCACAGTTAAGTAGAGGGGTAGAAAGCCTTTACTTATGCATAGTCTGAGTAAGGTTTTTTTATTGTGGAGAAAAGTACCAACTTGATTAGAATGATGCACAAAAGGAGGGGTGAAGGATGAACGGAGAGCTTTTCCGAACGGTCAGAAAAGTGAACGGACTCACGCAGCACGAAATGGCGAAGCGTTTGCGCGTGAGTCGCTCGTTAGTATCGAAAATAGAAGTCGATTCGAGACGAGTTAAGCCGTACATAGTTACGAGGCTATACATCGAGTTTGGCGAAGGGAATATCGCGCAAATCAAACGAGTGATAAGCGATCAAGCGAAATAAGGCAACGTATCAACGGAGGAACGGAATAACGATAAGACAACGGATATAAGCGGAACAACGGCACAACGAGATAAACGATACAACGGATAAAAGAGAAGGTTGTTTACACAACCGAAACAAGTATAAAACTTGTTTCAAACGGAATAACCAATACATAACTCGTACAAACGTTCTGCCCGTCCAGTCGGGAAAGTTATAACGAGTAACCGAATTAAGCGCCGGGGACGATTGGAGCGACTACAATCCTTTTATCGGGAGGCACTTCACCGTGTGAATTAGAGCCGATAGGCGTCCATTGCGCGAGGGTTGGGGTGTACCCGAGCGGGAGCGAAGCTCCTGCACTTGCACTTAAATACGTAAACCGTAATGAACCAGTATATAAGAGAAGAAGGAATTTCCCGAGAAACCGAATGAAAAACGGAGAAAAACCCAGTTAAACGTTGATATAGAAAGGTTTTAGGTGAAAAAGCGGGGTTGTAGAAGAGTGCAAAAAAGGTCATGTATTTAGGGCGAAACGCGCAAAAAAGGTCATGTATTTTATAGGATACCCGGCAAAAACAAGAGGAAGGAAGTTGTTAATGGATGAACACAACAGGAATTTAAGGAATCAAATAGACGATTTGCAGCAAGTAACGGACATCCCGGAAGGCTCGTTAATCCCGATAGGCGGAGGCTACTCGGTAGACGAGAATGGCGAAATGTTCTACTCGGAGTCGGAGAGGTCGCGAGAGGTAAAGCGAAGGCACGCTTACAAGCAACGAGATCAGCGACATTTTACATTTACGCGAATGGCGGAGATTCTCGAAATCACTTACGGCTTATCGAATAAGAATTGTGGTTACTTGCTCATGCTTCAACCGTATGTCCAGTATAAAACGAACATAATCGCTATGAATGGAAGGGAGCCCAAACCAATGAGTAAAAAGCAAATTGCAGAAGTATTCGGAGTACAAACAAGAACAGCGAAAAGCGCGTTGGACAAGCTAGTCGACTTCGGAGCGTTAGAAATCAACGAGGACGGCGATTATAAAATGAATGAACGGTTCCATTTCCGTAGCAAGGTTAAAGGGGACGCGGATCAGCTAGTCAAAACGTTTCATACAACATTGAAGCAGTTAAAGTTAAAACCGGCAGAACTGGGCGCGGTATACAAATTGCTTCCGTACGTCCACTACGAAACCAATCTCGTTTGTAAGAACCCTTTCGAGGACAATCCGAATAAGGTCGAGTTCTACAACAAAAAGGACATATCGAAACTGTTCGGTATATCACCCCGCAAGGCATCCGATTTATTCGCGAAACTTACTCGAGCAGGCGTTATCGTAGAGATTAAACGCAAAGCACCGATGATGTCGGAAGCTTCGGGTGATGGCAGAGAAACGGTTATAGCGATTAATCCGAGCATCGTAACAAGGCTTCGAGGGGAGCACGATCATAAGACGTTATTACAACTATTCAATACATCGGAATTTTAAGGAGGTGCTTCCGTATGAACAAGCGAGTTTATATATCGTCGCCTCGAGTCACTCAAGCACTTCTAATCGACCAGAAAATAAATCGCAGGGCGACCGGGTTGGTTACTTGGATCGGCGGGGACGAACCAGAAACCGAGGTAGAGCGTTTGTTAAAGGAACTATGCGAGCAAAGCGATATTCAGGCAACCAAAAACGGTTGGCTTTTTTATCACGCTTATAACAATTAAAAAATCGCAAACTCACGCCATTATTAATCTTAGAATATCAAACGTTGGGATAAAACGCAAGCTCCGTTGGTACGGCAATAGGAAGCCGGAGGGGCGAAGAGTCACGCATACATAACGATGAAGAGGGGGAAGACGATTGACGAAACTAGAGCAGCTATTGAAGTATCTCGAAAGACTAACGGAGCTAAAGAAGGCGGATGGACAATGCAACGCCGAAATCAATAGGGTTTTACAACGAATTGACGATGAGCTAACGAAACCATAACTAAACGAAGAGGATGAGTGACGATGAAGAAGACGAAATTTGACGAAGCAATCGAGAATAGCAAGGGAATAAGTACGAACATAGAGAAGCTAATCGCACGTATTGACGAGATCGGACAAACGGGCGGTGCTTCGCATGAATAGAGCAACCGAGTTAAAACGCTGTTCAAAGTGCAAGCAGCCGAAGCCAATCGACGCGTTTTATAGAGAGAACCGTTCGCAATGTAAAGAATGCGAAAGGGAGCAGAAGAAGCACTTCCGCGGGAGAATTAAAGGCAAAGCGTCCCAAGCGTTGCAAGACTCGAGAAAAGCTCGGAGGAAAGCGGAAGAGTTAACGGGGGAACCGATTACGGACGAGCTAACGCTTATCCAGGTTGTTTGGACGCTCTCAAGTGCGGAATGTTCCTATTGCGGAAAAGAAATCCCCGAGAGCGAGCGAAGCCTCGATCACATTACTCCGATGAAGCACGGCGGTAGCAACACATTCGATAATATCACCTGCGCTTGTAAATGCTGCAACGCCTCAAAAAACGACCTGCCGGCTATTCTCTTCTTACTTCAATCCGCGGAAAGCAGAGAAGCACGAAAGTTGATTGACGGAGTTTCCCTACGAGGGCACAAGTCCTTTCACGAAGCCTTTATCGAATTGGCCGATTCAGCGAAGTTCTACTTCGACAAACGAGCGGAGCAGGCGTTGAGAGCGAATGAGTAACCCGATATACAGCGACAACAGGAAAATGCTCCGAAAGTTACTCGATGACGGAAGGTACGAAGCTACAGCGGAAGTTTATAGAGAGGGAATATTAATCGCAGCATTGTTTCAGCGAGTCGAGCGAGGTGATTCGTTTGTTAACCGATGATATAAAACGGAAGGTAAAGACAGATTGCGCGACTTATGCGGGGTGTGGTCGCTGCCTACTCGATAGAGCTTGCCCGTTTTTCGAGGACACGGAGGGCGCCCGATGCCCGTACTTCGAAAAATACGTTCTCCCGTCCGACGATCAATTAGAGGTTCGTTACTGGCAATCGTTCGGCGTTTCGTATTGGGGCGATAGCTCGAAGCTATGTAAGAGATGCGAAAACCTCTTTGCTCCTGGCGATCAAACTAAGCGTCAGTATTGCGATAATTGCCGGGTTGAACAGCAACGCGATAAGGATCGGAAGAGGAAACGAGAACAGCGGAAGAAGTAAGGGGTTGTATGTCACGGATAGTAAGGCGAAATAGCCCGTTTAAAGCGTCTAAGAGAACCGTACAGACGTTCTATGAATTGCAGGTGTATTTACCTTCAAACCCCCTATGTCACGTATTTTGAGGGAGGGAAGACGGCAATGACAAACGAACTACAAAACGTGAGAGTCATGCAGAAGCCCGAGAGGGGACGATATGAGAACGAAGAGGTTCATGGAAAGTCCTCCGATATAATCGTCGTTTATAACCTATTCGATCAGACATGGCAAACATTGAAGGAGCACGACCTCGATCGATACTTTGCGGACGAAACGGATTTTAATAGACGTAAGGCAAGGGAGGAGCAGACTTAGCAAGCGCAGGAAAAGGGGAATCGAAATTCGGCGAGGTTAAGGCGTTTGTGGAGGATGCAGCCGATTGGAAGACCAACGTATAAGAACGATTATAACGGAGGGCTTAAATTGCCACGTAATACTAGAAAAGAAATTAAGATGCAAGGCGGTTCATTCTACAAAGGAAGCAAATCGAAACCTAATGACTCTATGCCAAAGTGGATAGAAAACTTCAGTAATAATAATGAAGAGTTTAGTTGGTTGCAAAAGGAAAACAAACCTTGGAGACCTCCCCATAAAAGAGTTATAAGATATTCCAAACAAAAGAAGGAGGCGAAAAACTATGTGGCTAGGAAGAGGGAAAATAGAAGAAAGTGTTAGAGAAGTGGACGGACTTGTTTTAGTGAATATCAAAATTGAACGAAAAGACCGTCAGACGAGAATAGTAAGTATCAGAATTAAAGCCCGTCCCGAAGGTAACAAAGTTTTCGATGCGGAATACGAAACAAGTCAATCGGAAGTTTATGCCTATTATGGAGCCAAAGAGCATGTCAACAAGTTTTTGCAGGATAACGATTATGTCATTGACGTTGAAACAACCAACGCAACGTTACCAACCGTCAGAACTACAAATAAACGAAGCAGATAGAAAACTAATAAAAAAGGGTGGAATTTTAAATGAATATCAAACAAACATTCGCAAAGCAGGTAGAACAAGAAACGAAGCAATTTAGAAAAGACGTTGAAAAAATGGAGAAAAGCGACAACCCCTACTATACAGATGATGTCGTTGCTTACGAAACGGATCAAAGAAGACAGGAACTTGAAAGCCGAGTCAGCGAGATTAATTCTCAATTCGAAAAGGAAATCGATGCGCAAATCGAGCAACAAGAACGAGTAGCAGCGAGATCAACTTTTCGCCCGACAACGGCAGATAAGCAACTAGTCGATGAATACATCCAAGAGCTAATCGCTGATGCGACATTTGCCTATACGGACTCGGATAGACTCGAAGCACTCGATAAGTTTGAAGAGAAAATCGGTCACTTCGAAGAAGGGGGACTGTACGAGGTTAAAAAACGTCTCCCGGAGGTTGCCCGCAGCTTGCAAGGTAACGAGTTTATGCAGAAGAAACTTCGAGGAATACACCGAACGTTTAGCGAGTTACAGACACCTGAGAAAGAATTGTTAGACGATTTGAAAGATGCGAAGTCAACCGGAGTAGATATGACCTTTAGGCGCTTAAAAATGACGCACAAAGCGTACAACGCACAGCAAAAAGCTCGTAAAGGTTAAGTCGGAAGGCCCGGTCGGAGGGGTTTTTATCGAAGAACAGCGCTCCGAACCAACTACTCGAAGGAGTGAGCGATATTACGCATACAATAACGATAACGTGTACTCCACGGAAGAATTTATCGAGCTACGAGAAGCCGTTGAGCGACAGGGCGGGAGAATCGTCGAGCCGACGTTTTTAAGGAATGGACAAGGGATAAGCGTAAGAATCTCGTTTGCAGATTACTAATAGAATCGAATAAATGAACGCATGAACGACCGTCCTCGAAAATGGGGCGGTCGTTTTTGTCGTTATGAGTTCGATATTAATCGATTGATTTGGTAATTGTACAGTTGATATTTAGAAGGAAGTTTATCGAGGTAATCTTGTAAGTCGGCGGAATCATCGAATTGTATTTCTTTCTCTTTTTCCAAGCTGTTTTTTATCTTTCCTAACAGTTGTTCGTGAAGGTCGTAATCTATTTCAATGTAAATTTGCCCGGCGTAAACGTAGTTGTCGACCGCAATATGATAATGTTTAAGTTCATAATAAACATCACCTTCCAATTCGTTAAACTTCCCGTCCAATAGTTTTACTTCATAGCTATTATTTTCTAATTCATTTTCAAGCGTTTGTAATTCGTAATTTAAGATTTTTATTTCCTTTTTTAATTCAAAGATTAATTCATCCGCATAGACTTTCAGTTCCTTCTTTATTTCTTCCATCTCATTCTCTCGGAAACTCGTTTCGAGTTCGCTTTTTATTCGTTTGATTTCGTTTTTACGAAGACTGAACGACGTTATAAAATTCGCAGTTAAAAAGATCGATATGATACCGCCCATAATTCCGAGCGCCCAGAAAAGCGTTTCCCTATACGTCTTATTTTGTTCAGTCAATGCGTTTATTAAATCGCCATTATCGACCGCAGTCGTAAAGATATACATATTATTCCTTCAATCCCTCCGTTAACTAGTGTATAGCCATGATGAACACGCCATCTTTATTATCGATTAACATACGGTTGAGTTCGTTCCTATCAAATTCGATAAAAGGAGGCTAACTACTTGTGAGCCATAATAATCAATTCGACAAATGGAGGGAATTTCCTGTAACCCCCTTAATTTTTTATACGAAAAAGAAGGGGAATAACAGAAAGTGTCGAATATAAACCACGTCACATATAAAAGGAGACGATAATATGAACGATTACCGCAAGCAAATTTTCCTCGAGTTCGCCGGAGCATCACGCTATGAAATCATTTCCACGTTAAAACTACCCGATGGCGACCGTTTTATCGACGTATCAGACCTTCAAAGCAAAGAACCTCCGACAACCTACGTCCAATCGAAGATTCCCGCGATCCCCAACGATGAAGTCCGCAGCTTCCTCTTACGCCAACTAAAGCTAATACAATCCGGTGTGTATGACGATTAATTGAAAGTTACGTAAAAGCGAAAGAGTAATTTGCTATTAGCGTAAGGAAACGATTATGTTCTCTTAACATATCTGTGAAATGGAATTATTTGTGTCTGAATAATGCTATAATATACCAATATGGAGAGGGAAGTGTACATATGGGGAGAGGGTCTTTTGATTAAATTGGATTCGTTTAAACGGTGCTTTCACGGAACTACTGACTTTAATGCACGAAATATTCTAAGAGGAATAGACATAAGTAAAGGTAGGTATTCTACGGATTTTGGTAAGGGATTTTACTTAACTAGTAGTTACGATCAGGCATTAGATTGGGCGAACAAGATGCGAAGAGGTTCTATTGCAATAAAACCTAAACCTGCTTTGGTAGTAATTGAATTGAATATTGATTATTTAAACGAAATCATGTTGGATTCTCAAGGTGAGGTCTTTACTCATCCAAATGAAGAATGGGCAAGGTTTGTTTATAATTGCCGCCAGAAGGGTTATAATAATAGTATGATACACGATTATGACTTTGTTGCTGGACCTTTGGCAGACGGATTAATTGATAAAGAAATGTTTAAGTTAAACAAAGGGAAAATTACTAATTCACAATTTATAGAAAATATAAAACCTAGAGGAAGAATGAAGGATCAAATTTCTTTTCATAAAACCCGAGTCTTGGAATGTATAATTACTAAGGAGGTAATTGAGTATGAGTACTCAGTATAACTTAGATGAGTTAGACAGAGAGTATTTAGACGGGGTTATGAAGCTTATTTCAGTCCAATTCGAGAATAATGAATTGAGCATTGATGAATACAACGAGATATTTAACTATCTAATTGAAATATTAGAGGAAGATCCTAAATACTTTTACCATTATGATAAAAGGTATTGGGCAGATGTTGCATCCAGAAAGATTTTAAATATTCCCGCAGGAACTTTCGATCATGTTAAGAATCCTTCACATTAGTTACGGGAGGATTCTTTTTTATGAGAATCTCTAAGGAATCGATCTATGTACGAATTACTTTCGTTTCAACGTGGGTTCGTCCCTTCGTCGATTAGTCGGCTTTCTCTTGTATTTTCGAATCCCTTCCTTTATAATCGATTTAATTCCGAAATGCCATGCCCGTTTAATCTAACGGTCTACGTCATAACGGAAAATTTCTCGCAATCGTTTCGTTGAGATAACGGATAGGAGCGAGGGGTTAACGGATACATATTTTCGTAAGATTTCCGAATAGATTCCGGTTCTACGTCAGTCGGAGGTTCGAATCCTCTCGGGCGCGCTAATTTAACAAGAGGTCCTGATCGTTTTTACGATCAGGATTTTTTTGTTAATATACCATACAAGGTATATCAAAATAATAAAGCAATCTATAAAAAGATTAAAAAAACATGTGAAGTACAATATTACACGGAGGTTGGAGCCATAATGTTTATTATAATGATGTAGTTTTGTTTGAGGTTACTTTATGTTATAATTAATGGAGTAGTCGAAACTGCTGTTCGCTTTTACACGAAAAGGAGATTTTATGACAGATATTCTTCGATACAAAATTATGTCTACTGAAAAAATTGCAGATGATCGTAGAATACATGTGTTCGATATGCTTAATCAACGAAATTTATCGTTCAATTATGAATCGATAAAACGCTCTCCCCAGAGAAAAGGCGGAGAAGAAGAACTTTCTGAGTTTCTTGACACAAAAAAATACAAAATTGATCATGGTTACTATGATAAAAAGGGACGCGTTTCTTAACGCGTCCCTTTTTATATTTTCATAAATGCTATGTTAAACGTCGTTGTTGATTGTTCATAAAAAGTTATTCAACAATATGGTAGGATTGGGATGAATTGATTTCTAGTAACCGGTATTCGTTGCCAGACTGAGAGTCAGGGGGGGGGACCAGGAGATACTGCCAGCTATTCAAGACGGTCAAGCTGAACTGTATGCCGCGGAAAGCGAGCGATTACCCTGAGCTCTATACGCTGTCAATCATAACGGAAACAGCTTGAACACCTCAAAACGGAGTCTTCTACTTAAGCAGTTTATATAAATGTCAACACTTACAAGAGCCTTCATAAAAGTAAAAATTAAATGCTTACGTTTTATTTTCGAGAGCAAATCACACCGATCGAAAATATGAAGGAACAATAAACCCTTAGTTATATTCATGCATGTATAAATAAAAGAAAACCAGGGAGTGGTACTCTATGAATAAAATTATAATTTACAGGAAAGATAACTGTGGGTTATGTGAAGAGGTGGAAGTGCTGGTTGAGCTTTTGAATATGAATTACGAGATCGAGTTTGAGAAAGTCGACATAATGGGTAATATACTATTAGAGCGAAAATACCTTTTGGAAATCCCTGTCCTAGTAGTTAATGGGTATGAACTGGATTACCGCAGCATTCATTTGGATTCCATAAGAGAGCGTTTACATTAAGTTCTGATGAATTTATAACTTGCGCCCGCTATTTCACACTGTTAATATAGTAGATGAAAAGGATAATTTTTTGCTCCTAGTGGGACAAATTATGACTACCCGGGACAATTCCATCCCGGCAAATGTATTTTGTAATATTAAAGGAGCTATTCCATGAGAGCTTTAATCGATCTTCAAAAAAAATTATTCCCTGATGTACTGGACATCATGCAGCGCCGTTATCAATTATTACACTATATCCAATTGATGCAGCCTGTCGGCAGAAGGACTTTATCTGACAATATCGAGCTCGCTGAGCGCACCGTCCGCAGCGAAGTGGACTATCTGAATAAGATGGGTGCTGTTGAGATTACCTCAAGAGGTATGCATTTAACCTACGAGGGTCATAACATTTTAGAACAGTTAGCCGATTTCATTAAAGATGTTACAGGCATTAAGGTTTTAGAAGAGCGATTAAAGGATACATTAAAATTAGACCATGTCATCGTTGTCCCAGGGGACAGCGACGAGCTAGATTGGGTCAAGCATGAAATGGGAAAAGCCTGCATGGAATATTTGCAAAAACATTTGAAGCCCCATAATACAGTGGCGATTACGGGGGGGACAACAATGGCAGCTGTAGCTGACATGATGACCCCTCTAAAAGATGCAGAGAAATGTATGTTTGTCCCTGCACGCGGCGGCTTAGGCGAGCGCGTGGAGAACCAGGCGAATACAATTTGTGCTGAAATGGCCAAGAAAGCCAGGGGTGATTACCGACTGCTTTATGTGCCGGATCCGCTAAGTGAAAGTTCCTATCATACCATCATAGAGGAGCCTTCTATCAAAGAGATTTTGAATATGATCCGGAATGCGAACATCGTTATCCATGGTGTAGGCGATGCAATGACGATGGCTGAGCGCAGAAAGACATCGAGTGATCAGCTTAAAATTATTAAGCAGAAAAAGGCTGTTGGCGAAGCGTTCGGCTACTATTTCAATCAGCAAGGTGAAATCGTCCATAAAGTGAGGACGGTAGGATTGCAGCTTGAAGACTTGAAATATTCCGATGAAGTTATCGCTGTAGCTGGCGGTCACACGAAGGCACAAGCGATTGCCTCTTATTTTCAGCCAGGTCAAAGTAATGTTTTGATCACTGATGAAGGGGCAGCACAAGAGTTATTAAGGGATTCGTCCCTTTAAATAAATATTGTTTATAATTCAAGGAGGAATTTTGAATGACTGTAAAAGTTGGTATTAACGGTTTTGGACGTATTGGACGTAACGTATTCCGTGCTTCCCTTAAAAATGATGAGGTAGAAGTAGTTGCAGTTAACGATTTAACTGATGCTAACATGCTTGCACACTTACTGCAGTATGACACTGTTCACGGAAAGCTTGATGAAGAAGTAACTGTAAATGGTGACAATCTTGTAATCGGCGGTAAGGAAATCAAAGTACTTTCCGAAAAAGACCCTGCACAACTTGGCTGGGGAGATCTTGGCGTAGAAGTTGTTATTGAATCTACTGGCCGTTTCACACAAGGTGAAGATGCTAGAAAACACATCGAAGCAGGCGCTAAGAAAGTTGTTATCTCCGCTCCAGCTAAAGGTGAAGACTTCACTGTAGTTATGGGCGTTAACGAAAGTGATTACAACAAAGATGAGCATGATGTTATCTCTAACGCTTCATGTACAACAAACTGCCTGGCACCATACGCTAAAGTTCTTAACGACAAGTTCGGTCTTAAGCGTGGAATGATGACTACAGTTCACTCTTACACGAACGACCAGCAAATCCTTGACCTTCCGCACAAAGACTACCGTCGTGCACGTGCGGCAGCTGAAAACATCATTCCAACAACAACTGGCGCTGCACAAGCAGTTGCTAAAGTTCTTCCTCAACTTGAAGGAAAACTTACTGGTATGGCTATGCGTGTACCAACTAAGAACGTATCTCTAGTTGACTTTGTTGTGGAACTTGACCAAGACGTTACAGCTGAAGAAGTAAACGAAGTTCTTAAAGCTGAAGCTGAAGGTAACCTTAAGGGTATCCTTGGTTACAGCGATGAGCCGCTAGTTTCTTCTGACTACAACGGTAACACTCAATCTTCAGTTATCGATGGTCTTTCTACACTTACACTGGATAACAATATGGTTAAAGTCGTATCTTGGTATGACAACGAATTCGGTTACTCTAACCGTTGTGTAGACCTTGCTGCTTTCCTTAAGAAACAAGGCCTATAATATCCATTTAATTTTAGGGTCATAATAAGATAGAGTATAATGGAAAGGAGGGGGTCTCATGTCCTCCTCCTTTACCCATGTCTTAAGAGATTTTCCTTGTTCATATGGTTTCTACGTCATCTAAATGTGGAAGGTACATAGTGGGCAGGGGTGAGATGTAATCCTGACTAAAATGAAGGAGGTTGTCGAATCATGAATAAGAAAACAATTCGTGATGTTGAGGTACAAGGAAAAACCGTATTTTGCCGCGTTGATTTCAACGTGCCAATGAGCGGAGAAGAGGTAACAGATGATACGAGAATAAAAGCTGCACTACCAACCATCAAACATTTGACTGGGAACGGTGCGAAGGTTATTCTTTCTAGCCACCTCGGACGACCTAAAGGTGAAGTTGTCAACGAATTGCGCCTTGACCCAATAGCTGAACGCTTAAGTAATCTTCTTGAGCAGACAGTTACGAAGACGGACGAAGTACATGGCCCGGAAGTGAATAAAGCTATTTCTGAAATGGAAAATGGCGATATTCTCCTCATCGAAAATGTACGTTTCCACCCTGGAGAAGAAAAGAATGATCCGGAACTAGCTAAAGCATTTGCTGATATGGCAGATCTTTATGTAAATGATGCCTTTGGTGCAGCTCATAGAGCTCATGCATCTACAGCTGGTATTGCTGAGCATATTCCAGCAGTCGCTGGTTTTCTAATGGAAAAAGAACTTGACGTTCTTGGGAAAGCTTTAACTGAACCGGAACGCCCGTTCACGGCTATTGTCGGCGGTGCTAAAGTTAAAGACAAGATCGGTGTCATTGATAATCTTCTTGATAAAGTGGATCATCTTATTATTGGCGGCGGCCTGGCTTATACTTTCGTTAAAGCTCAAGGACACGAAATTGGAAAGTCACTGCTTGAGGAAGATAAAATTGACCTCGCCAAGGAATATATGAAAAAAGCAGAAGAAAAAGGCGTGGATTTCGTCATGCCTGTAGATGTCATTGTAGCTGATGACTTCTCTGATTCTGCAAATACGCAGGAAGTTTCAATAGATAGTATTCCTGCTGATTGGGAAGCACTGGATATTGGACCGAAAACTCGTGAAAAGTATGCTCAAATCATAAAAGATTCCAAGCTTGTAATTTGGAATGGTCCTATGGGAGTCTTCGAATTAGAAACATTCGCTAATGGTACAAAAGATGTAGCTAGAGCTCTGGCTGATACAAAAGGTTATACAGTCATCGGAGGCGGCGATTCTGCGGCAGCTGTTGAGAAATTCGGATTTGCCGATGATATGGATCACGTTTCAACAGGCGGCGGTGCATCTCTGGAATTCATGGAAGGTAAAGAACTTCCAGGCGTGAGTTTACTAAACGATAAATAATTTGGAGAGGTGATGTTACAATGCGAAAACAAGTAATTGCAGGTAACTGGAAAATGAACAAAGTTCATACAGAAGCAGAAGATTTCATCCAGACGACGAAGAACGAAGTACCATCTTCGGATCAAGTAGAATCTGTAGTTTGTGCACCTTTTCCTTTCTTACAGAAGTTAGTAGAAGAGACAAAGGGGACTTCTCTTAAAATCGGTGCACAGAATATGCACTTTGAAGAGAGCGGAGCTTTCACAGGTGAAGTAAGCCCGGTCATGCTGAAAGAGCTTGGGGTCTCCTATGTTGTACTGGGACACTCAGAACGTCGTGAGATTTTCAAAGAAACAGACGAAGAAGTAAACAAAAAAGTTCATGCTGCATTTAAACATGGGTTGACTCCTATTGTTTGTGTCGGTGAATCTTTAGAACAGCGTGAAGCGGACAAAACAATGGATCACGTGGAAGCGCAAGTTAAGAACGCACTTGAAGGCTTAAATGATGAGCAGGCTGCTCAGGTCATTATCGCTTATGAGCCTATTTGGGCGATTGGTACAGGACGCACAGCTACTTCTGAGCAAGCTAATGAAGTATGTACGCACATTCGTCGTGTCATTATCGACTTTTACGGTTCTGAAGTTGCTGAAGCAGTTCGTATCCAGTACGGCGGCAGTGTGAAACCTGCTAATGCTGACGAACTTCTGTCTCAATCCGATATCGATGGCGCACTTGTAGGCGGAGCAAGCTTAGAAGCAGATTCTTTCCTTAAACTCGTGGAGGCAGGTAAGCATGAGTAAAAAAGATTTGGCAGCTTTGATTATCCTGGATGGCTATGCGATCCGGGAAGAAGAAAAAGGAAACGCCGTTAAACAAGCGAATACTCCTAATTTTGATAAGTACTGGAACCAGTTTCCTCATTCTCAGCTGCAGGCTTGTGGAGAAGCAGTTGGACTGCCGGAAGGCCAAATGGGTAATTCCGAAGTAGGCCACTTGAATATTGGAGCTGGACGTGTAGTTTATCAGAGCTTAACACGAATTAACTTATCAATCCGTGAGAAAGAATTCATGGAAAATGAAGAGTTAGTGAATGCTGTGCAGCACGCTAAAGACAACGACAAAGCTTTTCATATCTTTGGGCTTTTATCTGACGGAGGCATTCACAGTCATATCGAGCATATGTACGCCCTGCTTCAATTAGCAGCGGACCATGGCCTTGAAAAAGTCTATGTGCATGCTTTCCTTGACGGACGGGATGTCGGTCAGCAATCAGCCAAACAATATATCCAGCAGGCTCAAGATAAGATGGATGAGATTGGGGTCGGTCAATTTGCAACAATTGGCGGCCGTTACTACGCTATGGATAGGGATAACCGCTGGGAGCGTGTGAAAAAATCGTATGATGCTATCGCTTATGGCAAGGGTCCTACATCTCACGATCCAATCCAATCAGTACAAAACTCTTATGATCAAGAAATCTTCGATGAGTTTGTCGAGCCATTCGTCGTAACTGATGAAAGTGGCAAACCTGTAGGAAACATGGAAGACGAAGATACGATCTTTTTCTATAACTTTAGACCAGATCGAGCCATTCAATTGTCCCGTTCTTTTGCTAACGATGACTTCGAAGACTTTGATCGTGGTGAAGAAGCTCCTAAAAATCTATATTTTGTAGGAATGACTCAATACAGTGATGCGGTTAACGCTAAAGTAGCTTTCCCTCCAAATGACTTAAAAAATACAGTTGGAGAAGTGCTGGCTAACAACGGCATGAAACAATTGCGTATTGCTGAAACTGAAAAGTATCCTCACGTCACTTTCTTCATGAGCGGGGGCCGGGAGCAGGAATTTGATGGGGAAGAGCGCATCCTTATCGATTCTCCTAAAGTTGCCACTTATGATTTGCAGCCAGAAATGAGCGCCTATGAAGTGACTGATGCTTTATTACAAGAACTTGATGCGGATAAGCATAACGCCATTATCCTGAACTTCGCTAACCCGGATATGGTAGGTCACTCAGGGATGCTTGAGCCTACTATCAAAGCAATTGAGACGGTTGACGAATGCTTAGGAAAGATCGTTGATAAGATCCACGAAAAGGGTGGACATGCTATCATTACGGCTGACCATGGTAATTCTGACGAGGTGACGACCCCGGAAGGAAACGCTATGACGGCCCACACAACGAATCCAGTTCCAGTTATTGTAACGAAAGACGGAGTTGAACTTCGTAAAGATGGTGTGCTTGGAGATCTATCTCCGACTCTTTTACAACTACTAGAAGTAGAACAACCAGAAGAAATGACAGGTAATTCATTAATTAAAAAATAGAGGAGAGATTATTAATGCCTTATATTACTGATGTATATGCACGTGAAGTCCTTGACTCCCGTGGTAACCCAACCGTAGAGGTAGAAGTTTACACTGAATCAGGGGCGTTCGGTACAGCCCTAGTTCCAAGTGGAGCATCTACTGGAGAGTACGAAGCTGTAGAACTTCGTGATGGAGACAAAGACCGTTATCTAGGCAAAGGTGTACAGAATGCAGTTGATAACGTAAATGAAAAAATCGCTCCAAACCTTTTAGGAATGGACGTTACTCAACAAGTGATCATTGACCAAATGATGATTGAACTTGATGGTACTGAAAATAAAGGAACGCTTGGAGCTAATGCTATTCTAGGTGTATCTATGGCTGTAGCTCATGCTGCTGCAGATGTTTTAGATCTACCTCTTTATAAGTACTTGGGAGGATTTACTGCTGCCACTCTACCGACTCCAATGATGAACATTCTTAACGGCGGAGAGCACGCTGATAATAACGTAGATATCCAAGAATTCATGATCATGCCTGTTGGCGCGCCAACGTTCAAAGAGGCTGTGCGCATGGGTGCTGAAATTTTCCACTCGCTGAAAAAAGTTCTTAAATCTAAAGGCTACAATACAGGCGTTGGTGACGAAGGTGGATTTGCACCTAACTTAGGATCAAATGAAGAAGCACTATCTACAATCATTGAAGCTATTGAAGAAGCTGGCTACAAGCCTGATGAAGAAGTTAGACTTGCTATGGACGTAGCATCTTCTGAAATTTACGAAGACGGTAAGTACAACCTTAAAGGCGAAGGCGTAGTCCGTACTTCCGAAGAAATGGTTGATTGGTACGAAGAGCTCGTTAATAAGTATCCAATTGTTTCTATTGAAGATGGACTTGATGAGAACGACTGGGAAGGTACTAAACTTCTGACAGA
The DNA here is from genome assembly GCF_030345335.1 of Halobacillus campisalis. Lineage (GTDB taxonomy): Bacteria > Bacillota > Bacilli > Bacillales > Halobacillaceae > Halobacillus_A > Halobacillus_A campisalis. Next base: position 193,900 of record NZ_JAPVRC010000004.1, read on the forward strand.
TCGCATTGGAGACCGCGTCCAGCTTGTAGGTGATGATCTATTCGTTACAAATACGAATAAATTGAGCCGTGCTATCAAAGAAGGCGTAGGAAACTCTATCCTTATTAAAGTTAACCAAATTGGTACCCTTACTGAAACGTTTGAAGCTATTGAAATGGCTAAGCGTGCAGGATACACCGCAGTTATTTCTCACCGTTCTGGTGAAACAGAAGACGCGACTATTGCTGATATCGCAGTTGCTACGAATGCTGGTCAAATTAAGACTGGTGCTCCATCCCGTACGGATCGCGTAGCGAAATATAATCAGCTTCTTCGTATAGAAGACCAACTATTAGGTACAGCAACTTACGCTGGAAACCAGGCTTTCTATAACTTGAATAAATAAGAATGAAAAGCAAAATCAAAAGCCTCCCTCGTACTTTCGAGGGAGGCTTTTTTTTTCGTTTTCTAGTATGATAGAAAAAGAGATTATTGAAATTAGTAGGAGACTTTAGACCATGAAGAAACTAATAAAATATATTGTCATCTTATTTATCATATATGTAGCTTATACAGGGTATTCGATCTGGACCTATGGTGCAAATAACGAAGACGCAGATGCTGATGCAGCTATTGTTTTAGGTGCTGCACAATGGAATGGAACACCCAGCCCGGTGTTTGAAGGTCGTTTAAAACAAGGCATAGAGTTATATAAAAAAGGTCAAGTCGATTTTTTAATTGTAACCGGAGGTACTATAGATTCGGCTGAAGACTCAGAGGGAGAAGTAGGCAAAAGTTATGCGATGGAACAAGGAGTTCCAGAAAAAGACATCATAGTGGAAGATAGGTCGCTGGAAACGGAAGAGAATTTATCTAACGCTAAAACCTTAATTAAAAATCGTGATATTCATTCTTTTCTTTTAGTCAGTGATGCTTTTCATTTAAAACGCGCTGTTTCTCTTGCCGATGAAAGAGGAATGGATGCGGAAGGCGTAGCCACAGAGTATTCTGCCTATGAGTCGTTAGAAACTAAGCTGCCATTTTTCTTTGAAGAATGGGCGTATTATGTAGGGAACCAAATGTTAAAAGTATTCCGTTAAATAACTGGGGTGTGCATGTTGGACATAATTGAAGCGATTAAGGAGCGGCGCTCCATTCATGAATTCTCTCCAAAAAGAATAGAAGAAAGTATCCTGCAGGAAATTTTCAATATAGCCAGCTGGGCTCCTAATCATCGAATGAAGCAGCCGTGGCAGGTCCTTCTGTTCCAGGAATCGGGAAGTGATGATTACGCAAGTCTTGTCATTGAAAGCTATGTGAGAAATGGTCTCACAGAAGGTTATTCAGCAGATAAAACGGAAAGAATGATGAAGGGGATCAAGAAATTTTTGGTAGAGATTCCTCACCATGCACTTATTTATATGGAAAAAGATATGGATGACCATAAATACGAAGAAGATTATGCTGCAGTCTGTGCGTTCATCCAAAATGTCCAGCTTGCTGCCTGGGCACACAAAATAGGCGTACTTTGGACATCTAGCCCTTATATCCACGATAAGAAATTTATTGAAGGTATTGGCTTAAATAGTGATCAACATAAAATTGTAGGGGTACTGCAAATGGGCTATCCTAAAAAAATACCCCGGGCTAAAAATAGGGGCACTGTATCCATCAATATAAAAAAAGATTCATTCATCCAAAGAAACTGACTCTCTTATTTTTGAGAGTCAGTTTCTTTTGGTGGAATTTCATTGTCCGGTGATTGGTCATCCGGATGAGGGTCAACCGTATGCTCATAAGCGTAGCCCTTGGAGATAGCTGCCCAGAAGGCTCCTGCAATGCCTAAGACGATAGCAATACATATGATCATCACAATAGTTAATGTCATGAAGTCACTTCTTTCTTAAAGCATTTAAAGAAGGGAGGAACCAGTGGCTCTCCCTTCTAGTTATAATGATAGTTTGTCACGATTAGGTGAAATTATTTAAGTTTGGTTCGTTTTTTCTTTGACGAACGCTACTACTTCTTCAGAAGTACCCATGGAAAGAATCTCATCTTTAAAGCCAGCCAATTCTTGTTTAGATAGTTCTTTTAATTGTGTACGAGCTGGTAAGATTGATGTAGCACTCATACTGAATTCGTCCAATCCAAGACCGAGAAGAATCGGAATAGCGATTTCATCGCCAGCCATTTCTCCGCACATTCCAGCCCATTTGCCTTCAGCATGAGCTGCTTCGATAACATTATTGATTAAACCTAAAATGGCAGGGTTGTATGGTTGATATAAGTAAGATACCCGTTCATTCATTCGGTCGGCAGCCATTGTATACTGGATTAAATCATTCGTGCCAATACTAAAGAAATCAACTTCTTTAGCGAACTGACGAGCAATGACAGCAGTTGCCGGAATCTCAACCATCATGCCGACTTCAAGTGATTCAGCGACATCTTGTCCCTCTTCGATCAACTTCTGTTTTTCTTCTTCAAGCATTGCTTTTGCCTGACGGAATTCATCAAGAGTAGCAATCATAGGGAACATGATTTTTAAGTTGCCGTGTACACTTGCGCGTAGAAGAGCACGGAGCTGAACACGGAAAATATCATCCCGTTCTAGACAAAGACGGATTGCACGGTAGCCCAGAAATGGGTTCATTTCTTTCGGAAGGTCTAAATAGTCAAGCTCTTTATCTCCTCCGATATCAAGCGTACGGACGACAACAGGCTTGTCTCCCATTTGCTTTAATACAGAAGAGTATGCATCAAACTGTTCTTCTTCTGTAGGAAGCTGATTTTTTCCCATATAGAGAAATTCTGTACGATAAAGGCCTACGCCTTCCCCTCCATTGTTAAGCACTCCAGCCACATCTTCAGGAGTTCCTATGTTGGCCGCAAGCTCTACGTGTTCACCATCGGCAGTTTTTGTAGGATCATCTTTGAGCTTAGCCCATTCTTTTTTCTTCTCTTCAAAATCAGCTTGTTTCTGCTCATAACGGCGGATTTCCTCAGCTGATGGGTCTACAATCACGTCTCCGTTAATACCGTCTACAATGATCATGACGTCTTTCTCTGCACGGCTGGTAATATCCTTAGTTCCAACTACAGCCGGAATTTCAAGAGAGCGGGCCATAATCGCCGAGTGAGAAGTTCGGCCACCGATGTCCGTAGTAAAACCTTTGACATACTGCTTATTAAGTTGAGCTGTATCTGACGGAGTTAAATCATCCGCAACGATGACAACTTCTTCATTAATCAATGCAGGGTCAGGGAACGTAACGTTCAATAAATGAGCCATAACCCTTTTTGTAACGTCCTGTATGTCCGCAGCACGCTCGCGCATATATTCATTATCCATGCCTTTAAACATGTCGATGAACATGTTAGCTGTCTCGTCTAGAGCAGCTTCCGCATTAACGTTGTCTGTTTTGATTTTATCCTCGATCGGTTTGATAAGTTCTGGATCACTTAGCACAAGCAGATGAGCTGAGAATATTTCGGCATGCTCATCACCTAGTGAATTTTTAGTATGAGCTTTGATTTTTTCCAGTTCATTCTTAGAAATATCTAAAGCATCATGTAGTCTTTTGACTTCTTGTTCCGGTTGGTCTACATCTGTCTTGCTGTAAGAAAGATCTGGAGCCTCCAGACGGTATACTTTAGCGATCGCTATACCACTGGAAGCTGCAATTCCTTGAAGTTGTGTCATGAAGTTATTCCCCCAGCCCTTCATTCTTTAAAGTCGTTGCAAGGTGGTCGATTGCTTCTTGTTCGTCACTGCCTTCAGCAGTAATTTTAACATCCGCTCCTGAAGGAATTCCCAGGCTCATGATTCCCATGATGGATTTAAGGTTCACTGATTTCTCTTTGTAGTGAAGGTTGATGTCTGACTCATATTTTCCTGCATTTTGTACAAGCACAGTTGCTGGACGAGCATGTACGCCGTCTGAAGATGTGATGTGAAAAGTTTTTTCTACCATTCTAATTCCTCCTCATAATAATAGGTCTCTAAAAAAGAATACCCTAACTCTCTTATTTTAAGCTTTTCTTAGGTCCTTTTTCAAGAATCCTACCATAAATGCTGCAACTATTGAACCAACTAAAATAGCGAGAATGTACAGAGCAGCTTGTGTAATCCCACCTTGAACGAGACCAATGACTACAATACCGCCGTGTGGAGCAGTTAATCCAATGCTGAAGAGCATAGTCAAAGCGCCAGTTATAGCTGAGCCAACAACCATGGATGGTATAACTCTGGCAGGGTCAGCTGCTGCAAACGGAATGGCGCCTTCCGTAATGAAGAACGCTCCTAGTGCATAAGCGGTTTTTCCAGATTCGCGTTCTTGTTTTGTATATTTATTTTTAAAGATTGTACTTGATAGTGCCATAGCTAACGGTGGAACCATTCCTCCGGCCATTGCAGCTGCAATGATAGAGAAGTTTCCAGCATCTAGTGTAGCAATACCAAACGTATAGGCAGCTTTGTTGATTGGACCACCCATATCGACAGCCATCATGCCGCCTATAATTATTCCGAGAACGGCTACGTTGGCTCCTGTAAGTCCTTCTAACCAACTAAGCAGCCCTGTGTAAATGCTTGTCAATGGAGGATTGATCAACAGCATGATCATTCCTGTACCAAATATGGCAAGTACGGGATAGAAGAGTACCGTCTTTAATCCATCTAAAAACTGAGGTAAGCCTTCCAACAATTTTTTAATACCTAGCGTTAGATATCCTGCTAAGAAACCAGCAATAAGTCCTCCTAGGAAACCGGAACCTCCATCAGCACCTTCGACTCCTGAAGTGGTAGCGATCAAACCGCCAATCATACCAGGAGCAAAGCCAGGGCGATCTGCAATACTAGAAGCAATGAAACCAGCTAGTACAGGAACAAGAAGGAAGAAAGCATTGCCGCCACCGATCGTGTTTAGCATCTCTGCGAAACGATTATATTGTTCACTATCTGGATCTGCAGAGTTAATTCCGAAGAAGAATGAAAGTGCTATGAGAATACCGCCACCAACAACAAACGGAAGCATGTTGGAAACACCATTCATCAAATGTTTATAAATACCGCCGCGTTTTTTACCGCCGCCATCTTCTGAATCTGAACTTCCACCTTCATGGCTGTAAATTGGCGCATCTTTATTTTGAGCTTTCGTAATTAATTGTTTAGGTTCGTGAATCGCTTTTGCCACAGGAACTTCAATTACTGGTTTACCATCAAATACGCTCATATCCACTTTAGTGTCGGCGGCTACGATGATGGCAGAAGCTTGCGCAATATCGTCAGCGGTCAAACGGTTCTTTACACCGCTCGATCCATTTGTTTGCACTTTGATTTCAACGCCCATTTCTTTTGCTGTTTCTTTCAGTTTATCAGCGGCCATATACGTATGGGCGATCCCTGTCGGGCAAGCAGTTACAGCGAGTACTTTTCCTTCAGAAGTAGAAGAATCTTCAACCTCATCTTCATTTTCCTCTGCTTCTTTCGCGTTGATCGCTTCTATAACCTCATCTTCCGTTTTAGCTGTCTCTAGTTTTTCACGGAAATTCTTATCCATTAAAAAGGATGAAAGGCTGGACAGTGTTTCTAAGTGAGCTTGGTTGGCTCCTTCTGATGCAGCAATCATGAAGAAGAGGTTCGTAGGCTGCCCATCTAATGATTCATAATCCAGGCCTTCCTGTGAGCGGCCAAACGCGATGGCTGGTTCTTTTACAGAAGCCGTTTTTGCGTGAGGGATAGCGATTCCTTCTCCGATCCCTGTTGTACTTTGCTGTTCGCGTTCTTCAATGGCTTGTTTATATCCGTCCCGGTCATTCAGCTTACCGGCTTGATCCAGCTTTCCAATCAGTTCATCTATGGCTTCTGGCTTGGAAGAAGCTGTCATGTTAAGCAAAATGGTATCTTTCGTCAACAAATCTGTAATTCTCATTGTATCTTTCCCTCCTTAGATAATAGGTGAAATATTGATCTCTTCTTTTAGGCGATCGACGTCTTCCTTTTGACATAAGTCATCTTGAAAAGCAGTGGCACTTCCTGTAGCTACACCATCTCTGAAAGCTTCTTCAACAGACTTTCCTTGACTTAGTGCTGCGATGAATCCAGAAACGACGGAGTCGCCGGCGCCAACAGAGTTTTTCACTTCGCCTTTCGGAACGTTCGCATAAAATTTATGTTCACTGTCTACATAAACGGCACCTTTCCCTCCCATGGAGACGATGACGTGTTTTGCACCTTGCTCAACAAGTTTGCGCGCATAGTAAGCGGCTTCTTCCACTGAAGAAATCGTAGTATCGAACAATTCGCCGAGTTCATGTTCATTCGGCTTTAGAAAAAATACTTGTTTACCTAATAGCTGCCTAAGTGCGTCCCCTGAAGTGTCTGCAACTAGTGGAATGTTTTTTTGCAAGCAAATGTCAGCTATTTGGTTATAAAAGTCCTTAGGCATTGATGAAGGGACGCTGCCGGCAAGAATCAGGTAATCCTCTCCATGTAATGATCGAACCTGATCAAGAAGCTGGGTAAGTTGTACTTCAGAAACATTTGGGCCGGGCCCGTTGATTTCTGATTCCTGTTCACCTTTTAGTTTTACATTGATCCTTGTATAGTCCCCCGTCTCAATAAAGTTGTGCTTAATCCCTTCTTGTTCGAGGGAATTTATAATGAATTGACCCGTGAAATTCCCTATAAACCCGAGAGCTATAGTAGAAACTCCCAGTCTTTCCATTACTCTGGAAACGTTGATCCCTTTCCCTCCGGGGTAATAAAAAGTTTTATGAGATCTAGTCAGCCCTCCCGCTTGAAATCCATCCACATGCATGATGTAGTCGATGGAAGGGTTAAGTGTACAAGTGTAAATCATGGAGTCACAACCTTTATATTCGTTTTATCTTGAAATTCATGGAGAAGGGGTCCATTATAATCTGTAATGATGTTGGCTTCTTCAATGTTCGCAATTTGAGAAAAAGTCACTTCGTTAAATTTTGATTGGTCTGCTAGAACATATCTGTTCTGTGACAGTGCCAATGTCGTTCTTTTTATAGCTGCCTCTTCGGGGTCAGGAGTAGTGTATCCATCTTCGAGGCTAATTCCATTCGCACCCATAAAACACTGGTCAAAACGATATTGCTTCAGGTTTTGCAAAGCACTTGTTCCAACGACAGCTCGTGTTCTCTCCTTGACGTATCCACCGAGTACAAATGTTTTAATATGATAATCAGTGAGGGCGTCTAATTGGTTAAGACCATTCGTTACGACTGTAATATCTTTACCGGATAAGTAAGAGATCATTTCGTATGTCGTTGTTCCGGCATCAATGAAAATAGATTCTCCATCCCTGACTAAAGAAGCGGCCGCTTCCGCAATCAACTTTTTCTCTGGATGGAACTTAGTGGATTTTTCATCAATCGTCGGCTCTACACTAGTTGCGTGGCGCAGCGAAGCACCACCATGTACCCTGTGAAGCTTGCCTGACAGTTCCAGTTGGTCAAGGTCTCGCCTAATCGTAGACTCGGAGGCTTGCGTAAGCTGGACAAGTTGTTTCAATTTAATTGTATGATGCTTTTGAAGGAGCTCTAAAATATGCTGGTGACGCTCAGCTGTTAACAGACTAAGACCCTCCCTTCATGTCTCTAAGTTCATTTTAAAGTAAGCCCTTTCAGAAATCAATCAAAAACGTTCATTAACTTTCAAAAACTATCAATAAATGTGTCAAATTCATTCACATTTTATAATAAGCCACATACAAATTATCATGTTGCTGTCTTTAATGTTTTATGCTACATTTATAATAGTTTATTGTGCGTCTTTAGGAGGTGTTGGCACATCATGGAAACACTTGCAATTACTTTATTAGTTATTGATACTATTGCTTTAATCGTACTTGTGCTACTGCAATCAGGAAAGAGTGCTGGTTTATCTGGAGCGATCTCCGGGGGAGCTGAACAACTCTTCGGTAAGCAAAAGGCTCGTGGAATCGATGCGGTTTTACATCGAGCGACAGTTGTCACTGGAGTTCTCTTCTTTGTACTTGCTTTCTCGGCAGCCTACATCTTAGGATAACCTTATGCCTGCTTACAAGGCCGCGCTTTTATACGAGCGCGGCTTTTTTGTGCAGATTTTGTGTTTAGTGAATTTGATTTTGGTAAAATAGAAACATTGTAATTACGAATGAAATTTAAATTTAAGGAAATAGATGAAGTAAGGAGAGAGATCAGAATGAATATCAAACAACCAGAACCATTCACATTTGAAGGAGAAGGCGAAAGAGCAGTTTTACTATTACATGGTTTTACAGGTCATTCAGCTGACGTACGCATGCTTGGACGCTTTTTGCAAAAACACGGATACACTTCTCATGCCCCTATTTATAGAGGTCACGGAAGAGAACTAGAAGCCCTTGTAGACGCTACTCCAGAACAATGGTGGGAAGATGTGATGTCATCCTTGAACCATCTAAGAGAATTAGGTTACAAAAAAATTGCGGTAGCCGGACTTTCTCTAGGGGGAGTACTTGGACTAAAACTTGCATATTCTGAACCGATAAAGGGTATTGTCACGATGTGTAGTCCTATGTTTTTCGATAATGAGGAACAATTGACCCAGGGATTCACATTTAAAGCCAGGCAATACAAGCAGTTAGAAGGAAAAGATAAGGAAACGATCGATAAAGAAGTGGACGAATTACTCGAAGAATCCAAAGATATGTTTTCACAATTAGGAGACTTTATAACCTCTGTCCATGATGAAGTCGATCAAATCTATACTCCGGCTTTTATCATACAAGCCGAAAAAGACGAAATGATAAACAAAGAAAGTGCAAACTATATTTATGAAAACATTGAATCTGATCAAAAAGATATTAAATGGTACAAAAACTCCGGCCATGTGATCACAATGGATAAAGAAAAAGAACAACTACATGAAGATGTTTTGGAATTTCTTGAATCACTGGATTGGTCATAATCGGTCAGAGTCTTGTCCATCACTTGAGGAGGTAAATAAATGAATACAGATTTAAAACAGAAAATTGTGCAGCATTTTAACGAAGCTGCCTCAAAACCTCTTTCAGTCGAAGAGCTAGAAGAAGTTCTAGAATTAAAAGACTCAGAAGATTTTAAGGTATTAGTGAAAGTCTTGAACGAATTGGAAGAAGAGGGTGAATTAGTCCGGACGAGAAAGAACAGGTTCGGGCTCCCTGAAAAAATGAATTTAATCCGTGGGAAGATTCAAATGCACGCGAAGGGGTTTGCATTCCTAATCCCGGATGATGAGGGGAAAGATGATGTATACCTGCATCATTCTGATCTCAGCTCTGCCATGAACAATGATAAGGTGCTCGTCCGTGTTGAGAAAAGGGATGAGAATGGACAGCGCCCTGAGGGGACTGTTATCAGGATTTTAGAACGCGCTACTAACAGGGTAGTCGGAACGTATGAATCAAGCCGGAATTTTGGATTTGTCGTAGCGGATGATAAGCGTATCCCTCACGATATATTCATCCCTAAGTCCCAGGTAAATGGAGCAGTGGATGGACATAAAGTGATTGTGGAAATTACGAAGTTTCCTGAAGATCGTATGAGTGCTGAAGGGGAAATCGTAGAAATCCTTGGGCATAAGAATGACCCTGGTATCGACATCATATCCATTATCCATAAGCATGGAATCAAAACCGAATTCCCGGAAGAAGTTTTGGAACAGGCAGGGAATACGCCTGAGCAAATAACTGAAGAGGAAATTGGGAGCCGCAGAGACTTACGTGATGAAACCATCGTAACGATCGATGGAGCGGATGCTAAAGATTTGGATGATGCTGTCACCGTGAAAAAGCTCGATAACGGAAACTATAAGTTAGGAGTTCATATCGCGGATGTCACTTATTATGTAGGAGAAAATTCTCCGATTGATAAAGAAGCAAGGGAACGCGCTACAAGTGTGTACCTAGTTGATCGTGTCATTCCGATGATTCCGCACCGTTTATCTAATGGAATTTGTTCTTTGAACCCGCAAGTCGACCGACTGACTCTGTCTTGTGAAATGGAGATAGATTCCAGTGGTGTCGTGGTAGGTCATGAAATTTTCCAAAGTGTCATTAAAACAAATGAACGAATGACCTACTCTGATGTGAATGCTATTTTAGAGCATAACGATGAGGAATTAATTGAAAAGTACAAAGAGCTTGTACCGATGTTCCGAGAAATGGAAAGCTTAGCAGCCACTCTTCGTAAAAAACGGTTCGGTCGCGGTGCAATAGATTTTGACTTTAAAGAAGCTGGGGTCATTGTAGATGATGAAGGAAAAGCAGTCGATGTGAAACTTCGGGAGCGTTCTGTTGCGGAAAGACTGATTGAGGAATTTATGCTGGCCGCGAACGAAACTGTGGCTGAACATTTTCACTGGATGGAAGTTCCTTTCATCCACCGTATTCACGAGGATCCAGATGAATCCAAGCTGCAAAACTTCTTTGAATTTGTGGCCAACCTTGGATATTCTGTAAAAGGCTCAGCAGAAAATGTACATCCACAAGCACTTCAGCAAGTACTGGAGACTGTCAAAGACTCTCAGGAAGAGATGATCATTTCCAAATTGATGCTTCGTTCGATGCAGCAGGCGAAGTATGATCCGCAAAGCCTTGGTCACTTTGGGCTATCTACTGAATTCTATACACACTTTACGTCACCTATACGACGGTATCCCGACTTAATCGTCCACCGGTTAATCCGCACGTATCTTGTTGAAAAGCAGCTCGATTATAAAACACGTAAACATTGGAAGGATCAGCTTCCTGAAATTGCCAAACATTCATCTGCAAAAGAACGTGCGTCTGTAGATGCTGAACGTGAAACGGATGATTTGAAAAAAGCAGAATTTATGCAAGATAAGATTGGGGAAGAATATGATGGTGTAGTCAGTTCTGTAACCAGTTTCGGTCTGTTCGTTGAATTACCGAACACCGTAGAAGGACTTGTTCACGTAAGCACACTGACTGACGATTATTACAATTTTCAAGAAAAGCAGTTTGCGATGATCGGTGAGCGAACAGGAAATATGTACCGGATTGGCGACGAAATCACGATCCGTGTAGCCAATGTGAATCTCGATGAAAGAGTCGTGGATTTTGAAGTTGTTGGAATGAAACCAAGAAAACAAAAGGAAAGACCCGCAAGGCCAAAGCAGATTGATGCCAGAGGGCCTGAAAAAAAGAAAGATAAAAAGAAAAAACAAAAAGGGAACAAACCTTTTTACCGAAATAAAGGTGTACCGAAAAAAGGCAAGAAAAAGAAGAAATAAGCGAAAAAACGCGCACGGGTCATCCCGGCGCGTTTGCTTATGTCCATAGTCCGTAAAGAATCCAGGGTTCCTGAACGTCATAGGGGCTAAGGTCTGTGATGTTGTCATAAGCCTGCTTTGAAAAATCAATCCAGCATCCGACGTTGTCCGGGTTTTCATCCCAGTGGTAAAGGATCGTTTCAAAGAATCCTGGCTGAGTATAATGATCGTTCCAGAAATATTTAACGTGTGAGTAATCATATTTTTTCGTGTCATTTTTGATTATAACGAACCTGGTTTTATCATGATTGATGTATACTTTAGATGAATCTAAATAGTCATCGGTGAAAAATGCTTCATCATAGGGGAAGGAATAATAGCATTCGTATGGAAATAAGCCTAAATGATTTTCATTCAAAGAAAGTAGAAGGTCTCGCTTTTCATAAATGGTGTACACCTCATTCCATCTTTCCCCGGGAAAATGATCTTTCAACTTTTCAGGTTTATTAAGCGTTAAGTAGTAGGATATTGTATCAGCTTGAAGTGAAGATTTCTCCAGGAGTCTCCTCGCTGAATGATTGTGGACGTGCGTGTTTGCTCCAATCCATTTGACTTCAGGACTGTTTCTTAACTGGTCAATAACCGGTTTGAGCAGTTCGGTCGCATAACCTTGCGAACGGTACCTGCGATCACTGCGGAGTCTGCCGATCATGGCAAAACGATTTTGTCCGAAAAGACTATAGGCCTGCAAGCGAGAGAAGCTGATCCTCCTGGAATAAGCCATAAAGCTCCTGAGAAGGAGAGGCGACCAGGCGATCAAAGATACGAATGACATAATCATCTTCAATCCCCGTATCCATCTGGGTTAAAGCAGGTAAATCATTAAGAGTCAATTTTCGGACCTGGACTAATTGTTCCATGGATCAAGCTCCTTTACTTATACTATGCAAACATATATTCTCACATTAATTGTAAAAAAGTCCATCACATTGCTTCTTTCAAAATTGGATTGCCCGATCATTTTTGATACAATTAAGTGGATGGTTATTAGGAGGAAGAAGTTATGCCAAGAGGTCATGGGAAAACAATAGCACAAAATAAAAAAGCTGGTCACGATTATTTTATAGAAGAAACGTTCGAAGCAGGCATCGTTCTGCAAGGAACGGAAATTAAAGCGATTCGTGCCGGAAGAGTTAACTTGAAAGAGAGTTTTGCCAGAATAAAAGACGGAGAAGTTTATATTCACAATATGCATATCTCCCATTACGAGCAGGGTAACATTTACAATCATGAACCAACTAGAAGCCGCAAATTGCTGCTTCATCGTAAACAAATCAACCAACTGATTGGAGCTACCCAGCAAAAAGGTTATGCACTAGTCCCTCTGAAAATGTATATCAAGAACGGTGTCGCTAAAGTATTAATCGGATTAGGCCGAGGGAAGAAGAAATACGATAAGCGGGAAGACTTGAAACGCAAACAAGTCAATCGTGAAATCGACCGTGCCATTAAAGAAAGCCTTAAATAGTTCCGACTTGATTTTTTAAGTGGCTATGGTATAATAATTGATGTCGCGAAAGTGATGATTCGAATGAGTTTGATGCTATCTATTTAATCCTAACGGGGACGTTACGGATTCGACGGGGATAGTTTGAGCTCGGGTTGCAGGTCGAGGCGACGACTCGTACAACGTCATTTGCCTAAAATAACTGGCGAATCTAACGATAACCTAGCTGTAGCTGCGTAAGTAGTCTATAGCTGATCCTTCCTGGCATCGCTCGTGTGCCAGATCGAAGGGTCTCAAACTGAAGCGAGCTACGCGTTCTTCCACCACCTGAGGAAGGACGAAGAGACTAATCAGGTTAGCTGCTCGGAAGCCTGTTGATAGGCTGAAGAGTAAGCGAAATATAATATATCAACTAAGCTTGTAGAAGCCCGAGTGCCGATATCTCCGGACGTGGGTTCGACTCCCACCGTCTCCACCAATACATATTGGTGGTTTTTTTATGTCTAATTTTAAATGTTTCCAGCACCAGTTGATCACAACCTAGTAGCTAATACTAATCTTTAACAGAATCTATTTCTAAAAGTATCGAGCTGCCATAAAAAAAGAAGAAGTATTACGAACCTTATACAGTGTGCAGTTATTTTATTTTAGCTTTTCCTATAATCTTAAGATAATATAGGGTTTGTACAAATTGATTTGAGAATATTAAACTAGTATTTCAGAATACCTTAACATATGAAATCGTCGTAAAATCGGCTATTTAAATGAATTTATTGCAATGGAGATGTGAATATGAGTGATTTAACAGCACCAGAGAAAAGGTTTCGCCCTGAAATAGAAGGTATAAGAGCTGTTGCGGCATTATTAGTAGCAATATATCATATTTGGTTAGGCTCCGTATCCGGCGGGGTAGATGTCTTTTTTATTGTATCGGGCTACTTAATTACTACCTCTTTATTATCGCGAATGGTAAGAGAGGGTAAAATTAACATTTTGGAATATCTCTTAGGATTGGCTAGAAGACTTTTTCCGATAGCATTCATCGTAATCCTGGTTACGGCACTGCTGTCTATTCTTATTATGCCTCAATCTCAATGGGAACAAATTATAGCCGAAACGTTCGCTTCGGCTTTCTACTTCCAGAACTGGCAGTTAGCTACTAGTGCGGTCGATTACTTGGCTCAAAATAATGATGCCAGTCCGTTTCAACATTTTTGGGCACTTTCGATCCAGGGACAATTTTATGTGACTTGGCCGATTATTATATTCTTGGCGTACTACCTGGCAAGAAAAATATTGAAAACACCTGTCAGGAAAACTCTCTTAGGTGTTCTAATCGTCATTTTTACTATTTCTATTATTTATTCTATCTACATTACTTCTGCTAACCAGCCGTGGGCATATTTTGACACTTTCGCCCGAGTTTGGGAATTCAGTCTTGGCGGAATTCTAGCATTATTGATCCCTTACGTTAATATTAATAAAACCATAAGTATAGTCATAGGCTGGCTCGGCCTTGCGATCGTCTGCTTGACTGGAATTATTTTGCCCGTTTCCAGTGTTTTTCCAGGCTATGCGGCCCTGCTGCCAACGACTGGGGTTATTCTAGTGATCATTTCAGCTGAGAAAGGAAGCCGCTTAGGAGTAGAGAGGTTATTAGGTTCAAAGCCATTTCTTTATTTCGGCAGTATTTCGTACGGTTTTTATTTATGGCATTGGCCGCTGCTTATCTTCTATTATGCTTATTTCGGCACCGATAAGGCCTCGATACAAGCGGGTATGGCAATTTTGCTATTAACACTGATTCTATCTATTCTGTCAGTCAGAATACTTGAAACACCAGTCCGCAAAATTAACATTAAACAGTCGAAGCTTAAGCTTTCGGCAATATTGTTCTCTTTAATGCTTCCTGTTCTCGTAGTCTACTTTTCATGGGGGGCTTATTCTGAACAAGTGCAGGATGAACTCAGTGGGGAATATAGTGAGGAAGAATATCCTGGCGCCCTTGCTATCCATGAAGGTATAGAACCTCCTTCTGATGTCGAGCCAATTTCTAATACGAACGATGCAGAAAGTAATCTTCCTGATTTTTATACGGAAGATGGATGCTTTACAAGTATAGAAGGGGCAGAGGTGAGCTATTGTTCTTTCGGTGAAACGGAGAACCCTGAACATACCATTGCTCTGGTAGGAGGATCCCATACGGGTCACTGGTTCCCAGCTTTGGATGAACTATCTGAAGAAATGGACTTCCAGATCGATGTATATAATAAAGATGGTTGTCGGTTCACTACTGATGATTTTGGCGGAGCTATGAACGAATCATGTATGGAGTGGAATGAGAAAGTGATAGAACCACTAAGAGAAGATCCGCCGGATTTAGTATTCGGCACAGCGACGGTGAACCGTGGAAATAAGGTGCCACAAGGGTACATCGAACAGTGGGAAAAGTTAGAAGGGGTAACGGAAGTATTTGCAATCCGTGATAATCCGAGGATGAAAGAGAAGATACCTGCATGTATTGAAACAAAATCAGAAGAAGAATGTTCCATACCTCGAGAGGAAGGACTTTCTGAAGTGACGCCTTGGGAAAATACAGAGGGCATACCGGATAATGTGACGTTCGCTGATTTATCAGAGTATTTTTGTGACGATGAAACTTGTCATTCTGTCATTGGAAATGTTCTCGTTTATCGTGATCAGCATCATCTTACTAATTTATATTCTAAAACTTTGGCTGAACCATTAAGAGAGCCACTTGCTGAAGCACTGGAAAGTTTAGGAGAATAATATGTGACAAATGTAAGAGTAAAGAAATAACAGCCAGAGCTAAGTATCGTTTCAATCAATCAAATGAACAAGGTGCCAATCCTCCCATATCAATAAGAAACTATCTATTAAAAATCTACACCTGGGTTTAACACAACTGAAAAAAATATAATTAAAAGGCATGAATCAGTCGATAATTTTCTAAGTTCGACTTGTTCATGCTTTTTTATATGATAAGAAAACTAACTTTTTGTGTGACTTTCTATTATTTTTTATAGTCATCTTCCTCTATTAAAAGAATAAGGGGTTATAACTATACCTTGTAAAGAGTCCGGAATATGTTATTGCTGATATAGAGCTTATTTAGGACTTTTTTTAAAAATAAAGGAGTAAATAAAATGACGAACGACAAAGTCCAACTGGATAGAATAGTAGAGTTTGCATCCAATTTAATTGAGGGGTTAGAAAATACAGATAGCTTTCCAGTCATTGCAGAAGAGAAGAGCATTGAAACAGACTCACTCATTAAAGGTAGTGAAATTATTGATAAGAAACATAATCTTCAAAATGCTGAAAGTTCAGACAATCTTATACATGAAGTTTACAAATTTAATAAGCAAGTCCAAGAATTGAAAAATCAAATGAGTGAAATTCGAGCTCAATATACAAAGCTTACAAAATTACTAAAAAATTCTTGATTAGAACATTCCATGATTCCTTATAATCTACTTACTATTGACAGCGTTTTCAAAATGAGTTAAATTGATTACAACAAGTTAACTATGTGACGGAGATACGGAGACTCACACGAGATTTAGTACTGCATATGCGCGGAGTACTTTAATTTAGTGTGGGTCTTTTTTGTACTAACATAGTTGACTGGGAAAAAGGAGGAGAAAAAAACATGTCGGAATTTGCTGCAGAATTGATTGGGACGATGATTCTCATTATTTTCGGGGGAGGAGTCGTCGGAGGAGTCGTACTAAAGGATTCTAAAGCTGAAGGGGCCGGCTGGGTCGTCATCACGATCGGATGGGGACTAGCAGTTGCGATGGGGGTATATGCAGTAGGTAATTTTTCTGGTGCGCATATCAACCCGGCAGTGACCTTAGGATTTGCAGCTATCGGCGAATTTGAATGGGCAAAAGTCCCTCTGTATATTACCGCCCAAATGATTGGGGCTTTCATTGGAGGAGCTATCGTATTTTTCAACTACTTACCACATTGGAAGAAAACAAAAGATCAAGGAGCGAAATTAGCAGTGTTTTCAACCGACCCTGCAGTAAGAAGTCCTTTTTCAAACTTAGTCAGTGAAATGGTCGGAACGTTTGTTTTATTAATGGGTTTACTATTTATTGGTGCCAATGAATTTACTGATGGTTTGAACCCGCTTATTGTAGGTGCATTGATTATAGCGATTGGGATGTCCTTAGGCGGCGCTACTGGTTATGCGATTAACCCTGCGCGAGATTTGGGGCCAAGAATTGCACACGCCCTTCTTCCTATTCCAGGTAAAGGCGGATCCGACTGGGGATATGCCTGGATTCCGATTGTAGGACCGATTCTCGGAGGAATTTATGGCGCTGTATTTTACAATGCCCTGTTCCTAGGAAACTTTAGTGCACTGTTTTGGATAATGAGTATTATCGTTGCTGGTATTCTACTAGGAGCCGCTTCGTCAGAGCTTAAAAAAGAGCATACACCAGCCGATCAAATCGAAGAAAAAGTAGTCTAATTATATAATAATGGAGGAGAAATTTTATGAGTGAAAAATTCATTTTATCTATCGATCAGGGGACAACAAGTTCAAGAGCCATTCTATTTAATGAAGCAGGAGAAATCGTAGAAACCGGTCAAAAGGAGTTTGAGCAATTTTTCCCGAAACCGGGCTGGGTAGAGCATGATGCCAATGAGATTTGGACGTCTGTTCTTGCTTGTATTGCCGATGTACTGCGAAAGTCAGATGTCGATCCTGAACAAATAGCTGGTATAGGAATAACCAACCAAAGAGAAACAGCAGTTGTTTGGGACAAAAATACAGGCAAACCGATATATAAAGCAATCGTATGGCAGTCACGCCAAACTGAAGATATTTGTAAGGAGCTCCGCTCTCAAGGACATAATGATCTTTTCAACGAAAAAACCGGATTGCTGCTTGACCCATATTTCTCTGGCACGAAAGTGAAATGGATTCTAGATAACGTTGAAGGAGCACGTGAAAAAGCAGACAAAGGTGAGCTTTTGTTCGGTACGATGGATACGTGGATCGTCTATAAGTTATCCGGAGGTAAAACGCACATTACGGATTACTCAAATGCTTCTCGTACTCTCATGTTTAATATATATGATTTGAAGTGGGATGAGGAGTTATTGGATATTTTAACTGTACCTAAAAGCATGCTCCCTGAAGTGAAGCAGTCTTCTGAAGTGTATGCGAATACCGTAGACTATCATTTCTACGGACATGAAGTACCGATTGCCGGTATTGCAGGTGACCAGCAGGCTGCTTTGTTTGGACAGGCATGCTTTGAAAAAGGAATGGCTAAAAATACGTACGGTACTGGGTGCTTCATGTTAATGAATACAGGGAAAGAAGGTGTGAAGTCTGAACGAGGATTGTTGACCACCTTGGCCTGGGGTGTTGATGGTAAGGTTGAATATGCCCTTGAAGGAAGTATATTTGTTGCTGGTTCTGCTATTCAATGGCTTCGTGATGGATTGAATTTAATTGAAAGCGCTCCAGCAAGTGAAAAGCATGCGCTTAACGTTAAATCTACGGATGGTGTATATTTAGTTCCGGCTTTCGTCGGACTAGGGACTCCGTATTGGGATAGTGATGCTAGAGGAGCTATGTTCGGTTTAACGCGAGGGACATCGAAGGATCATGTCGTCCGTGCTACGCTCGAATCATTGGCATATCAGACTAAGGACGTATTGGATGCAATGATCGCAGACTCTGAAATCGACTTAAAGACACTGAGAGTCGATGGCGGGGCAGTAAAGAATAATTTCTTGATGCAGTTCCAAAGTGACATTCTTGGAGTACCAGTGGAACGCCCGGTCATTCAAGAAACAACAGCTCTAGGTGCAGCTTATTTAGCTGGACTGGCCGTGGGGTATTGGAAAGACAAAGAGGAAATAGCAAAGCAATGGCATGTTGAAAAAACGTTTGAAAATGATATGGAAGAGTCAGAACAAGAAAAGTTATATGGTGGATGGAAGAAAGCAGTAGCTGCTACAAGGGAATTTAAATAATAGACGAAAGAGCAGTCGATGGTATCGGCTGCTCTTTTTGAAACGGGCAATTAGATAGTGTCAGTGTCTATTAGAGTGTCAAATAGTTTTGAAGCTTCCTCTAGTAAGTCATTATTATTGTTGAGAAGACTAAAAACGGTGTTGGAGTCCAGGTTATATAACACCAAAAATACGATCAAGAAAAGTAAATGGTCGGTATTACTATCTTCTTCTTTGGAATAATTGCTTCCTCCAACACTATTAGAGTTTTGCTGAAGCTGTTCTTTTAATCGTGTAACTTCCGCTTCCAGTTCATATATTTTTTTGTGATTATCGTAAGCAGTCATTCAAAATCCCCCCTTTTATTTATACTATGAGCAGGATGGATAAAAGAAAGGGTGGGTGACTGACATTGGACATAAAAATACCCACTCCCTTGCAAAGGAATGGGTATTTTAATTATGAAGAAAGGTCTTCGCCGATAATGCGTACTTCTCTCTCCAAATCAACTCCGAATTTTTCTTTGACCGTCTTTTGGACGTGTTCAATCAAGGAAATATAGTCGGATGTCGTTGCGTTATTTTTATTCACAATGAAACCAGCATGCTTAGTAGATACTTCTGCTCCGCCGATCGTTGTACCTTGTAACTGGCTATCCTGAATAAGTTTTCCAGCAAAATAACCTGGGGGCCTTTTAAAAACACTTCCGCATGATGGATATTCTAAAGGTTGTTTTGATTCTCTTTTATAAGTCAGGTCATCCATTACCTCTTTAATGTCCTCATACTTAGCAGGCTTCAAGCTGAATGTGGCTTCAATGACGATGTCTTTATTTTTTTCGATATTACTCGTTCGATAGTCGAGTTCCAGGTCGGAAGCGAGGCGTTTGACTAATTCACCATGTTTATCAATCACATATGCGTAGTCAAGCACGTCTTTGATCTCTCCACCGTAAGCACCGGCATTCATGTATAAAGCTCCTCCGACAGTCCCAGGGATGCCGCAGGCAAATTCCAGGCCCGATAATTTTTCATTTAAGGCATGACGAGAAGCGTCAATGATTCTTGCACCGCTTTGAGCAACTACAGTTGTGCCGTCTGTTGAGATGTCGTTCAGCTGTTTCAAGCTTATAATGATTCCACGGATTCCTCCGTCTTTAATGATCAAGTTCGAACCATTTCCTAGCAGCATAAACGGAATATTTTCTTCATTTGAAAATTTCACGACTTTTTGAATCTCTTCAAAACTAGTAGGTGTTATGAAAAAATCCGCTCTGCCTCCAAGCTTCGTATATAAGTGATTTTTCAGCAATTCATCTACTTTTACATTATCTTTTTTCACTAATTCTAATAACTTATCGTGAATTTTTTGTTTGTTATTCATGCACACCATTCCTATAAAATAGTTATCTTCATTATTGAAGTGTATAACAAAAAGCTGAGGAATCAAAGCATTTTAACAAATTTTAAGTATATAAAACAGCAAGTATATGCAATTTATTATATTATATGGATTTTTTGAAAAAAGTTACACTTATTTTGAAAGCGCTATATCAACAAGAAAGTTCCTTATATTCAGAAAATTGATTGCGAACCCTGTCGTAAATCTGTATCATCATTGTAAGTGGATGTTTTTATTCAAATTAAACCATGCATTTCATATAAGGAAGGATGAGAATAGTGGACGAAAAAAAAGACTTGAGAATCAGAAGTAAAGTCATCAGTGAAGGTGTTAACCGAGTCCCTAACCGTTCGATGCTGCGAGCTGTAGGATTTAAGGATGAAGATTTCAAGAAACCAATGATCGGGATTGCGAGCACATGGAGTGAGGTAACCCCATGTAACGTACATATAGATGATTTGGCCAGGCATGCAAAATCAGGTGCCGCCAATAATGGCGGTGCTCCAATGATTTTTAATACGATAACCGTTTCTGACGGAATTGCGATGGGGCATGAAGGAATGCATTATTCCTTACCGAGCCGTGAAATTATCGCTGATTCGATTGAAACGGTCTCCAATGCAGAACGCCTGGATGGCGTCGTAGCAATTGGAGGGTGTGATAAAACGACTCCGGGTTGCTTAATGGCCATCAGTCGGATGAATGTTCCTTCCGTTTATGTATATGGCGGCACGATACAACCTGGAAAATTGAATGGGAAAGATATTGATATTGTATCTTCCTTCGAAGCTGTCGGGCAATATCATGAAGGGAATATAAATGAGGAAGAATTACACAACGTAGAGTGTCATGCGTGTCCTGGAGCTGGAGCATGCGGAGGAATGTATACAGCGAATACCATGGCTTCAGCTGTTGAAGCATTGGGAATGAGTATTCCTGGATCTTCTTCCACTCCAGCTGTTAACGACTACAAAGAAAAAGAGTGTGAACAAGCTGGTGAAATGGTCATTAATTTACTTGAGAAAGAGATTTATCCAAGCGATATCATGACAAAGGAAGCTTTTGAAAATGCTATAACTGTAGTCATGGCTTTAGGCGGGTCCACGAATGCATTTTTACATTTAACAGCAATGGCTCATTCTGCAGGTGTAGATCTATCGCTTGACGATTTTGAGCGAGTGCGTCTAAATGTTCCTCACATCGCAGATATGAAGCCGAGCGGTAAATATGTCATGCAGGATTTATACGAGAGCGGTGGAGTTCCGGCTGTCATGAAGCTGCTACACGAACAAGGACTTCTTCACGGAGACTGCTTGACCGTAACTGGGAAAACAATAGCTGAAAACTTGGCGGAAGCGGAACCTTTAAAAGAAGGACAGAAGGTCATCGTACCTTTTGATGAGCCAATCAAACCGAATGGCCCACTTGTTCTCTTGCGCGGGAACCTTGCTCCTGAAGGCGCTGTAGCGAAAATGTCCGGTCAAAAAGCAAGCCGCTTTGAAGGCCCGGCACGCGTATTCGACAGCGAAGCGGAAGCTACCACTGCTATTGTGGACAACAAAGTGAAAGAAGGCGATGTCGTCGTTATTCGTAATGTCGGCCCTAAAGGTGGACCAGGGATGCCTGAAATGCTTTCCATTACAGCGATGATTGTAGGAAAAGGACTGGGTGGTAAAGTGGCTTTATTGACTGATGGCCGATTCTCAGGAGGATCGCACGGGTTTGTCATTGGACACGTAGCTCCAGAAGCCTTTGTCGGCGGACCAGTAGGATTGCTGCAAGAAGGAGATACTATTACTATAGATAGTGAAACACAGCAAATCAATTTCGATGTTACTGACGATGAGCTTAATAAGCGGCGAAAAGAATGGGTTCAACCTGAACCAAGACATAAGAGAGGTATGCTTGCGAAGTATACACGTCTCGTCTCTTCTTCTGCTAAAGGTGCAGTTACGGATCTTGAAGAATAAACTTACAAGGGGACCTCATAAGGAGGCCCCCTTTTTTATTTGAAAAATAAATTTCCTTGAGGGTTTTTAAGCGAATCACTTACGAGGAAAACTTTAATTCAAACATTTTCGTGAAGATAGAAAAATACTCGCTTTTAGGTGGAGGAACGTTTAAGCGTCGTCTATTCGTTTTTTCCTTTATTAAATTTCAATGTTGATTATCATATAAGCTCCCTTTAGTGGAAGACTCAGTTTCGAGATGCTTGGACTGTTGTTTCCGCTATGTTTAACAGAGGGAAGAGCTCCGGGAAATCACTCCCTTTCCGTGGGAGCGCAGTGAGCCTCCTCGAGCTTCGCTCTCCGGGGTCTCACCAAGCACTCTCTTCCCACAGGAGTCTCGCGATTTCCCGGAGCTCTTTGCGATGATTAAGGGGTACGGAAACGCCGATTTCAGTATGACAGATGCTGCTGCGCTACAGTTATGATAAAAGCTTGATATTGAGCGGTTTATTCCCATAAACAATCGCTTCATCAAAAAACAAACAAGGATGTTAGTATGCTGATTGTTATAAACATGCGGTCCATGTTGAACACTTTGATGTGGAGCACAATATTCTCACTGGACAGGGATAAAGAAGACGCTCCTTCTTGCAAAACGGGTTCATTTCTAGCTTACTTTCATGTAAATGAAAAGCCTATTGGATAGTTAGTTTTTTTAAAAACAACCGGTTGAATTATTCTGCAAACGTTGGTAAAAGGGAGTTTCTGCTTCTCATTTCTTAGATCAGTCCCGTTTTAAGTTAGGGATTTTAGGAATGTGTTGGCGGAGATAAAGATAATTCAAAGAACTGTATAAGGGGGTTCGTTCATCTCATATCGATTGGTGTGGTTGGGAAGCTGCGAGACTCCCGTGGGAAAAGGATGTAGGCGAGATCCCACAGGGCTGAAAAGCCCGAGGAAGCTCGCCACTTCCCCCCACAGGAAAGCGAGTAGCTTCCCAACCACACCTAAATCTCAATACGGCAACGAACCCAGGTTATCTCGAATCTGAGTATTAAAGTATTCTGCCATATTGTGTAATAATCTTTATTTTTAATAGATTTAAGTCTTGTATTTACCGGGTAGTTTCAGATATCCATATTGTGGTAAAGTACCGTGTGACTTACACTTAAGAAAGGGATGGATTCATGATGAAACGGACAACTCTTGGACAATCAAATATTGAAGTAAATCCGATTGGACTAGGAACGAATGCGGTCGGTGGTCATAATATTTATCCGAATCTAGATGAAGAAGCGGGAAAAAGCGTAGTAAGAACTGCACTTGAGAATGGAATGACCTTTCTTGATACGGCTTTCATTTATGGTCCGGAGCGTTCTGAAGAACTTGTAGGTCAAGTAATGAAGGAATATGGACGCCGACATGAGATTATCCTTGCTACAAAAGGAGCTCATCAATTCAAGGGTGATGATGTCGTGTTCAACAATTCTCCAGACTTCCTGAAGGAGTCGGTGGATCAAAGTTTGCGTCGCCTCGGAACGGACTATATTGATTTATTTTACATTCACTTTCCTGATGAAGAGACTCCGAAAGATGAAGCAGTGGGAGCATTGAAAGATTTAAAAGATGCAGGGAAAATTCGTTCTATCGGTGTCTCCAACTTTTCTTTGGAGCAATTGAAAGAAGCGAATAAAGATGGTCATGTCGATGTTATACAATCAGAATACAATTTATTAAATCGGGAAGCAGAAAAGGAAATGCTGCCTTATACAGCTGGCAATCAAATATCCTTTGTACCCTATTTTCCATTGGCTTCTGGATTACTTGCAGGAAAATATAATAAAAATACAACCTTTGATGATATCCGTGCAAAAAAACCAGAATTCCAAAGAGACCGATTCAAACGTAACTTAGAAAAAGTCGAACGGGTACGGGAAATCGCAGATTCCAAAGGAGTGGAAACAGCTCATGTCGTGCTGGCGTGGTACTTGACCCGAGAGTCGGTGGACGCTGTCATTCCGGGAGCGAAACGAAAAGAACAAGTCGTAGATAACCTGCGTACTTTAGAAGTCGAATTGACGAATGATGAAATCAAAAAAATTGATGAAATTTTTAAGTAATATATATAGATGGCCCGCCTCTGTTACAGGCGGGCTTTTTATTATGGAGTCTTTCTTTTATTGAATGGGAGCGGGCTCGATTTTCACGTGCCTATATAATTTTTAAAAAATTCACTGCTGTAAACCGCGCTATCAGTGCACTCTTGAATTAATTGTCAAAAAAATTAAAATTTAGGGTTGCAATTTCAGATCATCAATCGTACACTGTTTTATAACAGATAGTAAATATTAAAACTGTTATACAAAAATAGGAGGAATAGAAAATGAAAACAAACCAAACAAGAAGAAACGCAGGAGTACCTTGTCCCCAGTGTGGAACTGAAGTAGAAGGCGGAAACTACACATATATGATGGAATGTAATCGTTGTCTTTCAAAGACAGAAGAATAGTTATGTAATATCTGTTATATAACATAAAGATAAAATAGTTATTAATATATAACAAAGGTGGTTTGTGAATGAGAACAGAAACAAAGGGAGTACAAATAAAAGGACCAATGAACAAACAGTTTGAGAATATTTTAACTGAAGATGCTCTATCTTTTTTAGAGCATCTTCACAATACATTCGAGTCAAAGAGAAAAAAACTGCTGACGAGACGTCACGAGATTCAACAGCAGTTGAACAAAGGACAAAAGCTTGATTTCAAAAAAGAAACGAAACACATACGAGAAGGAAATTGGACGGTAGCTCCGATCCCTGAGGATCTTAAAGATCGTAGGGTAGAGATAACAGGTCCTGTAGATAGAAAAATGGTGATCAATGGTTTGAACTCTGGAGCTAAAGTATTCATGGCTGATTTTGAAGATGCTAATTCACCGAGTTGGGAAAATAATATAAACGGCCAAGTCAATTTAAAAGATGCAGTAGACCGAAAGATCGATTTCAAGAACGCCGACGGAAAACTGTACCAGTTGAACAATAACCCAGCTGTACTTAAGGTCCGTCCTCGAGGATGGCATCTGGTAGAAAAGTACTTAACAGTAAACGAAGAACCTGTTTCAGCGAGCATCGTCGATTTTGGATTATATTTTTTCCACAATTCAAAGAGATTGATTAAAAATGGATCTGGTCCATATTTTTATCTTCCAAAGTTAGAACACCACGAAGAAGCTAAACTATGGAATGAAATTTTTATAGAGGCTCAAAACTATTTGAAAATACCTCAAGGTACTATTAAGGCGACTGCCTTACTGGAAACACTGCCGGCAGCTTTTGAAATGGATGAAATTCTCTACGAGTTGAAGGAACATTCAGCTGGACTGAATTGTGGAAGGTGGGATTATATTTTCAGCTATTTGAAAATGTTCCGTCAGGATCCAAACATGATCTTACCGGACAGATCCCAGGTGACGATGGAAGTCCCGTTTATGCGAGCATATTCTCAACTAGTTATTAAAACGTGTCATAAGCGAGGTATTCATGCGATGGGCGGCATGGCAGCGCAAATTCCTGTTAAAAACGATCTTGAAAAAAATGAATCCGCTTTCGAAAAAGTGATAACTGATAAGCATCGTGAGGTTAGGGATGGCCACGACGGGACGTGGGTCGCCCACCCGGGCATGGTGGGGACAGCATTGGAAGTGTTTAACACAGGTATGCCGGAAGCGAACCAAATATCTAAAAAACGAAACGATGTTCATGTGACTGCTGAGCAGTTAGTCGAAGTGCCAGAAGGAGAAATTACCGAACATGGTCTCCGTACGAATATCAATGTAGGTATTCTTTATATTGCTTCATGGCTCGGAGGAAAAGGAGCGGCACCAATTCATAATCTTATGGAAGATGCAGCGACTGCGGAAATATCAAGGGCTCAAGTATGGCATTGGATTCGCCACCCCCAAGGAAAAATCGGGGATGAAGACATTACTTTAGAGCTAGTGCAGGAAATTTTAGAAGAGGAATTGGCGAAAATTAAGCAGTTAGTTGGGGAGCAGCAGTATAACAATGGGCATTACCATCAAGCTTCACAGATTTTTAAAGAACTGATCGAAGAAGATGAATTTGCTGAGTTTCTTACTTTGAAAGCCTATAAATATCTTTAGGGAGGAATACGAATGAGAAATGAAAGAATTGAGAATTTGCGCGATGAGTGGGAAAACAAAGAACGCTGGAATGGGGTTACTCGTCCTTATAATGCGGAAGAGGTCATCCGCCTTCGTGGCTCGATGGATATTGAGCATACGCTTGCAAAAAAAGGATCAGAAAAGTTGTGGAAACTACTCCATGAAGAAGATTATGTCCACGCTCTTGGGGCTTTGACTGGAAATCAGGCGATGCAGCAAGTAAAAGCTGGCCTGAAAGCCATCTACTTGAGTGGCTGGCAGGTAGCTGCCGATGCTAATTTATCTGGACATATGTATCCTGACCAAAGTTTATACCCGGCAAATAGTGTTCCTCAAGTAGTAAAAAGAATCAATCAAGCACTTCAGAGAGCTGACCAAATACATTACATGGAAGGAAAAGAAGATATCGACTGGTTCGCGCCAATCGTTGCCGATGCCGAAGCTGGGTTTGGCGGACAACTGAATGTTTTCGAATTGATGAAAGGAATGATTGAAGCAGGAGCAGCAGCTGTTCATTTCGAAGATCAATTGTCTTCTGAAAAAAAATGCGGACATCTTGGCGGAAAAGTACTTCTTCCTACTCAAACTGCAGTTAGAAATCTGATTTCAGCGAGGTTTGCAGCTGATACAATGGGAGTACAGACATTGATCATTGCCCGCACAGATGCAAATGCTGCCAATTTGATCACTAGTGATATAGACCCAGTCGATCATGAATTTATAACTGGGGAGCGGACGGCTGAGGGCTTTTACAAGACTAATGCCGGCATTGATCAAGCGATCGCCAGAGGTCTCGCTTATGCTCCTTATGCGGACCTAGTATGGTGCGAAACATCAGAGCCTAATTTGGATGAGGCCCAGAAATTCGCCGAGGCTATCCACTCAGAATTTCCTGGGAAATTGTTAGCCTATAATTGTTCTCCATCTTTTAACTGGAAGAGTAAATTAGATGATGAAACAATTGCTCAATTTCAGCAGAAATTAGGTGAAATGGGATATAAATTCCAATTCGTAACTCTTGCCGGCTTCCATTCCTTGAATCATGGGATGTTCGAACTGGCCCGCCAATATAAAGAACGCGGAATGGAAGCTTATTCAGAATTGCAGCAAGATGAATTTAACAGTGAGAAGTATGGCTATTCTGCTACTCGCCATCAGCGTGAGGTAGGAACAGGATATTTTGACGAAGTTGCCCAAGTCATTTCAGGTGGAACTTCTTCCACTACAGCATTGAAAGGTTCAACGGAAACCGATCAATTTAAGAGTGAAACTGTGAAATCATAATAGTTTAAGCCCGCCAGATAGGCGGGTTTAATTTTTGTTTGCATGTCCTTTGACACTTTTATCGCGCCTCCACATAAACTGCTGTATTCAACTATTTTTAGGAGAGCAGGGAGTGCCTATGGCAATAGTTACAGGTGCGGAGTATGTAGATAGGATAAACAAACTTCAAACGGAGGTTTGGATCGAGGGAGACACTGTTAAGGAAAAAATATCCGATCATCCTGTTTTTAAAGGAGTAATAAAAAGTCAAGCAGAGTTATATGACATGCAGCACCAGGACCATTTAAAGGAAATTATGTATTACCAGTCAAAAGGAAAAGGTGAAAAGTTCGGGACTTCGTATTTAATTCCAAAATCGCGGTCTGATCTTGAAAAAAGACGCAAGATGAGTCAGGTATGGGCCAGACATACAGCAGGATTGATGGGAAGAAGCCCGGACTATATGAATACGGCTTTGGCTGCTTTTGCAAGCTCTGTCCACTTGTTGAAAAATCAACCGAATTGTTTTCCCGAGCATTTAACGGCTTTTTATGAATACGCGGCTTCGAATGATTTGTCTTTTACCCACACCTTCATCAATCCGCAAAACAACCGTTCTTCTTTGTCCTGCTTTGAAGATGACACTACAAACGCTAGGGTCATAAAGAGGACAGAAAAAGGAATTGTCGTTAGAGGAGCGAAATTATTAGCTACGCAGGGCGGAATCACGGATGAAATTATTGTTTTTTCAGCACCTGGTATCCAGGATGAATCACATGCTTTCGCCTTTTCGATTCCTAGTAACACTAAAGGATTGCGATTCGTATGCAGGAAACCATTGATCGGCGATGGAACAAATTTCAATTCCCCTCTCAGTTCACGTTTTGAGGAAATGGATTCACTTGTTCTTTTCGATGAGGTACTCGTTCCCTGGGAAAGAGTCTTTTTCTATAATAATATTCGCATGGCGAATGAGTTTTATAAGAGTGGGAACTTTGTTCCTTTCGCTCTTCATCAAATTGTTTCCAGACAGGTTGTAAAAACAGAATTTATTTTAGGAATTGCGCAGCTTGTCATTGATACGATTAATATCGGGAATTATCCCCACGTTCAAAATAAAGTTACAGAAATTATAAAGGGATTAGAATCTTCAAAAGCTTTATTATTGGCATCTGAAGTTCAATCACTTAAAGATAAAAATGGCGTGATGCTTCCTGACCGAACTCCATTGTACGTTGCTGTTAATCAGTTTCAGGGAAATTATCCGCGATTTACGGAAATTCTTCAATTATTAGGGGCAAGCGGAATGATTAACCTTCCTCAGGAAAAACAATTTGATTCAGCGATAGGCGAAAAACTCGATTATTATATGCAAGGGTTTGAGGTGAATGGGAAGGAGAGAGTCCAGCTCTTTAGCCTGGCATTTGACCTTTGTATGAGTTCTTTCGGATCAAGACAGACATTATATGAGCGATTCTTTTTTGGGGACCCGGTGAGATTATCGCAAACCATCTATCAAACATATGAAATGGAATGTGCCAAAGATTTTGTGAAAAATATAATGAATAAAAAATAAGCTGACACTTAAGTCAGCTTATTATTTTCTATTTGATTTCTTGGCTTTTTGTTCTAATTGTGAATGGGGTTGTTGATCTGCAATATCTTCAGTCAGTCCTTGAGGGCTTACAGTCTTTGGATTTTTGCTTTTATCTGCATTACTCTTCTTGCTCATCGTATCACCACCTTCTTCGCTGTTCTTTCTTTCGACAGCTTGACGCTGCTTTTAGTGATGAGAAATTTCTTTCAGCATTCGTTCATTAAGAGATTGGAGTGGCTTCATGAATTTTTCTTCTCCATCCTCCATGTATTGAATGACTGTAGTTTCCACTTAAATATAGATGTTTATTCATAAGATAAATGCAAATAAATAGATAGAGGAGGGTTCAATCATGAAGAAGGAAAAAGGAAAGACAATTGGTGATCGCAAGTATGACGTTCAGGATTACGAGAGGAAAGACTCCGTGTCCCAGGGGCTGGCTGTAACTCATGAACAAGTAACGGACACATTAACAGAAGGCACATATGATGCAAAGGTAGACAAGGTAGATGAAGACGGTAACTTGAAAAGTCATGAAGTAGAAAACCTTTCATCTCGAAAAAAGTAAAAAAAGAACCCCGCGCTTAAAGAGCGATGGGGTTTTTGCTTTTTGTAAAAGAATCGATCAAGTGATTCACTTTATTCAATTTGTCGGCAAATAATTCAAATTGTTCTTTGGCATTATCATCGAGTGATTGGTTAATTTTATATTGAAGGTAATTCCTTTCTAACACTAAATCATCATAGGTAGTAATGAAGCCCTTACGATAATATTCATCGAGAGTATCCGACGATAAATGAAACGCGCAACGGTCATTTGCTAAAGGAATATACCACCCCATTGGGTCAATGTAATGTGGAGGATCTGTTAAATTGATTTTTTCAAATTTATGAAAATGAATAGTTTTCTTAAGTTCTTCATAGGCCGCATTTTGAACATGACTAAAAGGTTGAGTAACGATTAAAGGTTGATTCATTAAATTCACCTCTCTTGCTATGGTTACATATATTTTAATTGATAATGATTATCATTGTCAAGTGATTCCTCTATACTAAAAATGAGCATGTCATGCTAATATACGATAAAGAAGACGAAAAAGGAGGAGTTCTTTTGAACAGGCCTGCCATTCTAGTAGTTGAAGACGAAATGAAAATAGCCCGTGTTCTGGAATTAGAGTTGGAATTTGAAGGATATTCCGTAACGAAAGCTTTTGACGGAAGAGAGGCTCTGCAATTATATCGTGACAATGAATGGGATTTGCTGCTATTAGATGTCATGCTCCCTGGGATCAGCGGGATTGAATTGTTAAGAAGAATCAGATCAAACGATGATCGGATTCCTATCCTTTTACTCACGGCTAAAGATTCGGTGGAAGATAAAGTGTCCGGGCTGGATTTAGGAGCGAATGACTATATTACAAAGCCATTTCAAATTGAAGAGTTATTAGCCAGAATCAGAGCAGCTTTACGACAGAGTCCCGAGAATGATAAAGGTGAAAAAAAATGGCTTCAAGCTGCTAATTTAAAATTGAATGAAAGTACGCACGAGGCTTATCGTGACGGTAACCTCATTGATTTGACCCCGAGAGAATTCAATTTACTTGCATACTTGATGAAAAATCAGCGGCAGGTTCTAAACAGAGAGCAAATTCTGGATGCCGTGTGGGGGTACGATTACTACGGAGACACGAAGGTTGTCGACGTATATATTCGGTACCTTCGCAATAAAATGGACAAACCTTATGAGCCGTTACTTATTCATACGGTAAGAGGTGTCGGTTACATTCTGAAGGATCCACGATGAAATTACAAAACCGAATCCACTTATTCACGACTGCCTTGTTTTTTGTCTTATTGATTTTGATCAATATGGCCATCTACTTTTCATTCAGCCGTATACTGATATCAAGTGAATTGGAAGATACGGAGGAAGAAGCGGAAAGAATCATAGAAGAAATAAACCGGGGAACGAACGATGTACCTCTTACTGATTTTCTAAGGGCTTATGTACCTGTCAACGGAATGGTGCAAGTCATAAACGAAGAGGGAGGAGTAGAAGCAGGTATTGCTGCGACTGGGAAGCAAAGGCTTCAGGAACTCCCGGAAAATTATTTCTCCGGCGAAATTACTGAGGTACTTGAATACAATGAAAACCAGCATACCTTTGTATCGACTCCCATCATTCAGGAGGACGGAGGAGTAGCTGCCCTGCAAGTGACTGAGGAAATTGCTTCTACTCAGGAGAATCTTCAAACGCTTAAATTTGTACTGATTGCTGCGACTATTATAGGAATGATACCTCTCTTTTTATCTTCAAGGTTACTGAGTAATTTAATCATTCGGCCGATAACATCGATGACCCGAACCATGCAGGAAATCAGAAAGAGCGGGAATTTTAAAAGGATCGACTTATCGAACAAATCCAGAGACGAACTTCATACAATGGGTCAATCATTCAACGACATGATTGAATTACTTGAGGAAAATTACAAAAAACAAGAACGATTTGTTTCTAATGCTTCCCATGAATTAAAGACGCCGTTAACAGTAGTGGAATCGTATTCGAGTCTGCTAAAGAGAAGAGGGTTATCTGACCCGGACATTTTTCAAGAATCCGTAGAAGCCATCAACTCAGAAGCTGAAAGGATGAAAGAATTAACTGAACAACTCTTGATGCTTGCTAAAAAAGATGCACAATGGAACGTAAACATGGAAAAGGTCTCTTTGAACCAACTGGTGAAAACCAGTGTGCAGGCATTTGTTAATGCTTATGACCGTAATGTAGATATTCAAGCTGATCAGGAAGTAAATGTAACGACCGATGAACAGAAATTAAAGCAACTGTTATATATATTCATGGACAATGCTAAGAAATACAGTGAGGATAAGATAACCGTGAGAATCACTGCTATGGATTCTTTTGGAGTATTAGAAATCATCGATTACGGAATAGGCATTTCTAAAGAAGATCTGGAGAGAGTGTTTGATCGGTTCTACCGTGTAGATGAAGCAAGGAATCGTAAGAGTGGAGGTTTTGGGCTGGGACTTTCTTTAGCAAAAGAATTGGAACAAGCTTTAAAAGCTGAGGTCTTTTTATCGAGTGAGCTTGGTTCGGGTACAAAAGCCATGATAAAGGTTCCTCTTTCTCATTAATTTCTCATTATTCTCCTATATAATGATGTTAAGGAAAGGGGGGATTCATGTTGCGAACGACCTCAGGAAGAGTAACGATTGTATTTGTATCACTTCTTTTACTTACTGTACTCATATGGCAAATTGTATCTAGTGTCACAGCAGCAGACCCTCTAAGTGAAAAAGAAGCTATCGAACACGTGGAAATTCAATATAAAGGGAATGTAGTTGAAAAGCAATTAGATGGTGATGATTCCATTTTGACACTGGAAACAGAAACAGGAAGGTATGAAATTGTCTTTGACCTGGAACGTGCAGAAGTGAAAAATGTACAACAAATTCAAGTGAATGAAAAAGAAGGGCAATCATCGAAAGAAGAAGAAATCAAAAAAATAGCAAATGAGCGATATAATGGTGAAATTACCTCTTTCACTTCTCAAGAAAATGATGAAGCCATATCTTATGAGGTCATCATTGAGGAGAAAGAGATCAGTTATTTCATTACTCTAGATGAAGAGGGAAATATTTTGAGCACTGAAGAGAAATTAAAAGTAACCCAGGGCCCTAATACTCGAATTTCCAAAGAAGAAGCAAGCGAAATTGCAGCAGAAGAAGTCGAAGGGACAGTAGATGATGTAGATTTCGAGGAAGCTGTAGATGGAAAACCTCCATATTTTCTCATAGAGGTTGAACGAGGAGATGATTTGGAGGCCGAAGTACAGGTCCATGCCATCTCCGGCGAGGTATTGTCCGTTAGCTGGGAAGATTGATTACCTATTATTTCCTCTTCATTTAAATGTACACTCACTGTGCGTTTGAATGGAGGGGTTATTTTTTTGAGATGGAGAAAGGCATATTTAAAACCTATCTTCACATGCTAGTTATGAAAAAGGAAGGAGGTAATTTAATGCCAATGCGGCCCAAAGGACCTAAGCAGCAAGAAGAACCGAATCTGCCAAAAAGCCCGTCCCAACCATACGGCGAGCCAATGAAAGGAAATCATAAATCGAAGCAAGCGAACCATAGTCGCCAAAACAGCAAGTCATCTCACGATTTATAATAGATGGAACAACCATGGTGATTTTCATCATGGTTGTTTTTTTTTTTGCGATTTATTTAGTAGCTGGGCGTAAGTCACTACTTAACCGACAAAATTACAAATTAATACACACCATATAAAAGAACAATTTAGCCTATTCTCATCAAACTCTCATTTTACTCTAGGGAAGTTCTCATATTCAGTGGTTATAGTGTAATTAACAACAACAAGGAGGAGATAGCATTGAAAAAGAAATTAGTAACCGGTGGTATTGTAGGAATGGTTTTATTAGGAGGAGCAATGAGTGCTGGAGCCTTAACGAATAACACAGAAACTCCTGAAGTAACAACGAATTCTACAGCTTCAAATGAACAAAAAAGTTCTAAAGAAGCAGAAGAGGCGGCAAAAGAAGAAATATCTGGAGAAGTTACAAAAATTGAAAAAGATGAAGATGATGGACGAGTTTATTATGAGGTAGACATTCTGGATGAAGATGGGAAGAATATTGAAGTTGAAGTTGATGCCAATACTGCAGAGATATTGAAAGTCGATCGGGATGATGATGATCGTGATGAGCAATCGAAGAATTACAATGTAACGATCGACCGTGAAGAGGCTGTGTCTATTGCAGAAAACGAAGCTGAGGGGAACCTGAAGGAAGTCAAGTTGGATGATGGTCACTATGAGCTTGAATTCAGAGATGGAAACATTGAATATGAAATAAAAGTAAATGGAGAAAACGGCGAAATCATTGATTTTGAGAAGGACCGGGATGAAGATTAAAGGAGCTGCCTTTTGGCAGTTCTTTTTTTGAAGTCGAAAGTTTTAGGAAATTTGATAATATTTGGTATAATAATTATATATTAGGTTAAGGACAGAGGGGATGACCATGAATACTAAAACAATAAAAGAATTGGTTGAAGAAACCCTTTTTATTCATCAAAAAGTAGACACAGTACCTAATGAATTCACCTTGATTGGCCAAGGTAGAAGTGCTGCAGTATTTAGAATGGAAGGCTCACCAGATTATGCTGTGAAAGTTTTTTATCCTGAATTTAAACAGTTAGCTCACCAAGAAGCGGCTGTATATGAAAGACTGTCCCACAATAAGTATTATCCTGAACTTGTAGAAGTCGGAGAAGGATATTTGGTACTTGAATATTTAAATGGTATGACATTCTACGAGTGCCTTGTAGCTGGTATCCCTATTACCCCGCTCATGGTAGCTATGGTAGATGATGCTTTAGGTTACGCGAGATCACAAGGCTTGAACCCATCTGATATTCATTTAAAAAACATCATGCTTACAAATAACAATCAGATCAAAGTTATTGATGTCGTCAGATTCACCCAGGATAAAGATTGTCCACACTGGTCAGATTTAAAAAAAGCCTATTTTACGTATTACCAGAAAAAATATTTCCCTAAAAGATTCGCTCCTATCTTCCTAGAATTAATTATACGGCTATACCGAAAGCGTTTATTACCTATTTAAAATATCCCTACGTTTCAACCTTCATTTTCATGGGAACAGTCCTGTAATGAAGATAAGAAAGGCGGGAATTTAATCATGTCACAATATCGTTTAAGCAATATTGAGGTAGGAAAAAATTATCTTGCAAAAGAATTAGACAGTTTTGTAAGTACAACAGATGTAGTTGTTTTATCGAACAATGAGTCTCAATTATTCACAGATCCTGAACGCCAATATAAAGTCACAGGTGCTTTTGACGGATTTTTTGAACATTCTTCAAACGATGGAGAGAAATACTTCCGAGAGAAGAAAGCGTACATTGTGGAAAAAGTGTAAATGGGAAGGAGACCTTTTTTAGTTCAAACTAAAAGAGGTCTCCTTTTTTTTAATATCTTAACTTCATAAGAATATCTTTAATCTCTTCGTCCTGCATCAGAACAGCATCATACTTCTTTGTGATTTCTGTCAATGCTACATCATGGTAGAAAAACTCAATGAAAAACTTGACTAGAGGGCTTGATGCAGTAGTTATTCCCTGCCAGCTCCCCTGTTCTACTCCTGCAAATACAATGTCTTTATGATCTATGATCAACAACCTGTGCTGCTCCAATGCTTCATGCTTTTCATCAGGCAGTAATATGTGGAGAGGGTGTAACTTCGTCTTCAGACTCCCCACAGATAATACCTCAACCTCCAGTCCTTCGCTTTTTTTCTTTTCTAAAAGAGGGAGATAATCTTCTATGTCTTTATTCCACCCTGTTAGGTAAATCGTTTTCTGAGCTTCTGTAATCTTCTCTTTCAGAAGGGCGTCGATACTGTTCCCATCCTGTAATGACCATACCCTGTCGTCCGTGGGTTTTAGAGTATATTCTCTTTCTTTTAAATCTCTTATGTTTTCGTTGAAATCTTTCGTAAGTTTCTCAATCGTCGTGTCCAGAGGAAGAGCGTGATACAATTTTTTTCTTTCATGAAATGAAATTAGTAATAACCCTTTATCGGCGAGCCGGTTCAGGACTTCATAAACTTTAGATTTAGGGACACCTGAATATTTCACGACAGATGTGGCATCTAAAGGGAGAGCACTGCTGGTCAACACTTCAAAGACCTGGCTTTCGTATTGGGTAAACCCGAATTTTTGCAGCATAAGTTGAACTTCCTTCCGTCTAAACTCTAAGGTAAGAATACATGTTTTTAATTGAACAGTAAATTGTCTTGTCAAAAGTCTTTAATTAGGTTACCTTTATAGTGGTAACCTAATTAAAGGGAGTAGTTGTAGATGAATAAAAAAGTATATATGCTCGCTATAGTTTCGTTTGTAGTTGGAACTGTAGAATTAATAATCGGAGGGACCCTTGACTTAATAGCGGTAGACCTCGGAGTTACGTTGGGTCAAGCGGGGTTGTTGATAACGATTTTCTCATTAGTTTTCGCTATTGCCTCTCCTTTATTGTTAACAGTAACGGCGAAGTATGAAAGAAAACAACTGACTCTTGTTGCATTATTTGTTTTTTTCCTTGGGAATTTGCTGGCTTTTTGGAGTCCTACTTATACCGTTATACTTATTGCGAGAATTATTTCAGCGGCTAGTGGTTCTCTTCTCGTTGTTCTGGGAATCACAATGGCCTCAGCCATCGTACAGAAAGAGTACAAGGCAAGAGCGATCGGTATCATTTATATGGGGATCAGTGGATCATTAGTGCTAGGGGTGCCTATTGGACTTACAATAGGAAATGCGTTTGGGTGGCGTGCGCCTTTTCTGCTAATTGCCATTCTTACTCTCGTTTCTATGGTTGGAGTAGCTTTATTTCTGGAAAAGATCGAACCGAAACCTGGTCTGCCGTTAAGGCAGCAGATACGAACGTTGAAAGATAATAAAATTTTTACTGCGCAGTTGACCTCCTTTTTGTTCCTAACCGGTCATTTAACTTTATATGCCTATTTAACACCTTTTTTAAAAACAACGATGGGCTTAGATGGAACTTGGGTCAGTATAGTCTATTTCATATTCGGAGTTGCAGCTGTACTTGGTGGTGGAGCAGGAGGTTTGATATCTGATAAATGGGGCGCTGAGCGCAGTATTCCAGTGATCATCACTGCGTTTGCCATTTCTATATTCATCATTCCATTTGTCACGTTCTCGTTACCACTGTTTTTGACTGTAATGGTTATGTGGAGCATGTTAAGTTGGGCGATTACCCCAGCTCAGCAAAGCTACTTGATTGCTTCAGCGCCTGAGACTTCAGATATTCAGCAAAGTTTGAATAATTCAGCCTTACACTTTGGCATAGCATTTGGGTCTACAATTGGAGCTATAGTGATTGAACAGTCATCGGTGATCCATAACGCTTCTGTAGGCGGAGTTTTTGTTCTGTTTGCTTTGGTTACAGCCGTTTATTCAATCACGAGGTCAAGTGGAGTAGTTTCCGCGAAAACGTCACAATCTTCATAGGGATATTAACAACCGGAGAAATCCGGTTGTTTTTTTTATGAGAGGGCTTGCATTATTGTCAGAATTGTTTTAACCTAAGGTACAAGATGGATCCGAAACGTTTTGGAGGAAAAATTAATGACAACAATTAAGCATATTGCCAGCCAGGCCGGAGTATCAGTTACTACTGTTTCTCGTGCTCTTAATGGGTATTCAGACGTCAATGCTGAAACACGAAAGAAGATTGAACAAGTTGCTAAGGAATTAAATTATAGTCCTAATTCACTGGCGAGAAGTCTTGTTAAAAACCAATCGGAGACCCTCGGTTTATTAGTTTCAGGTTTTAACAAAGAGAGTGTCAAGGACGGTTTTACAGTAGAAGTCATGTCCGGGATCAACAGCTATATTGCAGAAACTCAATACGATTTAGTGCTGTTCAACACGGATTCTTCCAAACAAAGAAAAAAAACATATACACAACTCTGTAAAGAAAGAAGGGTAGATGGAGTCATATTGCAAGGGATCAAGACAGACGATCCTTACCTTGAAGAAGTAATGGAATCCGATATCCCTTGTGTGTTCATAGATATCCCAGTCAGTTCGAAACATGTTGGGTATGTTTCAACAGATAATGTTGAAGGTGCAAGGAATGCGGTACTTCATTTACTAGAGCTAGGTCATCGCAATATTGGAATGATCAATGGTCATAAGCAGGCTTTCGTAAGTAAAGAGAGGTTAGAAGGTTACAAACAAGCTCTTCTAGAATATGGCATCAGTTTTAAAGACCAACTTGTCAAGGATGGTTCTTTCGGAGAAAAAGAGGCTTACAGAGAAACAATGTCCTTACTTAAAGAACAGCCCGATGTGACCAGCGTTTTCTGTGCAAGTGACTTAATGGCAATTGGAGCGATCTCAGCAGCCAAACAATTGAATTATTGTGTCCCTGAAGATCTTTCTGTAGTCGGTTACGATGACATCCCCTTATCCAGCTACATATCACCTTCTTTAACAACTATCTCGCAAGATAAATTTGCTCTAGGCTATAATGCAGCCGAAATGTTAGTGAAAATGCTGAAATATCAGCAGCCGCCTGAGCAATGCATCTTGAAAACCGAATTAAAAATCAGAAGCTCCACAAGCGCCACATCTTAATTTTTTTAAACAAATCCGAAACGTTTCGGATGAAGAAAAAGTATTTGATAGGAGGAGAGTAATAATGGATTATCGAGCAATAAAAGAAAATAACATGTTTTTACTTACAAGCCCTGACGGAAATATTTACCCAGGTGGATCGAACGGGCTCGGACTATACATAAATGACACGAGGTTCTTAAGCAGTTTAGAGCTCTTTATAAATGGTGAAGCACCTATTTTGATAGATTCAGATGGTTCCAGCAACTATGTTTCCAGAATGATACTTACGAATCCTCATCAAGAGCAGGACGGAAGCATCGAGTTATGGCGAGAATCGGTAGAAATATCTCGTGAACAATTTATATATGAAGAAGTATTTTATGAAAAGATCATATTGAAGAACTACAGCCCGCAGCCTATCGATTTTACTTTCAGCTTAAAAGCTGGAGCGGACTTTAAAGACATGTTTTTAATTAGAGGCTTCCAGTCAGGGAACATCGGCAGAATATCAGGAATAGATTCTGAACAAGATTACGTGAAGTTCAGCTATGAGGGAGCGGACCAACTAGAAAGGTCTACTAAATTGCAATGGAGCAAGGCAGCCGATGCAGATGCATTTGACCAGCAGCTATACCATTTCCCTATTTCCTTAAAACCCCAGGAGCAAGAAGAACTTATAATCAAAACGTCCGTCGAAATCAAAGGTCAGCTTAAGGGGCTGCCTCTTGATTATGAAAAAGCTTTTACACTACTCAGTCAATCGCATGAGAGCTGGAATAATCAATTGCCGACCATACATTCAGATTCCGAAGCTTTAAATAATTCGTTTCGTCAGGGGCTGAAGGACTTAAGAGTGCTGCTTACAAATCTCGGTCATGGGCAGTTTCCTGTAGCAGGTTTACCATGGTTCGGAGTGCCTTTTGGTAGAGATAGTCTAATTGCCGCGTGGCAGCTGCTCCCTTATTACCCCGAATCTGCTCGGGGAACTTTATATACGTTAGCTGATCAGCAAGGTACAAAAGAGGATGAGTGGAGAGACGAGCAACCAGGTAAAATCATGCATGAAATAAGATACGGAGAGCTTGCGAACACGAACCAGGTTCCGTTCACTCCTTATTTTGGAACGATCGACGCTACACCATTGTTTTTAGTTTTACTTTGCGAATATGTGAAATGGACTGGAGATCTTGAGACTTTCGAACAATTACAGCCAAATGTAGAGCGAGCGCTGGAATGGATAGATAAATTTGGGGATAGAGATAGTGATGGATTTGTTGAATATTTCCAGGAATCTTCTAAAGGAATTGCCAATCAAGGGTGGAAAGACTCTGCCGATTCAATCGTTCATCGGGATGGACATTATGCGGAACCACCTATTGCATTATCAGAGGTACAAGGATATGTATACCATGCCAAAACGGGTCTTGCAGAAATTTACGATAGAAACAATCAAATGAAGAAAGCTGATTCTTTAAGGAACGAAGCTGATGAACTAAAGGTCAAATTTGAAAACGCTTTCTGGATGGAGGATGAGCAATTTTATGCTGTTGCTCTTGATCAGGATAAAGCACAAGTAGGATCGATAACATCGAATCCTGGTCACACCTTGATTTCGGGAATCACAAGTTCTGTTAGAAGCCGGGCTGTTGTCGATAAGCTTTTATCTGAACCTATGTTTTCCGGTTATGGTATACGGACGATGGCGGCAACAGAGAAAGCGTATAATCCGATGAGTTATCACGATGGAAGTGTATGGCCGCATGATAATAGTATCGCCCTGTTAGGCATGAGTAAATTAGGATTTTCTAAAGAAGTAGGAATAACAGCTGATGCGTTATTAAAATCAGCCTCCCAGTTTGAACATTACAGGCTGCCGGAATTATTTTGCGGCTATGACGAAAAGCGTGGCCGATTAATCGAATATCCTGTCGCGTGTTCTCCTCAAGCTTGGGCGGCTGGGACTTCGTTAACGATAGTGCAATCGCTGTTGGGAATTTTCCCTAATGTTTTACAAGGTGAAATCCATTTGAATCCTGCACTTCCAAAGGGAGTGGAGTATTTAAAGATAGAGCGTTTGCCAGTGGGTAAGGGTTATTTGAGTATAAAAGTAGTTACGCAAGAAAATGGAGTCGAAGTGGATGTGTTAGAAAATACTACAGGTTTAAATATTGTCTTCACACAGCCTGTAGAATCTAAATAAAATTTTAAGGAGGAAATTAAGTATGAAAAGAAAAGCATGGGTGTTTTGGAGTGCATTAATGTTTCTTTTATTTGTGGCTGCAGGGTGTTCAGGGAATGACGGTACGACTTCTGGTGATGGTGGTGGAGAATCAGAGGATGGTACAACAGAACTGACCCTCGCAGGATGGGCTTCTTCACCTGAGGAAGAAAGTTTACTTAACACTCAACTGGAAGAATTTGAAGAGGAAAATCCAGACATTACAGTAAAACATGAAGCAATTGCTGATCAATATATGGATGTTATAAAAACAAGGTTAGTGGGCGGAGAAGGCCCTGATGTATTTTACTTAGATGCTGTTGAAGCACCAGCTATAATTGAAACCGGTGTTTTGGAACCGCTGAATAGCTATGTGGACGATGAGTTCGATACCGGTGATTTCGAAGACACATTAATTGAAGCTTTTCAGGATGAAGAGGGAGAAACTTATGGATTTCCTAAAGGATATTCTACGCTTGGGCTATTTTACAATAAAGAAATGTTAGATGAAGCAGGTGTGGATGTTCCTACAAATTGGGAGGAGCTAGAAGAAGCCGCTATTGAACTGACTACAGAGGATACTGTCGGATTAGGAGTAGCGCCACAAATGGCCCGTCTCCAGTTTATCGGTGAATCTGCTGGTGGAGATATGGTTGAAGATAATCAGGCGGCTTTTGGCAGTGAGGAAGTCGTACAAGGATTGCAGCCATTAGTTGATCTGCGTACAGAGGAAGGAGCAGCTGCCGCTCCTTCAGAATTGGGATCTGAATCAACAGGTGAAATGTTAGGCCAAGGGCGTGCTGCTATGGTTATGGAAGGTAACTGGAATGTACCGTACTTTGAAGAAACGTTCCCGGAATTGGAATATGGCGTAGCTGAAATTCCTGAAATAAACGGAACGCAGGGAACAATGGCTTTTACAGTTTCTTATGTTATGAATCAAGCCTCAGAAAAAAAGGAAGCGGCTTGGAAGCTGATCTCTTATTTGACAGGTAAAGAAGGTATGAAAACTTGGACAGAAACTGGAATTGAGCTGCCGGCTCGTCAGTCTGTTGCGGAGGAACTAGGGTTTGAAGATGATGAGCTTCGCGGACCGCTAGTTTCTGGAGCTGAATATGCTACGACGTGGTCAGACGGCCCCAACCTGCCGACGATCTACAACAACTTCGATAATGAATTTTTGTCCGCTTTCTTAGGAGAGAAATCTCTCGAAGACGCACTTGATACAGGAGAAGAAGTCGCTAACGATGAAATCGGTGACTAATTGATTGATCAGGATAGCCTAAAGGCCGTTGATTAATGGCGGTCTTTAGGAAAAATATTAAAGGAGGGCCTCTTATGGAACGGGCTGAAACCTCAAGCACTTCTAAAGTGAAAGAGAGTAAAAAGAAACGAAGAAGCAATAAACGTCTGCTGAGGGACATCATTCAAGGCTATGGATTTATGCTGCCGACTATATTAGTGTTATTGACCTTTATCTTAGGCCCGGTTCTATATGCGGTCTTTTTATCCTTTTTTGATGTCACTTTACTCGGCGGCACCGTTTTAGACTTCACGGGTGTAGACAATTACTTAAGGTTAATGGATGATGCAAGAGCGAAACGGGCTTTACTGAACACAGGTCTATATGTTGGAATCGTTGTTCCTGTTCAAACCTTTTTAGCTCTGTTCTTAGCAGCAACACTCAATGCGGGATTAAAGGGAGAAAAAATATTCAGGATCATTTATTTCCTGCCAACTTTAACTTCTTCAGCTGTACTTACTCTTATATTTATGTGGATGTACAACCAAAATGGTCTTATTAATAACATGCTGGAGACTGTAAATCTACCTACTTACAATTGGATTGGGGATCCTAATATTGCCCTTTACTCCATCATGATTATGAACATATGGGCAACAGCTCCACTATTTATGGTGATATACTTAGCAGCTCTTCAAGGCGTGCCTAAAAATTTATATGAAGCTGCTGAGCTTGATGGAGCCAATGTGATACAAAGGTTCTGGTATATAACAGTTCCGCAACTGCGCCCGATCACATCCTTTGTTGTCATCATGGGGTTAATCGGAACTTTTCAATTGTTCGACCAGTCGTATATTTTCTCAGGCGGATCTGGGGGACCTTCAAACTCTACTTTGACTGTGGTTCTGTTGATTTATCAGTATGCTTTTAAATCGTTAGGCACCATGGGGTATGCCACAGCTATCGCCTTTATGTTAGCTCTGATTATACTGGTCGCTAGTATTTTACAGCGTGTGTTGTCTAAGGAAGAACAATTCAATTGATGGAGGGATTCTAATGAACAACAAAAAAGAATGGTCAAAGAAGTTACTGTATGTCGTTTTAATTACTTACGCAGTCATTACATTAGTGCCCTTCGTCTGGGCTCTCTCTTCCTCATTCAAAACATTCGCTGAAATATCTAGTGGAGTAATGAGTTTCATTCCGAATGAATTTACGTTTGAAAATTATAGGCAAATCTTTATCGAAGAAGAGCTATTCTTTAGATGGCTGCTCAACTCTGTTGTTATAGCCGGGGGAGGGACCGCTCTCAATTTGATATTCAATTCGATGGCTGGCTATGCTCTGGCCAGAATCAGCTTCCCGGGGAAGAAAGTTTGGTTTATGCTCATTCTTGCTGTCATCATGATTCCGGTCCAAGTTACTATGATTCCTAATTATTTGATCCTCAAAGAGCTTGGATGGCTGAACAGTTATCAAGGAATGATTGTTCCAGCAATGATAAACGCCACCTTTATCTTCATGATGAGACAATTCTTCATCAATTTCCCTAAAGAACTGGAGGAAGCCGCATCATTAGATGGTCTGGGTCGTTTTGGAATGTTTATAAGAGTTGTCCTTCCATTAGCTAAGCCGGCTTTAGCTGCACAAGCAATATTTGTTTTTATGGGATTCTGGAATGACTTTATGCGTCCTTTGATCATTATGACTGATGCGGATATGTACACGTTGACAGTCGGACTTAATTCTTTCAAAGGTCAATACGTCACTTACTGGAATTATATTATGGCAGCTTCCATGGTGTTCACTTTACCTGTTCTGGTCATCTACATGTTCTTCAATAAATTTTTCATGAAGGGAATGTCTTTCACAGCCGATAAGTAAATAGATTCCCAACCTTCTAAATGATAGAATGGTTCAAAGAGGAGGGGGAACCATGTTTAAAAAGATGGCTACAGACGCACTAGGTTTAAGTGATATTGGAAGTGTTATCCAGCCGGAGGATTATGATAAGGTGGACGCTGATGATTATGTCATGCATGAAGATGGCGAAAAAATCTACTTCCTTATAAAATCGAAAGCGGATGAATACTGCTTTACGAACAAAGCCCTCATTCATGTGGATGGAACGAGTGCTACAAGCAAAAAACGCACACTTCGCAGATATTCTTATCATAAGAATGATTTTGTCAATATCGAATTAGAAACCGCAGGCACAATTGATTTAGATGTAGAAATCAAATTCCAATTAGGCAATGAAGAATTTGATATCGATGTTCATAAGAAATTTATTGAAGAAGTGAAGGATTTATATAAATCCCTTCTGAAAATTTCAGAGATTACTGAAGAAAACAAGATGTTTACGGAGTACGCGAACCAAAGTCTGCACACCGCATCAACTACTTTGCAGAACAGCCGTACCAACGAAACCCGTTTATCTC
Organism: Halobacillus campisalis; assembly: GCF_030345335.1. GTDB lineage: Bacteria > Bacillota > Bacilli > Bacillales > Halobacillaceae > Halobacillus_A > Halobacillus_A campisalis. The sequence goes on from NZ_JAPVRC010000004.1 coordinate 238,162, forward strand.
ATGAATTCAGAGATATAAATGAGACGTCTTTTAACTGGCTTCTTGAAACAAAGAATCAGTACCATATCAAAGATTTCGGTTATGTATTTGAATTGTTCATAAAAAACTGAAGCAGAAAAGCACCGCTTTGTCTTTTGCAGACGGCGGTGCTTTTTTGGATAAGCACTGTTAAATTTCATTGTTGGTATTCATATAAGCTATTTTATGTTGAAGACTTAGTTTCGAGACAAAGTGGGAGTTTAGGGGCGGAAGGAAACGGTTCGCTTTCCGTGGGGCGGGCGCTGAGCTTTCTCGAGCTTTCGCTCTGCGGGGTCTCACCTGTCCCGCTCATCCCGCAGGAGTCTCACCTTTTCCTTCCGCACCTCTGCCAAAAAAGCATCTCAAAACCGCTTCAAGAAAAAGCAAACATTTGCAGATTTTCTTACCAAGTTTCCTTTGTTAAAAACCTTGATGTAAAGCGCTATTTCTGACCGGACAGGCATTTAAAAGGCCCTTCCCCTATCCTGCCATATTGGTGAATAACTTTTTATGAGAAATCAACAACGAGATTAACATAGCTATTCGATAAGCTTTAATCCGACTGCTGAAGCTATAATTAGGAAGACGCAAAACACTCTTTTCCATTCTGCAGATTCTTGGAAAAAGATCATCCCCATAAGTGCTCCGCCTGCCGCACCTGTCCCTGTCCATACTGCGTAAGCAGTACCCATTGGCAGGTTCTCGAGGGCCAAGGATAAAAACAAGAAACTGAGTAGAAAAGCGAGGATGAGTAATGCTAATGAAACGATGGACTTTGCCCGGTGATATATATTAATCATTAGCACTCCGGTCATTTCAAATAATCCCGCTGCTACTAAATAAAACCAGCTCATTGAACTTCTGCCTCCTTCCCTTCAGATACAAACTTCAGACCGATCACACCGCTTAAAAGGAAAGTGATAAGAAATAGCTTGAGCCATTGAAAGGGAACACCAAAAAATAATACTTCTGCAGCTACGGTACCAGCTGTCCCAAGGCCAGTAAATACGGCATAGGCGGTACCAACAGGTAACTTTTTACCAGAAGCGATCAGCAGGTGGAAGCTGATATAAATAGCAATAACAGTGGCCGTCCAGTGAGTTAGAGACTCTGCGTGATTTAAACCGATCACCCAGCCAACCTCAAAAATTGCCGCAATAAAAATCTTCATCCATTCCTTATTCAATTTCATATCCTCTCCCCCTATAAAAAAAGGAGATATTCTTTTACGAATATCTCCCGGGCTTTTGTCCCTCCGTGTCATAGCTTTCTGCTACGTGTCTTCTCTCGGACCAGTCCTCTTCTCAAAAAAAAGAGCGGAACCCTAGAAGAGCCATTTGCTAAATTATGCTCATTATAGAATAAGAATTTTATTGTAGCAAATCCTAAACGTAATTCTTGAAGGAGGTCAATAACATGGGAAGAGATGAACATAAACATTCAAATCCAAAGAAAAAACAAAAGTTGTCTCAAACTCCTGGTCACGCTAAGTTTGACGGCTTTGACGTGGAATTTTCACAGGATATGGCTGATCATGATGATTTAGAAGCGATCAGAAGAAGCGAAGCAGCAGACCGCAGAGCAAATCACGAAAATAAAACAAAAAGATAAGCATAATAAAACCATCTTCATATGAAGATGGTTTTATTCCCATACATGATGAATGTGTTGTACAATTTTGAGCTTTCGACAGAATGTGATATAATTTGTAATTGAAATGCAATTCCCGTGTAATTTTTTTTAATACTTTTGAAATGGAGGAATGTTTATGAAACATACACGTATTTGGCTCACAGCTCTGATGCTTGGCGCATTACTGGTGCTAGCTGCTTGTGGAGGAACGGATTCTTCCGAAGAGGGTTCCTCGGACGAGGGTTCTTCTGAAGATAAAGAAGTGAGTATCGGTATGAATAACTGGGCAGAAAATATAGCAGTTTCTAATATGTGGAAAGTTGTCCTTGAAGAAGAAGGCTACGATGTTGAACTTCAAAATGTTGAAAAAGGGGTTCTTTACGAAGGGCTAGAAGCTGGCGACATTGACATCGGAATGGAAATTTGGCTGCCTAATACTGATGCATCATTCTATGAAGAGTATGAAGAAGATATTGACTGGCGTGAAACTTGGTATGAAGGAACAACTCTAGGTCTTGTCGTCCCTTCTTACATGGAAGATATTAATACGATAGAAGATTTAAACGAAAACGTTGATCAATTTGATGATGGACAGATTTACGGTATCGACTCCGGAGCAAGTATTATGTCTTTAACGGATGAGGCTATCGATACGTATGATTTAGATTATTCTTTAGCAGCTTCTTCTGAAGGTTCTATGATGACTGAACTAACAGGGGCTGTTGAAAATGAAGAGCCTATCGTGGTAACGCTATGGACGCCACACTGGGCATTTTCAGAAATGGATTTGAAGTTCCTTGAAGATACAGAAAATGTCTATGGTGATTCTGAGAACATCTCCTACGCAGCTCGTTTAGGTTTAGAAGATGATCAACCAGAATTAGTTGAGATGTTTGATAAGTTTATGCTGGATGACCAGCAGCTTGGTGAATTGATGGCTTCTATTAACGAAGCAGATTCTGAAGAAGAAGGCGCTCAGGCTTGGGTTGACGAGAACCAAGACGTTATTGATGAATGGATTCAATAATAAGCAAGGTATGATTTCATAAAAAACCAGAGGGACGGGGAAATTGTCGTCACCTCTGGTTTTTTTTCAAGTGTTTTATTAAAATTAAAGATTCTAAATATTATAGAGTTATTCAACGTTATAGCAGGATTGTTGAAGACTTGAATTCGAGATACGTGGTGAGTAGATCAAGGCGGCGGGGAGGCTCGCTTTCCGTGGGAGCATAAGGGAGCTTATATGGAAATCAATACGGAAATTTCACAGGACTTATGAAAAATGTATGGCGCTTCTTAAAATAAGTCTAGTTGCAGGCTGCTCCGTAGATAGCGAAATTTTAATTTAATAGCTCTTTAACCAATTAAGTAATATTTAACAAAATGCTATTGCAAAGGAATAAAAAACATGTAATTTCTCTAATTGTTTAAATCATAAGTTTAACAAGCCGCTTTAGCGGAAACATACAGACTAGAATAGAAATATTATTCTAATAAAAGGAGTAGATGTAGCTTATGGATTTAAACAAGGAAATTAAGAAATTAGAGAATGTTCACCTGGAAAAACCCCAGCGTGTTTTTACTATGTATTTAAATACGGATCCTTCTGATCCTGATCAGCAAGGCGGCGAGTGGAAAATACACTTGAAGAACGGTTTAAATAATTTTGAAACTTATTTAAAAGAAGACGGAGATCCAGACGAAAAAAGGAATTATTGGGCTGTGAAAGAAAAAGTCCAAAACTACATTGAAGAAAATGAGCAGAACTTTGCTAAAAGTGTAGTTATCATCGCTTCTGGAGATGATACTGTTTGGTTCGCGGAGCGTTTCCAAATGCCAGTGGAAAGTGAATTTTACTGGGAAGAATCACCTGTGCTTGATCAGCTTAAGCAAATGAGAGAAAAATTCCCTAAAACGGGTATTATTCTTACTCAAAAGGAACAAATCAAGTGTATCGATGCACAATTAGGGATGGTAAACGATACACAGTTGTTTGAACTGGACTTGAACACAGAAGATTGGAAACAACATCAGGGTCCTCACCAAGGAGATGCATCTATGGGATCTGGTGGTGCGAAAAGCTCTAAAAAAGATGAGTATAAAGAGCGTTTCGAGGAAAACCGTTACCGCTGGTACAAGAGCGTAGCTCCGAAGCTTGACAAGCTGGCCAAAGAGTATGAATGGGAACGTATTTATATGGTCGGTGATAAAGAAGAACTCAAGGATTTAGATGATAATATGAATAAGCCTGTAGATGAGTTTGTAAATAAGAACATGCTTGATCATGAAGAAACAAAAATTGTCAATGAAGTAGCCTTTAAATAACTTCATTGCTTACAGTATAAGATATGAGGGAAGCTGGTTTATACCAGTTTCCCTTTTTTGTATTTACTAATAAAAGCCTGGAATTTATATAATCAGTAAAAAGATTAATTATGAGTTTTGAATTATGGTCATACTGCATCCATCCTTTACCCTAGTCGAGAGAGATAGTCTTTCTGGTTATACAACTTCTTTATTAATATGATAGAATACTATTTAGTAAAAATAATTGAAGAGGAGCATTGTATTATGTATATTGTCGATTCAACCGTTGTTGTTCCAGAACATAAAGCGGATGAATTAATTTCTATTTATCAAAATCGCTCCCGCCTCGTGGATGAGGCCGAAGGCTTTTTAACGTTTCAACTACTTCAAAATGAACGTAAGCTTGGTGAATTGACTGTTCATATGGAATGGGAGGATAAAGCTTCTTATTTGAATTGGGCGCGCAGTGATCAATTTAAAAAAATCCACGAATTAGAGAAGAATTATCCAGATCAGGAATTACAGGGAATTGTACCGCAAGTGAAGAGATATGAGGTAGTAGCTCAGTGAATAATAAGGAAAAGAATCAAATCGCTCAACAAGTTACAGAAGAAATTTATGAGGCTTATCCAGCACTCTGGTCCAGGTTCGGACAGAACGGTCGAGACCGTACAGAGGAAGATAACCATCATCACCTGGACCATCTGTATGCAGCTCATGAAATGAAGAACGCCTCTTTTTTTCTTGATTATACCGTTTGGTTGAATACTTTACTTACATCACGAGGGGTAGGTACGAACCTAATTATCGATAATTTTCAACGATTGATCGAAAATTTGGAGAAATTCCAGTGGGAAGATGAAATAGAAAAAGAATCGTTCATCCGCTATCTTACTTTAGCAATCGATCAATTACGCAAGCTCCCGCAATGAGAGGTGAATTCATTTGACTCCACATCATAAAACGTTAGCCCGCTTTTTTCTCGAAGGAGACGAAAAAGGGGCAATTGAATATATCGAAAACTTAATAAGCGAGTATCCTAGATTATATTTGTATGAAGATATTATTACTCCTGCCATGTATTATGTTGGGGAGCTCTGGGAAAATAATAAAATTTCAGTAGCTGATGAACATTTAGCCACTGCCATTTGTGACTTTGTTCTATCAAGAATTGAGGCACAAACGAAAAAAATAAGTGGCGAGCATCAAACCACTTTTAAAGCCATGCTTTTTGGAGTAGAAGAGGAGCAGCACTATATAGGTTTGAAAATGGTTGCTGCCACATTTAAAGAACACGGGTGGCGTGTGCGTTACTTAGGCCCTAACTTGGGGTTACAGCATTCATATTCGCAAGTGCACAGTTATAAGCCTCATGTCATCGGTTTATCTGCATCGCTCTCCTATAGGCTCCCGACTTTAAAGAAGCTTGTCGAACATTTCCGAACGTTAGAATGGAATCCTTTGATTATGATTGGAGGACGAATGGCCAAGAAATTTGAGCTCGAAGAGTTGGAATCAGACCAAGTAATGATTGTAAAGGACTTAAATCATTTGAATCAATGGTTTAATGAGGGAAGGGAAGGCGCCATAAATGAAACAAGCTGACCGGACATTTCCTTTACCTTTTTTTACGATTAATAAAAATTTTACTATCCTGACTTTTTCACAAGAAGCAGAAAAACTGTGTGGAACACCTGCAAGCTTATTAGAGGTATTCGATCAGGGAAGTTTAGAAAAAGTTAAAAAATGGGTGACTCCCGAATTGCATAAAGCAGCTTTAGAGGTCCATTTGAAGCCGGTTGCTGAGGGAGTAGAACCGTTGACAGTTGATCTCTATGTGACATGGGATAACGATTTATATGCTCAAGCCCTTATAATACCTAAAGATGACAAGTTGACAAAAGTAACAAAAACCTTGAATCAGCTTAGGGGAAGGTTAAATGATACGAACTTTGAACTATTGGATGAAAAAGAAAAACTGGAAAATGCCATTAGTCAAAATAATCGTCTCTCTGCTCCTTTTATTCGTTTGACTGAAGATACTGCTCTGATTCCGCTATTTGGAGATTTAACTCAAGTGAAAATGCAGGCTGTTGAGGATAACCTTTTGAAATCGTCTCAAAATGACGATATTGATCGAATGCTGTTCGATTTTACCGCTGTCGGAGAAATGAACAGAGAGGGAATTCAAGTGCTGACTAACATGATGACCTCTCTGTTTTATATGGGTGCTGAGATCGTTATTATTGGAGTAAAGCCGAAGCAAGTGAAGGTACTACATGAAATGGTCATTCCTTCTCAAATAAGGTTTATGAATTCTTTGCAGCAGGCTATCCATAAATATTGTGTCGAGTAAAGCGTGATAAACCCATAAGGAAAGCGGAGTCTACTGCAGGCTCCGCTTATTAGCTTTGTTCCCCTATACAGTTGACTTTTTCAGAAGAGAATTATTCAATAATATGGCAGGATAGTGGAAGACTTGATTTCGAGACATTTGATGAGTGGATAAGGGCGGCGGGGAATGGCTCGCTTTCCGTGGGAGCGCGGTGAGCTTCCTCGGACGTCCCGTCCTGCGGGATCTCACCAAGCACTCTCTTCCCACAGGAGTCTCCCCATTCCCCGCCGCCCCTCACTAAAGATGTGCCTTCTCGAAATCATTTGAAAAAGACTTTGATAATACTAATAGGAGCATCAAACTCCAGTGGTCTAGGTATAGCATTTTCAGTTCTAAGATCCTCTGCACTTTAAGGTAATATCAAGCACCTTTGCATACAAAAGTCTCACTGGTTATTATTCAAAAGCCGTTATTTATTATGTGAAGCAGCGCATATGATGTTTCCGTTATCCTCACAAAAGCAAGAAGGGCCGGGAAATTGCGAGACTCCTATGGGATGACAGTACATGGTGAGATCCCGGAGGGCGTTAGCCCGAGGAAGCTCACCGTACGCCCATGGAAAGCGAGTGATTTCCCGGCCCTTCACGCTCTATTTTTGTGGCGGAAACAGCACGGATGTCTCGAAACTGAGTCTTCCACTATAGGGAGCTTATGTGAATATCATCTCTCAGAACTTTTTATTTAATTCCTTAGGATGAGACTCTATATTACATCTAAAACAGGATGATTACATAGCATCCAGAGATCGTTACTACAACAGAACTAATCATATAGAACGCAGCTTTTGCGTGATATTTTTTCTGTATCAGTTCAATCACTTCGTAGCTGAACGTAGAAAATGTAGTGTAAGAGCCGCAGAAGCCTACGCCAAGCAGAAGCCATAACCACTCGGGAATCATTGGTTCATTACGAATGAGCAGCCCGAGCAATAGGCCACCTGTTGCATTAGCTATGAACGTACCCCATGGGAGAACACGTAAACGATTCAGTCGGCTGAGTTCAAATCTCATGATGGCTCCGATCATACCACCTAATAGCACACTCAGAGTCATCATAAGAACATTCTCCTTCCCGCCTTCATACCGGCGATTGTAAATAATAATCCGGCTGCTACTGTAAGGATAAGATAGGTGAAAGAAAGAACTATGGACTGCTGAGTAAGGGAAACAACTTCTATTGATAAAGTTGAGAACGTAGTAAGTGACCCAATCAGACCAGTAGCCAATCCTTTTTTTACGAACTCTGATAATTTCTTAGATGTAAACCACGTATATAAAAAGCTTAGAAAAAAACACCCTATAAGATTGGCAAGCAGCGTCCCCCAGGGGAAACCGGTACTCGAGTTAAAAGTCAGGGCTATGCCATATCTCATAATAGAGCCTAACCCTCCTCCACCAGCAATACCTGTATATATATGAATTCTCATGAGAGACTTTCCTTTCTTTTGGTTCTAAAATAGATGGAATCTTCATTGAATCCATACCAGAATACTATTGTATCATTAATTTTTAAACAGCTTTTTTGAATACCTTACAGGGGTATGGTAAAATCATCTTATCAATATGAACAGGATGTGAGAGTATGGATGATACACTTCCGGAAAACAGTGGGAAAGAACCAGTAAAAAAAAGGTCTGATCATGAGAAAACTCAAATGATCAACCGTTTAAAAAGAATTGAAGGTCAGGTACGTGGAATTCAAAATATGGTAGAAAACGATCGGTATTGTGTGGATATTCTCGTCCAAATTTCAGCTATTGATTCTGCGCTGCAAAAAGTCGGTTACTCTTTAATGGAGAGACACGCAAAGCATTGCGTAAGTGACGCTGTAAAGTCAGGCAATGGTGATGAGGCTATGGACGAATTAATTAAAGTCATGAAACAATTTTCTAAGTAAAGGAGGGGTCAGCATGCAGCGACATGTATCATTCCCTATATCTGGAATGACCTGCGCTTCCTGTTCTTCTCGAATCGAAAAAGTATTGAACAAAAAAGAAGGCGTGAAGGCACAAGTTAATTTAGCTATAGAGAAAGCGGACATAACGTATGATGATGAGCTGCTTTCAGCTTCACACTTAGTAGAAGAAGTCCACCGGCTCGGGTATGAAGTACCAAATGAACGTAAAGAATTTGATGTATTTGGTATGACCTGTGCGGCTTGTTCGACAAGAGTTGAAAAAGTGCTTCAGAAAACGGAAGGTGTACAGTCGGCTAATGTTAATTTAGCGAACGAAACGGCAACTGTATCTTATAAGGAAGGCTTTTTGAACGAAGAGAAAATCATAGAGAAAGTTCGCCATTTAGGGTACGATGCTTCCGTGAGAAAAGGGGAGGAAGCAAAAGCTGTAAGGAAAGAGAAAGACCTTAAGAAGAAACAAATCCAATTGATTGGGGCCACAATTCTTTCTTTACCTCTTTTACTGACGATGCTTGACCATTTATTTGGTCTTCCTGTACCTATGCTATTTATGAACCCCTGGTTCCAGTTTCTATTAGCGACTCCTGTTCAGTTTATTATAGGCTGGCAGTTTTATCGAGGAGCGTACCATAGCTTAAAAAATAAAAGTGCGAATATGGATGTGCTTATTGCTTTGGGCACAAGTGCAGCGTATTTCTACAGTTTGAGCGAAACGCTGAGATATACTTTTGGCCGTCATGACGAGGTTCACTTATACTTTGAAACGAGTGCGATTCTTATTACATTAGTTCTGTTAGGTAAGTATTTTGAAACGAGGGCAAAGGGGAGAACGACCGAGGCACTATCAGCCTTATTAAATCTTCAGGCTAAAGAGGCGACTGTAATCCGAGAAGGGAAGGAAACAACCATCCCTTTGGAAGAAGTGGCCCAAGAAGATATTCTCGTAGTAAAACCGGGAGAAAAAATACCAGTTGACGGTGTCGTTATATCCGGGCAGTCTTATGTAGATGAATCGATGATTACTGGGGAGTCTATGCCTGTAGGCAAAGAGACTGGTGATGAAATCATAGGTGCGACCATCAATAAACAGGGACACTTGAGAATGAAAGCCACTAAAGTCGGTAAAGACACCGCGCTGGCAGGCATCATTAAAATAGTCGAAGAAGCTCAAGGTTCCAAAGCTCCGATCCAGCGTATGGCTGATGTGATATCGGGGTACTTTGTTCCGATAGTTGTCGCCATCTCTGCACTTACTTTTATAGGCTGGTTTACTGTAGCATCTCCTGGGGTCTTTACCACTGCGCTTGTGGCAGCCATCGCTGTTCTAGTCATCGCCTGTCCATGCGCCCTCGGCCTGGCGACCCCCACTTCTATCATGGTTGGAACAGGAAAAGGGGCTGAGCTTGGCATTCTATTTAAGAGTGGAGAGCACTTAGAAAAGGCGCAGAGTATCGACACCATAGTGTTTGATAAAACAGGGACGATAACACAGGGAAGACCAGAGGTTACGGACTTCACTGCCGATTTCGACACATTGAGCTTGGCGGCAAGTGCAGAACACTTATCTGAACATCCATTGGCTGAAGCAATTACAGCCTATGCAAAATCTCAATCAGTTCCTATATTGGAAGTAAGTGATTTTTCAGCAGTGGCTGGTCATGGAATTAATGCTTCTATACAAGGAAATTCTGTATTAATTGGTACAAGGAAGTTATTAAAGGAAGAAAATGTGGAATACAGTTCATATGACCCAAAAATGACTGAGCTTGAAAGTGAAGGTAAAACCGTCATGCTAATAGCAGTCAATGCTCGTGTCAAAGGGATTGTAGCAGTGATGGACACCATTAAGGATTCGGCAAAACAAGCTTTAAATGACCTCAAGTCTGAAGGCATAAAACTTGTTATGCTGACAGGAGATAATGAGAGGACAGCTCGCCACATTGCAAATGAAGCAGGGATCGATGAAGTGACTGCTGAAGTACTTCCTGAAGAAAAAGCCGAAGAAATCAAGAAGCTTCAAGCAAAAGGTCACCGGGTAGCTATGGTAGGGGACGGTATAAATGATGCTCCAGCATTGGCCGTCAGTGACATCGGGATAGCGATCGGCACAGGGGCGGATGTAGCGATTGAAGCTGCTGACCTTACCATTTTGCGAGGAGACCTGACGCTTATTCCGAAAGCCCTCTTGTTAAGTAAAAAAACAATGAAAAATATCCGCCAAAATCTTTTCTGGGCCCTCGCTTATAATACAGCTGGCATCCCGATAGCGGCATTAGGGTTATTAGCTCCATGGGTTGCAGGAGCCGCGATGGCATTCAGTTCAGTAAGCGTAGTATCAAATTCATTAAGGTTGAAAAGAATGAAATTATAATAGCGAAAGGATGAAAATTATGCAACTGACATTAGAAGTAAATGGGATGACTTGCGAACATTGTGAAAAAGCTGTTAAAAACGCACTGAATACGCTTGAGGGAGTTCATGGTGTGAATGTAGATATTACAAGTGGTAAAGTAGATGTCACTTATGATGATGCTTATGTGACTAAAGCAATGATGAAAGAAGCAATTGAGGCTCAAGGGTATGAGCCGGTAGGATAAGCATTGAAAAGCCTGGTCTTTTAAAGACCAGGCTTTTTTGCAGCTTTATGAAAAAGTTGTTTTATTGAACAGCATAAGGCAGTTGATTTTTGTACCCTGAGAATTGCTGGTAGGCATTCTGAACTTTCGGCTGCTCAGCTTGATCTACAGCATACCAGCCATTTTTGAACATAAGGTTGTACAGGTTTCTCTGGCAGTCCTGAGTTTCCTTGAATATAGTGGCTAAATCTTGATACAGTGTTTGGTTGCTAGCTTCATTTAATGCAACATTATAAGAACCAGTCATGTATTTCTCAGTAGTCAGCATATCATTCAAAAAATCTCTTTCATTCATTTCCGGTGTTTTTGGGACACTTGTTTCTGGGTTTTGGATCTTGTTGGTCGGTTGGTTTTGCGGCATTTGTAATCCTCCTTAATTCATTCTCTGACTAGATGTGTTCAAATGTTCAAGTATCTTATCATAATGTCTTTGATGCATTTGACCTGCGTCCTCCAACGCTTGCTGAAGTTCTGGAGTCTGGCACTGCTGGGCAAAGAAGTGAGCTTTTTTACAAGCATTCAAATTCCAAGACAGCATATCTGTAATATAAAGCTCGTCTTTTGTGCTGACGATATTAGGGACTTGCTCCATAGGCTTCGGCTGCTGGATGTTCGGGTTTTGCTGATTTTGTTCTTGCTGCATAAGTTACGTCCTCCTTCATTAAAATCAAACTTAGTATGACCAATTTGAAAGAAATTACTAATTTCATGGGCAATAAATAACTGAAATCATACCCATTTTTATTAACAAATGATAAAATAAAAATGTGTTATCGATTACAGTTTGTAATTTTTATAATATTATTTAGAATCTGTTAAATCACCGGGTTGATTATGCTCCCTGATTTGGCAGATTGCTTTCGGTGGTCACTGGGGGAAATATAGGTTTCATGAACGAATTCATACCTTTCGCAAGTCGAAAATAAGCAAGCAAAGTCTTCCCGAATAAACATGATATAAAATGATTGAATAAGTTTTGAAAGTCAATACCAGCGTTTAACATAATTATTATTTAAATAGTTTAATGGCCGAAACAAATACACATTAAACTAGGGGGCAGGAGGCCTTTTTATGGAACAAGTTCTACGTAATTTCTTTTTGTTCTTATCAAAAAACAAGTTTTTCACAAAGTTGGCTAGACGGTATGGCCTTCGTTTTGGCGCTGCTCGTTTCGTGGCAGGCGAAACGATCCCGAGTGCTGTCGAGACGATTCAGAAGCTCAATGAGCAGGGATTGAGTGTGACCATCGATCATTTAGGTGAGTTCATCGATAGTGAAGAGGAGGCAAAAAAAGCTGCCGATGAGTGTATTGAGGCGGTAAAAGCCATTGCTGGTCACAAGTTGGATTCCCAGCTTTCACTTAAATTGACTTCGATGGGGCTGGATATCTCATATGACCTTGCCCTGGATAATATGAGAAGAATTCTTCAGGTAGCTGAACAGAAAAATGTATTCATTACAATAGATATGGAAGATCATGAACGTTGTCAAACGACATTAGACCTATTTAAAGAATTACGTAAGGATTATGAAAATATAGGGACTGTCATTCAATCTTATTTATATCGCGCAGTTGAAGATATTGAAGATCTGGACCAATATAGTCCCAATCTAAGATTAGTAAAGGGCGCTTATAAGGAATCACCAAAGGTCGCTTTCCCTGATAAAAAAGATGTAGATGAGAATTACAAAAAAATTATAAAGATGCACCTGTTAAATGGGAATTATACAGCAGTTGCTACCCATGACGATGCGATGATCGAGTATACCATGAATATTGTGAAAGAAAATGATATACCACTGGAGCAATTCGAATTTCAGATGCTGTACGGTATCCGTGTTGAGCGTCAGGAAGAGTTAGTGAAGGAAGGCTATAAAATGCGAGTGTATGTACCTTATGGAGATGATTGGTACGGTTATTTCATGCGCCGTTTGGCTGAAAGACCGGCAAACGTGGCTTTTGTTTTAAAAGGTGTAGTCGGCAAATAAGAGGGCTGGAGATTAATTCTCCGCCTTTAAGTTTTTTCAAGTCTTTTTTTGTTTTCAATTTATTTATGAAAACGATTGCGAAATATCTGAATATATTTTATAGTAAGTATAGATACCAAATATTGCTCAGCAATATTTTTTTACATGTAAAATGAATGAGTATTCATTCAAAAGTGATAGGGGGATAAATATATGAAACGAAGAATCAAGCGTGCCGCGGTTTTAGGCTCTGGCGTTATGGGGGCTGGAATTGCTGCTCACTTGGCGAATGTCGGGATACCAACATTAATGCTGGACATTGTACCTCGTGAACTGACTGATGAAGAAAAACATAAAGGTTTGACGCTGGATGATGGAGTTGTAAGGAACCGAATTGCTGCTGCTAATAAAGCGGCATTAAAAAAACAAAAACCATCACCTTTAAGTAGTAAAGCAAGTCTGGATCTCATTGAAACAGGTAATTTCACTGACGATATGGAAAAACTCAGTGAAGTTGACTGGGTCATCGAAGTCGTGGTTGAAAACCTTGAAGTGAAAAAGAAAGTCTTTGCCCAGGTCGATCAGTACAGGAAAGCAGGAAGCATCATAAGTTCCAATACTTCAGGAATATCGATAGAAGCTATGTCAGAAGACTGCAGCGAAGATTTTCGTTCTCACTTCCTTGGAACGCATTTTTTCAACCCGCCGCGTTACTTAAAGCTATTGGAAGTCATACCTGCTAAGCGTACTTCTTCTGAAGTTTTACAATTCATGAAGAAATTTGGAGAAGACGTTCTCGGCAAAGGGGTAGTAGAGGCAAAGGATACGCCTAACTTCATTGCTAATCGAATAGGTACCTATGGTCTGCTTATTACTGTACAGGAAATGTTGAAAGGCGGTTTTAGTGTTGGTGAGGTGGATTCAGTAAGCGGTCCGCTAATCGGAAGACCAAAGAGCGCTACATTCAGGACACTTGATGTTGTAGGATTAGATACGTTTATACATGTAGCTAACAATGTATATGATCAAGTGGAAGGTTCAGAGAAAGATGCTTTTGAAGTCCCTTCCTTTATGAAAGCGATGCTGGATAAAGGATGGTTAGGATCGAAAAGCGGTCAAGGGTTTTTCTTGAAGAAAAAAGGGGAGAAAGGCAGTGAAATCCTCCAGCTTAACCCTGAAACTTTAGATTACGAACCACGTCAGAAATTGAAGACAAAAGCGACGGAATTAGCTAAACAGGAAAAAGGAAGTAAAAGAAAGTTGAAAGCCTTAGTTACGGCTAAAGGAGATCGAGCCGGGGACTTCGTCTGGTCTGTCGTCAAACCTGTACTTATTTATTCGGCTGAACTTTATGGAGAGATAGCTGATGATGTGCCATCTATTGATGAAGCGATGCGCTGGGGCTTTGGCTGGGAGTTAGGTCCTTTTGAAATGTGGGATGCTATCGGAGTGAAAGAATCGGTCGCAAGAATGAAAGAAGAGGGAGAAACTATCCCGGCATGGATCGAAGAAATGCTTGAATCAGGCCATGAACAATTCTACAAACGAGAAAATGGAAACGTTTACTATATTCATAACGGTAAGTACGAAACTCAATCTTTCAACCCAAAAGCCATTCATCTGAAAAGATTAAAAGAAACAAATGAAGTGATCAAAAAGAATGCTGGCGCGAGCTTAGTTGACCTCGGGGATGGAGTGGCCGGACTTGAATTCCATTCTCAAAGCAACGCCATCGGGTTGGATATCATTCAAATGATGAACTACGCAGTGGATGAAGTGGATCAAAATTTTGAAGGGCTTGTCATCGGAAATCAGGGCAAAAACTTCTGTGTAGGCGCGAATTTAGGAATGATTTTAATGGAAGCTCAAGACTTCAACTTCTTTGAAATCGAAATGGTGGTCAAACACTTCCAGGATGCCATGATGAAAATTAAATATGCAGATAAACCTGTCGTCGCTGCACCTTTCGGGATGACATTAGGAGGAGGTGCTGAAGTGTGTCTGCCTGCTTCGGCAACCCAGGCTTCTGCAGAGACATACATGGGATTAGTGGAACCGGGGGTTGGTTTAATTCCTGGTGGAGGCGGAAACAAAGAGCTTTACATTAAACACTTAAGAAACATTCCAGAAGGTGTAGATTTCGACCTTCAGAAAGTTGCTATCAGTGTTTTTGAAAAAATTGCTATGGCTAAAGTTTCCACATCAGGAGAAGAAGCGAAAGAAAATGGATTCTTAGATAGTCGTGATGCCATAAGTGTAAATGGAGATCACCTCCTTCACGATGCCAAACAAAAAGTTCTCGGTTTATCGAGGTCGGGCTACCAGGCTCCTAAGAGGGCAAAGGTTCCTGTCGTAGGTGAACAAGGATATGCCACTATGCTTCTAGGTGCAAAATCCCTTCTTCTAAGCGGTTATGCCAGTGAGCATGACTTGAAAATTGCTGAAAAGCTTGCCTTTGTGTTAGCAGGAGGTCGTGTAAAAGAAGGAACATTAGTAGATGAACAGTATTTGTTGGACCTTGAACGAGAAGCGTTCTTAAGTCTCGTCGGGGAAGCGAAATCACAGCAGCGCATGCAGCACATGCTGATGAAAGGGAAACCATTGCGTAATTAAAAGGGGGAGATCACGTGAAGGAAGCTGTCATTGTAGCTGGAGCCAGGACACCTGTTGCCCGAGCGAAAAAAGGGGCGCTTGCCCATACTCGGCCTGACGATCTAGCTGCGTTAACAATAAAAGAGACTTTAAAAAGAGCTGGAAATTATGAAGGAAACATTGATGACGTAATCATTGGATGTGCCATGCCTGAAGCCGAACAGGGAATGAATATGGCTCGGAACATCGCGGGTTTGGCTGGACTTCATCATAAGGTTCCAGCCATTACGATTAACCGATATTGTTCTTCAGGTCTGCAAAGTATTGCTTATGCAGCAGAGAAGATTATGCTTGGTCATAGCAATGCGGCATTAGCAGGCGGAGCAGAATCAATGAGTCTGATACCGATGGGCGGTCACGTCATTAAACCGAATGTGCAGCTAGTTGAACAGGCCCCAGAATACTATATGTCGATGGGTCACACAGCTGAAGAAGTAGCAAATCGGTTCGGTATTTCGCGAGAAGATCAGGATGTCTTTGCGGCTGTGAGTCACAGGCGTGCCGAGGCAGCTATCAAAGAAGGGAAGTTCCAGGATGAAATTGTACCTGTGGAAGTAACAGATCGCACCTTGGGAGCTGACCACAAAATAAAGGAACATACGAGAACTTTTTCAGTGGATGAAGGTGTACGCCCAGGCACGACAGCAGAAGTGCTGGCGAAGCTGAAGCCTGCATTCTCTGTAAGAGGGTCCGTTACGGCAGGAAACTCTTCCCAAATGAGTGATGGAGCAGCTTCGGTTCTCGTGATGGACCGTGGAAAAGCAGAGGCAGAGGGATTAACCCCGCTCGTTAAATTCCGTTCCTTTGCTGTTGCTGGGGTGGAACCTGAAGTTATGGGAGTAGGTCCGATCGAAGCGGTTCCTAAAGCTTTAAAACAAGCTGGATTACAATTATCAGACATTGGCCTTTTTGAATTGAATGAAGCGTTCGCTTCTCAATCTTTGAAAGTCATTCGTGAACTCGGCCTTGATATCGATAAAGTGAATGTCAATGGGGGCGCAATTGCTTTAGGTCATCCGCTTGGATGTACAGGAACTAAGCTTACGTTAAGTTTGATTCATGAAATGAAAAGAAGAAATGAGCAGTTCGGTGTAGTCACCATGTGTATTGGCGGCGGAATGGGCGCAGCAGGTGTTTTCGAACTTATAAATTAGAGGAGGAACCATAATGAGTGAATTAAAAGAGATGATTAAAGGTGGAGGGTTTTTAGTAGAGGATTTAACTGCAGATGATGTCATTACACCTGAAGATTTCACAGATGAGCATTTGATGATTGCCAAAACGACTGAAGATTTCGTGTTAGGGGAAGTTGTACCTAAAATCGATAATCTGGAAAACCATGAGTTCGAACATTCAGTAGAACTTTTGAAAAAGGCGGGCGAATTAGGATTGCTGGGAGCGGATGTTCCAGAAGAATACGGCGGACTCCAGCTCGATAAGATCAGCTCCTCCCTCATCACTGAAAAGTTTTCCAGGGCGGGTGGTTTCTCTGTCACCCATGGAGCTCACGTAGGCATCGGCTCTCTTCCTATTGTCTTCTTCGGTAATGAAGAACAGAAACAAAAATACCTACCTGTATTGGCAACTGGTGAAAAAATAGCTGCTTACGCTCTTACAGAACCAGGATCAGGTTCAGATGCTTTAGGTGCGAAAACTACCGCCAAACTGAACGAAGCGGGTACTCATTATGTGTTAAACGGAGAGAAACAATGGATCACTAACTCCGCTTTTGCTGACGTATTTGTTGTTTACGCTAAGATTGATGGGGATAAATTCACAGCATTTATTGTAGAGAGAGATTACAATGGCGTCTCCACCGGGCCGGAAGAGAAGAAGATGGGGATTAAGAGTTCTTCTACTCGTACACTAGTCCTTGAAGATGCTGAAGTACCTGTTGATAATGTGCTCGGGGAAATAGGAAAAGGACACGTAATCGCATTTAACATATTGAATGTAGGACGTTATAAATTAGCAATTGGCGGAGTTGGAGGTTCTAAACGTGCGCTTGAATTAGCTGTTAAATATGCAAATGAACGCAAACAATTCAAAACACCGATCTCTCAATTTCCATTAATTCAAGAAAAGATGGCCACAATTGCTGCTAATACGTATGCGAATGAGAGCTCCGTGTATCGCACAGTCGGACTGTTTGAGCAAAGTATGGGGAAACTTTCTGAAGAAGAATTAAAAGACGGGAAAGCAGTAGCTAAAGTTATTGCTGAGTATGCTATCGAGTGTTCCCTCAATAAAGTCTTCGGTACTGAGCTATTAGATTTTGCAGTTGATGAAGCCGTGCAAATCCATGGTGGTTACGGTTTTATGCAGGAATATGAAGTGGAACGTATTTATCGTGACTCCAGAATCAACCGAATTTTCGAAGGGACAAACGAAATCAATCGCATGATTGTTCCGGGAACTTTGCTTAAAAAAGCAATGAAGGGTGAACTTCCACTGCTGCAAAAAGCTCAAGCCCTGCAAGAAGAAATCATGACGCTTATGCCTGAGGAGCCAGGGGATGGTGCCCTGGAACAAGAAAAGTATTTACTGAAAAATGCTAAGAAAATTGCTTTGTTAGCAGCAGGATTAGCTGCACAAAAATTCGGTGAGAAATTAGAAAATGAGCAAGAAATCCTTGTCAACATTGCTGATATCACGGGCGAAATTTACAATATGGAATCCGCTATCCTGAGAACTGATAAAGCTATTCAAAAAGGCGGGGAAGAAAAGAATTATCAAAAACTTCTTTACACCCAGGTTTATACTCAAGAAGCTTTCAATCGTATCGAAGCCCATGCGAAAGAAACTCTGATTGCTGCAGAATCCGGCGATTCACTTCGAATGATGCTTGGGGCTCTTCGTAAGCTAACGCGTCACACACCTACGAATGTTATTGCTAAGAAACGTGAAGTGGCTAAAACGCTTATTACTTCTCAAAAGTATATCGTTTAAATCATAACAAGCCGTGATCTAATGATCGCGGCTGTTTTTTGTAAAGTCATTATTGGGCAAAACCTTTATGAAAAATTCTTCACCATTAATGAATGATAAGTAAGAGCGGAGTATGGTAGAATAAGAATCAATAAGTGAGGAAGGGGGAATGATAGGAATGCCAGTGACTTTTTATTGGTACCCGAATTGCGGGACATGTAAGAAGGCAAAAAAATGGTTAGACGATCATAGTGTGGATTATAACGCTGTACATATCGTTGAAGAGACACCCAGTGAAGATGAATTAGCTTCTATCATTCGTACCAGTGACTTGCCCGCAAGGAAATTTTTCAATACGAGCGGAAAAAAATACAGAGAACTGAATATGAAAGAAAAGCTGAAAAATGCATCTGAAGAAGACATGATCAAATGGCTTGCAGCTGATGGTATGTTGATCAAGAGACCCATTGTCACAGATGGGGAGCGTGTCACTGTAGGTTTTAAAGAGGATCAATTCGAGCAAATTTGGAATTGATGAGCAGAACGTTGGCAATAAAAGCACAAAGCTTTTATGTTTATATTGTTGTAAATTATATCAATTTTAATCTGGAGGGGTTACCATGAGTTTACCAAAAGACTTACTTTATTCTGAAGAACACGAATGGGTTAAAAAAGAGGGCGAGAAAGTCCGTATAGGGATTACAGATTTTGCTCAATCCGAGTTAGGCGACATTGTATTTGTTGAACTACCGGAAGAAGGCGATACGGTTGAAGCAGACGAGCCATTCGGCAGTGTGGAATCCGTGAAAACTGTCTCAGAACTTTATGCACCCGTTACTGGTAAAGTAGTGGAAGTTAACGAAGAACTGGAAGACAGTCCGGAATATGTTAACGAGTCTCCATATGAGAAAGCCTGGATGATCGTCGTGGAGCCTAATGATACTTCTGAATTAGACGAGCTTATGTCTGCGGCAGATTACGAAGAAATGATTGACGAAGACTAAGCAAAGCCACAGTCATGCCCTGTTTACATAGGTACATGGCTTACATGATCACAGCTTTATATTAATCATGTACAGGCCGTGCTTCTCAGCATGGTCTGTTTCTATATAGTAGGTGATGACTTGAATGAGCGAATATTGATTGTAGAGGGCATTACGGATAAAAAGAAAATCAACAAAGTTTTAAAAACACCCGTTGAAATTCTGTGCACCCATGGGACTCTCGGAGTGGAGCGTATGGAAGAACTAATACTAGATCATAACCTCGACCATCGGCCTGTCTTTATCTTAGTAGATGAGGATGACTCTGGTAACAAACTGAGAAAACAACTCACTTCAGAGCTGCCTCATGCAGCCCATATTTACGTAGATAAAGCGTTTCGAGAAGTCGCTGCTACTCCAGAACACGAGTTGGCCAGGGCTTTATTAAGTCATCATTTTCAAGTGAAGCCTGTCTATCTTATCTGATTGTAGGAGGATTACCTTGCGTGGTTTAGAGGAGATCAATATCCCAGAAAAATTAAATTCGATGGAGTTAGGATTCATTTACATTTATTCGCCTTTCTGTGCGACTTGTCATCTGGCCCATACCATGCTGGAGACAATTGAGCACACTATGGAAGGTCAGATGTTTTGGGAATTGAATGCTTCTCTCCATCCAAAGTTTATGCAAAATTATCAAATAAAAAGTGTTCCCTGTCTATTAATTACTAATAATGGGGAAATTAAAGAAAAGATCTACGCTTTTCACTCTGTTCCATACATGTATGATAAGGTGAGAACTCATGTAAAAAAATAGCGGGTTCCCCCGTGAATTGACGAGAGATTTTCCTGGTTTTTAAAAGGGAATGCCTCCTTTGCTGCCGAAAAGTTAAGTAAGGCACAAAGGGGGTTTTTCTATGGAAAGCATAACTCATTGGATGAGAGAAGTTAATAATCGCAAAGATTTATTGAAAAAGTGGAAAGAGCGACCCATTGTGTTATTTATTTATGATAATGAAGATAGGATCCCCGTTACCATTGATTCTCAGCAGGTGCGTATCGATTTTGATTATGATTTCCACTGTCAGGTTCATATTGATGCCGATCCTGAAATCATGGAGCAAATTATCGAGGGGGAAGTAAAGCTGACTTCGCTTCCCTCTGCCAATGTCCATGTGGAAGGAAAGCTCAGAGATCTTCTGTACGTAGAGTCCTTATTCCTATTAGCTAGATAAGTTCTCCTATAGCTTGTACGATTTCCATGAAAGAGGCTTGATCACCGAATTGATAAGCTATATTGCCTTCCTGGTTAATGATGATTGTCGAAGGCACCCCTTGAGCTTTGTATAGGTTGTAAGTCTCAACGCCACTATCAGAAAGTGTCGGTTGTTTTAAAAATTTCTTCACATATTGTTTAGCGTCTTCTTCATTTCTTTCACGACCTGTTACGTTTATCGTGAGCATAGAAACCTTTTGATTATCCATAGTTCGATAAAGTTGTTCTTTCTTTGGAAGATCAACTCCGCAGTCCGGACACCAGGAAGTCCAAAACGTAAGAATGATAACTTTTCCTAAGTCTTGTTTTAAATCGTATAATTCTTCAGATTGAATATAAGGAAGTTGAAAACCGGGCGCTTTTCTCATTTTTTGCCCTCCTATTTTTGATTTGACGTATTACGATAACCATGCTAACATAAAATCTAATTTCATAGCGACATCTTCACTTATCCAGAGTGGCAGAGGGGACTGGCCCAATGAAGCCCGGCAACCGATTTTTTAAAATACGGTGCTACTTCCAGCAAAGCGAGAGCTTTGAGAGATGAGAAGAGGAACCAAAACTGTCTCTTCAAT
The DNA here is from genome assembly GCF_030345335.1 of Halobacillus campisalis. Taxonomy (GTDB): domain Bacteria; phylum Bacillota; class Bacilli; order Bacillales; family Halobacillaceae; genus Halobacillus_A; species Halobacillus_A campisalis. Next base: position 259,449 of record NZ_JAPVRC010000004.1, read on the forward strand.
TTGTGAAGAGTTTTTTTATGGATGAAAATAGACTTCTCAGTTGACAGTTAGATATAGTCGGTGCTAGAATCCATCTTGGACCTTAAATGGTTTAGTGTATTAAACTGTTAAAAATATATCCTCTTATCTAGAGAGGCGGAGGGACTGGCCCGTTGATGCCCGGCAACCGTCATTTGATTCGTTCATTTGAATAGGTGCCAATTCCTGCAAAGTTTCGACTTTGGCAGATGAGAGAACAGATTCGAAAGTATAAAAGCTTTTCTGTTCTTATGCAGAAAAGCTTTTTTAGTTAGGAGGAAAAGCTTATGATATCGATTAAAGATTTAACTAAGGTATTTAAAACAAAAGATCAAGACGTACTTGCTGTCGACAAGTTGAATCTTTCCATAGACAAAGGTGAGATTTATGGGGTCATCGGTTACAGCGGTGCTGGAAAGAGTACGTTCATACGCCTTCTTAATCGCTTAGAAGAGCCTACCAGCGGTGAGATCGAGCTTAATGATCAAAATTTGACCGGATTAAGCAAAAGTAAATTAAGAGTGGCAAGACAGGAAATCGGCATGATTTTTCAGCACTTTAATTTATTATGGTCTCGTACTGTTTTTGATAATATCGCTTTTCCTTTAGAAATTGCGGGTGTTCCTAAGCAAAAGAGGGAGTCACGTGTTAATGAGTTAATTGATTTAGTAGGGCTGAGCGGACGCGGCAAGTCCTACCCATCGCAATTAAGTGGAGGACAAAAGCAGCGTGTAGGTATTGCCCGCGCCCTCGCTAATAATCCAAAAGTTCTGCTCTGTGATGAGGCAACTTCAGCCTTGGATCCGGAAACGACCGATTCAATCTTGGATCTGCTGGTAGATATCAATGAAAAGTTAGGGTTAACCATCGTACTGATCACTCATGAAATGCATGTTATTCGAAAAATATGCCACCGTGTAGCCGTCATGGAAAGTGGTAAAGTCGTGGAATCAGGAGATGTTCTTGATGTTTTCCTTCATCCTAAAGAAAAAGTAACGAAACGGTTTGTCGATCAGGTGATGGGAGATCCGGACCGTGAGAATTCGCTGGACGTGATTAATGAAAATTACCGAGCGGGTGAAGTCATACAACTTCATTTTGTCGGAGAGAATACTAACCAAGCGCTGATAAGTGATGTCTCTCGCAGATTTGCTGTAAATGTAAATATACTGCACGGTAAAATCACCCAGACTCAAAAAGGTGCATATGGTACTATGCTAGTGCAGATTGATGGAGAAGAAACTGAAGTCAAACAAGCTATCGCATATATGAAAACAACCTCAGTAGAAGTGGAGGTGAGTCCGGATGTTTGAGCAGTTATTTCCTAACGTAGAAATGGAAGATATGGTGGAAGCTACAAATGAAACATTGTATATGACATCAGTATCCGTAGCCGGAACGTTCATTCTAGGACTTGTACTCGGACTGCTTTTGTACTTATCCGGACCAGGAGGCATCTGGCAGAATAAACCTCTGAATTGGGTTACTGCCGCTTTCGTTAATGTGTTCCGTGCTATACCATTTATCATTTTGATTTTGCTATTATTTCCTTTTACTGACTTCCTTATGGGAACAATACGTGGTCCGGGAGCGGCCTTGCCTGCATTAATAATCGGCGGAGCCCCTTTCTATGCAAGGTTAGTGGAGATTGCACTGAAAGAAGTGGACAAAGGAGTGATAGAAGCAGCTAAATCTATGGGAGCCAGGAACCGAACAATTATATTTAAAGTATTGCTTCCTGAATCTATGCCAGCACTTATCTCTGGAATAACAGTGACGGCTATTGCCTTAATTAGTTACACGGCAGTTGCTGGCGTAATTGGCGCAGGCGGACTTGGAGACTTTGCTTATTTCTATGGTTTCCAGCGAAGAGCGTTCGATGTCGTAGCATTTTGTACAATTCTTATCATCATAATTGTATTTGTATTTCAATTTATCGGAGACTTCCTCTCACGTAAATTGGACAAAAGATAATTAATTATATAAAGGGGTAATCAAAAATGAGAAAAATATGGACAAGCTTATTATTCACTGCATTAGTGTTAGTGCTAGCCGCTTGTGGGTCTTCCGATGAAGGAAACTCCTCGGAGGAAGAAGGTGAAGGAGGACAGTCAGAAATTACAGTAGGTGCCTCCAGTACACCACACGCTGAAATATTACAAGAAGCACAGCCTTTACTTGAAGAAGAGGGCGTAACATTGGAAATTGAACAATATCAAGATTATATCTTCCCAAACCAGGATCTGAACGAGGGAACGATTGATGCTAACTACTTTCAGCACATTCCATATCTAGAAGATCAGCAAGCAGAAAATGAAGACTATGATTTCGTCAACTTAGGTGGTATTCACATTGAGCCGATGGGAATCTACTCTAAAGATTTTGAAAGCATTGATGAAGTGGAAGACGGTACGACTGTCTTGATGAGTAATTCAGTAGCCGATCACGGCCGTATTTTGTCACTTCTTGAAACTGAAGGTTTGATCACTTTAGATGAAGACGTAGAAAAAGTAGAAGCGACAGTGGACGATATTGCTGAAAACCCGAAAAATCTTGAATTTGATGCAGGTATTGATGCGGCACTTCTTCCAGAGAACTATGAGCGCGAAGATAACGTGCTAGTGGCGATTAACACAAACTATGCGATTGAAGCTGACTTGAATCCTAGTGAAGACGCTCTTATCCTAGAAGGATCAGAATCCCCTTATGTTAATGTGATCGCTGCAAACAGCGAAGATGAAGATAATGAAGCATTAAATACGTTGGTGGAAGTACTTCGTTCCGAAGAAATACAGTCTTTCATTGAAGAAGAATATGATGGAGCGGTTGTCCCGGTAAACGAATAATTATGAATGAAATGCGTTCTGCAGTTGATACTAACTTCAGAACGCATTTTTCTTTTATGAAAGGGGTAGTAATAAAATGAATCATCATGAAACGAATCATGACGTAAATCTTTCACAAGCATACTTACAGGAGTACAAGCATGGTATCGGGGTGTTTTCAGAAAAGATGCCGGAAGTAGCTCACGCATTCAGTGAGTTCTCAGAAGCGTGTTTTAAAGAGGGTGAGCTTTCAAAAAAATCCAAACAGCTGATAGCACTAGGGATTAGTATTGTTGCTCAAGATGAGTACTGTATGATTTATCATACAAAAGGCTGTATTGATCAAGGGGCTACAGAGCAAGAAGTGATGGAAGCTTGCAGTGTGGCAGCAGCATTCGGTGGAGGTGCAGCCCTTAGCCAAGCAGCAACCATTGTTCAGGACACCTTTAATGATTTAAAGGAACACTAACAAATAGATAGAAAATTAACGCAAATTGAATTAATCAGAATTAATCGATTGAAATAAGCGCTTACATTAAAATAAATAACTAAAAATAAAGTCATTCAGGTTTATTTGCTTTTTGGTTTGGGGTATTTACTATGGTAAGCTAAATAATGTAAAAATTCTGAAAGGATTGATTTATTATTACTGACCCATTAAGTTTGAATTATACTCCGGAGATGGAAAAGGCGATGCACCAAACGCATAATATGAGTTATGCAGAATACGGAAGCAACATAGATTACATGATGAATGTAGAAAAGAAACGCCAAAAAGAATTCGAACAAAGTCAGAAAATCATTGCCAGTCTCGATCGTCAATTGCATAAATAAATTGTAGAAAAATCAGGAAGTCTATAAGGGCTCCTGATTTTTTTAATTCCATAATGTTTGTTATCATAATAAGGAAGAAAATCAGCTGCTAAATCGTACTGGTTTTCTTGTCGAATCGTATAACTAAGGTCGTGAAATCAATGGAAATGAGTTGATATCACTTTCGAAATGATATAAGATTGTAATGAGAATAAATTGAGAATGGTTTTTGATCAATATCAACAACTGTAACAATCAAAATAGATACTGGAGGTAATATTTATGGCAGGATCAACTCTAGAAATTAAAGATCTTCACGTAGAAATCGAAGGTCAGGAAATTTTAAAAGGTGTAAATTTAACAGTAAACGGCGGAGAATTTCACGCTGTTATGGGACCGAACGGAACTGGTAAATCTACACTAGCATCAGCAGTTATGGGGCACCCTAAGTATGAAGTAACTCAAGGTCAAGTTTTCTTGGACGGGGAAAACGTGCTCGAAATGGAAGTTGATGAACGTGCGCAAGCTGGTCTATTCCTAGCAATGCAATATCCAAGTGAGATCAGCGGGGTCACTAACTCTGATTTCTTGAGATCCTCCATCAACGCCCGCCGCGAAGAAGGTGATGAAATTTCATTAATGAAATTCATCAAAGAGATGGATGAAGCTATGGATACTTTGGATATGGACAAAAACATGGCTCAGCGTTACTTGAATGAAGGTTTCTCAGGCGGTGAGAAAAAGCGTAATGAAATTTTACAATTAATGATGATCAAACCAGCGATTGCCATCTTGGATGAAATCGATTCTGGTCTTGATATTGACGCACTTAAAGTAGTAGCAAAAGGGATTAATGAAATGCGTAATGAGAACTTCGGCTGCTTAACTATCACTCACTACCAGCGCCTATTGAACTATATTACTCCAGATAAGGTTCACGTTATGATGCAAGGTCGTGTAGTGAAGACTGGCGGACCTGAGCTGGCTCAGCGTCTGGAAGCAGAAGGCTATGACTGGATTAAGCAAGAGCTAGGCATTGAGGACGAAACAATCGGTCAAAAAGCGTAATTAAGATAGGAGGGATACAATGACTGTAAAAGTCTCACTACCATTCGACAAAGATTATGTAACACAATTCTCTCAAGGCTTAAATGAACCAGACTGGATGAAAACCCTTCGTCTGAATGCATTTGATAAAGCAGAGTCTTTAGAAATGCCTAAGCCTGATAAAACGAACATCAAAGATTGGAACTTCACTGAATTCAAACACCATGCAGAAGGTGAAAAGATTGAATCCATTCATGATTTACCTTTTGAATTGATGAACCTGCTTGATCATGAAAAAGAACAGCAGAACTTGATCATTCAGCGGAACCATACAGTAGCTTTCTCAAGCTTCGATAAGAAACTTGAGGAGCAAGGTGTCATTTTCACTGATATACAATCTGCCATTCGTAACCACGGCAATTTAGTGGAAAAGTACTACATGACTGATGCTGTTCATGTGGATGAGCATAGATTAACAGCACTCCATGCTGCCCTAATGAACGGAGGAGTATTTGTTTACGTTCCTAAAAACGTAAACATTTCAGAACCTTTGCAAACGATTTTCTGGCAGGAAGATCCAGAGGCAGCATTGATCAACCATGTACTTGTTGTAGCTGAAGAAAATAGTTCAGTGACTTATGTTGAGAACTATACTTCTAATAACAAGGATGTTAAATCGTCTGCGAACAACGTTACAGAAGTGATTGCAAAAGCAGGCGCAAAGGTTTCATTCGGTGCCGTCGACAATTTTGAAGCGGGTACTACGGTATACACGAATAGACGTGGACTTGCTGACCGTGATGCGACGATCGAGTGGGCTCTTGGCCAAATGAACGAGGGAGATACCGTGTCAGAGAACATTACCCACCTTCTTGGTGATAACTCTCACTCTAACGCCAAAACCGTAGCCATTGGCAGAGGTACTCAAAAACAGAATTTCACAGCTAACATTACTCACTTTGGTAAAGGTTCTGACGGTTATATTCTGCAGCACGGCGTAATGAGAGATAAATCTTCGGGCATTTTCAATGGTATCGGAAAAATTGAACACGGCGCTTCAAAATCAAACGCAGAGCAAGAATCTCGTGTGCTCATGCTCAGTAAAGATGCACGCGGTGATGCGAATCCGATTTTACTCATTGATGAAGATGATGTGACGGCTGGCCACGCTGCTTCTGTTGGACGTGTAGATCCAATGCAGCTTTACTATCTGATGAGTAGAGGAATTTCCAAGTTTGAAGCTGAACGTTTGATCATTCATGGTTTCCTAGCGCCCGTCGTTAACCAACTTCCTGTAGAAGCTGTGAAACAGCAGATGAAACAGTTGATTGAAAGGAAAGTATATTAGTATGGATGTAAAAGCCGTTCGTGATGCTTTCCCGATTCTTCATCAGGAAGTGAATGGACATCCGCTAGTATACCTTGATTCCTCTGCAACTTCTCAGAAGCCTGCAAGCGTCATTGATAAAATCTCTGAATACTATCGTGGATATAATTCCAATGTTCACCGAGGTGTACACACCTTAGGAACTATTGCAACTGACGAATATGAAGGCGCACGTGAAAAAGTGCGTAAATTCATAAACGCTCATAGTACTCAGGAAGTCATTTTCACAAGGGGAACGACTACTTCCATTAATACAGTGGCAGCCAGCTATGGGCGTGCAAACCTCCAGGAGGATGATGAAATCGTCATTACCCCAATGGAGCATCACAGCAATATCATCCCATGGCAGCAGATAGCTAAGGAAACGGGAGCTTCCCTTAAATATATTCCGTTACAGCCAGATGGAACTATTTCTTTAGAGGATGCAGAGACAACTATTACAGAAAAAACAAAAATAGTTGCTATCATGCACGTATCTAACGTGCTTGGAACTATTAACCCTGTCAAAGAACTTGCAGCGATCGCCCATAAAAACGATGCAGTCATGTTAGTTGATGGAGCTCAAGGAGCTCCGCATATGAAAATTGATGTGCAGGACTTAGATTGTGACTTTTATGCTTTTTCTGGACATAAAATGTGCGGTCCTACTGGAATAGGTGTTCTTTATGGAAAGAAAGAGCTGCTGAAAGAAATGGAGCCTGTCGAATTCGGCGGTGAAATGATTGATTTCGTCAATTTGTATGATTCTACTTGGAAAGAGCTCCCTTGGAAATTTGAAGGAGGGACCCCGATTATAGCTGGCGCTGTTGGACTTGGCGCTGCAATTGATTTTCTTAATGAAATCGGACTTGATGAAATTGAAGAACATGAGCATAAACTTGTTCAATATGCTCAAAAGCAAATGAGCACCATAGAGGGATTGACCATTTATGGTCCTGAGCAAAGAGCTGGACTAGTGACGTTCAATATATCAGATGTCCATCCTCATGATTTAGCTACGGTCCTTGATGCAGAAGGTATTGCCGTAAGGGCTGGTCACCATTGCGCTCAGCCTCTTATGAGATGGCTCGATGTAACAGCGACAGCGAGAGCGAGCTTCTATCTGTATAACACGGAAGAAGATGTAGATCGCCTTGTGCAGGGATTACAAACAACAAAGGAGTATTTTGGCGATGTCTTTTAATAATTTAGATACGCTATACCGCCAAGTTATTATGGATCATTATAAAAATCCTCGTAACCGCGGTGCAGTTGAGGGTGATCATTTGACCGTAGACATGAACAATCCTACGTGCGGTGACCGAATCCAATTGCAGCTGCAAGTTGAAGACGGTATCGTTGAAGATGCCAAGTTTGATGGTGAAGGATGCTCCATCAGTATGTCTTCAGCATCAATGATGACACAGGCGATAAAAGGTAAATCCGTTGATGAAGCCTTGAAAATGTCACATGTTTTTTCTGAAATGATGTTGGGAAATGATGTAGAGAATGATAATCTTGACTTAGGGGATATTGAAGCCCTGCAAGGTGTGGCAAAATTCCCTGCGAGAATTAAATGTGCAACATTAGCATGGAAGGCAATGGAAAAAGGTGTCGACGAAGAGGAAGCTTAATTGCTTGATATACCAAAAGGAGGTATTTAACCATGGCTAAGAAAGCGCCAGAAGTCGGAGAGTATCAATATGGTTTCCATGAAAGAGATGTTTCCATTTTCCGTACTCAAAAAGGCTTGACTAAAGAAGTTGTTAAACAAATTTCTGATTATAAAGAAGAACCTAAATGGATGCTCGATTTTCGTTTGAAAGCACTCGAGCAATTTTATAAAATGCCTATGCCTCAGTGGGGCGGCGATTTATCTGAACTTCACTTTGATGAAATCACCTACTATGTCAAACCGTCTGAGCGTTCCGAACGTTCTTGGGATGAAGTACCTGAGGAAATTAAAAATACGTTCGATCGTCTAGGTATTCCAGAAGCGGAGCAAAAATACCTTTCAGGTGTTTCTGCGCAATACGAATCTGAAGTAGTTTATCATAACATGGAGAAAGACCTGGAAGATTTAGGTGTTATCTTTAAAGATACGGATTCTGCACTTAAAGAGAACGAAGATATCTTTAGAGAATATTTCGCTAAAGTCATTCCAGCTTCAGATAATAAGTTTTCTGCATTAAACTCTGCAGTTTGGTCCGGCGGCTCTTTCATATATGTGCCAAAGGATACAAAAGTAGCAACACCGCTGCAAGCTTATTTCCGAATTAACTCAGAGAATATGGGACAGTTCGAAAGAACCCTGATTATCGCTGATGAAGGGTCTTCTGTACACTATGTTGAGGGTTGTACAGCTCCGACATATTCTTCAAGTTCTCTGCATAGTGCAGTTGTTGAAATTTTTGTTAAGAAAAATGCTTATTGCCGTTACACGACTATTCAGAACTGGGCAAACAATGTGTATAACCTGGTAACGAAGCGTGCTGTGGCTGATGAGAATGCGACAATGGAATGGGTAGATGGCAACCTTGGTTCCAAATTGACGATGAAGTATCCTGCTGTCATCCTTAAAGGCGAAGGTGCACGTGGAATGACTTTATCCATTGCACTTGCCGGAAAAGGCCAGCACCAGGATGCGGGAGCTAAAATGCACCACTTAGCACCTAACACTTCATCCACCATTGTGTCGAAGTCTATTTCTAAGCATGGCGGTAAAGTGACGTACCGAGGAATTGTTCAATTCGGACGTAAAGCAGAAGGAGCAAGATCCAATATTGAGTGTGATACTCTGATTATGGATAATAAGTCTACTTCTGATACAATTCCTTACAATGAAATAATGAATGAAAATATTTCACTGGAGCACGAAGCGAAAGTATCCAAGGTTTCTGAAGAGCAGCTCTTCTACTTGATGAGCCGCGGACTTTCAGAAGAGGAAGCTACGGAAATGATCGTAATGGGCTTCATCGAACCATTTACGAAAGAGCTTCCAATGGAATACGCTGTAGAAATGAACCGCCTGATCAAGTTCGAAATGGAAGGTTCAATCGGATAGTTTTTCTTTTAAAGAACCGTACAGGTGCACTTAGCCTGTACGGTTTCTTCTTGTTTCTTAATGGAAATACTATGTTTTGGGTGGTTTTTATGTCCCAGAATCGTCTTTCAATAATATGTATTTTAAATTAAAGGCTATGTTAAAGCTGGTTGTTGATGGTCATAAGAGAGTTATTCATTAATATGGCAGGATAGTGCAAGACTTGATTTCGAGACATTGGGTGAGTGGATCAGGGCGGCGGGAAATGGCTCGCCCGTGGGAGTGAAGTGAGCCTCCTCGGGCTGTGGGATATCTGCTGTTCCGTCATCATGACGAGTAGAAGGTGGTTTTAGGAATGGACTCGCTTTCCGTGGGAGTGCAGTGAGCTTCCTCAGGCTGCCGCCTTCCGGGATCTCACCAATCACTCTCATCCCACAGGAGTCTCGCCCATTCCTAAAACCACCTAACTTATATTAAGAGACGGAACTAAGAAAAGAGAAGCAAAAAACTCTCTTGTACCAACGTTTCCGCCGCCCCTCACTATAGATGTGCTTCTCGAAAACGCCTGTATAAGAACTTTCTTACTTAAAGTGGGAACATTAAACTCCAGTTCTATAGTTATTACATTTTAGTTTTAAAATTACTGCACGCACTTTAAGGTAGTTTCAAGCATCTTCTCACTTACACAGTCTCGCTAGTTATCACTCAAAAGCAGTTATTTACTATATGAAGCACCACAAACGCAAGAAGGTCCGGGAAATTGCGAGACTCCTATGGGATGACAGTACAGGGTGAGATCACACAGGGCGTTAGCCCGAGGAAGCTCACCGTACGCCCATGGAAAGCGAGTGATTTTCCGGACATTCAAGCACTATTTTTATGGCGAAAACAGGACGGACTTCTCGAAACTGAGTCTTCCACTAAAGGGACCATATATGAATAACACACGGAAATTTACCAGAGCCAAATAAAAAAATATCGAAGAGCCCTTACTGAGCTGTTGAAAAAACAAGGATCCTGAAATACCTGAAGATGAGAATAGTACTTCATATTACAAGGATGTTTTCGTCATAGAAAACGTGATACTATAATAATATCTTAAATATAGATAGAAGGTTACGTATGTTAATTGCACTTTCATTACTCATAGGATTTATATCAGCATTCATAGGAAGTGTAGCAGGTCTAGGCGGCGGAGTGATTTTAGTTCCTATACTGCTATTCCTTGCAGATCATTTAGAATCATTTCACTGGGCAACCCCGCAGACTATAGTCGGGGTGTCTCTAGTCGTGATGGTATTTACGGGACTGTCTTCGGCGCTTTCCTACCTTAAACATAATCGAGTGGATTTGAAATTAGGATTTATTTTAATGTTGGGAAGTATTCCAGGCGGGATAGCGGGATCCTGGCTGAACCAGTTTTTCCAAACGGACTTGTTTGCTTTACTTTTCGGGGCCGTTATGATTGGGGTATCCCTCGTTTTCTTTCTGCCAAGGAAGGAGCCTGAAGCTGAGGGTGAAACGGGCGGATTTTCTAGAAAAAAAGTGATTGATGGACAGACTTTCCAGTATAGCTTTCCTCTAACCTTAAGCATATTATTTGCCTTTGGAGTAGGAATACTTTCAGGCTTACTTGGTATAGGGGGAGGATCGCTTATTGTGCCTGCTTTGATTCTCATGTTCCAAATCCCTCCGCATATCGCCACAGCTACATCCATGTTCATTATATTTTTCTCAAGTATTACAAGTTCAGCAACCCATGTGTTTTTAGGGCATGTAGATTGGATAAATACTTTGTTATTTATTCCTGGTGCTTACCTCGGGGGGACTGCAGGGGCTATGCTGAACAGAAAGTTAAATAGTAATGCAGTCGAATGGTTTTTAAGAGTCTTACTTATCTTAATAGGAATTCGGTTAATTTGGCAGGGAATTGGATAAGGAGAAATGAATATGAAAGAAAAAATCTTTTTATACTACACAAGTGACCTGCACAGCCATTTTGAAAATTGGCCGCAGATTGTGGGTTATTTCAACAAGAAAAAGAGCAAGCACGAAGAACGGAATGAAACGTATTGGCTCCTCGATAATGGGGATCATGCGGACCGTTTTCATCCTATTACTGAGGGACTCATGGGAAAAGGAAATGTGGAGTTATTGAATGAGGCAGGCTATAGCTTCGCAAACCTTGGAAACAATGAAGGAATCACACTCTCTCATGATGATTTATACCATTTATATGACGAAGCTGATTTTGATGTCGTTTGCTCAAACCTCCATATGCTGCAAGGAGAAAAACCAAATTGGCTGAAACCTTATGTAATAAAAGAAACAGTAAAAGGCACAAAAGTAGGTGTCCTTGGACTCACTGCTCCATTTGAAACATTTTATAAAATGCTTGGCTGGTCGATCGAGCCGCCCCTTGAAGCTCTTGAGCGCTATTATAAAGAGATTCTTGAGCAAGCGGATATTTTTGTGCTGCTTTCCCACTTAGGAATCCACGATGATGAAAATATTGCACAGAACTATCCAGGAATCGATGTCATTATAGGGGGACATACTCATCACCTTTTTCAAAATGGTGAACATTATGGTGACTCGATTCTCACCGCAGCTGGAAAGTATGGAACTCATCTAGGCGAGGTAATCCTTGAATGGGATCATATTGACCAAAAGCTTACAAAAAAAGAAGCTTACGCCGTATCTACGGAAAGCTTATCAAAGGATCATAAGGTGATGAAAGACGTTGAAATGATGAAGGACAGAGCTGTAAAACACCTACAGGAAGTTGTAACGACTTTATCGAGTCCACTGCACGTTGCCTGGTTCAAACAAACACCTCTCATGAAAAGCTTGACTGAAGAATTGCAGCGATGGACAGGCGCAGACATCGGAATGTTAAATGCCGGTGTTCTGCTTGATAATCTTGGCGAGGGAGAAGTCACTTACGAAGATGTCCATCGCATATGTCCACATCCCATGAATCCGTGTAAAGTGGAAGTAACCGGAGAAGAGCTTCTAGAAATCATAAGAGTGGGTCATACAAAAAAATTGACAGAAATACGGTTAAAAGGGCTAGGTTTCCGGGGAGAAGTGATCGGTTCGATGATATTTACTGGAGTAGATATTGAAACTATCGCTTCGACAGACGGGGAAGTCAGAGTGCGCAAAGTAACATTCGGTGGGCAGCCTCTGAACCGTAAGGAAATGTACACTTTAGCAACGGCGGACACTTTTACTTTCGGAAGGCTATTTCCCGAAATTGCTTACTCGAAAAAGAAAGTTTATTATATGCCGGAGTTGTTAAGAGATGTATTGGCCAAAGCTTTGACCGATTATCAAACCGAAACGGAAAGGTAATAAGCATTTAGAATTTTAGATAAAACGAATTTCAAAAGCGTTAGTTGTAAACCCCTTTGACTTATCATATAGATAGGTCAGGAGGGGTTGTTTAATGAGCAAATATAGGGGGCGTGCTCCTTCGTTCGGTAAAAGGTTATTATTAACCTTTGTATTTTTTATATTGTTCACAGGTGTCTGTTTAGTTATTGTTGATCGCGGTATTACTCCGACGTTGGAAGAAATTGCAGAAACGAAAGCTCAACAGCTTGCTAGAGATGCGATTAATGAAGCAGTCAGCAAACAGATTTCTGAAGAAATACAATTCGATGACCTCGTTAGGATGGAGAAAGATAATGAAGGAAACATAGTATATATGGGCTGGAACTCAGTGGTCGTAAACAGAACTTTGAGAAATACCACGCTGAGGGTGCAGAATTTCCTTAAGCGTATGGAATTGAATGAGCTGCCTCTTGAAGATACCACCTTGGATGCGGACGTGTTTCCAGGTGAGGAAACGAGTGAGGAATTGGGAGAAGAACCGGCTACTCTCATAGAAATTCCGGTTGGTCTTGCTACAAATAATTCGATTCTCTCCAACTTGGGTCCTAAAATCCCCGTACAATTGAGAGTTATTGGAGATGTCCAGTCGCAGTTCAAAAATGAAATTACGGAGTATGGTATAAACTCCGCACATTTTCAACTATCCATTAATTTTACAGTCAGTTTGAGAGTGGTCATCCCATTTTCCACTGAAACTACAGTTGTTAGTAATGATATTCCTATCGATTCTAGCACCATAATGGGAGAAGTACCTCAATTTTTCAATGAGACAGGTGAAACTGGAAAATCACCAACTTTTTCTTACCCAATGGAACCCTTGCAATAAAGGGTTTCACCTGATAGAATGTTTAAGAATTAAATATGCGTGACCTTATCAGATCGGTGAGGTAGAGGCGCAGGCTTCATTAGTATTCAGTGGGAGCGGGCAGCTAAGATCACATGAAGAAAGGGAAGACTTGCCGAAGTTTATTTGAGTCGTCAGCTCTTATAAACTGGTATATGTCTGAAGAAGAGATATACTGTCATGCAGCTTTTCGGGTGCATGGTGCGCTACTGATCGAAATGGAGGATAATCCAATTGCTTACAAGGCAATGGTAGATTATTTTCTATCATTGTCTTTTTGTATGCATTTTTATCTATTAGGTTTAGCCCCTGTGTCATGAAGACACGCCGCTGTACTTAACATTCCCCATTTTTTCACAGTAGATTCCACACGACCCGTCATCATCATTAGATTTTACGGAGGGGAACCACATGGAAGGAACGATTTATTCACTTATTCCTGCAGTACTCATGCTTATTCTTGTCATAGCTACAAGAAAAGTCATTTTATCACTGGGTGCCGGAATTATTTTAGGTGCCTTAATGTTATCTCAGTTCAATATATTAGAAGGAGCTCAAGCGATTTGGTCTAATTTTTACTCCATATTCATTAGTGAAGGTGCGTTGAATACTGGAAATTTATATTTATTGACCTTTTTACTTTTGTTAGGTGTAACGACCGCGTTTATGACGGCTTCAGGAGGCAGCAGAGCTTTCGGCCGCTGGGCGGTACAACGAATCCAAACTCGCAGAGGAGCTAAGCTGGTCCCGGCTTTATTAGGAATCATCATTTTTATAGATGATTACTTTAATGCGTTAGCGGTTGGCCAAGTGGCTAGACCTGTAACTGACCGCTATAAAATCTCCCGGGCTAAGCTTGCTTATTATATTGATTCGACTTCAGCTCCTATTACGGTCATATCCCCGATTTCGAGCTGGGGAGCCTATATCATCGGTACGATCGGAAGTATATTAGCAGCTAATGAAATTGTGCAATATCAAGCATTAGAAGCTTTTGTCAAAATGATCCCTGCAAATCTGTACGTTTTTGCCGCTTTATTATTAGTTTTTTTAACTATTTTCTTAAAATTGGATCTCGGGGCTATGCGTACTCATGAAAGAAGAGCAGTGTCTACTGGTGAGTTGACTAATCCGAAGAATGGTGTAGCTCCTGGAGATTTAAATAATGAATTCAAAGAGCATGAGCACGGTCGAATTTCACACTTAGTAATGCCGATTGCCGCTCTGATTCTTGGAACAGTGGGGTCAATGATCGTCACTGGTATGCAAAATACTGAAGGAAATGTAAGCCTTCTAAGCATATTTGAAAATACCAATGTCAATATTTCCTTATTTATCGGTGGTCTGGTTGCTGTCCTTGTATCTGCTGGATTGTATATTAAACAGCCGGAGCCTAAATCCGGTATGGGCCATGTAACTTTTGAAGGATTCAAAGCTATGCTTCCAGCTATTTATATTTTAATTTTCGCCTGGATGATTGGGGATGTTATCGGGCAATTGGAAACAGGAGAATATTTGGCAGAACAAGTGGAACGTTCTTCGATCAGTAACGCATACCTGCCACTACTTCTATTTATTGTTTCAGGATTCATGGCCTTATCCACAGGTACATCATGGGGTACTTTTGGAATTATGCTTCCAATAGCCGGAGAGATTGCTGCAGTTACTGATGTTACATTGATCTTACCGGCATTATCTGCTGTGCTTGCTGGCGCTGTGTTCGGAGATCACTGTTCCCCTATTTCGGATACGACGATTTTGTCGTCAACTGGTGCAGGTTCAAACCATATTGATCACGTAATAACACAGTTGCCTTATGCTTTGATTGCGGCGTTTGCAGCTTCAGTAGGATATATTGTCCTAGGGTTCACTGGGCAAATCCTGCTTCCGCTCATTGTCACATTAGCTATTGTAATTTTAATAAGTCTATTGACCCACATAGTATTACGTAGTAAAACGATAAAGGATTAAACAAAGGACAAAGAAGTGCGACAAATGTACTTCTTTGTCTTTTTTATTGATTTTTTTGGAAAATTAATAATTTTATAATATTACTTTGACAAGCCTATGGGGTATGGTTATAATTTAAACAGCAATAATCAGAAAAAAACAAATATTTGAAACATTCTTTTCCCTGTCCCATCATATTTTTAGTAAGGTAAAGAATGATTTTAAAGGGAGGTCTTATTCACATGGAAAATCGTGCACAATGGGGGTCAAGAGTCGGTTTCTTATTAGCCGCAATGGGTTCAGCTATTGGACTAGGTAATATTTGGCGTTTTCCGGCAGTCGCTTATGAAAGCGGGGGAGGAGCATTCATTGTACCCTATCTATTCGCTTTGCTGACGGCAGGGATACCTATTCTGATTTTAGAGTATACCATCGGTCATAAGTATCGAGGCTCTGCTCCGAAATCACTTGGTCGAGTCAGTAAAGGGTTTGAATGGATCGGCTGGTGGCAGGTTACTATTGCATTTGTCATCTCTACTTACTATTCGGTGATTATTGCCTGGGCAATCATGTATTCATATTATTCTATTAACTTAACTTGGGGGGACGACCCCACTTCTTTCTTCGTAGGTGATTTTCTTAATCTTGCCGATCCAGGTGTGTTCGGCGGTTTCGTACCGAAAATATTGTTACCATTACTCATTGTTTGGGTTATAACACTCGGCGTGCTCTCAAAAGGAGTTAAGAAAGGGATAGAGGTTGCTAACAAAATCTTTATACCAACGCTTGTCGTTCTATTTCTGATTATTGTTATTCGCGCAGTGACACTTGAAGGGGCAGCGGATGGTTTATCTTCATTCTTTACACCGGACTGGTCAAGGATAGGAGACGCTGAAGTATGGGTAGCTGCTTATGGACAGATCTTCTTCAGCCTTTCCATCGCTTTTGCTATTATGATTACGTATGCATCCTACTTGCCTAAGAAATCGGACATCACAAACAATGCTTTCATTACAGGTTTTGCTAACTCATCTTTTGAAGTGCTAGCTGGTATTGGGGTGTTTGCAGCGGTTGGATTCATGGCATTCACTTATAATACTTCTGTAACGGATCTTGCGGCTGAAAAAGGCGTAGGCGGTATCGGTCTGGCGTTCATGGTATTCCCTGAAATTGTCAGTCAAATACCTGTGCTTCCTGGACTTTTTGGCTTCTTATTTTTTGCTTCACTGGTATTAGCTGGTTTGTCATCATTGATTTCCATCACGGAAACATACGTGGCAGCGGTTTCAGAGAAGTTTAATATTTCACGTGTGAAATCCGTGGTATTTGGGGGCGGCCTTGCAGCACTGATTTCACTTGCTTATGCTACTCGAGGAGGTCTAAACTTACTAGACACTGTTGACCATTTTATCAATAACTTTGGGATAGCTTTATCAGGCCTTTTCCAGGTCGTTGCGCTTGCTTGGTTTGCAAGAGGACTTAAGAGCTACCAGTCTCACGCGAACAGTGTGTCAGACATCGCTCTAGGAGCCTGGTGGCGTATCAGCCTTGGTGTTATCACGCCAATCGTACTTGGTTATATGATGCTTCAAAACTTGAATAATAGGATATCGGAAGCCTATGCTGGTTATCCTATGGACTTTCTATTTAATTTCGGTTGGCTCGTAGCGGTCGGTGCCATTTTTGTTGGAGCACTGATGTCAGTGAAAAAATGGCCGAATAATGAATTGGACGTTGACGAAGACGATAAGGAGGGACTAAGCTAATGGCCATTGTAATGTTTATAATTATCACAGGTATCATTTGGGGTGGCCTGGCACTTAGTATCACCCATGCTGTACGAAAGTCGAAGAGCTCGTAAAAACAAATCCGCAGTGATCAACAGATCACTGCGGGTTTTATTTGTTCTCTGCTTCATTTTCCCACCTTTTCAAATAAGGATACGGGTCGAATGACCATTCTCTATTTCCATTGTCTTGATACATTCCATAATGAAGATGTGGCGGGAACTTGCCGGATGTACCAGGGGGACCATAGCCGGATGAACCTACACTTCCTACAACGTCTCCAGGCTGCACAACATCTCCTACTTTGATGTCCTCACTGAAACCGCTAAGATGGGCGTAATAATGATAAATATTGTAAATATCCCGAATGCCTACCCGCCAGCCTCCGAACTTATTCCAACCCTTCATCTCTACTACTCCATACGTTGTCGACTTAACCGGAACGCCGTAATTGGCAAATATGTCTGTTCCTTCATGCATCCTTCGTCCTCCAAAGCCTCTTGCGTCCCCCCAAGTATTGTTATAGCTGAAATTCGCTTCAATCGGTAGGGGGAAATCCCTGTCTCTTAACATGACCGTTTGAAATTTATCGAAAACTTTTTCAGTGTTCATGATGGTTTGCACGGTCAAGTCGCGTTTGTAATAATTCCACAGGGCGATTCGGATATCATCTTCTGTTGTGCCATAAGACTGCAAGTAACTTCCTAAACTCCATAGTATATCTTCATCATTCGTTTGATCTATTTCGTTATTCCCGTCCCCATTATCGCCCCATCCATTAGGAAAGAAACCTGGTTCAGCTTTAATTCCTTCCCAGAATAGAGGATCAGGACGAAAAGCGGTCACCCGGTTCTCTGGTTTACCTTCATGAATTTGACGCTCATATTGATCAATAGCGGCAAAAAAAGTCCAGGATATGCCCGTGACTGCTTCCGTCTTTTTATAAAGAGCCATCCTCTCTATATCACTTTCTTGTTCAGTCGAAACGGCTCCACTGACAGAAGGGAAAAACCAAACAGAAAATAGAATGAACAGTAAACCATAACCTAATTTCATTGTTTTACCCTCCTTGTAAAAAATGATGAGTTGATATTTCAGCTTTCTTCGACGTTTTCACTCGTTGTAGAACCTTGTGGGGATTTTTTCATTTTATCTACAATTCGACTAATGCCTTCATTGTAATTTTCGTCATAGACAGTGGAATTACTTAAGCTTTGTATGTCTCCATAAGCTGTGGGCTCGTCCGAAACATATACATGATAAAAGCTTGGGACAAGAGAATAAGCCGTTTTCTTTACGATATCTGCATTCTGGTTCTTGTCTTTATCTTCCGGACCTTTATAGGCTACAAGTATTTCGTTATCAGTGACCAGCGTAGCTACATCATCGAAATCTTCGTAACGAAGGATCATTCGGCTGATCATATCAGCCATCTGTTCGCGGTTAACCTTAATCTTATGGTTGCGTTCAGATTCCTGGTCTAACTGATCTTTCTGAAACCGGACATAGCCTACCTGGCCGTCTGCAGGTTCTTCGTTATAGTTATCCATAGCATTTCCAGGGATCGAGTGATCTTTATCTGGTTGAGTGTTCTCGTTTTCTTCTGTGTTGCAGCCTGCTAAAAGCGCAGCAGTTAACCCGAAAAGGATAAAGCCCTTTAATAAATTGTCCATTATTCATCTTCCTTTATAGTTTATACTTTACAGTTAGCTTGGACGAAAATTTGATTATGATACAATTTTTTATCATCTATTTCCTCGTCATATACCAAATATGGTACACTTGAATCAATAAGGTAAGGTGATTTCAGTTGATTGAATTATTCGGAAAAAATTATGAGCTCATTGAAGATTATAGAGAAGCATTCAATGAAGAAGATCTAGAAGGACGTTTCAGTGACATATTGAGCAAGTACGATTTTATTGTCGGAGACTGGGGTTACGGTCAGCTTCGTTTAAAAGGATTCTATGATGATCAAAATACGAAAGCTACATTTGATACAAAGATCAGTACCCTTGAAGATTATTTGTATGAGTACTGTAACTTTGGGTGTGCCTATTTTGTATTGAAACGCGTAGAACAATAAACCGACGTGCCATGATAAGCACGTCGGTTTATTATTAGTTTTTTTCTTCGGACGGTTTCATATTGGTATGCTCTTCATCATGCGTAGGGTGGGCTCCTGGGAATTTTCTTGGAATGTCGTGATGGAGACCCTTATACTCATAGTTGAAAGCACTATAGTAGCGCTGTTTTTCTGTCCACGGAGCACTTTTACGATTAGACACAGGTTCTTCCTTATTACGTGGGGAACCATAGGGCCCTTCAGGCAATTGTTCCGGAGTCAGATAATTTCGCCCGGCCTCTACATTGGCAAAATCAGTGTAAATATCTTTTTGTTTTTTATCCACAAAAAACCCTCCTTGGTTTTAGTGTATCCAAAGAGGGATTAGCTATGTCGATTAAAGGAATTTGTGTAAACAGTTTCTTAGTTGATCAGCTTCCATTTGATTGATGTGAAAAACGTGCTCAATATGACCTTTCTTATCAAGCGTTTCATGATTAAGTAAAAAATTATGGTTGCCGAGAAGGTCTACGACTAGTGTGTCACTCTTAAAGTAAGAAGCCTTCATAAAAACGAATTCGTACCGGCGATTTCCTGCGGTAAAGCTGACAAAGCGTGATGGTACTTGTTCTTCTTGATCTTTTAAAACTTTTATATCACCCAAATTGTCATCTCCTTTCATAGGTATGGCGGGTTAACCTAACTTCATTTTAGCAAAAGGATATCATTGTAGTAAAATGGTAATTGGACTAAGCAAGAATTTATACGGTCAGAAAGTCAAAGGAGGTAGGATCATGTATTTTGTAGATAGACGAAAAATCGAGCAAATTCTTGAATATATGGAAAGGCTTCTCGATGAATCTAAGAAGCAGCAAGCACAAACTTTCGCCGAACGCCTTGCTTTCGAAAGAAAGGTTCACATAACGGTTGAAGCTATCATTGATGCAGGAAATCAAATGATTGATGGCTTCATTATGAGAGATCCCGGCAGTTATGAGGATATTATTGATATTTTAACGGATGAAAAAGTTCTCCCTGAGAGCGAAAAATCTGGTTACAAAGACATCATAAGACTTAGAAAAGAGGTTGTACAAAATTATACAAATATTGATCATGAAGCAGTCATGAGAGTGTGGGAAGTCAATAAAGACTCGCTGCTCAAATTTCCAATTCGGGTCCGGACTTATTTGGATGAAGAATTAGGTCCTGTGTCTGCTTTTTCAAGCAATAAGGAGTGAAGCTGACAGTTATGGTGCACTATAAAGCTTATTTAATTGATTTGGATGGAACAATGTACAGAGGAAATGAAAAGATCCCAGGTGCCGCAGAGTTTATTAAAGAATTAAACCAAGAAGGGATTCCTCATTTGTTCGTTACGAATAATTCAGCTACAGTCCCTGAGAAAGTAGCTGAGAAATTAATGAAAATGGGGATTGATGCTCGCGAAGAACAAATATTCAACTCAAGCATGGCGGCTGCCAAATATATACGATTAATGGAACATCATGCGAAGGCGTATGTCATAGGAGAAGAAGGACTGTATTCTGCACTTGAAAACGAAAACATTCAAATCGTAGACGATAACGCCGATTATGTGGTAATAGGCATCGACCGCGGTCTCACCTATGAAAAACTGGCAAAAGCCTGTTTGCAAATTAGAAATGGAGCCAAGTTAATAAGTACGAATAAGGACGTCGCTATTCCTACTGAAAGAGGCATGGTGCCCGGTAATGGAGCCATAACTTCAGTTATATCTGTAAGCACGGGCATAGATCCTGTCTTTGCAGGTAAGCCTGAACCTATCCTCATGGAGCAAGCCATCGAAAAGTTAGGTTTTTCAAAAAAAGATGTGCTAATGGTCGGGGATAATTATGATACAGATATTCTGGCGGGTATCCACTCGGGTATAGATACACTAATGGTGGAAACAGGGGTCAGTACTTTTGAAAGTATTAAACATTATGATGAACAACCTACTTATAAAATCACCGATTTATATAAATGGAAATTAGATAGAAAATGACGCTATTGAGATCCATAGCGTCATTTTCTCTTTTTTCTTGACTTCAGCATTTTCCATATTCCTCTCGAAAAGTCCAGATTCACAATTAACAAGAGCAATGTAAGGTAAAAGGAAATTGAAAGTTTATTTAATAAACCAAGACTGAGATTGAAGAGGCTTATAATAAGTAGGGACCGAAAAATATGGTGATGAACAATAAATGAATGCCTATGAAATAAGAGAGTCTGATTGATACGGACCAATCAAGCTTCTTGGCACTAAGCGCAATAATAGCATAGGTGATAAGTGCGAATATACTGATGAAAACGAAAGGGCTGGCTAAAAAGCTTAGATAATCAGGTGCTCTGGCCATCAAGGTCGAAGTGAACACTCGATCGTTAAAAATAAAAGCGGCAGCTAAATATATTCCAGCTCCTGAGAAGAATATCCAGGGTTTGTCGTGATCAATCGCATTTCCAGGTCCAAACATGATAAATGCTAAAAATAACATCGGCCAGATAAACCAAATGACGCCTACAAGTAAGGTGAAGAAGCTGTAGGATAACATACCAAGTGTTTTGCCTAACGTATTTAAAAAATAATTAATTGTCATTTGATTAGACTGTTTTATAATTTGCTCATCTGACGAGGCCAGAAGCATTCGGTTGGCGTCCCCTTTTAAGTCAAACCATAGGATAGTTTCTGAATCGATCCAGTAAGGGTGACCTGAAGAGTCTGGAGTATTGCTCAGTCTGGAGACATTTGAGGCTTCATCTTCGCTTATCCACGCTTCATAGATGTTAAACTGCCTTTCATTTCTATACATTGTTTCTGTAGACCCTAATGCTTTAAAAGTAATATGAGTTTGATCATCGGCGGATGAAAATTCAATATCCGATATGTCAGTCAGGTTACCTTTACTATTTGGATCATACAGTTCCAGAAGTTCCAGCTCAGGGTTCTCATTCATGCTTTCCTGGGCGAAGTAGTAAAAATTGACGGGAGAGCCCGACATCGTTTGTTTTTGATTCGTAGTGAGCAGGAGGGAGTACTGGTCTTCTTGAATGGAGAAATTAATATCTTCTACTACTTCAGAGTTTCTGACAGTGAATTCGATCGTGCCGAGTTCCTCAGCCCCATCAAAGGTAATATCGTAAAAAGTGAGTTGGTTGTTTCCGCCTCCATTGTAATAGGTGAGTATATAAATGCTGCCGTTGTCTTCAACGACCGATAGTTCAGTTTCTTTTTCATCTAGTGTAATCAAAGGAGTAGGTTCAAGGGTGTCGGGGTCAAGGAGCATGACTTCAAGTTCTTCCTGATAAATAATCTGCTTTTGTAAAGGGAAGAAACGTGTTATGTCTGAGATTTTTTCACCGGTTTCCCCATCATACATTCCATAATAATCCGAATATATTAGATTCTCTTCATCCTGGTAAAACTGAGTCCATTTGTCGTAAGGGATTTCGTATGTATGTTCATTTTCAATAGTGAAAGATTCATCAAGGAAAAGTTTAGTGACTCCATTTTCATCTAAATAGGAAATATCCATACCACTTTCTTTTTTTTGTACGACAGGGTCCGCGGTCGAAGAGGTGGAGGCAAGTTCAATTTCGCGACTCCAGTTTTGTTTTGGAGGCTCCGTGACTTCCTGATAATTTTCATAAAATAATAATGCAATTCCCATCAGCATGATGAACGATGGAAGAAGCCAAATCAATTTTTTTCTCATTGCCGTGTTGTACACCTCTTTCTTATATTTTGTAGTTCACTTTGATTATACGAATTGATTTGGATAAAGTTTCAAAAAAAGTAAGAAACCGCCCCAAAAATGGAGCGGTTTCTCAGTAGGTTCTGCTTAATATTCTTCGCCTACCGCACTATGGGCTAACCGGCTTGATGCCGCGGCTGCAATGGCACCTACAATGTCATCTAGAAAAGTATGGCAATCACCAGAAGATTTATCGTTCAATTTCTTTAGAATTCCTGGTTTTTGTTTATCAATATAGCCGTAATTTGTAAAACCGATTGAACCATATACGTTTACAATGGAAAACGCGATGATTTCATCCACCCCATACAAACCTTCATCTGCTTCTATAGTCGCTTGAAGCGGCTCCTCAAGCGCTTTTGTCTCAGCAAGTTTATCAAGCTGAATTCCGGTTAATATCGCATTTTGAACTTCTCTTTTTTTCAACACCTGGTGAACATTAAAGCGACAGTCCTCCATCGATAAATTGGGGTGATATTTAGATTGAAGGTAATGGACAAGTTCAGCCATATCATCAATCGTGACACCTCGGTCACTAAGCCAATCTCTGGCTGTTTTTTCTAATACGGAAATTTTTCTGTTTTCTTCTCTCAAGATAAAGACCTCCCTGTTAACAGTTGCTGCTTACTCTATAGCATATTATTGAAAAATTAAAGCGTTAGTTGTATTATACCAGATGGTCGTTCACGTATCTTAAAATGTGTAGTCCTCCTTCATTTCTATTATAATAAACTAGAGGTGATTTTAAAATGAACAAACCCTATGTTTACTCCACAAGGAAACTCCCAGAACACTTAACTGCCCGTTATAAAAATAATTTGAACCTTTACATGTGGGAGAGTGAAACGGAACCTGTCCCTCCTGAGGTACTCAAGCAGGAGCTCGAGAAAGCAGATGGGGTTCTTACGACACTCACAGATCAAGTGGATGACCAACTATTAGATCATTCCTCTCATTTAAAAATTGTAGCCAACATGGCAGTAGGCTTTGATAACATTGATGTAGATAGCGCTGAAAAAAGGAATGTCATTGTTACGAATACGCCCGATGTTCTCACGGACACTACAGCGGACCTGGCCTTTACTCTATTGACAGCCGCAGCAAGACGAGTTGTTGAAGCCGCAGAGTATGTTAAAGAGGGGCAGTGGGGAAAGTGGTCTCCTTTTTTATTGGCAGGTTCAGATGTACATCACAAGAAATTAGGAATTGTAGGAATGGGGAGGATTGGAGAAGCGGTAGCCAAACGAGCGAAAGGCTTCGACATGGATGTCGCATACTATAACCGAACAAGAAAAGCAGAAGCCGAAGAAGCAATCGGCGTTCGTTATGAATCCTTCGATAATTTGATAGAATCGAGTGATTTCGTAATGTGTCTCGTCCCGCTTACGAAAGAAACGACTAAGCTTTTCAACACAGAAGTGTTTAAAAAGATGAAGCACAGCTCCATTTTCATCAATGTTTCCAGGGGAGCGACAGTAGACGAAGATGCCTTATATGCTGCGCTTCAATCTGGGGAAATTAAAGGAGCGGGTTTAGATGTATTTGAAAATGAACCTATTTCTCCTTCTCATCCGCTGCTGTCCCTTAAACAGGTCGTCTGTCTGCCTCATATTGGCTCGGCCAGTATTGAGACGAGGGAAGCTATGATTACATTGTGTCTGGAAAACCTGTCAAACGTGCTGAGCGGTAAGGAAGCAGTGACCCCCGTTAATTAAAGGGCATTGTTAAAAGTGATTTTTCAAATAAGCTCCCTATTCTTGAAAGCTCAGTTTCGAGACATAGTGGGAGCTTAGGGGCTGAAGGAAAAGGTTCGCTTTCCGTGGGGCGGGCGCTGAGCCTCCTCAAGCTTTCGCTCTGCGGGGGCTCACCTGTCCCGCTGCTCCCACAGGAAAGCGAGTAGCTTCCCAACCACCCCTGGCTCTTAACAGGGTAACGAACTCCGGTTATCTCAAAACCAAGTATTCCGCAATCCTGCCATATTGTTGAATAACTTGTAATGAAAAACCAGCAAAGTTTAGAGCAGCCATTAAAAAATCCGCACACATAGGTGTACGGATTTGAATGCAGTCTGGCGATTTATTAAAATACCTGCTCTACTTCGTAGATCCCAGGAACTTCTTGTGCAAGGGCACGTTCAATACCTGCTTTTAGAGTGATTGTAGAACTTGGGCAGTTCCCGCATGCACCCATAAGACGAAGACGTACAATTCCGTCTTCAACGTCTACTAATTCAACGTCTCCTCCGTCACGAAGTAAAAATGGGCGAAGTTTATTCAGTACTTCTTGAACTTGAGCTTCCATGTTCAATCTTCCCCTTTCATTGATCTAATTATAAATCCAATTTCAATAAAAATCTATGATCGTCTCACTAAAAAAAATAAATTGAGAACCATTTTCATTTTATCTTTTTTTCGAGGTTTTGTAAACTGTAGGTACCTACAAATAAACGTTACAGGAGGACAAGGGATGACTGCAGAAAAAATAACACTCACCGTTTATGGAGCTGAAGAAAGATGTGCCAGTTGCGTGAATGCTCCAGGATCAAAAGAAACATATGAATGGCTTCAGGCTGCCGTTGCCAGGAAATTTCATACAGATGGTCTGAAATATCGCTATGTAGATTTGCATGATACAGAGCTTGAGGAAGTAGACCGAAAATATATTGATTGGATAATGGAAGACGAGTTGTTCTACCCACTAGTCGTAATCAACGAAAAAATTGCTGGTGAAGGAAACCCTCGTTTAAAAGAAGTATATGCTGCATTGGAGGAATATGGTTTAGAATACCAGAAAGACGTATAAACATCCAACTGACAATATAAATAAATTGTGAAATATGGTACTATGAGAATGTATCGGGGTTTCATCCAGGATAATGAGGTGAAGCGGATGAATCCAATCATAGAATTTTGCGTTAATAATTTAGTCAGCGGGTCTGATGAAGCAATGGAAAAATTAGAAAAAGACCCTGATCTGGATGTTGTAGAATACGGCTGTCTCAGCCATTGCGGCATTTGTTCTCAAGGACTTTTTGCTTTAGTTAATGGAGAACGAGTCATGGCGGACACTGCAGAAGAACTTGTAACTAATATTTATCAACACCTGGAGGAAAACCCGTTATTTTAATACAGTGTCGCGCTTATAAATAAAAGCTTCTGCAAATGTGAGCAGAAGCTTTTTTCTGTAAATAGCCATAGTATTCGTTTGATAAAATAAAAATCAGTTAGTATACTGAAAAATAAGGATAAGAAAGGGGAGTCCATGATGATTCTTAATATCACAGAAGCGGCAAACCATCAGATTCATGAGATGTTGAAAGAGGAAGAATCAAAAGATGTGCATTTGCGCTTCGGAGTAAAAGGCGGCGGATGCAGTGGGCTGTCGTACGCTATGGGTTTTGAAGATGAGGTAAACAAGGAACTTGATACTATAGAGGAATACAATGGGATTTCTGTCGTGATTCGCACGCAGGATATTCCAATTGTTGAAGGAACTAAAATCGACTTCAAACAAAATATGATGGGCGGCGGATTTACGATCGACAATCCGAATGCCATTGTATCTTGTGGTTGTGGTTCTTCTTTTAAAACCGCAACAAACGCTGGTACGCCAGATCCAAACTGTTAATAATTTAAAAAGCTGTCCCAAAAGTCTAGGAAATAGACTCTTAGGGACAGCTTTTTTTTATGAAAACATACTTGTTGAGTGTTTAGGCTGGACTCTTGCATCCGGATCCATATACGCTTTTGCATTATTGACAGCTGTAGGGCCTTCTCCAAACCCTGAAGCAATTAGTTTTACTTTACCAGGATACGTACATATGTCACCAGCTGCGTAAATCCCTTTGATGTTCGTTTCCATTTTAGAATTCACAACGATACTGTTTTTTTCGATTTCCAGCTCCCAATTTTTTATGGGACCTAACGATGAGATGAAACCATAATTCACGATTACTTCATCAACATCAATGGTTTTAATTTCTTCACTTTTTACCTTTTGAAGTACTACTTGTTCAATACGATCGTTTCCAATCATTTTTTCGGGTGTGTAAGGTGTCAGTAGGTTTACTTTGGAATTATTCAACTGCTCGACACTATGTTCGTGAGCTCTGAATTTATCACGACGGTGGACAAGATTCACCTGTTTAGCGATCGGTTCAAGCATGAGCGCCCAATCGACAGCAGAGTCTCCTCCGCCGCAAATCATTACGTTTTTATCAGCGAATTTATTCATATCATCTACATAATAATGAAGGTTTGTATCTTCAAACTTTTCTGTATCATCAATTTTTAATCGTCTTGGCTGAAATGCACCGTTACCTGCTGTGACTATGATGGTTCTTGTATAATGGACTTCTTTATTTGTTGTAAGCTTTAAAGTATCGTCTTCTAATCTTTCAATCGTTTCTACCGATTGTTCGAGTGAGATCGTTGGATCAAAGGCTAACGCTTGTTCTTTCAAGTTATCTACAAGCTCCTGGGCTCCTACTCTAGGGAATCCTGCAACGTCAAATATATATTTTTCAGGGTAAAGAGCAGATAGCTGACCACCCAAATGAGGTAAACTTTCAATGATCTTTACACTTGCCTGGCGCATCCCCCCGTAAAAGGCTGTAAATAACCCAGTAGGTCCGCCGCCAATTACCGTTATATCATAAACTTTATCACTCATAGTAGTTGTCCCCCTGTTCAAAATCAAATTACACTTTTACTATTCTATCATAAATAATAGTATTGAAGCACCTATGTCCTATTGTAAGCCTTTTCAAGTTGTTATAATTTTTACACTTTTCGGATAAATGATGAAAGGGTTGAAAACGCGAGAAAAAAAGTCTAATATGGTGATAGAAAACATTTACGATTTTGTGACAGAACTATATACGTACTGACAGGTTTTTTTTTATGGGTGGCTGTGTGAAACGAGTCACAAGCACCGAAGAGTATCAAAAATTCAAAGATGGAAGTGATAAGTATGAAAAAACCAAATATTGTTATATTGGGCGCGGGTTACGGCGGAATTATGACAGCTGTCAAATTGCAAAAACTTCTTGGACCTAATGATGCAAACGTGTCCTTAGTCAATAAACACAGCTATCATTACCAAACGACCTGGCTTCATGAAAATGCTGCAGGAACATTACATCATGATAAAACGCGTATTCCGATCAAGGAAGTTGTGAATACGAGTCAAATAAACTTTGTACAGGATACAGTTAAAAGCATCCTTCCTGAAGAAAAGAAAGTCGTGCTCGAAAATGGAGAACTTTCTTACGACTATCTAGTGATTGGGCTTGGATTTGAAGCTGCTACATTCGGTATCCCAGGCTTAAAAGAACATGCTTATACGATTAACAGTATTAATAGTGCACGTTTGATTCGTCAGCACATCGAGTATAACTTTGCTAAATACAACAATGAAGCACAACCGAAAGAAGAACGTTTGAACATTGTCGTTGGTGGAGCTGGTTTCACTGGTATTGAATTCGTAGGTGAATTAGCTAATCGCATCCCTGAACTTTGCAAAGAGTATGATATCCCTCGTGACAAAGTGCGTATTATCAACGTTGAAGCTGCACCTACAGCTCTTCCAGGATTCGATCCTGAATTAGTTGAATATGCGATGAACTCGCTGGAAGCTAAAGGCGTTGAATTTAAGATTGGCGCAATGATCAAGGAAGTTACAGAAAACAAGCTTGTATTCGAAAAAGACGAGCAGCGTGAAGAGATTGCTACGAACACAGTTGTATGGGCTGCAGGCGTACGCGGGAATTCTCTAGTTGAAGAGTCAGGGTTTGAAGCAAACCGCGGCCGTATGCCGGTTGAAGCTGATTTGACAAGTAAGCAGTATCCTGAAGTATTCATCGTAGGGGACTGTGCATTGATTTTCAACGAAGAGACAGAACGTCCGTACCCACCAACAGCTCAAATTGCTATTCAAATGGCAGAAAATACTGCGGCTAACCTTAAGAAACTAGTGGATGGTGACAAACACCTTGAACCATTCAAACCTGACCTTAAAGGTACAGTAGCTTCTTTAGGCCATGACGATGCTATTGGTGTAGTGTTTGATGATAAGAAGTTATTTGGATGGTCAGCTACAGCTATGAAGAAAGTCATTGACAATCGTTACTTGCTAAAATTAGGCGGACCAAGTCTTCTTCTGAAAAAAGGGAAGTTAAACTTCTTTAAATAAGGGTCACATGTAAAGCAAAGGCAATTTTGCCTTTGCTTTTTTACAAGTAGGGGGATCTTTCTTTGAATATTGTACAATTTGCAGTATCTATGGTTTTGTTCTTTGTGCTTTTCTTTGGTATAGGCTTTTTATTGAATATGATTCTTCGCTCATCCTGGATCATGGCCATCGTTTATCCAATTGTTGTCTTATTAATAGTTGATAACTTCGCAGTGAGCCGTTATTTTACTGATACGGTATATGCTTTTTCAACTGTTTTTGAAAGGCTTGTAAATTTGAAAGTGGTGGATATTGTCATTCTAACGAGTGGTTTCGTCGGAACCATTGCTGCAGGCTTAGTGATCAAATGGCTGAGGAAAAATGGATATCAAATGTTCTGATTAATGAACAATTAATGAACCTTAACGAGGGCACTCAGCTCTTTGTTAAGGTTTTTTTATTAGCCTTTTTAAAATATCGGGTGTTGGTGTTTTTATTTAAGTTTCTTTTCTTGAAAGCCTAAATTAAGGCTCTCTTATTATGGTTAAGTCGAGGAATGAGTAGGGTTTTTGAATAAAAAAGGTCGACGTTGGACATGATGAACATCGTGAGGTGATCATCATGCTTAATATAATCAAGAGATTACTATTCATCCTCCTTTTTATTGGGGCTATGTACAGCACGTGGGCGAATATATCGAATCTATCTATAAAAGATGTCGATGATTGGCTGGCTTTAAAACAACAGACATCCGAGAGTGAAGATAAACGTAAAATCACAAATCCTTCAAGCCAACCTGCCACATCTTATTCTGCCACAGAAGAAGATGTAGTAGAACTATTGAATCTTTCACAATATCCTACACGTACAGTTATGGCTACGGGATATACGGCAGGGTATGAATCAACAGGTAAGAATGAAGACCATCCGGCTTTTGGGATCACGTATTCGGGAGTGGAAGTGAAAAGAGATTTATATTCTACAATTGCTGCTGATATAGAGATTTTCCCCATCGGAACCGTTTTATTCATACCCGGGTATGGTTATGGGGTGGTAGCTGATACAGGGTCAGCGATTAAAGGGGATAAGATAGATCTGTATTATCCGAGCGTCGATGATGTATACAATCACTGGGGCAAAAAAGAAACGCAAGTATATGTGGTCGAAGAGGGCGATGGCACCTTAGCCGAAGAAGAACTCATTCATTACAATAATAACGAAACATTGGAAGTGTTTCGGGAGCAGATATTAGCTGAATAGCATAAACAAGCCGGTATCCTCGATACCGGCTTGTTTATGCTATAAGTCTCTGTTACATGATATTTTTGTGAGATTTTTATAAAAGCGAATGTAAAAATGCAGTCAGTAAAATTCCCGTAAGGCCACCAAAGAAAACTTCAATAGGTTTATGACCTAATAATTCTTTTAACTCTTCTCGTTTCTGGAAATCTTCTTTGTTCGCCCATTCTCTTGCTTCTCCAACGAAACGTTGAAAGTCGTTAAGCAGGATATTCAGCATGATGGCCTGTTCACCAGTCTGCCGTCTGACTCCAGTTGAGTCGAACATCACTATGATTGTGAAAACAGCAGCGATAGCGAATATGGATGAGTTGAAGCCATGCTCTATCCCTACAGCTGTGGACAAAGCGGTGACTGCGGCGGAGTGACTACTAGGCATTCCCCCTGTACTAAACGCTAGTCCGGGATCCAGATTCCTTGAAGCGATGAATTGAATGGGGATTTTGACCACTTGTGCAAAAAAAATCGCTGCAATGGCTGCCCACAAAGGAAAGTTTTGTAGTAACTCCATGTCTCGTTTGACATCCTTTCTGACCCTAAAGTAAGTGTCTTTTTTTAAGAGTGTTTCTTAAGTATCATATCATATTTGAGATCAAATTGTCGTTTAAGAACTTAGCTGCGAAATCATATGCAAAGTCTAGTATACTGACAATTGGAGGTGGAGTTGCGATGTTTCAATTCAGGAAAGAACTGTTTTACGAAGAAGAAGCGTTAGTGATTGGTTTATTTTCCGGAAAAGTAAGTAAGTCTTTCGAAAGTTTAAATGAAGTTATGAACGGATCGGTATCGGAGTATGCCCACGCAGGAGATATATCAAGTGACTATCAGGTAATCTCGAAGCTTTTGACCCACAAGCAAGCACAGCCGAAAAGGGTTTACTTTGTAGGTTTAGGAGATGAAAACAATCTGACCCGAGATCGATTTCGAAAAGCTTTTGGAGCTTTGTTCAAAAAACTTCAGGGAGAAGGAATCACTAAAGTTTCTATCGAATTGGATGGACTTGTACCATCTGATTTATCTCCTAAGGAGTGCGCATCATTAATTACAGAGAGTATGGGGATGGCGACCTATCAGTTGTCCCATTTCAAAACGAAAGCTAAAAAAGAACTCCCTTATGTAAAGTTTTTGACCTTCGTTACAAAAGAGACAGAAGAAGACCTTTATTATTCATCAGCTTTAGGTTACGCATTAAGTAAAGGGGTCAATACTGCCAGGCACCTTGTTCATTCTCCGGCCAACCTGCTTACAGCTGCTGAAATGGCAGAGTTTGCAAGGGAATTAGCATTGATGCACGATTTTTCTGTAGAAATATTAGAAAAGGATGATATGGAACAAATGGGGATGGGTGCACTTTTAGCGGTCAATCAGGGTTCTGAGGAGCCTCCGGCGATGATTGTCCTAAAGTATCAAGGGTTGCCTGAATGGGATGATGTCACGGCATTCGTAGGCAAAGGAATTACTTATGATACGGGTGGTTATTCCATCAAACCTAAAACTGGTATGCCTGGTATGAAAGGGGATATGGGAGGGGCAGCGGCTGTTCTTGGAGCAATGGAAACCATTGGGCGCGTTCAGCCGAAGTGCAATGTCCTGGCGGTTATTCCTTCTACGGACAATATGATCTCGGGGTCTGCATTTAAACCCGATGATGTCATCACTTCTATGAGCGGGCGCACGATCGAAGTGTTGAATACTGATGCGGAAGGTCGTCTTGCTCTAGCGGATGCCGTCACGTATGCCAAGCATTTAAAAGCTGATAGGATCATCGATGTGGCTACTCTGACAGGAGGTGTCGTAACAGCATTAGGTTCATGGATGACAGGAGCCATGACGAATAATAATTCTCTATTTAATAAGGTCAGTGCTATTGCCGGGCAAATGGGAGAGCCAGTATGGCAGCTGCCATACAATGAGGATTATCGCGCCCAGATTAAAAAGAGTAACATCGCCGATTTAAATAACTCTCCGACAAGAAAAGCTCATGCGATTATGGGGGGCGCTTTTGTAGGGGAATTTGCTGAAGATACACCGTGGGTTCATTTGGATATAGCAGGAACCTCTATAAATGAACAAAGTCATGAATTAGGGCCAAAAGGACCCTCTGGAGTGATGGCACGTACATTAGCTTCATTTGCTATTTATTCATAAAAAAAAGGCCTTTACGGCCTTTTTTTAATCTTGTATTGCTGCTTCGAGAGCGACTTCGATCATTTCGTTAAATGTGGATTGGCGTTCTTCAGATGAAGTTTCTTCTCCTGTAAGGATATGGTCGCTTACTGTTAGGACGGATAATGCTTCCCTATCATATTTGGCAGCCAATGTATAAAGTGCGGTCGTTTCCATTTCTACAGCTAAAACATTGTATTTCGCCAGTAAGTTGAAAACGTCCATCGCATTGTCGCGATAAAAACTGTCACTTGTGAAGACATTACCTACACGAAGCTTTAATCCTTTTTCAATTCCAGCATCATAAGCCTTTTTTAATAAATCGAAATCAGCTGTAGGCGCATAATCGATTCCTCCGAATACCATACGGTTCATTTGGGAATCTGTAGTTGCCGTTGAAGCGAGGATAACATCCCGAACTTTCACGTCTTTCTGCAATGCTCCGCACGTACCTACACGGATCAGCTTCTGTACATCATAGCTTTCCATGAGTTCATTGATATAAATAGAAATAGAAGGGACTCCCATTCCAGTTCCTTGAACAGAAATTCGTTCTCCCTTATAAGTTCCTGTATAGCCGTACATTCCACGAACTTCATTATAGCAAGTTACATCCTCAAGAAAATTCTCTGCAATATATTTTGCACGCAAAGGATCTCCAGGTAATAATATTTTATCAGCAATGTCTCCGGGGTTTGCACCAATATGTACACTCATCGGCCGGACCTCCTCTAAACTTTTCTTTCGTTCTAAAATTACCACAACCTGCTTAGGAAAACAAATAAACAAGTGGAATGACCAATTGAGTACTGGTAGAATAAACTTAATAGTACGAAGAGAGAAATTAAGGAAGCGGCATAGCCGCCTCTTCTTTACGAGGGTAACGGACAGGAACGATTTACTCCTTGTCCGCATTTTAACTACATGTTTTTACCTCGTTTAAATTATTACTTGATGAAACTGTCTATCAGGTTTAAGAAAGGGATGGTAAGGATGAACATCTCGATATCTCAGCTGCCAGGCATCGGTCAAAAAATTTCATTAAAAACGGCCGAAGACAGCATGCTTGTTTTAATTGTTCACCATACAGGAAAAAGAGAGCTATATTTTTTTGAGGAAGCAGATAGCGAGGAAGCGGACTTTGCTATGGACCTTACGTCCGATGAGACGAGAGAACTAGGTGCGCAGCTGCTAGGGGCTACCTATCAGCCAGTAAATGCAGATCAATTGAAAATGTTTAAAAATCAGATTGTGATTGATTGGATTGAGCTTAAAAACAATTCACCGATCGTATTTAAAACGATTGAAGAATCAGAAGTCCGTAACAAAACAGGTGTTACGATTATCGGGATTGTAAAAGGCGACGAAACGATAGCCATCCCGGATGCCGATACGAAATTACAGCCTGGTGATGTAATTATGTCTATAGGAAAGCAGGATCAAATCGATAGTATGATCGCCTTGTGTAACGGAGGGGACTGATTGAATTGCACACAGATTTTCCCGAGTTGTTAGGTGCAGGTTTAGTCCTGCTGTTTATTTTTTACTTAGGGTTTCTAAGCATAAAAATAAAGATACCGAACGTGATCTTATATATATTGTTAGGCATCATATTAGCTGATGCCTTAACAGATAATGAACTGCTTCATTTTGCAAGTGAGATCGGCATTGTTCTTTTGTTCTTCTTATTAGGCTTGGAATTCAATGTAAAACGTTTAGGGGGAATCGCGAAGAAAATATGGCCTTCCGGCTTGCTTGATGTGGCTTTAAGTCTTGGTGTAACGACTGTGATTGCCCTGCTGTTCAACTTGGATCTGTTTTCCAGCTTTCTCGTAGGAGGGATTGCGTATGCCACCAGTTCCTCAATTACGGCTAAGCTATTGGACGACCGGGGAAGAATGGCGAATAGTGAAACTGAATTTATATTGGGGATTTTAATATTTGAAGATTTGGTAGCACCTATCGTTGTAGCGATATTGTTCGGGGTGAGCTCAGGTGAAAGTTTTACATCTCTCTCTTTTTTCATATTGATTGGTAAAATTATTGGGATGACGCTGATTGCGATTATTCTTGGAAAAACCCTTTTTAAGAATTTCGAAACGTTCCTCGATAAGATAATGGATGAAGATTTTAAAACGGCGTTGTTGATTGGTATTGCTTTATCATATGGTGGTCTGGCCCTTTATCTAGGTTTATCTGAGGTACTTGGGGCCTTTTTAGCCGGTATGATGCTGGCTGAAATCGGTAAAATTGATAAAATCGAACAGACAGTTCTGCCAGTGCGCGACCTTATGCTTCCTACTTTCTTTATATACTTTGGGACAACCATAGAGCTTGGAGATGGCATCCCGATGGCGGGCCTTCTTGTTTCTGTACTAGTCTGGTCGGTTATAGCTAAACTTTTAGTGGGGTTAGTTGGGGGGCCGATTTATGGTCTGTCTAAGAGAGCTTCATTACGAGCTGGTTTATCTTTATGTGCCAGAGGAGAATTCTCAGTAGTCATTGCAAGTGTCGCATCAGGAGCGTTAAAAGCTTTCAGTGGTCTGTATATTTTAATCGCTGCCTTCGTCGGTATGATTTTGTTTGAACAGGCTCCTAAGCTTACGACTCGGATTTACGGAAAGCCGGTAAAAAAGAAGAAAAACTTACGTGTTCCAGGGGATTAACGTAATCAACCACGCCTCTCCTAAGATGAGCGTGGTTGATTCTGTCTTTTATACTGGGTTTCTAAATCTTCAAGCTGATGCAGTGCCTGTTGGTTGAATTCTGTTTCTCTTCGAGTCAATTTATTCTTCAGCTTTTCCACAGAGTCCAAAAGGGAGGTGTAATAATCAGGTGCCTCCTTCGAATCATAAGCTTCAACCGCTTGCTTATTAATATTCGCCTTTTCCTGAAAACTTAACGCTTTTCGCTGATGAAAAAACACCTCGCTCGTTTGACCAGGATTGTGCAAATCCCCTTGCATCGGGTGTTTATCTACTGCCAGAACCTTGACTAAGTGAGCATTGTTCCGTTCTTCCAAAAATTCACCTATATAAATGCCGGTTTTATAATGAGCTTTAACTAGATCACCTGATGTGAATTGTGACATGGCTACCGCCTCCTTAAGAATATTGTACCAAAACTAATACTGTGAAAAAATCGTGAACATCTCTCTTCTTAAGTATAAATTTGTTATAATATGTGGAGATTGGAAAGGTGTGTGGTCGTCCTATGATGGAATTTCTTTATTTCCCACAGGATAAATCCGAATATATTCCGGCAGTTCTTACTTTGCTCGTTTTTACGATTCTTGCTGTGATCACCATGTATTTGATCATTAAGTCTTCGCGTAAAGAAGAAAAAAAGATGGAGCAAAGTTCGAAGAACAAAACGTCAGCTTACAAGCAGCAGCCAAATGAAGACAGTACAAGACGATGAGGTTACCCTCTCGTCTTTTTTTATTGGCTCTGTAAAATTTTCGTGTTGATACTCATATAAGCTCCCTGGTATTGAAAACGTAGTCTCGAGACTTTTGTAT
This sequence comes from Halobacillus campisalis, assembly GCF_030345335.1. Taxonomy (GTDB): domain Bacteria; phylum Bacillota; class Bacilli; order Bacillales; family Halobacillaceae; genus Halobacillus_A; species Halobacillus_A campisalis. The sequence goes on from NZ_JAPVRC010000004.1 coordinate 295,532, forward strand.
GAGGAGATGGTGGCTTTAGAAAACGGATCGCTTTCCGTGGGCATGTGGTGAGCTTCCTCAGGCTTCGACTTCCAGGATCTCACCGCGCTCACACGGAAAGCCAGTCTTTCCGCGCCCCCTGATCCATTCTTCAAATGTCTCGTAATCGAGCCTTATAAAAGACTGTAGTACCGTGAAAAAAACGAAATGGAAATCAACAATGTTTAGCAGAGCTTTAACTTATAAAGTTCATGAATAAGGGGAAACTATGATTACCATTGATGTTATTGAAGGGAAGTTTAAGGGATGAAATCAATGTTTGTGTTTGTAGTTCTCATATTTCTTATAGGATGTAATAGCGATGCCCGGTCTCCTGTAGAAACAGCCTTGTACAACCAGGGGAATGATCGAATCGGCACCGCGGTATTTATCGAGCAGCCGGACGGCGTAAAGGTGAATGTGACCGCAGAAGGTCTTACTCCAGGTATTCATGGAATTCACATCCATGAGAGACCTGAATGCGAAGGACCTGATTTCAAGAGTGCGGGAAACCATTTCAATCCTAAAAACATGGAACACGGATTAATGAATGAGAAGGGAGCTCACACTGGAGATCTTCCTAATATCGAAGCGGATGGAAGCGGATATGTGGATGTTGAGTTAATGATACCAGATGCTACATTAAAAGACGCTCAAACATCACTATTGCGAGACGAAGGTACAGCTATCTTGATAAGCAGCCAAGCAGATGATGGAATGAGCCAGCCTGCAGGCGACTCAGGTGAACGGGTAGCTTGCGGAGTGATTACGTTAGAAGCGGACAAGGACGAAGCCAGTGATCCTGCTGAAGCGGATCAAAACAAAGAGTAACAAAAAAAAGCTTCCCAGATTCAACTGGGAAGCTTTAATTTTTGAACCGCTTCAATAATTCTGTTCACACCATTTTCTATTAATTCGTGAGGGGCTGCAATGTTAATGCGCATAAACCCTTGACCTTCTTCACCAAAAGAACCACCGTCGTTTAAGCCGACTTTGGCTTGTTTTTGCATAAAGGACTTTAATTCAGTGTGAGTCAGATTTAAAGCACGGCAGTCCAACCATAATAGATAGGTGCCCTCGGTAGGAACTACGCGTATAGAACTCGTTTCCGAGTGAAACTTCTCTACGACATAATCTCGATTAGCTTCTAAGGTTTGTAGTAACTCTTCAAGCCATTCTTCTCCTTCAGAATAGGCAGCCTCCATGGCTGTCATCCCCAAAGTATTTAACATAAAAATGCCTTGATTATCAAACTGCTTTTTAACTGTCTGACGCAGTTCTTCGTTTGCTGTAACTAGATAGGAGGCTTGTAATCCAGCCAAATTAAAAGTTTTTGTAGGAGACATCAATGTAATCACCTGGTCATTCGTTTCTTTACTAAGGGAAGCAATTGGAATATGGGCGCGTTGATCAAATATAAGATCAGCATGGATCTCGTCAGAAATGATTTTTACGCCATGACGCAGGCAAATGTCACTCATTTTTTGCAGTTCATCTTTAGTCCAAACCCTTCCCACAGGGTTATGGGGATTACATAATATAAAAAGCTTTACGTTATTTTTTTTGATTTTTTCTTCAAAATCCTCAAAATTAATGGAATAATATTCATCAATATAGTTCAGAGGGTTTTCTACAAGCTTCCGTCCATGGTCTTTTATAACACTGTAAAAAGGAGGGTATACTGGCGTTTGGATGATAATCGAATCATCTTTTTCAGTAAGTGCCTGTACAATCATATGCAGACTCGGAATAACTCCTGGGCTGTATGTGATCCATTCATTTTCAATTTCCCAGTCATGACGTTTTTTAAGCCACGAGTTAATTTGATCTTTTAATAAATCATCCGGCATTGTATATCCGAAGATCCCGTGTTCAACTCTGTGCTGCAAAGCTTTAATTACGGCTTCAGGGGCTTCAAAGTCCATATCTGCAACCCACATTGGGAGAACTTCTTTATCCTGATACAATTCTTCAGCGTAATCCCACTTAACTGATCTTGTTCCTTTACGGGAAGTTATTTTTGAAAATCTACTCATACGTATCACTCCAATAATAAGATCGCTCATTCACATGATACCGAAAAAATAAAACAGATGATACTGAAGTGTTTCTACTGAATAAAACGTCAAAAAAAGAAGCAAAGCGAACGTTCCGCTTTGCTTTCACAGGGGGAATACGAGAAAGTCTTACGTTAATCAATATAGCCATAAATCGTAAACTCTAAACCTCTTTTTTTGATTATTATTTTTCTTTTAATTCATAAAGTAGATTCATAGCTTTAAGTACTTCTTCTTCGGAGAAATCAAGGGACTTTCTAAGCAGCAATTTGGCTCGTTTCACACCTACTTCACCGATCAAGTTTTGAAGTTCTTCATCAATCGTGTGGTCAGTCTGGTGTTCGACTAATTCAGAAGCCGGAATATCGAGCACAGTAGAAATTTTCAGTAATGTGTCCAGTTCAGGCTCTCTAGAATTGGATTCGTAAGACTCTAATGTCTGAACACCAATTCTTGATTTCATAGCCAAATCCTCAATAGTGAACTCTTTCAGTTGACGATACTTTTTAATGTTATCTCCAACACTCATAAGTACCCCTCCTTGCCTTTTCTACATTATACCAATATGTAGTGGGAAAAGGATACTATAGGAACTCTTTGATTATTCTTAGAAGGTATGGTAAAATCAATAATTGCGTGAAAAGAAACGAATATTTTAATCAGGAGTTGTATAGCATGTCAGATAAGTTTCAAGAAGGTCAAGTTTTAGATGGTAAAGTAACAGGAATTCAGCCATATGGTGCATTCGTTGCCCTTGATGAAAAAGTGCAAGGTCTTGTGCATATTTCCGAAGTAACTCATGGCTACGTGAAGGATATTAACGAGCACCTAAATGAAGGTGATGAAGTTCAAGTTAAAATTCTTAACATCGATGCAGAAAAGAATAAATATTCTCTTTCCATCCGTGCTACACAGGAGGCACCTAAGCAAGAACAGCGCCGTCCTCGCAAGCAAGCTGCTCCTAAGCAGCAGCAATACCAGCAGGAGGATGCTTCTGCAGGATTTAATACTTTAAAAGACAAGTTAGAAGACTGGATTAAGCAGTCTGACGATCGCGAAAAGTTTCGTAAATAATTAAAACCCGGCTGACTCAGCCGGGTTTTTTTTAGTTGTTAATTAGCTTCATCGCTATGTCTTTCTCTCCACATGTCAGGGAAAGGCATCACTCCACTAAACATTTCACTTACTTTTTTGGGACTGAGAGGCCCTCTAACATAAGCGATCTCCCTGTGTGAAGAAAGAACGCTTCACTGAGGGACCTTGCTTATGCATGTCAGGTCTGAACGCCCCTCTCCGCATTTCGATTGTCCAGCTGCGGCGTCTATCCACTCGCGACATAAGCAAGTTCCTTACGTGAAGGAAGATCGTTTCACTACAGGAACTTGCTTATGCGTTTCGTGGCTATCAAGACGTCTCCGCATTTCTTTAATGTCCAGCTGCGAGGGGCAGGCCTTCGTGACATAAGCGATCTCCATCCGTGAAGAAAGAACGCTTCACTGCGGGAGCTTGCTTATGCATGTCAGGCCTGAACGCCCCTCTCCGCATTTCTTTTTACTTTTCGGTGGCGTCTACTGTTGCGTCATGATATTCAGCGGCACGCGAAAAGTATATAGATATGGCAATAAGTCCGCTAATTCCTACAAGTGTGTAAATGACACGTGCGAATGCACCACTCTGTTCTCCACCACCGAAGAGACCTGCAACTAAGTCATACTGGAATAGACCAACAAGTCCCCAGTTAATAGCTCCAATGATGATAAGCAATAAGGCTGTTCTTTGAATCCAGCTCATTCTTTTCCCCTCCTTACTACGTTGAATTAGTCATAGGTTGAGCGAAGTGAGAAATTTTATACATAACGCATTTCTTTTGAGTATCTGTTTGAGATAGTGGATAATGTGATATTGTACGAAAGATACTCATTTTTGAGAGGAGAATATTGAGATGGATGCATTTACTTTCCATAATCCAACCAAATTAATTTTTGGTAGAAATCAAGTGGAACAATTAACTGAGCAAATACCAAATAATACGAATAAAGTGTTAGTCGTTTATGGCGGCGGAAGTATAAAGAAAAATGGCGTTTATGATGACGTCATGAAAGAACTGAATAGTTTAGAAGTAGAAGTATACGAGCTGTCAGGTGTTGAGCCGAATCCAAGGCTGACTACGGTTAGAAAAGGCGTGGATATTTGTAAAAAAGAAAACATCGATTTCATTTTGGCTGTCGGAGGCGGAAGTGTTATTGACTGTACGAAGACTATAGCTGCTGGAGCTAAATATGAGGGAGATGCGTGGGATCTTGTCACAAGACAAGCTACTCCAGAAGGTGCAATACCTTTTGGTACGGTATTGACGCTTGCAGCTACAGGTTCAGAAATGAACGGCGGCGCTGTTATTACGAATTGGGAAACGAATGAGAAGTATGGATGGGGATTCGCACCATATACGTACCCGACCTTTTCCATTCTGGATCCTCAGAATACAGTGACAGTACCACGAGACCAAACTATTTACGGGATCGTGGATATGATGAGTCATCTGATGGAACAATATTTCCATAATAATACGCAGTCACCCGTGCAAGATGAGATGGTAGAAGGGGTCTTACGTACAGTCATCGATACGGCACCCAAATTACTTGACGATTTAACGTCTTATGAACACCGCGAAACGGTTCTATATGCTGGAACGATTGCATTGAATGGAATGCTTCAGATGGGTTACCGCGGAGACTGGGCTTCTCACAATATCGAGCACGCCGTCTCAGCTGTATACGATATTCCTCACGCAGGAGGTTTGGCCATCCTTTTCCCTAATTGGATGAAGCATAATGTTGAAGTTAATGTATCTCGCTTTGCACGATTTGCTGAAAAAGTTTTCCAAGTGGATCCTGAGGGCAAATCAGAGCGTGAAGTAGCTGAGCAGGGAATTGAAGAACTGAGGAGTTTTTGGTCTTCATTAGGTGCTCCTGAGACACTGGCTGATTATGACATCAATGACGATCAATTTAATGTAATTATCAATCGTGCGATGAAACGCGGTGCTTTTGGCAATTTCAATAAGTTGGAAGATGAAGATGTAGCAAAAATATTAGAGATGTCTAAATAATGAATTTTAGAGACACAGTTGTATGCTGTGTCTCTTTTTCATGTGAAGCGCTTTCATATTAAATGCTTACTTGATTTGCTAGGAAGGTTCCGATAAAGTGAAATTAGCTCATTAAAAAAATGACTTGGAGGAATTTGAATGACACACGTTCGCTTTGACTATAAAAAAGCATTACCGTTCTTTAACGAACATGAAATTGAATATATGCAAGGTGCCGTATCACTTGCTCATAAAGCACTGCATGAAAAAACTGGCGCTGGGAACGATTTCCTAGGGTGGATCGACTTGCCGGAAGACTACGATCGAGAAGAATTTGCTCGAATTCAAAAGTCAGCTGCCAAAATCAAAGAAGATTCTGATGTTCTATTAGTGATCGGAATCGGTGGTTCTTACCTTGGCGCCCGGGCTGCAATTGAAATGCTTAACCATAGCTTCTACAATGAACTATCTTCTGAACAGCGCGGCACTCCTCAAGTGTTTTTCGTAGGGAACAGCATTAGCGCTCCATACTTAAACGATTTATTTGACCTGCTTAAAGGGAAGAACGTTTCCGTCAATGTAATTTCTAAAAGTGGAACGACAACTGAACCAGCGATCGCCTTCCGTGCTTTCCGAAAGTTTTTGGAGGAAAAGTACGGTCAGGAAGAAGCACAGAAGAGAATTTATGCCACTACGGATAAAAACAAGGGAGCTTTAAAGACTTTGGCTGATGAACAGGGCTACGAGTCTTTTGTCGTGCCTGATGATGTAGGTGGACGTTATTCCGTTCTGACAGCGGTAGGGTTACTTCCCATTGCCGTAAGCGGTGTTGATATTGAAGCGATGATGGAAGGCGCTAATGCAGCGCGTAAAGACTTAAGTACAGACAATTTGGATGAGAACCCTGCTTATCAATACGCTGCTGTACGTAACGCTCTTTACAGTAAAGGGAAAACGATTGAGATGATGATCAACTATGAACCTTCCTTACAATATTTTTCTGAATGGTGGAAGCAGCTGTTCGGTGAAAGTGAAGGAAAGGATCAAAAAGGCATTTATCCGTCTTCCGCGAATTTCTCAACAGATTTACACTCATTAGGCCAGTATGTGCAGGACGGTCGAAGAGATTTATTTGAAACAGTTTTACATGTAGAAACACCTAAATCTGATTATACGATTGAAGAAGATGAACAAAACCTGGACGGGCTCAACTATTTGGCGGGTGAAACCGTCGATTACGTCAACGAAAAAGCCTATGAGGGAACGATGCTTGCTCACACGGATGGTCAAGTTCCGAACTTAATCGTTCACGTACCTAAGCTTGATGCTTATACTTTCGGTTATCTTGCCTATTTCTTTGAGAAAGCTTGTGCTGTCAGTGGCTATCTCCTAGGAGTAAATCCTTTCGATCAGCCAGGGGTAGAAGCTTATAAGAAGAACATGTTTGCCTTATTAGGCAAGCCTGGCTTTGAAAAAGAAAAAGAAGAATTAGAAAAACGTCTATAAGATAAATGAAAACCACCTCCAATTATTGGTTAATCGGAGGTGGTTTTTTTTGGGTAAGCTAATCTCTAAAGGAGGTGCTGAGTATGATTACTTTAGAGTCAGAACTAACGAATAAGTTGTTTGTTTTTCATGAAATGGAACAGGCGCTTCAACCGCTTGGTTTTAAATTAGCAGACAACTGGGAGTACGATCATGGTTATTTGGATTATAAAATTGATAACGAAGCTTCAGGTTACCAATTTCTCCGTCTTCCAGTAGAAGTTATAGAAGGACAGTTTCTGGATAACCCTTCAGATGCTACTTTAGTAAAAGTGAAAGAGCCCTATCTATTGGCACATTACTATCAGGATGGCATAGATGACCATGTAAGAGAGGGGAACTTCAGAGCATCGTTCGATCAGTTCCAGGAACCAAAAGATAAAGATGGTGAATTTCCTGAACATCTTATCCCTGTAGGAATGCAAGCCTTACGAGATGCCGAGCAAGCGTTACGTGCGCAGCGGAATGAGCAAAATTAACGTCTGTACTTTTTCTAATGGTATAAGATGGTCAACCACAAAATGTAATTTTTTGTTCTGGCGATAGCCTACAATGACCGACCCTTGTTCGAGATAATGGATCACCGCCTCCTTCATAGATTGGTCTTTAAGCACTAAAGGGACAGATTCTTCGTGGAATTGTCTTGAGGTCAGTAATTCGAGCAACAATTGGAAAGGCTCAACAGGATCGGTATGGTAAAGCTCGTGATATAGCAAGCTGCTCATGAAATCATTCGATCGGATGACGGTATTTGCTCCTGCCCGCTCTGCATTAATCTTTTGCTTATCTGTCAACACTTCGGCAATGATGAAGAGGGAGGGGTGGTGACCTTTCAGTGCTACAGTCTGGTGGATTACAGACTGATCAGCAGAGTGTTCTGCTTTTGAAGGATCAGCTGTTATGATAGCTGTTTTAGCTTCTTTCAGGTTAGCTTTTTCCATGGTCTCTTCCATTGTCGCGTCTCCATGAACGAAATGGACATTAGAATGGTTTTCATAAAGCCGTTTCATAGATCGATCGATTAATACTATATATTCTTCGCTGTTATTCTTCTCCATCATATCGATCAGTTGACGCGTGCGTTCATTCCAGCCAATGATAACGATATGGTGTTTACCTTTATATTGGACTCTTCCTCTAGACAAATCACGTTCGTGCTGGACGGTGGCTGCAGATAAAGTAGCCATATAAAAAGTGATAAGCCCGCCTCCAGTCAATATCAATAAAATGGTGATTATTCGGCCAGCTGTAGTTAAAGGGACATAATCCCCATAACCGACTGTGGCCCCAGTAATAAAAGCCCACCAGATTCCATCGAATACGGTAGTAAAAGTGCCAGGTTCAATCGTATGGATGACTACACCATAGAAAACCATGAATAATAGGACTGTCCCTAATAAGCGCAAGAAAACAGGCAGTTGAAAGTATAGACGAAGCCATTGCTGCATGACAGAGCTCCTCTTTTTTCCCTTAGTATGTCTCAATCACAGCGGCTTCAAACATAAAAAAAGTGCCTCTTTAGAAATGAAAGAGGCACTTTGATCAGGAGGTCAAGGCTTTTTTTAAGTCGTTATATACGTAGGAACGAAAATCTTCATTGTCACGATAAGCTTTTGTGATAAATTGGAACATTTCGTTTTGCTTCTCTTTGAACTGCTCATCACTCTCTGCAGGTAAGTTGGCGCTTGAGCTTTCTATAAAATCCTGCAACTCTGGTGCCCGGGGTCCCCAATTAAATAATTCGTTCCCTTCACGATCAATGATGATAATCTTCGGAATGGATCTTGAAGTTTTATTAGTTAAATATTGGTCCATTAACGTTAAGTTCTCATCTCTCAGTAAAAAGTGAGTATCAATTTTGCTTATTTCTGCAATACGAAGGAAAACGGGTATGTTAAGCATTGCATCTCCGCACCAGTCTTCCGTCAATATAATCGCCCTGAGGTTCTTTTCTCTAAGTTGTGCAAGGAGAGGTTCGTCCTCAGTTGGTACTTTAAAATGTTCGTAAATATAAACGAAGCCCTGCTGATGCTGACTCATAGAATCCACATATTCCTGGGCGGTAATTCCTTTATCAAACCAGTCGTTTAGTTCCATAGCAACTCCTCCTCAATAACTACATACTCAGTGAGAGTTCCCTAAATCATATTAGATTAAGCGTGTTTTTAAAAATGATTGCTAAAGGTGGTATAATTTTATTGTTGAAAATAAAGAGGAGGTTTTATTACATATGGAAAAAGAAGCAAAGCAATTTCTTATGGAACTTTTAACTATTCCGTCACCTTCAAGCATGGAAATGGAAATCCAAAAGCGTTGGATTAAGGAAATGAAACGTTATGCTGATGAAATCCGTACAGATCACGCTGGTAACGCAATAGCCGTCCTGAATCCCGAAGCCGAATTCAAAGTCCTGTTAGCAGGACATTGTGATGAGATCGCTTTGGTCATCAACAGAATCGATGAACAGGGATATTTGCATTTTGATAAGATGGGTGGAATCAATCCTAAGGCAGCCGTAGGGATGAAGGTCACCGTACTTGGTGAAGAAAAACACTTTTCCGGGGTGATCGGTGTAAATGCCCAGCACCATGGGGGATTAAAAGGTGATTTTGGCCTGGAAGATCTATTTATAGACTGTGGAGCTAAATCGAAAGAAGAAATCTCTGAATTCATAAAAATTGGTGACTTGGCGGTATATAAGAGAGAACCTGAAGTTCTTATGGACCGATACATCTCAGGTCGGGGACTTGATAATCGTACAGGACAATTCATTGTAGGGGAAGTAGTGCGCAGGCTGTCTAAAAAGAATTTGAACGTCGGACTTTATGCGGCAAGCACGGTGAACGAAGAAACAAATATGGGCGGGGCATATTTTGCCGCTGCGGGAATTGAACCAACGCTGGCCATTGCCTGTGATGTAACGTTTGCCACAGACTACCCCGGAGTGAATAAGAATAAATACGGAGACATTACATTGGATGGTGGTCCGGTTCTGGCAAAGGGTGCTCCTATCAATCGAAAGATCAACAAGTTGCTAGAAGCAAGTGCTAAAGAGCTGGAGATTGACGTCCAATATGAGCTGACTTCGCGTTCGACAGGAACTGATGCCGACCGCATGCGGCTCACGGGTAAAGGAGTGCCGGTCAGTCTGGTTTCGCTGCCCCTTAGATATATGCATTCACCTGTTGAAACGGCCAGTCTAAAAGATATCGAAGAAGAAATCGATTTACTAGTCCACCTGATTGAAAACATGAGTGGTCAGGAAAATTTAAGCCCTTTAGAAGATTAAATGACTTGAACATTTTAATGGAATCGAATAGAATTAAATTACAATTCGATATCGATTCAAATCTTCGGGGCAGGGTGCAATTCCCGACCGACGGTAAGGAGTGTGTTAGCACACTCTAAGTCCGTGACCCGCTTTGTGTAAAAGCTTCGCGGTGGACCTGGTGAGAGTCCGGGACCGACAGTGAAAGTCTGGATGGGAGAAGATCATGAGTGCAAGAAAGGTAGTAGCACATTACTATCTTTAATTCTCAATGAGTTTATATTCAACCCCTGGAGCGTTATATTTGCTTCAGGGGTTTTATTTTTCCTTTTTGAATGAGCTCACCTTCATCTGGGATTGTGAATCGATAGAAAAGATGGAGGAATTAAAATGAACCAAAGTCGAGTATCCAATCTGCCAAAACTGATTATTTTAGCACTGTTCGGGAGTATTTCCATGGTGCTTATGTTTTTGAATTTTCCGCTTCCTATGCTGCCGCCTTATTTAAAGGTCGATTTCAGTGAAGTTCCTGCATTGCTGGCAGCTATTTTATTCACTCCGGCTGCTGGCATTGCCGTAGAGGCTTTAAAGAATATTTTGTACCTGATTTATACAGGAGCAGGTGACCCGGTAGGGGTAGCTGCGAATTTTTCAGCGGGAGTTCTTTTCATTGTTCCAGTATCAATTCTTTATCATAAATTCAAAAGTACTAAAGGGCTGATCTCCGGGTTGGTGTCTGGCGCCGTGATTATGGCTGTTGGAATGAGCGTCTTGAACTATTTCTTGATCCTTCCAGCGTACAGCTGGTTCATGGGTTGGGAATCTATGACTACTGAAGTCAAAAGTTTTACAATATTAGCAGGTATTTTACCGTTTAATGCTTTAAAAGGAATAATTGTAGGGATTCTATTTGTTCCTTTATTCATTAAGCTGCGACCGTGGATTGAGCAGAAACGGCTGCGCCACTCGTCCGCTGCATAAAAAATGGCCTTCCAACAAATTTGGAGGGCCATTTTTATAAGAATTTGGCTTTGTTAAAGTTCAGTGTTGTTATTCATATAAGCTCCCTTCAGTGGAAGACTCAGATTCGAGATATTCGGGCTGTTTCCGTTATGAGTGACAGCGTTTAGAGCTCCGGGAAATCACTCGCTTTCCGTGGGAGTGCAGTGAGCCTCCTCGAGCTAACGCTCTGCGGGGTCTCACCAAGCACTCTTTTCCCACAGGAGTCTCGCGATTTCCCGGAGCTCTTTACGATGATTAGCAGCTCGGAAACGCCTTGGATATAACATTATCATCTACGAACCGAGAAGAGCTTTTCTCCTTACCTAATAAATCTAAACGCTGGGGGTTATTACCACCCATGTCCAAGTTGTTTACGGCACCGCCTTAGCATGAAAATACGAACGTTAATGTTAAATACTGAGGGTGCGTAAAAAAGGTCTCTCATTAAATAACTTGAGAACACAATATCTTCATTTCACAGGAATCGGGAAGAAGCTCTTTTTTTTGAGGGTTCGTTTCTCCCCTTCATCGACTGGGGTGGTTGGGAAGCTGCGAGACTCCTTTTGTAAAAGCGGAAGCGCTTTGGTCAGCGGCGTATGGACTGGACTGAGCTGCCGGAGATAAAGGAATCACGAAGAACGGAGTGATTCGATGTTGACTTATCGTACAGAAGTGAAGGAAGTCTCAGTAGCCGCTAAGCGCTGGAGCTGGATAGCCCCCACGAGGTTTATGAACAGTTTCACGCCCTTGACTAATATAAGTATAAGAGGTGGGAGAAGGATGTAGGCGAGATCCCACAGGGCTGAAAAGCCCGAGGAAGCTCGCCACTTCCCCCACAGGAAAGCGAGTAGCTTCCCAACAACCCCTGACTCTCAACACGGCAACAAACCCATATTATTTCGAAATCAAGTCTTCCACTATCCTGCCATATTGTTGAATAACTCACTTATCAATATCAACAACCACCTTTAACATAGCCAAGAATTTAAAAATACTCGTTTCCTGCGGGGGCCTGGCAAGCTTCATAAAAAAAGAGAGCGGCTTAAGACCGCTCTTCTTCCACTTCATCTACATTAAATCTGGCTGTTGGCATGATTTCCAGGCGTTCTACAGGAATAGGCTCTCCCGTCTTTTCACTGACGCCAAATGTGCCATCTTCGATACGCTGAAGCGCATCATTTGCTTCCATTAATTTTTCTCTTGACTGCTCATAAAAGGTCATGTCTTTTTGTTTTTCATGCTGAGAAGTACCCAAATTACCTGGATGATCGGCTACACTGGATAGTTCGCCTTCATTGGAAGAGCTGTTTGCTGTCTGCTCTTCCTGGAAATCCTCAATTTCTTTCTCTGCTTCTTCTTTGATTTCCTCTAATTGAGCTTTAAATTGATCGATTTGCTTATTAGTTAACATACATTTGTACTCCTTTCACCACGTCAGGCTTGTTTCAGTGGCACGACTCCAACAGTGCAGCGCGAAATAGAAATAAGTCTATCTTCCTCATCCTTGATTGAAATTTCCCAAACCATTGTTGTTTTTCCTATATGAAAAGGTTTGGCTGTTCCATAGACATTTCCAGAGCGAACACTTTTCATATGATTTGCATTTATTTCAAGGCCGAATATTTGATGCGTACGAGCATCGATGTTCAAGAAGGATGCTATACTAGCTGCAGATTCAGCAAGTGCTACACTTGCACCTCCGTGTAAAAATCCCATTGGCTGATGTGTACGCTCATCAACTGGCATGCTTAAGGTCACTTGCTGAGGAGTCGCACTTACTACTTCTATGCCTAACGTTTCCATTAAAGTATTTTTCATTGAAAGTTCCATCTTCATCATTCCTTTTCAATATTTCCCTTACGTATGTAAATCAAACCTATAGAAAAAGGATGGCATTCACCATCCTTTTTCTATAGAGTCAGTGGGATAAACAACTGGATTAGCAGTGATAAACCTAGAAGAAATCCATAAATAGTATTCGTTTGGGCAGTTGCCTTCATTGCAGGCATCATTTCTAGAGGCTGCTTTTTTCCTGTGAAGCCTTTTACCGCATTTGTGGCTTTTCTTATACTTAAGAAAGTGATCAGAGACCAAACGGGTAGAATGCCTAACATAATGAACAGTATAGTCAGACTGTAAGCAATTGAGAATATCACTGTTAAAAAGCGGATAGATCCCTCATGGCCAAGGAGGATTGCTATTGTCTTCCTCCCATTTTCAGCGTCACCGACCCGATCGCGGATATTATTAGCCAGCAAAATAGCTCCTATGAAGATTGCGACAGGAATAGATACAATGATGACTGTCCAACTAATCGATAACATTTGAATATAATAGCTGATGCTGATAATCACAGTCCCCATAAATATTCCTGCCGTAATTTCACCGAATGGCGTATACGCTATAGGATAGGGCCCGCCTGTGTACAAATAACCGAAAAGCATGGAAATGATTCCTATAAGGGCAATCCACCAACTTGAAGAGGCGCAAATATATACACCTAATAATGTAGCGATACCAAGGAAACTATAAGCAAGAGTCTTTACAATTACCGGGCTTATTCCGTCTCTGACTATTGTACCGCCGATTCCTACTGAATTCTCATTATCAAGTCCGCGGACATAGTCAAAGTATTCATTGAACATGTTGGTCGCTGCTTGTATCAAAATAGAGGCGATCAGCATGGCTGCAAACAGACCGATATGGATGGGGGCTTGCAGGGCCGCAAGCATCGATCCAATGAATACAGGCACAAAAGCTGCCGTCAAGGTGTGAGGTCTCAGTAATCGCCACCACACCTGAAATCCACCCTGTTCGTTCAAGGAAGCTTTCATATTTTGTTTAGGTAAAGTGCTCATGGGGCCATCTCCCTTGTAATTTAATATCAATTTAAGTTTAGGGAAACGGCTCGTAAGTGTCAATCGTTGTAAGAATATGCTTTTAATAGTGGGGATTCCTTGAGTCCTGGCCTGAAAGAGAATAAAATAGAAGAGGGTCTGTTAAAACATATATAAAGACCGATTAAATGCAGCGTCCCTGAGAGGGATGGGAGGAATTTTCATGCTTCATACTAAAATACCTCAGATTGAAGAAATCGTAGAGGGAGCTATAAATAAGGCCGCCTTATTGGGAGAGCCGCAACTGATAAGTGTAGTGAAACAAATAGATAAAACGAACAGTATTTCTTTTCTAGATAGAGCTCATAAACTGGATGAGCATCGTTCATATTGGCGCAGTGCTGATGAAGAATTTGTTTTAGTAGGTGTCGGTTCTGCACAGAAGATTCTATCTTCTGACCAGCATCGCTTCAATGAAATAGAAGCTGTCTGGAATGAGGTTCAGCAAAAAGCTGATGTGTTTGATCCTCACCATGAAAAAGGCACCGGGCTCGTTTGTCTCGGGGGGTTTAGTTTTGATACTGAGCAGGACAATGCTTATCCATGGGAACATTTCCCTGATAGCCAGATGACGATCCCGATGTATTTGTTGACTAACAAAGGTAATCAATCATATTTGACTACAAACATCCTCATTTTAGAGGAAGATCATAAACAACAGATTGTAAACCAGGTAGAAGAGGCTCATGCTCTTCTTTTGGATGGCAGCAGGGAGGAAACACAGCTTCCTGCCTGTACAGATATAGAGGAAATAGAACCTGAGGAATGGAAATTGCTGGTTGATAAGGCTACGAATGATATAAAAAACGGTGAGCTTGAGAAAGTTGTTCTTGCTCGTGAAATTAGACTGCAATTCAAAAATGATATAGAGCTAGCGGCAGTCATTGAAAAACTTGCAGAAAGTCAGTCACAAAGTTATATCTTCTCCGTGGAAAGCGGCGGTCATCATTTTGTCGGTGCTACTCCGGAACGTCTTGTAAAGGTGGAAAATCAGGAGCTTGTTTCAACATGTTTAGCTGGAACGATACCGCGCGGCCGGGACAATGAAGAAGATCACCGTTTTGGCCAGGAATTGCTGAACGACCCTAAGAATCGTCAGGAGCATGACTTTGTCGTTAAAATGATCAGAAATGCGGTGGAAGCTTGTTGTTATGACATCGAGATACCTGAGAAGCCGGTCGTCTACCCCTTGAGCAATTTACAGCACTTATATACGCCGGTAACCGCTACTCTTGAGGAAGGCTATACTCTTCTTGACGTAGTGGCGAGATTGCACCCAACCCCTGCACTTGGTGGGATGCCTCAACAGAAATCCGTCGATTATATACGTTCTCACGAAGCTTTGAACCGTGGATGGTATGCTGGACCGATCGGCTGGTTTGATGGAAGGAACAATGGTGAGTTTGCGGTAGCAATCCGATCGGCACTGATAAGGGAAGATGGAGCATCATTGTTTGCCGGTTGTGGGGTTGTTGAAGACTCAGATCCTGAAGCCGAATATGTTGAAACGGGAGTAAAACTAAAACCTATGCTCTCTGTTTTAGGGGGGAGCTGATGAGTCATACCGAAGTGCTAACTAAATATATGGTTCATTTTGTTGGTCAGCTTGCTTCCTCAGGTGTGGAAGATGTCGTCATTTCTCCCGGCTCAAGGTCTACCCCGCTTGCGATGACTTTCAGACAGCGAGATGACATCAATCACTGGATAAATTTAGATGAACGATCAGCAGCATTTTTTGCTTTAGGTATCGCCAAGGAGAAACAGAAGCCTGTGGCTCTAGTTTGTACCTCTGGCACTGCAGCTGCCAACTACTACCCTGCTATTGTAGAGGCTTATTATAGCAGGGTTCCTTTACTTGTATTAACTGCGGATCGTCCTCATGAATTAAGAGACGTAGGTGCGCCGCAAGCGATAGAGCAAACGGAAATGTACGGTAAGTATGTAAAGTGGTTTCACGATTTGGCGCTTCCTGAAGAATCGCTGCTGTCTTATGTTAAAAAACAAGCAGCTAGAGCGGTGATGGAAAGTACCTCTGAGCATAATGGACCCGTCCATCTCAATATTCCACTCAGAGAGCCTTTGACCCCGGATTTTTCTCTGCCTGAACTCTGGAGTCATGAGCAAGAGCCTATTCCAGAAATAATGGCAGGATTAACAACGCTTTCAAAAGACAACGTAAAAGTGTTCAAAGAACTTTTACTCAGTGATCGCAATGGTTTAATTGTGTGCGGCCCCCAAACCAATCCTGATTTGGCAGAAGCGATTACAGAGCTTGCCTCGAAAGTGGGCATTCCTGTCCTGGCTGACCCTTTATCGCAATTGAGGGCAGGGGACCACGATAAAAGAAACGTTGTCGAAAGTTATGACGCTTTGCTGAAATCAGATCCGTTAAAAAGAAAGCTTCAGCCTGACTATATTATCCGGTTTGGGGCAATGCCTGTCTCCAAAGCTTACTTACAATGGATTCAAAGCTATGGAAATACAGTCGAGCATTTTATTGTAGAAGAGCATTCTAGTTATCGGGAACCTTCTGGAGTGGCTGCGCAATTCGTCTGGTGTCATCCTTTGAGTTTTTGTAAACAGGTTTCCGCTGAAATTTCTGAAGGAAGCACAGAAGATAACTGGCTTGATTTGTGGCGGAAAATGAATATTGAAGCAAAAGAACACATGCTCGCAGCTCCTGATGAACGATTGAATGAGGGACATGCAGTAGCTTATTTATCTGATGCGATCCCTGACGATTCTGTTTTGTTTGTTGGAAATAGTATGCCGATAAGGGATGTAGACAGCTTTTTTGTTTCTACCCCAAAAAAAGTGACGATTATGGCAAACCGTGGGGCAAATGGTATTGATGGAGTAATTTCAACTGCTCTAGGTATCGCAGCGACCGGTCGCAAAACGACGCTGTTGCTTGGGGATGTCTCCTTTTTCCATGATTTGAACGGACTGCTGATTGCAAAGCAGCGAAGCTTGAACCTCACGATTGTTGTTATTAACAATGATGGCGGAGGGATTTTCTCTTACCTTCCACAAGCTGAGAAAAGTGAACATTTCGAAGAGTTGTTCGGCACTCCTTTAGGAATTGACTTTAAAGGGGTTACCGAAATGTACGGCGCATCCCACAAGCGTGTTACAGACTGGGATACGTATAAACTGTCGTTATCAGACAGCTATAAAGAAGAGGGCCTCTCAATCATCGAGTTTCTCACAAATAGAGAAGACCATGTAGCTTTCCACAAGCAAAAATGGAATCAAATCGCTGAAGCGGTATTAAGCTGGGAGGAGTAATTCATGTATGTAAAAGCGGGTCGACGAAGCTATTGGATTGAGGATGACGGAAAAGGGACCCCTTTGCTTTTCCTGCATGGATTTACGGGTACAGGAAAAACTTTTGATTCCACAATCAAGCTTTTTCCGGATTCTCTGCGAACTATTACTATAGATATGCCTGGTCACGGCAAAACAGGAGAAATAGGGCCTGTTACGATGGAACAATTCTCAAAAGATTTAGCTCTACTATTAGATGAACTGAAACTATCTAAAGTTCATTTATTAGGATATTCTATGGGAGGGCGTGCCGCATTGACGTTTGCTATGCTCTATCCGGATTATATCGAAACAGTGATATTAGAGAGTGCTTCGCCTGGTCTTCAAACCACTGAACAACAGCTGGCGAGACAGGCGAAGGACCAAACTTTTATAGACCAGCTCCAGAAAAAGGGTGTCGAATCGTTCGTGGAGGACTGGGAGCAGCTGCCTCTATTTAAAACCCAGCAAAACCTTTCTCAAACATCGCGGCAGTTAATCAAAGAGGAGCGGTTAAGTCATACAGCTCAAGGACTCTCACAATCATTAAAGGGAATGGGTACTGGTCAGCAGCCTTCGTGGTGGTCCAGGCTTACCGAACTCGAAAAGCGCATACTACTTATAACAGGTAGTAAAGACGAAAAGTTTGTAGAGCTTAATAAGGAAATGGATGCTCTTCTACCATACTCGACTTATATAGAGGTTAAAGGAGCCGGGCATACCGTGCACATGGAAGAACCAAAGGTTTTTGCTAAAATCGTAGAAGAATTCGTGATATAATGATAACTGCATAAAGCGGAACATTCCGTTTAACAGCTTTATTTAAGGAGGATTTTGTAATGAGCTATAATTGGGTTTCAGAACGTGAATACGATGATATCCTTTATGAAACTTTTGAAGGTATCGCGAAAATAACGATCAATCGTCCGGAAGTGCGAAATGCTTTCCGTCCGAAAACAGTACAAGAACTTATAGATGCATTCGCATATGCACGTGATGACTCCAAAATCGGAGTGATTGTCCTGGCTGGAGCTGGGGATGATGCTTTTTGTTCCGGTGGAGATCAGAGTGTGAGAGGCCATGGCGGTTACGTAGGGGATGACCGAATTCCACGGTTGAATGTACTTGATTTACAACGTCTTATCCGTGTAATTCCTAAGCCTGTCGTTGCAATGGTATCTGGTTACGCGATTGGAGGAGGTCATGTACTACATATCGTTTGCGATTTAACCATTGCAGCAGATAATGCAATATTCGGTCAAACTGGACCAAAAGTAGGCAGTTTCGATGCTGGGTACGGTGCAGGATACCTTGCTCGTATCGTAGGCCACAAGAAGGCTAGAGAGATATGGTATCTTTGTCGTCAATATAGTGCCAAAGAGGCTCAAGATATGGGGTTAGTCAATACTGTTGTTCCTCTTGATCAGCTTGAAGATGAGATGGTGCAGTGGGGAAGAGAAATGCTCGAAAAATCTCCGACAGCTCTGCGTTTCTTAAAGGCTTCTTTCAATGCGGATACAGATGGTCTTGCAGGTTTGCAGCAAATGGGTGGCGATGCCACATTGCTTTATTATACAACTGATGAAGCTAAAGAAGGACGCGATTCATTTAAAGAAAAACGCAAACCAGACTTCGATCAGTTCCCTCGTTTTCCTTAATAGGCAGAAACGATGTATAAAGAGCTTTCCTGCTTAAGCAGGGAAGTTCTTTTTATTTGTGGTTTCTTAACAAATTTGGAGAACCTATTCTGCTTAAAGAAGGGAATTCCCCTGACGAATTACATCAACAGGATGTGATCTCTTAATTAAGCGTTGGTCGTTGGAAACCAAACTGGAATGGGAGCCGTCCCAGTGGATAAACTAAAGCCGAAAGGCGAAACCGGAGGTCGTAGTATGACAGAAATACCACATTGGCTGGATAAACAAGCACAACTGCACCCGAATGCGCATGCCATTGAATCGCCAGATGAAGTACTTACATTTCGGCAATTGCAAGAACTTAGCCAGCAGATAGCTGGCGGCTTGTATAAACTAGGCGTTCAAGAAGGAGATCATATTGCGATTCTTTCTGGCAATCATATAAATTTTGCAGCTTTTATTCACGCAGCGAGCTATATCGGTGCAATTGTCGTGTGTTTAAATACTCGTTTGACTGAAAAGGAACTTCAATTTCAGCTGCGAGATGCAAAGGTTTCTCAATGCTTTGCGGATAATGATAATTACATGAAAGGTGCGAGAGCACTTAAAGAAATGTCTGATGCCATTTCTATCACTAACGTTGATGAAATCCCCAGGGTGGAAAAAGAGACGTATGAACAATTCAAAGAGTTCATTGATATGGATGAAATATTTACGATGATGTATACATCGGGGACGACAGGGAATCCAAAAGCGGTCATGCATACTTACGGCAATCACTGGTTCAGCGCTGTAGCTTCATCCTTGAATTTAGGTTTGGATACTAATGATAAATGGCTTGCATGTCTGCCACTTTTCCATGTTGGTGGTTTTTCTCTATTAATTAAAAATGTCGTCTATGGCATGCCGATTGTTCTCCTTGAACGTTTTGACCTGCATCTCGTGCACAAACAAATAAAAAACAATCAGGTGACTCTTATATCCATAGTTACTGTAATGCTTCAGCGTATGTTGAAGGAAAAACCATTAAACTATCCCTCTTCTTTCAGAGGTGCTTTACTTGGCGGCGGTCCTGTACCCAAAACATTATTACACGAAGCAGACAGCGAGAACTTACCTGTCTTCCAATCCTACGGTTTAACAGAGACAAGTTCTCAAATAGCCACACTCAGCCCGTCTGATTCATTTCGAAAATTAGGTTCTGCGGGTAAAGCGCTGGGACCTGCTACTTTAAAGGTCTTTAAAGATGGAACGCCTGCTCCACCAAATGTAGTAGGGGAGATTCACGTTAAAGGTCCAATGGTAGCAAAAGGATACTTCGGTCACCCATCAGTAAATGACGATTATTTTGCCACAGGAGATCTGGGTTATCTAGATGAGGAAGGTTTTTTGTTCGTAGTGGATCGAGTGAAGGATATGTTGATTTCTGGAGGAGAGAATGTATATCCAGCTGAAATAGAAAGCGTGCTTACACAAATAAAAGGGGTACAAGAAGCAGGAGTGACTGGAACCGCTCATAAGGAATGGGGAGAAGTGCCGATAGCTTTTATTGTTAAGTCTAATCTAGATGAGGTTACTAAAGAACAGGTAACTGCCTTCTGTCAAAACAGGCTGGCTTCTTTCAAAGTACCTCATACCATCCATTTTGTCTCAGAACTGCCCAGAAATGCTTCAAATAAATTGGTAAGAAGAAAGTTAAAGGATTTGATTGATGGAGGTGGGTATGAGTGAGAATAAAGAAAATAAGACTTAAGCGGATCGCTCTGTCTCTGAAAACTCCTTTTAAAACCCACCAAGCTGAGATTGTGAAGCGCCCGGCTATCATTGTAGAAATAGAAGACGCGGAAGGAAAGATCGGGTACGGTGAAATAACTGCATTTCCTTCCCCTTTTTACACAGCGGAGACAACTGACACAGCCTGGCACATCGTCGTGGATATACTGATACCATCAATTGAATTTAAAGAAATCCACCACCCTAATGATTTTCATGAACAAGCTTCCTCTTTTCAAGGCAACCAGATGGCGAAGGCCGGGTTAGAAGGGGCCTTGTGGGACTTGTGCGCTAAACAGCAAGGGGTAGGACTTGCTAAGCTTATAGGAGGCACTAAAGAAGCTGTCAAAGCCGGAGCGGTAATTAGTCTTTCGGAGCGGATGAAAGAAGAAATCGGTAATCTTTTGTCCCAAGGATATGAAAGATTTAAACTGAAGGTCGAAAAAGGGAAAGAAGAGGAATCGATTGCAGCAGTACGGAGTCTTTACCCCGACCTTCCACTAATGATCGATGCAAATGGAATGTATCAGGCCAGAGATCTCACTAGAGTAGCAGCCTTTGATGAGTTTGGTCTATTGATGATTGAACAGCCTTTTAGAGCTGGTGATTTTTATTTACATCGAACCCTCCAAGAAAAAATGGAGACGCCAATTTGTTTGGATGAATCTGTGGAAAGTTTTGAAGATGCAGAGCAAGCTATTGAGTTAGGCAGCTGCCGTATGATGAACATTAAGATTAGTCGAGTGGGAGGATTGACTGAGGCATTAAAAATTCACGACCTTTGTGTTGAGCATCATATTCCAGTTTGGTGCGGTGGTATGATAGAAACTGGAATATCTAAAGCTCATAATATCGCTTTAGCATCCCTTCCTAACTTCACTTTGCCGGGAGACCTTTCGGGTTCCACCAGGTATTTTGAAAAGGATATTATTAAACCATTCATAGAAGTGGACCGTGGGGAAATCAGTGTTTCTGATGAAAACGGAATCGGGTATGAAATAGACAAAGAATTTCTAAAGCAAGTTACGGAAGAGGCATACGAATATATTCTTGAGTGAAGCTTGAAAGTTTTACTCAGGTAGGTGAAATATTTTCAAAATGAGGAGAAGTGCCATGAGTTTTATTAAAAGATCGGAAGAGGAATTTTTGCATCAGCACTTCCGTTATTATATGGATTTAGACAGAGAAATCATCGAGGTAATCCAGGGAAAAGACCTTCAAACGGTTGACGGAGTGCAACAAACACTCGATCAAATGCATGCATTCATGGGTTCGGAATTTATGTTAACTACGGCTTCCATCCTTTCGAAACGCTACGGCTATTATATCGCGACCGTACCTTTGGCGCTTATGACAATTTTTAATAAATTCCCTGACATGAGACTTTCCAATATAGAGCTTGTTCGGATAGATGAAGACAAAAAGTGGCTCCCTCAATTTAATTTGCTTTCTAAAGAAGTTAGTGAACCTGCCAATCAAACAAGGGAAGAATGGATGAATACTGAACTTGAAAAATTATTCAATCATCACGTAAGGCCGTTATTTTTAAAAATTAATCAATTAACCCGGTTGTCCATGGATGTAATGTGGGAAAATACAGCAATTTATATTTTTTGGTTGTATGAGCGGCAGTTTTATGAGTGGTATGATGATGGAGTCGCATCAGGTATGAAGAGAGATTTTTATTACGTTGTCAGAGACTTGCCTGGAGAAGTGTTTGGAATGAAATCCAATCCGTTTACGTACTTTCTTGACCAGCCCATACTTTCTACAGGGGCCAGAGAAAGAAAATGCTGCTGCTTATCTTATAAGAAGAATAAAGACAGCACGTACTGTAAAGTGTGCCCACATTTGAGTCGACATTGATTTTTTATTAAAGTAAACTCACTTAATTTGAAAACTGAATTTCGAAATGTTTTGAGGGTTTTCGTTAATAAAAGAATCGAGCTGGAAGGTACGGGAAATCACTCGCTTTCCATGATACGGTGTGCTTCCTCGGGCTAAGGGCCTTTGCGATCTCACCATGTACTGTCATCCCGTCTCTTACACATAAATTAGTGTAGAGCCGTAAACCTGTTCATAAACCTTATGGGGGACTATCCAGCTCGAGCGCTTAGCGGCTGAGATGAGCCTTCCTTCACTTCTGTACGATACGTCAACACCGAATCATTCCGTACTTCGTGTTTCCTTTATCTCCGACAGCTCACGCCGCATTATCATTTAATAACTCTTATGAAAAACAACGACAACGTTTGCCATAGGCTTTTGTTAAAAGAATGATTTTTTCATAAAACCCTCCACAAATGTTCAAAATAAGCAGAAGGAGGGTTTTGTTATGGAAAAGAAACCGTATTACGTTAACATAGGGACAAGAGAAATCTCAATCAATCATGACGGCAATAACGATGATTTCATTATTAATGCAGATGACGAAGATCTACTTTTGCTTAGAGAAGTGTTTGACGAAATGTATGACTCAGATACAAGGGCTTTTTTTAGGGCGCATGTACCCTTTGACCCTTATCACCATGATATGTCTAACGACGAATTCGACGAAGGGATGAAATCTGCGTTCCGGATGATCTATGATCTTGGAGATGACCAGACGAGAAAGCATATCCGTTCGATGGGGGTACTTGAAGACTTATCGAGTGACGAAGAACCGCTTCCCTAATAGGAAAGCGGTTTTTGTAAGACAAGGCATGATAGACGCGCGGCTGGATCACAGATATCTTTGGATACCTCCGCGCTCTGTCCATCCAAATATAAAAAACTGAATAATCATGTGTGCTTTTTTTCTGCCTTTATGTAAGACTGTAAAAAAATTTCATCAGAAAGTAAAAACAACAATATTTTCGTTGTGAAGGCTCAAAGAGTGAAATACAATGGAATAAACGATATAGTTTTTATTAACTGTAGCTTATGATACGATTTAATACAGAAGTTAAAATTACATAAACAAGTACTAAAGGCAGATGATCTATTGTGGAAACTTTTTATGATTACTATCGAAATCTAGTGAAACTATCTTTTGATGACTATCCTTTTTCAGAGGACCCCAAGCATGTGTGGGTTATTTGCCGTTACAAAAATCAATGGCTGCTGACTAAACATAAAGACCGAGGTATTGAATTTCCTGGAGGCAAAGTGGAACCCGGAGAAATAGCTGATCAAGCAGCTGTACGAGAGGTGTATGAAGAAACAGGCGCAAAAGTCGATGAATTGAAGTACATCGGCCAATACTACGTTGCAGGGAAAGGCGGTTCGATAATAAAGAACGTTTATTACGCAACGATTTCGTCGTTAATTCAACAAGAGCATTATTTTGAAACCGACGGACCTGTTTTACTTAATGAATTGCCTAAACGAATCCGCAGTAACCCCAGGTATAGTTTCATGATGAAGGATCAAGTTCTCCCCAAGTGTATGGAGAGAATTTTAAATAAATACTTATAATATCAAAAGTAAAAGACCGTGCTGAATCAGCACGGTCTTTTTAAATGTTTAGGAGATAAGGAGACGTTGTTACATTAAAGTCTGCCATAAGAAGGGCCGGCTTCTTTTATTTCTTTGCTGGCATGTTCAAACTTCTTGAAATTCTCATGAAATTTATTGGCTAGCTCGTGAGCGCTGCGATCATAAGCATTCGGATCCTTCCATGTCTTTTTAGGTATAAGCACATCATCAGGCACTCCAGGACAATGAGTAGGAATTTGAAGGTCGAAAACGGGATCTAAATACGTCTCGACAGATTTCAATTCGCCTTCGAGAGCAGCATGAATCATGGAACGTGTATGAGATAATTTCATCCTTTCCCCTTCACCAAAAGCTCCACCTGTCCAACCGGTATTTACTAAATATACTTCAGAATCAAATTGATCGATTTTTTCTCCCAGCATTTCAGCATAGACTGAAGGAGCAAGCGGGAGAAATGGAGAACCGAAACAAGCTGAGAATGTAGCTTGAGGAGAGGTGACTCCGCGCTCGGTACCAGCTAGTTTACTCGTATAACCACTCAAGAAATGGTACATGGCCTGTTCCTTAGTGAGACGACTGATGGGAGGTAATACTCCTGTTGCATCAGCGGTCAAAAATATAATAGCGTTAGGGTGCCCGGCAACGCTAGGAACGACGGTATTTTTGATATGATGTAATGGATAGGCAGCTCGCGTATTTTCAGTCAGTGAAGTATCATCATAATCTGGCTGATGGGAATGAGGGTTAAGTACTACATTCTCAAGTACCGCACCAAAATGAATAGCATCGAAAATCTGCGGTTCCTTTTGGAAGGAGAGGTTGATGCATTTTGCATAACAGCCTCCTTCGATATTTGAAATGCCGAAGTTGGACCAAGCATGTTCGTCGTCTCCGATCAGCTTACGGTCAGGGTCGGCAGAAAGAGTCGTTTTCCCGGTACCTGATAATCCAAAGAATAAAGCGACGTCTCCTTCTTTTCCGACATTCGCAGAACAGTGCATGGATAAAACATTTTTCTTGGGGAGAACATAATTCATGACAGAGAAGATCGACTTTTTAATTTCTCCTGCGTATTCTGTGCCCCCTATCAACACGACCCGGTGTTTAAAAGAAATTATAATAAACGCTTCAGAATTTGTTCCATCTATTTCTGGATCAGCTTTAAAAGTCGGCGCAGATATTACCGAGAATTCTGCCTCGTGCTGAGTCAGCTCTTCCTCCGTTGGTCGAATGAACATTTGATGAGCGAAAAGGTTATGCCATGCGAATTCATTAATGACTTGAATCGGCAGACGATAACGTTCATCAGCTCCAGCGTATCCTTTGAATACAAAAAGCTCTTGACGGTCTTTTAAGTAATCCAGTACTTTGTGGTACAGTTTTATAAAAGTTTCATCCTCAATGGACTGATTCGTCTTTCCCCAGTTCACTGCGTCAGTGGAATGATCATCTTTCACGATAAACTTATCGTGCGGGGAGCGCCCAGTATATTCTCCAGTAGTCGCTTGAATCGCCCCAGTATGAGTTAAAGAACCCTCATTTCTGGAAAGAACCCTCTCGACTAACTGGGGAACCGATAGTTGGTGATGAACATTCGATTGATTTACCAGTTGATTCAAGTCTGACATTTGATTAATTGCGCTCATAAGTGCCTACCCGCCTTTACTAAAAAATTTAATAATATGCTGTGTTGGAACAAAGTATAACACATTCAAATCAATAGTCCATACTATTTAATGAAAATGCTTTCATTTTATTCTATTAACCAAAAGGGCATAATGTTATACAAAGGATGTTAAGTAATGAGCAAGGTTATTGTATTATTTGATGAAGCTTGTTATTTATCCCAGCGAAGTAAACGAATCTTAGATATAATGGATTGGTTTTAGACGATATTATGACGCAATCTGCAAAATTTTTATAGAAGAAAAGGGTCTCCATAAAGAAATGTATGTTTATTATGACAACAAAGAAGGGCGAGGAGGATATCAAGTTTTATTTCTCCTCTCACCTACTTAGGCTTATGAAGCTTATTAAGGGAATGAACAGGTATGGTGAGTCTCCTTACCGATTCATCACAGCGCCTCGTTACCAAATCTTTAAAAAACGCTGTAAAATCGCGTCGTGTTCCCTGTCGTAAACTAATGAAAACTGATTGACATAGGGAAAGGATTTCGATACTATTATTCCGAACGGATACTCTCTTATCCAGAGTCGGTGGAGGGACAGGCCCAATGAAACCCGGCAACCCGTCATTCATTTGACATGGTGCTAACCTGAAGCAAGGTTACTCAAGACTGTAATCTTGGACGATAAGAGCGAAAGGATACGGTGCCTTTCCTCTTGAGTAGGAAGGGTTTTTTTCTATTAAAATGGAAATTTTCCTTTCAAGTGCGGCTTTTTTAATGGATGAGTGAACAAACAATATAGTTTGACGTATAATATGCTTCTATAAAGATACGGGTAAAGGGTTCCGTCGAATTTTGTACCTAACAGAAGGAGGAGTTTTCAAGAATGCCAGCCAATCGCCGGTTATTCACGTCAGAATCAGTAACAGAAGGGCATCCTGATAAAATCTGTGATCAGATTTCTGATGCGATATTAGATGAAATTTTAAAAAATGATCCAAATGCAAGAGTGGCATGTGAAACAACAGTCACTACAGGACTTGTACTCGTTTCTGGTGAAATCAGTACAAACACTTATGTAGATATTCCGGCGATCGTACGCCAAACAATCAAAGATATTGGGTACACACGTGCTAAATACGGTTTCGATGCCGATACTTGTGCGGTACTTACAGCTATTGACGAGCAATCTGCCGATATCGCTGGCGGAGTCAATGTCGCTTTGGAATCAAGAGAAGGGCAAATGAGCGAAGATGAGATAGAATCTATAGGAGCTGGAGATCAAGGCTTAATGTTCGGTTTTGCTAATAATGAAACTAAAGAATTGATGCCACTGCCGATTTCGCTTGCCCATAAAATAGCTAAACGTCTTTCCGATGTAAGGAATGACGGAACTTTAGCTTATTTGCGCCCCGACGGGAAAACTCAGGTGACGATCGAGTATGATGAGAATGATAAACCTCTGAGAGTTGATACTATTGTCATTTCTACACAGCATGCGGAAGAGATCACCCTGGAGCAAATCCAACGAGATTTAAAAGCACAAGTCATCCAGCCTGTAGTGCCTGATCATCTTATTGATGAGAATACTAAGTACTTCATAAACCCTACTGGCCGTTTCGTTATAGGCGGTCCCCAGGGAGATGCGGGATTGACAGGCAGAAAAATCATCGTAGATACCTATGGCGGTTACGCACGTCATGGCGGGGGAGCTTTCAGTGGGAAAGACGCTACTAAGGTGGATAGGTCAGCCGCTTATGCAGCAAGGTATGTAGCCAAGAACATTGTTGCTGCAGGGTTAGCTGATTCTTGTGAGGTACAGCTTGCTTATGCAATCGGAGTAGCCCAGCCAGTATCTATTTCCGTCAATACTTTTGGTACAGGAAAAGCAGAAGAAAACCAGCTGGTAGAAGCGATACGTGAACTCTTTGATCTTCGTCCTGCCGGTATTATCAAAATGCTTGATTTGCGCCGTCCGATTTATCGTCAAACCGCGGCTTATGGACACTTTGGCCGTACAGACGTTGAATTTCCGTGGGAAAAAACGAACAAATCTGAGCTTTTAAAACAAAAGATTGAGCAAAAATTATAAAAAGGACCGTCTCAATAGCCTTTAAAATGATAAAATAAAGCAGCTGAAGAGATACTAATAAAAATCGCTCTCATTCGTTTTTAGTTAAGTTTAAAAGCTTACATTAAAACAAATAGAGCGATTTTTTTGTTTCAAAAAAATCGCTCGCCAAATTTCATGGGTATAGCCTTTGTTGATGGTTCTGCTTACAAAAAAGATTCAGTTTTAATAAACCTTATATATTTTAAACTTTAGAACAGTACCGTTTATATTAGTTGCCTGTCTGTTGAGACTTATAGGTTTTTCCTTTTTCCACATAAGTTGCGCGAATCCTGTTCAATTCATTGAAATCTTCTTCAGTTAATTCCCTTACAACTTTAGCAGGTCTTCCAAGCGCTAAAGTTCTTGGAGGAATAGATTTACCTGGAGGTACTAGACTGCCAGCCCCTATGAAAGCTTCTTCTCCAATTTCTGCACCGTCCAATATTAAGGAACCCATACCGATCAAAGCATTTTTTCTAATAATCGCCGAATGAAGTGTCACTTGATGTCCTACGGTTACCCCGTCTTCGATGACGAGAGGCTGGTCAGGACTCTGGTGCAGCATACTCAAATCTTGAACATTCACTTCATTTCCAATATGAACAGGTGCGACATCTCCTCGGATGACAGTTTTGAACCATACACTCGATTCAGCTCCAATCGTGACATCTCCAGTAATGACAGCATCTTCAGCAATGAAGGCGCTTGGATCTAGTTGCGGGAATTTTCCCTTATATTCGCAAATCATTAATATCCCCCTTATAATAATAGTACATTTATTATAGCAAATGGCTGGTAAGGAGAGCGATTGTAATGAGGAATAAAGTAAAAGCTACGGTTATCATAGTCCACGGTGCCTTTGAACATGCTGGCCGCTATCAGCACTTAGCAGAAAGACTTCGGAGTGATGGCTTTTCTGTCATTCTTGACGACCTTCTTGGCCAGGGCAAATCTAAAGAAGAAAAGGGGCATATAAGGAAGTTTGATGATTATTTACATACTCTGCTGCAGTGGATAGAACAGGCAGGGAAACAACACCCGATTTTTCTTTTAGGCCACAGTATGGGAGGGGTAGTCGTCATCCGCACACTTCAAAAATATAAGCCTGAAGTGAATGGTGTCATTTTGTCATCTCCAGCGCTTGGAATATTGAACGGGCCGTCTAAACCGACGGTAGGATTTTCTAAATTAGTCAACTTCGTCCGTCCTTCCTTCAAGGTATCATCTTCCATTAGTCCAGAAAAGGTTACGAGGAATCAGGAAGTAATTAAAAATCACAAAGAAGATCCATTAATAATTGAAAGGGTTTCTGTAAGATGGTATTTGGAATTCCAAAAAGCAATCAAAAACGCTATGAAACAAGCTGATGAATTTCCTGCACTGCCAACCCTTGTCATGCAAGCTGGCGATGATTTGATAATAGATCATAGAAAAACGTATGAGTGGTTTAATAATATCAACACTGATGAGAAAACATATAAACAATGGCCGGATTATTATCACGAAATTTTTAATGAAGTCGAATGGAAACTCGTTTATACTTACATGCTCAACTTTATCGATCAACAGCTGCTCAATCAGCAAAAAAGGGGAGATCAACGTGACTGAAAAGATCCCGACACGTGCAGTGCCTTTATTATATAAGGTTTACAGACAAGTTTTTCCTGAAGTTCATAAAGAGCTTAAATATTGGAAGAAAGAAGCGCATGCGATTCCTAACGAAGAGTTGAGGAGTCAAGCCACTGCCAGTATCGAAGCGAAAACTTTTCATTGTGAAGGAGGAGGGATTTATTCCTTACTAGCAAATGAGAATTGGAAGCAGGCTGTGCGATTCATCGTGGCTTACCAGACTATTAGTGATTACTTGGATAATTTGTGTGACCGAAGTACATCGATGGACCCTAAGGACTTTAGGAGGCTGCACGAAGCTATGACAGATGCTCTCACCCCGTCAAATTCCACAAGAGATTACTACGAGTTCAGAGAAGATAAAGATGACGGCGGTTACCTTAAGTCTTTAGTGAAAACTTGTCAGACAGTACTTAGGCATTCGGATCATTATAATATTGCACATACCCATATTAAAAAGTTAGGCTGTCTTTATAATGACTTGCAAGTGTACAAGCATGTAAGGGAGGATGAGAGGGTTCCGCGATTGAAACAATGGTTCGAAGATCATCGGTCAGGATGTCCTCAGCTTGAATGGTACGAATTTTCAGCTTCTACTGGGTCTACCTTAGGAATATTCTGTCTGGTCTCCTATACATTAGGAGGCGGAATGACAGAAAAGTTAGCAGAAGATATTGAACGCAGTTATTTCCCATACATGCAAGGACTCCACATATTATTAGATTATTATATCGATCAGGATGAGGATGCCAGAGAAGGAGATCTTAACTTTTGTTCGTATTATGAAGATGGGGAACGAATGAAGGATCGATTCATCTACTTTGTAAATCAGACTCATCAATCCATCAAGGAGCTCCCACATCGTCATTTTCATGAAATGATTCATGAAGGTCTGGTAGGGATGTATTTAGCTGATCAGAAAGTCAAATACTTATTTCAGGCGAAAGGTTTCGTGAAATCTATGCTTAAGGCAAGTGGCAATAAGGCAAAGTTTTTCTATATTAATTCAAAAGTTTATAACCGTATTCGAGACGGATTGTCCTGACCCGATCTACTTTTTTTCTATAGCTACAATAAATGGAGGGTTGTTTTTTTGGTTAATGAACCCATACTGCAATACACTGTAATCTTTTTGTCCAAGTCCTTTCACTAACTCCAGAAGAGCATTTTTTTCCTCTTCACCTCCAGGGTGACCATGATAGACGACTAATACGACTAGTCCACCTGGTTGCAGGTAGTGTAAAATGGAAGTGACTGATTCAATCGTATGATCAGGTTGCGTGATGACGGTCTTGTCTCCTCCCGGCAAGTAGCCAAGGTTAAAAATGGCCCCCTGTAATTTATTAAGGTGGCTGTAAGGTACATGGTCTTCAATCTTGTGATGACTCTGCTGAATGAGAGTGGCTCTTTCTTCTACCTGATTCTCCTTCAGTCTTTTTTTTGTATTTTCGACAGCTTGAGACTGAATGTCAAAAGCATATACATGGCCTTTTGTTCCGACAAGGTTGCACAAATGGGAGGTGTCATGACCATTGCCGCATGTTGCGTCGATGGCGATATCACCTTCCTGTAAGGTATCTTCCATTAATTCGTGTGCATATTGAAGAACTCGTTTTAACTTCATTGTTCTTGATATCCCCTTTTACTAAGTTTAAATCAGTTGCCATTCTAACATGAAATGCCATTAAGCAGGAATTCAATAAAGAAAGGTGCTGGCTTTTAATGAATGGTAATAAAATCCAAGGTCACTCTTCTCATGTGAATGCAGTGAAGTACCATCCAGAGGGAGACTACATATTATCAGCGGGTTTTAATGGGGAATTGTATCTATGGGACCGCTCTACGTATGAAAAAGTACAAGTTTTTGAGGGACATAATCAAACAGTGAACAGTATTATTTGGCTGAACAACGGCAAGGAATTAATTTCTGCCTCGGGTGATGGTAAGATATTGTTTCATGAGATCTCTCAATCGGAACCGTTGATTTCTTTACAGGATTTGAAATCCGGAGTGAGCCATATGCATCTCACTTATGATGAGCAATATCTCGTCACCAGCAATAAAACTTCGAATGTCCGTGTAAGGGAATGGCCTGATGGTGATCTTGTGTATACGAGAAAAAGTGATCAGCGTAACAGCGGAGTTCTATGTGCAGCTAAACAAGAACCTCATGTCATAGTCGGGGGAGTGGGGAACAAAATACGGCGTTTTTTAATACCTTCAGGTGAAATGATTGAGGAAGTTGACGGTCATGAATATGCAACAATGGGGTTTCGGTTCTTTGATGAAGACCGACATGGAATTTCCGTCGGTTATGACGGCACAATGATGATTTGGGACATGGAGACTCATCAAGTTTTAGAGAAGTTAAATTTAGGAGGCGAAGGTTATTACTCTTTTGCCCTGTCGCATGATGATAAAGAAGTGGGAGTAGCTATGCCTTATAACTTTAAGAGAATACAACTGAACAATCTCTTCAGCACAGAAAAATCTCTTCCAGCAAAAGGGAATTATGGTGTGGATTATTCTCCAGATGGTCGACAAATAGCTGTTGCTTCAGCCGATAAAAGTATACGTTTTTTTGATAGAGAGTAAATAAAATTCCGCAGCTTCATTAGGAGCTGTGGAGCTCATTTGTTAAATCGTGGATTATATTTTACAAGTCGGCATGAACTTTTGCGTGTGCATATAGTTTTCTGGGAACCTTTTTTGATAGAACTATTCTTTGTGAGAATAATTTTTCTCACACGGCTTTCCGCTTTGCAGCTATGTTTACAGGCGTTTACCCACAAGGCAATTGATGCTGAACATTTGTATAGCAGACCTTGACAAAGCTTCACGCTTTCAATAATATACAAATTAGATATGTAACGACGTTGAAAAGGAATAGTAATAAACTCTTATGGTTTTAGAGAAGCAGCGGCTGGTGCAAGCTGTTCCTGAGATTTTGTGAACTCGCCTTTGATGTCGAAGAAGTGAACAAGAGTGGTAACTTCTTCCGGTATAATCACCGATATCGATTTCAAGTGAGCGTTCAGACGTTAATTTGGGTGGTACCGCGGGAGAAGTCTCTCGTCCCTGATAAATAGGGATGAGTGGCTTTTTTTATTTATTGATATAGATTTATTAGGAGGAAAACAGATGGCTTTTGATCATAAAACTATAGAAAAGAAATGGCAGTCCTACTGGCTTGATAATAAAACATTTAAAACAGATTCAAACTCTGATAAACATAAATTTTATGCATTGGATATGTTCCCCTACCCATCTGGAGCAGGTCTTCACGTAGGCCACCCAGAAGGGTACACGGCAACAGATATTCTTTCCCGTATGAAACGCATGCAAGGCTATGAAGTCTTGCACCCGATTGGCTGGGACGCATTTGGTTTGCCAGCTGAACAATATGCGCTGGATACAGGAAATGATCCTGAAGAGTTCACAAAACAGAATATCGCTACATTCAAAAGACAGATTCAGGAGTTAGGTTTTTCCTATGATTGGGACCGTGAAGTGAATACAACCGATCCTGATTATTACAAGTGGACGCAGTGGATTTTCTTAAAACTTTATGAAAAAGATTTAGCATATATAGATGAAGTGGCGGTTAATTGGTGCCCTGCACTAGGGACCGTTCTTGCCAACGAAGAAGTAATTGATGGCAAAAGTGAACGAGGTAGTCACCCAGTAGAAAGGCGTCCGATGAAGCAGTGGATGTTAAAGATTACAGAATATGCTGATCGGCTTTTGGAGGACCTGGAAGAATTGGATTGGCCCGAGAGCATTAAAGACATGCAAAGGAACTGGATCGGTAAATCCGAAGGTGCAGAAGTTATTTTTGATATAGCTCATCACAACCAATCATTTGAAGTGTTTACCACACGTCCTGACACACTTTATGGTGCTACTTACGCTGTCCTTGCTCCGGAACACCCGCTCGTCAACGAAGTGGTCACCCCTGAGCAAGCAGGTGCGGTAAATACTTATGTACAATCAGCTCAAAACAAAAGTGAATTAGAACGTACAGATCTCGCGAAGGATAAATCAGGTGTGTTTACGGGCGCGTATGCCATCAACCCTATTGATGGCAACAAACTGCCAATCTGGGTGGCAGATTATGTGCTAATGAGCTATGGAAGCGGTGCGATTATGGCAGTGCCGGCCCATGATGAACGTGATTACGAATTTGCGACGAAATACGATCTGCCTATTATTGCAGTACTAGAGGGTGGAGACGTTGAAGAAGAGGCCTATACGGGGGATGGAAAACACATTAACTCCGGTATGCTGAATGGACTTGATAAAGAGGAAGCAATCAATAAATCCATTCAGTGGCTTGAAGAAAACAATAAGGGTTCACGTAAAACGACGTATCGTCTTAGGGATTGGTTATTCAGCCGTCAGCGTTATTGGGGAGAGCCTATTCCAATCATCCATTGGGAAGATGGAACAATCAGTGCTGTGCCGGAAGAAGAGCTTCCTGTCCGTTTACCTAAAACTACAGAAATTAAACCCTCAGGTACGGGGGAGTCCCCATTAGCTAACATCGATGACTGGGTAAATGTCGTCGACCCTGCTACTGGTATGAAAGGTCGCAGGGAAACTAATACCATGCCTCAGTGGGCAGGCAGCTGTTGGTATTTCCTTCGTTATATCGATGCCGGTAATGACGAAGTGTTTGCCGATTATGAAAAGCTTAAGAAGTGGCTTCCGATCGACGTGTACATTGGCGGTGCAGAACATGCAGTGCTTCACTTGCTATATGCTCGTTTTTGGCACAAAGTCTTATATGATGCTGAAGTTGTACCAACGAAAGAACCTTTCCAAAAGTTGTTTAATCAGGGCATGATTTTAGGAGAAGGCAATGAGAAAATGAGTAAATCAAAAGGGAATGTAGTGAACCCGGATGATATCGTATTCACTCATGGTGCTGATACATTACGGTTATACGAAATGTTCATGGGACCTCTAGAAGCTTCTATTGCCTGGTCAACAAACGGTTTGGACGGCGCCAGACGTTTTCTTGATCGTGTATGGAGATTGTTTGTTGTGGAAGGAAAGCTTTCTGACTCTATTATTGAAGGTTCAAACGATACAGAATTGGAAAAGACTTACCACGAAACTGTTCAAAAAGTAACCGAAAATTTTGAGGAGCTAAGGTTTAACACAGGTATTTCTCAAATGATGGTCTTTATCAATGATAGTTATAAAGCTGATGAGCTTCCTAAACACTTTATGGAAGGTTTCGTCAAACTACTATCACCTGTAGCCCCTCACCTGGCTGAGGAGCTTTGGGAAAAGCTGGGTCACAAAGGCGGCATCAGTTATGAACCATGGCCTTCTTATGATGAATCAAAGCTTGTGGAAGATGAAATTGAAGTAGTCATCCAAGTTATGGGGAAAGTACGTGCGAAAATGATGGTGAACCCTGAAGCATCTAAAGAGGATTTAGAAAAATCGGCTTTAGAACATCCTAACGTTCAAGAGTGGTTGGAAGGGAAAACGGTTCGTAAAGTCATCGCAGTTCCTGGAAAGCTTGTTAATATCGTAGCCAATTGATTCAAAAAGCTGCCTTCCTATAGTGGAAAGGCAGCTTTTTCTTCACTTAGAATCAAATTCTTGACTAGTGAATGATTTTTATTAGAATTAAACTGGAACTACTCTTTTCAAGGAGGAATATAAATGAATGAAATTAACGTGATGACTACGGATGAACTGCAAAAAGCACTAGAGGAAAATAAAGATTTAGCTATTATAGATGTTAGGGAAGACGAAGAAGTTGCTCAAGGCATGATCCCTACTGCAAAGCACATTCCATTAGGTCATGTACCGGAAGAAGTCGATAACCTGGATTCTTCCAAAGAGTATGTGATGGTATGCCGCTCAGGTAAAAGGAGCATGAATGCTTCAGAATTCCTGAATCAAAAAGGTTTCAAGAAAGTTAATAACCTTGAAGGCGGAATGCTCGATTGGAAGGGCGAGCTAGTATTTTAGGAAGAAAGGAAACCGGATAAATGGAATGGGTCATTATTCTATTCAGTATTACTCTGCTATTTATACTATTGAGAGACTTTTATCAGAAGAATGTTGTAAAACCTTTAACGCGCCAGAAAGTTTCGGGGGATGAGTTTTGTGTGATAGATATTCGTGATTACATTTCGGCACACCGATCACCATACCCTGGGGCTGAGAATATTCCTTTGAGTTATTTGCCAAGAGCTTTGAAAGAACGTTATGAATGCACCAAAAACATTCTTTTAGTGACGGATGACAAAAGAGGTGCCATGCTGGCTGCGCGCATAATCCGAAAAAAGCGGCATAAATCAATTTATTATGTAAAAACAGCATAGTTAAAATCCAGGCTTTTAACAAATGACCTGGATTTGTTTTTTTTTGTTGACATTCTTTCAAAAGCGAGTTATGATATAAAAGTTGCTTATTTGAGCAATCAATCTTGTTGAAGAAGCTGTCGACTTAATAACTTTATTTATAAAACTTATTAAAAGTTATTGACATTCTTTGAAAGATTATGTTAGAATTTATGTACTGTCGCATAGGCAGTCAATTGATCTTTGAAAACTGAACGAACCAACCAGTACGTCAAGTCTTCTTTCTATTAAAGAAGGAAGTAAAACAAGCACATTCGGTGTGCAAATGAGCAAGTCAAACTAACTTTTATGGAGAGTTTGATCCTGGCTCAGGACGAACGCTGGCGGCGTGCCTAATACATGCAAGTCGAGCGCA
>NZ_JAPVRC010000005.1 GCF_030345335.1 Halobacillus campisalis
TTTTTCTTGTTCTATTCTCTTCTTCCGTTAGCACAATAAACGATGTCCACTATCACCTACACCGTTTCTTATAACTCTACTACATATACGATAAATACCTGCAATAGTTTCAAAACGCCTAACATCTCGAATTCAAATCTTCCACAATCCTGCAATCCT
This sequence comes from Halobacillus campisalis, assembly GCF_030345335.1. GTDB lineage: Bacteria > Bacillota > Bacilli > Bacillales > Halobacillaceae > Halobacillus_A > Halobacillus_A campisalis. The sequence continues at coordinate 160 of NZ_JAPVRC010000005.1, forward strand.
GCCCTAAACATTTAAAAAAAGAGCAACTCCTTTGTTTCAGAATTGCCCCAGATACACTAAGAATTGAATTCAAGATAATTAGTTTTTTTCAAAATTATATTAAACCCAAAATTTCAGTCTTTAATAATGTGAAGTACATTATAAGAGTAAACACTATATCACAAATTGTTACTTTATAAGCGTTAGGGTTGTGTGCATAACTTACATTCCATAAACCGCTCTCCCCATTTAAGAAACAGCAACAAAGAAAATAAGTATATACTACGGACTTTACTAGATAAGCCTAATTCCTTATTGTATTTAGTTTTACTTTTACCCCCATTGCAAATGACGCAAGAGCAAAAATGATTAAAAAGAAACAAAGAATGCCATAAGCTGCACCTTCAAAACCCCTAATGTTCACAAAGCCGTGATAAAAGAGAATGGCAGCAATTATTGTTAAAAAGCATCCAGGTAACATCCTGACAAATAAGGAAAAACCCTTTTTACTGAACCACCAAGTAAGCGTCAATACAATTATCCCTGGTATTAAAGACACTAATAAAGGTCCATAAAGCATCATAAGAACACCCCCTTTTAATTAGATTTTGCCAGATAATATTGGTTTTCCTAAAGAAAATTAAGTACCCCTACATTACAAAAGTTCAATAATCTTTCTCATTCTCCACCGAAAGAATCCTCTCATATTACAAATACGATACCAATCCAATTTAGTTTCAAAACGCCTAATATCTCGATACTGAGTCTTCCACTAACCTGCCCTTATCTGTAAGACTCAGTTTCGAGATAACATTCCTTTCATATTCATTCACTTCCGAAATAGCGATTCATCATATGACGATTCTTCTTCATTGTCGTCGCCGGATTCTCCTTCTGAAAATAACGGGAGGCCCCCCTTATTATTACTTAATTTCATCCACTACTTGTGTGGCTATAGGTTCTTTCTTAAAGTCTTTCACACAACCAATCACCACTGTGGCTATGAACCGCAGTAGTGATTAGATCCCCAAAAAAACTACCCCACCCGCGAAACCATCTCAAACACAGCCGGACGAGACTGATCCCCTGGCGTATACTTGATATACCCCTTCTCCACCAACTGCTTCCGCGCCCGCTTATACGAACTCAAAGGCAGCCGGGACTTCAAACGAATCACCTCACCAGGTACCGCGAACTCTTTCTTCCATCCCCTCCTGCTGTTGATTTGCATCAGCGTGAACCATAATAACCCCGCTGATGAAGACAATTTATCCATATCCACCTGATCATGAAAAGCTTCCAATTCTTTCATATAATCCATGTTTACCTTCCTCCTCTATCATGAAATGTTACTTTCCACAGTCTTGGTTCTACTGACAAACTTCCCATACTCCTTCATGAACCTCAGCCCGACATTCCCTACTGGACCATTTCGCTGCTTGCTGATTAAAAATTCCACCTCGTCCTTTTTGCCGCCCGTCCAATTGTAGTAATCATCTCTGTATAAAAAGGCAACCATATCGGCATCTTGTTCGATGTTGCCGGACTCGCGCAGGTCGGATAGGAGCGGGCGTTTGTCTTTGCGCTGCTCGACGTTGCGGGAGAGCTGGGATAGGAGAATGATGGGGACTTTCAGTTCAAGGGCGAGCTGTTTCAGTTCGCGGGTCATGGCTCCGATTTCGAGGTCGCGGCGTTCGTGGCGGCCGGGAGAGGTCATGAGCTGCAGGTAATCGATGATGATCATCGGTTTCGTGTGTTTGTCTTTTCGCATCGAATGACGCACGCGGGCGCGCACCTCGGCGACGGTTGTATCGCGTTCGTGAAGGTGGAGCTGCCACAGCGACATGTCGCCCATTGTTTGCATGCACCGTTCAAACTCGCTGTGGGAAAAACACCCCTTCTGCCATTTTTGCCCATGGATTTCCGCTTCGCAGGACAGCATGCGCTTCAACAGGGCTTTGCGTCCCATTTCCAGGCTGAAAATATGGACGCGGCCGCCCTGCTTGCAGTGATGTCCCGCGAGGTTGAGGGCGAACGCGGTTTTCCCCATCGACGGCCGTCCCGCTAAAATGATCAAGTCGCCGGCTTGTGTGCCTCCGGTCATGCTGTCCACGTCGCTGTATCCGGTAGCGAAACCGGTCAGTCCGTCGGCAGGCGGGTGGAGCATGTCGCGCGCAATTTCCAGGAGCGTGTCATAGACGGTCGGCTCCTCCAGGACCATGCCTTCCTCGCGATACGTCTCCAGCCGGCTCATCATCAAATCCAGTGCTTCTTCGCTCGGATTACTGGCGTACTGAATTGCCTGCTCCTTCGTTTTACGGTTGCGGTACGCATCGAGAATGAGCCGCTGATGATGCTTAATGTTGGCGGTCGTCGGAACCGACTGGGCCATGCCGCTTAAATAGCTGACCCCGCCGACTTCGTTGATATTTTTTTGCAGCTCGGTCGTTACGGTCACCAGGTTGACCGGTTCACCCGCCTGATCAATTTTACAGACGGCCTCGTAAATCAATTGGTGGCGGCGGTCGTTGAAATGATCCGCACGTAACGTCACGTCCTTTACGACCTCCTCTTCCAATAAAATCGATCCAATCACGGACTGCTCGGCTTCTCTGTTATACATCATGACGACACCTTCCTGACGAGTTCTTCAAACATTTCTTCAAAGCGCTGCTTCACTTCTTCCGGCACCTTGGCCGCTTCCTCTTCCCACTGCTTCACCTGTTCTAAGTTCTCATTTTGTTCCGGCAGATGATGTGCAATGTCCGCAATCGTCGGAGGGAATGGATAAGCCGAGGCATGATTGAACAGTTTCCCCATTACCCCGTCAAATTCCATCTCCTCCAGCCGCGGAATAAGAAAGTGCACCCTCCTTTTCGTAAGCTTGAACTTTCCTGGATAGAGCTCCTCCATCGTTTCCAATACTTCTACCGCTTCTTCATACGTCATGCGTGACGCTCCCTTCTATATTCTTCAAACATTCGTTTAACGACTGATTTACGATCGTCCTTCTTATTCGACGGTGTCTTGGCCATCCGCTCCACATCAACGAGCGATTTCACCCCAGCTTTTTCCCACCGTTTCAAAATTCCTTCACAGTAGTGAAAAAATAACTTGTTGTGCTGCCCTGCAATTCTCATCGATTCCATGACGAGCTCATCGGAGAGCTGTTCACACCAATCGGTAATCTTCTCCGCAATAAAAGGATTCAGCACGCCGAAGTTCTCTTCGTAAAAAGTATGAGGCTGCATACGCGCGCCACCTCCTTCTTCTTTTCCTTTCACTTCTTTTCTTTTACATAATGCCTCCGGGCTGACCCCCGGCTTATCCACCAGCATGTCCTTCACCTCAAGCTGCTCTGTATCCTCCACATCAACCACGCCAGCTTCTTTCACCTGGGAAATCATCTGGTACGTCGGAGCCTGATGGCGCCTGCCCGCCTCGAACAAAATATACCCCTTCTCCGCTAACTCTTTACGCGCCCGGAGAAACGCGCTCTCGCTTAAAGCCGACTTCACTAAGATCGACGACGTCGGAACGGTAAACTCTTCCTTCCACCCCGTCTTGTTGTTGAACTGAATCAGCACATACCACAGCATCGAAGCCGACAGCGAAAGAGAATTCAAATCCTTCTCATCAAAAAATGCATTGATCTCTTTCAAATAGTTCACATGAACCACCTCCTTTTGTTTTTGCTTCTTTTACCCTGTTCATAGTCATAATCGAAAGAAGGGCCGGGTGAGGTGTCATGAATTTTATATTTTTTTGAAAAACTTTAAAAAAAGGTGAAAACGTGTGCTCCTGACCATGATCACACGAAAGAAATTCACCGGTTACCAGGTGAATTTCTAATTTACACTCTATGATTAATGGCCATTAGACTTAGCAGATTGCAGCGAGCATATGGAATAGAAAAGCGATCTTAATCACCGGACTTTCATAAGAAAGACACCTTCAAAAAGGATCACAGCTTTGAAGGTGTTTAATGAAGTACCAATATATTAGTCGCAAGGGGTCGCTTTGTAAAACGGCTTATAAAATATAGTTAGATCTATACAGAACTCAAAAGTGTTGTTTCTGTTTGCTTCCGGTATTGAATCAATTCAAGTAATGCGGCTTAAATTGATAGTCGGGGGGTTTTTGATGGAATTCTATTTCAATAACATTCGCTTTCCTACTATAGCGTACCGGGGGGAATGACCAAAGTTTGTTATTTTTAACAATCTCTAAATTATTAATGGTATAATCAATTTAAATTAAGGGGGAAATTTCATCCAAAACAAGCAGCTCGAACTACGAATAGAAATGGCCCGGCTAGAATTGTACCAAGATTATCAAGAAGGCAAAAGCGATGAAGAGGTAATTGAAATTTCCCAGAAATTAGATAAGTTATTAAATCAATATATTCAATATAATAAGAATTTTCCAGAATAAGATTGTTCCCACCTATATCGGGTATATGAATTATACTTATATAATTCCGACAAATTTTTCGGTTATTTGCTAATTCATTAATATGAATGAGGAGGGTTGGTATGGATCATCATAAAAGTTCTATTTATGAAGAATTCTCTAACGAACAGCTGGTAGGTTTTTATTTGTTCATCCTCACGAATATCTATTCAAAAAATGTATCATCTGCCATGTTTACTGAGATTGTTTTATTAGAAGAGGTTGCAGCTAAGCGTGGATTAGAATTGAACCACCTTAAAAACGTGTGGAGAACCAAAGAAAATTACCCCGTACTAGTAACCGTGGGTTAATGGAATACTCTATCACAACGTAGTTAACTTTTAACCCTCGCCTCTCGCATTCTTTCCCTCATTTGATTCATGTAGTTTACAGATTCATTCCGTTTAATTTCCGAATTCCCTTAATGCACAAATGGACTCTAAACTTATGTTCATACATATAGCTTTAAATTCAGATGTTACATTTCATTCTATCGTTTACATGCCCCTCCTATCTTTATCGATACTCCCAACCATAAGGCATCAGAATTAACGTAACAGCATCTATACGACTCCACTCTTCTGCAGATTATTGCATAAAAAGCCTGATTCCCACTGCCAGAAGTGCAGTGATGGATTCAGGCTTTTATAATTTTCATCTAAATGATGCTGCGCTATCCTTTAGTTCTCGAACGTATCGGGGGACTGTCCCCAGCAAAACCAAAAAACCCAATACCTTTTAAGTATTGGGTTATCATAAAAAAATAACCTTATTTCTCAAAAAGAAAACCGAGTCGGAAACTAGAACTGAACATCTTCAGACTAATAAAAAAACTAACAAAGAATAACTTTAATTATTCTTTAGAATCTTTTTTATTCTTCACGGCAAGTTCCAGTTCATTTAAAAGCTTATCCAGCGCTTGGGAAATAACTAGTATTTGTGAGTCATAAGGGTTATTTTCATACGCTTGATACATTTTTTTTCTTAACACTTCAATTTGCTCATTCAAACTATTGATTTGTGACAGTCTTCATCCCCCCGCAAGCATCTGCAAGGCATTGATGAAGAAGTGATTAAATTATTTTACTGTGCAACTAAACCAAAATTATCAACTGGTTAAACTTTTAAATTAACCTTGATTCAATTAACCTTCTCAGTCTTAATCATCTAACACAACTAAATCACTCAAACAGATACTTCATGTTAAATGCTGAGACAGCCTATAAATAAGGAACTTATTAGCTTAATAGATGGTAAAGCTTTTTAGTTTCAATAGTATACTCGGTTTTCATACAAATACTATTCCCATTAATTTTTACCCTATATCCCCCTATATAAACCAAAGTTTTGAAATCACACCATTATTTTACCTGTAATAAAAACTTTTTACCCATAAGAAAAAACACCTTCAAAAAAGACTTTGAAGGTGTTTAATTTAGTTTCACTTTATTAGGTCACAGGGTTTAGTTCTCGTATTATTGAAGTGCCTCATCCCATTTGGGCACAACCCAGCTTAATGTTACGGTTCACTGAAGGCATTGAACAGCCTTCGTTGCGTAAAAAGCATTACTTATTGATTTTAACGAATGAAAAAAATCGATATAGCAATAATATGAAGGTACTTTTTATTCGGGAAGGAGGAAGTTGAATGAACAAATTATTGTTTAAGGTAGTCACTTTGTTATTACTGCTAAGCATGCTGCCTGGGTTAGTTAGTGCCAATGATAATACGCCGGAGCAAAGTAGTAGTCCATCAGAGGTAGAATTCGAAAATGAATTCAGGAGACTTTGGATTGATCATGTTTTATGGACAAGCAATTATATTACAAGTGCAACAACAGCAGGAGCGGAGGATCAGGAGCAAGTGCTGACAAGGCTTCTGAAAAATCAGGAGGATATCGGGAATGCGGTGAAGCCGATATACGGTGAGGAAGCTGGGAATAAACTTACAGATTTGCTTAAGGAGCATATTGCGATTGCTGGCCAAATTGTAGATGCAGCTAAAAACAATAACGAAGACATGGTAAATCAGCTAAACAAGGAATGGGATAGAAATGCTGATGACATAGCAGCTTTTCTTAGTGAGGCCAACCCTAACTTGGAAAATGAAGAATTAAAAAAGCTGCTGTATATGCATTTGGAATTGGTCACAGATGATTTAATGGCAAGCTTAGAAAAAGATTGGGAAGCAAGAATCATTGCGATTGATGAAGGGGTCACCCATATCATCGTCATGGCAAATGCTATCTCTGAAGGAATTGTAAAACAGTTTCCAGAGAAGTTTGACCAATGATTTACAGAAGCTCCAGCCTTGTGCTGAAGCTTTTTTCATTTTTGACAAAAGAATGCGAGTAAACAGTTCAAACTATATCTGACAAATTGTTCCGATTAAGGACTGCCGCCTATCTGGCTTTTTTACCGTTTCTCTATTAAACCATTCAATTCCTTTTAACGATAAAGTGACGGTAAATAAATCCCGCTTTGCACGCAGGAACACATAAATAGACCTTCATACTTGCAATACCGGGATAATAATTATACTATAAAGCAATCCTTTCAAAGGATAGTATATCAAGGGAGAGTATAAGCGAATGCCAACGTTTATAGCAAATGATTATTTAGTAAAAGACGGAAAAGTCGTTTCCCCGGGACATGAAATCGAAATTACCGAGGAGCAGGCGACTAAATTAGAGGATAAAGTTAAAGACGCATCCCATTCTTTCTACACTACAAAGGAAGAAGACGGAAGCCAACCCTCTAAATAAATTACAAATGGAAACAAGGAAACCTAATGAAGGTTCCTTGTTTCCATTTTTTCATCTTACTGTTCGGAACGTTTTAATCCATCATGTCCACCAACTATATCCCCCTCCACACACGCCCCTCTGCATTCACAGCTAGAGCCTGCCACGTAAAAGCGAAGAGTTTTGACGGGGCGATGGTGTACATACCTCGTTCACATCAATCGTCCGATCCTGGTTTCCTCTCTGTCTTACCAGCTCCCTCCCTTGACTTACGAGCGAATGACGATCCGTTAAAAGAAGGCGGGCATTCCTATACACAGCCTTGCATAGAGTATGTATGGACAAGTCAATAAGGAGGAACGCTGCATGTTGGAGCACATTTCATTATCTCTGTTGTTGATTTTTACATTTTTTGGTGTCCTTTTTATCACAGGCCATCATATGAAACTCTGTGAGTCCATACCCCAGATGACAAGCATGGTCATTGCAATGGCATTATCTATGAGTTTCGGTTTATTTACTGGGTATATTGCCGGAGTTTTATTCAGTGGAGACTTATTTTTTTCTACTAGTCTAGGCATGATCGTGGGAATAACCATTGGCTTCTTGTCAGGGCTGCCTGCAGGGTTACTTACAGTCATCGAAGGGGTGTTCTCTGGGATGATGGGCGGGATGATGGGTGCCATGCTTGGAGAAATGATCAATTCATCTGATCAGGAGCTTCTGTTAAAAATATTATTCTTTATATGCTTTTCCACTATTTTATTATTACTTGGATTAATACAGGCTCAGACAAATAGGAAGAGAAATTTCACTAACCCACTGTTGACCATCGTGCTTTATGGAGTTGTTTTCATTTCCATCAATTCCTTAAGCCCATTTTTCCCTAGTCATACTGTCCCTTCCCCTGTAAACAAGGAGATCGTTGTGGAAGCCGGGGATTTCAGTTTCACCCCGAGTGATGTAACTATAGGGGTCGGTGAGAAGGTAGACTTATCGTTAGTAAACAGAGGTAAACACGAGCACGACTTAGAAATTATCAATCTTTCCACCAGCGACATGACTGCTGGTGAACATTCACATGACAGCTCAAACCAAAATGTTCACTTACATACCAAAGTCGGTAAACGTCAGACGGTCTCTTTCGTAGCTGCTGAACCCGGCACTTACCAATTTATATGCACTCTCTCTGGTCATAAGGAAGCTGGCATGTTCGGCACCTTTAAAGTGATGTAATCATAATAAACAGTACCCCCTCCTTTGGGACGGGGGTACTGCTTTTTGACGCACTAATTGTTAGGATCCCTGGGTACTTCTCGTTTAAAAGAAGGTCTACATCCGTTTCAATTGTGATTTTTCAATACAACAAACCTACATGAATAATTCAATAAAAGCCCAGCCTGCTGCAAAAAAGACGCCTGTGTATAAGGAAAGGTAAATCATCAATTTCTTCTTTGCTGTTTTCTGTAACTCTATATACTCTTGATACGTCAGTTGACCTTGAGCAAATTTCAACCCATTTTCACTTGGTTCTACTTCATAAAGACGTCCATCATTTCCTTTTAATACGATTTTTTCGATCAGCTTGAACGAGTCAGGTTCTTCTGCTGTTAAATCTACGATTTCATTTCCCATGCAAATGAGCTTAACCGGCAAGTAAATCGAATAAGAGCTTATTTTTTCAAACATGTGATAGGCTTGCATCTCAAATGTATGATCGGAAACGCACATAGTTCTCACCTCGTATCATTTTATTTACTGATTCCCGACTTGGTGAACGCAGTCTTTCTATTAGCGTGTTAACCACTTGTTAATGGAAAGGAAGTGATAAGCTCCCCTTCCGCTTTCCTCAGTATTTCTAACGTACCACGATTCGTAATGTTTTCTATTATAGAGTAATCTTTTGGTTTTGCGTAGTCGAGTCCCCTACAAGAAACGTACTGTTTGTTATTAACATTATACGTTTTATCTCCAGAGATAGATACAGGTCAAATTTTCAAAAGCAAAGTTCATTAATTCGCTAGTTTCTTGATAAGCGATTGCTTAAGCTTCGCTCTTCATCCTTATCACAATAACTCCCATACCTTCACGTTCTGCCAGTGTAGCTAATGTTGTTCCAGATTGATCCACATAGCCGGTTTGGCACCCTGTCACATCTGTATGATTCGAATCAAGCGCAACAGGGGTCAGAAAAAAATAATTTGAAATTTCCACTTTAAATTACATTATATGTAAATATATCACCCTCAGTTTGTGGTCGGAACAGCCCTTGCATATGAAAATTTAACTATGAAAGAAAAACACATTGAAGACGCAGCAAAAGCCTTCGGCACACAATTACGCAATCTCCGTTTAGAGGTCGACCTCTCGCAGGAAGAACTCGCCTTTAGAACCGGCGTGTCGCCAAACCATATTGGTTACATCGAACGAGCAGAAAGAAATCCAAAATTGGACCTCATCAACAAAATCGCTTTCGCTCTGCGCGTCCAGCCTGCCACCTTATTTACAACCATAGAAGTACCAAGCGATCTAGATGAGCACGGGGAACGACCAACAGGTCAATAAAAACGTTGGTGACAAGAATTCTAAGGCAATTATGTAGAGAGGAGAGTAAGAAACCTAGTATATTGTAAGAAGAAGTACATAAGGCAGCACTCTGAATTAGGAGGTTTTGAGCGCTGCCTTACAACTAAATCAATTGGAGGAATTAAATTATGGATTACATCTTAAAACACACAGAACTTGAAGATGACGGACACAGGAGCATACATATCCTAGACGTAAAGAAAGAACAAGCCCTCATTTACTACCCAGAAGAAATTTCACATGTGGATCATCAGCTTAAAGAGTTTCTATTCACAAAATTAAAAGACATTAACGAAGGCCATTATGATACTTGATTAGTAAGAACTTCTCATTGGATCTTTTATAAGCTTGATGATCATCTACGAAAATGATGGATGACACGGTCACGCTTTATCCACCAACCTCTTGCATATTCCTCTAGATAAACCACATCGCATACACTGCAAGTAACTTCTCCAAACAGATACAACCTAACTGATTGATAACCCCTATATTATATATAACTTCCAATCCCTGAGTTTACCTTGTACCTGCAACCGAAGAAGTGAGTTCATCACGCCACTCTCACACTGATCTTTTCTTACCTAATAAAATGATACATACAGGAAGAAAAGAGCCAGTGGTTGCAAAAGTGTTACTTCTATCAAGCGGAAACTGTTCTATTCGTTTAAGAAGTTACAGGCACCAGGTGAGAAAACATGTACAAGTATAAGGGGATATCAAAGACACACCTATTTGTAAAAATCAAAATCTAGTAATCAGAATGAAGACAGAGAGGAAACAAGAGAAATGTTCAACGATCGTAAAGAAATACTCTGCATATACATTGAGCGAAAGCCCGTGATGATTGAAATCATCACAGCTAAGAAATATATTGTACTGGCCGATTTCAATGATCGATCCTATAAAGTGGAAGCTGCAGATAAAGGTGTAGCTTTGCGGGAAATGGTGAAGATGTTGAAAGAGGATTATATTATTCAATAGTCGGTCAATAAATAAATCCTGGTTACACTGGATGTGGTTAAAAAATAGCGTATCTCCAATAAAATTCATTGTGGATACGCTATTTTTTCCGCTCTAATGTACTGAGGATCTGACATCAACTCTAGTAAGTGTAAAATACAAAGACTCAACATCCGCATTTAATTCTGTACTTTCAATCATAAGCATAAAGCCGCTTGCGACTTCAATTTCTGTTTTAGTTTGGTCTAAGAGGACGCAATTCTCGGTTACAATAAGTTGAAAATGAGTAGACATTCCTTTGACTTATATTGAACTTGAAAGTGTAGTTCCCGTCTGCTTTCGGTATTGAATCGCTTCAAGCAATGCGGCTTCGGAAATCGAATCAGACCCATCAAGGTCAGCAATCGTTCTTGCTGTCCTGATAATATTGACCTGGACACGGTTACTCCAATGATGGACCATGCTTTTTTCCTGAAGAAGGTGCTGAAGTGGAGGAGATAAGGGGGAGGTAAGCGAGAGTTCTTCGAGAGAAACAATCGAGTTAGTCACAGGACGGCTGAAACGCTGGTATTGATTGTTTCTAGCTTTCGTGACTATATCTTTTCGTTCAGCAGAAGTCATTGATTTTTCCGCTGGGGTGAGCGATAAATCAATAGGGCGCAGCTCGAGATGGATGTCCATCCGATCGAGAATCGGACCGGATAATCGCTGTTGATAGGCATGAACTTGTTTCGGTGTGCAGATGCAGTACTTTTTCGTCGATCGGTAGTGGCCGCAGGGACAGGGGTTTGTGGCGCCGATCATGATAAACCTGGCTGGAAAAGTGACCGTTCCACTTACGCGGCTGATGGTCACTTTTCCTGCTTCAAGCGGCTGTCTTAACATATCTAACGTTTTCTTCGGAAATTCGGCCATCTCATCAAGAAAAAGCACACCGCCGTGTGCAAGAGACACCTCTCCTGGTTTTGGAACGGTACCGCCGCCAATCAAAGATACGGAAGAAGCGGAATGATGGGGGTGACGATAAGGAGGCAAAGGAGTGAGAGCTCTCGTTTCATGAGCTAATTGATACAGACTGAAGCTGTCGACCATCGTTTCTTCTGTCATGTCCGGGATGATCGAGGGAAAAGCTGCAGCAAGCATACTCTTTCCGCATCCAGGCGGACCACTTAACAGCACATGATGCCCGCCAGCTGCAGCTACCATTAACGCACGCTTAGGAATGTCATGCCCGATAATGTCCGAAAAATCGGTCAGCGCTTGAGAAACACGGGGAGTTTCCATGACGACAGGGGGAGATTCTGCAAAAGGAAGCAGCGATTGACCACTTAGATGATCGATGACATCTTGCAGGTGTTGAACGGGTACAAGGAAGTCCTTGTCTTTTAGTGTAGCTGCTCCTTTCATATCGCTTGGGACATAAAGTGTTTCATAGCCCATTCGCTTCGCCTGCATAGCTGCTGCCAGCATTCCTTCCGTTTCATGTACCGAACCATCTAAAGACAAAGCACCGATAAATGCCGTGCTTTTTGGAATGTCGCAAGTGAGCTGCCCCGTCTCTTTTAATACGGCAATCGCCATAGCAAGATCAGCCATCGGACCGCTTTTTTTCTGTTCGGCTGGTGAAAACAGCACAATCAAGTGCCGTCCGGAAATATCAAGCCCCACGGATTCGATCTTTTGATTCCTTAATCGATGCATCCGGCAATCCTATGACAGAGATTTGTTCGATGCCATCCAGCGACTGAACCTCTACTCTCATCTCGTAGCCTTCCAGTCCCTTAAGTCCAATGCTTTTTACTATAGTTGCGATACGTACCCCCATCCTTTCCGTCCACATACGCCTGATACTTCTCGTGCGCAGGGTGCGTAAATAAGCTGAGAATTTTCTCTGTACATACACACCTGTCCTCTGCATGAGAAGCCAGGTAAGCAGCATAACTGCTGAAGGGATAAGCAGCAGCTGATGCTACCATGTTCGCTTTCAGTGGATTCAAATGAATATATTTGCTTGCTTCTAAGACATACTGCTTCGTATCAATTAACGTCGCGTGATACCTGCCTTGAAACAAGTGACCACTTACCTTATGCCTTTTATTAAAGTAAATAGCATATCTTGTGTGCATAGCTTTGATACTTTCACCAGGGGGAAGGTGAAGAGTTTCCATGAGAAGATGGACATGATTCGTCATTAAACAATACGCATGGAGACGAAAAGGGAATTCCTTCTGGCCCCACACCAGCAGACTCTTATATTCCTCAAAATCAGCATCATCATAAAATAGATCCCCTCTTCGATTACCCCGCGCCGTCACATGGTATATCGCTCCCGGATACCAAACCCTTGGTTTTCTCGCCATTCCCTTCCCCTCCTCCAAAGCTGCCCTTCGATGTATGTAGTGTACGCTTAGAAAGCTACTCCCGCAAAACCGGAATTTTCAATTTTTCACTGTATAAAGGCCATCAATCTTTTAGTTTGATTGATAGAAAGTTGCTTTATGGACACCAATAGATTCAGAAGCGGGGATTTTTGCTCAAATACAATATTAAAACATGATTCCTTATCAAATTACTGAAAACCTACGGGCCGGGGGACTGTCCCCCAAATCGTGTTTCAAAAATAAAAGAAAAGGGGAATGAGGGGATTAGACTTAAAGGAGGTTTTCATATGGGATTTATATTATATTTAGTTGTCGGAGGATTAATCGGCTGGCTGGCCCAAGTATTAATCGGGAGAGACATGCCACTTGGTATAATAGGTAATATTATCGCAGGGATTGTCGGTGCCTGGATCGGCGGTGAACTTTTAGGTTCAATGGGTCCTACCTTAGCAGGTATTGCTATTATTCCAGCACTGATCGGTGCTATCATTTTTGTATTTATTCTAAGTTTAATTATGAGAGGTACAAAAAAGAAATAAGAGAAAAGCCAGCTCAGTAAAATTTGAGCTGGCTTTTTTTGGTGTAGACGTCAAGTCGAATTTTACACTTTTTGCTCGTTTCCCTTTTACACTTCTGCTTGAAAAATACTTTTTCGGTTTTTCATCCGATGACTTTCCTCATTCTCTCCACCATGTATGACCTCCACACGATGAAGTAAACGATCTAAAATAGCTGTCGTGATCCCTTGATCGCCAATCAAATTTCCCCATTCATCTGGACTTTTATTGGAAGTCAGGATGATCGAACTTCGTTCGTATAAATGGTTGATCAAATGAAAAAACAGATTTGCCTCTCTCTGATCCATCGCCATATACATCAAATCATCGATAATCACCAGGTCGGCATTTCTCATTCGTTTGAGTTGCACCTTTGATTTATTCAGGTATTCTTCCGTTTTTAAGAGCTGCACAAGCTCACCCATTGTAACGAAGTAAACATTGAATCCTTTGGAAACAGCTTCGAGCCCCAGTCCAATTGCGATGTACGTTTTTCCAATGCCAGGTGGCCCAAGAATAATTAAGTTATATTGCTGTTCTAGCCAGCTTAACTCTCTAAGTTGTGTTAATTGGCGGGCCGTCAGGACGTTTTGACCTTTTAGTTCAAACTCATCTAGTGACTTCACGAAAGGGAAGCGTGCCCATTTCATTCTCTTTTCCAGGCTTTTAGCTTCACGCTTTGCTAGCTCATATCGCGTAATAGATTCTAAGAATTCTAAGTAAGTCCATGAAGCTTTTTCAGCTTCGCGAAGAAGCTGTGGGAGCTCCTCCGCAGTTTCTGATAATCGTAATTGACGAAATTGATCTTGTAATTCATTCACGGTCTTGTTCATTATGGTCGACCTCCTAAAATGCTGGTATAAGCATTTAAAGAACGGGTAGAGGTCTTAATTTGTGAATGTTTTGCTGTATGGGTATAAAAAGACTTTATCTCTTTTACCGAATCATGAGGCAGTGTATGAATGTGCTGGGCCATATCACGAAAGTCATTCGCACTATACAACTTTTCTCTCATACACTTGGCCAATACGGTATCGATTAAAGCTGGATACTTTTGGACGACCTGATGAATGATCGCAAACTGGTCTCGACGATACCTTGGGTATCTTTGGCTGATCTCATTAAAGAAAGCAAGGGCCTGTGTTTGATCTTTAAAAAAGGAGATCAAACGTCGCTTAAACTCTTCAACCCCTTTGGAGCGATCACGGGTATGATTACGGTTTTGAATGAGCTTCCCTTTTTCTAAACTTATACTGTGTTCGGCAATGATTTCACTCTCTGCGTCTTTTCGAACCACGAGCGTCGGTGGCTCTTTACCTGTAACTTCAATCAAAACAAGATTCTCAGCGTTTGTTTGATAAGTTCCAAGTGGGACGGAATAACGATTGGACTTGTACCGGATTGTATTGTCCTTGCTTACACTTCTTGTTATACTTTGATTATTGGTACTTTCATATGAAAGTAAGGAAGAGACTGGCTTTAAGTGTTGCTTTTCGACGAGAAACACTTCAGCTGGTCTTTTTTTTGTTGTCTGATGAACCTGATGGTTCCCTGTACGCTTTAGCCATTGTAACGACCGATGATTCCAATCCTCTATATCACTGAACACTCGGCTGTCTGCGAAGTTGCCTTTAATATACTTCACTACATTTTCAATCATCCCTTTAGACTCCGGATCAGCTCTTCTGCACAAGTGAACTATAAACTTCCGTTCATTCACATAACTTTGAAACTCAGCTGTTAAAAGGAGCTCGCCTGCATTTTCACTAACTGTGATTAAGTGATCCTGATCGTATACGATTTCTTCTGTGCGTCCCCCATAGAATTGAAATGCATTTTCATGACAACGTATCGCATCTCTTGTGGTGAAAGGACGTGTCTGCCATTCCGTATACTTCTGTCTGGAGTGAGCGAGTACAAACGCAATGAAATACAGCTTGATTTCCTTTCTGTTAGTAGTCTTTTGTTTTGTTTCACCCCAGTCTACCTGAAGTTGTTTCCCCATTGGTTGTTCAGGTATGGCTTCGTATTGACGAACCATTACCTTTTTCTTAATCTGGTAGAATTCCCTGACTTCTTTCACATAAGATCTCAACGTACTTCCACCGACCGTTAGGTCGGGGTACCTCTCTAAAAGCCAATCATGTATTTGTGCAGCACTTAAGTGAGGATACTCTTCTAACCAGGCCAGTATCCAGTCTTTGTACCTGTCTAATTTCTTGCTCCTCCCAAGAGGCTGTTCAGTATAAGCTTTTGCTTCCTCAAATGTCATTTCTAAATATTTATAGACAGTTGGTCTTGAGATCTTAAGCTCCTTAGCAATTTGAGCTACTTTAAACTTCCGTTTATGTAGGTCTTGAATCTTTAAATATAGCACTAATTTCTCCTCCAAAATCCTAACCTCCAGTAAAATAACGTCACCAACTATTTTACTAAAAGAATAGGCTGATAGAGCAAAAGTGTAAAATCTATTCAAGCAAAAACTGTCAACTTTATTCTAGCGTTAACATCCGTACCAAGGATCCCCAATCTCTTGCAGGAGATGGTGAAGATGTTGAAAGAGGATTACATAACTCAATAGACAGTAAACAAAAATCCCTCTTCAACTTTATGATGGCAAAGAAGCGTAGTACCAATAGAAATCCATTGGTGCTACGCTATTCTTTAGTTCTCTAACGTACCGGGGGACTGTCCCCAAAATTGCAATTTTGAAGGTGTTTAATGAAGTATCATTTTTTTAGTCACAGGGACAAAAAGATCGTAAATCACCATATCACAACACTACATTGGAGAAATGAAACTGAATGTATTAAAATTCTGGATTATACCACTTGCCTAATGATATTCATCAATCATTTGTTGCACTTTATTAACTTCTTTTTCATTTACTTCCAGATAGTAAATTCCATCAATCTTTACTCCACTACCTTTAACTTGATATGTATCAATGTTTTTTTGAGCGCTTCGATAATTTAATAACAGGCTTTGCATTGTATTAAAGTCCAAATTAGTTTTCATGTTATTTCCTAACACATCCATAATTGCACCAATTTTATTGACCGAGGCAACACTAGATCCTTTTTCAATAATTGCTTTAATTACTTTCCTTTGTCTTTCGGTCCTTCCGAAATCACCATTTGGATCTTGTGATCTCATTCTTACAAACCCCATTGTTTGGGGACCATCCAGACTAATCTCTCCCTTATTATAATGAAAACCACTCTTACCTTTCCATTCCAAATCATTCTTTACAGTGACTCCACCTATTGCATCTACCATTTCCGATAAACCTTCTATGTTCATTCGAATATAATAATCCATTTCATGGTCCAGAAAATTTTCAACAGTTTGAACAGCCATATCAGTACCACCAAATGCATAAGCATGATTGATTTTATCATAGTTGCCTGCGTTTGACCCTTCTCCAATCAACTCAGTTCGAGTATCTCTTGGTATACTAACTAATTGACTTCTATTATCACTGGGATCTAATGTTAAAACCATCAAGGCATCAGACCTACCTTGGTCACTATCTGTCTCATCAACTCCCATCAATACTATTGACAAAGGGTTTTCATTGCTAACTTTTTTTTCCCCAACCGAATGATCTATAGAGCTCACAGATTCATTCATCTCTCCGTTAATAGTACTTTTCGCATTATTATAATGAAAAAACAAAAAAGTCACTGAACCTATCACAATTATTCCTATAACCACTAAAGTAATCTTCCACCACTTATTAATCTTCAATTTTTAAGCACCTCTTTACTCCTCGGCGTATACTTTGTTGCTTTAGAGCTAATTTTTATAATTCATGTATTTTTTAATTCAAATATAAAATTACAAACATTACTCTAAAAACTTTGAGACACAGTTGAATATGACATTTTTTGTTATTTTGTTAATTCTCAATATAATCCAAGTACCACTTCACAAATTCCTTCAGTCCTTCATCAATGGTGGTAACAGGTTTATAGCCAGTTAATTGATTCAATTGTTCAATATCAGCATAAGTTGCTTGCACATCCCCAGGCTGCATGGGTAGAAACTCTTTATTTGCTTTTTTACCCAGGTGTTTTTCTAAAATTGAGATAAAATCCATTAGTTTTACTGGTTGGTTGTTCCCAATGTTGTATAACTTATAAGGAGCATAGCTAGAGCCAGGGTCCGGGTTTAATCTATCCCAATTATCATTAGGTATAGGTGCTTTATTTAATAGTTGAATAATCCCCTCTACTACATCATCAATGTAAGTGAAATCCCTTTTCATTTCTCCGTTATTAAAAACCTCGATTGTTTCTCCATTTAGAATGCGATTGGCAAAAGAAAAATAAGCCATGTCTGGGCGTCCGTATGGACCATAAACTGTAAAGAATCTCAGTCCAGTTGTTGGTAGATTGTACAAATGACTGTAAGTATGAGCCAATAATTCATTAGACTTCTTAGTTGCTGCATATAAACTAACTGGGTGATTTACTGAATCGGAAGTAGAGAAAGGCATTTTTACATTTGCACCATAAACTGAACTAGAAGAGGCATAAATTAGATGACGCACTTTAAAGTGTCTTGAAGCCTCTAATATGTTCGTAAATCCTTGAATATTTGAGTCAATGTACGCATGTGGGTTTTCTAAACTATAACGAACCCCTGCTTGTGCAGCCAAGTTTATAACTATCCCAATGTTTTCATGTTCAAAGCAATTATTAACTGCTTTTAAATTCGCTAAGTCTTCTTTATAAAAAGTGAAGTTATCATACTTTTCGAGGATAGATAATCGCTCATCTTTTAATTGAGTATCGTAATAGTTATTTATATTGTCATAACCTATAACTTTGTATCCTTGTTCTAAGAGTTTTTTTGATAAATGCATACCAATAAAACCTGCGGCACCAGTTACTAATATATTCAAGCTATACCTCCTGAAAATCCATAATTAAAACCTTTAATACTATATAGAATTGAAAATGTATTGATATATTAATTGTTTCTAAATTAAATTAACTATTTAATTTTTTTTAGTATCCTTTTAATAAAATAATTTTTCATGAATTTTATAATCCATTTTCCTTCTGTCCCCAAAAATATCCTTGGTAACAATGTACAGATAAACAATAAAATTACACCCATTAATATAAAGTTTGAAAATATTGTGAGAAGTGGGTTGTTGAATGTCAAACTTAGATTACTCAGTAATAAAAATACAACGGTTGTATTTAAAATAGCGGGAACATGAATTTTTATAAACTCAAACTTACTTAGTGATAAGATTTTCAAGCTTAAATGAGACATTAGTAAAAAATTTAAAATTAAAGAAATATTGATTGCGTATGCTACTCCAATTAACCCCCATTGTTGACCTATTAAGCTACCACCTATAACTGAAATTGCATAGATTAATTGACGCCATGCCCTTCTATATACTGCGCCGGTTGATCTAGCTACTGACTCACTAATCTTATAGCTTGTTCTAAAAAAAATACCTATACTTAATATTTGAAATGGTAAAACTGCATCTAACCACTTCTCCCCTAACAATACCAGAATTATTTCTTCTGAGAATATAAATGAAAAAATACTCGTCGGTAAAGCTACTAAAGATATAAGTACAATGCCTCTCTTAAAAACCATTCTTAATCTACTCTTGTCGGTTTGTATCCGTGACATAGCAGAGAATAAAACTTTATCTACTACTTGACCAAAAAATGTAGCAGGTAAAGCCATTAATTGATATATTCTTCCGTAAATACCTAATGACTCTGCGCCTAGCGTTCTTCCCACTACTAAGTTATCCCCTTGTAAAGCGAAGTAGTTAAATATTCTAGCTAATGTAAAACCACCACCAAAGTACATTAATTCCTTTGTTGCAATAATACTTATTTCTAATTTCTTGCTATGTTGCTTCTTACTTAAAATTAGTATTAATTTTACAATTTCCTGTGAGATTTGAGCGATAACTAATGCATAAACCCCGAAACCGCTAAGGCCAAAAATAATTCCCATTGCCCCATAACCTATAATATAAGCTAGTGAATTAATTAGTGATATGGATTTAAATTCCAAATTACGTTCTAACAAGCTTAAAGAAGTCATATAAATACCTTGTATTAAAAAAGTGAAAGAAAGGACTTTTAATACATTCTCTAACTCTGGTATCCGGAAAAAAGAAGCCATTATACCTGAACAAAAAAATATTAACAGAGTAAAAGAAGCTCCCATTAAAATTGATAAACTAAAAGCTGTACTAATGTGATGTTTCTTTATATGTGGACGTTGCACTAAGGCCGGTCCTACACCTAAAGAAGAAAAAATTAAAGAGAAACCTATCACTACCATCGCTGCAGTTACTATTCCAAATTCATTTGGTGCTATTAACCTTGCAAGAATTGTTAACACTAAGAGCTGAGAGATACCTTGAACTCCCTTACCGCTTATCATCCAAAGAAATCCATTAAAAGTAGTTTCACTTAACGTTCTGTTTGTTTTTTTATTCATTACCTCATCTTTTCCTAATGTATTAATTTATTGCTTTATATCTGAAATAGAAGTTCTCATTATTTCAAAGTTACTTTTAGCTTTTTCAACTATACTTTCTGGTAGAATAATTCTTTCATTGTGATAATTCTCTAATAAATTCAGAATCTTGTCCTCAGTAACTTCTGTTAACTTAAGGCATCTATCTTCCTCACCTATTTGATTATAATAGCGTCTTACTTTTTCATAATGGTTTGGAAAAGCTAGAACAGATTTTGAAAATGATGCACCCAAAATTCCCACATGAAGTTTAGTAGTTAGTATTACATCCACCCTATTTAACAGGGAACATAATTGCCATGGGCTTTGATAATTATAAACATATATTGAATCACAATTAACTTTTTCTTTAATTGTTTTTAATTGTTCAGTTGTTTCATTAGTTAGGACATCTGCGCCTATTATCACACCATAATCATTATGGTTTTTTAAAAATAGGTTTAGTGATTTAATAATAGTATTTTGATACTCTGCGAATTCATCTCCGTAATTATTAATGTGCAAAAAGATTATTTTTTTATTTTCAAAAGTGGATAAAATAGATTTTTCTACATCTTTATTTAACACAGGTAAAACATCAGGAGTTATAATTTGAGCACTATCAGAAGTAACTGTGAGTTGGTTGTTAACCCCGTATTTTTTATAATATTCAGCTGTTTCATTATCCCTAACAGTAACAGTTTTTGCTTTATTTAAAATAAAAGTTAACATTTTTCTTAAGAATTTATTAGAGATCGGTCCTCCACCAACACCGATAACCATTAGTTTTTTCTTAGTTAAAATAAAATATAAACCTATTGGCACAAACTTTAGAAATCTAAGTACGCTCTTAGGAAAAGATTTTTTTGTTCACCAAAATATCCCCCAGAGATATAAATAAGCAAGTCTGCAGTTAAAAGATCTTTGAAACTTTGCTTATTTTGATATCTTAATTCTCTTTTGAAAAATTTGCCTATTCCAAACCTCGGACATTCAAAGAATAAGTTTCTTCCCTCTCTGTTGCATTCTAATACTTCATTGTAAAAAATATCAGCAAATAAATAATCACCAAAATTCGAACCCATAGTTGCACCATGTAACATTATTTTCATAATCACTTTTCCTTTCTTTCCTTTAACAATCAAATAACAATCAAAATTTTATTTATTTTAAATTTTAAAATTTTATTGTATCATTAATATTAATATTTGGTTTTTAAACTATTAACCAAGGTGGGTACTACTTGCTCTTCAGTATACTTGCTTGCTTCTTCCAAACATTTTTTTTGTTTGAGTTGGAGTAACTCTGGGTGATTATGTAATTCTGTTATTTTCTCTAAAAGTGATTCAATTGAATTCACCTTACATATTAAACCAGTATCGTTACTCACTATTTGTGTGTTGTATTTCCAATCAGACGCTATAACAGGAACCCCGGAAATAAAAGATTCAAGAACCGCACCAGGAAACCCCTCCCCTACATAATATGTAGGAAAAACCATGCAATCATATTTTGAAATAGTAGAAATTATATTTGGTTCTTTTAAGACTCCCTTATATTTAATGTAACTTCCACTCTTAATTTCAGTATAGAATTCATTCTCAAATCCAATCTCTATAGGTCCATATATATCTAGTTGAATTTTCTCCTCATTTAATTTATTGAAGGCATTCACTGCTTCTATCGCAATTAGTACACCTTTATCCTTACGTACTCGGGAATAAAAAACTAAATTTTTCAGTCCTGATTTCCCTATTGGTGTTACTCTGTTTTCATTCTCCAATATTCTATAATTAGGAAACCAATTGACATTATTCATACCTAGCTTTTCAAGCTCACCTTTCATTGACTGCATCTGTACATTAACTGAAGAAAGGTCTTTTAAAACTTTAATTAATCGGTCCTCATCTCTAATATGTTCAACCAACCAACCTCCAATTGCTACATAAGAAGTTTTTGAACACGCAAACAATAACTTGATCATATACAGAACAGGTTTTAAACCATTCTGTGCAGGCATAATAATTACTTTATTAGCAGTAAGCACACCGATAAAAGCTGAAATAATAGTTCGGAATTTTTTATTGGAAGTGTCTACAGTTGTGACGTTATAGTCATTCAAATATTTTTTTATAGATTTTGTTACCGTCCTGGTTCTAGTTGATTGTCCAGTTAATCTATCATCTTTTCCGTAATTGCCCATGATTAGTATTTTCTTTTTCTTCTTCATGTCTTACTCTCCTTAATAATACCTTCAATTTGTTCAACCTTGTTTTATTATAGTAATAATGCAAGGTTGAACAAATTGTTCGCCTATTAAATAATAGAAATATTAGTCTAGACTACTTAGATTTTTTTGTTGGGAATATTAAATTAATGCTTATTATCATAAGAAACAAGTACAATGTCATTTTAATAACAAACTCTGTAACACCATTCTTATAAAGTAAAACTATTTGTGATAAAGCAATTAAAGCTAGCACTTTATGTTTCATATAGATACTATGTAAACTTCGATTATACATAACTGATAATATATAACCTACTAAAAAGCTAACAAAGATACTTACCGGTCCAAAAGTTAAATACATATCAGTTATATAAAATAAAGACAAATTTGATCCTGCATTGCTCATATTCTGGACTTCTTCTGTAAGAGCAGCTAATTTTTCAGAATATATTGCACTAGGAATTGGACTAGTTATTAAATATATGACATTCCTAAAGTATGGTAAACCTGAAGCTATTGTCTCATAGTAATTGTTTAAAGCAATTATCGTTGGAAACCCTGTTGAAGAGCTACCGAATAATACCTCAAACACTCCTCTAACTTCCCATGGGGGAGTAATATTAGATGCGCCTCTTTGAATTTGATTAAACCACACCCTACCGTACCAAAAAAACGGGACTAACGCTGCTATAAATAAACCTAACCTTAAAACTTTGGTTTGTATTTGATTTTTTTGTTTGTTCTTATAGCCTTTAAAATAATCTATAATACTATACTTAGGTAGCACTATAAATAAAAGTGATATATATAATATTTGGTTGATAATCTCTCTTCTTTGACCAGACGGGACTGAAGACGCCAATACTAATAACACATAAAACACAGTTGTCTTATCTATTTTTTTATTATTAAAATGGTAAACTTTAAGTCTTTTTAAAGTAAGCATTATGATAGGTAATAAAAAAGAAATATATTTTTCGTAGTAAGAGCCGTAAACATCCTTACTTGATGGGGTAAAAAACATAATTAAATCGCCATTATATCTACTTAATAGATTAACCATTATGACTAGCCATATAGTAAAACATAAGCACTGAATAATATAATAATTAACACTTACATAATTTGTTGGCTTACATAAATCAACATTAACTTTTTTATTTTTTCTTTTTAATGAGTAACCAATTTCAAAACTTAACATAATTAGTGTAGTTATAAAGTTAAAATATGTAATAGTGGTCTTAGATGCAAAAACATTGTATTGTCCTACTATTTTATAAACGTATGAAAATAATTGCCAATCAAAATACATATCGTAAACAACAGGAACATAAAACACAATATAAATTATTATAAAGAGTGCTCCAAAATCAAGTGCATTTTTCTTTAATACTAAAATGGCTTTAATTAACAATATTATTTGCAAAGTAAATATTATTAAATTTAAAAAAGTTAACATGTTACCTCCTCTTTTTTTAAACCTATATTCACCTATTTTTATTTTTTTATTAGGGCCGCATTATGTAACATTTAATAATCAATAGAAATTTAAATATTCTCATTGCGGTCATGCAAAATATATTACTTTAAGGTTAACTATCTATTTATGCTAATTACGAGATAATTTTCTTTTATAATTATTTAAATAGTTAAGTGTACCTATTGGAGATACGATTATAGCTAAAATAGAATTAAGCAGAGCATTATAGTATTTTTTATTTTTATAAAAAATAAAAAATAGTACACTATAATGTCTACACAATATAAGCCTCTTTTGCTTACTATTTAATAAGTAAAAATATTTTCTTTTCACTTTTATTAATTCTTTTTGCACTTTAATCTTTTTTGGTCCTGTAGATATCCTTTCACCCTCATGCATATGATTGACAACTAGTATTCTTTTAATATGGCCAACTTTTAATTTTGCTTCAATTGCTTTAAGTACAAGCATATATTCTTGGGCTGAGCTATAGTTATCAAATCCACCTATATTTTTTAGGCTCTTACTTCTAAACATAAAATTATTTGTAACTGTAAGATGATCTATAAGGTGTGCAGTTAGTAATTCCTTATACTCTGGGTTCTCACTAATATTCTGAATTTTAGTGTTAATTATTTCTCCTTTTTCATTACATGTCTTATTATCTGTTAGTGATAAGTCCCAGCCGTTGGTTTTCATTCCTTCTACTTGTATTCCTATCTTCTCTGGTAAGTAAATATCATCGTCATCCAAGAAAGTTATAAAAGTTCCTGTAGAAGCAGAAATACCGATGTTTCTTGCCAATGCCCCTCCCACATTATTTTTATTTATAATGTATTTCACCTTTTCATTGGAAGAATACTTCGACATTATATTTTCAGTTTTTAATTGTTGATTAGTACCGTTACCATTATCATCAACAACGATAATTTCAATATTTTGAAAAGATTGGCTTAAAACAGAGTCTATAGCTCGACACAAATATTCACATCGCTTATAAGTAGGTATTATGACTGATACAATATCCATTTTATTCTCCTTTTAGAAGAGTAATAGCTCTAAATTACTCAATTAATAGTAAAATCTTATTTCTTTATGTATTTGTAAACAACATAATCTCCTTCTCCCTTTTCACAAAGTTTAATAGTTCTAAGAAATTTAGAAATATGGGCATGACTTAAATAATGAAATCCTACAGCTTCTGTAGCTTTTATACTTGGAATATTGTCTTTGTGTATATAATCATAAGCGTATCTAAAAGTTAATTCTGGCTGCTTTAATATAAATTCAAGCAAAATTTTTGAAAGTTTTCTTCCCCGATATTCTTCATGAATAAAATAAGGACCAACAATTACATCTTTCTCCGAAGCAAATTTATATCTATTATCTTTTCCATTTTGAACAAGACAGTATCCGATGAGGTTGTTATTCTCTCCAATGTAATATACAGTGTAACCCGTGAAATATGCTAATAGTAACCTAATCCTTCTTTTTAAAGTTATTGGCTCTAATTGTTTGAAAAAAGGTTTTAATATTGTGGGCTTATACAAATAAAAAGAAAGTCCTTCCTTTTCTGTCAATAGTTTCATAGAATTCACCTCAAATTTAGAAAAATTTTCTTCATTATTAATCAGATCTTTTTTTCATTTCCTTTCTATAACGACCTAATGATTGAATTGAATAGGAAAACCATGGTAAAGGATCTGCTAAGGAAAAAGTCTGGTCTTTAGTTTTTTTCATACTAAACCACGATGGTTTTGATGTTAGACGATCTGAAGATTTAATAAACCATAAAAGGTCCGTTTGTGAACAACGAAGCCGTTGTCCAATTTTATATTTATTATATGATGTAACAGGGTGATCGAATTCTCTTTGAATTATTTGTTTAGCCAGATCAACCCCTGCTTCAAAACATATCTTAACGCTTCCTGAAACTCTAGGATTAATTTCCATTATTTTAGCAATTCCGTCACGCGGATCTTGTATTAAATCAACATCTGCACAACCTCTCCAACCAATGTCTTTTAGTAATTTACTGCAGCTTTCAACAATATCTTTCCTATCCACAGTTATATTAAATGTACTTGATCCTCCCTCAATTGGAAACCATCTATTCTTTGAGAATACAAGCGAAGTCTTAATTTCATTTTCATTATCAACAAACATTGCTGCTTCAAACTGTACATCTGATTGTGGTATATATTCTTGAAAAACATAAAATGATATATTAATTTTGTTCTTGACAATATATTCTCTTAATTCAGCTTCATTATTTGCAACTTTAAAACCTATAGCTCCATATCCAATTCTAGGTTTAACAACAATTGGAAAGTTCAGGTCAGAGTTAATTACTTCTTCGATTGATTCGACAGAGATAAGAGTAAGAGGGCAAGGAATACCCCTTTCCATGCAAATTTCCATAGTTTTTAGTTTATCTTGAGCTATATCATAAATTTCCCAATCATTAGATGCTATTTTCGCATAGTTACTAAATTCATCTTTATTTCTAGATAGTAATGAAGCAGAAAAGTCAGACATAGGGACAACTAAATTGTATTCTCCACTTTTCAATAACTCTCTAACTGTATTTACAGTTCTTACATAATCATTACTAGAACTATACTTTACTATTTTTTTTGTAGGGTATTTTGAAGTGTACCCGACATCCAATTTCGAATGATTTAAAGTTGTTACTTCACAGCCCAGTTTATTAAATGCTTTAGCCATTGGTAGCGTCTGCCTTGCATAACCTTCGAATATTAGAACCTTTACTTCACTAAATTCCATATATATCACCTATTTCTTTTATCTTAGAACAATATAAACAACCCCTACTATACAAGGTGGTTGTTCGTATTATTTAAAAAAGTTTTAATAGTACAAGCTTCAAAATCATTGACTAATTTTTTTAATTTTTTTTCTGTTTGTTTTAAACCATAATAGTGCCTAAATTTCTCAAACCTATTAATGTTTTCAAATTTGGGTTGGTTATAATCCAACTCCCAAGGGTGCAAATAAAAACAAAATGTATTATGTTGTTTTAATATTTTTTTAACCCCATTCCTATATAGGGGATACGGAATTAATCTAAAATAACCTCCACCTCCCCAGGGTAGAGAGACAACTGATTTCATCACAGGAATCTTTACTTCAATTAAACCATTTGCCAAGGTTTCAATAATTTGATTCTCTTCATTATCGATATTTGAATATTTATCGTGATAGTTTAACATGTTTATACTTGAATCATATTTAAAGCCTTCTTCCTTCAATATATCCAAACCATCTTCTGTTATTGAAAAAGTTGGAGCTCTGTATCCAATTATTTCTTCTCCAGTCAAATCCTCTAAAAGTTTCTTTGACTTCCTTAAATCTTCTCTGAATTCATTCTCACTTATGTTATAAACTAAGTCATGATTATATCCGTGGCTAGCTATCTCATGACCATTAAGATGTATTTTTTTTACCAATTCTGGGAATTTCTCAGCTACCCAACCTAACACAAAAAAAGTACCCTTCGCATTAGCATTTTCCATTAGTTCAAGTATCTTTTCAGTCGAACCCTCTACTCTATGTTCTAAACTTTCCCAGTCTCCTTTATTAACAATGTGTTTAAAAGTTTCCACGTGAAAATAATCTTCTATATCAAAACTAATCATAATATCTTTCATTAAATTTCCTCATTTCATTATTCCAACATATTCTTAAATTTTATAGATTAAAGACCCAAAAACTTTATTTACTAAATGAAATCTTTTCCCAAAAACTTTAATCAGGCTCCCTAACATACTAGACAAATAAATCTTCTTTCCTTTTTTTTGAGCTATCTCCTTAACAAGCAAACTTGTATTTACATACTTATCGTCTTGTGGGAAAAAGACACCTTCAACGTTTTCATCAATATAATTCTTTATGTATAAACAAAACCTCTGAATATTCAACATACTACGCTCATTATTAACCATTGGAAATATATAAGATTTTTGCGCTATTTTCTCAAGTTTTTTATAATTACCAGGACAATTAGGGCCGTATATCATTGGTGGCCTTAAAATTACAACTTTAAAAGAACCATTTCTTAATTTAGTTATTTCGGTCTCTGCTTCCAATTTACTCTTCCCATAAAATGTATTAGGATTTGGTTTGGTTTCTTTTGTAATAACTATCTTTTTCTCTACCTTACCTTCTTCACCGTATACAGCCATGGTACTCAAGAAAATAAATTGATTTATTCCTGACTCCTTAGCTTTCTCAGCCACTTGTACTGGAAGTTCTTTATTTATAGTGTAATATACTCGTTCCATTTCTTTTTTTTCTTTATGATGAACTACTGCTGCCACATGAAGTAAAACATCATACTCAGACCAATCCATTAGCTTCCAGTTGCTAGTTCTAACACTTATAGCGTCTACTGAATACTGACTAGGATACTTTTCCAAGTATTCTTTAACTTTGGTACCTATATAACTATTTAATCCTGTTATAAGTATCTTTTTCATTTAGATAAATACTCCTTAGTATCAATATTGCTATCTTCTTCCTTAGCTGGATCATTCTTGCCTTCTACAACTCCATCACTCTTTAACACGCTAAAGATGGTACCTAAGAAACACTTAATATCCATCCACAGACTAATTTTCCGAACATACTCTCCATCTAATTTTGCTTTAATTTCAATTGGCAGTTCATCTCTCCCATTAATTTGTGCCCAACCAGTTAGACCTGGAGGAACATCATTGGCGCCATATTTTTCACGTTCTTCTATTAAATCATATTGGTTCCAAAGAGCCGGTCTTGGTCCAATAATGCTCATTTTCCCAGAAAAGATATTCCAAATTTGAGGCAGTTCATCTAAACTAGTTTTCCTTAAGAACATCCCCATTTTCGTAATATATTGTTCAGGATTTTCAAGGAGATGAGTTGGAGTGTCTTTAGGCGTGTCGATTTTCATTGTTCTAAACTTAAACATATTAAAGTGTGAGGCGTGAATTCCCACACGTTTTTGTTTAAATAGAATGGGACCTTTTGAATCTCTTTTTATCGCAATAATAAGAACTAGAAATACAGGTGATAAAACTATTAGTCCTATTGACGATAACAATATGTCTATCGATCGTTTAACTTTTAGATACATTACGTTCTCACTCCTTGAGAGGTTTATTTAGTTGGTTACTACTTATTTGGAACTTTAAGTGATCCAATTAACTAGTAACCATCTAATTATTAAATAGGTATTACAATTAAGGTGGAAAGAGTACCGCCTTAACAGTGGGTACCCTTACCTTAATTTCTTAGTTACCTTGTTATTGCTTGTCTACTGTCTGATGAAACTGAAGGTCTCCCTACCGAATGATACTCAATACGGTTCTCCTTCATCTCTTCGATAGAGAAACAGTTACGTCCATCAATTACAAGCGGGTAAGCCATGCGATCAAATACATCCAACTCCACATTCTTAACTTCATCCCACTCAGTAAGTACTAATGCAGCATCACTACCATTAACAGCTTCTTCTACTCCATTTGCATACTGTAACTCATCATTAAGGATTTTTTTCGCATTTTCCATCGCAATCGGATCATAAGCTACAACATCAGCTCCAGCATTTATTAATTCTTCCGTCACAACTAGAGAAGCAGCTTCCCTCATATCATCTGTATTAGGTTTAAACGCTAACCCCAAGACTGCAATCCGTTTCCCTTTTAAGTCAGGAAGACGCTCTTTAAGCTTTTCGATTAATAAGCCTTGCTGCTTTTGATTCACTTTAACTACACCTTTAAGCAATTCAAAGTCATATTTCACATTCCCAGCAATTTGGATCAAAGCTTTTGTATCTTTAGGGAAGCAAGAGCCTCCGTACCCAATGCCAGCGTTAAGAAACTTATCTCCGATTCGCTTATCCATGCCCATACCATTCGCTACATCTTCCACATTTGCATCTAGTCTTTCGCAAATATTCGAGATCTCGTTTATGAAACTGATTTTGGTAGCCAGGAAAGCATTAGAAGCGTACTTAATCATTTCCGCACTTTTTATTCCCGTTTTAAATACCGGCACTCCGAACGGTTTGTTAATTTCTTCAATGATATTAGCTGCTTCTTCACTATTAGATCCCACTACAATTCGATCACCATTGAAGGAATCATAAATAGCTGAACCTTCTTTTAAAAATTCTGGATTAGAAGCCACTTCCACTTTAACATTTTTCGCCAGATTTTCGTTGATAATCGACTGAATTCTATCATTTGTTCCTACAGGCACTGTACTCTTTGTAACAACAATAGTATCTTGAGTTACATTAGCAGCAATATCTTTAGCTACTTGCTCTACAAATGCTAGATTTGCAGAGCCATCTTCTCTTTCAGGAGTACCGACCGCTATGTAAATGACTTCAGCGTTTTTAAAACCTTCTTCATGCACAGTAGTAAAGAATAATCGTTTCTTTTCAATGTTCTTGCTCATCATATCGGACAAACCCGGTTCATAAATAGGAGATTCCCCTTGCTGCATTCTCTTTACTTTTTCCTCGTCAATATCTATACACGTTACGGTATGACCAATTTCAGATAAGCTCACACCTGTGACTAAGCCTACGTAACCTGTTCCTACTACTGCAATAGTTCTCATCCTCAAGCCCCCGATGTTTATTGTTTAACTTTGTTTTTCACTAAAGACTCCAATAACCCTTCCACTTCAGAGCCAATTTCTTCATTTTTAAGTGCGAATTCAATGGTCGTTTTTATGAACCCGAATTTTTCTCCTACATCATACCGGCTTCCGGCAAAGTCATAGGCAAATACGTTTTGCAGCTCATTTAATGCTTGAATCGCATCCGTTAATTGAATCTCACCGCCAGCTCCTGTTTTATGCTCTTCTAGAAAATCGAAAATCTCCGGATTAAGCACATAACGTCCCATAATCGCCAAATTAGACGGGGCGGTACCTTGCTTCGGTTTCTCAACAAATGTATTCACTTGATAGAGACGATCATTTTTATCAGAGGGATCGATGATGCCATAACGGTGCGTCTGGTTATCTTCTACTTGCTGTACACCAATAATAGAAGAACCGGTTTCATCGTGCTGGTCAATTAATTGTTTAAGGCAAGGTGTTTCTGATTCCACGATGTCATCACCTAAAAGAACTGCAAATGGTTCGTTGCCGATGAAGTTACGTGCGCTCCATACCGCATGTCCAAGACCTTTAGGTTCTTTTTGGCGAATATAGTGAATATCAACGTTTGACGTTTCGTTTACTTTCTCAAGTAAGTCAAACTTCTCTTTTTTTCTTAAGTTATCTTCTAGTTCCCAATTATTATCAAAGTGGTCTTCAATCGCACGTTTTCCTTTTCCAGTCACAATAATAATATCTTCAATACCAGATTCAATAGCCTCTTCCACTATGTACTGAATAGTAGGTTTATCGACGATCGGCAGCATTTCTTTAGGCATCGCTTTTGTAGCTGGCAGGAAACGTGTACCCAGCCCTGCCGCTGGTATAATGGCTTTTTTAATTTTTGTCATCTGAAATTCCTCCAATATCAATTAGAAACAGAAATTTTATTATCTATCAGTTTGAATACTTTATCTTTCACTTGTGCTGGTGAAGTTTCATCAATTTCTACATTGATGAAATTCACTAATTCATCCACTGGAAACTCGTTGTTTTTACCAACGTAGATTTTCGGATAAACTTGTTCGGAATTAACTTCATTATCTCCCAGCAGTTCTTCGTACATTTTCTCACCCGGGCGGATTCCGTTAAATTTAATCGGAATTTCTTCTTCCGTAAATCCTGATAGTGAGATTAGGTTTTTAGCCAAATCTACTATTCTTACGGGCTCTCCCATATCAAGCACAAAGATCTCCCCGCCTCGAGCTAATGCCCCGGCCTGAATAACAAGTCTCGATGCTTCTGGAATCGTCATGAAATACCTGGTCATATCAGGGTGGGTAACTGTCAATGGTCCTCCATTGGCAATTTGTTTTTTGAACAAAGGAATGACACTTCCCCGACTGCCTAACACGTTTCCAAATCGAACCGCTACGAATCTAGTACTGCTGACCCGGCTTAATGATTGAATCACCATTTCAGCAACACGCTTCGTAGCACCCATCACATTTGTCGGATTCACGGCTTTATCAGATGAAATCAAAACAAAGTTCGGTACTCCGGCCGCGTGTGCCGCTTCAGCCACGTTTCGTGTGCCCAGCACATTATTTTTTACGGCTTCTTTTGGATTGGCTTCCATTAATGGCACATGTTTGTGCGCAGCTGCATGGTAAATATAAGAAGGCCCATATTCGTGAACAATCTCGAAGATACGATCACGATCCTGAATATCAGCAATCTTCGTGATCAGTTCCGTTTCTATGTCCAGCTGTTTTAGTTCCATATGAATGGTATAAATGCTGTTTTCTCCATGCCCTAATAAAATAAGCTTACTTGGACCGAACTTTAATAATTGACGGCAGATTTCTGACCCAATAGAACCACCAGCACCAGTAACTAACACGGTTTTTCCGTTGATTTCACTGGATATGGATTGAATATCGAGCTCGACAGGCTCTCTGCCTAATAAATCTTCAATAGATACGTCTCGAATACTATTAACGGATACGTTAC
The DNA here is from genome assembly GCF_030345335.1 of Halobacillus campisalis. GTDB lineage: Bacteria > Bacillota > Bacilli > Bacillales > Halobacillaceae > Halobacillus_A > Halobacillus_A campisalis. The sequence goes on from NZ_JAPVRC010000005.1 coordinate 32,667, forward strand.
CTAACGCAATGTCTTCAATCATAGGAAGCGTTTGAACATTACTAACGATGCTTTTCGCTTCTTTAATGATTTCTTTGATTCTTGATTGCTCAATAGAAGGCATAGCTATGACCACGTGGTTCACACGACGTTTCTCAACTACTTCTTTTAAATCGTTACTACTGCCTAATACCGGTAACCCCGATATCGATAGGTTTTGCATCGTAAAGTCGTCATCCAGGAATCCGACTAAGTTTGAATTGACGTCGTTGGAGTCTTTCATTTGACGGGCCAGCATTCTGCCCGCTGAGCCTGCGCCTATAATGAGGGTTTGTTTCATATTTGGATTATTTTTTACGATTCTTGCTTTTTTCCCTTTTGGATTCAGCGTCAATCCATAAGTCTTATAATAGCGCCACGCGAAGCGAACACCGGCAATCAGTAACACATGTAACATCCACGTAATCACTAACGCTCGCTCATAAATCATTCCAAACGCTAAAAACTGGATGACCGTTGTCGATAGTAACGACAGCGTGACCACGACAATAATGCCGACGAGTTCCTCCATACTGGCATAACGCCACTTCTTCCGATACATGCCTAACAAACCGGAAAAAAGATGGTGAGTAATCAGCAATACTGCAGATGATACGAACATAATTTCATCAAACGTGGCCACATAAGGGTTCAAAAAGAAATGTGACATATAGATGGAAAAAGATACGATGATAGAATCAATCAATATTAATAAAAACAACCTTTTTCTATGAGAAGATAACATGTAAACTACCCTCTCCTTTCCTAAATTCTAAAAGATACCTAAAAACTTTTTCTTTTTAACACGGCTCGGAGAATCTGACGCCAGATTCTCCCCATTCACCACATACTCCGCATTCTCCGCAAACAAATAAACCATGGATTCCCCATAGTTCTCCCTGATTTCCTCATATGCATCCGTCATACAGAACCCTCGGCTCTCGGTGTTGTGGGCATCAGATGCTATCAGGTGGGCCTGGTTCGCTTCGATCAGCTGGTGAGTGAACTTCTGAACATTCTTACCGAATCGTCCCGTAAGACTGGCTGCGGTAATTTGGGTGAATGCTCCTTTGCTGACTAAATTGTATAAAATGTCGGGATGCTGGATGATTTGTTTGTTCCGTTCTGGATGGACGATGATGGGCTGATAACCCTCAAGCTGGATATCAAACAACAGCTGTTTGGCATACCTCGGCACAGCGTCTGAAGGAAATTCGACGAAGACATAGTGTCCTAGATTGTTCAAGGTCAAAATGTCGTCCGCACGTATTCCTTCCATCATGTCTCCGTGGATCCGTGTTTCCTGTCCAGGCAGAACGGTTAATGGAATGTTATGTATGTGTAGTTGGTGGTTAAGTTCGGCGGTGAGTTCGATGATATCTTGTTTGTAGTTGTCGTATTTCCCATTCTTATGGTGGGGGGTGGCGATCATGGTATGGATTCCATCTTCTACTGCGGCTTTCGCTATGTGAATACTGTCATCCATCGTCTGAGCTCCGTCATCGATCCCTGGGAGTATGTGGCTATGTATGTCGATCAATAACCTGGCCCCTCTCCTAATATTTTCATATTTTCACAGTTTTTCCACTCTGTTGGTTTATAATGGTATAAGTATATCAGGTTTATTCCATCATTTATAGGGAATATTTACGAGATTAGTTCTATTTTTGTAAAATTTTCATGATAAATAGGGTGATACCAACGGTTAGGTTTACTGTAACTTTTTTGTCTGTTCAATAGGTAATTTGACGTATCCGCTTACATTTAATATCAAAAAACAAGACGGGGCTCATTTTCAGCTCCGTCTTGTTTTTTACTATTAAAATAAACCGAACACCTTTTTCTTTTTTACGTGCTGTGGTGTATCGCTCGCTAGTGTGTCTCCTGCGATGACATACTCCGCATTCTCCTGGAAGAAATACACGTAGGATAGGCCGTACTGTTTTTCAATTTTACTGTACGCTTTTTTCATGTTAAACGCGCGGCCTTTCTGATCGTGGGCGTCAGAAGCGATTAAGTGGGTTAAGTTGGCTTCGATCATCTGGTGGGACACTTTCTCTGCTGTTTTGCCAAATTTGCCTGCAATGCTTCCTGCTGTGACTTGGGAGAAAGCGCCGTGTTTAACAAAGGAATACAGGATGTTCGGGTTCTCCTGAATCTTTAGGTTCCTCTCGGGGTGCACAATAATAGGCTGATAGCCTTCCACCTGCAGGTTGAATAATAGATTCGAAGCGTACTGAGGTACGTGGTCATGCGGGAACTCTACGAATACATACGTACTGTCCACATTTAAGGCGAGAACTTCGTCTTTGTGGATGTCTTTAATGAGTGCGTCGTTTATCCGCGTTTCTTGTCCGGGCAATACGGTTAGGTCGATCCCTTTCTCTTTCAGCACGCGATTGAGTTCATTCACTTGAATGATGATGTCGTGCTTGTAGTTATCGAACTCCCCATTCCTATGGTGAGGGGTTGCGACAATGGTGGTGATGCCTTCTTCTACTGCTGCTTTAGCCATCTCAATGCTTTCTTCCATCGTTTGTGCGCCGTCATCTACTCCCGGCAGAATGTGACTGTGAATATCAATCATTCCAATTCCCCTTCCCTATTTCGTTAAAATATATTTTATAGCCAGACTTGTTGTAAGCCTGGCTTTATTGTCATGTCCATTATTTTTCTGCATACCTGACTTGAGTGAATTTAAACCTGTTTTTTATTCGTCTTTTCTAAGACGCCATCTGTTGAATTCGAGATATTCGCGGAATTGCTGCTTCGATAAACCGGAATTCATCGCTTCCACGACTAACTCTACCCAGTCTTCATCCAGTGGGATATCAATGGTCTTCGTTTCGCCCTGGACGAGGTAATGAACCGACACCCCGAGGGCTTCAGCCACTTCTTCTACGAAGTGAATCGACGGATTGGACTGTACACCTCGTTCGATCGAACTGATATAGGATTTCGCAAAGCCTGTCCTGACCGCGAGTTCGGACATGGACATCCCTCGACTTTTTCTTAATGCTTGGATTCGATCACCAATCACTGCTTTCACCTTCTTTTGCTGTTAATCCGTCTATATCTTTATCTGTTAATAACACTGAAGAGTTGGTAAATAAATAAGACTTTTTAATTATAATATACCACATACGACCACGAAATCCAATATACAGAATTTTTGATCGTTATAATGAAAATATTATCTTGAAAGTGCATAATAACAGACTATTTCGTCATCCGTCATAATGATAGGTTGCCCACTACTTTGAAATTTCAAACTTAGTAAAGGCGAATAAAGAACTAATTCTTTCCTATTTATACGTAGAATTCTCTGCTCAAAGTTATTAAAAAATGGAAAAATTCTTATTCTTTATCACATGCTCCGGCGGATCTGTGATCAACGCTTCCCCTTCGATCACATAATGAGCGTTTTCCATGAATGTATAGACGACCGAACTTCCGTGAACTTTTTCAATCTGGCGGTACGCTTCCTTCATATAAAAGCCCTTCTTTTTCTTCAGTTGATGAATGTCAGATGCAATGACATGAGCGAGACCCGCTTCAATCAGCTGGTTGGCGAGCTTGCGCGCGGTTCTGCCGTGTTTGCCGCATAGACTGGCAGCCGTTACTTGGGAGTATGCTCCATTTTTCACGAGTGTATACAGTACATTCGGGTGCTTCTGTATATATTCATTGCGTTCAGGGTTCGCGATGATGGGCTGATAGCCTTCCATCTGCATGTTGAATAGGAGAGGGCTCGTGTATTGTGGCACGTGGTCTCTTGGTAATTCAATTAATACGTACGGACTCGTTCTATTGAGGGTGAGGATCGTTCCGTTTTTTAAGCCATCGAGTAAATCTCCGTGCAGGCGAGTCAACTGCCCGGGCAGCACGGTGAGCTCCATCTTTCTTTTCTGCAGTTCATTATTTAGGTCTTTTACTTTTTTCAAAATGATCGGTTTGTCATTCACGTACGCCCCGTTCAAGTGGTGCGGCGTTGCTGTTAAGGTATCCATTCCTTCCTGCAGAGCTGCTTCGGCCATTGCCATACTTTCTTCTAAGGACTGGGCGCCGTCATCTACTCCTGACAGGATGTGGCTATGTAGATCGATCACGTTCGTTCTCTCCTTATTTCCTATATTTCTATTTCTTTTTTCATCGTATCACCACCGGGGGTTTTTCTTTGTCATAAAATGGAACATGATGTTCTGTTTTTTTGTCGAATGGACATAAAAAAATCACTCCCCTATTTGTGGAAGTGATTCGTCTTCAGATTAATTCTTTTTGTTCGTCCGCCATTTATTAAATTCCAAGTATTCACGGAATTGTTCTTTGGAGATACCGGAATCCTGAGCTTCCTGGACGAGTTCAATCCACCCGTCATCTAAGTTGACGTCTTTCTCAGCGGCGTCTCCGTGGAGCAGGTAGTTCATGGAGACGTCGAGTTCTTTAGAGATTTTTTCTAAGAATTGGATCGAGGGATTGGATTGGAGATTGCGTTCGATTGAGCTCAAATAGGACTTGGCGACCCCTGCGCGTTCGGCGAGCTCGGATAGCGATAATTGTCGATTTTTACGGATATGCTGGATGCGATCACCGATCATCCTATCACCTTCTTTCAATGTATATATAGAGTGTAGCATATTTTGTTGAGACGTTCTATTTAAAGCACGTTTTTTTCTGTGAGCAATTGTTACCAATTTTTATCATAAACTTCTTGTTCTATAGTATATCCAGAAATAAATGACAGGTGCTGGGATGTTCTTCTATATCTTCATTTTTTTTACATTATGAGGTTTAATTCGTTATAGTTTACATGTGTGAGTAGCGGAAAGTTTCGGTATACTAGGAGTAGAAAGTAAAGGTGGTGGTAAGGTCGTGAGTGAATTAGTGAAGCGTTTTGAAATGGCGTTCAATCAAATCCATCAGACGCTGAAGGAAATGAACGGCTACCCGAAAAATGATAACTTCGTCGAGCTGCTGCAGCGATCGCGGGACCGCAGTATCATCAAGGAGCACTTTGACGCCCTCCGGCAGTATGCGAAGCTGCGTAATGCAATCGTTCATGAACGTGTGCGTGACGGGTATTATATCGCATCCCCCCACGAAGAGGTCGTAGAGGAGCTTGAAAAAATTAAACAAACGCTTGATCAACCTCCGCTCGCGCTGGATATTGCGTCACGTCCGGTGATGTTCTTCTATGCGGATTCGGAGCTGCTTGATGTCATGAAAGAGTTCCGTGAACACCGTGTGTCTCAGTTTCCGATTTATGAAGGTCCTAAAGGAATGTTTCTCGGCTTACTGACGGACACGGCAATCGTCCGGTGGATGAGCCATAACGTGGTGGACGGCTCCGTAAGCATGGCGGGCGTGACGGTGAACGACCTGCTTGAGGAAGAATCGATGCATGAGGCCGTCTTTTTGCCGGAGGACGAGTCCGTCTTTGAGGTCGAGGATGTGTATGAGCGCAGCCATGCGAACGGGCATAAATTAAAAGCGGTGCTGATTACAGAAAGCGGCAGCCGCGATGAATCGCCGCTCGGCATCGTGACGGCGTGGGACTTGATCAAAGTCGATGCCGGGGTGTCGGCGGATGAGTGATCAGAAGCGTTCGGTGAAAGAATTCTTTTCCTATATACGAGCGGGGCTGCCGGCGAAATGGCTCGTTGCTGTGGCACTTGTGCTCAGTCTGCTGGAAACAGCAGCCAGTCTGATCGTACCCCTGTTTGCCCGCGATTTAGTCGATCAGCTGGCCGACGGCGGTCTGAGTACCGGACTGATTGTGTTTCTTGCGGTGACATTTTTAATTCAGACGGTGTCGGGCGGATTTTCCTACTATATACTGGCGTACATCGGCGAGCATATCGTCGCCCATATTCGTCAAAAGCTGTGGAATCATATCTTGCGTCTGCCTGTGACTTATTTTGACGAACATGAATCGGGCGAAACGATGAGCCGGATTACGCAGGATACGACGACGGTGAAAAACTTAATAACGAACCATCTTGTGTCGTTTATTACCGGAATCATTACGATCATCGGTGCTGTTGTCATTCTGCTTACGATCGATTGGCGGATGACGCTGATCATGCTGTCGTCCGTGCCGGTCGCTCTATTCGTGCTGATGCCGTTAGGACGCATCATGTACCGGGTATCGCGCAAGCTGCAGGATGAAATGGCCGATTTCAGTGCCAACCTTGGACGCGTGCTGAGCGAAATCCGGCTCGTGAAATCGTCGAATGCTGAAGAAGCAGAAAGCGATAAAGGCGCTCGCGGCATCGGGCAGCTGTTTACATACGGACTGAAGGAAGCCCGTATCCAGGCGATTATCTCCCCTTTTGTCACGACGATCATTATGGTCGTGCTTGTTGTCTTGATCGGCTATGGCGGTGTGCGTGTCGCTTCGGGAGCGTTAAGTGCCGGCTCTTTAGTGGCCGTTATCATTTACGTATTTCAGATCATCGTGCCGTTCAGTCAAATGGCGACGTTTTTTACCGCGTTTCAAAAAGCGATGGGAGCAACGGAACGGATTCAGTATTTGCATGAACTTCCTGTCGAACGTCTGCAGCCAGGCACCGACATTACCGGTGAAGGCTTGCGTTTTTCCAATGTGTCGTTTGGCTACCGTGGTTCGGAGCGAGTGATTTTGAAAGGATTGAACTTTTCTGTAGATCCAGGTGAAGCGGTGGCGCTCGTCGGACCAAGCGGTGCCGGGAAAACGACGGTATTTTCATTGATTGAAAGATTTTATGAACCATCGGACGGTTCGATCACTGTCGGAGATATGGACCTTGAGTCGATCGGCCTGGAAGAATGGCGGCGCTCGATCGGCTACGTGTCTCAGGACAGTCCGGTCATGTCCGGCACGATACGCGATAATATTTGCTATGGGTTAAAAGGCGACATCATCGATTTGCATATCGAAGGCGCCCTGCACCAGGCGAATGCCTATGACTTCGTCCATCAGCTGGAAGACGGCATCCACACCTGGGTCGGAGAACGCGGCATCAAACTCTCCGGCGGCCAGCGCCAGCGCATCGCCATCGCCCGAGCCTTGCTGCGAGATCCTTCGGTGCTGCTGCTCGATGAAGCGACTTCGAATCTTGACTCTGAGTCAGAAGCCGCTGTTCAAGATGCGCTGCGGGCGCTGATGGAAGGGCGAACCACTTTGGTGATCGCCCACCGCTTATCGACGGTGGTTGATGCGGATCAGCTGTTGATGCTTGAGGATGGGATGATTACGGGGCAAGGGAATCATGCAGAGTTGTATCAGGAGAATGAGCGGTATCGGGAGTTGGTTGATCAGCAGATGCTTTGAGTGTAGAGAAGGAAATAAAAAACGCGTGAAATCCAGATTGTTGAATCTGATTTCACGCGTTTTTTGTCTAGGTAGAGTTTTACCCCAGCCTGTTTTTAAGAACTTTATTGTAGAAGTTGAAGAACTCCTTGTGGCTGCTGGTTTGCTTGAGCCAGCATTGCTTGTGATGCTTGTCCAAGGATTGAATTCTTTGTTTGATTCATCATTTCTGCTGCCATATCCACGTCTCGAATACGGGATTCAGCTGCAGTTAGATTTTCTGAAGAGGTACTTAAATTATTGATTGTATGGTCAAGACGGTTTTGAGTCGCCCCTAACTTTGAACGTTCTGCTGAAACTTTACTAATCGCTGTATCGATTACATTAATAGCAGTGTTAGCTTGAGATTGAGTACTAACCTGCAAACCTTCTACACCTAGACTAGAGGATGTCATTTCATTTATAGACAAACTCAAATTCTGTCCAGTGTTTGAACCTATTTGGAATGTAGCACTTCCATCCTGCCTTACATTTTCAGCTTGAGTGGTTTCAGAAAAATTAGAAAGTACATCAGTAGCAGCAGTTCTAACGTTACCAGAACTATCCTCTACTGAAAAAGTTAATCCATTTATAGCATTTGATGTACCACCATCTGTTGCAGTTAGATTAATTTTCCCATCCGCGTAAGTGGTATCGGCATCTGAAACTAGTCCTGCTAAATCAGATACTGCTGTAGTCGCTCCAACAGTTAATGAATCCTCAATAGTTTCTCCATCCTTAACATAAGAAACTTTTATAACGTCGTCTACAGCTATCCCTAAACTATTACCATCTGAATCTTCCAATTCTGTTAAAACTCCAGCTCCATCTGTAATATTAGTATCTGAAACTTGCAATACTCCACTTTCATTAACATTTGCTACAGCTGCGTCCACTGGGCCACCCATTGAACCATCAAGTAAATTCTTCGTGTTGAACTCAGTATCATTAGAAATACGATCTATTTCGCTAGATAATTGATCAATCTCTTTTTGGATTTCTTTTCTATCATCTGCAGTGTTAGTGTCATTTGATGATTGGACAGATAATTCACGCATACGCTGAAGAATATCATGAGTCTCGTTCAAAGCACCTTCAGCAGTCTGAATCATAGAAATACCATCCTGTGAGTTACGTTGAGCTTGATCCAACCCACGAATCTGACCACGCATTTTCTCTGAAATCGCAAGACCCGCTGCATCGTCTCCTGCTTTGTTAATACGAAGTCCTGAAGAAAGTTTCTCCATTGAATTTTGCTGTGCCTGGTTAGCTTGTCCCATTTGGCGGTGTGTGTTTAACGCCGCAATGTTGTGATTAATTCTCATTATAATTACCTCCGTGTTTTTTTAGAGCACGTCCTTGTGCTCGTTTTAATTTATAAAAACTCGCTATGAGTTCCTACCATGAATTTCTTCTCTAGCAATTTTAAATGATGAGTCTGCTTGGAGACCGATTCTTTATAAACCGTCCTCTGTCTTGATCGCTTCGACCACAAGGGTATCTCCTTTGTGTTCAACCACGATCTTCTCACCGGGCTTTCTACCAATTACAATGTGCCACTTATATCATCCTCTTTGATGATATATCTTATATCGGATGGATCATGGAGATATAAAGCGATTTTTTATATTTATTTTCACCGGTTCGTATACCCCACTATTGAGGAAATCTATCAACACTCTTTTTAATGTTGCTTTGCGAACGATTAAGATCATTCTATTCTTCTCCAAATTCTCATCCTAGATAAATAGGACTTTTAAATGAATAAGTTAGGCTCAATAATCGATTACATACAGACTTTTGAGATATGATCGTTTCCTTTTATTAAGTGCGTGAACGTTTTCTAAATTACCATTAATTATTATAATTGTTATTTATTTCCTAAAACATCATCAATTCAAAGCTGACAATTGACGAATCGTGTAGAAATATAGGAAATAGGATTTACAACATAAATGGTTTACTGTAAAGTATTAAAGAACAATAATTTTAAATATTATAATTCTTATGAAGAGTGACAGAGGGAATGGCCCGTTGACGTCACAGCAACCTTCCTGCCGGAGTGGTGCTAATTCCTGCAGAATCATAGATTCTGCGAGATAAGAGTTTGGCCGTTTATAGCGAAACTCTTTCCTCATTGGAAAGGGTTTTTTATTTTAAGGCTTGGCGATTTTTAAAAAAGGAGGGCACGAGATGATTTCGATTGAACAGCTGAGTAAAGTCTATCAAACAAAAGACCGCAAAATTATCGGCGTGGATGACGTCACGATGTCGGTCGAACAGGGAGAAATTTTCGGAATCGTCGGGTACAGCGGGGCAGGAAAAAGTTCTTTGCTTCGCTGTATGAATATTTTGGAAAGGCCGACCAGCGGAAAAGTGGTGCTGGACGGAACGGATCTGCTGTCGCTTTCGCCAAAGGAATTACGTACCGCCCGGCAGTCGATCGGTATGATTTTTCAAGGATTTCACTTAGCGATGTCTAAAACTGTATTAGAAAATGTCGCGTTTGCCTTGAAAGCTTCCAAGGTGGGAAGGGTTGAAAGAAGAAGGCGTGCCTTAGAGCTTCTCGATCTTGTCGGTCTCTCTGATAAAGCCGATCAATACCCTGCCCAGTTAAGCGGAGGGCAGAAACAGCGGGTCAGTATCGCCCGCTCACTCGCTAACGATCCGAAGGTGCTTCTATGTGATGAGGCGACTTCCGCTCTCGATCCGAACACGACGCAGTCGATTCTTAAGCTGCTGAAGAAAATCAACCGGGAGCTCGGGTTAACGATCGTCTTGATCACTCACGAAATGGAAGTCGTCAAAGAGATTTGCGACCGCTGCGCGGTCATGGAAGAGGGCCGGATCGTGGAGGAAGGCGAAACGTATCATATGTTCGCTCATCCGCAAAATGATTTGACGAAGCGTTTCATCCAGACCGTGCTTGATTTCAACCTTCCAAAGGAACTGCTGGAGAAAAGCAAAGGGACAATCGTCCATATGAAGTTCACGGGTGAACTTGCGGGTGAGTCGATCGTTTCTGACCTGTTGAAAAACTATGAAGTGAGCGGCAATATTCTTCACGGAAAAGTCGACTATATCCAAAATAAAGCGTTAGGCACGTTCGTCATAGAATTAACAGGCGAAGACGCAGAAGTGCAGCGGGCTATAGAGCATGTACGTCAAAAGGTAGAAGTGGAGGTGCTGCCGCATGATGGATCAGTTCATCACTCTGTTGCCGGAGCTGAATAAATCGTTTCTGGAAACGTTGATTATGGTTGCGATTGGACTTGGTGTCGCTTTAGTCGCCGGATTACCGTTAGGCCTTCTGCTTTTTGTTACAGACCGTGGATTATTTCTTGAAAATAAAGTAGTGAAAAGCGTGACAGGGATCATTGTGAATCTGGTTCGATCGGTCCCGTTCATCATTTTACTCGTCTTTTTATTTCCTTTTACTAATTTTCTCGTCGGTTCAACGACGGGACCTGTGGCCGCTTCGGTCGCTTTATCCGTAGCTGCCATTCCATTTTATGCGCGTATCGTCGAATCCTCTGCCCGGGATATCGACCGCGGCGTGATCGAAGCTGCGATTGCCTGTGGAGCTTCGCCGTGGTTGATTATTAAAGATATTATTTTTCCAGAGATAAAGCCGGGTCTGATCAGCGGATTGACGATTACCGCGATAAGCTTGATCGGCTATTCTGCGATGGCAGGAGCGATTGGCGGCGGAGGTATCGGTGACCTGGCGATCCGCTACGGCTACTACCGTTACGACAACTTCGTCATGTTTACGACCGTCATTATATTGATTGTGATGGTTCAAGTCATTCAGTATGCAGGTGACTTCTTAGCAAAATACGTTAAAAAAGGGTAATACACCTTGAGGAGGGTACAACATGAAAAAAATATCAGCTTTCCTTATCCTACTTTCCATCGCCTTCTTAGCAGCTTGCGGTGAAGATGAGGGGAATAGTGATTCATCAAACGAGAAAGAAACGATTAACTTTGGTGCGACAGCCGGTCCATATAGCGATATGGTGACGCAAGCTATCGCTCCGCTGCTTGAAGAAAAAGGATATGAAGTTACAAACAAAGAGTTCACAGACTATGTGCAGCCGAACAAAGCCCTGGCCAATGGCGACCTGGATGCCAACCTTTTTCAACATAAAATTTATTTAGATTCTTTCGCGGAAGAGAATAACCTGGAATTGTCTGAGGTTATCGTTGTGCCGACCGCTCCAATGGGCATTTACTCCAACACGTACGATGACTTCGACAGCATAGAAGACGGAAGTACAATGGGCGTTCCTAACGATCCGACAAACTTAGCCCGTGCCTTGATTGTTCTGGAAGATGAAGGTCTTGTGACGATTAAAGAAGACGTTGATCCACTGCGTGCTTCTTTATCAGACATTGAAGAAAACCCTAAATCCCTCGATTTCGTAGAAGTGGAAGCTGGTCAACTGCCCCGTCTCGTAGACAGTGAAGACTTAGCGGCTGTCCCAGGAAACTATGCACTTGCCGCAGATATGGATCTGCTGGACGCGCTGGCTCTTGAAGATATGCCAGACGATTACCGCAACCGTGTGGTCGTCAATACAGAAGATACCGACGCGGCTTTCGTGGAAGATATCAAGGAAGTCATCGAGTCGGATGAATTTGAAGAAATTATCGATGAAGACTTCGAAGGTTTCGGTAAGCCGGCTTGGATGGAAGAAGAATAATCATCTCGTTTTGCGAAATGTTAAAAGTACTACAAAGAAGCAGCTCCGCGGCTTACGGAGCTGCTTTTTTTAAATGATAAATGAATATTTGAATTTAGCAGACTGTGTTACTTCCTTAACATTGACACCTTTCACTTTATGTCTATACTATTAATGTAAGAAGCTTACATTATCAGCACTTTCCGCATACACTGAATAGCAAAAAGCGTGTGGTGACGGTGCATACAAAAGGGAGGATTGCAAGAAAATGAAGGCAACTAAATCCCCTCGCAAACAATCACCAAAAACTCTTCGGGACAATCTGCGCAAAAGAAAACAAAACATTGAAGATCAAAAGCTTCAAGACATCGCTTCACAAATTAATTTAGATGCTTTAGAGGACAAGCCTGCTCTCCCTGTTGATAGATACGGTCGGGTTGATATCGATCCGAGTCATCCAAGTTATGATTATTGGACAAATGATGATGTAGAATGAAACCAGGCTATCTTTATGAACTTTGGTTTCCCCATGAAGAAGGGTCGGGCGGAGAAAAGCGTCCGACTCTTATTTTGGTTATAAGCGATGATACCACTAAAGTAACTCAATCCGGGCCAAACAATAGTCATCCTTAACGTATACCCCTCACTAGCAAGCAAGCTCATTTATCTGAAAAATCACACGCTCCATATGATCGTCATGAATGGTTTGATAATGAAGAGCTTATCCCTAGAGGTAAATTAGATGCTGAGGAATTTTCGGATATCGTTCACATCTGGATGGAACATAACAACTTATAAACAATTAGGAGAGGCGACTAACCTTTGTCATCCTCCATCACCGAACGTGCAGTTCTCCGACTGTTGCCCTGTCCACAGCATTTCTTCTTTCATACTTAGATGAAAATGTAAGAAAAAAGTGCTGAAATGTCAGTATTAACCCGAGAAATGTTAGAATTACTTTCCAAAATGTAAGAAAAACACTCGCAAATGTAAGAAAAAGCTAGCCAAATGTCAGTATTAATTCTCACCCCAGCCAAAAAGCAGTTCCGCAACTCACGGAACTGCTTTTTTTATAGGGCTATACCTGCATATTTTCCACTTCCGCTATTTCCTTCTGCAGAAAATCCATCAACTCCTGAATCATTTCTCCCGAAAAATCAAAACGAATGCCAGCCGCTTCGTACACGTCAGCTAATGACTTCGTATTGCCGAGCGCCAGCGCTTTTTTGTAGCGGTCCAGCGTGCCCTCAGGGTCTTCTTTATACTGCTTATACATTTGCACCGCGCCGAGCTGGGCGATAACATACTCCACATAATAGAACGGCACTTCAAAAATATGAAGGATGAAGAGCCACTCTTTCCTGCGCGCGTCCTCATAGCCGCTCCAATCGACGACGCCTGAAGACAGCTCTTTAGACAGGGCACCGAATTTCTCCATCCGTTCTTCCTTCGTATGCTTCGGATTTTCGTACATCCAGTGCTGGAACTGATCGACGCGGATCCCGCCGGGCAGGAACGTCACGATGTCGCGCAGCAGATCAAGCTTAGCCTGCCGCTGTTCTTCTTTTGAATAAAAGTGATCCCATTGATCAATCGAAAACAGCTCCATCGTCATACTGGCCAGCTCCGATGATTCCATCGGCGTCTCCCGATCGTAGGCTAACGGCTGCTGAAGCTTCAAGTCGTTATGAATGCAGTGGCCCATTTCGTGGAACAGCGTCATCATGTCCGCGTGCGTGTGGGATGCGTTCATGAAGATAAAGGAAAGCTGTGATACCGGCAGTGGCGTACAGAAACCGCCCGGCGATTTATTTTTACGCGTTTCTAAATCGAGCATGCCTTTGTCATCCATCACATCGATCAATTCAGAGAAACGGGGATCGATTTGCTTCAGCGCTTTCGACGTACGATTGACCAGCTCATCCCGCTTGGAAAAAGGTTTCAGTGGCGTACGTCCTTTAGGTACAGCACTGCGGTCATACGGACGGAGCACATCGACACCTAATTCCTCCTGCTTCTGCTTTTCTATTTTTTCAGCAACGGGCAGGACATGCTCACGTATGGAAGCCGCCAGTTGCTTGCAATCCTCAGGTGTATAATCAAAGCGCTCATATTTCTTGAACATGTAGTCCCGATAATTCGCGAGACCACTGTTTGCCGCTTTCTTCTCACGGAGCTCCATCAGCTCACTCATAATCTCCTGAAGTTCATCCTCCACCGTCGTCAGCGATTGAAAGATTTTATCAAAAGCGGACTTCCTCACCGTTCGATCAGGATTCTCTAAATAAGGAAACAGCTCAGGAATCGTTTTTTCCTCGCCATTCCAGTCCGCTGACAACCCGCCCGTCAGCTCAAAATAACGGGTAGCGAGACGATCCTCTTCCACCTCAAGTCCAATATTCTCTTCACGAAAGAGCTCCATCGCATTTTCTTTACTGCGCAGAAGCCTGCCGTATTTTTCTTTATCGAGATCATCCTTAAAAGGCGAGCTCATCAGCTTGTCATCAAGCTTTGCCGTGTACGTTTTCATTAAAGGCTCATTCTTCTCCTGATCATGCTCAAACGCCCGCTTCGCCTCTGCATCTTGATTATGCGCCTGGAAATCGATATAGTGCCCATCAAGAGCTTCCCGCAGCTCATCGTAAAAAGTCGAAACCTCAAGCAGCCACGATTCCACGTCGGCCAACGAATGGAAAGGCAGCTGAACGAGGCTCTCAATCTTAGCTTCGATAGCCTTTGTATCCTGCAAATCATGCTTTTCTATGTAGATCGAACTCATTATAAATCCCCCTCTTTCTTCATATATATATAGCATTCGCTAAAAGGAATAGAATTCCTTCACGCTTTCTTACGCGCTCTGAATTCAGTTCCGAAAAATATGGCAGCGATAAGGAACAGGGCATTGGAGATCATTAATACGATGCCGTTCCATTGTCCGTCGAAAATGGTGGTGTTGACGAGTGTCATGACGTGCATGGCGATGATGACGATAAATAGGATGATGTAGGTTTTCAACGTTCTCTCCTCCTTTTTTACATTTCTACCTTATCATAAGAATCCGCGGGTTTTTATGCAAATAAATGTATTTTGCACATGTATATAGATCTAGTAACTTTGCAATTCGCTCTGCCGTATAAAAAGCCCGACTGGGAGGAGCTTCAATAACCTACCTACATAAAATTCTGCATAGAAAAAGAGAGTAGCAGACTCCTACTCTCTAAATATAACTTATCTATTATAAACCAACCTGGTCTGCAGCGTATGTTGCATCTTCTGTACTGTACCCCTCAAATTTTAATTGATCGATCAATCCCTGCCTTGAAAAAGATGAGTAATCGAGATAGCTTTGTGCCGCACTTACCGCCTGTTCTCTCCAGTCCACCGTGATATTCTCTACAGCGTAGGAAGCATCGTCTGTTTTGTGTCCCTCAAATTCTAATTGTTCGATCAAACCTTCTTTTGAGAAAGCCGTGTAATCAATATAACCTTGAGCCGCATTCACCGCCTGCTCTCTCCAGTCCACCGTGATGTTCTCTACACCGTAGGAAGCATCGTCTTGACTGAATCCCTCAAATTCTAATTGTTCAATCAAACCTTCTTTCGAGAAAGCTGTGTAATCAATATAGCTTTGAGCTGCACCCACCGCTTGTTCTTGAGAAACAGTCACACTATTTTCTTCCTGTTCTTTCTTCGCTTGTTCTTCCGCCTCTTTCGCTTCTTGTTCTTCCTTCTCTTTCTGTGCCTGTTCCTCGGCTTCTTTTGCTTCCTGCTCTTCCTTCTCTTTCTGTGCCTGTTCCTCGGCTTCTTTTGCTTCTTGCTCTTCTTGTTCTTTCTGGGCCTGCTCTTCGGCTTCTTTTGCTTCTTGCTCTTCTTGCTCTTTCTGTGCTTCTTCTTCAGCTGGCTTAGCTTCCTCTTCCTGCTTAGCCTCTTCTTCAGCTTCTTTATCTTCTGCGGAAGCTTCAACTGCGACCTCTTCAGCAACAGGTGCTTCATCAGACATCGATCCTACAATCACAGCCAGGACTAGAAGTGCGAACAGGAAACCACCTGACTTAGCTAAGTTCTTGAATCTGTTATTCTTCCCTTTCATAAAGGCAAATGCAACAAAGACGATCATACCTGCAAAAGCTGCTAACATTAAAATCATTAAAATTGTTTCCACCGATTCATCTCCCCTTATTAAGTTTTAAGTAATTGTTTATATGATCAAGGACTTATGAACTAATTTCCATACTATTATACCATTTCCAACGCTATATTTTCTCAGTTTTTTGGTTAATTTTCCATGAAATATTGGAAGTTTTCTTAAAATTAGGAAGACGATAGGCAGGCGAAGGATTTTTCTTCTAAATGTTCGATGGATGGAACAATAACGATTTCAAGGGATGAAACAGTGGAGGGCAAAATTCACCATAATTATAATGTTTTATGCTCCTTTTAAAATAGAGTTGTCAAACCTTCTTAAAAGCTATAAAATCCATGTATGCTCTGGAATTATTGACTTGTCGATTGCGAAGGAGGTTCCGTATATGTTCCGTTCCTTAAGAGAGAATTTCAACAGATTTTTTAACCGGCTTACACCCTTTCAAGTTATTGTTTTATTTTATTTTTCAGCCGTTTTGATCTCGACATTGCTTATCAGTTTTCCTTTTTTACATAGAGAAGGCGTCCACTTAAGTTTCATCGATACCCTGTTTACTGCTGTCAGTGCTGTTAGTGTCACAGGGTTAACCGTTGTTTCAACTGCAGACACCTTCAATACCCCGGGATATTTTGTATTAATGTTTATACTCCAATTTGGAGGGATAGGTGTTATGACGCTAGGTACATTTATTTGGTTGATGCTGGGGAAAAAGATTGGGTTGAAGCGAAGACAATTGATTAAAACGGATCAAAACCAATCTACTTTTTCAGGCATGGTCAAGCTGATCCGGCAGATTTTATTAATCATTATTATTATAGAACTATTAGGAGCTCTCATTTTAGGCATATACTTTACACGTTATTTCCCTACGCTGGGTGAAGCGTTTGTTCAGGGAATGTTTGCCTCCGTAAGTGCGACAACGAACGCCGGCTTTGACATAACCGGGACTTCGCTTGTGATGTTTCAAGATGACTACTTTGTTCAGTTTATTAATATGCTCTTACTCACTCTTGGAGCCATAGGATTTCCTGTACTTATTGAAGTAAAAGATTACCTGACAAAGAAACAAAAGCATTTCATTAATTTTTCACTATTTGCTAAGTTAACATCCGTTACTTTTGGTGCACTGGTTGTCGTAGGTACCATCCTTATCTATTTTTTAGACCGTGATCATTTTTTTGCGGGGAAAACGTGGCATGAAGCCTTTTTCTATTCCCTGTTCCAATCCGTTACCACTCGTAACGGAGGGCTTGCCACAATGGATGTCAGTGAGTTCAGTGCACCTACCTTGCTCGTTATATGTGTGCTTATGTTTATTGGTGCATCTCCCAGCAGTGTTGGCGGGGGAATTCGAACAACCACGTTCGCCATAACTCTTTTAAGTGTGATTGCCTATGCTCGAGGAAAAAGCAGTGTACGTGTTTTCAGGCGCGAAATTGATCCAGAAGATATCTTCCGTTCTTTCATTGTCATAAATACAGCCATTATGATTGTAGGTATAGGGGTTATACTGCTGAACTATTTCGAACCTCAATTGTCACTCCTTTCGCTCACATTTGAGGCTTGCTCAGCATTCGGGACAACCGGTTTATCGATGGGGGCGACAGCTGATCTGCACTTAGCTGGAAAAATAGTTATTATTTCGCTGATGTTTATCGGACGAATAGGAATCTTTTCTTTCCTATTTATTATTAGAGGACGAACTAGTAAAGACAAATACCACTATCCAAAAGAGCCGATGATTATTGGTTAATTATAAAAAAATGCATCACCTGGATTTAGGGGGTGCATTTTTTAAAATAGAGATTGAGCTCCATACAAAAAAGTCGTTCCGTGTAAGGGCGCACATATTGCACTCCTGCACGGAACGACTAGGTTATCTTCAATTCTTTACTGCAGAGAAGCAGGTTTCGAAGGTTTCGAAGGCTCCGATTCCGTCCCATCAAGATACACCGTCGTTACATAATACGAGTGATCGGCATCATAAAAGTAACGAAAATTACTCACCGCTTAAATACTCTACCGCAAATGCACTCATGGCCATAACACCAGTCGGAATCGCTTTCTCATCAAACACAATCCCCGGGTTATGCAGGGACCTTGTTGACTGCTCTGAATCATTGCGCGTGCCAATTCTAAACAACATTCCTTCTACTTCCTCCAAGTAAAAGGAAAAGTCCTCTCCACCGAGCGACGGATCTGTCAGATAGTGAACGCCGTCCTCACCGAGCAGTTCTTGCGATGACTTCAAAAAGATATCGACAATCTCATCATTATTAATGACAGGGGGACTTCCAGGCATAAACGTCACATCTGCAGTCGTCTTGTTGGCTTTTGCTACATGCTTACTCATCTGTTCGATACTTTGTTTAATTTGTTCACGTGTGTCCGGGTCTAGCGTCCGAAGGGATCCCGACAGGCTCACTTTATCGGCAATGATATTATCACCTGTTCCCCCGTTAATCTGCCCAAGGGTAACTACGGCTGAGTTTAACGGCGACAATTGTCTTGAAACGATCGACTGCAAGTTCGTGACGAGCTGACTCGCAACTGGGATCGGATCAATACTAATATGTGGATGCGCTGCATGCCCGCCGCTTCCGTATACATCAATGGTAAACTTGTCGGCTGCCGCCATAATGGGTCCGTGTCGTACGCCGACTTTTCCCGCATCGACAAGCGGCCAAGTATGAAGGCAAACGATGTTATCTACTTTTGGTTCATCATGCAAAGCGCCATTCTCAATAGCAAATTTCGCCCCTTCCATCACTTCTTCTCCAGGTTGAAAGATGAATTTAACCTGACCAGATAAGTCATTCTTCATGCGGTCAAGTACAATAGCTGTCCCGAGTAAAACCGTTGTATGTAAGTCATGTCCGCAAGCATGCATGACCCCATCAACATCCGAACTGAACTCCAAACCTGTTTTCTCATGAATCGGCAACGCATCAAGATCTCCTCGCAGGGCCAGGGTTTTTCCATCTTTAGCCCCACGAAGCACCCCAATAACTCCAACACCACCCTTCATGACTTTTAAATCGATACTCGTGTCTTTCAAATAGTCCATCACAAATTCAGTTGTCTTAAATTCGTTCATACTAAGCTCCGGATTGCGATGCAAATGGCGTCTGACCTCAATCAGTTCTGAGTTAATTTCAGCTACAATTCCTTTTATGTCCATGCCCATTCTCCTTCTATAAAAGTAAAGATTATGAAGGGTGCAGCAAGCACCCCACATAACCTTTTAAAGTTTATAAGTCTTCTTGACCCATCTCTGTAATTTGTTCATATAAATCTTCGCCCCAGATTTCTGTCCCCATCTCATCACGCACAGATTGGGTTGCTTCTTTGAATGCTTCAACATCTGGATCTATAAATTCAACTCCACTATCCTCTATTTCTGTACGCATCTCTTCTGCGCTCGCATCAAGCTGCTCTTTCGCATACTCTTCGCCTTTTGTAGCAGCGTCCATTACGGTCTCTCTATAATCTTCAGGCAAGCTTTGTAAAAACTCATCATTAACAGTAACAAAAGCAGGCTTGAACATGTGATTCGTGTTGATTATATAATCCTGTACCTCTTGGAAACCTGATGCATAAATGGTCTCTAATGGATTCTCCTGTGCATCTACTACTCCTGTTTGCAGGCCATTGTACAATTCACCAAAGTCCATCGGTGTTGGACTTGCACCTAACGCGTCAAACGTCTCGATATAGTAATCTACTTCTGGAGCACGAATTTTTAAACCCTTCATATCCTCTGGGGTTTCAATTGGATCGTTAGCTGAAACAACACGAGGTCCTCTTGGTAAAATCGCAATGTTTTGTACGCCTTCCTCGCTTACTAATTGCTCGTTCCATTCTTCACCAATGTCAGATGCTAAAACATGACTCCAATGTTCGTTTGATTTCATCAAATACGGCAGCGACAAGTATTCAATCTCGTCCATCCCTGGATCACCACTAGACATCATCTGAATCGTGTTCGTTTTCACCTGCTCCATCTGCTCAGCAGTTGAACCTAATTCATTTCCTGGAAAAAGCTCAACCGTCACGTTCCCATCAGTTTCTTCTTCAACGATCTTTTTAAATTCTTCCATCCCCTGGTAAGCTGGTTCACCCTCGTTTGCCCACGTGCTGTAAGTAATTTCAAAAGTTTCACTTGTTTCTCCGCCGTCTCCTCCGTCTGAGGAATCCCCAGAGCCTTCATCCCCGCTTCCGGAACAAGCAGAAGCTACTAACAACAGACCACTCAAACCTGACGCCAATAAAAACTTTCTCATAAGTAAAAACTCCTTTTATATTAATTTATGAATCTGACATAATGACATGGCTGCTCTTCAAACTTCCGCTCGTCACCTCCTTTAAATTAAAGATACGATTAAAGCTTCATATTTGAATCATTGAGCTTCTCTACTAACGTAACTCCCATTTGGGTAATATGGTCAACAATCTTCTCGCCTTTCTCTGCCGAAGACTGAGTAGGATTACCTAATATCCCTTCTGGAGAAACCTCTTCGATATTAAAGTAGAGGTTCGCACTCGACTCCCCAACTTGCACTTCCTTCATATTCTTAATCGTAAAGTCATTCCACTGCTCCTTCTCTTCCCAATCACCCAAAAGATCCATGCGCATGTCATCTGGATATAAATAATGCATGATAGAGGTCAGAGGTTCACCTCCGTGACCTGACGGATCCCGCTCGCCATAAAGTTCTTTTTTCTTACCGGGCTGGACCGCCTGCCAAAGATTAACCGATGCGATCATCGTCTGATCTTCCCGCCTCACTTTACGCGCCACCTGTTCAACAGCCGGCGCATTACCAGCGTGTCCGTTGAACACAAGAATTCTTGTAATGCCGTGTTCAATCAAGCTTCTGAAAATATCCTCTAATATACTGATGACCGTTTCTTGTGAAAGAGAGATCGTTCCCGGATACCCTCGGAAATACTCTGAATTACCGAAAGGAATGGTTGGAATATATACGGCATCGGACTGCTCAGCAACACGTTTCGCAATAGCGGTTGCCGCTAAGTAGTCTCCTGTAATCGAGTGCGGCCCGTGCTCTTCCATGGAGCCAAGAGGTACAATTACTACTGGATCTTTTTTATAAACTTTCTGTGCTTCTTTCCAAGTCATATGATGAATCGCATGTTTGTTTGTATTCACTGAAATTCTCCTTGTGTAATAAAGTTGTCTTTCCTTAACGTTAATAGGATTAATTTGTTTGTTAATTATTGGCTGCTATGGTAAAATGATAAAAGAGTTATTGATGTATAAATCCCTGGCTGCTTAAGGTCTTTGTAGAGGTTGCTCAAGCAGCAGTCATTCATGACGCCTTCATTTAGGTTAGAAGAACAGATCGACGATAACGAGCGTCAACTGTGGGAAAAAAGCAATGACAAACGCCGTAACTATTAATGGTGCGTACATAGGCAGCATCTCTTTAACCAGCGCCGTATATTTAAGCTTGGCAATGTCCGCAACAATGTATAACAAAATTCCAACCGGCGGCGTTGCTCCACCGATAGTAAGCGTGATGACCATCAGCACCCCAAAGTGAATGGGATCAACGCCTACTTGCATTACAATTGGCGTTAAAATGGGTGCAAATACGATAATTCCCTCAGATGGAAGCATAAACAAACCAATTAGAAGTAAGAAAACAACAAGCATCGCTAGAATCACATGTTCATTAGTCGATATGCCTAAAATAAAATCACCTAACGTCACAGAGATCCTTGACCGTGTTACCACCCAAGCAAACACGGTTGCGGCTGCTAAAGTAAACAAGATGTTTGCTGTATCAAAGCTTGTTCTTTTTAATATCCCGCCAAATGATTTCAAATTCACATTTTTATAGTAGAAAAATGTGATTAAAATTGCATATAATACTGCAATAGCAGCGGATTCAGTTGGTGTAAACACCCCGCTGACAATACCCACAACGATAATAACAGGTAACAATAAGGCTAAAAATCCTGATGATAGAGCGGAGCCTGCTTGTCTAACGGTTGCCCGCTTATAACTGGGATAACCTCTTTTGGTTGCAATAAAATATGTGTAGACCATCAGAGACAAAGCTAGTAATGCCCCAGGTATGATCCCTGCTATCAGCAGTGGACCAATCGGTTGCTGCGTGACGATCCCAAAAATGATTAACGTTATACTCGGGGGAATAATTGGTCCGACAATTGATGATGCCGCAGTAATCGCAGCTGCAAACTTTTTGTCATATCCCTCTCTTTCCATAGACGGGATAAGCACAGATCCTAAGGCAACGGTGTCGGCAGTAGCTGAACCAGATATACCTGAAAAAAGAACACTTGCAAGGATATTCACCTGAGCCAGTCCACCTTTAATGTGACCGACAAAAACTCTCGCTACGTCAATAATCCGATTCGTAATCCCTCCTGAATTCATCAGTTCCCCCAAAAGCAGGAAAAACGGAACGGCAAGCAGTGTAAATGAATCAACACCTCGGACCATACTCTGTGCTACCATTCCCAGGTCAACACCTTCAGCAATCAAGTAAACCATTGAAGCAATGCCCAACGAGAACGCGACAGGCACGCCAACTAATATAAGTAAAATCATGACCAGTAATACTGTAAAAATCATTCCTTCACCTCCTCTTCAGTCGTACTGTTAGTCTGGTAAACCCCATTTCTAAAATCCAGGAAGTCATAAACACTTCGAATAATTGTGAAAATTATCATTAATCCTGATCCCACCGGTGCTGCAATACGCCACCACGAGTACGGGATATCGAGTGCACCCGTCGTATTCGAGTGCGCAGCAGCTATCACTTCCTGCGAGCTATAAATCACAATAACTAAAAACACAATAATGACTGCACGTATGATGAATGATGTAATGAGTTGGACAATGGGCGGCATATACTCTTGAAGCATATTGACCGCCAAGTGCCGATCGTCCAGCGATACCACTCCGACTCCTAGAAATACCACCCATACTAACAGGAACCGCCCTAACTCGTCCGTCCACGTTAATGGACTATCCAATACAAATCGGAAAAAAACTTGAAGAATGGTAACAAATACAATTCCAAATAGTAAGAAAGCTGTCACATACCTCAAATACTTCGCCAAATCCTTACGCTTTTTCATTTCATTCCTCCTTTCTCAACTTTAGTTTCATACTTTTTTCGTAAAACCCCCTCAATATTCAAACTCATGCCCATCTTTCGAAAAGACCACCGTGTACGGCCACTGCTCCGTATCCACATAATACTCAACATACTCTACCGGATTATAATCGCTGTCATAGGACACCCGGTTGATTTTCAGCAAAGGAGCACCCTCTCTTACTTCTAATATAGAACTGAGATGTGAATCTGCCACCGCAGCCTTTATCTCCTCTTTTACATATTCAAAATTAATGCCCAGCACCTCAGATGCGAACTGACGCATATACAAAATGTCTCCCGCTTCTTTGATCTTATTGATATCCACATCATTGTAATAAGAATTTAAAATGAAGATCGGCTTATCCTTCTCTTTCCTAAGACGTGAAACTTTTATTAAGGACGAATCTTCTTCCAATTTGAAAATATCCGTAATTTCCTTATCTGCGATGACCTTCGATACATCCAGCGTCTTACACGTAAGATCTCCCGCCGTATTTCTAAACTGAGAACTGAATCCCCCCATCGGCATCCACGGGGCCGACACCGAATTCTCCGCGACTATCGTTCCAATGCCCGGCTTCCCTGTAATAAATCCTTCTGTTTTTAACTTGGCTAAAGCCTGCCTGACCGGAGCACGACTAACGCCATAAATATTTTGCAGTTCAGCCTCCGTTGGAAGAACATCCCCCACAGAGTAGAAATTGCTTTTGATTTTGTTGTATAAGTCATTGAATATTTCTTCATTCAATTTCTTTTTGATGAAGATCACCTCATAAATGATAATATTTGAATACTTTGTTATAACAAAGTTTCCTTTATACTACCGGTACTTATCAGGGAAGTCAACAATATTTTTGAATTTTCTTTCAATTTATTTTTAAAACTTTTTAAAATTAAACCTCTTTTTTTGTGAATTTTATTATTTTTTTCGATTTTTTCAGACAAAAAAATGCAGCTCCGCAACTTACGGAACTGCTCAGTCAATCTCATTATTCGACTATTCAGGCGCAACCTTGGAAGGATCCGACTCCGTCCCATCAAGATACACCGTCGTTACATAATACGAGTGATCGGCCGCTTCTTCATCCGTGAACGATTTGCGTTCGTGGGATGAAATGCTTGCGACTTTTTCGTAATTTTCCCCGTCTGTGCTTTTATAGACACGATAGCCGGCAACGCCTTCTACGCGTACTGCGTGCCAGGTGATGAACGTGCCGCTTACTTCAACGTTTGTCGGTGCCTGGATATCAAGCTCCTGTTCTTCTTCCTCTTCCGGCTGTTCAGGTTCGACGAGTTCAGTATAGACGACGAGACGTTCATCGTGGGTGCCGGCTTCACGGTTGAAGGTTCCGGTGCATGTGATCAGGTTGAGATTTTTTTGATCGGTCGGTCCAAAAATCTCATTGATTGGTGAATCGGTATACGGATAGCTTTCCATCCGCTTCACGGTATACGTAAGCTCGGTGCCCTCTTCATCAGAAACGATGATGTCATCGCCTTCTTCCAATTGATCGAGCTTAAAGAATACCGCCGGGCCCGTCTTACTATCAACATGACCGGCTAACACGGAGTTCCCGGTGTCCCCGGGTTTCGTGCCTGGCTCGAACCAGCCGACTTTCTCCATTTCCTGTGGCACACCCATCTGTCCGTTATCGAGGATGCCGACTTGTTCAATCGATGCATCCACGTCGATGCTTGGAATCTTGATGTGTGTCGGGGTAATGCCTTCTTCTTTTTTCTTTTCGGTTTGGAATTTCTCTAAGGTTTCCTGATCATTTAAGATGGTGAACTCTTCATCGAGCGGGACGTCTTCCTCAGGAGGAGTAAGGTTTTCGTCCGACTGTGAAGAAAGCTCCCCTCTTGTATCTTCTTCAGGTTCGGAACTGTTCGTCCAGTTCGCAAAAACATCGGTACTATAGGCCGTGAGCAGCAGGGCAACTAAGCCCACTACAGTAAAATAGATTTTCCACTTCATTGCCCTTCGCTCCTTTTTTTAAAAAAGTTTCTCTTTCTAGTGTAGCATGTTATTGATTAGCATTCTTTCTGATCATGAATCCAGCACCAGCTAGAGCTGTTACGGCAAAAGCAACCCACATCCACGTGGTGCTTGCTGCATCAGTTGCTCCACCGAAACCAGTCTTCGGCATTTCTTCAGGCATTTCTTCTCCTGCAAACTGATCTGGCATTTGCGTCACTATCGCTTCGCCTAATGTTTCACCAATTCCAAACATGAAGCCATATCCTTCACGGTACGATTCATAAGCAGCTTCATAATCGCCGGCTACATAGTTGTCAAACGTAGCAAGGACTTGTTCTTCATGCTGCCATACTGCTTCTGTCGCGGCTTCAGCTGGAAGATTTCCTTCTGTTGATGTTCCAAGGAACGCGCCGAATTCTTCAGCGAACATTTGCAGGCTTTCTTCGGCTTGCATACGTGCTTCTTCATCTTCTTCTAGTGCAGCTGTAATGATATCAGACTGTGCATTGATGTGATCCTGCTGCCAAACTTTTTCAAACTGAGCAGCTCCTTCATCGCCATAAATAGAAGCGATCGCTGCTTTGAAATCTTCTGTGTGCATATTTTCAGCCCACGTGACGAAATCGTAATCAGACGCCTGGTCATATCCTTTTTGCATTTCAAGAGCAGCTAACGCAAAGTGTTCAGAAGCCAGACTGTTCAACGTAGAACGAAGGTCAGCGGCTGGTGTGTCGGCTTTCGTATTTTCAAATTGATCAGGCATTTGAGTTGTAATGGCTGTAGATAAAGCTTTACTAATATCAAACATACGGTGGAATCCTTCACGGTACGCACCATACGCTTCTTCATATTCTTCATTTACATAGTGATCGAACGTGCTGATCACATCTTCCTCATGGGCAGCCAGCACTTCTTTCGCTGCGTCAGCTGGAAGATTGCCTTCCGTCGCCGTTGATAAAAATTCACCGAATTCCTCTACGAATTCGTCAACTTCTGCTTCCGCTTCTTCACGCATCGCTTCGTCGCCACTTTTCGCAGCTTCGACGAAATCTGGAGAATAATCGTTATGGTTCACAAAAATCTCTTCGAATTGAGCGGCTGCCTCATCGCCGTAGACGGAAGCTACTGCCGGCGTCATATCCATCGCATTTTGATCAAGTGCAGCATACGCCTGCTCGGCATCTTCTGCATCATCATAATCCTTCATCATCGCGGTTGTTGCTAAAGCGAAGTGTTCCGATAGCAGCTGATCCAGAGTTGATCTCAAATCAGAGGCTGGCGTTTTTGTCGTTGGTTCTGAGTGGTCATGTGCCATTGCCAGGGATGGGGTAAGCAGCATAATGGCCATGATCGTTATAAGTATTCGTTTGGCTGTTTTCATGTTTCGGTCACTCTCCTTTAGTTTTTGTTGGTATTCTGTGTAGCTATCGAATGGGCGGAAAGTTTGGATCACTTTTTTTGCGGATTTTTTTATTTTTTTGTTTTTGGAGTGGTATTTTGTTGATTTGACGGAGATGAGAGGGATTAAAAATAACATTTCGATACCTTAATAGAGGATAGGACGCAGGGGAACGAGTCGCTTTCCGCGGGAGCGCGGTGAGCTTCCTCAGGCTAGCGCCTTCCGGGATCTCACCATGCACTTTTTTCCCGCAGGAGTCTCCCCGTTCCCCTGCGTCCTTTGCTGTAATAAGCATATCGAAATAATGGATATACTTTTAAAATCGTCTCGATTCTTTCACAAATTTAATCCCAACTTCAGCCTGTCTACGATGACTTCGAAAACCCGCCGCAATTGAAAACACGCAACTATCAACTTCTATATGACTTTGGATGTATGTACTCAAAAAAATAGAAATGATTTAATTCCGGAAGGCTCCGTTGCTCTCTATTACATAAAGGGTTCGGGTCAAAGGCGAGACTCCTGTGGGATGAGCGGGGTAGATGAGACCCCGGAAGGCGAAGCCTGAGGAGACTCATCACATGCCCACGGTAAGCGAGTCGTTGCCCCGAACCGTTTTCTCTATCAAAAATCAACGGAACAGGAGAACTTCACGATTCGTAAAAGTAACACAAAAAACCCTCCGCCGCCAAAGCGATGCAGGGTCGAGTATATATCTAGTTTTGAATAAGGATCTCTTCTTTCATGTAGACACTCTCGTCGCTGTCGAAGTGTTCGATGATGGTGCGTTCTTCAACGGGCTGGGCGTCGGCTTCTTTAAAGGCGAACAGGCCGAGTAGTACGAGCGAGAATAAAAGGAATGTGCGTGAGTCTTTCAAAAAGTTTTTCATCATATAAGTGTCCCCTATGCGTAAATTTAGGCTAGGATCAAGTACTTGGCTGACGTTCGTTATACTTGTAAAAAAAGTAATTTCTTCCCGAGCTTAGGGTAATAAGGGCACCTTAATCTTCCTGTACTGCTCTTGGTCAAATAGCACTCGTTCGCTAACAATCTATGTTCTATGATACTACATTTTTGCAGAAATAATTAGAAAAAAATTGTTACGTTTCTGTTAATTATTTTACTCTGTTAAGTTTCCGTCTGGATATTCATATAAGCTCCCTATTTTTGAAGACTCAGTTTCGAGACATAGTCGGAGTTTAGGAGCTGCAGGAAACGATTCGCTTTCCGTGGGGCGGGCGCTGAGCCTCCTCGAGCTTCGCTCTGTGGGGTCTCACCTGTCCCGCTCATCCCACAGGAGTCTCACCGTTTCCTTCCGCCCCTCTGCTTAATCAGTATCTCGAAACCACTTCAAGTAAAAGCAAACATTTACGTTAGCTGATTCTCACAACAAGTATCTCATGTTAAAAACCTTGCTATAGAGCTCTATATTCTCCCCGAACAAGGATATGGTAAAAGCCCCTTCTGTATATAGGGTTCGTTTCCCAACCACATCTGACTGTCAACCTAGCAACGAACCCAGTTTATCTCAGAAGCAAGTCTTCCAAACAACAACTTTTAATTGCTGAATATTAAAAACCCCCTGCCACGGTCGGCAGGGGGTAATTGGATCAGGCTTTGTCGCGTCTTCTGCGGAAAAATCCGGTAATTTTATTCGACAAGTCGTCAAAATACGTATAGACGACTGGGATCAAGGTCAAGGTGAAGAAGCTTGAGATCGACAGGCCGAATATGATCGTAACGGCGAGCGGCTGCTGGGCTTCGGCGCCCTGGCCAATGCCGATGGCGAGCGGTACCATCGCAAGGACGGTCGTAAATGTCGTCATCAGGATCGGACGCAGTCGGTTCGGGCCGGCTTCAAGAATCGCTTCGGTCCGGTCGTATCCTCTTCTTCGTAAAATGTTGATATAGTCAACGAGCACGATGGCGTTGTTGACGACGATCCCGGCGAGCATGATGATCCCGACAAACGCCGGTAAACTGAACGGCATGCCGGTGACGAATAGTCCGGTCGAGATGCCGACAATCGTTGCGGGCAGCGAGAACATGATGATGAATGGGAACAGGAAGTTCTCAAACTGGATCGCCATGACCGCGTACACGAGGAAGATCGAGAAGATGAGCGCAAGACCTAAATCTCCGAACGCTTCTTCCATATCCTGCGCCTGGCCGCCAATTTCATAGGTGTATCCTTCTGGGAAATTAAGCGTTTCAAGCGCGGCGCGGACGTCTTCGGTCGTACTTCCGAGGTCGCGGTCGAGAACTTCCGCTTCGACGTTGACTTGCGGCTGCTGATCCTCACGCAGTAAGTTGACCGGTCCCTGCACTTGTTCAAGGTCGGCGATTGTTGCGAGCGGAATGACTTCGCCGTTTGGTGTCTGCAGCGACATGTTCTCAAGGTCAGAAATCGTTTGGCGTTCTTCTTCAGGCAAAATCAATTGAACGTTGATTTCTTCACTGGCTTCGCGGTATCGTGTCGCGACCTGGCCGGTGAAGGCTGTCTGTACCTGGGTGATCACTTCTTGATCGCTCATGCCGTACTGTGCAGCTTTATCACGATCGACATTGATCTGCATTTCGGGACGTCCTTCTTCCGTGGAAGACGTCGGTTCGCTTACGCCTTCCACGTCTTCCATGACGTACGTCACTTGCTCGGCCAGTTCATCAAGCACTTCGTATTCAGTCCCGTTCAGCTGAATTTGCAGCGGTGCGCCTGTGCCTAAACCGGCATCAAGCTCCGTCACGGCGATTTCAGCTCCGGGTACCTGGCTTAACTCTTCATCAATCTGCTTCATCACATCCTGGGTGGTGTTCTCCCGGTCATCCGGGTCGACCAGCTGGATGGTGTAAGAGGCATTGTCGGCGGTGCCGCCTCCGACATCTCCCCCGAATTCTCCGCCTCCGATCGTCAGGTAGCTGACTTCGATGTCATCGCTGAAGTTTTCCAAACGTTCATCGATGAGGGCGGTCGTACCTTGAGTGCCTTCCTGTGAGGTGGCGGCTGGCATTTCGACGTCGATTTCAATTTGTCCCTGGTCTGAGGCCGGGATGAATTCGGTGCCGATGTTCGGGATCAGCGCGACGCTGCCGATGATGGCGGCGAGCGTCAGGGCGATCGTCAACTTTCTCCACTTCAATACGCGGCGGAGCAAGCCCTGGTATTTGTCATTCACTTTGGCTAAAAAGCGGTCGAACCAGTAGCGGCGGCCGCTCATCTGAAGTGGTTTCGTCAATAGTTTAGACGACAGCATCGGAATAAGCGTCACCGATACGGCAAGTGCTGCGATCAACGCAAAGGATATCGTGAGCGCAAGCGGCGTGAACAGCTCGGACGCGATGCCTTCCACGAATATGATCGGCAGGAAAACGACTAATGTTGTCGTCGCCGAGGCGATTACAGCCGGCGCGAGCTCCGAGGCACCTTTAATGGCGGACTCCTTCATCGAATAGCCGCGGTTCCGGTAGTTGACGATATTTTCTAATATGACGATCGAACTGTCGACCATCATCCCGATACCTAACGCAAGTCCGCCCATCGTAAGGACGTTCAGCGTTTCACCGGTGAAATACATGAGTGTAAACGTGGAAATAATCGCGATCGGCATCGAAATCCCGATAACGAGCGTGGCACGAATACTTTTTAAAAACAGGAGAAGAATCCCTACGGAAATGATTCCTCCGATAATGATGTTCAGAACGACACTGTTGATTGATACCTGGATGAATTCACTCGTATCCAGAATGACGTCCGCATTCGTACCTTCAGGCAGATCGCCTTGAACTTCGCTCATAGCGTCACGGACGTTATTGGCGGTTTCCACCGTGTTGGCGTCGGTTTTTTTCAAGATCGATAAGGCGACGGACGCCTCTCCGTTCACTTCGGAGACGGTGCTCGAATTGTATGTTTCTTCGATATCAGCGATTTGATCAAGTGTAACGCGGGCTCCCGATGGCGACTGGATGATCGTGTCTTCGATATCCTGCATCGATTCGAATTCCCCGTCGATCCGCAGCTGCACTTCCTGATCGCCTTTATTGACCGAGCCGGCAGAAGCGGCCTGGTTCGAGGCGTTGATCGTCTGGATGATCGTCTGGGTGTCGAGTTCATATTCGGCCATTTGGGCGCGATTAATCAGAACTTCGACCTGACGTGTTTCTCCACCTTCGACATCGACGGAAGCTACGCCTTCCTGACGTTCAATTTCCGGGATGAGCTGATCTTCTGCTACGCGCTGCAATTCAGCGGGTGAATCACCGGATAACCCGATCGTCATAATGGGAAGCTGCTGGGGGTCGAAGCGCAGCACGCTCGGCTCGCCAGCTCCTTCAGGCAGAGCTTCCGTCACCTGATCGACGCTTTCCCGCACTTCAAGCAAGGTACTATCAAGATCAGTGCCGGTGCTGAACTGCATGAAAATCAGCGAGGCGCCGGGCTGAGACTGGGATTGCAGGACTTCAAGGCCTTCAATGGCGCTGACGGACGATTCGACAGGCTGACTGACGAGCCGTTCTACTTCCTGCGGGGCTGCTTCTTCGTAACTCGTCGAAACGACGGCTACTGGTAAATCTATTTCTGGATAAAGATCGATCGTTAACGACCGCAGCGAAACAAAGCCGAGCGCGAGAATCGCCGCAACGACCATGATGACGCCGACGGGGCGTTTAACGGAAAGGTTGACGAGCTTCACTTATTCGTCCTCCTTCATGACTTCGACCTTCGCTCCGTCTGTAAGGGTGAGCTGTCCACTCGTCACCACTTCCGCATCGCTCTCAAGGTCTCCGCTGATCGCGGTCCGATCCGTCTGAGCTTCGAGGATTTCTATATCCACGCGTTCCACTTCTTCGCCTTCTTCACCGGCAAGCTGGTAAACGTACGTTTCGGATCCTTGTTCAACGACGGCATTACTCGGCACGATCAAACTATCCTCAACGATCGTCTCCGGCAATAGGAAAGAAGCCATCATGCCTGGCTTAATATTTTCTTCTTCATTATCAACAGTTGCTTCAACCACGTACAGGTTCGTATCCCCCGGGACAGACGGTACGTAATCGATCGTCGCTGTTACCGTTTCTTCGATTGTCGGAATTTCGACTTCGAGCTCTTCTCCTTCTTCAAAAAGAGACAGCTGGGCGTCCGTCACGGAAGCTGTAATCGTCATCGGATTTAAGCTGACGATCGTCGCAAACGGCTCCTGATTCGACACGTTATCGCCTTCACTGGCATTGACAGAAGCGATTTCTCCCGCTTCATCGGCCATGACGGCTTCGTTTTCAGACGCTTCCCGGGCGTCTTCAAGCTGGATCTGGGCTTGTTCCAAACCAAGTTCGGCTTGTTCAACAGCGGATTCGGCCTGGGTCAGCCCTTGTTCCGCCTGACGTAACTGTGCTTCTGCTTCAGCTACCGCAGAGGAGGACATGCCGCCTTGGTCGGTCGCTTGATTAAGTTGACTTTCTGCCTGATCGGCGCGGCCTTGCGCTTGTTTGTTAAGTGATGCAGGAATGATCCCTTCATCAAAAAGACTTTGAGTTTCCTCAGCCAGCTGCTGAGCGGATTCGAATTGAGACTCCGCTGCTGAAATCGTCTGATCAACTTGAGAGCTTGAGGCTTCACGGGCGGTATCGACTTGTTCTTCCGCGTTCTCTACGCCTTCTAAGGCCTGGTCATACTGAGTCTGTGCATCATCAAGCTGGGATTCTGCCTGGCGGACGGCAATCTCCTGCAGTTCGACCTGGCTTCCTTCGGTCGCCGGGGTGACGACGCCGATCGTCTCCCCTTCAACGACACGGTCTCCCTTGGCTACGTTTAACGTAACTAACTCACCGGGCGCGCTCGGAAGGACGGGAGTGGGCTCATCTGCCGCAGCCCTCCCAGCTATTTTTCGATCAACGATGAAGTCACCTTCGGATATTTCGGCGACTTCAACGGGTGTGGTGCGTTCTTCCTGGGTTTCTGCGTCTTCTTCGTCATTGTTACAGGCGGTCAGTGTGGCGGCGGTGATCAGCAGGAGGCTGAGCATCTTTATTTTCATATGTAAATTATCCTCTCTGTCGGTTGTGACTACGTGGTCAGTATGAATAAATGTTACTAGAATTTGTTAGGTTATGCAAGGTTTTGTCGGGGGTGGATGTGACGGTTATATGAAGTGGAATTAAAAAAACCGCCGGCACGTGGCCGACGGTTATGTACGTTATTGTAAGCTGTGTCCGAGCTGTGCAACGATGAGTTCGAGTTTCTTTACTTCCGGGAGATTCACGTGGTCCGGGAATTTCTCGTCGAAGTGCTTGATCAGCGGCTTGATGCCTTCATCGTCCAGCAGCTGTTTGTAGGTGTTGAACGTGTGCTGGTACTGTCCGATATACCGTTTCATCTTTTTATCGAATCCAGATAGATGATAGGTGGATGAAAAGTCGAATGCTTTTGCGATGTCGCTATCATAGGATGGAAATACCGGATTGATCGCATGCAGCATGGCCGCCGCGAGAGGAAACTGCATCGTCGGGTTGCCTTTGTGGTTCTTGATGTCATAGAGCTCTTTTGTAATTTTAACGATGTTCGGTCGTTCTAAGTCTCGCTGTTGTTCCATTAATATAAAGTATTTCTCTTCGAATTCGTTCGTCAAACTCGGGTTATCAAGCTTAAAGAAATGGCGGAAGACGAATTGGTAAATGCTGTCGTCCGGTACGTAGGTTTTGTCAAAGTTTTGATTAAGATAAGCGTACACGTCCACTTTTTCACGCGGGATCTGGTTGACGACTTTTTCCTGTGCATCAAATAGTAATGGTTTTAAGTCTTCAGCTGTTCTGTATTTCATCGGAAATCACCTCTCGTTCCCTTATTCCACACAAGTTCTACCGAAAAACTTCAATTTCGGAAAATGTGCTGGAATTTTAGGACTTTCTTTTTATTTTACAGAAACAGGCGGTGTAATGCCAATACTCTGTTGATTTTTTCGTAAGTTGGTCGATGTTATAGGGGAAAGGAGCGTGGACCTATGGATATTGCTGCCGTCTCAATGGCGATGAGTCAGGTAGGTGTTCAGCAGCAGACGAGCCTCGCAGTCATGGACAAAGTGAAGGATCAGGCCGAGGAAAAGGGCGCGGATATGATTGAAATGCTTTCTGAATCGGCTGCGCACCCCTCCAAAGGACTTCATGTTGATGTAAAAGGGTAATAGGGTACCAGGCGGCTGTTTTAGGCTGTCTGGTATTTTATATGAAAGATGGGATGCCGTGTGAAGCAGGTGTCTATGCGTTTAGCGCTGTTTGGTCTCGCTCTTTTCTATGTAGGGATCGCATTGTTTCTCGTCGATTGGTTCGTGCGGCCGGCGTTCGTCGTTCCTTTTTTTACGGTGGGTGGATTGACGGTCTTTGCTTTGGCCGTCTTTTTGCAGGGGTCTGGGGGAAATAAAAAAAGCCGCTTCTTTTGAGTAAGAGCGGCTGTATATCGTTTATTCTTCTGTGTCTTCGTCCATATCTTCGTCCATTGTATCTTCGTTTGTTGCGTCTTCGTCTTCCTGCATGTCTTCTTCCATATCCTCTTCCATGTCTTCTTCGTCTTCTTGCATATCTTCGTCCATGTTTTCTTCATCTTCCTGCATGTCTTCGTTTTCTTGCATGTCTTCATCTTGTGCTGGTTCTTCTTCGTTTGCGCACGCGCCTAGAAGTGAGATCGCAAGCATGGCTGTCAATAGTTTAAGTAGAGCGTTATTCATTTTGTATTCCTCCTTGTGATATGTGTTATACGGTTGCTAGTTTGTCCACTTTATGGGAGGGATATACATCGGAAATCGGTACTTGTTTTGTAGAGGATTTCCGTTACTAAGAATAGAGCATGAAGGTCCGGGAAATCACTCGCTTTCCATGGGCGTACGGTGAGCTTCCTCGGGCTAACGCCCTGTGGGATCTCACCATGTACTATCATCCCATAGGAGTCTCGCAATTTCCCGGACCTTCTTGTTTTTGTAAGAATAACGGAAACAACTGAGCGAAGTGATATTTCACGAAATCCCTTTATAAAGAGAACGGTACAGCGGATAATTTAGTTGTTTCCCAACCACACCATTTAAAATAGAATGACCGAACCCACGATTACGGGGGATGTATCTCCTGAAGGATACGAAAATACCTCTTTTTGCACGTTTCTCCAAAAAGGGAAATTTTTCACGTGAAACATTTTATCTGATGCATGAAATTTCTTTTCAAAGGTAAGAAGGTCCAGGAAATTGTGGATACCTGTTGAATAACAGCACTTAATGAAACTCCGAGTGCGTTAGCCTTAGGAAGCAAATCAGCTTTCAGGATAGGGTTGAATGACAGTTATTCCGATAAATTCATATCGCAAGGTGCGGAGGGAAACGGTTCTTTCAGCTGCGTTTGAAATTCACTGTAGGAGAAAAAGAAGTGGCACAACACCTCAGACTCTCTCGCCATGGGTAGCGGAAGCATTTGAAACGCTGTCTAACTTAATTTTTGGGGATAGAACCTTACAGAAGTAAGCTTTTATAAATGACATGCCAATCGATATTATTCTAAGTGTTGCCTCTGACGCCGTGGGTTCGTGCATTCCATTTTGAGTGGGATGGTTGGGAAACGACGAGACTCCCGCGGGAGAAGGGTCTAGGCAAGATCCCACAGGGCTTTAGCCCGAGGAAGCTTGCCAGGTCCCCCGCAGGAAAGCGAGTTGTTTCCCAACCATCCCTTAACCTTTTACAGAAGCGGACCCAGGATATTTATTCTCTGAAGCGTAAACAGATCAAATAAAAAACCGCCCCAAAAAAGGACGGCTTGGTGGATTATTTTAAAGCGAACATGATTTCGGCTTCGCAAGCCAGCTCGCCATCGACAGTGGCTGTGGCTTTTCCTTTGCCGATCGGGCCTTTGAGGCGGACGATTTCGACTTCGAGCTTGAGGCGGTCGCCGGGTTTGACCTGGCGCTTGAAGCGACATTTGTCGATCCCTGTGAAAAAGGCGAGTTTACCCTGGTTCTCTTCTTTTTTCAGCATGGCGACAGCTCCCATTTGTGCGAGGGCTTCGGTGATCAGAACACCTGGCATTACGGGATAGTCAGGAAAGTGTCCCTGGAAGAAGGGTTCGTTCGCTGTTACGTTTTTGTACCCGACCGCGCGCTTGCCCTCTTCGATCTCTTCGACCTGATCGATGAGCAGAAACGGATAACGGTGCGGGATGATTTTTTTGATTTCTTGTATGTCTAGCATAGAAAAACTCCTTTCCGTACAAACTACCCCTATTATAAGGGTATCGACTCATTTGGACAAAATTTTCTTCAAAAAGTTTCAACATTATTATTTTAGGATATTTATAGAGGCAGGATCGTTTTTATAAAAAGGAGGTCTACGATATGCTTTGGACTATCATCGGCATTATACTTGCCATCTGGCTTATCGGACTTGTTCTGGATATTGCAGGCGGACTTATTAATTTATTATTGATAGTTGCTGTTATCGTCATCATTTACAAAGTGATGAAGGGAAGGAAAAAACCATAGCCAGTCCATCTAAAAAACCGTCATGGGTCTCATGACGGTTTTTGTTATGAAGAGCGGGTGAGACGTGATCGGTTGATCGACTGTTCTGAGCTTCCAGATAGACTCGATTGGCGCAATTCGTTAACGTGTACACTCGGGCTGAGCCAGAAGGTGTACCAGGATCCTTCTTTGACGATCGGGTCGAGGTCGAACAGCTCGAACTGGCACGATTCGGACAGTTCCTTCAGCTGGAATTTCGTCGGCAGTGCGAACAGGTTGGAATGGGCGACGAAAAAGCTGTTGAATGCGGAAGAAAAGGCTTCTCCGAATTCAGTTTCGCTGATCGGGGTGATGACGGAAATCAATCCGTCTTTTGACAGGTAGCTGTTCAAGTGATCGAGCAGTCCCCGGCGTGAATCCGGGTGGATGTAGTGGAAAATGTTATGGATCAAAATGACGTCTACCGTTCCTTCATCGGGTCTCCACGAGTTGATATCGCCTACTTCAAAATGGATGTTCGGGTAGTCTCTTGACTCCTCGCGTGCTTTGACGATTACGTTTTTGTTAATGTCGACTCCGAGCATTTCGACATCGGGTAGTTCATCGGCCAGTTTACGCAAGTAGCCGCCGTGACCGCAGCCGAGATCGACGATCGTTTTCACTTTACGGTGACGGATCATTTTTTTAATTTTAGTGATTGCGAAATATTCGAGAAGAGCGGACGTTTCCGCTACGATTTCACCGTGCAGCTCGTGATCAAAGCGTGCTCGCTCCTGGGAGACCATATATTTTGGATAGTTCAGCAGCGTCGGCATATGAAGCTCCATAATCTCTTTAAGCAGGGCTTTGACGCCAGGGGAAGCGTTGTTGCCGATCAGCGACGCGCAGCGTTTCTTGGATGTGCGGAATGTTTGATTCGGGCGCCTCTTCAAATGTTTGACCGCAAGGCCGACGCGTACCCATGAAGCCAGCATATCTTCCGCATAGCCGGTTTCCTCGCTTACGTCCTGTACGGTTCGTGCTTTGCTGAAATAATCGAATAATTGCAGTTCTGATCCTACATAAGCATGCCATACCGGCAAAAAAGATTCATTCTTCTTCATCCATTTACGTGCCTGCATCGCTGTTATCCATTCATTTTTCATACTACACCTTCCCTTTCCCTTCGAATTTCCACGGATAATCTTCCGCTTCACTGAAAAGCTGCTTTTGCTGCGTATGGTCTTTGATCCGCTTTCTGCGGACGGGAAGGACGCTTCCTTGAATCGCGCGGTCGAACAAGGAGAAATTCCAGCGTCCAAGACCTGATATATTCAGCATTTGTTTGACGTGCAGCTGGTCATCGTCATAGATGCGCTGCACAGCGCGCATCCGTATCTTCCTCCACCATGGGTTCGGAAAAGAATAGACGAGCGCGGACATGTGGCTTAACGAGAGTAAAAAGGATACCCGCGGCTTGCGGACATCTTCATAGTAGTGCAGGTTCTCATGATACGGTTTACCCTCTTCCTTACACCAGGCGAGCAGTTCGCCCAGCACATCGGCATCCTGGACGGCGAGATTCATCCCTTCCCCGGCCATTGGATGGACGGTATGGGCTGCATCGCCGATAAGAGCGAGGTTGCCGGAGTAATACTTGTCGACATGATACGTAAACGGAATCATCAACTGGATCTTACGCCAATCGTCCAGAGATTTGACGGTTTCCGCAAGCTCAGGCTCAAGATTCCCATACGCTTTGTATAGATGCTCCAGTCCTTTTTCTTTTATTTTTTTAAATTCCCCGGCTTTGATGAGGTAGACGGTTCGCACTTCGTTATCAGGAAGCGGGAATAAGCCGAGGAAGCAGCTCGTCGTTGTAATGATTTTTCCTTTGGTGAAGCTTTCCGGCCGCGGAATCGTGACAGTCAGAAAGTGATGGTTATAATCCTTCCGCTGCACGCTTACGTTCATCGCATCGCGCGTCGGCGACGTGCGTCCTTCTGCACCGACATACACCTGCGCCTGGATTCGGGAGATTTTTTTATTATGTCGGATAAGCGCCATTCCGCTCTCAAATCCGAGAAAGCGTGCGCCTGGTAAGTAGTTGAAGTAGTCTGCGTAGGTTTGCCCTTTTTCGCGAAGGATGTCTTTCGTCCGTTCGTGGGGTACCATCAACGCGTGATCATATCGGCTCGCCACCCGGCTGTAGTTCAGTTCAGTCAGCTGGATGTTCTCCGGTGGTTCCTGACCAGGACGGGTGTTGATTTCCTGAAATCGGAGCTGGTCGATGATATGTCCGCTCGCTTCGATCTCTTCCAGCACACCGATGCGATCAAGTATGGCGAGTGTTTTCGGCTGGAGAAGCTCTCCTTTATAGGCGTTCGATTTCTTTTTCAATTGCTCGGCGATCGTCACGTGGACACCGCGGCTCGCAAGCTTTACAGCCAGGGCAAGTCCACCGACGCCTCCTCCTGCAATGAATACATCTGTTTTCACTATCGCTTCCCCTCCCCCCGTTTTTTTCTATGATAGATTAATTCCACAATTAGCTGAGAAGGAAACATTTTATTACATCTGTGAACATTGGAGTGCAATTGTTTAGTGGTTTATTGTAATGTAAACTGCTGAATGAAAGTTCCGTTACCTGAAGTTGGGAGGAAGGGTTTTAGGAAACGACTCGCTTTCCGTGGGCGTATGGCGTGCCTCCTCGGGCTTCCAGCCCTGCGGGGTCACCCCTTATCCGCATATCCCACAGGAGTCTCGCCGTTTCCTAAAGCCCTTACTCGATAATAATTGAACGGAACAACTTATTCTGCTTTAGACGTATCAAGACTCGGATCATTGGAAAAAAACAAAATCCTGCTTGCGAAAAACGGGTAATAAACTCAGCCGATTAGCAAGTACTTATTTTTCAAGAAAGTTATCATCATTCCGATCTATATTTTGTATAGGGCGCAGGGGAACGGGGAGACTCCTGCGGGACAAAAGTGCATGGTGAGATCCCGGAAGGCGCGAAGCGCATGAGGAAGCTCACCGCACTCCCGCGGAAAGCGACTCGTTCCCCTGCGCCCTGTCCTCTCATAAAGTATCGGAATGCAGAAAAAAGCACGAGCTCTTAAATAGAGCTCGTGCTTTTTTATCCGACATTAATTGCCGGTCATGATATCAATGATATGCTGCCATGTTGACCAGTTTAAGGCATCAAGCGGATTTCCGTCCCCGATGACACCATAGCCGATCATAAGGCCTACAACGAGAGCCACGACGCTGAGTACGAGAACGAGGACGATCCGAAGCCAGATTGGAACTGCGCGGCGTCTTGAAGAGCCCGGGCGCTTTTCGACAGGCTTTTTCTCACCTTTCGTTTGCTTTTTCTTCTGTTTTACATTTTTGTTCTTTTCCTCAGTTGCCATTGGGTTGGTTCTCCTTACGTTATGATCTTAATTGATTGACGAGTCCCATCATTTCATCACCGGTCGAAATGGACCGGGAATTGAATGAATAGGCTCGCTGCGCATTTTGCATGTCTGTCATTTGTTTGGCGATATCGACGTTCGAAGATTCGAGCGTCCCGGCACGAACTTGACCGTCAGCCTCGACGATCACGCCGTCTACCGCTTCATCCGGTACACGGAAACGATTTTCTCCAGTTGCTTCAAGCATGCGCGGACGAACGGCTTCTACAATGCCAAGCTGCCCTTCTACCGCTTCTTCACCATCACGCAGGACGACGATGGCTCCGTCTTCTCGCACCTGCAGATCCTGAAAATTCGCAGCGAACGTCAGCGGCTCGCCGTTATTATCAAGAATCGGACTGCCGTTGGAGGCGGTCAGCATCATCTCGCCGTTATCAAGTGGACTGAGGTACAAGTTTCCTGACCGGGTGTACTGGGTTTCGACACCATTTTCGGTCTCTGTCTGCAATTGAAACAGATGATGGTCTTCAAGTAAAGCGATATCCATGCCGCGCCCGGTAGCCTGCATCGTCCCTTGTGTCAGATCGATATTCGTATGAGCCAGCTTCGCGCCGGAACCGATGCGGATGCCGTCTGGCGTGAGACGATTGACTTCCGCTTCCTCATCAAACTGGTTGTTGATCTGCTGGGTGAGCAGGGAAGCAAAGTCAGCTTGTCTACTCTTATAGCCCGGAGTGTTCGTATTCGCCAAATTATTTCCGATTAAATCGAGCTTATGCTGCAGCTGCCCCATCGTGTTGGATGCTTGCATCATCGATAGATTCATAGACGGCTCCCTCCCTTATCCTAATTTTCCTACGTCGTTGACGGTTTTCTGCATGCTTTGATCGTAGGCTTTCAGTGCGCGCTGGTTCATTTCAAAATTACGGTATGTATTCATCATTTCAGTCATCATCCGGGCTGGATCAACGTTTGATCCTTCAAGCACGTTCTGCTGTACGGTAAAATCGACGCCATCGATGTCACGCGCATTAACGACAGGTTCTCCGTCTTCTCCGACGGTGTACAGGTCATCGCCTTCTTTCACCATGCCGTTCGCGTTCGCTGTATAAGAAAGGCCAAGCTCCGTTTCTTCTCCGTCGATCTCAAGCGTCCCGTTGTCCTGGACAGTGAATTCCAT
This sequence comes from Halobacillus campisalis, assembly GCF_030345335.1. GTDB lineage: Bacteria > Bacillota > Bacilli > Bacillales > Halobacillaceae > Halobacillus_A > Halobacillus_A campisalis. The sequence goes on from NZ_JAPVRC010000005.1 coordinate 73,435, forward strand.
TCCATCCGTCTGGATTGGTTCTCCGGCATCATCCAGCACGTAGTAGCCCTGGTTCGTCGTCAGAAACCCTTCGCCGTCAACGGTGAAATTCCCGTTTCTCGTCTGCCGGACGTCTCCGTCTTGATTTTGTACATTGAAAAATAAGAATCCTTCTTCATCCGGTACGTCACCATGTAAGAGAGCCAGGTCTGTTGTGTTCCCTGTCTCCCTTACATCGCCCTGAGAAAATTCAGGAACGGCTTCCTGCATATAAACACCTGTATTAAGAGAACCTAGCTCCTTTTGTGTCGGCAGCGTCAATCCGCCAGAACTTGTAGGGATCGTTTCCCCTCCCATTTGCTGCAGCAGCAGTTCAGGAAAAGCCCGCATCGTGCCCTGGTCCGCTTTGTAGCCGGGTGTATTGGAGTTGGCTATGTTGTTCGATAGTGTTTCCTGCATACGCTGGTTGGCTATCATTCCTGATGCCGCCGTATTGAATCCTCTCAGCAAGACGATCGCTCCTTTTTAACCGATTTTATTTCGAGTGATTTTATCGATGTTCTCAAGCATGATGCCTGTCCCTTTAGCTACACAGTCCATCGGGTTCTCAGCTGGGACTACAGGAACCTTCAGCTCTTCCGCAAGAACTTGGTCAATTCCATGCAAAAGCGCGCCTCCACCTGTCATGATGATTCCGCGGTCGATGATATCCGCAGATAATTCAGGCGGTGTGCGCTCTAGAACTTGCTTCGCTGATAGCGTAATCGTCTGGACCAATTCACGAAGACACACTTCGATTTCTTCAGAAGTCACGGTGATCGTACGTGGCAGTCCTGTGACCATGTCACGGCCGCGGATGTCGATTTCCTCATGACGGGCACCTTTAAAAACGGTTGCGACTTCAATCTTGATATTCTCCGCCGTTCGATCCCCAATCAAAAGCTTATACGTTTTTTTGATGTACTGCAGAATTTCCGCGTCAAACTTATCTCCGGCCATTTTGATGGATGACGCTGTCACGATATCTCCCATCGACAAGACGGCTACGTCTGTCGTTCCTCCGCCGATATCTATGACCATATTCCCACTCGGCTGAAAAATTTCCATACCGGCACCGATCGCTGCGACTTTCGGCTCTTCTTCAAGGTACACATTCTTCCCGCCCGATTTCTCGGCCGCTTCACGGATCGCCTTTTGCTCAACCTTCGTAATGTTTGTCGGACAGCAGATCAGCATGCGAGGCTTAGACATGAATCCTTTCACATTCGTCTTATGGATGAAATGACGCAGCATGGCCTCTGTTACGTCAAAATCTGCAATCACTCCATCTTTAAGAGGACGGATCGCCTCGATATTGCCAGGCGTACGGCCGACCATACGGCGAGCGGCTTCTCCGACTTCAAGCACTTTGCCGCTATTGCGGTCCATAGCTACGACCGATGGTTCATTGAGTACGATTCCTTTTCCTTTTACATGAATAAGTACGTTCGCTGTTCCTAAGTCAATTCCTATATCTCGCGCAAACATGTTGAGTAAATCCTCCCTATTTATCAAAAAAACTATGTCAATATCGGTTGATTGAGAGTAACATACATCTAGTTCTTTATTTTATCACAAATTGGAAATGTTCGTATTATTTTTTAAGAAAAAAGTTGCATGCGAAAAGGGGGTGGATTGACCCGGGAGGAAGTCGGAAACTTAATGTGTGGGCTCTGCAGGTGTATCTTTTCCTATTGTGCGGTATTTCATTCGTGTGGCTTCTCCTCCTCGGAGATGTCTGATTTCTTTATGGTGGTCGAGGATCTTTTTCACTTCTTTTGCTAGGGGGGCGTTGATCTCCGGAAGCCGTTCTGTTAAATCTTTATGCACCGTACTTTTGGAAACTCCAAATTCTTTCGCAATCACACGTACTGTCTTTTTCGTCTCGATAATGTACTCACCTGTCTTGATGGTTCGCTCTTTGATGTAGTCATGCACATCTCTCGCCTCCTGTGATTGACTATCCAAGGGGTATGGTGAGACGGGATAGGGTATCAGCGTCTATGATAGTAGTGGAGCTCTTGATGGATCACCCTGGATGGCACCGATTGTTCGGTTATGTTCATTCTATTATCAATACAGGGGAGATATGCTCTATCTTTACAGCAGGATTGTGTTTTGGCACAGGAATTTCGGATCATACGCTCGTCCACCTATTTGAGGACATAAAAAAATGGAGACCGAAGCAGCCTCCATTTTTAGCACGTGGGTATTGCAATATTTTTGCTGATTATGATTGAGTTGTTGAGCGAGATGAAGAGCTATCCTCATCTACCGTCGGATCTTCTAAATCTGCATCCTCTTCATTTTCTGTCGAATCATCAGATTGTGTACCTTGATCTTCCCCTTCAGGCGTTTCGTCCTGATCTAGTTCAGGAACAAGGTCCGTCTCAGATAATTCTTCTTCAGGTGCATCTTCTTCTGTCGCTTCTTCAGAATCCTCGGATCCATCAGTTCCGTCTTCCGTCACAGCTTCAGCTGCTTCGATCGAGCTGACCGCTTGTCCAAAGAAATTCTCAGGATTGACTGGCTGATCGTCTTTTCTCACTTCAAAGTGTACATGAACGCCGCTGTCTTTGCCAAAAGAGCTTTGACTCGCTTGTCCTAACACATCACCTTGTTCCACTTCATCGCCAGACTTGACTTGAATATCAGCTAAGCTAGAGTAAACGGTGGTCACTTCGTTATCATGAGTAAGTTCTACGACATTACCATACAACGGATCTTCTTTCACTTCTGTTACAGCGCCTGATAGAGCGGCTGTCACTTCGAAAGCTTCCCCTTCATTCTTCGTAATATCGACGCCTTTGCTCTGGTAGTACTTATTGTTGTAAAGGACTAGTGCACTTTCCTGTTCTTCATCTGTTGCTCCATAGTCGAAAAACTTCGTTACGATCGTTGCTTCTTCTTGACCTGTGACTGGCATTTCCAAATTCTCACCTTGAGATGTTACAGGAACCGCTTCCTCACCATCTTCGTTTACAAACACGTCGTTTTCTACTTGGCTTTCGTCATTAAGCTGATCAGCGACATCATTTGAACTTTGCTGATACCAGAACACTCCTACCAACACCAACGCTGCTACTGTCAGATATACTGCAGGGTAAAGCCATTTCTTGCGCATTAAGCGTTTGAACTTTAGTTTAGTCACGCTTTTCTTTCCTTCCTCTCTCATGTTCATCACCTCAAGAAACAGTTTGAACGGTTTTATGGAAATATATACATGACTAGAAAAAATTTTATTGGGGAGGGTGGAAAGGCTTAAATTGAGCTGGTTCGTTATTATAGGAAGTGGAGGGGTTGTTGGAAAACAACTCGCTTTCCTGCGGGGGAACTGGATGGTTAAGTAAACAATTCCGAGATGTTAATGAGTAAAGGGCTCCGGGAAACGATTCGCTTTCCGTGGGCGTGCGCTGAGCCTCCTCAGGCTTCGCCTTCCGGGGTCTCACCTAACCCGCATATCCCACAGGAGTCTCATCGTTTCCCTCCGCCCCTTACGATATGAATTTCTCGGAATACTCCAGAAAACCATCCGCCGCTGAACGAAGCGCTTCCTTTTTTACAAAAGGTGTCTAACTGTTTACGAACCACCCAATTAGGTAGGAAGAAAACAGACAATAATAAGGCACTACACTCGTCATTCTTCGAGAATAGGGGCTATGTGAATTATGGTTTCGTTCCTCTATCATGGTAATGGAATCTTGGAAATGGTGAGACTCATGCGCGAAAGGATAGACTGGCGAGACGCTGAGAAGCGATTCATTTTCAAAATCCCTTTTTTCTAATTCACCACAACGAAACCAGGGCATATGATGTATGTTTTAAGCATTCTTCTGAGCAGTATTTACTCAAAAGGAGTTCTTTCACACTTAAAATAACACATCAAATGTTTTCGTTATCCTTAAAAAAGTAAGAAGGTTCGGGGAATTGCGAGACTCCTTTTGTAAAAGCGGAAGCGCTTCGTTCAGCGGCGTATGGACTGGACTGAGCTGACGGAGATAAAGGAAACACGAAGAACGGAGGGATTCGATGTTGACTTATCGTACAGAAGTGAAGGAAGTCTCATCAGCCGCTAAGCGCTGGAGCTGGATAGTCCCCCCATGAGATATATGAACGGATTCAAGCCATAGACTAATTTACGTGTAAGAGGTGGGAGAACAGTACATGGTGAGATCCCGCAGGGCGTCAGTCCCGAGGAAGCTCACCGTACGCCCATGGAAAGCGAGTGATTCCCCGAACCTTCAAGCTATATTCTTAGGAACGAAAACTTTCTTAACGATGTGGAAACGGTGAATTAAAGGAAGCTTATGTGCCCGGAATGTAACAAAACCAAATAAAAAAAGCCGCCCGGATGGACGGCTTTTGTTTCATTACATGGAAAGCCCTGCGGTTTGCTTACTGACCGGCGAGATTTCCGTATTCTGATAGTAATGCTTAATAATGTCTTCATAAGTCTTGCCGTCCTCAGCCATGCCGTTAGCACCGTATTGACTCATGCCGACGCCGTGGCCGTAGCCCCTTGTCGTGAAGATCATATGGTCTTCTTTTTGTTCGATGGTGAAGTCGCTTGATTGCAATCCTAACTTCTCGCGGATTTCCCGGCCGGTAAATTTGCTGTCGCCGACTGAGAGTTCAGCTACGCGGCCGCCTGGTGTCTTTGCTAGATTTATATTCTCTATGCCTGAGTCAATCTGGACATTGAGTGCGGTCTCTAAATCAGGGATGGATACTACCTTTTGATCAAAAAATTTAGGGGAGTCCGTGTCCCACGGGCTTTCTACGCTTTTTAAATAGGGGATTTCATTTTCCCAGTAATCCTCTGAGTTCTCGGTGAAGCCGTTGCTCGTTGAGAAGAAGGCGGCGGTGATCGGTTCTTCTTCGTAGGTGATGATTTTCCCTGCTGTTTCTTTTACCGCCTGGACGATTCTCGCCTTATTGTGGTTGTATTGGTCCTGCCATAATTCCCTAAGCTCATCGTCGTTTTTGTACACCTGATGCTGGGTGGTGTCTGTGACGTCGGCGGCTTCAGAGTACGGTTTCCCGCCCGTCAGCTGCTGGGTGATGTACGTGCGTGCGGCCAGGGACTGGGCCTTCAGGGCTTCCAGTTCGAAGTTGGCGGGCATTTCGGAGGCAACGACTCCTGCCACGTATTCCTCAAGCGGCACTTCCTCCACTTTTTTGCTGGCACTGCGCATCACCTGGATGGAAAATGGGGAGAGGTTCGCCGGAATCTCCAGGACTGCTTCTTCCTGCGGCTGTGTTTCTTGTACAGTAGCTGTATCGTTTTTTCCGATGTATGGTGCGACGATGAGGGCAGGTATGAGTAAAATGCCCAAAAAAATGCTGATGATTGTGATGATCCCTATTCGATGGTTTCGCTTCATATCTCGTCCTCCTGAATCATTAGTAGACCTCTCTACTAAATTGTATCCATCAGGAGGCGTTGATAGAACTTAAAAAAGCAATCCCTTTTGAAGAAAAGGAATTGCTTAAGATAAGATAATTTATAAGGTCGATACAGATTCGCTTGCTTCAGTTTCTTCTACATTCGCTTCATCTTCATTGACCCGCTCGATGTCTGCGCCGAGCAGCTTCAATTTCTCTGCAAAATCTACATATCCGCGATCCAAGTGCTTAAGTTCTGTCACTCGGGTATAACCGTCGGCTACAAGTCCCGCAAGGATTAACGCAGCTCCAGCTCGTAAGTCTGTCGCTTGTACTTCAGCTCCCTGAAGATCCGTCGGTCCTTCGATGATTACGCTGCGGCCCTCGATTTTCATTTTTGCGTTCATACGGCGGAATTCTTCCACGTGCATGAAACGATTCTCAAAGACGGTTTCTGTAATGACGCTTGTTCCCTGCGCGTTCAGCATAAGAGCCATCATTTGTGACTGCATATCTGTCGGGAAACCAGGGTGCGGCATCGTTTTGATGTCTGTCGCTTTTAACTTGGAAGGTCCAATGACGCGCAGGCCATCTTCTTCTTCCTGGATCGTGACACCCATTTCTTCCATTTTCGCTACGACTGAACGTAAATGTTCATGCATAGCTCCTTGAACTAATACATTTCCACCGGTGATTGCGGCTGCTACCATAAAGGTGCCTGCTTCAATTCGGTCAGGAATAATGTTGTGAGTGGCGCCGTAAAGCTTGTCGACACCATGAATACGAATAGTTTCAGTACCTGCCCCTACGATGTGGGCACCCATTTTATTTAAGTAGTTAGCCAAATCAACAATTTCCGGTTCTTTCGCACAATTCTCAAGAACGGTTTTGCCTTCTGCCAATGCAGCGGCCATGATGATATTTTCTGTAGCCCCGACACTCGGTACGTCGAAGTAAATCTTCGCACCTTTCAGGCGGCCTTCTACATTAGCTTCAATTGTTCCATTTCCTACTGTAATCTCAGCTCCCATGGCTTCAAAGCCTTTAAGATGCTGATCTAATGGACGTGATCCGATAGCACAGCCACCAGGCAGTGCAACTTTTGCGTGTCCATAGCGGGCCAATAATGGTCCCATTACAAGCACAGAAGCTCTCATCTTGCGTACATATTCTATAGGAGCTTCTGTTAGTAGTTCTTTAGAAGCGTCGACTGTAACTGTTCTTCCTTCCATGTGAACCTCTGCATTCATATGGCGGATCACTTCGTTGATTGTGCGAACGTCAGCGAGAGCTGGTACGTCGTGTAACACACTTTTTCCTTCGCTTGCGATTATACTTGCTGCGATGACAGGCAGTACGGCATTCTTTGCACCTTCAGCTCTTACAGTGCCTTCAAGCTGCCTTCCACCACGGACGATGATTTTTTCCAAAGTTCATTCTCCTCCGCGTCCATATTCATTATTATTAATATTCAGCAGTAAGGATGGGTGTGCCAATTGTGACGTTCGTTGCGCTGCCCAAATTTCTTGCAGCGAATTGAACATTCATGGCTCCACTCGGTAACTCAATGGCCCCATCCCATCTTTTCGTGTAACCGGATCTGCTCGTCCAGCTTTCATCTGTCGTTTGTTCAATGTTTGTTATATCGAATGTTTGTTGGAATTTCTGATAGAGTAAAACTTCATCAATAATACCATTAATCTCCGTTTTAATGAATGAGTATAAAGTGACATTTGTTGTAAAAATTTGCGCTTTTACTCTATCGCTTAAAAGCACCATAAATTGGGATGCTAGTGGTTTTGTACCCTGTGATGTAACGGTGTAAACTACTTCAAAGGAAATGTCTTCAAGTTTAGGAACCACTATCATAAACTGTTCGACAAAGTCCCCGTTTTTGTGACGTTTTTCATAGATATATTTAGTTGCTTCTGTCGTTTCTTCTTCTGTTAGTTTATCCGACTGAAACTGTTGTTTTATTTTCTGCTGAGTCTCTTGTAGATATTCGTAGTTGATCGATTCTTTTAGTGTAATATTCAATTCTGTGACTTCAAGTTGTTCATCCTCGGCAAAAGCTGCTAATTCAATTAATGGTGAAATTTCACTCCACCCTTGTGCCGTGGTTTGTGGATGAACACCATTTGCTATTACAATGATTGCCGCTAAGCATATCCCTGTCCATTTCATATGTATCTCTCTCCCCGTTCTTCTTTATACTTTCAAGTGTGAACGGAGAATCTTACATTCATACGAAACAATTACTGACATGATTAGACAATGAGTGAATCGATCCCCTTTCTCGAAGCAGCAGCGTCCATGTACGACTTAAAATAAATACACAAGACTGCCTGACCATTCAATAAGCTGTAAGAAAAAATTACTTACTGAAGTGGCGATAGCAATGGTAATCAGGATCATAAAAACTCGAATTTCAAAGACGTGGTCCTTGCGGAATAACTGCTCAAGATTCACTGCCTGCAATACCTTCCATGTAATGATGATGAAGATGATATGGGAGGTCATGCTGAGGAGTGCTTCTTCCACGAAATACTGATCCATTTCGTACACCTCGCTAACTTCTCTTCTAAATGACGCTTATATCTCAGAATCACATTTTATGAGTTCTTTGTCAACCAGGGCATCTTTAATGAAAGCGCTTCGAATGTGACGTTTTTGTGAATGTTGTTTTACAGCAGGAAGTGTCATAATTATTATTTCCTGCGCAATATTTTTAATTTCCCGGGAAATAGTGACAAGATAATCGAATGAGAGGGTATCTAAAGGGCAGTTTTTATAGGTCAATGTGATTTTGTCGATTCAACTGAAATTTTTCCGTGACTAATAATGGAGCATGAAGTACCGGGGTACCACTCGCTTTCCATTGGCGTAAGGTGAGCTTCATCGGATAACGAAAACAACTGAAGAAATGCTTCTCAGTAAAAAACCCCTTTAAGTGAGAAGCGCTCAGAAGAAAGTCTTCAACACATCCTCCGACTAAATTGGAGAAATGGTATTTTAAAAATGACTAGCTTTTTAGCGGGTATGACGTTCATTAGAAAGCATATTTCCTCCCGAGGTAGCGATTAATTATATTCGTTACTGCTTTAGAGTGCAATGCCATTGGCTTCTTTCTTTAAACCGAACCTTTAGAGAATGAAGTTCTAAAGTGTTTGAACATTTTTCATCCTCTCGATACTATTCCGAGAGGAAATCTACGCAATGGGCGTAGGGAAACGGTGAGACTCCTGTGGGATAAGCGGGGCAGGTGAGACCCCGGAAGGCGAAGCCTGAGGAGGCTCAGCTCACGCCCGCGGAAAGCGAACCGTTTCCCGGAGCCCTTAACTCTCACTAACATCTCGGAATCGTGTTTTAACAAGAAGCAAGGTAAATTCTTTAAACAAAAAACTGCTTTCGAAATGAAAGCAGTTCTTTTTAAAAATTATTGTCTTTAACGTCTAAACGGTTAATGGCTCGTTTCAAAGCATGCTCGGCTCTTCTGAAGTCGATATCGGCTTGCTTTTCAGCCATTCGCTGCTCGGCGCGCTCTTTCGCTTTGCGGGCACGATCGACATCGATATCGGAAGGCTTTTCTGCTGATTGCGCCAGGATAGTCACTTTGTCAGGACGGACTTCAAGAAACCCACCGCTTACGGCAATGCGTTCGGAGCTTCCCTCACCTTTAAGGCGTACCGCGCTGATGGTCAATGGAGCTACCATGGGGATATGTCCAGGAAGGATACCGAGTTCTCCGCTTTCCGCCTTACAGCTGACCATTTGATAGGCGTCTTCTAATACCGGGCCATCAGGAGTGACAACACTCACCGTTAGTGTCTTCATAGCTATTCCTCCTAAGGCAGATCATAAGCGCCGGTGTCAGGCGCTCCGCGTTACGGAACCCCTGAGTGACACTTGCAATGATATGCTTATTGCATTCCTTTTGCTTTTTCGACGACTTCTTCGATGCGCCCCACAAGGCGGAAAGCATCTTCTGGGAGGTCATCGTATTTGCCATCCAAAATCTCACGGAATCCTTTGACTGTTTCGCTTACTGGGACGTATGAACCTTTTTGTCCGGTAAACTGCTCAGCTACGTGGAAGTTCTGAGATAGGAAGAATTGAACACGACGGGCACGGGATACGGTCTGCTTATCTTCGTCAGACAGCTCATCCATTCCCAAAATAGCAATGATATCTTGTAATTCTTTATAACGTTGAAGGGTTTGTTGAACTTCACGAGCTACCTCGTAGTGTTCGTCTCCAACGATGTCTGCGTCAAGTGCACGGGAAGTAGAAGCCAATGGATCCACGGCTGGGTAAATCCCCTGCTCTGACAGCTTACGTTCAAGGTTTGTCGTTGCATCCAAGTGAGCGAACGTCGTTGCTGGCGCTGGGTCAGTATAGTCATCGGCAGGTACGTAGATCGCCTGGATCGATGTTACGGAACCTTTGTCAGTAGACGTGATACGCTCCTGAAGCTGACCCATCTCTGTAGCAAGTGTCGGCTGGTAACCTACGGCTGATGGCATACGGCCAAGCAGGGCAGATACCTCAAGACCACCTTGAGTGAAACGGAAGATGTTATCGATGAAGAATAGTACGTCCTGTCCTTGCTCATCACGGAAGTATTCTGCCATTGTAAGACCAGTCAGGGCAACACGCATACGCGCTCCAGGCGGTTCGTTCATCTGACCGAACACCATGGCTGTTTTTGTAATTACTCCTGAATCCTTCATTTCATAATAAAGGTCGTTACCTTCACGTGTACGTTCACCTACACCAGCGAAAACGGAAATACCACCGTGCTCCTGGGCGATGTTGTTGATAAGCTCCTGGATAAGAACGGTTTTACCTACTCCGGCGCCACCGAATAGTCCGATTTTACCACCTTTAACGTAGGGTGCCAGCAAGTCTACAACCTTAATTCCTGTTTCAAGAATTTCCGTTTCAGTTGCCAGGTTTTCAAATACAGGTGCTAAACGGTGAATCGGGTCGCGGCGAACGTCACTAGGAAGTGGTTCGTCAAGGTCGATATTGTCACCAAGTACGCTGAATACACGTCCAAGTGTTACATCACCTACAGGAACGGCAATAGGTCCGCCTGTGTCGATTACATCTGTTCCACGCTGAACACCTTCTGTTGAAGACATCGCAACGGTACGAACGGAGTTATCTCCTAGGTGAAGGGCTACTTCAAGTGTAAGATCAACGTTTGTTTCGTTTTCTGATTTTGCTACGTAACTTACGTGCAATGCGTTATTTATATCAGGGAGTTGACCGTCGTCGAAAGCTACGTCAACTACCGGTCCCATGATTTGGGTTACGCGTCCTTTACTCATCGTTTTCCCTCCTTACTATTAAGAGAAGCTGTAAGCGCCCATGTCAGGGTGCTTTATGCTAAACATTCGAACATGAAATTAATGCGTTAGAATCCGAGACCTATTCGAGGGCAGCTGCACCGCCGACGATTTCAGTGATCTCCTGGGTTATAGCAGCCTGACGCGCACGGTTGTAAGAGAGTGAAAGATCTCCGATTAAATCATCAGCATTATCCGTAGCACTCTTCATAGCTGTCATACGTGCCGCGTGCTCACTGGCTTTTCCATCCAGCAATGCGCCGTAAATAATACTTTCAGCGTATTGAGGCAGAAGAACTTCCAGAATTTCTTCCTGGTTCGGTTCATATTCGTAAGAGCTTGTAGAGGCTTTGCCTTCTACATTTATATTAGTCAATGGAAGGACCTTTTTCTCGGTCACTTCTTGAGTCATCGCACTTACATAGTGGTTGTAATAAATGAATAGCTGGTCGATTTCACCGTCTGTGAAAAGTCTTACCGTTTCCGAAGCGATATCTTTAATATCGGCAAAATCCGGCTGATCCGAGATCGCGGTAATATCTCTATCGACGGGCATATTACGTTTACGGAAAAAGTCACGCCCGACGCGCCCCATGGTGATCAATGCATATTCACCAGCTGAACTATGATGCTGGCGGATCTGCTGATACACTTTTCTGAGCACGCTGCTGTTGTAAGCTCCGGCTAGTCCTCGATCCGATGTAATGACAAGATATCCGGTACGTTTAACATCACGAGCTTCGAGCATCGGGTGGCTTGCATCACCACCGCCTGCTGCGATACTTGCAACGACTTCCTGGATCTTTTCACTATAAGGGACGAAGTGACGTGCGTTTTCCTCTGCACGATTAAGTTTTGCGGCGGAAACCATCTCCATCGCTTTCGTAATCTGCTTCGTTTTTTTCGTTGAGTTAATCCGACCTTTAATGTCTCTAAGGGATGCCACGCTGTTTCACCACCCTTTCTAGCTTTTTAAGCATTTATAAAGAGTCATTTATTCTGAAATGATAAAGGTCTTCTTGAATGCTTCTACAGCTTCGTTCATATCATCTGAATCGGCTAATTTACCTGTACTGCGGATTTGAGAAAGAAGTTCTTTACGGTTGTTATCCAACCAGTTATTGAATTCACTTTCAAATCGAGTGACATCTTCTACTGGAATTTCATCTAAATAACCTTGCGTCAATGCGTAAATGATCATAACTTGTTTTTCAACGGCAAGCGGCTGGTGAAGACCCTGCTTCAGTACTTCTACCGTACGTGCACCACGGTTAAGCTTCGCCTGTGTTGATTTATCAAGATCTGAACCGAACTGGGCAAATGCTTCAAGCTCACGATAAGACGCTAGGTCCAGACGAAGTGTACCGGCTACCTTCTTCATGGCTTTGATCTGTGCAGAACCACCTACACGAGATACGGATAGTCCGGCATTGATCGCTGGACGAACACCTGAGAAGAATAGATCGGACTGCAAGAAGATCTGTCCATCAGTAATTGAGATTACGTTTGTTGGAATATAGGCTGAGATGTCGCCAGCTTGTGTTTCAACGAAAGGAAGAGCAGTCAGTGACCCTCCGCCTTTAGCATCACTCAGCTTAGCGGCACGCTCTAATAAGCGGGAGTGCAAGTAGAATACATCCCCTGGGAATGCTTCACGGCCTGGCGGACGACGAAGCAGCAAGGAAAGCTCACGGTATGCGGCTGCCTGCTTCGATAAGTCATCGTATACGACAAGAACGTGCTTTCCGTTGTACATGAAATCTTCACCAAGCGTTACTCCAGCATAAGGAGCAAGGTAAAGAAGTGGCGCCGGCTGAGATGCACTTGCTGTTACAACGATTGTGTAATCAAGAGCGCCATGGCGGCGAAGTGTTTCTACTGTGCCACGAACGGTTGATTCTTTTTGACCGATGGCTACGTAGATACAAATCATATCCTGGTCATGCTGGTTCAAAATGGCATCTACCGCTACAGATGTTTTACCTGTCTGACGGTCACCGATGATCAATTCACGCTGTCCACGACCAATTGGAACAAGAGCGTCAATTGCTTTGATTCCAGTTTGAAGCGGCTCGTCTACGGATTTACGATCCATTACACCTGGTGCAGCGGATTCAATCGGACGAGTTCTTGTCGTTTCAATCGGACCCTGGCCATCAACTGGCTGTCCAAGAGGGTTCACGACACGTCCAAGCATAGCCTCACCTGTAGGAATCTGCATGATGCGTCCTGTACGACGAACTTCATCGCCTTCTTTAATATCTGTAAATGGTCCCAAAATGACAAGACCGACATTACTTTCTTCTAAGTTCTGTGCCATACCCATGACACCGTTTGAGAATTCAACAAGCTCCCCGGCCATACAATTATCCAGACCGTGAGCACGTGCGATACCGTCACCTACTTCGATAACTGTACCTACGTCAGTGACTTCAATATCTGATTCGTAGTTTTCAATTTGCTGTTTGATCAGCGCACTGATTTCTTCAGCTTTGATGCTCATGCCATTTCACCCCTATCGTCTATTATTCGTAGAAACTAACTGGCGTTCAATCCGGTTAAGCTTCCCACTGACAGAACCATCAAAAATGCGATTACCGACACGAAGACGGATACCGCCAAGAATGGACGGCTCGACAATGTTTGTCAGGTTAAGTGTTTGCTTGCCCACTTTAGGAGCAAACGTTTCTGAAATACGTTGCTTTTCCACTTCAGACAGTGGATTTACGGAATACACGGTTGCATCGGCAATCCCTTTTACATCGTTCATCTTTAAAATGAAGTGATCCGCCATTTCCGGAATGATCTCTTCACGGTGACGATCGATGAGCAGCATAAGGGTGTTGAGCGTTTCTTTGGAAAAGCCTTTTAAAGTATCGCTTAAAAGCTGCTTCTTCTGACTCGCCGACAAACGAGGATGCTTAAGGAATTTGACCAGCTCTTCATTACTTAAGAAAATCTCACGCAATGTGCGAAGTTCTGTTTCGATTTGATCGAGCTTTAATTTTTCCTGTCCGAGTTGAAAGAGAGCGGTTGCGTAACGTTTCGCAATGATCGTGTCACTCATCGCTCTTCTCCTGCCTCATTGATATATTGACTGATCAATTCCTGCTGATCTTTCTCAGAAAGTTCTTTCTCAATCACTTTCGAAGCGATCATCACGGACATTGAAGCCACTTGATCTTTAAGAACTTGAACGGCTTTATCGCGCTCCTGCTCAATTTCCTGACGAGCAGAAACTTTGATACGTTCTGCTTCTTTTTTCGCAGACTCAACGATATCACGCTCTTGCTGAGAAGCCGTCTTACGAGCATCCTCAATTATATTCTGTGCGTCTTGACGCGTCTTTTTCAACTCTTCAGAAGCTTCACGATGTTGAATCGCTGCTTCTTCACGACTTTTTTCAGCTGTTTCGATTTCATTGGCAATGTAGTCTTCACGATCTTTCATCATCGTCATCAACGGACCCCAAGCAAACTTTCTAAGTAACGCTAGAAGCACGATGAAGAAGAATAACTGAGCGACCATGTCGCCTAACTGGAAACCTGCAGCACCCAGGGCTAAATTCGAAGTTAATCCTTGCACAGTTGTCACTCCTTTCCAAAAAAAGCAGATAAGAAAAGCGGCGAGGGGCGGTTATGGCTGCCCTCAAAGCTAGACATTAGAAAAGCGGAAGCCTATGTAGACCCCTTAAATATACAGTCAGACAATAGAAAATTCGGCAGAAGCCGAAGTTTTATTTTTCAAAAACGAGGGTATTCACAACGCGTACCCTATAAAGAAAGACATAAAGGAATGGCGAGGTTCAACACTATGAACTTCGCCACGATTCACCTTTACTGTCCCATTACGATAAATGCAATAACAACGCCGATGATTGGAACGGCCTCAACTAGTGCAACACCGATGAACATTGTTGTTTGAAGCGCACTACGCAATTCTGGTTGACGCGCAATACCCTCAACTGTACGACTTACGATTAGACCGTTACCAATACCAGCACCAAGTGCCGCCAAACCTACTGCGATTGCAGCTGCTAATAGACCCATAATGAAAATCCTCCTCATATTGTGTAAAAAATTTTTTTATGCTTTTATAATTAATGGTCGTCGCTCACCTTATGAGACATATAAACCATCGTTAACATAACGAAAATAAACGCCTGAATGAAACCGATGAATGTACTGAAGCCCATCCACGCTATCATTGGCAGTGTGGCTCCTAAGAAGCCTAAGAAGCTGGTTGTTGCAAGTCCTACTAGTAAGGAAAGTAGAATTTCACCTGCGTAAATGTTCCCGTATAGACGCAGACCAAGCGTCAGAGTGTTTGAGAACTCCTCAATAATCTTAAATGGCAGTAAGAAAGGTAGTGGTCTGATAAATCCTTTACTGTACTCGCTGCCGCCTTTCAGCTTAACTCCATAGTAGTGCGTTAAACTGATGACCATTACGGCTAAGGTCATGGTAATACCAGGATCAGCTGTAGGTGATTTCCACCAGAGCTCATGACCAACGATTCCGTTCGTGACGACCCCGAGCATATTCGAGATAAATATGTAGGCGAAAAGTGTAAGCCCTAAAGGAAGGAAGAGCCGGCCTGTACGCCAATCCATATTCGAACCGATAATCCCTTTGATGAAATCAATCAGCCATTCCATAAAGTTCTGGAAACCTTTCGGGTTACGCTGCATGTTCCTTGTGGCTGCAACCCCTAGAATGAATACAATTAATGAAGCAACAAACATCATTAATACGTTGGATAAGTTGAAACTCAACCATGGGATTCCAAACGCCTGCTCCCATATCGGTGATTCGTGATCCAATCTGTTCACCTCTCTTCCATCATGCTAATCTGTTGATTTGTTGAACAGGTAATCTATTGAAATGACAAGGTAGGCTGTCATTAAGCCCAATACTACCGAAATCAGGTGGAAATGTTCTTCAAACTGAAGGGCGATCACTACGGCTAACGCGCCGGAAGCGAGTCGCGTAAATGTACCGATTCCTCTAGTGGTGTGGTTGTTTGCTGTGGATTCACCAAATTTCTGAATCTTTCGCTGCATTAACCAGAGGTTGTAGAAACTAAGGATGCTTCCTAAGAGAAGCCCGAGGAAAACCGGCTGCCAGGGTGTGATTCCCCAGCCTAAAACGAGTAATGCCAGAAGGTAGAACATCCATTTCCGCTGACGGGCTATCATCTGTTGATAATCTTCCAAGTTAATCGTCTCCCGTGTACGCTCGTACTAAATGAATGGTTCCGTATGTACCTGCTCCTACTCCCAGGAATATACCTAAGATCAGGAATAGTGGACCTGTGGAAAATTGGCCGTCCACCCACTTTCCCATGTAAACCCCGACTAGTGGTCCGCCTGCTAGTTGAGACACGATAGCGCTTGTTAATGCCATCGCTTGAAACGGTGATTGTGAGTGCTTCAATGTAACACCTCTTCTATCGTTTAAAAAAGAGTGAGGTATGTATGAAAACCTTATCATTCCACACTATGTAAGAATACAATAGGGGTACTTTGATGTCAATGTGTTTGGGACCAAAAGTACAAATGTCCGACACGAAATGATCACATTTTTGACACATTTTCTGAAAATTCGCCGAACTAGATTTGACAACTAAAAAATGACAATAAAAACAGCCGCTACAACGGCTGTCTGTTTGGTGATTTTCTTTAATTTTTGATTGTGTTAAATGTAGTTGTTGATATTGATAAGTGAGTTATTCAACAATATGGCAGGGTAGCAGAAGACTTAATTTCGAGATAATCTGGGTTCGTTGCCGTATGAAGAGTCAGGGGTTGTTGGGAAGCTACTCGCTTTCCTGTGGGGGAAGTGGCGAGCTTCCTCGGGCTGAAGTCTTTGCTGTTCCGTCCTCGTGATGAGAGGAAGGTGGTTTTAGGAATGGACTCGCTTTCCGTGGGAGTGCAGTGAGCTTCCTCAGGCTTCGCCTTCCGGGATCTCACCAATCACTCTCATCCCACAGGAGTCTCGCCCACTCCTAAAACCACCTCATTTAAATTTGAGAGACGGAACTTAGAAAATAGTTCTCATTTACCAACATTCGGAGAAATCAAATAAGTATGCTACCTGAACAATTGGCATAGACCACTGGAGTGCTACCAAGCTTCAGCGCTTTTTCAATAAAGAATTCAAGCAGCTTCCCAACCACCCCATGCAAAGTAAATGAGAAAAAATCCATTTACCAAGAAGCAGCGTCTTCTATACGACTGTCCGGTGAGAATATAGCGCTCTACAGCAAGTTTTTCAACATGGCAGCATCTTTGACAATCACTATACGAACATCAATGTTCATCTTTTCTTGAAGCGGTTTCGAGAAACTTATATGGCAAAGGGGCGGAGGGAAACGGTGAGACTCCTGGGGGATTAGCGGGACAGGTGAGACCCCGCAGAGCTAAGCTCGAGGAGGCTCAGCGCCCGCCCCCCGGAAAGCGATCCGTTTCCCGGAGCCCCTAAATTCTCATTATGTCTTGAAACTGAGTCTTCCACTAAAGGGAGCTTATATGAATAGGAACACGGAACTTTAACAGAGCATAATTTTTGTGGCTCCGCTTCGCTTTCCCAGGAGCTGAAGAAATCTTACTGCCATTCCATTATTGAAATTGAATCTGAAACGAATAGCTGAACGTTTCTTCCTCAATTTCCACAGTCACTACTGCTATATAAGCACCTTTGAAGTCATCACTCATTTCGAGTTCGATTTCCCCTTCATTCATTCCTTCTTCGAGATCCTCAAGTTCCAGGAGATTCCCTTGATGAAACATCGTCCCGGCCCGGTAGAGATCAACGCTTAAATGATCGGCCGCTTCTGATAAATTGAAACGGTACGTCAAATCCGCTTTCGTTTCCCAGTCTTTATAAAGCTCGAATCCGGATACTTTTTCATAATCTGATATATCCATCATAAACAAGAAAGGAAGGTTGTACTCTTCTCCCCCGCTTTCCACCTCGATATAACCTTCATGGACACCGTCTTTCACAAAAGACTTCGTCATCTGCACTTCAATCAGTACTTGTTTTTCTTCACCAGGTGCTACCGAAAAGCTAGCCGGAACTGTCCAGGCTAAGCCGGTTTGCTTAGAAGGCTGTTTCATACGAACCGTCTGGGAAACGTTCCCCTGATTTTCTACAGTTACTTGAATCTTTTTTCGGAAAAAGTCTTCGTCCACTTTTCCGAAGTTGAGCGCACCAGGGTTGATCCATAATTCGGGATCAAGCGCAGCTTCAGGGTTTACGTACCCTGCTCCCTGCTCAGTCGGAGGCAACGTTTCTTCCTTGCCCTCAAGCAAATCGGCTGAACTCATGATCGATGTTTTAATATCAGCCGGGGACCAATCGGGGTGTGCTTCTTTAAGCAGAGCCGCTACGCCTGCGATGTGTGGAGCGGCCATGCTTGTGCCTTGAAGGGCCTGGTAACCTCCGGGAACGGTGCTGATGACATTTACGCCCGGCGCAAGGACATCAGGCTTTACGTTCCAGTTAGAGGTTACAGGACCGCGTGAGCTGAACGGCGCAATCGTGTGATCAGCTTTTGTTTGCTCGGTTTCAAGCCACTGATCGGCCGCGATTCCCTTCTCTATCAGCCAGTCCCCTTCTGATTTCGTGACGGCCGCCACCGGAATAGGTAATTTCAATCCGTCAATCGAACCCTGGAGCGGTTCATCCGCTGTGTTCACGATCAGCACGGCTTCCGCTCCTTTTACATAAGCCGCTTTCGCTTTTTCTGCAAAACTTGTACCACCACGCGGAACGAGGACGATTTTTCCACTTAAGCGTCTGTCGGCCATCTCGGTTAAAGGATATTTCCTCGTAAGATCCCATGGCTTCGATCCTTGTAAAAGCTGGACGCCGAGCTTTTTGTCCTCTCCTTTGATCGTCAGCACGGGATGTTCGGCAGGAAGCGCTGAAGCTCCGACCGTGATCGCGTTTGGGGAGGTTGCGGGTGAACCGATCGTCCACGTATCGGGTCCCGCATTGCCCGCGGCTACAATGACCGTTGTCCCTAGCTCAATCGCCCGATCAACCGCTTTTGTCGTCGGCCAATCCGGTCCATTAACGTCGTTGCCGAGAGACAGGTTGATCACGTCCATCCCGTCTTCTACTGCTTCTTCAATCGCCGCAATCACCTGGACCGATGATCCCATTCCTCCAGGACCTAGCGCCCGGTAAGCGTAAATTTCCGCGTCAGGCGCAACTCCCTTCATATCGCCATTTGCCGCAATAACGCCCGCCACGTGTGTCCCATGCAGCGTCGCTCCATCTTCCATCGTTTCCATCGGATCGTCATCAAAATCGATCAAATCAAACCCGCCCTTGTAATTAAGCTGTAAATCCGGGTGAGTGTGATCGACTCCCGTATCAATAACTCCTACTTTGACACCTTCACCCGTAAAAGTCGTGTCCGGCCTGAGCGTATCCGTCGTTAACTCTACGCCGCGGGAACTAAGCTGCGTTTCTTGTGTCTTGTATGTTTGTTCAGGGAATTGATTAGCAACTTCGCCGAGGCGAGCAATTTTTTCTAATTCCTGCGGAGTCCCTTTGACGGCAATGCCGTTAAAAATCGTTTCATACTCTGCGACGACTTCAAGTCTAGGAAGCCTGGAGCTGATATGCTGCCTGAACTCGGCAGCTGTTGTGTCTTTTAATTCAAGAATAATGGTGATTTCTTCGCTTGGATCAGGCTGTCTGAAGCCTGTCAGCAGGGTAATTGTCAGGAGAATGGCGGCGAGTTTCAGCGGCATGATGAGTGGGACTCCTTTTTTAACGTAGTGTGTGTGTTTCACGGGGAGTTATGCGTGCATGAATTGGCCGTGCTGCCTTTTTTCCAGGAGATTTTTGACAGGATCAAACGTTGAGTAGAAAATGCTATGTAGCTGCAGACGAAAAAACAGCCTCTCCCTAAGGAAAGGCTGTATCACTTTACCCTTTATTCTGTTTCAAAAGCGTCCGGCTTATCCTCACGCTCTTTGAAAAAATAGCGGATCGCTTCCGCAATACGCACAGAAGCCTGGCCGTCGCCGTATGGATTAGAGGCGCGGGACATGGCTTTGTGCTTCGTATCGTCACTTAACAGCTCGTCCGCAAGGCGGAAGATGGTGTCTTCATCCGTTCCGGCAAGCTTCAGCGTACCCGCTTCAATGCCTTCAGGACGTTCGGTCGTGTCGCGTAAAACAAGTACAGGCACACCTAAAGAAGGAGCTTCCTCCTGTACACCGCCTGAATCCGTCAATATCAAATGAGCGCGGGAGGCGAAATTGTGGAAATCGATGACATCAAGCGGATCAATCAGCTTAATCCGATCCTCATTTCCTAAAATTTCATCGGCTGTTTCTTGTACAACGGGGTTCAGATGAACAGGATACACGACTTCCACATCATCGTGAATCTCGACTAGACGTTTGATCGCACGGAACATCTGCTTCATATTCTGACCGAGATTCTCACGTCGATGGGCGGTCATTAAAATAAGACGCTTATCCCCGATCTTGTCGAGAACTTCAGAAGTATATCCGTTATCAACGGTCGTTTTCAATGCATCAATCGCTGTGTTCCCGGTCACAAAAATAGAATCGGCGGATTTATTTTCGGCCAGCAGATTGTCTCGCGATTGGTTCGTCGGCGCAAAATGCAGATCTGCCATCACGCCCGTGAGCTGACGGTTCATTTCTTCCGGATAAGGCGAGTACTTGTCCCACGTTCTAAGGCCGGCTTCGACATGTCCGACGGGAATCTGGTTGTAGTAAGCCGCAAGCGATGCAGCAAACGTCGTCATCGTATCGCCGTGGACGAGCACGATATCCGGTTTCGTTTCTTTCATGACGCCGTCCAGCCCTTCAAGCGCTCGGGTTGTGACTTGAGACAGCGTTTGACGATCCTTCATAATGTTCAAATCAAAATCAGGTTCAATGTTGAAAATGTTCAATACTTGGTCAAGCATCTGTCTGTGCTGAGCGGTCACGGTGACGATGGGCTCAAATTGCTCTGACCTTTTTTCCAATTCTAAGACTAGCGGGGCCATCTTGATCGCTTCGGGACGAGTGCCAAAAATCGTCATGACTTTGATCATGCTGCGGCCTTACTTCGTGCCGAACAGGCGGTCACCGGCGTCTCCGAGGCCTGGTTCGATGTAGCCTTTTTCGTTCAATTTGTCATCCATGGCGGCCAGGTAAATGTCTACGTCCGGGTGGGCTTCTTGAACTGCTTGGGCTCCTTCAGGTGCTGCTACGATACACATGAGACGGATTTGACGGGCTCCCCGTTTCTTCAGGGATTCGATCGCTTCGTTGGCGGATCCTCCTGTCGCAAGCATGGGGTCGATGACGATCAGTTCGCGCTCTTCGATGTCGCTTGGAAGTTTGACGTAGTATTCTACGGGCTGCAGTGTTTCTGGATCTCTATATAGTCCGACGTGACCGACTTTGGCAGCTGGAATAAGTTTGATGATTCCGTCCACCATGCCTAAACCGGCGCGGAGGATGGGAACGAGACCGATTTTCTTCCCTGTCAATACGTGCGCTTTTGCCTTATCCACTACGGGTGTGTCGATTTCCACATCTTCGAGGGGCAGGTCGCGGGTGATTTCGAATGCCATTAGTGCGGCTACTTCATCGACGAGCTGGCGGAAATCTTTCGTTCCTGTCTCTTTTTTCCGTATGTGTGTCAGCTTATGTTGAATTAATGGATGGTCCAATACGTATACTTTTCCCATGTCAGTCACTCCTTTTAATAAATTGCATCCCGCTAATTGTACAGAAAATGTCGATAAAGAGCAAGGGGGATAAGGTCGCACTTCGGGCTGGGAAATTTCTTCTCTTACGTCCTCTTGATGAGTGAAAAGTGGTTTTAGGAATGGACTCGCTTTCCATTGTGTGCTCATTCCTAAAACCAACTATTTATAATTACTTGCGAACTATCTTTTTCCTACATATTCTTCTGATTGCCTGGGAAGAAGAATAACTCTCATTTATAAAAACTATGTTAAACTTCATAGTTGATCTTTCATAAAAAATTATTCAACGAAATGGCAGGATTGTGGAAGACTTAATTTCGAGACAATCGGGGTTCGTTGCCCTATTAAGAGTCAGGGGTTGTTGGGAAGCTACTCGCTTTCCTGTGGGGGAAGTGGCAAGCTTCCTCGGACTTGCAGCCCTGTGGGATCTCGCCTACATCCTTCTCCCACGGGAGTCTCGCAGCTTCCCAACAACCCCATTCGATGAAGGTGAGAAACGCTCCCCCATAAGGAACGGCTTCCGTCATTCCTTTCCTATAGGTAGAAAACGCTCTACAGCAATTCTTTCGCAAACACTCTTATTGAGATTGTAGCTTTCCTTGAAGCTGTTTCGAGACACTTTTATGGAAAGGGGCGGAAGGAAACGGTGAGACTCCTGTGGGATGAGCGGGACAGGTGAGACCCCGGAGAGCGAAGCTCGAGGAGGCTCAGCGCCCGTCCCACGGAAAGCGAACCGTTTCCTGCAGCCCCTTACCTCCCATTTTGTCTCGAAACTGAGTGTTCAAGAATAGGGAGCTTATATGAATATTAACACGGCACTTCAACAGAAACGTTCGTGCTAATTTTATCACACCATAATATATGAAAATCGTTTCTTAACGGCTAATAGAAAAATAACCAATAAAAAACCCACCTGCATCAGGTGGGTTTCATCGTGTATTTATGGCGTGCTTGGCATTAGTGATTGGTAGAGTGGGAAGCGTGAAGTCAGGTCGCTTACGCGTTCTGTTGCTTCTTTTAGTTTTTCTTCGTTGTCATGGTTTTTCAGAGTGAAAGCGATAAGTTCGCCTACTTCTTTCATTTGTTCTTCTTCAAAACCACGGCTCGTCACAGCGGCTGTTCCGACACGGATACCGCTCGTTGTAAATGGTCCTTCTGGATCGAATGGAATCGTGTTTTTGTTCGTTGTGATTCCAACGGCATCAAGTGCTTTTTCAGCAACTTTACCAGTAAGTCCTAATTCACGAAGGTCAAGCAATAACAGGTGGTTATCGGTTCCGCCTGATACGATACGCACTCCGTTTTCGGACAGCGTTTCACCTAGCTGCTTGGCGTTTTTGATGATTTGACGGGAGTATTGTTTGAAATCCGGCTGCAGCGCTTCTTTGAAAGAAACGGCTTTAGCTGCGATGATGTGCATCAGCGGGCCGCCCTGCATGCCTGGGAATACGGATTTGTCGATTTTTTTAGCGAATTCTTTTTCACAGAAAATCATACCGCCGCGTGGTCCGCGAAGTGTTTTGTGTGTTGTTGTTGTCACAAATTGGGCGTGAGGCACTGGGTTAGGGTGTAAGCCAGTGGCTACTAGACCTGCGATGTGCGCCATATCAACCATCAAGTAGGCTCCGACTTCATCAGCGATTTCTCTGAACTTGGCAAAATCGATTTCACGAGGGTATGCGCTCGCTCCAGCTACGATCAGCTTTGGCTTCACTTCCTTCGCTTTTTCTAAAACGGCGTCATAATCGATGCGCTCGTCTTTTTCAGTAACACCATACTCTTCAAAATTGTAAAGTGTTCCACTGAAGTTGACCGGGCTTCCGTGCGTCAAGTGACCGCCGTGGCTCAGGTTCATACCTAAAACTGTGTCGCCAGGCTCAAGGACTGTGAAGTACACGGCCATATTGGCTTGTGCGCCGGAGTGAGGCTGGACGTTTGCGTGTTCAGCGCCGAAAATTTCTTTTGCACGATCTCTTGCCAGATTTTCAGCAACATCGACGTGCTCACACCCTCCGTAGTAACGGCGTCCAGGGTACCCTTCTGCATATTTATTCGTCAGTACTGAACCCATCGCTTCCATGACAGCTTCTGATACGAAGTTCTCTGACGCGATCAGTTCGATATTGTTTTGTTGACGATTTTTCTCATCCATAATGGAGTTGTACAGTTCAGCATCCGCATGTTTTACATGTTGCATAGTAAAAAATTCCCCTCTCCGATTCCAAATTCTTAATTCTTAGCATTCATAAACTGCTCGTGCGCCTCCGATAAGCGGCGGGCGTGTTCGAGCGACCGTGACGTGGGCGTGACCAATGGACTTCTGTTCGATGCGAAGGGGTACAGCGACCCGCTTCAAATGCATGCCAATCAACGTATCTCCTATATCCACTCCACCCTGCGCTGTAACGGACTCCACTAGTACTGGGTCGTCCATTTGTTTGAATGCATAAGAAGCCATAGATCCTCCAGCCTTGGCTACAGGGACTGCTGTCACTTCTGTAAATCCGTAGGCTTGTTGGACTTTGCGCTCTACGACGAGCGAGCGGTTCAAATGCTCACAGCACTGAAAGGCGAGTTCGGCACCTGATTGTTTGGAGAACTTCTGCCATTCCTCGAAGATTACTTCAGCAATGGCTTCACTGCCAGCTGTTCCTATTCGTTCGCCGGCAACTTCACTAGTGGAGCAACCAACAACAAATAAGCCGTCCTTCATGTGTCCGGTTTCCAGCAATTGACGGGCCACAGAGGCTGTGTCATGCTGGATGGCTTTTACATCTGCCACTTTGGTCATCTCCTTTTTTCGAAAAATGATTCACCCGTGACGTATGATTTACAACAACTAACAGTCATCCTGATCCGTTATCCATCTATTCTATTACTTATTCTCGTATTCGGCAATCTTATTGATACGATTTTTGTGGCGGCCTGCCTCAAATTCGTTTTGGATCCATGTTTTTGCGATTTCACTTGCAAGTCCAGGACCGATAACGCGTGCTCCCATGCATAACACGTTTGAATCGTTGTGTTGACGGGTGACTTTTGCCGTGAAAAGGTCGTGTACAAGCGCGGCGCGTATGCCAGGTACTTTATTTGCGGAGATCGACATGCCGATGCCTGTTCCGCAAATGAGAATCGCTCTGTCGAATTCGCCGGAAGCTACCCGTTCCGCTGCGGGAATCCCATAGTCTGGATAGTCGACGGAGCCTTCGCAATCGCAGCCGATATCTTCGAATTCCACGTCCAACTCTTTCAGGACCTCAGCTATTTCAAGGCGAAGGTTCACGCCTCCATGATCTGAAGCTAAAATAACTTTCATGCTCGTGCCACTCTCCTCTGTCCAATAATCACTTTATCCATTTTATAGTGACAGGTCTTTACGGCTGTGTCAATTGAACAAAAAGCTTATTCTGCCAAGTTTTTTCACTTTTACCAAAGAGCAAATAACTCGCTTTCAAAGTTAGAAGACTCGCCGTTCTCTAAGGCCACCATACGATTGATAGTCTTGTACCTACCTTAATTGTAATTAGTTTCGAGATGTTTCAGGAAATTTCCGATACTGAGAATAGTGGTTGAAGGTCCGAGAAATGACTCGCTTTCCATGGGCGTACGGTGAGCTTCCACGGGCTAACGCCCTGTGGGATCTCACCAAGTACTGTTCTCCCATAGGAGTCTCGCCATTTCCCGGACCTTCTTCTCGTTTAAGTGGATATCGGAAACATCAAAGGTATTGCTTCTAGTGGTAAAGAGCTAAAGTCGTACAGCAGGACACTTTCATTTATGTAGCTTAAGTAATACTCACTCTTCAAAGACAGGGGTTCGTTCATTCTACTCTGAATGGGATGGTTAGGAAACGACGAGACTCCCGCGGGAGAAGGAGTTAGGCAAGATCCCACACTGAGGAAGCTTGCCAGTTCCCCCGCAGGAAAGCGAGTTGTTTCCTAACCATCCCTACGTTCCATAAGGTGACGAACCCATTTTCTTTTCACGGAATCAAGAAAAATAAGTTCTCAGTGTTGAATTTTCGTATAAGGAAATGACACCTGAAGAATCGTTTAGGAGTTTTTATTGGAGAATTGATTTTTGGAGAAACAAAGAGTAGTGTTTTAATTCTTTTGTAAAGGGTTAAATAATTTCGATTCCTATGCCATTTAACCAAAGAGCGTTTGGTGAACGGAGAAACTCTAACAAGAGATATTCATTCCCTTATTCCGTCCCCATTAATTAAATGGGGGGTTTTAGGAATGGGCGAGACTCCTGTGGGAAGAGAGTGATTGGTGAGACCCCGCAGGACGAACCGTCCGAGGAAGCTCACCGCACTCCCACGGAAAGCGAGTCCATTCCTAAAACCGCCTCCACTCAGCTCGATGACGGAAAGGCTGGCAGCAGAAACAATGCCCTTCTATAGAACTATCAACAACCACTTGTAACAAAACGACCTAAAAGGGATTTAATATAGAGAGGATTAGTTCATGAGGGGGAAAGATCGACACTGTCCTATCCAGTGGCTGAACAGGACACTTCGAAAATTATTCTACTCTGCTTGCTTTTTCACTTTCTCTACTAAACGTTCAATCGTTTCATTCAATTCATCACGCGTTTTACGATAAACTTCCAGGCTTTGACCGTACGGATCAGAAATATTCAAGTTCGGCAGCTTTTCTTCCGCCTGCTGAATCTCTTGAATCTCAGCATTGAGCTCGCGAAGCAAATGCTGCTCCAGCTCTACTTCGTTCATCTGCTCATCCGCATGGCTTAAAACCCAGGCGCGCTTTTCTTCAAACTGGGCATATAAATCCGTCAAATGTCTCCATTGCTCGTCATCGACATAGACGTATTCTTTCAAAGTGAAAAATTTATTTTGAACCTCTGGATATTGTAAAGCCAGAGTCTGCTTATGGCTTTCAGTCATACATAACACGATATCAGCCCATCCAAGCACATCTTCGTTCACTTGCGATGAGGTTCCATCGAAGAATAAACCGATTTCTTCAAGAACAATCGTAGTTTTTTCATTGATCGGAAGATTGGCTTCAGCAAATATTCCTGCTGACTTCACGTTCGCTTCATGTTTTTTTGCTTTCATAAGCGCTTCAGCCATCGGGCTCCGACATGTGTTCCCTGTGCATATGAAAAGTAGATTCAAAGCTTATCCTTCCCTTCTCAACTCTTTCTTCTATATTAACACACGTATCTCATACAAAAAATATATTAGAATATTGTATAAAGCCCGAGGGCACATAAAATACTCCCTCCGAAAATCTCACTGTAAGCGCCGACATAGCTTGTCACTCTTTTGCCTACTAGAAACCCGAGCCACGTCAGCAGTGTACTCATCATTCCGAACGATATCATCGCAAAATATGCACTTATATTATTTAAGCCCAGGCTGAAGCCGATTGGAAAACTATCAATACTGACACTGAACGCAAAGATCCACATACCAAATCCGGCAATCGTATGGACCGGTGAATTCTTCTCCGTAAACGACGCCAGTACCGTATAAACCCCCATCGTCAGCAAAAGCAGACCGCCGGCTAATGACGCCCATTCGACAACATTCGCAAACAGCCATTTTCCGAGAAGCATTCCGAGTCCTGGCATGATCATATGTAACAGACCAACGAGCAAGCCAGCAAGCCCGATGAATTTTAAACGAACTGACTGCATCCCCATCCCTAAAGATACTGAAAAAGCATCCATTCCCAGTGCAATCGATAATAATATAATTGACGCTAAATTTTCCATTCCCACGAAAAAGCCCCCTCCTAGGACATGCTAATGTAGCGTATGCGCAGGAATGGGGGGATATGATTAGTGCTGGGTGATTTTCTGGGTAGCCGCTTTTTGCAGACGGTTCATAATGGCGGCACCGACTCCTTTTTCTTCAAAGCTTTCACATAAAATGACGTCGATGTCCGCTTTTTTATACTGCCTGAGAGCACGGTAAAGCTGCCCGGCGATTTCCGGCAGATTTTCTCTTGAACCACAGGCTGTGATGACGTCGTGGTCGAGTTTACCGGCCAGTTCGTTGCTTGCGATGACAGCTGTGCGACGGTTTTCTTCCTTTATATGCAAAAGCTGCTGCTGGAAAAAATCGTCGTCGCCTTCGATGAGCCATAGAGGCGACTCAGGTGCATAGTGGGTATATTTCATACCTGGTGATTTAGGCTGTTCCTTTTGATCCACAAGGGCAGGATCTACCATCACTTCCGGAAGGATGCGCTCCAAATCTTCTTTCGTCACTCCGCCCGGACGCAGGATGACGGGGATTTCTGACGTACAGTCGAGGACGGTCGATTCGACGCCGACCCCTGTCGGACCGCCATCGACGATGCCCGAAATCCGGCCGTCGAGATCCTGCTTTACATGCTCGGCTTCAGTCGGACTCGGACGTCCCGAGCGGTTTGCGCTCGGAGCGGCGAGCGGCAGGCCTGCCGCTTGTAAAATCTGCAAGGCTACGGGGTGACTCGGCATCCGGACGGCTACCGTGTCTAATCCTGCCGTTACGTTCTGTGCGGCCGTATGATTACTCGGTAAAATCAGCGTCAACGGCCCCGGCCAAAATTCATCCATCAGCCTGTGGGCAACTTCCGGGATCTCTGTGACCAGCTGCTCCACCTGATCACGGTTTCCGACGTGGACAATCAGCGGATTATCCGCCGGACGACCCTTCGCTTCGAAAATCCGCTGGACGGCTGCTTCATGGGTGGCATCTGCCGCCAGCCCGTACACCGTTTCCGTAGGAAAAGCAACGACCTGTTGATCTCTCAACAACGCCGCTGCTTCTTGTATAGTTTCTTCATTTATCGTTGTGGATACATTCCATATTTTCGTTTGATTCGTCATGCCTGAATACTCCTTTATTCAACACGTTCTTCTATATATTATGAATAATCGTCGATAAATTCGCAAATTCAGGCGTTATTCACAGGTTACCCCCAACTAATCCACAGATTCATCCACATATCCATAGGTTTATCACTCTAATTGTAGGATGAAGCTGTTGACTATTCACAGGTTATCCACTGTTTTTAAACAAAATGTGCATAAATCATCCAGTTATCAACAATTTATTCGATACGTCCACAACTGTTTTTCTTTATCTTTTAATACGAATTGTTGATGATCCAGCAGTGTATCGAGTTCTGTGGAATGGCTTTTCACCTGTACTTCTTTAATATTCTCTTCTTTCAAGTAGGATTGGATCAGTTCGAATACGTAGAGAATGCCCGTTTTCGATACGTTCCCTTCTACCTGCAGATTCCTCAATTGTTTTACACCGTTTCCTTGTTCGCTTAACATGAACCTTCCTACTTCATCGCTTTCCTTTTTGATCACATATAAGCTTTCATTTCCAGCCTTCAATTTCTCAATATGCATAGGCACCCACCTTTCTTCTACTACTCTATGAAACCGGGGGGCTCGTTATGCTAGGATATCAACTTGTTAAACAGCTTTACGAGGAAGAACTCCACTTCTTGTTCTTCCGATTCCTCTTTCTCTTCCGGCTCCTGCTCTACTTCCTCTTCAGCTGAAACGGTCGCTCCGTTAGAAAAATCAAGGAAACATAGCGGCGGGAATAGGACACACCACCAGTTGTCGCCCTCCCCTTCTCCTAACGTGATCAAAATGGCTTCATACTCTCCAGCCGGGTAAACGTACGTACCATATAATTTCGTCGGGAATTTGACCGATGTATCATAATTCACTGTGTAGCTCTGTTCCAGTCCGGATTGCTCGACTGTCTCTTCTACGATGGCGTCGATTTCATCCATGCGTTCCTGAATAAGTTCACGGGCCGCTTCGATGGACGTCAATGATTCCACCCACGTCGTAATTTCTGCGTTGACGCGATCGCGGACTTCACGTTTCAAGGCTTGCGCCTGGTCATCGTTATTATCGGCAAGAATTCTCAGCCGAATCGCTTCATCGGGGATGACTTGATATTCCGCCCCGTTTGCCTTTTCTTCCGTTGTTCCGAACATGAACGTCGTTAAGCTTATTGTGGATAACATTAAAATTATGATGACATTTTTCATAAAAAATTCCCTCCCTGTTGATAACCATTGTGGGCAGGGAAGGAATGTTTTAAACCTATGAATCTAGAATTGCAAAAATCATCCGGTCTTTTTTGTTGATGTCCTGCTCGATCGTGACATGATAGTTTGCCAGATGAGCGTGGATAAGCTGTTTGACGGCTGCTCCTTGCTCATGTCCGATTTCAAACGCGATCATGCGAGGTTTATCATTACGGCTTGCGGTCTGCTGGATGATCGTTTGATACGCAGCGAGACCGTCGGCGTCGGCATACAGCGCAAGGTGCGGGTCAAAATTTTGCACGGTGTCGTCGAGCTGCTCGTGACGGGCAATGTACGGCGGATTTGAGACGATGACGTCAATCGGCTCGTGATCGAGCGGTTCCAGGAAGTCTCCTTTAAACCATTCGATTTCAGCACCGTTTGTTTGTGCATTTGATTTCGCAACTTGCAGCGCTTGCGGTGATATGTCGGACGCAAGGGTGCGTCGCCCGGTTTCAAGTTTCAGCGTGATCGCAATAATGCCGCTGCCTGTACCGATATCAGCAATGGTTTGATCGTCAGGCTGCAGTCTTTTCACAACGCCTTCAATCAGCTCTTCGGTTTCAGGACGTGGAATGAGAACGTCGGAATTGACGGCGAATGTCCGCCCGTAAAAATCCGCTTCGCCAATGAGATGCTGAACAGGTATGCCGGTTGTGGCGTGCTGCTCGACTTTTTTTATGAACATCTCGACTTTATCCTGCGGAAGAGCGTCCCGTTCATAAGCGAGCAGCATCGAGAATTTCATCTGCAGCAGATCCTCCAGTAAAAGATCGGCTACGCGTGGCTCCCGGTTATGCTTTTTCAAAAAAAGAGAAGCCCAGCGGCGGGCTTCCTCAATCGTTGTCAGGTTCATATTATTCACCAATAGACTCTAGTTTTTTCGTTTGTTCTTCGATCAGCAGAGCGTCTAAAATCTGATCCAGGTTCCCCTGGAGAATGTGAT
The DNA here is from genome assembly GCF_030345335.1 of Halobacillus campisalis. Classification (GTDB taxonomy): domain Bacteria; phylum Bacillota; class Bacilli; order Bacillales; family Halobacillaceae; genus Halobacillus_A; species Halobacillus_A campisalis. Next base: position 103,968 of record NZ_JAPVRC010000005.1, read on the forward strand.
CCAGCTTCTGCAATGTCAGGCCGATGCGGTGATCGGTAACACGGGTCTGCGGGAAATTGTACGTACGGATACGCTCGGAGCGGTCACCTGTACCAACGGCCGATTTACGTGTTTCGTCAAGCTCGGCTTGCACTTCACGCTGATGCTTATCGTAAATTCTCGCACGAAGGACCTTCATCGCTTTTTCCTTGTTCTTGATCTGGGACTTTTCATCCTGACAGGAAACGACGATTCCGGTTGGCACGTGCGTCAGGCGGACGGCAGACATCGTCGTGTTTACACTTTGTCCACCAGGACCGCTTGAAGCGAACGTATCGACACGAATGTCTTTATCATGAACTTCGACTTCCACTTCTTCCGCTTCAGGAAGAACCGCAACTGTCGCTGTCGACGTATGGATCCGTCCTCCGGATTCGGTTTCAGGGACACGCTGCACACGGTGAGCGCCGTTCTCGAATTTCATTTTGGAATAGGCACGCGGACCATTCACCATAAAAATGATTTCCTTGTAGCCGCCCACTTCATTGGCGGTTGATTCGATGACTTCGATCTTCCAGCCTTGCGATTCCGCGTAACGGGCATACATGCGGTAAAGGTCCCCAGCAAATAAGGAGGCTTCATCTCCGCCGGCCGCTCCACGAATCTCCATGATCACGTTTTTGTCATCATTCGGATCTTTCGGAAGCATAAGGATCTTCAAGCGCTCCTCAAGCTCCGTCTTCCGTTCTGAAAGCTCGTCGATCTCTTCTTTGACCATGTCGACCATATCGTCATCCATGCTTTCTTTCAGCATCGCTTTGGCATCGTCAAGCTGTTCAGCTACCTCTTTATATTCGCGGTAAGCGATCACCGTATCTTCAAGACCAGCTTGTTCTTTAGAGTATTCACGTAATTTATCCGTATCCGAAATGACTTCAGGATCGCTAAGTAATTCATTTAATTTATCATAACGATCTTCAAGTGTTTGTAAACGTTCGATCAATGGTATGCACCTCTTTCTCCATAACAGTACAATTATATTATAGAGAGGTGGCGGTTACAACCACATCTAAGGATCGGCAGGCAAAAAAGGAACTGTAATCACCTCGATTTGACCGTTACATTATAGTCAGGGACGGAATTCTTGATTTGATTCATGACTTCTTCCTTCACAGCTTTCTGCTCATCTTTCGTCAAATCGCCAGCCAGGCTGACCGTCACCCATGCCCGATCGCCGTCCATGATGATTCTCTCTACGTGGACACCAGGAACCGTATGGGCAGCATCGCGCATCTGATCACGCATTTGCTTTACCCCCCACGTTTCACCTACACGTTCAATCGACCGCGGGTTCGTTGGAGTGGTCTGCGGGTTATCCTCGAGTCCCATATTCATAATATCCTGCCGGTTCGTATGACCCTGTGACTCATCTAAATTCGGGGCACAAGCGGCAGTAAAAAGGATGAATAACAAGACAGTTAAACGAAACACGTTCATCACCTCTTCTCTTTTCCTCTAGTTTGACCGAGAAGGAGGTGATTATGCTTCATTCGTCAGGATTTACGGAAAATCGGCAGTGTACAGCAGCGGAAAGAACCACCCGATTTGATGATTTCAGAAAGATCGACTTCAATCACTGTAAAATCTTCATCACGGAGTGCTTGATTCACTTTTTTGTTCTGAGGGAGACTGATTACTTTTCTCTGCCCAATGGATAAGACGTTCGTCCCCATTTCGAATTGTTCCTGGTCATCCACTTCAATACAGCGGTATGTCTGCTTCAGTCTTTGTACATCCTGCTCCTCAAAAGCAGGAGAATAAATCAACGCTGTGCTCTCATCAACAAGATTGAATGCACAATCAAGGTGAAGAATCTCCTCACTGAGCTGTAGAGGCACTACTCTATGATCAGGCATCGACTTCTGAAGATGCTCCGCCGCACTCAGCGTCGTCCGCCCGCTTATGCCGACATAAATGACGTCATTATCAAGAATGACGTCGCCTCCTTCAATCGAAGGTCCCATCAGCCGCGTAAAGGAGATATTATTTTCGTCTAAGTAATCCACAAATGGCTTGACCTCTTCCTGTCTTACTTCACTGGCAAGAGACGCCACAAATATTTGATCATCAATGCAGAATCCAATATCTCTCGTAAACACCTGTTCATTCAGATTCTGCTTCGTCGGTAAGTATTCTACATCAATCTCATGGCTTTGCAGCACTTCTATGAATTGCACATGCTGTTCCATCGCCCGGTCTATGTCAATGTTTTCATTCGCAAAATGCTTTTGTGTTTCATTAATGATTTCTTTGATTTCCATATGTTCCGGCTTGCTTACCAGTACTCGCTTAAGCGTCGAATATTCATTCTGACATCCTTTGAACTGGTTTGAATTTGCGTTTCTCGTCTGCATCTTGATTCCTCCATCGCGTGGATTGGGTATTCTTTATATTTTCACATAAATGGACATACTCTAAACATAAATCATGAATCTTCTTATTCTTAGTGATGATCAAACTTTCCTCCACACACTCCTGACATTGCTCGACAGAGGATTTGACCGCCCAGTCACTGTTCGTTTTCTCACTTACCTCGACAGCGTATAAATAAGCATCCGAGCATTCTTTTAATAGTCTTGCTTCTTTAAGTGCAGTACTTGACGCTTTCATATGTATTCTCCTTTTTCATTTAGTTTTCCTCTTTTTATTTTTTGTGAAACGGAGAATAGCACATTGGTGCCGAAAGTTGCTGCTTGCGAGTGGCGGCTGTGAATGACGTACGTGCTGCGGATGGGCTGGTGGCTGAATTATTGTTATTTTTGTTGTAATTATTCGTAAGTATAAAGGAAAATCCGTCAATTGTGGTCGAATAATCAGAGGGCCTATGAGAATTCGACCATTCCAGCCAATAATTCCTCCATCTCCTCCAGGCCGTTTTACAAAAAGCCCGTCCACTAAGTGAACGGGCTCCCCTTTTATTTATAAGTTTCGACGTGCGCCTTCACTTGCGCTTGCCTGGGCTTATTCGGCACCTCATGATGGTGACGGCAGCGGGGCTCGTATGATTCAGACGCGCCGACAAGAATAATCGGATCATCATAAGAAGCAGGCTTCCCATCAATCAAACGCTGCGTGCGGCTGGCTGGAGATCCACAAATCGGGCAGATCGCATTCAGCTTCGTCACACTCTCACTCAAAGCCATAAGCTCCGGCATTTTTCCAAAAGGCTCGCCGCGGAAATCTGTATCAAGACCAGCGACAATCACACGAATTCCGCGGTCTGCTAAACATTCCACGACTTCGAGAATATGCTCATCAAAAAACTGCACCTCATCAATACCAACAATGTCCACATCTTCCCCGACCTCAGGAAGAATCGCTAACGACTCGCTCATTGGACGAGCAATTACAGACGCTCCATTATGGGATACGATGGAATCCTCTTTGTACCGATTATCAATGAGCGGTTTGAACACACGCACCGATAAATTTCCATATGTAGCTCTGCGTACCCGGCGGATCAGCTCCTCCGATTTACCACTGAACATACTTCCACAAATCACTTCCACCCATCCACTATGCTTCATGACATACACGTCCACAGTCGCTCCCTTCTACATCTACCGTAATCATTAAAAAAGCTCTCTCTGGGCGACCGCTCTACAGCTGATCGCCTCAGGACAGCTTTTTTAATTAGTTTAAGCTTCGAGAGGCAGGCCTTCGCGACGTAAGCAATCTACCTACGTGAAGAAAGTTCGCTTCACTTCGGCATCTTGCTTTCGCGTTTCAGGCCTAAGCGCCTCTCTCCGCTTTTCTTTCTAACAAAAAACAGGCAAACGGTAAGATAATTTGCCTGTTTTTGTTCAAAATTATGCAATGGACACCTTTATCGGGTGTGCATTCATTATTATGAAAGGTTATATTTTTTCTTAAAGCGATCGACACGGCCGCCAGCTTTGTCAGCTTTCTGCTTGCCTGTGTAGAACGGATGAGACTCTGAACTAATTTCAACACGAATTAGCGGGTAAGTGTTTCCATCTTCCCATTCGATTGTCTCTTCAGATCCTTGTGTAGATCCGCTTAGAAATTTGAAATCAGAACTTGTGTCTAGAAATACCACTTTACGGTATTCTGGATGAATTGCTTCTTTCATGTTCTTCCACTCCTTTTTGCCCTGAGTCCTTTGAAACAGAGTTATTGTAAGAGCCTTCGAAGGTTAGTCGTGACACCTTGTACTGAAACTCACATAGAAAGATTATATCAGCCCTAGTAAGGCAATGCAACATCTAATAGATTTATTATTTTCTAGCTCCGGCTTTCGCCGTTTTCCCCTGCATCTCTTTGTCCATTACGTCGAAAAATTCTTCATTGCTCTTCGAGGAGCGAAGTCGGCGTAAGAAACGCTCGGCGAAATCGTTGGAGTCGGACATCGTTTTACGGATCGCCCAAATTTTATCCAGTTCGGTTTTCGGCAGGAGAAGTTCTTCTTTACGCGTTCCTGAACGGACGATATCGATAGCTGGGAAGATTCTTCGTTCAGCCAGGCTGCGGTCGAGGTGCAGCTCCATGTTTCCTGTTCCTTTGAACTCTTCATAGATGACGTCATCCATGCGGGAGCCTGTATCGACTAGCGCAGTAGCAAGAATCGTCAAGCTGCCGCCTTCTTCAATATTACGTGCTGCTCCGAAGAACCGCTTCGGCCGGTGGAAAGCTGCTGGATCGATACCGCCTGAAAGTGTACGTCCGCTTGGCGGAATAACCAGGTTATAGGCACGAGCTAAGCGGGTGATGCTGTCCATTAAGATGATTACGTCACGCTTATGTTCCACTAAACGCATCGCGCGTTCAAGGACAAGCTCAGCCACTTTGATATGGTTTTCTGGAACTTCATCAAAAGTGGAGCTGACTACATCCACGTCAGGTGCAACAGAACGTTCGATGTCTGTCACTTCCTCTGGACGCTCATCAACGAGGAGAATGATCAATTTAGAATCCGGATGGTTGACTGAAATGCTGTTGGCCATCTGCTTAAGCAGCATCGTTTTCCCTGCTTTTGGCGGAGCTACGATCAATCCACGCTGACCGTAACCTACCGGAGACATAAGGTCCATGATTCTTGTCGACAGCTTTTTGCCTTCTGTCTCAAGCTTCATTTTCCGGTCAGGATAAAGCGGAGTTAATGCTGGAAAATGGACGCGTTCTTTAGCTGTTTCCGGGTTTTCACCATTAACGGCATCTACGTGCAGTAGACCATAATAACGTTCGTTTTCTTTAGGAGGGCGAACCTTACCGGAAACTTTATCACCATTACGCAGATCGAACCTGCGGATTTGTGACGCTGAAATATAAATATCTTCCGCACTCGGCGAATAATTGATTGGACGTAAAAAGCCGAAGCCTTCAGAAGGAATAATTTCCAAAATTCCATCCATGAATAAGAAGCCGTCTTTCTCGGCCTGTGCTTTTAGAATTGCAAAAATCAACTCTCTCTTCGTAAGCTTAGCATAATAAGAAACTTTGAACTGCTTAGCCAGCGAGTAGAGTTTTTTCAGGGTCATAGTCTCTAAACTTGAAATTGTTACTTCTGACACGAAATCACCACTTTAATTTATTTTTTCCTGTAGACTTGTATACCCGAGCATGCCTTCGATTCATCTATCTAACTAATATTTTCTTTTTGAAAAATTGGGACGTGAAGAATATACGGAAGGTGATAGAAGCTCTTCTTGAGGGTTACGAAATTATTTATCTTTAGTAAACTCTACTCATTGTACAACTTGTATGGATAAGGATTCAAGTAATTTTGCTGGCAGGTTGTAGGAGGTGTAAAAAAAGTGAAGAAAGCCGGATCCCTCCGGCCTTCTATTTTCTTTTAAAAGATTCATTTTTTCTTCTGTCCAGCTGTAAGGGGCAGGCCTTCGCGTCATAAGCAATCTACCTCCATCGAGAAAGATCACTCGATTGCGGCATCTTGCTTGGGCCCCCACGACGGGGGTCAGATCGACGTTGCCACAGGATGTGGCGTTCTTAGTCGATCTTCCTTGAAATACCGCTCGCCTTCGCTTTTCTGCTGTCCAGCTGCGAGAGGCAGGCCTTCGCGTCGTAAGCAATCTACCTCCATCGAGAAAGACCACTCGATTGCGGCATCTTGGTTGGGCCCCCAGGACGGGGGTCAGATCGACGTTGCCACAGGATGTGGCGTTCTTAGTCGATCTTCCTTGAAACAGGCCTAAACGCCTCTCTCGCTTTTCTTATGTCCAGCTGCAGCGGCCAGACACTCGCGACATAAGCAATCTACCTACGTGAAGGAAGATCGCTTCACTTCGGCATCTTGCTTATGCGTGTCGTGTCTAACGGGCCGCTTCCGCTTTTCTTTTATGAATTCTGGAATTGTTCTACTTCTTCTTTGGACATTTCTTCGCACCAGATTTTTCCGCCTAGTTCGATGAGTTTGTTGGTTATGTTTTCGTAGCCTCGTTCGATGTGGTCGATGCCTGTGATTTCTGTGATCCCGTCGGCCATCAGACCTGCTATTACGAGTGCGGCTCCGGCTCGTAAGTCGGTGGCTTTTACTTTGGCACCTTGCAGCTTGGAGGGGCCGGCTACGATGGCGGCTCCGCCTTCGACTTTGATGGCTGCGTTCATGCGGCGCAGTTCATCGATGTGCTTGAATCGGGCCTGGTAGATGGTATCGGTGACTACTCCGGTTCCTGTCGCCTGGGTGAGCAGGGATGTGAACGGCTGCTGGAGGTCGGTCGGAAATCCTGGGTAGACGAGTGTTTTGATGTCGACACTCTTCAATGATTTTCCTGGCCTTACATACAGCTGTTCGTCATTTTCCTCTATGGTTACGCCCATTTCGCGAAGCTTGGCCAACAAGGATTCCAGGTGCTGTGGGATGACGTTATCAATGATCATTTCTTCGCCCTGAGCGGCTGCCATGATCGTGTAGGTTCCGGCTTCGATCCGATCGGGTATGATGGTGTGCAGACAACCGTTCAGCTCGTCTACTCCTTCGATGCGGATAACATCTGTACCGGCTCCTTTGATTTTCGCGCCCATGCTTGCCAGCAAGGTGGCGACATCGATGATTTCGGGTTCTTTCGCGGCGTTTTCGATGACAGTTCTGCCTTTCGCTTTGACAGCGGCCAGCATGATATTAATGGTGGCTCCGACACTGACAACGTCTAAGTAGATGCGTGCACCGCGCAGCTCTTTCGCACGCAGATAAATCGCGCCTTGTTCGTTTGTGACTTCAGCACCGAGGGCTTGAAATCCTTTGATGTGCTGGTCGATCGGACGAGGTCCTAAGTGACAGCCTCCGGGAAGGCCGATGACTGCTTTGTTGAAACGACCGAGCATCGCTCCCATAAAATAATAGGAGGCTCTCAATTTTTTGACGCGGCCATTAGGCAGCGGCATGGAAATCATTGTCGAAGGATCTATTTCTACTGTTTGTCCATCTTTACGTACAGTTCCGCCTATTTCCTCCAGTAGCTCTGAGAGAGTCTGAACGTCAGAAATATCCGGCAGTCCTTCGATTGTTACTGTTGAATTCGCTAATATGGCTGCAGGAAGCAAAGCGACAGCACTATTTTTGGCTCCTCCTACGCGTACTTGTCCGCGCAGACGAGTGCCACCTTCTACTAATAATTTTTTCATGAGAAACTCCTCACTTTAAGCGCAAAGATTTTGTGCTTAGTGTATGCATCTTTTACCAATTCACTCTTATTTTTGATTATTCCAGTCATTGAGGAATTTTTCAATACCCTGATCCGTAAGCGGGTGCTTCACCATTTGCTCAAAAAGCTTAAATGGAACAGTTGCGATATGGGCACCATTGATCGCTGCTTCCGTTAAATGGACCGGGTGGCGCACTGAGGCGGCGATGATTTCAGAATCAATCGCATGACGATCGAAAATTTCCGCTATTTGAGCAATCAAGTCTACACCATTGTGGCCGATATCATCTAATCTTCCTAGAAAAGGAGAAACATAGGAAGCACCTGCGCGAGCGGCCATCAAGGCTTGGTTCGCGGAGAAAATGAGCGTGACGTTCGTTTTGATGTTTAAGTCGCTCAATGCTTTTACAGCTTTCAGTCCTTCAAGCGTCATCGGAACCTTTACCGTAATATTCGGTGCAATGGCGGCTAATTCTTTAGCTTCTCGCAGCATCCCCTCGGCATCCAGAGAAATGACCTCAGCACTGACCGAACCTTCAGTGACTTCAGAAGTAATTTCACGAAGACGTTCATGGAAAGATACGCCTTCTTTCGCTACTAAACTCGGGTTTGTCGTTACCCCGTCAAGCAATCCCAATGCGTTAGCCTCTTTTATCTCTGAAATACTAGCTGAATCAATGAAAAATTTCATTCATATTCCTCTCCTTTTTAAAAAAATATCGAATGATTGCGTTTTCATACATTTTGAAAAGGAAACCGCTACTCAGTAACGGCTTCCTTCTATGTGTCTTATGCTTTTTGTGATGAACCGAATTCACGCATTTTTCCAATAACGGTTTCCTTGATCGCGTCACGACCAGGTCCAAGATATTTACGTGGATCATATTGCTCAGGCTGTTCTTCAAGCACTTTACGTACTGCTTTACCTTGAGAAATTTGGTTCTCCGTGTTTACGTTGATTTTAGCTGTACCGAAAGAGATAGCTTTCTTGATATCAGCTGTAGGGATTCCAGTACCGCCGTGAAGTACAAGTGGCTTGTCTACGATTCCCATGATTTCTTCCATACGGTCGAATCCTAGGTTAGGCTCGCCTTTGTAAGGTCCGTGTACGGAACCTAGAGCTGGTGCGAAAACGTCGACGTTTGTCGCGTCTACAAGCTCTTTACACTCAGATGGAATTGCGTAAGCTGCTTCAGCATCATCTACGATAAGATCGTCTTCTTGTCCGCCTACACGGCCAAGTTCAGCTTCAACAGATACACCGTGAATGTGTGCAAGTTCAACTACTTTTTTCGTAACCGCGATGTTTTCTTCTAGAGGATCGTGAGAAGCGTCGATCATGACAGAAGTGAATCCAGCATGGATTGCTTCTGCACATTTCTGGAAGCTTGAACCGTGATCTAAGTGAATGGCAACAGGTACAGTAGTACCGTATGATTCCATAAGTGATTTAACCATCGCTACAACGACGTTGAAACCGCCCATGTAACGACCCGCACCTTCAGATACTCCAAGAATAACTGGAGACTGCTCCTCTTCAGCAGCCTGAAGAATAGCCTGGGCATATTCTAAGTTGTTAAGGTTGAACTGTCCTACTCCGTAGCGTTCTTCCTTAGCTTTTTCTAGCATTTCTTTCATTGAAACTAATGGCATGAAAGATCCTCCTTTAATGTATATACTTCTCTATTACTAACATATATTTTATGTATATTACAAAAAAAATATGTTATGTAAGCTTAGGCACAGTACTAGAATACCAATACGCTTTACAAGGTGCAACATCAAAGGAGAGAGTTAACGCTTTCATCCAAAAAAAAGATGTGGTTCACACATCCTCTATTGTTTGTGCCACTAGTTCTCGCATGACATGAATGTCGAACGGCTTGGAAATAATTTCTTTTACAAAGGGATATTCCGCTTCATCTGCAATAGATTTCGGAGAGAGTCCGGTCATGATTAATACGGGTTTATGATAGTCCTGGCCGTGTAAGTATTCGAGCACTTCTCCTCCACTCATCGTCGGAAGCCGATAATCCATTAAGATTAAGTCTGGATTGTGCTTCGTCACTTCTTCACACGCTTGTTTCCCTGTTTTTGCTGTAATAATTTCATAGCCATCGCCTTTTAATAATTCTTCCAGCAACATGCGTATGCCTGGTTGATCGTCTACTATAAGTACTTTGTTTCCCATTTTTCACAACCTTTCCATCAAAACATGCATCTCCTATACCTTTTATGTCTTTTGGTCTATAACTTCTACAAATTCAAGGCGTTCTCCTGCATATTTTTTAAAATAGTGAGAAGTTTGCAAGAAAACCACTTTTTTTATCTTTTTCTTCTTTAGAAAAAGGAAGAATCTGCTGATTTTTGTCAAAAAATGCGGACACTAACTTCTAAGATTTTCAGGTGCACCATTACTCTGTAATTTTCTGGACGTTTCTATTTTAGTACGCCAGCATCCATCTAAGTAGTAGAGCCATAAAAAAACTCGAACGCTTAAAAAGCGTTCGAGGCGTACTTCACTATTATTTCGTATTCATTATCGCACCGATAAAGCCGTGGAAAAGCTCCTGCGGGCGGGTTGGACGTGATTTGAATTCAGGGTGGAACTGGCTGGCTACAAACCAAGGATGGTCTTCGACTTCGATAATTTCAACGAGACGGCCATCAGGGCTTGTACCTGAGAAAATAAATCCTGCCGCTTCCATTTGCTCACGATAGTGGTTATTGAACTCAAAACGGTGGCGGTGGCGTTCGTACACGACTTCTTCACCGTACGCTTCCATCGCTTTTGTACCATGCTTCAACCGTGAAGGATAAATGCCTAGACGCAGTGTACCTCCAAGGTCAGAGATTTCTTTTTGTTCAGGCAGCAGGTCGATGATCGGATGAGGCGTCGATGGATTGATTTCGGCAGAGTGCGCGCCTTCAAGTCCAAGTTCATGACGAGCAAATTCAACGGTTGCCAGCTGCATGCCTAAGCAAATTCCGAGGAAAGGTACTTTCTCTTCACGAGCGTAACGGATCGCCTGAATCTTCCCTTCTATCGCACGGTCTCCGAACCCTCCAGGAACAAGGATGCCATCGACATCGCTCAATTGGTCCGCGACGTTGCTTGCAGTCACTTCTTCAGAATTCACCCACTTGACTTCGATGTCCGCATCGAAGCTGTATCCTGCATGCTTAAGCGCTTCTACGACAGAAATATACGCATCCGGCAGCTCGACATATTTTCCGACAAGGCCGATTGTCGCCTTCTCTTTTAAGTTCTTCACCTGATTCACGAGATTGTTCCACTCCGTCATATCAGCAGGTGCGGTCTGCAAACCGAAATGCTGACACGTCAGCTCGTCCAGCTTCTGTTCCTGCAGTGTAAGAGGCACATCATACAATGTATCAGCATCTCCTGCTTCAATAACAGCCTGTTTATTAATGTCACAGAACAACGCGATTTTCTCTTTCATATCATCGGAAATTTCGCTTTCCGTACGCAGTACGATGACGTCAGGCTGGATACCCAGGGAACGCAGCTCTTTCACACTGTGCTGGGTAGGTTTCGTTTTCATTTCACCCGCAGCCTTTAAATAAGGAACGAGTGTACAGTGCAAGTACATGACGTGATCGCGGCCGATATCGCTCTTAATTTGACGAATCGCTTCAAGGAAAGGAAGAGATTCAATGTCCCCGACCGTTCCGCCGATTTCGGTAATGACTACATCCGCATTCGTCTCGTGTCCTGCGCGGAAGACGCGGTCTTTGATTTCATTCGTAATGTGCGGGATAACTTGGACCGTTCCGCCCAGATAATCACCTCGGCGTTCTTTTTTGATGACGTTTGAGTACACTTTACCTGTGGTGATATTGCTGAACCGATTCAGGTTGATATCGATAAAACGCTCATAGTGACCAAGGTCAAGGTCGGTTTCTGCACCATCATCAGTTACAAAAACTTCGCCGTGCTGATAAGGGCTCATTGTTCCTGGGTCGACGTTGATATACGGGTCGAATTTTTGGATTGTCACTTTCAATCCTCGATTTTTCAGCAAACGTCCAAGTGATGCTGCTGTAATTCCTTTACCTAATGATGAAACCACTCCGCCTGTAACGAAGATATATTTTGTTGCCATGAAGTATCCCTCTTTCTATCCATTTCATTTGGTCGGCTATTCTATATATTGAAATTAAACCAGCGTCTCTATCCAAAACTCTTAACAATAAATGATAAGAGAGTCAGAAGGACAACGTTTAAAAAACAAAAAACGCTCCCCGGTAAAGGGGAGCGTTATAACGTTCATTCGAAAATTAAAGAGCCCAAATAAAATATTACCCATTTGGTCCTCGAAAGTCAACCTTAGGATTCTTCTTCCTCATCTTCATCGCCGACGAAGCTTACGTCCTCTTTGACAATCTCTTCTTCTTCCTCATCAAGCTCGTCCTCTTCATAATCACCTTCGTAATCATCGTCGGTGTCATCAAGGTCCAAGTCTTCATCGGTCAGCTCGATTTCGTCAAGGTCGTCCTCTTCTTCATCGTCAAAGCCTTCAACACCCAGCTCATCTTCAAGCAGCTTGGAAGGTTTTTTCTTTTTCTTCTTACGCTTCTGTGGAAGGGTCGCGATTTCTTCTTCCAGCTGCTCCACCGGATACCAGGATTTCAATCCCCAGCGGTTTGTACCGATAGTCATGAAGCCGCCATCAACGTTCAAATCTGTATAAAACTGCGAAATATTAGCTTCCTTCTGGCTTGCAGTGAAATTTTTCATTTTAGCAATACGCTCGAAGATTTCATTGAAATCTAACGCTTGTCTCTCATCTTTTAAAATGAGGATAGCAAGGTCGATCATGGAAATCTCTTGAACCTGCTCTTTGCTCAATTCTTTAACTGTCACGGTGCTAGCACTCCTTTATTCATTCATAGTCCATAAAAACAGCATACGAATGACATATAATCATAACCTTCATTATATGGTTAGCTTTAACAAAAATCAATCGTTGTATAAGGAATGGACGATCTTATTTGGTGCTGGTGCAATTTTGACGTAAAATAGAAGCAGATAATGAAAAAGGAGAGACATAATAGATGTTAAAAACACACCCCTTCAACTGGATCACCGCCGTTATTCTCATCATAGCACTCGGCATCTGGCTGTATATGAATTTTGGCTATATCCATGAAAAACACTTAACAGAAGCTGTCCTTGAAGAGAAATCTCATGATGATGAAGGCTACTATATTACGGTCGATGGAGAAGAAATCGTCGTAGAAGATGAAAGTCTCTGGATGGTCCTTGAGGAAGACGAGGCCTATGAGGTCACTTATGAATCGTATGGTCAGAAAAAACCGATGATCGTCGATATTAACCAGGCCCACGATGATGACTCCGTTGGTGGCGGTCACTGATAAAGGAACGAGCTTCTCACTGAGGAGCTCTTTTTTTCTTCCAATGGGTAAGTTTGAGATGGTTATACTATGTCAATTGTCTATATAGCAGGAGTGTGGGAGACTTAATTTCGAGACTTTCGTGAGTGGATAGGGCGGCGGGGAATGGCTCGCTTTCCGTGGGAGCGCGGTGAGCTTCCTCGGACGTCCCGTCCTGTGGGATCTCACTAAGCACTCTCTTCCCACAGGAGTCTCCCCATCCCCCTCCGCTCCTTCCTATATTAAGTTCTTCTCGAAATCACTTTAAGTAAGAACATACTAAATAAAATACGACAGATATACTCCTCCAAGTGTCAACCCATTATCTTCCATACTTAATGTGCATCGAACCAGTGTCGAGTTCATACGCCGCTGAACGAAACGATTCCGCTCTTACTAAAAAGTACCACATTATATTAATAAGCCATTTTCAAAATTACTGTTAAAAATACCGTTCAATGTCTTTTTTTATACTGCTTCTCTGTATCTGAGATTCTACATTGGAAGTTTCCGTTCCCTTAATCGTCGAAGAGGGCTTCGGAAATTGCGAGACTCCTATTTGGTAAGAGTATATGGTGATATTCGCAGTACTTCATCCTTAGTTATTATCATACGTCCTTGAAATTTGATCCATTTTCATACCTTAAAGTCAATTTTTTCTTAAAAAGTACGTTTCGAGCAACTTACAATCGTAAGGTGGCTTTAGAAAACGGTGAGACTCCTGCGGGATGTACATGATAGGTGAGATCCCGGAAGGCGAAGCCTGAGGAAGCCCACCACATGCCCGCGGAAAGCGATCCGTTTTCTAAAGCCACCATCTCCTCATATAAATGTCTCGAAACTGAGTCTCAAACATAAGTAGAGCTTATTATGAATACCAACACTGACATGTAATCAAAAACTAAAAAAGAACCCTCACAAAGAGGGCTCTCTACTCATCATTCCATTATGTTAGAAGGCACCTGATCCTCCACCGCCTCCGCCGACTCCAGTTCCTCCCCCCGCAACTCCGCCGGAGGAACCAGACGCAGCCGAGACTTCCTGATCAACTGTAGTAAAGCTGTTGTTTAAGGTTCCAGCGAGGACAAGAAAGATAACCCAGTCATGGTTAGACGCAGGTGTCATAGAAAGATCACGTTTCCCGAGCCCAATTTGATATAAAAGAGCAGGGAGCTGCTCATCTTTATCCCAGGATTTCCACTCGTCTCCTTTCTTCAAAGGTTTTAGATCTCCTTTTAACCTATGCCCTGTTACTGTTAAAGGTCTGTAGACGATCGAAAACGTTATAAAAAAGAGCATAAGAATTAAGGAGAAGAACATCCATGGCAGCTGACCGTTGATAGGAAAGAGAACGAGAAAAGGAAGAATGGACAGCGCAGCTATGATTGCCGTCCAGTTTAAGCCTGAAAACTTTTCCTGTAGATCATGCTGTTTGTATTCTTTCTTTACTTCTTCCTGCCACATTCTATAATGCTCCTGGTATTTTTCATGGTTCTCTTCATCTTTGGCATACGCCTCAAAATCTTCTGTGCTAAAGGTCTGTCCGTCCCCCACCTCATCAAACAGCCATTCAATCAGAATACTTTCGTGCTCATATTCCGTAGTCCTGCTGCTCAATTCGAATTCATGATCTGAGACCTTTTCAATATTTCCTTTTCGGTACAAATCTAGTAAAGCAGACGTTAACGCCTCTGTTGAAAGCATTCCGTGATTCATAAAAGCAATCATACCGGGCAGGCTTAACGAATCTTTAGGAAAACGACTGCCGCCGCTTTCCTGTCGTCTAGCTTCACGAATGGTTTCCGTTCGTTTCCTCCACGCTATAAAGGTAAGAGCAAGTGCAACGGCTAGAAATGCTCCGAAAATAGTAGGAGCCCAGTTCCCCCAACGTTCCTCACGCTGCGCTTTTTTTAACATCGCTGCATACAGGTCAGCTTGATCTTCTTTAATGGCTGGAAGTATCTCCTGGTCGCTTGAAGCCCCCGCAAAAATTGCCGCATCATAAGCGACTCTTATGTTTCCTTTGCTTCCATCAGGAACTTCACCAAGATGGAAAGTCACACTGCCATATTTATTGATTTCTTCCGTGTCATAAGCTTCCTCCTCACCGTAAGCCGCTTTTATATTTGCTGGTTCTGGCGGCACTACGGTAATGGTCAAGTTCTCGTAAGTAGACTCATTGCTGTCATCAAAGAATGGCCAATAAAACTGAGCGGCATCTGAATATATTTCTACTCCATCCTCGATCGTGTAAAAAAGATCGATGGTTACCGTTTCATCCTCTCCGCCGCGGAAGATTTTATAAAGCTCGTCTTCCTGCTCCACCTTTAAATCACTGCCGTTCTCAGCAGCCCGAAAATCTGTTATAGAAGTTCCTTCTTTAGGAATTAGACTGCGGGTAATTCCATTGAAGTCACCATCAAAACTGTACGTATGGGTTTCCTTCACTTCAACTTCTCCACTTTCCTGTAAGGAAGCTTGAATATCCGTCTGATCGATCTCAAAGTCAACCGCCAGGGCATGTATCGGCGTAACAGCGAGTAAGAAGAGCAGTATGAAGCCACCTATCCATTTTTTCATGTTCGTCCCTCGCTTTCTTGTTATATTTACGGTGTAAGATGGGAAAAGGATTCACTTTTCTTGGGTACAACCAAAAGGCCATCGTGCTGATATTCATATAGTCTACCTAATGTGGAAGATAGGTTTCGTTATTTTTCTTAGAAAAATGGGGGTCTTGGAAATAGATCGCTTTCCGCGGGGATGACGGCCAGCCTCCTCGAGCTAACGCTCTCCGGGGTCTAGCCAGTCCATCCATTCCCGCAGGAGTCTCACCATTTCCAAGACCCCATTACCATGATAAAAGCAACGAAACCACCATTAACTGAACTCAAAGAGATAACAATTAAAAGGCTATAATAGTAGTTTTATCTCTATTTTTAATATTCTAGATAAGAGTGAACCTGGTCAATTCCGAGAGTTTTTCTTAAACACAAGGGGCGGCGGGACACGGATAGCATCTTTATGTGAAGCAGTGTATGAACTAGACTGAGCTGGCGTAGATAAAGGAAACATGAAGAACGGAATGATTCAATGTTGACTTATCTTACAGAAGTGAAGGAAATTCGATAAGGAATCCTATAACTATTATACCAATACAGCTTGTAAGATATTTGATTGCCAATTAAACGTGTTCGTGAAAATGTAACCGAATATACATAGCAGAAAATACAGTGCTAATGCACCTCTTCTTTTAGAATGAGGTGCACCATATTAGGTTCATTTTAGTTTTGAGTTATATCTTTCGAATACTCGAATGTTGTTATTTCTTTTGCTACCGTTTCTTTCATTTTATTCCAGCATTCTCCACTTCACAAAGCAAAAATACCATCCGTCCCTTGTGTCTTTGCTTCAGATTCTTTAGTTGTTACTACCATCGGAACACTGGTATTTCGGGTGCTGAGCGGAATATGAATCATTCTTCCTTCACTACCTGAATAGTCTACACCTTCTGCAAATTTAACACTTAAACCGAAAACTTGATCGTTCTCTTTAATTTTTTTCATACACCAGGCACATCTCAACATATAATGTCACATCCTTTTTTATAGCTTATTAATAAAAAAGCGTGACGTTAATCCATTCCTATGCCTTCTTTTAGTAAGATCAAGCGGAGAAATAATAAGTGAGTTATTCAACAATATGGCAGGATGGTTGAAGACTTGATTTCGAGACCATCAGGGCCACGGAGAATGGCTCAGGCCACTGAAAAAACCATTCTGCCTTTGTCGTTGCTAGTCACGAATCGCTTATCGGTGGATGCTTGCCGCGGGCACGGCCTCAGCTAACTTGGTCAAGAAGAGCACTTGACCAAGTGGATCTTCGGCTCGCGCTGTTCCCGCAGGCGTCACCACCGAACGCTCATCGTGGCCTCAACAGAGGGAAAACGAAAAAAAGTGTTTTTCACTAATGTGGTTCTCGAACTTGAATCATTCCATCGTCCCGTGTCATGATGATTCCCTTCTCATTCCGAAACTCCAGCTCAGTCTAGTTCAAACCGGTCTGAACAAAGCCATGTCACATGAATAAAAGGGGTTTCGAGCTAACTTCCCGCCTTAATTATTAAGTGAAACTCTTTGGCAAGCCGCTTGAAACGAAAGGTATAGCTGCAAATGCTTTTCTATCTGTAAAGTGGTTTCGAGAGCCTTATTAGGCAGAGGGGCGGAGGGAAACGAGGAGACTCCTGGGGGATGAGCGGGACAGGTGAGATCCCGGAGAGCGAAGCTCGAGGAAGCTCACCGCCCGCCCCCCGGAAGGCGAGCCGTTTCCTGGAGCCCCTAAATTCCAACTTTGTCTCGAAACGGAGTCTTCTACATAAGGGGCTTAAATGGAATCTCAACAAGGAACTTTAACAAACACTTTATTAATAGCATATCAATTACTGGTAAAATCATTAAACCTCTTGTCGGGCTTGGAAACTGATTTAAAGGAGATAAGAGGCTCCCACAAGGATAGGATAGAAATTTGATTGCTATTACTGCCTTTCAATGTAGAACTGGGTGACTCCGGGAAAATCTATATCGCAAGGAAACGGGGAGACTCCTATGGGATATGCGGGTCAGATGAGACACCACAGAGCTCGAGGAGCCTCTGACTCTTACTATTATCTCGGAATCCATTATTCAAGCATACTGCCATATCTTTCTCTCTCTACTCGCAAACGAGAAAACCCGCCACCCCATAACTACAGGATGACGAGTTTCACTACTTACATATTCCGACGGTACTGCCCGCCTACTTTATACAAAGCATTCGTGATTTGGCCGAGACTGGCGACTTTTACGGTTTCCATCAATTCCGCAAAAATGTTCCCTCCGCCGCTTGCGACTTCCTGAAGACGTCTGAGTGCGGCATCGGCTTCTGATTCATTGGCACTCTGGAAGCTGCGCAGTTCTTTGATTTGATGCTCTTTTTCTTCTTTGGAGGCGCGTGTCAATTCCATCGAGTCGATCTCCTCTTCGGATGGCGGGTTCGGATTCAAGTACGTATTGACACCGATAATCGGCAATTCTCCTGAATGCTTTTTGCCCTCGTAATACAAGGATTCTTCTTGAATTTTTCCACGTTGGTACTGCCGCTCCATGGCGCCGAGTACGCCGCCGCGGTCGTTGATGCGTTCGAATTCCTGCAGGACGGCTTCTTCGACGAGATCGGTCAGCTCACGGATGATATAGGAGCCTTGCAAGGAGTTCTCGTTTTTTGTCAGGCCGAACTCTTTGCTGATGATCATTTGAATGGCCATTGCGCGGCGTACGGACTCTTGTGAAGGGGTGGTGATCGCTTCGTCGTAAGAGTTCGTATGCAGAGAGTTGCAGTTATCCTGGATCGCGATGAGTGCCTGCAGTGTCGTCCGGATGTCGTTGAAGTCGATTTCCTGGGCGTGCAGGGAACGGCCGGACGTTTGGATGTGGTACTTCAGCTTCTGGCTGCGTTCGTTGGCGCCGTATTTATTTTTCATGACGATCGCCCAGATTCTGCGGGCTACGCGGCCGAGCACGGTATATTCGGGATCGAGTCCGTTCGAGAAAAAGAACGACAGGTTGGGCGCGAATTTGTTGATATCCATGCCGCGGCTTAAATAGTATTCGACGTACGTGAAGCCATTCGCTAGCGTAAACGCTAGCTGTGTGATCGGGTTCGCTCCAGCTTCGGCGATGTGATAGCCGGAAATCGAAACGGAGTAGTAGTTGCGCACTTCGTAATCGATAAAATACTGCTGAATATCTCCCATCATGCGCAAGGCGAATTCCGTTGAGAAGATGCACGTGTTCTGTCCCTGATCTTCTTTTAAAATATCGGCTTGTACGGTTCCGCGGACGACGTGGATGGTTTCTTCTTTTATTTTCGCTGCTTCTTCACGGTCAGGCTCGCGGCCGTTTTCTTCCTTGAATTTATGGAGCTGCTGGTCGACTGCCGTGTTGAAAAACATCGCTAATATGATGGGGGCTGGTCCGTTGATCGTCATCGATACGGACGTGGTCGGGTCAGTTAAATCAAACCCGGCATAGAGTTTTTTCATATCTTCAAGCGTACAGATGTTCACGCCGCTTTCGCCGACTTTTCCGTAAATATCCGGACGTTCATCGGGATCTTCTCCGTATAACGTCACGGAGTCAAAAGCGGTGCTTAAACGCTTGGCATCGTCGCCTTCGGATAAATAATGGAATCGTCTGTTCGTCCGTTCAGGCGTTCCTTCTCCGGCAAACTGGCGCTTCGGATCCTCCCCTTTTCGTTTGAACGGAAACACGCCTGTCGTAAATGGAAAAGCGCCAGGAACGTTTTCCTGCATGAGCCAGAGCAGACGGTCTCCCCAGTCGTTGTAATTCGGCAATGCGACTTTAGGAATTTTCAAGCCTGATAAGCTTTCTGTCGTAATGTCCATCGTTATGTCTTTATCTCGTACTTTGAAGGTGTACGTATCTCCGCTGTACCGTTCGTGCAAATCGTCCCAGTCGTTTAAAAGGGAGGTCGGCTCGCGGTCGAGCTTCTCTTCGTAATCTTCAATCAGGCGTTCGATGCTTTCTTTGTGCTCCTCATCATCAAGCAGAGCGACCGTGCCTTTTAGCTGATAAAGCTTTCGGGCCTGCTCCGCCTGATTGTTCGAATACTTATGATAATCACGAACAGCTAACGAAATGTCGCGTAAATACTGCTGGCGGTCGTTTGGAATGATGACATTTTGTTTTTCGACTTTGTCTACACGCTCTAACGTCGTTTCATCCTGCCAGTTATAGTCTGCGTTCAGCTTATCGACGATGCCGGCGAACAGCGTATTCGTGCCCGGGTCGTTAAACTGGCTGGCAATTGTACCGTAAACTGGGAAAGCCGATGTGTCCGCATGGAACAGCATGTGACTCCGTTCATACTGCTTACGCACTTGATTTAGCGCGTCCTCAGAGCCTTTTTGTTCAAATTTATTGATGACGATAAAGTCGGCAAAATCAATCATGTCTATTTTTTCAAGCTGAGACGGCGCACCGAATTCAGCCGTCATGACGTACATCGACAAGTCGGTCACATCGGTAATCGCGGCATCGCCCTGGCCGATCCCGCTCGTTTCGATAATGATAAAATCCATTCCGGCTGCTTTCATCACTTGAATCGATTCTTCTACAGCCGTTGATAATTCAGAACGGGCGTCTCTTGTAGCGAGAGAGCGCATATACACGCGGGGGTTGAAAATGGCGTTCATCCGGATCCTGTCGCCTAATAAAGCGCCGCCGGTTTTCTTCTTCGTTGGATCGACGGACAGGATGCCGATTTTTTTGTCGGGAATTTCATTGATGAAGCGGCGGATCAACTCATCTGTCAGTGAGCTTTTTCCTGCTCCGCCTGTACCGGTGATGCCGAGCACAGGAATTTTTTTCTCTACCGCTTTTTCGAGAGCGCTTTCAAAAGTTGCCACGGCTTCGCGTTCTTCACGCGGCGTGTTTTCCACATACGTAATAAAGCGCGCGACCGACTGATGCTCGCCTTTTGTCAGACCGGCGACCGCTTCTTCGATGTTTTGCAGCGGCGGCAGGAAGTCGCATTCTTCGATCATCATATTGATCATGCCTTGCAGACCGCGTTCGCGTCCGTCTTCTGGAGAAAAAACGCGTGCCACGCCATATTCGTGCAGCTCTTTAATTTCACGAGGGATAATCACTCCGCCTCCCCCGCCGTAAACGCGGATGTGTCCCGCTCCCCGCTCGCGCAGCAGATCCATCATATATTTAAAATATTCCACGTGACCACCTTGGTAAGACGAGATGGCGATACCTTGAACATCCTCCTGGATCGCCGCGTTCACGACGTCTTCGACTGATCGGTTATGGCCAAGGTGAATGACTTCCGCTCCTGTCGACTGGAGAATGCGGCGCATAATGTTGATTGAGGCATCGTGTCCGTCAAATAAACTCGATGCGGTCACAAAGCGGACCGGATGTTTCGCTTGATATACTTCAGGCTTTTCCATAGGACGCCCTCCTCGTTAGGATAATTCTTTTTCTTCTACTTTCAATCCGTGCAGCAGCAGCTGGATTTGCTGTTCTGTATACGTTTCGAGCGTGAAGCTTCGCTGCAGGATCCAGCGCCGGAAGCCCCACATTTGTCCCTGAACGAAAATGTTGTTGGCGACTAAGGCCACTTGCTCCTGTGAGATCGTGACGGGCAAACTGTTTGTAATGACTTTTTCAAGCATGGCAACCATTTCCCGTTCCTTTTGCAGCACGTAATCCTGTGCATCCTTCGATAACGATTTGACTTCTTGATACATGACGAGTACTTCTCCCTGCATATCATCCATCAAATGAAAATAAGCGCGGATTGCAAGGACGAGGTTTGCAATGCTTTTTTCATGCTGATCGATCGACTGCTCCATCCGCTCCTTCACACGCTCATAAATCGAATCACACACGAGAAAAAGCACGTCTTCTTTTTTTCGAATGTATTCGTAAAGCGTGCCGATACTGAACCCGGAGGCTTTAGCGATTTCACGCGTCGTCGTTTTGTGGAACCCTTTTTCCGTAAAAAGAATGACAGCGCCTTTGATCATTTGCTGACGTCGTTTCTCTACAAGGCTCTCATCTTTGATCGTTGAAGGAACTTGTTTGTTCGTCATCAGTCGTCACCCTTCCATGCGTGATACCAGGAGCGTGCCAGTTGATATGGATCGGCCTCCGGGTCGGCCAGCTGTGTACGTGCGGCTTCGTTACCCTCGATATGCTGCTTTACATCCCGCCATATTTCTTCACGAATCAAATCATATACTTCGAGCTGCAGCTGCTGCTTTCTCTGTTTTTCCCCCTGGTTCGTTTCATAAAGGTAGGAGCGGTGCCTTTCCATCCCCTGCCATACCTCTTCCATTCCTTTATTCTCTGTCGAAATGGTTTTGACAATGAGCGGATGCCACCCTTTAGGCTGGGCTATCATCATGTACTCTTCGAGCGTTGCTTTCAATCGGCCGACGCCTTTTAGATCCGCTTTATTGATGATGAATAGATCCGCGATTTCCATAATTCCCGCTTTAAAAATCTGCAGTACGTCCCCGCTGTTCGGCGTAATCACAAGGCCTGTCGTATCGACGACTTTCATGATATCGAGTTCTGATTGGCCGACTCCGACGGTTTCCACTAAAACGATGTCAAACCCATAGGCATCGCACACACGAATCGCGTCTTTTGTCGCCCTTGCCAGTCCTCCGAGACTCCCTCGTGTTGCCATACTGCGGATAAAAATGCCCGGATCCATAAAGTGCTGGTTCATCCGCGTTCGATCGCCTAACAGCGAACCGCCGCTGAAGGGACTCGTTGGATCCACGGCAATGACAGCGACGGTCAGTCCTTTTGACCGCAAATGCGTGAGCAGGCGGTTAATCAGCGAGCTTTTCCCTGCTCCCGGCGAGCCGGTAATCCCGATGTGATGGGCTTTTTTTTGGATGGAAAAGATATCACTCATCAAACTCAGCTTCTCGGGATCGTCATTCTCAATTAACGTAATGGCACGAGCGAGGGCCCGCATATCCTGCTGCTGGATTTTTTCTGCTAATTGATGCATCGCCAGCCCTCCTCCTGTCATTTATTTAGTCACCATTCGACCGATAACTAAGCGCTGGATTTCATTCGTTCCTTCATAAATCTGCGTAATCTTCGCATCGCGCATATAGCGTTCCACAGGATAATCCTTCGTATAGCCGTAACCGCCGTGAACCTGTACCGCTTCAACTGTAATGCGCATTGCGGCATCACCCGCATAAAGCTTCGCCATCGCGGAAGCCTTGGCGTATGGCTTTCCTTCTGATTCTAAGTAAGCAGCCTGGTAGGTAAGCAGGCGAGCTGCTTCGGTTTCAGTCGCCATATCGGCAATTTTGAAAGAAATTCCCTGATGCTGGGCAATCGGTTTCCCGAACTGCTCGCGTTCTTTTGCATAGTTGACCGATTCATCGAGAGCTCCCTGGGCGATTCCTACGGCTTGCGCAGCGATTCCGTTACGCCCGCCGTCAAGTGTCATCATTGCGATTTTAAAGCCCTGCCCTTCATCGCCAAGCAGATTTTCCTTAGGAATCCGGCAATCTTCGAAAACCAGCTCCGTTGTCGGAGATGAGCGGATGCCGAGTTTTTTCTCCTTTTTCCCGAAGGTGAATCCAGGGGTTCCTTTTTCAACAATAAAAGCACTGACCCCGCGGCTGCCTGCTTCAGGATCGGTTTTGGCAAACACGATGTAAATATCCCCTACGCCTCCGTTTGTTATCCACACTTTGCTTCCGTTTAAGACGTAATGATCGCCGTCCAATTTGGCTTGTGTGCGCATGGAAGAGACATCACTGCCCGCTCCCGGTTCAGAAAGCGCATAAGCTCCAAGCTTTTCTCCACTTGCGAGCTGGGCAAGGAACGTCTTCTTCTGCTGTTCATTGCCGAATTTATAAATCGGCCAGCTCGCTAACGAGATGTGTGCAGAGAGCGTCACTCCTGTAGAAGCGCAGACACGGGACAGTTCTTCCACGGCAATAACGTAGCTGACGAAATCCGAGCCAATCCCTCCGTATTCTTCGGGCCACGGAATTCCAGTCAGTCCGAGCTCCGCCATTTTGTCAAAAATTTCGCGGTCGAACCGCTCCTCTTCGTCACGTTCTGCCGCTGTCGGTTCGACTTCCTTTTTGGCGAAGTCGCGGACCATTTTTCTAAGCATTTCCTGTTCTTCGGTCAGTGAAAAATTCATATCATGTGCCTCCTAATCTTTCGTTAAGTGATTACTGATGACGATGCGCTGAATTTCGCTCGTACCTTCATATATCTCGCAAACTTTGGCGTCACGGAAAAATCGTTCGACGGCATAATCCTCGGTATATCCGTAACCTCCGTGGACTTGAACCGCTTCAATCGACGTTTGAACGGCTGCTCTTGAAGCGAATAACTTCGCCATTGAGGCTTCCTTACCGCATTTCTTTCCTGATCCATGCAAGGATGCCGCTTGATAGACTAATAGTTTCGACGCTTCCACATCCGTCGCCATATCCGCTAGTTTAAAACCAATCCCCTGATGCTGGGCGATTGGTTTCCCGAATTGTTCCCGTTCTTTTGCATAAGCGACCGCATGCTCGAGGGCTGCTTCTGCTATGCCGAGTGACTGCGCAGCGATACCGATCCGGCCTGTGTTCAAGTTGGCAAGTGCAATTTTAAAACCTTCCCCTTCCTTACCAAGAAGCTGCGACTCATGGACCTTACATTGATCGAAGCTTAAGGAAACGGTACTTGATCCGTGCATGCCCATTTTCCTTTCCGCTTTTCCGACCGTAAATCCAGGCGTATCGCGTTCGATAATGAAGGCGCTGACTCCTCTGCCCCGTTTTTCATCTCGATTCGTGCGGGCAAACACGATAAACGTATCGGCCGCTCCCCCATTGGTAATGAAGATTTTTTCACCGTTCAGCACGTAGTGATCGTCTTTCTTTTCTGCCCGCGTTTTCAAACTGCCGGCATCCGATCCTGCGCTCGGTTCTGTCAGGGCAAAGGCTCCTAAATATTCTCCAGAAGCAAGCTTTGGAATGTACTTCTGTTTCTGTTCTTCAGTTCCGAAAAATAGAATCGGATTCGTTCCGACAGAGGTGTGCACGGATAAGATGACGCCAAGCGTAGCGCTCACCTTCGATATTTCATGAATGGCCATCACGTAGGATGTATAATCCATTTCCGATCCGCCGTACTGTTCAGGAATAGGAATTCCCATCAAACCGAGTTCCCCCATACGACGGACAAGTTCAGCCGGAAAACGGTCCTCACGCTCCATTCTTTCAATCGCTGGTTCTACTTCTTTTTCGGCAAAATCCCGGACCATTTTTTGCAGCATTAGCTGTTCATCCGTAAACTGCAGATTCATGTGGTTTCTCTCCCTCACCCGTTATTCGTAGCTGTAAAATCCGCGGCCTGACTTTTTACCAAGCCAGCCGGCTTTCACGTATTGTCTAAGTAGTGGACACGGGCGGTACTTGCTGTCACCGAACCCATCGTGCAGTACTTCCATAATGTATAAACATGTATCAAGACCGATAAAATCGGCAAGCTGCAACGGCCCCATCGGATGGTTCATGCCGAGCTTCATAACGGTGTCAACATCTTCAACAGACGACACCCCTTCGTACACGGTGTAAATCGCTTCGTTGATCATCGGCATCAAAATCCTGTTAGATACGAACCCCGGATAATCATTCACTTCCACCGGTGTTTTCCCGAGCTTTTTGCTCATCTCTTCGATCGCCTCGTACGTCTCTTCACTCGTTTGCAAGGCTCTGATGATTTCGACGAGCTTCATGACCGGCACCGGGTTCATGAAATGCATACCGATTACCTGAGAAGGCCTTTTTGTCACCGCTGCGATTTCTGTTATCGGCAGAGAAGACGTGTTGGAAGCTAAAATGGCGTGCTCGGGTGTAACTTCATCCAATGTTTGAAAAACTTGTGTTTTAATATCCATGCTTTCGACAACGGCTTCAATGACTAAATCACAATCGGAAGCTTCACGTAGATCTGTAGTGGATTCAAGGTTGTTCCACGCCTCTTCTTTTTCGCTGGCAGACATTTTTTCTTTTTCCACCGCACGGTTCAGGCGCTTTTCGATGCCTGACATTCCTTTTTTCAGCGCTTCCCCGTTCATGTCGTTGAGCTTGACGTGTAAGCCGGCCTGGGCGAACACTTGCGCAATTCCCGCTCCCATTTGTCCGGCTCCGATGACCATCACTTTATTAATCGACATTAGTATCGTCCTCCTGCAACTTCAATGAGAACCGCATCGCCTTGCCCGCCGCCGGAACAGATAGAAGCAATGCCTAATCCGCCGCCGCGCCGCTTTAATTCATAAGCGAGTGTTAATAAAACTCTCGCACCACTCGCGCCGATCGGGTGACCTAAAGCGACCGCACCGCCGTTGACGTTCACTTTTTCAGGGTCAAGGCCGGCGATTTCACTGCTGGCCAGTGATACTGCTGCGAATGCTTCATTCACTTCGAACAAATCGATGTCCTCGATCGATTTGCCAGCTTTTTTAAGTAGTTTATTTATGACGAGACCTGGCGTTTCCGGAAAATCCTGCGCTTCAACCGCAATTTCATCGTGGGCCAATATAGTGGCCAGTGGTTCCACCCCTAGCTCAGAAGCTTTTTCGTCTGACATCAGCAGCATCGCCGCCGCTCCGTCGTTCACCCCGGGCGCATTTCCTGCCGTAATGGTACCTGTCGAATCAAATACAGGACGCAGCTTACTGAGCGCTTCTACGGTCGTGTCACGACGCGGAGCTTCATCAACATCGATGACCTTCGGCTCCCCTTTGCGCTGAGGCACTTCCACCGGTACGATCTCCTCCGCCATTTTTCCGGAATCAATCGCGGCACTGGAGCGCTGATGACTTTGATAAGCCCACTCATCCTGCGCTTCCCGGGACAACTCGAACTTCTCCGCCGTACGGTTGCCGTAATTGCCCATATGGACATTTTCAAACGAACACGTCAACCCATCATGGACCATCATATCCTTCACAGGAGCATCTCCCATGCGCAGACCCCAGCGTGCTTTCGGCATGAAATACGGCGCGTTGCTCATGCTTTCCATCCCGCCTGCTACGATGATTTCTTCTTCACCGAGGCGGATGAACTGATCGCCCATCGTCACACTCCGCATTCCGGAAGCACACACTTTATTCACCGTTTCTGTTTTCACATCCCACGGAACTCCAGCTTCTCGAGAGGCCTGACGTGAAGGCAGCTGTCCCTGTCCGCCTTGCAAAACACTTCCCATAATGACTTCATCGATCTCTTCCGGTTTTACGTTAGCTCTGTTGATCGCTTCTTTAATGACGATTCCGCCAAGCTGTGACGCTGTCAGCGGAGCTAAACCGCCGCCGAATTTTCCAAAAGGGGTTCTTGCTCCTGACACGATTACTGTTTTACGCATATTGAGTTCCTCCTCTTTATTGTCTATCTTTATTGGGGGCAAGGTGTGGCGTTCTTAGTCGATCTTCCTTAATACCAGGCCGCTTCCGCTTTTCTTGTGTCCAGCTCCGGCTCGCAGGATCTTTCGATATAAGCAATTCGATTACGTGAAGAAAGAACACTTCACTTCATCGCCTTGCTTGGGCCCACACGACGGGGGTCAGATCGACGTTGCCACAGGATGTGGCGTTCTTAGTCGATCTTCCTTAAGATACCGCTCGCCTCCGCTTTTCTGCTGTCCAGCTCTGGCTCGCAGGACCTTTCGATATAAGCAATTCGATTACGTGAAGAAAGAACACTTCACTTCATCGCCTTGCTTATACGTCCGGTCCTACCGCTCGCCTCCGCTTTTCTTGTGACAACGCTTTCATTTTTGGGTAGGTGATTGAACGCTCGCTCGATTTGTTTCCATAAGGAAAGTGTACAAAAGATTCTGTACACTTTCCACTATTTTTTTCTAATTTTGTTTTGTTTTGCTGCTTAAATCAGACGGCTGTTTTTTCTTTCTTTTCAGGAAAGATTGATTTTGCTAAAATCTCAGCGATGTCCATTGTGCTTACTTTTTCTTCGACTTCTTTTGCTTTTGTTCCGTCAGACAGCATTGTCAAACAGAATGGGCAGCCGCTTGAGATCATGGTCGGCTCTACTTCGAGTGCCTGTTCTGTACGAGCGACGTTCATGCGGTTTCCGGATTTTTCTTCCATCCACATCATTCCGCCGCCGGCTCCACAGCACATACCATTTGAACGATTGCGCTTCATTTCAACCACTTTAACGCCCGGAATCATTTCAAGCACATCGCGCGGCGGCTGATACACTTCGTTGTAGCGGCCGAGGTAACAGCTGTCGTGATACGTAATCGTTTCATTCACTTCAGCGTCTGGTTTCAGACGGCCGTCTTTCAACCATTCAGCCAGCATTTCCGTATGATGATATACTTCCGCTTCAAAACCTAGATCCGGATATTCATTTTTGAAAATGTTGTATGCGTGCGGATCGATCGTAATGATTTTCTTCACATCATTTTTCTCGAACTCTTTAATATTTTTTTCGGCCAGCTCTTGAAAAAGGAACTCATTCCCCATCCGGCGGGCTGTATCGCCTGAGTTCTGTTCTTTATTGCCTAAAATCGCAAATTTGATGCCCGCTTCATTCATCAGCTTCGCAAACGCCATTGCGATTTTCTGGCTGCGGTTATCGTAAGAGCCCATTGAGCTTACCCAGAACAAGTAGTCGAACTCTTCACCGGATTTTTTCAATTCTTTCACTGTCGGAATATGAACCTCTTCTTCTGCATCGCGCCAGTTTTCACGATCCTTTTTAGAAAGTCCCCAAGGATTACCTTGACGTTCGATATTCATGATCGCGCGCTGTCCGTCGGTATCCATTTTCCCTTCCGTCAGTACGAGATAGCGGCGCAGGTCAATGATTTTATCAACGTGTTCGTTCATGACCGGGCAGGCATCTTCACAGTTACGGCATGTCGTACAAGCCCACAGTTCTTCTTCTGTAATGACGTCCCCGATTAAGCTTTTATTATGAACATCCCCTAAAGCAGCAGCCGCTTCATCTGTACCTTGTGCACGAGCCATTTGGGCAAGCGTGTTACCGTCCGTTCCTGAAAAAGCGTATGACGGGACCCACGGCGCCTGACCTGTGACAGCTGCACCTTTTTCTGTCAGGTGATCACGCAGCTTAATGATCAAGTCCATTGGCGACAGCATTTTTCCGGACCCTGACGCTGGACATACATTCGTACAGCGCCCGCATTCAACGCAGGCATATAAGTCGATCATCTGAAGCTGGCTGAAATCCTCGATTTTCCCTACACCAAATGAAACATCCTCTTCATCTGCTTCTTCGTCGATTTCAAAATCGATTGTCTTTAATTTTCCTGGAGGGTCCAGACGTGTTAAGAACGTGTTGACCGGTGCTGCAATTAAATGTGCGTGTTTCGATTGCGGCACGTACACGAGGAACGTCAGTAAGATCAATGTATGGATCCACCACATAATGAAAAACACAGAAGCAGCTGCCACTGGCGGCATCCACCCGAAAGCGTTTGCAATAATGCTCGCAACAGGCTCTGTCCACGTACCTTCATGGCCGTGCCAGATCATTCCCATACCGTTTCCTACAAGGACCGATACCATAAGTCCTCCAATGAATAAAAGAACTAATCCTGCTTTAAACCCGCGCTTTAAGCGGACAAGCTTTTCAACATAGCGACGGTGGAACGCCCATACTACCGCTACGAGAATCATCAGTGTTACAAGCTCCTGGAAAAAAGTGAAACCAGGATAAAAAGGTCCAAGCGGCAAGTGTGAATCAGGTGCCAGCCCTTTCCAAATAAAATCAATAGCACCGAACTGGACAAGAATAAAGCCGTAGAAAAACATCACATGGATAATACCGGACTTCTTGTCCTTTAACAATTTCTTCTGCCCGAAAACATTCACAAGCACTTTATTGAGACGCTGCTTGATTTCCCCATCAAATTCAAATTTCCGTCCCATTTTGATGTACTCGATCCTCGTACGTACGACTCGAACGAATAAGTATAAACCGTAAACCGTCACCCCTATGAATAAAATCCAATTGGCGATTAACAACGGATTCATATGTTCTCCCCCTCTGCGTTGTTCGACCAGAAATTTTCTGAATCTTATAGCTTTACTATAAATTATGAATGAGCATTCAGTCAACATATTTCCAAAAAATTTCATGTTCGACTAAAGGAAAAATAGGGAATACTATCCATACTGTTCAAGAGGAGGCTTCACATTGATTATAAGTTCGATAGCAATTGCCATCATTCTACTTATTTTACTAATCATTATAGATTTCAAATTAGGACGAAAAGATCATTTAAAAAAAGTACGTTACTTGCCCCATTCCATCACGACGGGAAATTACCAGCTGTATAAAAATGGCTCTCCCTTGTACGAAGATCTTTGTCAGGACATCGCTAACGCTAAACATAATGTCGATGTATTTTTTTATGTCATAAACAACGATAAAGCCGGGCGTAAATTATTAGACGCGTTAAAGAAGAAAGCAAAAGAAGGAGCAGAAGTCCGATTGTTGGCAGACCGGATGGGAAGCTACCAGATTAACAAAAAAATACGGCACGACTTAAGAAAAGCGGGCGTGCAGTTTAAATTCGCAGAAACGCCAGGCTTTCCGTACTTCTTTTATAAATTGAACCGGAGAAATCACCGTAAGATTTCGGTGATTGATGGAAAAATCGGCTATGTAGGTGGATATAATGTGGGACGGGTGTACATGGGTGACAGCTCGATGTTCCAGGATTGGCGGGATTATCACCTGCGTGTCACAGGACCGGTCGTTTCTGACTTACAGCGCACATTTCTGGATGACTGGGGACTGGCGACTAAAGAAAACGACCACCCTTTCATTCGGAACCGAGATGGAGAACATACGGTGCGCATCGTAGCTACAGACGGTGGAGAGCTTGAAGATGAGTATTTTGAAATGATCCAAAATGCGAGACAGGAGATTTTCATCGGTACGCCTTACTTCATTCCTACAAATATGCTGTTAGCAGCCTTAAAAGAAGCGATCGACCGTGGTGTAAACATCCACATCATGATTCCGATGAAGCCCGACCACCCGCTGGTAAAAGAAGCAGGACTGCCCTACATGTACGAGCTGGCTCGTCATGGCGGGAATGTCAGCTTTTTTGACGCCGGCTTTTATCATGCCAAAGTCATGATGGTCGACCGCACTTTTGCTTATTTAGGCACCGCCAACTTTGACCGCCGCAGTTTATATTTGAACAAAGAAGTGAACATGTACATTTATGAAGATGAATTTGTCGAGGACCTGCGCAGCGCCTATCTGGATGACGTCCGGGATTCCGTGCGGCTGGATGAGGAATGGATCAAAAATCGTCCATTCTCTATGAAAATGAAAGAACAAATCGCTAAAGTTTTCCGTCCTCTTTTATAGAGTTAATTGAAAATCGATGTAATCGACGGGCCAGCCCATGCGATGAATTTAAAACCTAAATAAATGCCAACGATTCCTGCTACCCCTGCTAAAGCGGGTGGTGCAGGAATCGGTAATTTGAATGCTGCAAAAATAGCTCCGACAATAAATCCTGCAAGCAAAGCTAATGCTACTTCTTTCATGATGAATCCTCCTTTACTTTACTATTTCCAACTTGTCCGTTTTTGATCAACGTAAAAAAGCCGCCTCCTTATTGTATGAGAGGCGGATTGTTTTGTATATTTATTTTTTTATTTTTAAGTTATGGTTCCTAATTGTTAGTTGGCGGAAAGGGTTCGGGAAAACGACTCCCTTTCCGCGGGGATGACGGCCAGCCTCCTCGAGCTAAAGCTCTGTGGGGTCTAGCCAGTCCATCCATTCCCGCAGGAGTCTCGCCGTTTTCCCGAACCCTTTATCAAATGAGAGAGCAAGAATATAGACCAACAACTGTGAATGCCTTCGTGGATAAGAATTTCTTGCTAAAGATTCTAGGTGGCTGTGGCTCTATCCAGTCTAAAGGCAACTGACCAAAGCGCTATCGCTTTCACCAAAGAAGTCTCTTCGTTTCCCAACCACTTCATTCAAAATAGAATGAATCCTTGGTACCGGAGAGTTACTTTTCCTTAATCTGTATAAAAGAAGCATTTTGCGGTTCTAGCTTTTCCCGCTTGAAGCAGCTCATCAGTGTTTCCGTTATCTTAACAAACGCAAGAAGGTCCGGGAAATTGCGAGACTCCTATGGGAGAACAGTACATGGTGAGATCCCACAGGGCGTCAGCCCGAGGAAGCTCACCGTACGCCCATGGAAAGCGAGTGATTTCCCGGACCTTCAAGCTCTACTATTTTCACGGAAACTTTCTAAAAATATTTCGAAACTTAGTATTCAAGAAAAAGAGCTTATTTGAATATCAACATGAAAATGAGAAAGGCATCGAATAAATTGTATCTTTTCCTACATTTTCTCCGGTGCAGATACCCCAATAAGACCAAGGGCGTTTTGGAGCGTGATGCGGACAGCTTTCATAAGCGCTACACGGGCAACGGTACGCTCTGGATGTTCAGCATCGATAACCTTTTCAGCGTTGTAGAAGCTGTGCAGGTTCGAAGCTAGATCGAAGGCGTACTGCGTGACGCGGTGCGGTGTCCGTTTCTCTGCTGCATCAGCGACGATCTGCGGGAATTCGCCTAGACGCTTAAGCAGGTCTTCTTCTTTTTCTGAAGAAAGCTGGGTGCCGTTGAATTCACCGGCGGCTAGTCCTTTGTCTACCGCCTGCCCTATCATCGTGCAAATGCGGGCGTGGGCGTACTGAACGTAATAGACCGGGTTTTCATTAGACTCTGAGCGAGCAAGATCCATGTCGAAATCAAGGTGAGAGTCACTTGAGCGCATGGAGAAGAAATAACGCATGGCGTCGATGCCGACTTCTTCCATCAGTTCGCGGAGGGTGACGGCTTTTCCTGTACGCTTGCTCATTTTCACTTTTTCTCCGTCCTGGAACAGGTTGACCATTTGGATGATTTCGACTTCAAGCGTTTCTTCGCTGTATCCAAGAGCCTGAATGGCGGCTTTCATCCTCGGAATGTAGCCATGGTGATCAGCTCCCCAAATATTGATCAACGTATCAAATCCACGGTCCAGCTTATTTTTGTGATAAGCAATATCCGGAGTCAAATACGTATACGTTCCATCATTTTTGATAAGAACACGGTCTTTGTCGTCGCTGAACTTCGTCGTTTCAAACCAGGTAGCATCGTCTTTCTCATAGACGTAGTTTTTCTCTTCCAGAACCTTTAACGCATCCTTGATTTGGTTGCCTTCGTAAAGGGAAGTTTCTGAGAACCATTCGTCAAAAGGAACACGGAATTCTTCCAGGTCATTTTTGATTTTATCAAGTTCGAACTTCAATCCGTACGAACGGAAGAAATCGAGACGGTCTTCCTCAGCAGCGTCGACCCACTTCTCTCCATCAGCTTCGGCCAACTGCTTTCCGAGTTCGATGATATCTTTGCCGTGGTATCCATCTTCCGGCATATCCCACTCTTTCCCTAGTGCCTGCATGTAGCGGGCTTCGACAGAAAGAGCCAAGTTCGCCATTTGGTTTCCGGCATCATTAATATAGTACTCTCTGGACACATCATATCCGGCGGCGTCGAGCACATTACATAGAGAATCACCGACAGCCGCTCCGCGCGCATGACCTAAGTGAAGCGTTCCTGTCGGGTTCGCAGATACGAACTCGACCTGGATCTTATGGCCTTTCCCGATTTCCGTACGGCCATAGTTTTCTTCAGCTTCAAGGATCGTCGGGACAAGGTCGGTCAAATATTCATTGTTCATATAAAAATTGATGAATCCAGGCCCCGCGACTTCCATTTTTTCGATAGAGGCTTTCGAACGGTCGAACTTTTCTACAAGCTCCTCCGCAATCTGACGCGGGTTCTTTTTCGCAACGCGTGCCAGCTGCATCGCCATGTTCGTGGCGTAATCGCCGTGGGACTTATCTTTCGGCTGCTCTAAAACGACGACCGGCATCTCTTCATCTGATGCTAACCCCGCTTCCTTCACGGCACGGACGATTTCATCCTTTAATTTTTGTTCCGTCTGCTCTACAATATTCATTCGCTTTCCTCCTCAATAATAAGCGTCAACCGGTGCCGCTGTGTCACTTCATGGTTCAATGTCATTTGATAACTGATAAACAGACGCCCACGAGACGCCTCCTCCAGTGAGCGGTACTCGATTTGGTCTGTAAATGTCTTCATATGAAAATCACCATAGGTATGATGATAAATATTTTCTGTTTCCAGCTGCTTTTGAAACACTTGGCGCATGTCCACTCCGCCTGTGCGTTTAATGCTTACATGTCCCGGCTTTACGGTCACCATGGTGTTGACCGGTTCACCTTCTTCAGGGTGCTCTGTAAACTTGACTACTTCCGTTTCTCCTCGCGAGAAATACTGCCCTGGCTCGGACATCGTGATCTCTTCTTTACGATCGGCATCTCTGATCTCGGTCACAAGCTTGACTCGTACATCCTTCGCTGTCATTGTATCGCTCCTTAGCTTTACGTACGTCTTTAACCTTTACATTATAAGAACTTCACGAGGAAAACTCAAGTCCCGTCGTTTAAAAGGACTTCGGCCCTGTCATGGACGGACTGGATTTCTCCAACATACGATGGCACGGTAGCGACAGCATATATTACGATAATCGCAATTGTCATCGTCACGAACCACTTGTGCGGAAATATTTCTTTAAACGGCTGGGTTTCCTTGAACAGGGAGAAAAGTATTAATGGAAACAACAAGGAAATTACAATAAGATCCTGCTGCCAGTGAGCCTTCACATCCTGAACCGCTGCCTGGAACAGCAGAATTCCGGACGTGTCCTCGGCCAGATCGGCCTGCCCCATTTCTTCACCAGAAACGCCTTGCTTTATACTCACGGTCGACCCGTTCCCTTCAAAACTGTATCCGGAAGGATTCCAATCATAGAGAAACGTCAGGACGAGCAACGCTGCCATGATCAGAGCATACACGCTCGTAAATGTAATCATCTTTTTATTCATAGGGATAGTATCTCCTTTATATCAAGTTCATTTGACTCCAATGAAAAAAACCCGCTACATAACCGCAACGGATTCCTTTCTATTCTATCATTTATTTCACAAAACCTAAAAGCATTTCACGGATGAATTTACTTGCCGCAATAGCCGTCTGCTCTGTCGGATCGTAAGCCGGAGCCACTTCTACGAGGTCACAGCCGACGACATTAACGTCAGAACCGGCAATTTCGTGGATGGCCGCAAGCAGTTCTTTGGATGAAATGCCTCCGGCTTCCGCGGTGCCTGTCCCAGGAGCGAAGGCAGGATCGAGCACGTCGATGTCGATCGTGACGTACACATTGTCTCCCGCAAGATCAGGAAGTACGCGCTTCAGCGGTTCAAGGACTTCGTAACGGTACATGTGCATGCCGCTCTCTTTGGCATACTGGAATTCTTCGCGCATGCCTGAACGGATGCCGAAGGAGTAAACGTTCTCCGGCCCAAGCAGTTCGCACGCTTTCCTGATCGGAGTGGAATGGGAAAGGACTTCTCCTTCGTACTCCTCTCTCAGGTCGGCATGGGCATCGATGTGGATAATCTTCAGATTAGACAGCGTTTCGTTAAACGCCTTAATGACCGGCCAGCTGACGAGATGCTCTCCGCCGAGTCCGATCGGAAACTTCCCTTTTTCCAAAAGTTCCTGGATGTAGTCCTCGATGATGTCGAGGCTTCTCTGGGCGTTTCCGAATGGGAACAGGAGGTCGCCGGCATCGTGATAGGCGATGTCTTCGAGGTGGCGGTCGAGATATGGGCTGTATTCTTCCAGGCCGATGGAAGCCTCACGGATACGGTTCGGGCCGAAGCGTGAGCCTGGTCGGAAGCTGACGGTATAATCCATCGGCATGCCGTAAATGACGGCTTGTGCTTCTTCTTCGGTGGCGCGGCTCATGATGAAGACTTTGCCTGAATAGGCTTCGTCAAAGCGCATAGTTATCCCCCTTTGTCACCGTTTATTCGGTGAGATCTTTTACGAACTTCGGCAGCGCGAATGAAGCGTTGTGCAGTTCGCTTGTGTAGTATTTCGTATCCATGTCGGTGAAGCGCTCGGGTTTCACTTGCGTTGGATCATAGATTTTGCTTCCCAACGTAAACGTCCACAGGCCACTTGGATAGGTCGGGATGTTAGCTGTGTATATTTTGGTGATCGGGAATGTTTCTTTAATGTCCGCATACGCCTGACGAATCAGATCGGCTTTGAACCACGGGTTATCTGTCTGCGCGACAAAGATGCCGTCTTCTTTGAGTGCGTTTGCGATGCCTTCGTAAAATCCTTTCGTGAACAAGTTCACGGCAGGTCCTACGGGTTCTGTTGAGTCAACCATGATGACATCGTATTCGCGTTCGCTTTTGGCAATATGCATGAAGCCGTCATCGACTTGCACGTCTACACGAGGGTCGTCTAATGTGCCGGCGATGGACGGGAGGTACTGCTTGGAGTACTCGATCACTTTTCCGTCAATTTCAACGAGAACAGCTTTTTCTACGCTTTCGTGCTTTAATACTTCGCGGATGACGCCTCCGTCTCCCCCGCCGACGACGAGAACTTTCTTCGGACTCGGATGACTGAACAACGGGACGTGAGCCAGCATTTCGTGGTAGACGAATTCATCTTTTTCAGTCGTCATCACCATGTCGTCGAGGACGAGCATATTCCCCCATTCTTCGGTTTCGAGCATTTCGAGCTCTTGAAAATCTGTTTGTTCTTTATGCAAAGACCGGTTCACTTTGGCGGTGATGCCGAAGCTGTCGGTTTGTTTTTCTGTAAACCATGTAGCCATTCATGACTTCCCCTTTCATTCCTGTAAACAATCAAATTATAGTGCAATCTATGGAAAAAGCAAGAGAATGTTTAATTCATCCATGATTCTCCCATAATAATAGTAATTATAACAGGTGGGAGACTAGGAGAATGCTATTATTTATTCGATTATCCTGGAAATGGACAAAAAGAGGGATCAAAGCAGCGACGGCTTGTGTTCTTTTAGGCATGATTGCTCTGCTCGGTACGCTCGCTTATGCCATCATGCTTGGCCCTCCTTCTCTATCAACGGATCAGAACACCATTTATTATCAATCGGACGGGGAAGTTATGAAGGGGCATGACGGCGGGGAAGACCGATACTGGGTCAGTTTAGAATCCATGCCTGATGAGCTTGTCGAGGCGACTCTTGCGATTGAGGACCATCGTTTTTATAATCATTTCGGTTTCGATTTGAAAAGAATCGCCTCGGCCGCTTTAACGGATATAAAAGCGATGGAAATGGTCGAAGGCGCCAGTACGATTACTCAGCAGTATGCGCGCAACTTATATTTAACCCATGAGAAAACGTGGACGAGGAAGCTGAAGGAAGCTTTTTACGCAATGCGGCTGGAAATTTTTTATGAAAAAGATGAAATTCTCGAAGGCTATCTCAATACGATTTATTACGGACATGGGGCTTACGGCATTGAATCTGCGAGCCGTTACTTTTTCAATAAGCATGCGGACGAGCTGACATTGGCGGAAGCTACGATGCTGGCCGGGGTTCCAAAAGGGCCGAGCTACTATTCTCCTTTAGCGGATCTTGAGAATGCTGAGACACGCCAGGAGCGGATTTTGTCGCGAATGAATGACTTAGAATATATTACGAGTTCTGAGAAAAACGAGGCGGTCACGGCTTCTCTTGATTATTACGATCATTCAGCCGAGGAAGCACAGGCTGTAGCGCCTTATTTCCAGGACGAAGTCGTTCGTGAAGCGGCACGGGTGCTTGATATGGACGTTGAAGAGGTAGAGTCCGGCGGCTTCCACATTTACACGACGCTTAACCCCGACCATCAGGCTGAGCTTGAGAAAGCGGTCGATGAAGAGTTCAGCAAGGCTGGTGAGATCGAAACAGCAGCTGTCATTATGGATAATGAAACAGGCGCCGTGACGGCAATGAAAGGCGGACGAGATTACGGGAGTACGACTTTTAACCGCGTGACTCAGGCGAAACGCATGGTAGGTTCAACAATCAAACCATTTTTATACTACAGCGCATTAAAAAACGGCTACACCCCGCTGACGATGATCGAAAGTAAACCGACTTCATTCCAAATGGATGATGGCAACGCTTATTCACCGAGTAACTACAACAACTATTACGCCGATGATGAGATTACGATGGCCCAGGCGATTGCGTTGTCTGATAACATTTACGCCGTGACAACGAACGTCGATTTAGGTCCGAAAAAACTCGTCGACACGCTGCATGACTTTGGCTTCAAAGGAGACTATCCGGCTGTTCCTTCCCTGGCTCTCGGAACAGCTTCTATCTCTCTATACGATATGGTGGAAGGCTATTCGCGTCTCGCCAGCGGTTCGACGGCCGGTCAAAAACATACGATTACAAAAATCACCGATCAGCGTGAGAAGGTTTTGTATGAATATGAACCTGTGTCGTCAAAAGACAAAGACAGGGAGCCGATCGATCCGAAGGCTGCGTTTTCCGTCGCTCACATGCTGACCGGGATGTTCGATCCCGCACTGAATGGTTACATGAGTGTCACAGGTTCAAGTATCGCCGATCAGCTTACACGAATGTACGGCGGAAAGTCCGGGACGACGGATACGGACAGCTGGATGATCGGCTTCAGCCCGCAGTACGTCATGGGGGTGTGGAGCGGCTATGATGATAACCGGAAAATAACGGTCCAGCGCGATCACCAGTACTCCAAGGAATTATGGGCGAACTCGATGGAAAAAATACATGAGCCGCTTCCGGTTTCAGCCTTCGCTCCGCCGGCTGATTTAAAAGGAGTCTATATCAACCCGGAAACCGGTAAATTATCGGGGCCGGCCTGTCCCGAAGAGCGTCTCGTCTACATGGATAAAAAGGATGTTCCTAAAGAAACGTGCAAAGAAAATGAAGACTCGGATATCAATGACATTGAAGAAGAGATTAATAATGATCCATGGTACAAAAACGTTGTGGATTGGTTCTGGTAGGGCTTAGCGATGTAACCTAATTATAAAAAAAGACAGAGAAAACGACCGGCATAAACCGGTCGTTTTCCCTGTCCTAGCAAATACATGTATAAACCATGTGTTACTTAATATATTCCCCCGCACGCTTCTTAGTCAACATTTTACAGTATAAAAAATTCGAACATTTTGTGAACATTATTTTTTCACACGATGGTGATGTCTGAAATTTCTTCAAGCTGGAAAGTGATCGGCTCTTTTGTTTTCCAATGTACCGCTGAAATTTTCCGCTCTCTTTTATGGATGTGTTTAATTTTCACACGCTGTTCTTCGTAATCGAATCCATTATGGACACGGATATCGACGGTCAGGCCATCGTGCAAGGCCCGCTGCATAATAAAATCGATTTCCACAGCCTTTTGCTCATCAAGTATTCCTTTTTCCACCCGCTGATCCTCTTTCCACACCTTCTTTATCATTTCGACGTGTTCGGGCAGCATAAGCGATGTCCATTTGATCGTTCCCCGGTCCCGGTTATGATTATTCATAATTACCACTCCTTTTACATGCGAACATTTGTTCTTATGATAGCACATAACTTCATTTCTTACACTGGTATTTTGCGGAAAATTGATTTTTGCGTTTGCCGAGCGATTTGCAAAAAAAGCCTTGCCATAATTTTGTTGGAGATTTGTTCGAGGTAAACTGGATTCGTTTCCGTAATAAGAGTCAGGGGTGGTTGGGAAGCTACTCGCTTTCCTGTGGGGGAACTGGCGAGCTTCGTCGGGCTAAAAAGCCCTGCGGGGTCTCGCCTACCTCCTTCTCCCACCTCTTACACTTATCGTAGTCTAGGAAGTGAATTCGTTCATAAACGTCATGGGGGACTATCCAGCTCCAGCGCTTAGCGGCTACTGAGACTTCCTTCACTTCTGTACGATAAGTCAACATCGAATCACTCCGTTCTTCGTGTTTCCTTTATCTCCGACAGCTCAGTCCAGTCCATACGCCGCTGATCGAAGCGCTTCCGCTTTTACAGAGAGTCTCGCAGCTTCCCAACCAACCCATTTAAAATGGAATGAACGAACCCCCTCGCATCAGAATAGAGAAGACTTTCGAGGTCACGTCTAAGTCGCGGATTCCAGCAATAGCTCAGCCCATACGCCGCAGAACGAAGCGCTTCCGTTTTTCACATTTCAACCCTTACGTGGAAGAGAAAAAATGAATCTTCCACCCAAAAGGAGCAGCTTCTATTACCTCTGTACTATTGGAATGAGGGTTCTATAGCAAGACTTACAATATGGAACGATCGATTACATTAATCCCCTATTATTACAGTGGTTTCGAGACACTTATATGGAAAGGGGGCGGAGGGAAACGGTGAGACTCCTGTGGGATGAGCGGGACAGGTGAGACCCCACAGAGCGAAGCTCGAGGAGGCTCAGCGCCCGCCCCACGGAAAGCGATCCGTTTCCCGCAGCCCCTAAACTCCCACTATGCCTCGAAACTGAGTCCTCAAGATAAAAGCATCATCAAAACCATTAAAAAGAGCGCCTGGATTTATATACAGGCGCTCTTTTCTATGTTATTTACTATTCTAAACATCCAGGCTGTCTTTTAATTCCTGCGCTGAGTTATCCCACAGTTGAGGTTTAAAATCACGTAAAAACTCAGCAAGGATCCGCTTTGATTTGTCATCCATATGATCGACGACAAACCGGCCTTTCAGTGACTTGTCCATATGGTTCACGTGCTCTGGAAGAAGCTTGTATCCCCTTCTGATTTCACGGTCGACGACCACTTCGCTTCCTGCTACACCGTGATAGCAAGGCTTGCCTTCTTGATAATCGACCGTCACCCATGTGATCCAATATAATTTACCATTCGGCACTTCTGAGCGGTCGGTTAAGAAGCGGATTCGTTTCTCCACCGCACTTCTGGCATGCAATGCACCCATATCCACATAGGCTTTTTCCTCGTTTGGATCGACGATGACTGGACTCATGTTCTCCAGGCTGATCGACCCCACACCGTAACCGCCGTGGCCGTCTGTAGAATCATCTTTTAAAATAGTAAATTGATTTTTCTTTTTATCGCTGCCTTGTTCTTTATTGTTTTTAAATTGGTCAAATTCCTTCATAACTCAAGTGATCCTCCTTTAAGCTTGCTGTTGATTTCATTCTAACATATGGCCCTTCCTCATTTCAGAGTGCAGCCTCTCAAAAAAAATCAATTTTTTTCATGAAAAAGGAAGGAATTCGAGATTCTTTGACGAAAGATATATTACTGTAGGGGATTTATTTATAGGTTAAAGGGGAGATCGTGAATGCCGATCGTAACAGTCCAATTGCTTGAAGGGCGTACCGATGAACAGAAAAAGGCATTGGTTGAAAGTGTGACCAATTCCGTTACAGAAACCACGGGCGCTCGCAAAGAAGCAGTGACGGTAGTGATTGAAGAAATGAAAAACAACACTACGGTGTCGGTGGAAAACGCCTCATCGATTAAAGCAGAAGCCCTCAAGCCAATCAGCTTGAGGGTTTCTCTTTATCAATCAAACGTTTGTTCAAATTCTCAAATCTCCTGTTTTAACAAGGAAAATAAGACACGGAAAGCGAGCCATTCCCGATCATCTCACCAAATCTCTAGAAATCAAGTCTTCTGCCGTAAGATAGCTTTCAAAAAAAAGACAAAAAAAAGATATACTGGAAAACCAGTACATCCCGCCTATCCTGCAAATTAATGAAACTTCCGCAGACTTTCAATAAAATTCCAACCATCTTTTATATCCTCGTCCGTGTAGTTTTGAGTGCTTTTCACGGAAAACACTTTTTCTGAAATCTCATCCTTCGGCAGATGCTCGAAAAAAAGCATCGTCGATACGAGTTCAAGAAAACGCGAGCTCTTTTCGTTCATCGCATCAATGTGAGCGTTCAAGGGCGGCAGCGATTCTTCATAATGTTCCATGAATTCACGTCCAGCGTCCGTCACCTGATAACGATATTGATAGTAATTTTTCTTTTCTTCTTTCGTTTCGCTAATAAATCCGAGGTTGCACATTTCCTCGATCCGAAGAGTCAGTTCTTCGGAATACGGGCCGTAAAAATGAAATTGATAACGTTCTTCAAACGGGACTTCACACTTTTTCAGTATGTAAATCATTTTTTGCAGTCTTTTACGGCCGACGATTGCTTCAGAGCTTGAGAAGAACTGCATCAGTTTCGCATGATTCTCCAGCATCGCGTCTCCACTCCCTATCCATACAATATTTCCATAATCCGTTTCTTCGTTTTACTGCGGCTCGACATGTTATCGAGCACGTCCTGCGGCACATACAATTTATGATCGGTACGCTTCTTCCCGGAGATGGACTCCACAATTTCCGAAAGGCGTGATAATTCCTTTAGCTCTTGATTCGGCAGTAAGAGATGTATCGGCAGACGTTCCCCTTCCTCTCCTGGACGGTAAAAGTCGTACGGCAGATCAGAACTTGAATCGACGACCAAATAATAGTCCGGGTTGAGGCCGGCCTTCTGAAACAATTTATACAACTCCATCCACTCCGCCATCTGCGAATTTGGATTGAACTCGATATATTTGAACAGCCGGCGGTTGACGAACCGGTCACATAAATCAGAGAGAATCTCATCGTCTTCCTGCATCCACATTTGAAAATAGTAAAGCGCAATCGACTCATCGAGACCTAAATATTCGCTGAGCGTCGGCTCTCCTTTGAAAAAGGAAAGGAAATGCGTCGGCTCCAATTTGAATGTGTAGTCTTTTTCATACAGCTCTTTCGCACGGTGGAGAATTTTTGACAAAATCACTTCCGCACTGCGGGTAACCGGGTGGAAATAAACTTGCCAGTACATTTGATAACGGCTCATAATGTAATCCTCGACCGCATGCATTCCGCTTTCCTTCACAACGACCTGGTCCTCCATCGGACGCATGACACGTAAAATACGCTCCATATCAAAATGGCCGTAGCTCACTCCGGTAAAATAAGCATCACGCTGCAGATAATCCATACGATCCGCGTCAATCTGACTGGAAATCAAACTGACGACGAGCTTATTTTTGTACGTTTTATTAATGACATCCGCTACGTCTTTTGCAAAATTCTTATCGACTTTATTGAGCACTTCGTTCACTTTCGTATCGCCAAGCAAAATCGCCTGGGTAAAATCCTCATGATCCAGCTTGAACACCTTTTCGAACGAATGCGAAAACGGCCCGTGGCCGAGATCATGCAGCAAAGCGGCTGCTAAGCATAGCAGCCGTTCCTTAGGATCCCAATTGGGACGATCGGTAAAATTCGACGCGATCCGGCGCACGATTTCATAAACGCCGAGCGAATGATTGAACCGGCTGTGCTCCGCTCCATGAAACGTCAAATAACACGTTCCCAGCTGACGGATTCGACGGAGCCGCTGAAATTCAGGAGTTCCGATCAAATCCCAAATCACCTGATCCCGTACATGGATGTACCGATGGACCGGATCTTTAAATACCTTTTCTTCACTTAATTGTTCATCACGATAAGCCATCAGTTGGTCCTTCCTTCACGACATTTCCTCCTATTATATACCTTATTTCGCCATAACAAAACACCTTTCCATCAATCGTCATACATGCATCCGTGCAATTCTGTTAT
Source organism: Halobacillus campisalis (assembly GCF_030345335.1). Taxonomy (GTDB): domain Bacteria; phylum Bacillota; class Bacilli; order Bacillales; family Halobacillaceae; genus Halobacillus_A; species Halobacillus_A campisalis. Next base: position 147,280 of record NZ_JAPVRC010000005.1, read on the forward strand.
AATGATGCTGGTCTATTAAAAAGGAGCAAGATTCCAATGAACAAACTATATGATATATTACATCCATCCACATACCGCTTCATTGATCAAAGCAATATGGGACCGACATTCTCTGCGCTGCAGTCATTTGCGATCGATGACGCCTTAGCGATTGCCGTAGGCGAGAAAGAATCACCGACCGCTGCCCGTTTGTGGGTCCACCACGATACGGTCGTCCTCGGTATTCCTGATGCCCGTCTGCCGAACATCTCAGAAGCGATCGATTATTTAAAAGAAGAAGGCTACCAGGTCGTCGTCCGCAATTCCGGAGGGCTGGCCGTCCTGCTTGATGAAGGCGTGCTGAACCTGTCGCTCATTTTTCCAGACGCCAAAGAAGTCAACATCCATGACGGCTACGACGCTATGGTCGAATTCATCAAGCACCTCTTCTCCGACCTCACCGACCAAATTGAAGCGTACGAAATCACCCAGTCGTACTGCCCGGGCGCTTATGATTTAAGCATCGGGGGAAAAAAGTTCGCGGGTATTTCCCAGCGCCGCGTCAAACGAGGATCGGCGGTGCAAATTTATTTAGACGTTTCCGGAAGCGGAGCCGAACGGGCCGCTCTGCTGAAGAACTTTTACAAAGTCGGCTTAAATGACGAGCCCACCCGCTTCCAATACCCGAACATCGATCCGAGAGTCATGGCCTCACTGAACGAGCTGCTCGGTACCGATCTGACGGTAGCTGACGTACGCAACCGAATTCTTTTTCAACTGAATGACTGGTCCGACCACATCGTCGCCAATTCATTAGAAGGAGAAGAAATCGAGACGTTCACGAAGCGCTTTGAACAAATGATCGTCCGCAATAAAAAAGCACTGGAGCAGATCAATGAATGACAGCTCCAGTGCTTTTTTTATCCCTTACTCAGATGTTTTTATTCAATTCGGAAGTCATTCTTTTTAAATAAAGACCGATGAAAAACCAGAAAACAAAATAAATCGTTATAAAAATAGCCGTACTGATCAGAAGCGCCTTCCATTCAAATGGCACCCAGCCGACAACGCCTGCCAAAGTGTAAAATACAGCGAGTGAAATACTCAGGTGAATAGACGTTTGTTTCAAAGGGCTCCATGATTCTTTTTCAAAAATCAACGAAGCGACGCTGAAGTACACTCCCATAATAATCGCGCCTAACATGTTCTGCCAGAGGACCGCTGCCTCAACATCCACGCCGTTGACCATAATGATCGTTACGGCAATAAAATTTACAATTCCTGCAAAACCGAAACCCACCCATATTCTTTCTGCGATATGATGCTTCATTTCAGTTTCCACCTCCGGTTAATTTTTCCTTCAAGCTGCGAACATACCTGCGAGAGACATATTCCTTTTGACCAGAAGTAAAGTAAACGCAGAGGTTTCCGTTAAAAGATAATTCGAAACGCTTAACGTGATTGATGTTGCCGATAACGGATTTAGAAAAGCGTCCGAACTGATGGGACATAAGCAAGTCTTCCACTTCATAAAGCTTCATTTTAAGCTCTACCTTCCGTTCTCCATCGAAAGCGAACACTCTGCCGTTTTCTGAATACACATACTCGATATCAGCCGGCTGCATAAGTACGGACTGTTCGCCATCCATCCCGATCAATCGCTTAGGATGTGACCCATTGATCATTTGTACAAGCTGCTCCAGCTCAGCACTCCACTCTTTTGCATGAATGGTGATCGAGACCTGCTCATAATCCTCGTGTATATCAATTTTCACATTCATCCTTATCACCTCATCTACTTTACTCTAATTCCATTATAATCAGTAATTTCCTGCATTTATGTAAAAATCGATCAGCGGTCGTTTTCTGAAAGTAAGTGGCATGGGATTCAACTTAAACGGCCGAACAATAAAAAAAGGCTCAAGGACGCGATGGTCCTTGAGCTTTTTTCTTCTATATTATAGAGATTGAGCTGCTGTGATGATCGCCAGCTTGTACACATCGTCTGCGTTACAGCCGCGGGAAAGATCGTTCACAGGCTTGTTTAATCCTTGTAAAACCGGTCCAACTGCGTCAAAGTTACCTAGACGCTGAGCGATTTTATATCCAATGTTCCCTGCTTCAAGGCTAGGGAAAATGAACGTATTCGCTTCTCCTTTTAATGGAGAATCTGGTGCCTTTTTCTCAGCAACAGATGGAACAAATGCTGCGTCGAACTGGAATTCTCCGTCAATCAGCAGGTCAGCGTTCTGCTGTTTCGCAAGCTCAACCGCTTCACTGACTCTTTCTGTTTCAGGAGATTTCGCTGATCCTTTTGTAGAAAAGCTCAGCATAGCCACTTTCGGATCGATATCAAATAAAGCAGCTGTATCCGCACTGGCCAGCGCGATTTCAGCCAGGTCCTGGCTGTCAGGAGCAATGTTGATCGCACAATCAGCGAACACATATTTCTCTTCATCGCGAACCATGATGAATACGCCGGACGTCTTCTTGATGCCTGGCTTCGTTTTAATGATCTGCAAAGCCGGACGTACTGTATCTGCCGTAGAATGAACCGCTCCGCTGACGAGACCGTCCGCTTTGTTCATATATACGAGCATCGTACCGAAGTAGTTGCCGTTCTGCAGGATATCACGCGCTTGTTCATCCGTCGCTTTACCTTTACGGCGCTCTACGAAACTTGCGACCATTTCGTCAAACCCTTCGTAGTCTGCTGGATCGAGAATTTCAGCGTCTGACACATCCACGCCAACTTCCTGGGCTTTCTGTGTTACTTCTTCTTTATTTCCAACTAGTACAGGTTTCACAAAACCTTCAGAACCAAGTTTACTTACAGCTGTCAGGATGCGTTCGTCTAAAGCTTCAGGGAATACGACCTTCTTGCTTTCGCCGCTCATCTTCGCTTTTAAAGTATCAAATAGGTTACTCATGATTTAACCCTCCCATTTCTTTTCTGTACTATATGATAAGACCTTTTGTGTTCAATTGAAAGTGTTTCGATAGTAAAATTTATGATTAAGCGATTACATCTTATCTTTACCCTAATTATGTGTTCACAATACTTTCAAATTAGCTGAAATGATAATGAGGAGCCACTTGTGTTATATTGAAAAAGGATGAAATTACTATGACACTTACTATAAAGGAGCGATCACACCATGCCAGAATCCGTAGTAACGATGGATGGTTGGTATTGCCTGCATGATTTTCGCACGGTAGACTGGACGTCCTGGAAATACGCAAGCAGTGAAGAACGTGAATTGGCGATCAGCGAATTCCAGCAGCTTATCGGCAAATGGGAAGATACAGAAAAAAGCAAACAAGGAAGCCATGCTTTATACACAGTCGTCGGACAAAAAGCCGACTTCATGATGATGATTCTTCGCCCAACGATGGAGGAATTGAATGAGATTGAAACAGCGTTCAATAAATCCAAATTAGCTGAATTCACGACGAAATCATACTCATACGTTTCCGTTGTGGAGCTGTCAAACTACATGGGCAACGCAGATGAAAACGACCCTGAAATCCAGGGCCGCTTAAAGCCGATCCTGCCAAAATGGAACCATATCTGCTTTTACCCGATGGACAAGCGCCGCCAGGGTAATGACAACTGGTACGTACTTGAAAAAGATGAACGTGCTAAGCTGATGTATGCGCACGGCATGACCGGCCGTCAATATGCCGGGAAAATCCGTCAAATCATCACAGGCTCTATCGGATTTGATGACTGGGAATGGGGCGTGACGCTTTTTGCTCATGACGTTCTACAGTTTAAAAAGCTCGTTTATGAAATGCGTTTCGATGAGGTTACTTCCCGTTACGGCGACTTCGGTTCGTTCTATATAGGGAACCTGTTGAAAACGAGTGAAGTTCCACAGTTTTTATATGTGTAACATGTGTAAAGCTCCGCTTATTGGCGGGGCTTTTTGTTTAATTTTCTTTTAGAAGGTGGGGTTCGTTACTGGAGCAAAGTGGTGGTTGGGAAACAACTCGCTTTCCTGCAGGAGTCTCGCCCTTTCCCAACCATTCATTCAAGATGATTTGAACGAACTACTGAAATTGAAACAGAGAAAGCTTTTGCTTTTCCGTCATCTTAATAAGTGGAAGGCGGTTTTAGGAAGGGGCTCGCTTTCCGTGGGAGTGCAGTGAGCTTCCTCAGGCTAACGCCTTCCGGGATCTCACCAATCACTCTCTTCCCACAGGAGTCTCGCCCCTTCCTAAAACCGCCTTATTTAAAATTTCAGAGACGGAACAAAGAACATGAAGATAAAAACTCTCATTCACCCACGTTTGTAGAATGTTTCAGATTAACTTTAGAAAATATTAACTACCTCTCCTTAGTACTATGGATAATACCGAGCAGGGAATACTAACCCTCTTCTCGAAAAAAACAAACATTCTCGGCATATTCTTAGTAAAGTAAATCTTGGCATCAGGATGGAAAATATTTAAATTTTAGCATTTAACGGCTCATTAAACTTCTTTCACTTTTGTACGATCATAGAATCACTTCGTTTATCTTTTTCCCTCAACCTCCGACAGCCAGTCCAGTCCATACACCGACGATCGAAGAACTTCTGTATTCACAAATGAAGGCTTTTCGTTTCTCAACCACTGAACGAAGGCATGTCGTCGTATGTTTAATCCTCCCTACGTAAAGAGGGTTGATTTACTAGTGTATAGTGTTGTTGGATGTAGAGAGATTCTTAAGCTAACATTGTGTTAGGTTTACCAAGAAGGGTTGTTGATTTGAATGTATTGGACATTAAGAACACCTCTGCTATTGGGAATTATAGGTGTTATATCGGGACTTGTTCAGAAGTTTCCGAGTTTATTTCTTATGAATACCTCGTATTTCATTAGAAGTGCTGTTTTTATTGGTTTAATTGGTATCATTTTTACTATTTTAGAGAAAACAAATTGAATGAAAAAAAGGTTCATTTTACGATTGGAGCTGGAACAATCCTTTTTGGTGTTATAATCGACTATCTAATGGCTTAGTTTTTTTGTGCTAATGGAATGTTGGATAATGAGCACAGTCGCTTCCATGCAGTATCCTTACCGGAACGCTCCCTTTATTATCAGATTATATGGTTTCGTTCCTCAGACCATGGTAATGGGGTCTTGGAAATTCCAAGACCCCATTTCTACACGTAAAAGCAACGAAACCTAACATCAATAAGATGGAAATTTTCTTTTGATTAAACCGCTTTCCGCTGTATGCTCATGCTTCCGGCGATATAAAAGATAACGAATACTACTCCGATCGCTACGAGTAATGATTCGGCGGGCACGGTGAAAAATCCATCCTCTTCTCCCTGCATCATCATAAAAGGCTGCACCCATGGATACCACGGGCGGAAGGTTTCAGAGTTTGCGACGAGCATGTTCGGCAGCGTCAGAATTACATTCAGCGTGAAGGGGGCTACAAAACTGGACCAAATGGTCGCTACCCAGAGCGTAAGTGCGATTAAAGGTAACGCTGCGATTAATCCGCCTGCTAAGCATTTAATTAAAATCTCGCCAGGTACGCTCCCCTCCAATCCCTGCATATACCCCATACCTAAATAAACAGCTGAAAACATCAATTGATTAAGTGCCACAAGCGAAAAGACGACGATGAATTTAGCTAAGTACACGTTCTGTCTCCCGACCGGCATGCTGAACATCCTGCGCCACCCGCCGTTTTGGTGTTCATATCGACAGATGAAACCTGAAAATACGCTAATCATTAATGGGAAAATCAATAACGAATGGGAAGATGTCATCATGAACAGCAGATACGCCCAGCCTCCCTCAGAAGGGATGTCTGATAAATAACCGACGATCGCCGCCAGGATTGGACTGAGGAATAATAAAAGCCACACTTTCGTTTTTCTTATTTTTAAAAGTTCAGAACTAATTAATGAGCGCAGCATCAGGCTACATCCCTCCTTCTAAAATCCATAACTCCAGCCAAAAGGATCACGGCACCAACGAGCACCCCAAGCCCGACGTACGGAAGAGGATCCTTGCCTGGATAGAGAAGCGGCCATTTCCAAATCAGCCAATTTGGAGCTAGATGGGCATACGTCGAAAATACCGCTCCGAAGATTCCAATCGCCAGAGGACCTGCCTGATTTTTCTGCACGATCGACATCCACAGCTGTAAAGCGAGAACCGGAAGCGCCGCAAAAAATGGATAAAAGCTGTTTTTAAGTATGTCACTTACTGAAAAATTCCAGCCGAAGCCGAGTCCGATACCAAGCACGACCGTCCCTATACATAGGAGGAGAGCTGATATGAAGATCATACCGCTTGTAATGATGAATTTTGAAATGTATACGTCACGTCTTTTTACCGGCAGGGCGAGCAGCTGCTTCCAGGCGGTTTCTTTATGTTCAATCGACGCAATCTGTGAAGCTAAAATAGCCATGCCAAGCAGTAAAGCAGGGGCAACAAACATATTCACACTTTGAATCAGTGTCGCCCATTGATCGTCCGTGCGCGAGGTGATCCACTCGTAGCGAACGCCATAATTGACAACTTGCAGCCCTATGACACCGAACGGCCCTAGAAAAACGAGCAGCCAGAACCATTTTCGCTTCACTTTTAATAGATCAGCTTGCAGAATGGGAAGCATAGGAACCCTCCTCATCCTTCGTCAAATCCAGGAAAATGTCCTCCAGAGACTGACGCTGTTCTTCGATCCGATATACAGGAATCTTTTCTTTTACGAGAGTACTTACGACTGAGGCGATCTCATCATCATGATGGACCTCTACATAAATATACTCTTCCTCCGCTTCGGCGACATGCCCATGAGGGAGCAATTTTTTCTTAGCGATTTCTCCATTTCCGACTCGCAGGCGTATCCGATGCTGAGCTTTACTTTGTAGTTTTTCAATCGAATCCTGATAGATAAGTCTGCCTTTAGAAATGATCCCGACCTGGGTAGCCATTTGTTCAATTTCACTTAACAAATGACTGGAAATCATTATGGTGATTCCGCATTCTTCAGGAAGAGATTTGATCAATTCACGGATTTCCTGGATGCCTGAAGGGTCAAGACCATTTGTCGGTTCATCCAATATGAGTAATTCCGGTTCACCAAGCAAAGAAGAGGCGATGCCGAGCCTTTGTTTCATCCCGAGAGAATATTCTTTGACCGGCCTATGGGCATCTTTAGTTAAACGGACGATCGCCAGGACTTCATCAATTCTGGATTTCGGTACTTGCAGCACTTTCCTTAAGGCTTCAAGGTTCTCCCGCCCGTTCAAATGGTCGTAGTAGGAAGGCGACTCTACAAGGGATCCTACCTTTCTTAAAATTTCAATTTTGCTGGATGTTAAACTTTTCCCGAAAATAGAAATCGTTCCTGCGCTTGGTTTCATTAATCCTAATAGCATGCGTATCGTTGTCGTCTTACCGGCCCCGTTAGGCCCTAAAAATCCATAGATTTCGCCTTTTCTAATCGTAAGATCGACTCGATCCACTACATTTGTCCCTTTGAAGCTTTTCACTAATCCATCGGTTTGAATAATGGTTTCCGTCATGTTTTATCACCTCTCCTACATCGTAAGGAGCGGAATTTAAATGACGAGAAAGGTTTTGTTTAAATTTTGTTTAATTTTCTTATTCAAAACTATGTTAAACTTCTTTGTTGATTTTAAAGTTATCCTTTCTAAGCTGCTTTCTTCGCAATTTTCACGATTGTTCCTTGATCATTCGACTGGATATGGAGACGAAGGTTCATTTCTTTTGCCATTAAATCTACGATCGACAATCCGATTCCAGCTCCGTGACCAGCATTCTCCCCCTGCATGCCGGGACCACGATCCTCCAGCATAATCTCCGATTCATTCACTGCTATGCGGGCGTATTTTCCTTCTGCTGCATAGCGGACAAGGTTTTGCAGGAGGTTATCAAACATCCGCTCCATCCATTTCGGATCTACGTCCCAGTACACTTCCCGTGTGGTTTCTAAATCGACTTCTATTTGGCGCTGTTCCAGGGTCGGATACCAATGAGCGGCAATTTCCTTCATCAGCCGATTCACTTCCACTGTCTTAGGCTTGTAAGGATATTTTTTTCCGGAAAGCAGGGTGAAAGAAAGCAGGTTATCGATCAGATGGCTCAAGTAGTCGATTTTCTGATTGACGGACGCCAGCTTTTGCTGGGCTTCATTGCTCGTCACTTCATCCGTTATTCCCGATAGAGAGGCACGAATCGTCGTTAGCGGTGTGCGCAAGTCATGCGATAAATTCGCAATCAGTTCACGGCGGATTCTCTCTTCTTGCTGTTCCCTCATCCTGCCCTCTTCCAGCTGATGAATCATACGGTTGAAGCTGACTTCAAGCTGGCCGATTTCATCATCATTCGATCGCTGGACGGGTAGTGGAATCCCGCTGTCATTCTGTTGCTCCATCGCATGCTTCAGCTTCATGAGGCGCTTGTGAAATTTTCTGAAGAACAGCCAGGACATGGTGATAAACCCCAGCATCGCCAGCCCCATCCCCACGTAAAAAATAATACTGTACCAATCATTCAGCCGCTGGATTGGCGGCCCAACCATTACACGGTCTACTTTTGTCACCATAAAGCCTTCGTCTTGAGAAGAATCTCCGATGAACGCGACGACAGTTAAGGGGTCTGTATCATAATGATCTTTCATAAAATCAACGGTATAGGAAGAAGTCCATACCTCCGGCAGATTGTCTTCATAGTTCATTACATCTCTCGTCTCGCCTTTCTCGTCGACCCAAAACATACCGGCTTCAGGGAACTCTTTTGAAAGGACCTCTAACCGCTGTCCAATTTTCTCAGGCGGCGCCCCGCTCAATTTCCCGGCTTCCTCATGCCATCTATCCTCATAATTCCCAGCACTTCCGTAAGGTTCGTCTGTATCTTCTATCAGGATGCCTGGTAAATACACAAAAGCAGACATAATCGGCAGAGCAATAGGGATCGCAAGAACAGCTGTCAAAATGATGAATAAATACTTAGCCTGCAGAGATTTAAACCATTTCTTCATCCTCTCACCCGGTATCCGATGCCGCGAATCGTTTCAATGACTTTAGGATTGGAGGGATCCTGCTCCAGCTTTTCCCGCAAGTGACGGATGTGTACCATGAGCGACTTGTCACCATCTCGGTAAGGTTCCCCCCATACACCTTCATATATTTGTTCCTTGGTTAAAATTTGATTGAGGTGTTTTAGAAAAAACTTAAATATGTGGAACTGTTTTCCCGTAAGGATGATCTCTGCTGATGTCGTTTCATCCTGGATGACCTGCTGATCGAGGTGCACGTTTAGATGACCGATCGAGAGAGTCTGTTCGTTCGTCCGCTCGAATTTACGAAGCTGAACCTCTATTCTTTTCAGAAGTTCTTCCGGATGAAAAGGTTTGGTTATGTAATCATCAGCGAACTCCAGCCCTCCCAACTTATCATCAATTGCTGTTCTTGCTGACAGCATAATGACTGGTAAGTGGGGGTAATTTCTTTTCAAGCGCCGGCCTATAGAAAAACCGTCCAAGCCTGGAAGCATGACGTCTAAAATCGCTACATCGTAAGGGTTGGCATCCCCGGTGAAACGGGATCCTGATTGAAGCCAATGGACATCCAGTGAATGTTCCTGCAGCTTCCTGACAACCCATTCTCCAATTTCTACGTCATCCTCTATGTATAAGATTTGCATCAAGCAGCCTCCTCCACTCTTCATTCACTAATATCTTACATCAAGAACCAATTTCGTGTCCTCCCCTTCACACAATTTTTACTCATATCTTAGGCAGGCTGTTTCATATAGTGATAGAGAGTCAGCTTTTTCGAAACGAGGTGAAAGCATGGCTGTCGTTCCTTCCAACGAAGAAGACGTTAAATTATTGGCACGGTTGATGAGAGCGGAAGCCGAAGGAGATGGAAAACTGGGGATGCTGATGGTCGGGAACACAGGTGTAAATCGTGTAAGAGGTAATTGTATTGATTTCAAAGATATCCGCTCTATCCGTAATATGGTTTTTCAAAGTCCGGGTGGATTCGAGGCGACGCAGAAAGGATACTTTTATCAACGGGCTAGACAGAGGGATATTGATTTAGCACGTCGTGTAATCAGAGGGGAACGTTTTCATCCCGCCACGAACACTCTATGGTTTTTTATGCCCGAAGGTGACTGCCCAGCTACCTGGTTCGACCAGCCTAATGTCGGCAGGTATAAATCTCACTGTTTCTTTGCTCCGACACGCGCAGATTGTCCATCCGTTTATTAATTCATTGAAGGAGTGATTGGCTTGGCGAAGAAGTATCAAGGCATGCAAGGAGTTCAAGGAATGCAGGGGATGCAAGGGATGCAAGGAATGCCTCATGGCAATGTTCCGTACTACCCTGGTAATCCGTATATGTATCAACAAGGTATGGGAGGCTCGAACGGAGGTACTGTAGCCGGCGCAGGCATGCAGGTGCCTACGACTTCCAACGGTTTCAATTATGGAAGTGGGAGTGGGAATTCGCAAGGGATGCTCGCTTTAGAAGAATCCTATATCGAAAATATTCTGCGATTAAATCGCGGAAAAGAAGCCACGGTTTATATGACTTTTGAAAATAATGAGGAGTGGAATGCGAAAGTTTTCAAGGGGATTATCGAAGCCGCGGGACGCGACCATATCATTTTAAGTGATCCAAAAACAGGTAAACGGTATATTCTATTGATGGTATACCTCGACTACATTACGTTTGATGAAGAAATCAACTACGACTATCCGTTTAACGGCGGCATGACCAGTTACTCTCCTCGTTAAACCACCTGTTCTATACTACTAGAAAGGGGTGATCGTATGCGGCATCCCTATGCACCATTGATGCGCCTGGAGCTTGCCGCTCTTGGTCTGGCATTACTGCTGGCAATCGTAGCTTTCTTCCATTTGGAGCACCAATGGATCGTGCTGTTCATGTTATATATTCTTAGTATCAGCTTACTGATTAATGGTTATATAGAATTAAAAAAGCAGCAGCTAGCTTCTTGTATAAGCCAGTTGCTGCGTGCTGTTATTTTATTAGTCTTCACGACCATTTTATATTTTTAAACGTGCTTGATGATGGCATATCCAAGCAGAATCCAGCCGATGAGAAAGGATAAGCCGCCAAGCGGGGTAATCATCGCAAAGGTTTTGATCCCTGTAGGAGCATACGCGTATAAACTGCCTGAGAATAAAATGATTCCAGCGACGAAGAACCATCCGGCTCCTGTCATCAGTCCAGTCTGGATTTTGCTCATTAATAATGCGGTAACGAACAGAGCCATCGTATGGAACATTTGATAATCGACGGCTTTTTCCCATTGGCTCAGCCCTTTTTCAGAAACTTTGCCTTCCAGTCCATGGGCGCCAAAGGCTCCGAGGGCAACGGCTAAGAAGCCATTCAACACACCTAAAATTAAAAATATTTTCAACGTCTGTCACTCCTTAAAAATCAAAAATGGATTTGCCGTTCGCCTCATCATGTCCATCCGACTGTGGGGCGGATGTTTGTTTTTGGACAGGCTGATCGTTCCCCATCATTTGTCTGATTTCCTCCACTGTCGGCTCCTGAACGGAACTTTTCTGCTTTGGAACCGCCTGGGAAGCGCTGTCCTGATCAAGCACCAGATCCGCCAGTAGTTTAACCGCGCGGACATGCTCACGCACACGATGGTCATCGCCATGGTTCAGCATGGCTTCTTGTATCTCGCTCGACATTTTTTTGAGTATCGTTTGATTTGAAATCGTCATATGATATGACTCCTTTTACAATTGATAAAAAACTTCCGCACTTATCATAACATGCTTACGTAAGTATGAGCTAACCAGGACCGCAATTCCTCTAGATTTTTTGTCAGCAAAAAGAGACCCTCCCTAAAGAGTCCCTTACGAAGTCATCCAATAGTCGACGAGCATAATCACGAACATGACGGCACTCGGAGAACTGATGACAACCAGCTTCAACGTCAGGCTGTTTTTGAACGCACGATCCCGCTTTGATTCCGTATGGAAATTCGCTCGATGGCGATCTCCGCTTACTAAAGCTCCTGTAAGTATTCCAGCCAAAAACAAGGGTATGCCTGCTGAAACAGCTATCGTTCTGACGAATAAATTTTCATCCCCCGTCATGAACCATACGACCCCTGCTCCTGCCAGAATAATAAGTCCTTTAGCAAAATATTTAAACAAGGAACCGCCTCCTTTATTATTCTTACGTATCACCTGCTCTTCACGTTTCATTCTGCAAAATTCTGTTAAATGTCCAGGAAAGGATAATGGGCGTAAGGTTGAAACCTCTGTGCACCCTGTTGAGACTCGCCACGTACTGCACTCTCATAAATCTCCTCCGCGTTCACCCTGTTTTTCACCAGGCAATGTTAAAGGTGGTTGTTGAATTAAATAAGTGAGTTATTAAACAATAGGGCAGGATCGTTGAATACTTGATTTCGAAACACTCGGTAAGTGGATCAGGGCGGCGGGAAATGGCTCGCTTTCCGTGGGAGCGCGGTGAGCTTCCTCGGACGGCCCGTCCTGCGGGATCTCACCCAGCACTCTCTTCCCACAGGAGTCTCCCCATTCCCCGCCGCCCTTCAAAACAAATGTGCTTCTCAAAATCACTTGAATAATTCTACCGTCCAGTGTAATGATACTTTCTAATTCCGAAACTCCAGCTCAGTCCAGTTCAAACCGGACTGAACGAATTCTTTTCACATGAATAAAAGGGTCTTAGCATCTATCTTTCTCCCATAACTAATGAGTGAAACTCCTTGGCAAGCCGCTTGATAAGAAAGGTATAGCTGCAATTGCTTTACTATCTGTAAATTGGTTTCGAGAGTCTGTTTAGGTAAAGGGGCGGAGGGAAACGGAGAGACTCCTGGGGGAAGAGTGGGACAGGTGAGATCCCGGAGAGCAAAGCTCGAGGAAGCTCACCGCCCGCCCCCAGGAAAGCGAGCCGTTTCCTGGAGCCCCTAAATTCTAAATTTGTCTCGAAACTGTGTCTTCCAATAAAGGAAACTTATATGAATATCAACACGGACCTTTCACAAAAAAAAGCTTCACCCCTCGCAGGGTGAAGCTGCTTCCATCTTATATAAAACCTAAAGCATTTAAGAAAATTAAAACGATCAATACCGGCGCTAGGAACTTGATGATTAAATACCATACTTGCCCAATAGATGAGCCTGTGAAGTCTGTAGCCTCGAGTGCCTGCTGTTTCGTGAAATACCAGCCGACAAACAACGCCATCGTCAATCCTCCTAGTGGCAGCAGGATATTAGAAGCCACGTAGTCCATTGAATCGAGAATACCTAAATCTCCAATTGGAGTCACTCCCGACCAAATACCGAAGCCTAATGATACGATGATTCCCAGGCAGAACATGATTGCACCCATTACAACACTGGTGAATTGACGCGGCCAGTTGAACACACGCATAAAGTAAGCGGTCGGTACTTCCAAAATCGATACAGAAGATGATAAAGCCGCTAGCACTAATGCGAAAAAGAACACCAGCCCAACAAACCCACCTAAAGGCATCTGCTCAAAAATCGTCGGCAGCGTAATGAATACAAGCGGAGGACCCGAAGCAGGGTCGATTCCAAATGCAAACACGGCCGGAAAAATCACAATTCCTGAAATGATGGCGAAAAACGAGTCCATCAGACCGATTCCCATCGTCGCCCCAGGGAGTTTGTGTTCTTTTGATAAATAACTTCCATACGTCAACATCGCACCCATTCCAAGACTTAGTGAGAAAAAGGCTTGTCCTAAAGCAGCAATATAAATGGAAGGGTCACTAAAAGCGGACCAGTCTGGAGAAAATAAGAATCGCAGACCTTCAGACGCTCCCTCAAAGGAAACGCTGTAAAATGCAAGAACAATTAGTATAATAGCTAATACTGGCATGAATATTTTATTAGCCGATTCGATCCCTTTCTTGACCCCACTGACAACAATGATGATCGTAAGCGTCATGAATAAAGCGACCCAGAACAACGGCTGCCACGAGTGAGAAGTAAAGGCACCAAATGCCTCCCCATATCCCGCTTCAGGCTGCGCAGCAAAACTGCCGGTGATATAATTCCAAAAGTAGAACATCGACCACCCAGCGACTACACTATAAAACCCTAAAATCAAAAAGGCGCTGAATACACCAAAGAAGCCTGTTAGAAACCACGGGGTTCCCGGTGCCAATTTTTTGTAAGAACCTACGACGTCACTCTGTGCTTTACGTCCAATACTGACTTCAGTCAGCAAAAGCGGCACAGCAATCAGAATCACAAACAAAAGGTATAAAATTAAAAAGGCGCCTCCTCCATTGTTTCCTGCTACAAAAGAGAATCGCCATATATTGCCCAGCCCGACAGCAGATCCCATAGCAGCAAGCATGAAACCAAGCTTCGTGCCCCATTTTTCTCTTGCCATTTTCTATTCATCTCCTTTCATTCTCGTACTAAATATTCATCAGCATACCACATTTTATTCATAGAGACGATATATAATCTGACATTACATTTTATTTACAGCTGAATGTCCAACCTAGAGGACGACCGCTGCTTTTTCTTCTCAGTCTGCGTGGTCTTTGGACGGAACTGCAAACATGGCGTGCCTGTCGTTTTCAACACGGTCTGTGAAGGCATTTCTCTTCCTTTAAATCCATAAGCTTTACATCCCCGAGGAAATTGCGGGTTCCACGTTGAAAAAAAATGCTTACATTTGAAACAGTTCACTCTGTCCATAATACCCCTCTTCCCTTGGTACAGGTATGATAGAATCATAGCACAAGAAATAAAGTTCAACTAGGATGTGTTCCTTATGCAGCAATGGTTCGGCTTAACAAGTGACCACGCTTTTGAAATGTTCGGATTCAGCCATGTCACCATGCTGGCTGTCTTTGTACTCGGCTTTCTTCTTATCGTTGTCTACGCTCCCGCTTTAAGAAAAGGGACGAAGGCTCATCAATGGGTACGCTGGATTTTATTCATTTTCCTTTTTTTATCGGAAGCCAGTTACCAATTTTGGGCTCTTCACCATGGTCTGGCGTCATCAGCCGAGCATCTGCCCCTTCATTTATGTGGAATCGCTTCTCTGTTCGGCATGATCAGCCTGCTCACTTATCATAAAAAACTCATTCAAATGAATGTGTTCATAGGTATTATTCCTGCCCTTATGGCTTTGATCACCCCTGAAATCCCTCACGGGTACGAGCATTACCGCTACTGGAAATTTTTCGTACACCATATGGCCATTCCCTGGACAAGTTTATTCCTGCTCCTGACGATGAGATTTTCGATTAATTTGAAGGTTATGCTCGAGACTTATATGTACTTAGTGGTCTACGCTGTAGCGATTGGCGTCTTTAACCGGCGATTTGAAACTAATTATTTGTATTTATCTCACCCGCCCCAGGCCGCTCCCTTCTTAAATTACCTCGCTTTTGGAGCGGGTTATCAAATCAACCTGGCACTCTTGACACTCACGGTTTTTTTACTGATATTAGTATTCTATAATGGAATAGTTAAGATGAGGAGGCGTTAAGACGATGAATTTTAAACATATGGAAGACTTTAAGACGTATACGGATATACTGAGCCGCTGCTACCCGATGATGGAAATTCGGACGTCTGAAGATAAACAAGAAATGATCAAGCACCGTGAACGTATGGAAGCTTACGATATGGTCTCCCATACCGCCGTTTATGAAGATGATCAGATGCTGGGCGGCTACATATCGTACGCGTTACCAATGAATGTTTATGAACAGACGCTTCCTTCTGTCGGAGTCGGTACGCTCGCGGTCGACCTTCCTTATAAAAAAAGAGGAATTGCGAAAAAAATGATGATCAATGCCATCGGTAAATCTCGCGAAGAAGGCTTCCCTCTTATGCAGCTCTACCCCTTCCGGCCTGACTTTTACCGGAAGATGGGCTTCGGTTTCGGACCTCAGCTGAACGTGTTCCGTGTTTCTCCAGACCAGGTCCCTTATTTTAATGAGGCGGAAGCTGTCATGCCTTTGAACGAAAATCATCTTGAAGACATTAAACGCTGTTACCACGACTGGGCGGAAGATCATCATGGAGCCTGTGATAAACAGGAGTATGAATTCCGTCATATTGCTGCCGAACATACGCATACGGTCGGCTGCCGGGTAAACGGGCAGTTAAAAGGGTACCTTGTTTATGAAATGAAGCAGGATAGCAGTTTTAAGCATGATTTAAAGATTATCGACTGGTTCAGCAATTCTAATGAAGCTTTTCAATCACTGCTTACCTTCCTTCATCAGCAGAAGGACCAGGTGTCGAGTATCGTTTTCCCTACCTTCGATGATGACTTAGCCTTTATGTTCAATGATCCTCGTCACGAGTCGAAGCAATTGATCCATCGTATCTATCATGGCACTCATGAACGGGGCACAGGGCTCATGTACCGGATTGTGAACGTTCCTCTATTTATGATGTATATTGCCGATCATTCTTTTGGACAGCAAACGGTGGCCATCAACTTTAAAGTGACTGATTCGCTGTTGAATGAAGAAAGTGCGCATAGTATCCAATTTCAAAACGGCAAGCCTCAGATGAGTGATGAGCACCTTGGTCACGGGATCAGCTTGTCTTTAGATATTGCTGATCTTTCTTCTCTGCTGATGGGATGCATTTCCTTACAGAAGCTGCTTGATTATAATAAAGCGGACGCTGATGGGAACCATGATGAGATCGCTAAAGCCATTGAATTGTTTGGCAAACCGACTAAACCAGTAAGCTGGACGTTTTTTTAAGTTAGTATTTGCCGAGTCTTCTGATACGCGCCCTTCAGATAACTAGTTTCCATATTTGGGGTAAAGGATCAAACACCTATGATAGAAGTTCCTTTGAATTGCTCGCTTTATGCCAAGAAATGGTTTCGTTCCTCAAATTATCGTAATGGGGTCTTGGAAATGGTGAGACTCCTGCGGGAAAGGATAGACTGGCAAGACCCCGCAGAGCGTTAGCTCAAGGAGGCTTGCCGTCTTCCCCGCGGAAAGCGATCCATTTCCAAGACGCCATTTCTCTATACAAAACAACGAAACCAGGTAATTCGTCCACTAACCACAAAAAGACTTCCGGAAAACTCAAATTTTCTCTACTAACTTAAACAGCCCTTTTCTTCAACAAAGAAAAGGGCTGTTTCTTTACTGTTTGTTTTGATTTTCCAGTCGCTGCAGTCTGGCTTCTAGTAATTCATATTCTTCGCGGGTGACAAAACCGAGCTCTTTAACATGGTCCTGCATTCGCGCCTGGGCTTGTTCATTCCATTCTTTATTTTTCACTTCTCCTTTGGCCAGCCAGGCATTCAGCATTTCTCTTGCTTCCGCCGGGGATACATCGCCTTTTCTGACCATCTCGTTCAGACCTTTTTCGAATTTCTCTTTTCCGCTGATAGCTGCGCCTAATCCCAGGTAAAACCCTTTCCTTAACAAACTCATACTGATTCCTCCTTTTATTGTCTAATCCTTTTGATCATACGGTAGTGTTTGATGAGGATGATGAAGAGTCCCGCTCCGGCGATAGCTGTGACGGCCCACGCCAAGTTCAAATAACTCGAAACCCCTGTTTGTTGTAAGAATATGACACCACCTGTTCCAATTAGAAGCAAAATGAACGATAGCCAGGCATAAAATAGAAAGAATTGATGAAAAAGGTTCTGCTGCTGTTTTACAGACTTCCACTCTCTTTCTTTATCTCCATCCTCTAAGTATTCAACAAGAGCCCGAGGCAGGGACATCAAAGGTTTAGCTGTATCTTTAGCTATTTCTTTATAAAGAGAGAAGCTTGAATTCTCACCTGTCATCCATTTCTTGATGACGGGCCGCCCCCACTCCACTAAATCTACTTGAGGATAAATCGACGTCAGCACTCCCACGATAATGGAGGTAGCTCTTCCTAAGAAAGCATAATCCGCCGGAAGCTGAATCGGCTGTTCTTTGATGAATTCCTGCAAGTCTTCAAGAATATCATTCATCAAATGAGCATCCAGTTTCTTGAGGTCTCCCTCCAAATACATGTCTGTCGTCTGCTTGATCATTTTTTTAACCTTTTCTGTATCTGCGTTATCTAATAAAAAGTCCATTTCCCGTAATGCGTCGATTACGCGGTCATAATCATCCATGATAAAGCCCTGGACCATCATGCGGATCGAGTTGGCATCCTGCTGTTTGATTTCGCCTACCATACCGAAATCAATGATCACTACGGTCCCGTCCGGTTTAAGCATCAAGTTTCCTGGGTGAGGATCCGAGTGGAACATCCCGGCAAACAAAAATTGCTCGACACATAAATCAAACAGGATTTTAGCAATCCGTTCCCTTTCAATGCCATGACGCTTCATGAAATTGAGATCAGTAATCTTCTCCCCTTCAATCCACTCCATGACCAGCACTCTCTTCGTCGAAAGATCACGATAGTATTCCGGAATATACACATCATTGAAATCTTTGAATCTTTTTTTGAAATGATTGCCGTTCTTCAGTTCCATCGTGAAATCCAGTTCATCAGTAATGACGGCTACGACTTCACGGTATAAGGCCGGAAGATCGGCTTTCTTCCCATACTTTGTGAATTTCCCAAGAATGAAAAAAACGATTCTCAATGCTTTGAAATCCATCTGGAAAATCTCTCGTACCCGGTAGCGCTGTACTTTTACCGCAACTGACGTGCCATCGAGCAGCTCTGCTTTGTAAACTTCTCCTATAGAAGCCGAAGCTATCGGCTTCGTATCGATCTGTCGGAAGTGGTCGTCGATCGATGCATTCAAGTCTTCTTCAATCGTCTGCTTCGAGTATTTGAACGGGACGGGCTTGACCCGGTCTACTAATCCTTCCAGTTCACGAATGAAAGACTGAGGAAGCAAATCTCCTCTCGAGCTAAGAAACTGACCGAACTTTATAAGCAGTCCCCCTAACTGGATAGCCTTACGCCGGTATTCTTCAGCTTGGCTGACAAGCAAGGACTCCCACTTCCGTTTCGTTTCCTGGTCCCAAATCCTGTGTCTCTTTTTGAACCAGAAGATTTGAATGAGGAATTTCAGAGCCATCCATACAATGACGGTTATTCGATAAAGCGATATGTATTTAAAACGTGCCTTCATGATAACCTCTCCATTCTATCCATTCGACATTTATATTTACCCTAAGACGCCCTGTCAAAATCCTCTCAATAATAAACACGAAAATTAAGTCTTTCAGCCCCCCTTTTACCTTTTCGGAATAAGCAAAGGTTTATACACTGATACATTAAGGTTTTCACAAAATAAAAACCAATATTCATTCTACATCTTCCAGCAAAATTAGTATAAATTAGCTATTTATAAGGACTTTTAATCGACATACTTATGACATGTTTAGTTAAAAAATACTTCCAATTTACTATTCGAAATATTTTGAATATTTTTCATGTACGCCTTATAATGGAAATTGCGGGTCACGAAATAAATTCCATTAGGAGGTATTCATGCACATGAAAAAACAGATGACTGCTTTATTATCAGTCAGCGCTTTGACTTTGTCTTTATTTGCGCCAGCCGCAAATTCAGATGTCAGCGCAAGCTCAAAGTATGAGAACTGGAACAAAGAACGCTATGGCGATACGATCGATATTGACGGAAAGCTTGAAAAAGAAGAGAACCAAGAAGGTTTCCAGCAAGAGGCTGATCAGAAGATAAAGGAAAATGCTGAGGATACGAATTTCAATGAGGGTGAGGATTCAGACTCCGAGAGTAATTTTACATATGATGGAGGAACGAAACAGTTCCTTGACCGAGATCTTGCATTTAAAGAATTCACTCTTAGAAGTGAAAGCGAGCATGCAGAAGTATGGGTAGCGAACGACCTTTCTTTTGCGGAGGACGATCCGCGTGATCCACACGTCATTACTCAGGACCAGGTTGACACAATGGCGGAGGAATTCGATACGAACATGTACCCTGTAGCCACGGATTTCTTCGGCAGTCCAGACAGCCTGGACGGTACCGAGTCTGGTCTTGCAGATTTAGGAATAGTTCCTGAAGACTACTACGAAGGAGACGGAGACAAAGTCCTTATCATGGTAGATAACGTCAAGGATGACAACTACTATGATCCGGAGTATCCATTCTTCGTTGCCGGTTTCTTCTGGCAGACATTAGAGAACTATACCGATCGTAATATGATCACGATCGATTCCAGAGACTGGGATACGCGTCTGGAAAGCACATTCTTCAGCACAACGATTCATGAGCTGCAGCACTTGATCCACGCAGATAACGATTCTGATGAGACGAGCTGGCTCAATGAAGGCATGTCGACTTTCTCTGAGTTCTTAGGCGGGTACGGGATGTCTGAGGGGTCTATCAACTTCTTTCTGGATCACCCCGAGAATTCTCTTACCAACTGGGACGAACACGTAGACGCTGAAACGGGCCCAGAAACCATTGCGGACTATGGCCTAGTGCAGCTTTTCACTCTTTATAACTATGAAAGATTCGGACAAGAGTTCATCCGCTATATCGCGAAAAGCGAATTGAACAGCATTGAAAGCTATGAAGATGCTTTTGAAGAATTCGGTATCGATACAACCTTTAACGAAGTGTATCAAGACTTCACTTCTGCTTTAGTGTTAGACGATAATAAATACAAAGACGGCCTGTATGGCTTTGAAAACATTGACCTGCGCGATCTTCCTGTAGATGGACAGGACGAGCCTCGCGGAATGACGGTTGATTTCGAAAAAGCAAAGGATTATGAAAAAGACGGCGTTCCTGCCTGGGGTACTGACTTTAAAGAATTCAACATCGAGCCTGGTCAAAAAGTAGAAGACTTCAGCTTCAACGGCATCGACTTCATGCCGATTCAGTGGGAAACAGTGGAAGACCCGCTTGGAAGCGGCGAGCAGGTTCTGTTCGGCGGCAAAAGCGATGAAGCTGATAATAAGCTGATTTTCGAAGCTGATTTAACCGGATTAAACGAAGCTACCCTTACCTTCGATCACTATGCAGATATCGAAGAACAGTGGGACTTCGGAGTCGTTCAGGTTTCCACAGATAACGGCGACACTTGGACCTCACTTGAAAATGACAATACGCGTTCCGATGTTGTAGAAGATGGATATCCAAAGATCAAAGAAAACGTCCCTGGATTTACAGGCACATTTGATGGATATCAGAACGAAACGTTCGACCTTTCTGAATATGCCGGCGAAGAAGTACTCGTTTCCTTCCGTTACCTTACGGACTGGGGAACAACAAATAAAGGCTGGTTCATTGATAATATCACTGTCCCTGAAGCGAATATTTCTTTAGATGGAAACAGTAATATCGCTGAAGATTTCGTGAATGAAAATGAATTGAATGAGGAATTCATCAATTACGGAGTTACCTTCATCAAGGAAAATAAAGGCGGCAAGCATCAAGTCATCGAAGTCGATCCTTTTAACGTAACTGAGGAAGATGCATTGAATATCCAAAAAGCCTTCCGCCCTGGTAAGACTTATATGACTACGTACTATGCCGCTCCACAAGACCAGTTGAATCCTGTACCTTTCGAATATGAAATCACATACAAGGATAAAGGGAAAGATAAGGATAAGCCTGGTAAAGGAAAAGGGAATAAGTAATACGTAATTTAAACCAACCAGTTCCCCGCACTGGTTGGTTTTTTTCTATTGAATTTACTTTACTCCCCTACCTTCTTATGGCATGATTTTAGCAAAAGGGAGAAAGGTGATTGATTTGCAGATTACGGAGTTAGAAGTAAAACAATTACATACGGTTGCTGAGTGGCTGCACGGCATGAACGAGCAGGATCAACATTATGTTGCCTGGCTTGCTTCAGATCCCGATGAAATATTTGAACAAATTTGGACTCTTACTCAATTTCAGGAACCGCTTGCTTATGTCGCCTGGGAAAACGAAGAAATCATAGGTTTCATTGGCATCCTGCCATTTTTCGAACAAAAGCTATGTCGTTTGCTCGGCCCTTTTTCTCTTCGGAAGGGAACAAAAGTGATCGAAGGTTTATGGGAGAAGGCTTCGCTTACCGTCCAGCTGCATTTTGACGCCGTCAAGGTCGCTTGTTTTGAAGCGAACAAGGATTTAGTTTCCTTTGCCGAACGTCACCATTTCCAGCTTTACAACACTGAAAAGACGCTGGTCCTTCACCAATCTCATTATACGCCTTCCCGTGAAAAGAACTCTTTTATTGAAGAAATTCAAGATTATGAGCATGCTGCTTTAGATGAGCTCCACCCGGAGGGAGCCTATTATACGACGAGAGAAATGGTAGAACTTTCTCAAGAAGATACAAATAAATTATGGGGCTATAAGCAAAATGGTGAGCTGATTGGTTATTTATATTTTGAAATGATTACGCCTCAGGAAGGTGAAATATGTTTCGTCAATGTATCTCCTTTTGAACGCAGCAGCGGCATTGGTTCAGCACTGATCGACCATGCTCTCCAGTACGCCTTTTATGTGTTCGACGTACAAGTCGTCACCATTTCCGTTCGAACAAACAATAAACAAGCCGAGGAACTGTATGAAAGCCTGGGGTTTGAAGAAATCCACACCATCTACGCCTATGAGAGAGAAGCTAAATATGAGGATGTCAAACCTATCATCCATTAAAAAATCAGAGCCCCCGCTCTGATTTTTTCTTTTTCAAGGTTGTGATTTCGTCCTAAAGGGTATAAATGAATAACTGCATAATGAGGAGGTCATGTATGAAAAGAGAGATAAATCGTGTACTACATAACCTGAGAGATGATAGCGAAGTAGAAAAAATCCGTTCGGTCAGCGGTGGAGATATCAATGAAGCTTTCTATGTCCGCACAGGCAGCCGCGAGTACTTCATAAAGGGCAACCGTAACGTCCCTCCCCACTTCTTTAAAGCAGAGGCGGCGGGATTACAAATGATTCAAAAATCAAACACCATAGCTGTGCCGGACGTTTTTTATTATGATGAACCTCAATCCAATGAACCCGGGTTTCTCGTTCTCGAATGGATCGAAGGCCGTAAGAAGTCTGATACTGGACAAAAACTCGGAACCAATTTAGCACTCATGCATCAGCACACCTCAAACGCTCATGGGTTTGGGGAACCGACGTTTGTCGGAGAACTCGATCAGCCGAACGACTGGCAGAATTCCTGGATCGAATATTACCGCAACTTCCGCTTGCGCAACCAGCTGCAGATCGGTGTAGAGAACGGAAACATCAAAGGGAAAAGAAAACAGCAGCTAGAGATGCTGATTCAGCAGTTGGAACGATGGGTACCTGACGTCTCCTCCCCTTCTTTACTGCATGGGGATTTATGGGGCGGAAATTATATAGCAGGGCCAGAAGGCGAGCCTTACTTAATTGACCCTTCTGTCTTATACGGAGATCCTTCCTTTGAAATCGCCTTTACTGAATTGTTCGGCGGCTTCCCAGAAGAGTTCTATGATGCTTATCAAGAGGTTTCTCCTCTCCCCGAATACTACGAGGAAATCAAACCTCTCTACCAGCTTTTTTATTTGCTCGTCCACTTGAATATATTCGGTGAAAGTTACGGTCCCTCGGTGGATAGAATTCTACATCATTATATTACCTAATATTTTCTATTGGCTTTTTTCTCTAATCGTATTAAAATAAAAAACGCTGTATATTTATTCTTTGTTATTTAGCTATGGTAAACGTCGTTATTGATTTTTCATAAGAGTGTTATTCTTGGATACGGCAGTTGTATAGAAGACTCGGTTCTAAGGTAATGGAGTTTCGCAGCCATATAAGATTAGGAAGCTCACCGTACGCCTATGGTAAGCGAGTGATTTCCCGGATCCATTCTTAGAAAAGGAAATAATCTAAAAGCTGAGTTATCAAGGTATGGCAGCTTATATGAATATCATCACGGAATTTTTACAGAGCCTATTATTTACAGACGGGAGAGTTCTTATATGAAAGCAAGTCAATTCCGGGCTTCTTCTCATTTGAAATTTATTATTCCTTCATTGATCGGGATCATTCTCTTCATGGTTCCCTTCTATGATAGCGAAGAAGAAAGCGTCACTATATTAATTGCTATTTTAGCTAACTGGCTGCAAGATACTTTAGCATCCTCTATATCGCTGATTATGATGCTGATCATTTCCATTACAGCGATTATAACCGTCGCTGTTAAAGTGGCAGGACCAGAGAAATTAAACGGCACACCGTTTTTCAAATCTCTTTTCAACGTTCCTCCCGTATGGGTCGTCACCCGAGTTCTCGGCATGATTTTTGCCATCATGGTCTATTTTCAAATTGGGCCGGATGCTATCATTTCCGATGTCACCGGCGGACTACTTTTAGGAGACTTACTACATGTACTGTTCGCTGTTTTCCTTTTTGCAGGCTTGTTCCTTCCGTTACTATTGAACTTTGGACTCCTTGAATTATTTGGGGTCATCTTGACTAAGGTGATGCGTCCCTTGTTCAAACTCCCGGGACGTTCCTCGATCGATGCTCTTGCTTCGTGGCTTGGAGATGGAACGATCGGCGTGCTGCTTACCAGTAAGCAATATGAAGAAGGATATTATACAAAAAGGGAAGCTGCAGTCATCGGTACAACGTTTTCTATCGTATCGATCACGTTCAGCTTAGTTGTTATTTCCGAGGTCGATCTGGAACACATGTTCATTCCGTTTTATCTGACAGTTGCCATTGCAGGGTTCATAGCTGCTTTGATCATGCCTAGAATACCTCCTTTGTCTCGTAAAGCGAATACGTATGTAACGGAAGAAGCCGATGACACCACAGAAGAAATTCCTGATGAACATAACACGGTTACTTATGCTTACACTAAAGCTGTAGAACGCGGAAGCAAAGCAAAGGGACCCGTGCAATTTTTCAAAGAAGGCGGCCAAAATATCCTGGACATGTGGATGGGTGTAGCTCCTATTGTTATGGCACTTGGTACCATCGCATTAGTCATCGCTGAATTTACACCGGTGTTCACGTGGTTAGGTTATCCGTTCATTCCATTCCTTCAGCTGCTGCAGATTCCTGATGCAGCGGCAGCTTCGGAAACGATTCTTGTCGGTTTTGCTGACATGTTCTTACCGGCAATTATCGGAGCAAGTATCGAAAGCGAGATGACGCGATTTGTTATCGCCAGTTTATCTGTTACTCAGCTTATCTATATGTCCGAAGTCGGCGGCTTGCTGCTTGGCTCTAAAGTTCCAGTCAATTTGAAGGATCTTTTCATTATTTTCCTATTACGTACGATTATTACGCTTCCAGTCATCGCACTGATTGCTCACCTGATCTTTTAAACGAAAGACGGGGCTGTCCCAGAAGTCTAAGATCCAGACTTTTAGGGACAGCCCTGTTTTTTTCTATACAAAACTTCAAAGGACCGATTCCGAGACATTAATGAGAGTTAGGGCTCCGGGAAACGGTTCGCTTTCCGTGGGCGTGCGCTGAGCCTCCTCAGGCTTCGCATTCCGGGGTCTCATCTAACCCGCGTATCCCACAGGAGTCTCACCGTTTCCCTACGCCCTTTGCGTTATAGATGTTCTCGGAATTAATCCTATCCATTAAGTTAAAGATTGCTCTCACACCCACGGTAATGCATGTTCTACATTAAATTCTGTATTACATGCAAAGGTGGTTTCGTTCCTCTAAACAGAGTAATGGGGCCTTGGAAATGGTGAGACTCCTGCGGGAAGGATAGACTGGCAAGACCCCACAGAACGTTAGCTCGAGGAGGCTTGCCGTCTTCCCAGCGGAAAGCGATCCATTTCCAAGGCCCCATTTCTCCTCATAACGAAACCGATCTTGTAGATTCAAGAAAGCTTTTGGGACAGCTTCGTTTTTATAATAAACGATTTTTGTAAAGCTCTGCGATGGCACGTGTAGATTGAGGGTTTTGGCCAGTAATGAAAAACCTATCCTCTACCACATGCTCTTCTTGAGGAGCTGCCGCTTCATAGCTGGCTCCAGCCTTTTCAAGCTCGTCCTCAAGTGAAAACGGTACGGTACCCATCATTCCCGAAGCCTTCTCTTCTTCATTAGAATAGCCTGTCACCTTTTTCCCTTTGATAATTGGAATGTGGTTTACGTCCTCCGCGCCTATAAACGCGGCAGCGCCATGACAAACTGCCCCGATGAGTTTCGAATGATGAGCAAAATGAGCAAGCAATGGCGAGATCTCCTTTGCATTCGGAAAATCTACCATAGCCCCGTGACCCCCGCAAAAAAAGATGCCATCATATTCTTCAGGGTTCACTTCAGAAAGTTTGATCGTGTCATGTATCGGCTCCATCACTCCGTCCCACACGCGGGGGAGCTCATTACTATAACTGTGAGGATCGATCGGGATCCTCCCCCCTTTAAGACTCGCCCCTGTCACTTCAATTCCTGCATGCTGGAATTCGGTGGCTGGTTCGACAAATTCCGAAAGCCATAAGCCTGTTTTTCGATCAGCAATCTGATCTACGTTTGTAGCAACCATAAGTATTTTTGGCATAAAAAATACCTCCCTTCTCTTGTCAGCTTATTCTCTCACAAGAACAGCTTTTTAAAACATAAGGGAGGTATTTGCTATTAATTTGTGCGATATCGATCGTTGTCGTTGTTGCGGCCCAACTGGCTCTTCAATAAAGCAGCCCGGCCTTCTATAAATGGCTGAGTAATGGTCCGGATAGTGCTGGTTGACAACAAATAAACAATTAAGCCTGAAAATACAACATAGAATGCAAAATCCGCTACATTATTGATTTGTACCCAGTCTTGCTGTCTGAACCACTGTACGATAAAACCATGAAGTAAATACACGTACAGCGTTTGTCCGCCTAAGGCAGTGAAGCTGTAATGGGTGTTCGGAATCCATGACATTACGCTTACTGTCATTAAAATACCAAGCAGATATACTCCAAATCGGTAAATTCCACCTAACTCAGGCTCACCTAACGTTTGATAGGATTTAGAACCAAGCAGCCAATCCGAATTGAATTCAGGAGCAAGCGCTATGACAACAGCCAGCGCGGTCATAAAGACTAAACTCGCAACTCGAACGCTCGGCATTCTCCATTTCTTGACCGTATCCTTCGTCAGCCAATAGCCGATTAGGAAAAACGGGAAAAATACAAAGGTACGAGACAAACTGAACGTTTGATCGATACTGTCCGCATACCCGACAACAATTCCAATCCCGACCGCCAGAGCTATTCCTACCATAGGAGGCATTTTTCGGAAGACAATCAAAAGAATATGCCAGCAGAATAAACTGAACAAGAACCATAGAGACCAGTGGGGATAGAACGGGGCATTCAACCATCCATCTTTACCGATGAATAGGAAATAGCCTGTATACACAAACTGGAAAATCAGGTAAGGAAGTATTAATTTTTTAGCTAAATTGATGATATAATCTTTGTTTCCTGCGCCTTTAGCGAAAAAGCCGGCAAGAAAAATAAATGCAGGCATGTGAAACGTATAAATCCACGTATAAACGGTGTACATTTCACGTGACTCATGTGTAGCCGGCTGAACCATGTGGCCGAATACAACGAGAAATATTAAGAATATCTTTGCGTTATCAAAAAGCGCGTCTCGTTTCTTCATATCGTTTCACCTCTAGATTCACTATAATACATTTATACACTCTTTTATTAGAATTAAAACCTATCTATACTTTTTTAACATACTTGGAAGGTTAATGAATTAATTTTCACAGGCTTTTAACCAAACTGTAATTATTTTGATAAGGCTGTAACAATTGATAGAGGCGTAGTATGGTCTGCTTTTACAAAAAAGCTATGTTAAAGACGGTCGTTTATTCAACAATATAGGAGATTCTCGAAATTGCCTCAATAAGCATTTTATCAACATTAAACTTCAGTGCTTTAGTTATAATATTTTAGTATTAAAACTCCCCGCACTTTTAGGTAGTTTCAAGCATCTTCGTCATACAAAAGTCTCGCTGGCTATTATTCAAAAGCCGTTATTTATTATATGAAGCAGCGCATATGATTTTTCCGTTATCCTTACAAAAGCAAGAAGGGCCGGGAAATTGCGAGACTCCTATGGGAGAACAGTACATGGTGAGATCCCGGAGGGCGCTAGCCCGAGGAAGCTCACCGTACACCCATGGAAAGCGAGTGATTTCCCGGACCTTCAAGCTCTATTTTTGTGAAGGAAACAGGCAGAATGTCTCGAAACTGAGTCTTCCACTATAGGAAGCTTGAGTGAATATCAACACAGAACTTTAACATAGAAAAAAAACGAGCTCAGAGGCTCGCTTTTTTCATCATGTCTTATTCAAAATCGATCGCCCATGATCCGTTACGGAATACAGGCTCGAATTCTCCTTCATGAGTTTCTCCATCAATATCAAGCTCTGAAGATCCCATCATGAAATCTTCATGTACAAGGCTGTCATTGACTCCCTGCTGGTCCATCTGTTCCTTCGTCATGGAGGAGCCTCCTTTGACATTCGTCGGATACGCTTTACCTAAAGCCAGGTGACAAGACGCATTCTCATCATAGAGCGTATTGAAGAAAATGTGACCGGATTGAGAGATAGGCGATTCATCAGGTACTAACGCCACTTCACCTAACCGCTTCGCTCCATCATCAGACTCTAACAAGTGCTTCAGCGTCTCTTTTCCTGACTCAGCAGTATAGTCGACCACTATTCCATTCTCAAATGTCAAGGTGAAGTTCTCGATCAAATTCCCGCCGTAGCTCAGAGGTTTCGTACTGCTTACGGTTCCCTGAACTCCGTTTTTATGAGGCATTGTGAACACTTCTTCGGTCGGCATGTTCGGATTGAACTCTACGCCTTTCTCTGACTCCGTTGAGCCGCCATGCCAAATGTGGTCCTTGACAAGGTCAATCGTCAAATCTGTGCCCGGACCTTTATAATGAAGTTTTTTGTATTGCTTTGTATTCAAGTATTCGCGTGCTTTTCTCAGCGTCTCATTATGCTCTTCCCATGCTTTAAGCGGATCGTGCTGATCGACACGAGTAATGGAAAAAATCTGTTCCCATAATTTCTTTTGAGCATTGGACGTTGTGTCGTCAGGAAACACCTTTTCAGCCCAGGAAGCCTGTGGGTAAGCAATGATTGACCACGTCACTTTATCATTCATAATGTAATCCCGATACGTCGTCAATGCTTCTCCACTCGCTTTATTGGCTTTTGCGATACGTTCAGAGTCTATACCCTTCAGCAAGTCAGGATTAGGACCGTAAACGGTCAATAAGGAATACCCGTCCTTCACCATTCCTTCTAACGCATCTACTTTCCATTTTGGAAAATTCTCCAGAATGCTCATAGGAGCGTTTTTCATTTTCATGTAGCTTATCATTTCGTCGCTCCATTCGATATGAACATTCTTCGCTCCTTTTCCATACGCTTTAGCTGTAATGATGCGAACAAGGTCAGCAGCCTCAATCGGAGCGTTGAT
The DNA here is from genome assembly GCF_030345335.1 of Halobacillus campisalis. Classification (GTDB taxonomy): domain Bacteria; phylum Bacillota; class Bacilli; order Bacillales; family Halobacillaceae; genus Halobacillus_A; species Halobacillus_A campisalis. The sequence goes on from NZ_JAPVRC010000005.1 coordinate 176,692, forward strand.
GATCAACCCTTGTCCTGACTGAATGTTTACTCCTTTCTTCAGTGCTACTTCTGCATACTTTTCTAATTGTTTGCGATGTGTCGTCAATGTAATTACCTCCAGGTCATAGTATCAATTATAGTCTTTCACTTGTTTAAATCGGTCAATCGCCTTATTCCTCATTGTTTTATGATCCACGATCGGTTCAGGATAGTCTTTCCCGATTAGACAACCTGCCTTTTGTTGAATATCTTCCGGCATGGTACCAGGTGCATGAATGTACTTCTTTTCTACATTCTCTAATTCGGGCACCCATTCTTTAATAAACCGGCCGTGAGGGTCAAACCGCTCAGATTGACGAGTAGGATTGAACACCCGGAAATACGGGACGGGATCAGTGCCGGTCGAAGCCGCCCACTGCCAGCCTCCAATATTTGAAGCGGCATCGTAGTCGACCAAACGTTCCTGAAAATACTTTTCACCTAGTCGCCAGTCCATCAGTAGATCCTTTGTCAAAAATGAAGCCACCGCCATACGGAGACGGTTATGCATCCATCCTGTTTCATTCAGCTGGCGCATGGCAGCGTCAATGAGCGGAAAACCCGTTTCACCTTTTTTCCAGCGTTCTAAGTACTCTTCATCTACATTCCAATCGATCCCCTGATACTTCTCAACCATCTCAAGGTTGTGTGCCTCAGGATAAAAGTGATAAATCATATTATAAAAGTCGCGCCAGGCGATCTCCTGGATGTAGGTGTCAATTCCCTTCTGTCCTTTACGACCGTCTGTTTCTTCTCTGATTTTATGGTAAATCGTCCTCGGAGAAATCGCTCCCGTCTTCAAAAAGCGGGACATCAAGCTTGTCCCGTCCACTGCCGGGAAATCACGATGCTCCTCATAATCATAGATAGCCCCGTCCAAAAAGACATGAAGCCTCTCTAAAGCAGCTTTTTCACCTATATCATTTCCTTTATAGTCAAATTGCTTTTTTAAAGACTCCCATTTATTCCCGCCTTTTTTATAATGTTCCCGTTCATCCACTCCATACCGTTTAACTTTTTCCAAGTCAACGGTTTGAAGTTCCGGCTTATCAAGCTGCTGCCATTGTTTAAAATAAGGAGAGAACACTTTATAGAATCCGCCATCCTTTTTAGTAACTTCTCTTGCAGAATGAATGTGGTGATCGATTGAAGAATATACCGGAATCCCTTGTTCGTGAAACCATTCGATCATGTGGTCATCCCTTTGTTTACCAAAACCCACCTCATCATAATTGAAGTATACGCCGCTGATTTCACCAGCGTTGTTAATGAGCTGGCTGAATGCTTCTTCCTCTTTTCCATATAAGAAGTGGATCGGCGCCTTGTAAGCTTCACAATCTTTCACGAGCGCATCAACCGTCTGGAAAAAGTAATCGTGCCGCACCGTAAATTCCTCGATCAATTTAGGGTGGATGTGAAAAATGAAGAGAAGCTCATCCCCTTCCCCACTATCCTGCACAGCACGTGATAATGCCGTTTGGTCATTAAGTCTTAAGTCTCTGCGAAACCATACGATCCGCTTCCCCATACAAAACCCTCATTTCAAAAATCTCACTGCTTTAGATGTACCCTGTTATGTACAGAATTAATCGAATCCGAGCCCCTTATTGAAAAGTCCCCTGAACAGCAGTTCAAGGGACTTCACTCATTATACTTCGAATTGACGATTCAAATTAGCCATCTCTATAGCAGCTGTTGCTGCTTCCCAGCCTTTATTCCCTGCTTTCGTTCCAGCACGCTCAATAGCTTGTTCAATAGTATCTGTCGTGATGACACCAAAAATGACAGGGACTCCGCTTTGAATGGAGGCTTGAGAAACCCCTTTAGCCGCTTCTCCACACACGTAATCGAAGTGTGGAGTGGAGCCGCGAATGACTGCGCCAAGCGTAATAACAGCGTCATATTTTCCCGAATTAGCCATTTTGCCTGCTACCATCGGAATTTCATAAGCCCCCGGTACATACGCTGCTTCTACATCATCTAAATTTACTCCATGACGTTTAAGCGCATCTACCGCACCTTCATATAAACGTCCTGTAATGAAGTCATTGAAACGTCCAACTACAATTCCTACTTTCAAACCACTGCCTACTAAATTTCCTTCTAATACTTTTACCAATTGTCTCTCTCCTTTATTGTTGTTTTACTTGGTTTTGGTGACTCGCTTCACTTCGTTGTATTGCTTATGCGTACGGTCCTAGGCGCCCAGGATGGGGGTCAGGTCGACGTTGGCACAGGACGTGCCGGTTTTAGTCGATCTTCCTTTACCCCAGGCCGCTTCCGCTTTTCTTTCTGTCCAGCTGCAGGGGGCAGGCCTTCGCGTCATAAGCAATCTACCTCCATCAGGACAAAACACCTGATTGCGGCATCTTGCTTATGCGTTTCAGGCCTAATCGCCCCCCTGCGCTTTTCTTTCTAATAATGAAAGAGGTGGCCCATTTTGGATTGTTTGGTTTTAAGGTAGAGTTCGTTTTCTTTTCTGGATGGGGTTTCGATTGGAACTCTTTCTACGACTTCTAGGTCCCAGCCGCTTAATCCTGATATTTTCTTAGGGTTGTTTGTTAACAGCTTGATCTTGGATATTCCGAGTTCCCGTAATATTTGTGCTCCTACTCCGTAGTCACGGAGGTCGGGGCCGAAGCCTAATTTTTCGTTGGCTTCTACTGTATCTAACCCTTCCTCTTGCAGCTTATATGCAAACATTTTATTAACAAGACCGATACCTCGTCCTTCTTGTCTCATGTAAAGCAGAACTCCGCTGCCGTTCTCTGAGATTTGCCTTAATGCGTTATGAAGCTGCGGACCGCAGTCACAACGGTATGATCCGAACACATCTCCCGTTAAACATTCTGAGTGGACACGGACGAGTGTTGGTTCTCCAGGTTTGATGTCCCCTTTGATTAAAGCGATGTGGTCTTTATGATCAATGTCATTTGAATAGGCGACAGCTCGGAAATCTCCGTATTCTGTAGGAAGCTGAATCTCTACTTCACGTTTTACGTGATCTTCATGGCGGTGACGGTATTGGATCAAATCAGCAATTGTAATCATCGGGATATCAAATTCATCGGCCATTTTTCTTAAGTCAGGCACTCTTGCCATCGTGCCGTCATCTTTAATGATTTCACATATGACCCCCGCTGGTTTGGATCCTGCTAAAACGGCCAGGTCGACGGCTGCTTCGGTATGTCCAGCTCTGCGAAGGACGCCTCCATCTTTAGCCACAAGCGGGAAGATGTGTCCAGGTTTTTGAAAATCTTCCTGGCTCGACTCAGGATTCAACAACTCTCGAATTGTTAATGCCCGTTCATCCGCAGATATACCGGTGGTTGTGTTTTTATGATCGATACTTACGGTAAAAGCAGTTTGATTGGGGTCGGTATTCGTTCCTACCATAGGAATGAGTTCCAGCTGTTCAGCGATTTCTCCTGTTACCGGGGCACACACCAGACCACGGCCGTGAGTGATCATGAAATTGATCATCTCCGTCGATGCATGCTCGGCCAGACCTATCAAATCCCCTTCATTCTCACGATCTTCGTCATCACATACAATAACCATTTTACCTTGTTTTAAACGCTCTATAGCTATTTCAATTGAATCAAACATAGTGCTGCTCCTTCCGTTAAGCAAATCCGTTTTCACTTAAAAATTCTTTGGTCATCTGCGATTTTTCGTCCGGCTCATCTTTCCCTAAAAAATGCGCTACGTACTTGCCAATCATATCGCACTCGATATTCACTCGATCTCCCGCTCCTTTATTCCCTAACACAGTGTGTTCCATCGTGTGAGGAATCAGGGAGATGGTTACCTTGTTCTCCTTCACTCCAAAAACGGTCAAGCTCGTTCCATCTACTGCAATCGATCCTTTATAAACGAAATATTTTATAAGTTCATCCGGTAATTCAATTTCATAATAAACCGCATTGGATTCAGGCGTTTTATTGACGATCTGACCGGTTCCATCGATATGTCCGGAAACCAAATGACCACCGAACCTGCCTCCTGCTGCCATGGCTCGCTCTAAATTGACAGGACTCCCTTGCTTCAGCTCGTTAAGGTTCGTAGCTCTAAAGGTTTCCGGCATCACATCAAACTCAACACTTCGATCGGTATAGCTTGTGACTGTCAGACAAACGCCGTTAATGGATATGCTGTCTCCTAAATTCACATCGTCCAATATATCTTTCGCCTGAATGCTGATTTCTAGTGCTTCTGTTTTTGTTTTAATCCCTTTGACAGACCCTATCTCTTCAACGATTCCTGTAAACATATTTACCCCTCCTTTTTAACTGCTATGATTTTCAAGTCGTCACCGATTTTTTCGCTCGATACAAACTCAAACCGGTCTATATTTTTCAAACTGCTGATTCCCTCTCCAGCGACGGATGTGAGGGATTTCTCACCACCAATTACTTTCGGTGCCATATAGGTTATTACTTCATTTACGTGTCCTGATCTTACAAAAGCGTCAGCTACTGTGGCGCCCCCTTCAATTAACAGGGACGTGATTTTTTGTTCCCCTAAATAGTCTACGACCTCTTCTATATCGACCTTTTCTGATTGGAACTGGATGATATCTACATGAGAGAAATTTTGAAAAGGTGTGAGCTGCTCTTCTGTCACCCCAGCCCCTGTAAAAATCCAGGTTGGAGCTGATGGATCTTGAATGAGTTGGGCGGCAGGCGGAGTGCGTAAGTTCGTATCTAACACGATACGTACAGGGTTATCTCCTCCACCTTCCAGTCTGGTCGTCAATTTCGGATTATCCATCATCACCGTATTCACGCCAACGAGAATGGCAGCTGATTGATGGCGGTAGCGGTGTCCATCCAAACGTGCTTCTACTCCTGTAATCCACTGACTTTCACCAGTCGACGTAGCAATTTTTCCATCCATACTGATGGCTGACTTCAAGCGTACGTAAGGCCGTTTCGTCTGGATGAAGTGAAAAAAAGCACGGTTCAGCTGATCCGCTTTTTCTTTGAGAACAGCGGTTTTCACTTCAATGCCCGCTTCTTCCATCATTTGAATGCCGCGTCCGCTCACTTTCGGGTTGGGATCATGAGAAGCAATAATGGCTCGCTTTATGCCAGCGTCAATGACGGCTTGGGCGCACGGAGGCGTCTGTCCGTAATGACTGCACGGCTCAAGTGTCACATAAATCTCAGCACCTTCCGCCTTCTCTCCTGCCATCTTTAGCGCGTGGACTTCTGCATGCGGCTCTCCTGCTTTGACATGGACGCCGAGACCGACCACTTGATTGGCGCGGACGACCACGGCAGCCACCGATGGGTTCGGAGTTGTCTGCCCCACCGTTCCTTCCGCCATGGCAATCGCCATCTGCATATATTTTTCATCGCGGTCCATTTTATCCCTCCTCTTCATTTCCTTTTCCTATACAAAAAAACCCTGAAGAAGATAGACTTCCCCAGGGTTGGTTTTACATGTAAATCAGCATAAAGGTACGCCAAATAAAGGATACAGATTCAGAATTCCCCTGTACCTCAAGACGCGCTTCACTCCTTCTCCCATCCAGACTTTAACTGTCGGCTTTGGAATATACACCAAATCAGGGGGAAACGCATAACTGCTGCTTCCCCGTCGCGGGCTCGGAACACAAGGTTCATTACCGCCGGCTGGGATTTTCACCCGACCCCGAAGGACTTAATATTCTATTGTATTACTCTTAATATATATGAAATGTGAGGAAGTCGCAATCCTTTAGGTTTGCATACATATCGTTCCGCTGAAATTTGAAGTTTGTGTCGAAGCCGATCCTAAAGTCATCTCTCCAAATCATGTATTTGATTAGTCGAAATTATATATTGTATTAAAAATCATTAAGTATTCTCACGTGCATTTAAAGTCTGATTTTTTCTATCATTATTGATAGCTTTATCAAGCTTATCAACATAGAATAACCACATGATGTTCATGATAAAAGAGTAAATAGCAATAACGGATAAAGTGTCAGGTATCGAGGCGGCAACGGGGTTCCCTCTAAAAAATTGTATGGCTGTATATCCCAAAAAATAGAGCAATGGAGTTCCTAAATGAAAGTAGGCGTAGATCAATTTCTTAGGATCCTTCATTTTATTTTTTTCCTCCCTGTTCATTCACGGTATGATAAAATCTGCGGCATTCACTGTAACGTTATTGTTTCACAATAGTTTCACCTCTTAAAGCAATTTTCCAGTTGATTTCTAAGCTTTCGTTGACACTCTTCCTTAGAACTTTTATATGATGTTATATAATTACCATCCACTTTCCTGGTTTTAACGGTACACAGGACAAACATGAAGTTAAAAATCACCTTAAACTTCCTTTTAATTTTCATAAGAAAATGATTGAATAATACAGCAGGTATCTCGAAGGCTTGTTTTCAGGATAACCGGGGTTCCTATATAAACTTAATAATGGAACTTATTCTCACACAAAAATCTAACAAAGCCAGATTAAAAAACATTAAAAACGTCCAATCAACATATGTAAACACGCCATAGTATAGTACTAAAGAAACGAGGATTCAGTTTCTTTAATTATACTAAAAGGAGTGGTTATGAATGTCCTACGGATATGGCGGCGGCTTTGCCTTGCTCGTTGTGTTGTTCATTCTTTTGATCATTATTGGAGCTAGTTATGGTGGCTACGGTTATTAATTAACCCCCTATTAGATCACTGACTGTCCCCGAGGGATTTCCTTCGGGGACAGTTGTCTTTATTTTGAACTGCTTGCTTTTTTAATTGGACAACCCTCCGGCGTACAAATAACCCTCCAGACTAAACTGAAGGGTTATTAATCTAAGCAAAATGCCCACCGATTTTCTTGCTGCGTTCTGGCGTAATCCCTGCATCCGTAAAACTGCTCGCTCTCAAAATCGCGGTCGACCCGTACTTGTCGCGAATCTCATCCATTACAATCCCTACATCCTTTTTCTTCGGCCGATCATCGAATAATGTCAGCTGGGTAGCGATGTCTTCATCTAAATTCGTAAGGGTCACACTCGTTCTCCGTATTTTGCTTTCTCCATCATAAAACGTACGGAACAACCGCATGCATAAATGATACATATCCATTGTTATATTCGTCGGAAGATCCATGGACATCGATCGGCTGAACCCCCCTCCTCCTTCGCTTGAGTAGGAGACCGACAGATGAACAGTCCTTCCTGCTTGTTTGTCTCTTCTTGCGCGCCGACAGGCTTCTTCACATAAATCAAGGATGACCGTCGGCAACTCTTCGCCTGTGTAATCACGAAGAAGGGTGACGCCATGTCCGTAACCTTTCTGTTCGCTTTTAGTAAAATCTCCAAGGACAGGGCTTAAATCAACACCCCATGCGTGCCAGTGCAGCTGTTCACCAATGATTCCATAATGCTTTTTCATATATTTGAGCGGGTATTCGGCAAGCTGGCCGAGCCTTACAATTCCGAGTCTGTTCAAGTTGCGCATCATCCGCGAACCGATGCCCCAAATATCTTCAATCGGAGTAGGCCACAATAACTTCTGTACATCTTCATATCGACACTCAGCTATCCCATTGGCAGCCTTTTTTGCGTGGATATCCATAACGACTTTAGCTAAAAATTTGTTATCTCCGATGCCGATGACACACTCGATGCCGAATTGGTCCCGGATATTATCCTGAATCATCCGGGCGATGTCAGCCGGTGATCCATACAACTTTTCCAGGCCATCAATTGTCACCCACAACTCATCGACGGAATACACGTGAATCGCCTCAGGCGGTACATAGCTCATCATCATTTTGGTAATTTCTACAGACACCTCTAAATAATCACCCATATGTGCTTGAGCAATTACAATATCGGGGTCTTTCGGCAATTCAAAGAAACGGCTGACATTACTTATTCCATGCTTTTTCTTTAAAGCGGGAGATGCAGCCAGCACAATGCTTCCACTTCGATTCGGATCGCCGACCACTGCCAGTAAAGCCTTTGTCGGATCCAGCCCCCGTCTCGTGCATTCTACACTTGCGTAAAAGGAACGCATATCGATACACAGCACATCATGCCGAGGATAACTTGAATAATCCATTATCACCACTCCAAATTACGAACGTTTGTTCTTATTATACCCGGTAACCTCTCTTCTGAAAAGTGACGATTTTATCCAAGTAAGGAAAGACCATAAATTCCGCCGTACTTCCCTCAGTAGCGAAGGATTTTGTACAGATTCATTCCCCGCTAAAGAAAAAAATCTATTGCCAACCCTTATGTAATCATTTATGATATGAATCAACGAAAACGTTTGCACAAGTTAGTAATTTGATACGTAATCCCTTCACCATTAACTTGAAAGGCAAGCGATTTATGAACCTAAAGCGGACGTGGTAAATTAAGAAATCCAAAAAGCAGGGGCTAAACAAATGAGACTGTTAACGTTGAATGTGCACGCATGGCAGGAAGAAAAACAACTAGATAAAATCCTAGGTCTTGCTGAAGTCATCCACGAAAAACGATATGATGTCATTGCTCTTCAAGAGGTAAACCAGCATCAAGACAGTCCTTTGGTTTATAAGGACATCAAGCAGGATAATTACGGGCTTGTACTGCTTGAAAAGCTGAAGCATCTTGGCAGTGATGATTATGAACTTCACTGGGATATCTCCCACATAGGTTACGAAGTGTATGAAGAGGGTATTGCTTTGTTAACGCGTCACCCCGTTGATCAAGTGCATAAGTTTTATATTACGTCATCAAATCGTATCGAATTTTGGAAATCAAGAAAAATTGTCGGAGCTACTTTAACTATCGACGGCTCCTCTCTTTCTTTCTATTCTTGTCATTTAGGGTGGTGGGGCGATGCAGACGAACCTTACGAACGGCAAATCAACCAGTTAGTGCAAACGGTCTCCTCCCCTGCTTTTTTAATGGGAGATTTCAATGCTGCAGACAGCCAGAGGAACGAAGGATATGATTATTTGAAAAGCAAAGGATTTATGGATGCTCATGAAACAGCCCATAAAACTTTTGGTTCATGTACAATAGAAGGAAAGATTGCCGGATGGGACAAAAATTCATCCGATTTGAAGATCGACCATATTTTCACAAACGACCAGGTTGATGTCAGTCAATCTTCCGTCATTTTTAATGGAAAGTATGAGCCTGTCGTGTCGGACCATTATGGTTTAGAAATCGAATGCTATAAAAAGTGAGGTAATGATATTGGAAAAAGTTTGGTGGAAAGAAGCTGTCGGTTACCAGGTATATCCAAGAAGTTTCCAGGATTCTGATGGAGACGGGATTGGAGATTTACAAGGTATGATTGAACGTTTAGATTACTTAAAAGATCTCGGCATCGACTTTATCTGGATCTGTCCTATGTATAAGTCACCTAAAGATGATAACGGCTATGACATTTCAGATTATCAGGATATTTTAGAAGAATTCGGGACAATGGAAGATTTCGATCAGCTGTTAAAAGAAGTTCATAAGCGTGACATGAAACTGATCATAGATCTCGTGCTTAACCATACGAGTGACGAACACCCATGGTTCATCGAATCTCGTTCGTCTAAGGATAACCCTAAACGGGATTGGTACATTTGGCGGGATGGGAAAAACGGCAAAGAACCAAATAACTGGGAAAGTATTTTCGAAGGATCTGCCTGGCAATATGATAAGAAAACGGAGCAGTATTATCTCCACCTTTTTTCTAAAAAGCAGCCCGACTTGAACTGGGAAAATGAAGAGGTTCGCCAGGTCCTTTACGATACTGTCAATTGGTGGCTCGATAAAGGCATTGACGGCTTCCGAATCGACGCCATCAGCCACATTAAAAAACGCGCCGGGTTACCTGATCTTCCAAATCCTAATGACAAACCATATGTTACTTCCTTTCAAATGCATATGAACCAGGAAGGCATCCATGAATTTTTACAAGAGTTCAAGGACGAAACCTACGGCAAATACGATGCTTTAACGATCGGAGAAGCTAACGGTGTAAGTGCGGAAGAAGCGGACCAGTGGGTCGGGGATCAAGGAAAAATGGATATGGTCTTTCAATTTGAGCATCTGGACCTCTGGGATCAAGACGCGGAACAGCAACTCGATGTTGTAGGTTTGAAAAAAGCGCTCACCCGCTGGCAGAAAGCGCTCGAAGGCGACGGCTGGAATGCATTGTTCGTGGAGAACCATGATAAAGCACGCGTTGTTTCCACCTGGGGCGATGATGAAGATTATTGGTATGAGAGCGCCACTTCTTTAGCCACCATGTACTTTCTCATGCAGGGAACTCCTTTCATTTACCAGGGGCAGGAAATCGGCATGACGAACATTGAACTCCCATCCATCGAAGATTATGATGATGTAGCCGCAAAGAACCTTTATACTACAAAAAAAGCTGAAGGGCTGAGTCACGACGAAATCATGTCTATCCTATGGACGACGTCCCGCGATAATAGCCGGACCCCTATGCAGTGGAGTGATGAAGCACAGGCTGGATTCACTACCGGTCAACCGTGGATGAAGATCAATCCGAATTACAAGCAGGTCAATGTCGCTCGCCAGCAAAAAGAGAATGATTCCATTCTGGCCCATTACAAGCGATTAATCCAGTTGAAGAAAGACTATGAACTGTTCACGTATGGTCCTTACGATCTGCTGATGCCTGAGGATTTGCAAATTTATGCTTATACTCGTACGTACGAAGGAAAAACCGCTCTTATCATTACGAATTTAACAGACGTAGAAGCTACTTTTACGAGCGATTACACGCTGAAACAAGATCAGCTTCTATTAGCTAACAAAAAGCTTTCAGACGAAAAAGATACGAAGACCCTTCACCTTGCACCATATGAAGCCCGCGTCTATCTTTTTTAATATAATGAAGCTGGCCCAAAAGTCTAGGAGATTAGACTTTTGGGCCAGCTCTTTTTTCTATACAAGGTCTATAAAACCTTCCTAACTTGGAAGGTCAGTTTCAGTATTTTTATTTGGAAAAATGGGGTCTTGGAAATGGCTCGCTTTCCGCGGGGATGACGGCAAGCCTCCTCGAGCTAAAAGCTCTCCGGGGTCTTGCCAGTCTATCCATTCCCGCAGGAGTCTCCCCATTTCCAAGACCCCATTTCCATAATATCAGGAACGAAAACATTACTTACCAAAGCCAAAGAAAGGCTCTACCATAGCGTTTGATCTCTTTCGCAGAGTGATGAATGGTTCTTGCTTGGTCCCTCTTCATGAAAGTCATAGTTCTTTCAGATCAATTATAAGAACACAAACTGTACTACGTGAATGATGTGTGAGTTTAAATTGTTCCGTCCATTAATTATAAAGGGGTGGTTTTTGGAATGGGCGAGACTCCTGTGGGAAGAGAGTGATTGGTGAGATCCCGGAAGGCGAAGCCTGAGGAAGCTCACCGCACTACCACGGAAAGCGAGTCCATTCCTAAAACCACCTTTCACTCACCACAAGACGGAACAAATCCTCCTTACTGGATACCGGTTTCCGCTTGCAATTCCAGTTCTACGTTACCGGCGATTGCTTTTGAAATCATACAGCTGGACTCCGCTTGTTTCACTAATTTATCGAGACGCTGAAGCTGCTTTTCATCCGCCTCGTTCGTTAGAAAAACTTTCGGCTTATGAATGATTTTTTTGTACGTAAAGACCCCTTCCGTCACATCAACAATCCCTTCTGAGTCCATACTCATCTCAGCCAGCGGCAGACGTGCCCGCTCAATTAACGCACCCAGGCTGATAATGTAGCAAGTCGCTGCGGCTCCTAACAGCATTTCATCAGGGTTCGTGCCGATATCAGGTCCATCCATTTCTTTCGGGATAGATATTTTTGTCTTCAATTTATCTGACTCGATATAGCCGACTTCGTTGCGTCCGCCCGGCCAGTCAGCTTTCAAATGAAAGTGGTGTAACGTCATCATTGATCACTCCTTCATTGCCTATTGTAAAACAGATGGAGATCCGTGTATAAACGATTTGCTTTTCATTTAACGACTTTCTCCATTTTCAAAAAAGTGTACGACGCCCCATTCGTTTTTTGCTGGTACGTATGTACTGGTACAAACCCCGCTCGTTCATAAACGGCAATCGCCCGTTTATTGAAAACAGCGACAGCTAAGGAAATTTTCGAAAACGTCAACTCTTTGGAAAGTGCGTCCAGCCCTTCACGGATAAATGATTCCCCCAGCCCTTTTCCTGTCCACTCAGGATGCATTCCGAGGCCGATGCTGATTGTTTCATCCTCTCCCTTATATACACTGAAAAAGCCCATCAAATCGTCACTTTCATATACACTGTATGTATAAGGACTGCGCGTCTCCTCATGGATGAATTCTTCATAATCTTCAGGATCCGCTTTCATATCATAAAAGCTATACTCTCCTTCGTAGTGCCATTCGGAAATTTCCTCAGCTTCCTTCTGGGTGATCCGCTTCATTTCCATTTTTCCACCTCTGATTTCTAGTCATTCCGATATACAATAAGATGCCGATAACAGGTAGTAAACCGAGCCACGGTGTGACCGATATATTTCTTTTCTGAGCATCCCAATGAAGGGCATAAACACTTAGGCCTGCCAGCACAAAAAAGTCAATGGTCATCACATGAACAAACGAGGACTCCATAAACGCCCTGGAGTATAATCCATAATCTCCAGAGATTACGCCATAAAATATTAAACCTATGACCCCAAGAGCCAAAATCCCGAGTAATACAGGATGCTGCACTGCTGCAATCACTTTTTTCGGAAAACGTAAGGGACGGCTCGGTATACCCGTTACCCACGCGAAATAGGGCATAAGCGCAAATGCTCCGAGTCCAAATGATGCCAGTGCGAAGATCATCGCCGGCCATTTATGTTCATCATTACGTATTAACAATATCGTAAAAGCGATTGGGAACATCCCAAGCATGGAAAAAACCGACAGGAGCAAGGGATCTGGTTCGTCCATCGTAATAAGCTGGCGTAAATATCCTGGATCGTCTGAAGGGGCTAGAAACATCGCATACCCGATAAATGCAACCCACGCCCACATAAGAAAAGCTCCACGCTTACTCATCTTTCTGCCAGTCCTGTTTAAATCTTGTCATCTTCAGTTGCAGCTGTTCAATCATTTCAAGTACACGGTTGTAGTCCCCCATATCCATATGATCCGGGTCCATTGAAGAAACCACCTCATTCAACATTTGAATCCTGTTTTTCACATAACGAAATTGATCCACCTTATTATCAGCAGCTTTTCCCATACAATCCCTCCTCTATTCTTTAAATACCCATATAGTTGACTATAACAAACTATATAATGAAAACGCGCGTACCATTGAAATAGATCAAAAAAAGCCGCGGGATATATCCCACGGCTGACAATTATGCTTTTTTTACTTTTTTCTTTCCTGATAAAAACCAACCAGCAAGGGCTATACCTACGAGCACGGTATAGAAGGTGATTTTCCAAGCCGTCGAATGTGCGAAGTGTTCATCTAAAATCTGGATGCTTGGGTGAGCTAAAGTATAAACTAGAAGCTTGATCCCTACCCATCCTACAATCACAAAGGCTGCAATTTCTAAACCGGGGCGTGATTGCAGCAAGTTAACGAAGACGTTAGCTGCAAAACGCATGATAATGATTCCGATCATTCCCCCTGTTAAAATAACAGCGAACTGACCGCCATCGAGACTTCCTACATTCGGGAGAGGCGTTGCTGGCAATACCACAGCTAGAGCAACGGCAGCTAAAATGGAATCTACAGCAAAAGCTAAATCCGCTAACTCTACTTTGACTACAGTCATCCAAAAACTTGACCCTTCTCCTTCTGGCTCCTTTTCTCCTCCAGATTCCTCATCCTTGCCGTTCTTAGCTCGCCATTTATCAAATAAATGTTTCCCTGAAATGAATAATAAGTACGCGGCCCCTAAAGCTTGAACTTGCCAAACGTCGACTAAGAAGGAAATGACGAATAACGAGGCAAACCTGAGCACAAAGGCCCCTAATAATCCATAAAATAATGCCTTTTTCCGTTGATCTTCAGGTAAGTGCTTCACCATGATCGCCAGCACAAGGGCGTTATCCGCCGCAAGTATCCCTTCTAAACCGACGAGTACGATCAGCACCCAACCGTACTCAATCAATAATTGAGCATCCATCTGCATTCTCTCCTTTTAACAAAAAATGATCTCTGCCGACAGGCAAAGATCATAAAAAAACAGACCTTTACCCTCACATGGGTAAAGGTCTCGCTAACAACGTCCGTTGCCAATAAAGCCGGGGATCCCTCCCGTAATGACGACTTTACTGTACAGCTACTCCCCTTTAGGAAATACCATATTCTTCTTTCATCATAGCATGGGATCGTTATTTGTCAATTCAATTTATAAACCCTTCCCCCCTCATTATGTGGATGGGGAACATCCTCTATACGTAAATTAGCTGTCTTCAGCAAAAAGCTTCGTAATTTCAACAATGACTTCTGTCGCTTTTATCATGTTGTCCAAAGAGATATATTCATATTTCCCGTGGAAATTCTCTCCTCCTGTAAAAAGGTTAGGAGCAGGCAGCCCCATGTAAGACAGTTGAGACCCGTCCGTACCGCCTCTGATCGGATGGACGATAGGCTGAATGTTTAGATTTTCCATCGCCTTATAAGCTGTATCCACAATCTCTTTTACGGGTTCAATTTTTTCACGCATATTATAATATTGGTCTTCCATCTCAAGGATGATGGACTGCTTTCCGTACTTGGACTGGAACAATTCAACGACCGAAGCAAGCTTATCTTTCTTCGCTTCGAACTTGTCTTTGTCATGGTCTCTCACTAAATAATAAAGTGAAGCTTTTTCTACATCTCCTTGAAAAGAAACGAGGTGGTAAAAGCCTTCATAATCTTCCGTATACTCGGGAGCTTCTTCAGCAGGTAATTCAGTGATCAACTCTGCGGCCGCTTTCGAAGCATTAACCATTTTCCCCTTGGCGGTACCAGGGTGGACACTGTTGCCGAAAAACGTAATCTTTGCCTCTGCCGCATTGAAGCTTTCATATTGAAGCTCACCAAGAGGGCCGCCGTCCACTGTATAAGCGAAAGATGCACCGAAGCGCTCCACATCGAATTTATGAGGACCACGACCGATTTCTTCATCAGGTGTGAAGGCGACCCGAATCTTTCCGTGCTTAATTTCAGGGTGTTGAATAAGATAATCCATAGCTGTCATAATCTCCGTGATTCCAGCCTTATTATCTGCCCCAAGCAATGTCGTACCATCTGTAGTAATCAGCGTATGGCCTTTGTATGTAGACAGCTCTTTAAAATCATCAGGCGATAATGTTACTTGTTCATTCAAAGAAATATTACCGCCATCATAGTTTTCTACAATTTTAGGACTCACGCACTTCCCTGTAAAATCAGTCGCCGTATCTAGATGGGCGAGAAATCCGATAACAGGCACCGCTTTCTCCGTATTAGAAGGAAGCGTCGCCATCACATACCCGTAATTATCGACCGCTACTTCCTCCATCCCTATCTCTTTCAATTCACGAACCAGTTGATAAGCTAAATCCCATTGCCCTTCTGTCGAAGGTGTAGATAGGCTGTCCATATCCGATTGAGTATCCAGTTGAACATAGCTTGTAAATCTTCTCAAAAGATCTTCTCTCATGTCATTCCACCCTTTCAAACTATCTTGATTTTCATTATAACGGGTAGCCAGAAGATTATGTTAAAATCAATACCTGTTTCCTACGATGTTACAATTCTTGTAGTATACTAGTATTAGATTTTCAATTTTTTGCATAACCGTATAAACATCAGGGTATCACATATAAATCTACACATTCCGAAAAAGGTGGGCACATATGTTACAGAAACGCTGGTTCCAAGTCATTATCGTTGGTATTCTATTATCTTTACTTATTTTATTGTTACATGAAATTCAGTTCTTTTTTGATCCGTTCCTTACATACGCAGGAGCCATTGCTTTACCTTTTATAGGCGGAGGAATATTGTTCTATATTTCAAGACCTGTTATGCACCTGCTTGAACACTATAAAATTCCCAGGCTTCTATCTATTTTGACTGTATTTATTTTATACATTCTGGCCGGTTTCTTTATCGTTCAATTTATCGCACCCATCGCCCAGGAGCAATTCACTCGACTCGTCGAGAACATTCCTAGAATGGGTGATATGATCGGGGAAACAATTACGTACTGGCAGCAGAACCAGGATATTATTCCGAGTCAATTCAATGATGCATTAAATGGGGTAGTCGACAACTTGCAAAGTTCCCTGGATGCAGCACCTGGGGTGATCATTGATATAATCAGTCAATTTGTAGGCTTCGTTTTTGCACTCGTGCTTATTCCGTTTTTCTTATTTTTCATGCTGAAGGATGGACATAAACTTGTCCCTTTCCTCAAGCAGTTCATGAACAAGCGTGTCGCTGCAAGCTTTGATAAACTCGCTAAATCATTAGACCATACGCTGAATTCTTTTATTATAGGTCAGTTGACCGTAAGTGTTTTTGTCGGGTTGATATTACTAGTAGGCTATCTGATTATAGGCCTCGAATATTCGCTTACATTAGCTTTGTTCGCTATGCTCATGAATGTGATTCCTTTCGTAGGTCCATTCCTGGCAGTTATACCGGCAGTACTCGTTGCCTTGTTCCAAGATCCTATAATGGCATTATACGTGATCATTATCATGATTGTAGCTCAACAGATTGAAGGGAATTTAGTTTCCCCTAATGTCATGGGTAAGGCTCTAAGCATCCACCCATTAACGATCATCACTATCATTTTAGCGGCTGGAAGTTTAGCTGGTTTTCTCGGATTGCTGTTCGCCATCCCGGTATATGCCGTAGTGAAAACGGTGATCAGCCACTTTTATGAAGAATGGCTCTCCAGAAAAGCCGCACACGATTAATTAGCTGATGCCCGCTATATTATATAGCGGGTTTATCTATGCTCGTCCGTTACAGAAAGAGAGGTTCACTTTATGACCCAGAATGCAAACAAACTTTGGACATGGCCGTTCATCTTTTTAATTTTAGCTAACTTGTTTACGTTTATGAGTTTTCAAATGCTCCTTCCAAATTTACCACCTTACATTGAATCGATTGGCGGTAGTGAACTGCAAATCGGGCTGGTCACCACCATGTTTTCGATAGCTGCAATTCTCATCCGTCCCTTTATCGGACATTTACTGATGACACGCAAACGAAAATTCCTTGTGCTGATCGGCGCAGTGTCCTTATTGCTCATTACGCTGCTCTACCCTATTACTCAAGTTGTCGTTTTGCTGCTCATTATACGATTTGGCCACGGTATCGCGTGGGGGTGGTCCACAACCGCTAATGGAACTGCAGCTGTTGATATCGTTCCAAGACGACGTGTAGGAGAAGGCATGGGTTATTTTGGTTTATCTATTACAATAGGGATGATTATGGCTCCCAGTCTCGGTATTTATCTCTACCAAAACTATGACTTTAACCTACTCGTATGGATTTCGGTAGGTCTTGGTCTCATTGCAATCCTTTTATTTTCCCTGACTAGTTTCGTCACTCCAGAAAGTGTGTATCAAAACAGAAAAGACAAGCCTCGATTTTCCTTTTTAGGCTCTCTTGTAGAAAGGAAAAGCGGCTACCCTGCGCTTGTCACCTTTTTGACAACATTCGGCTATGGATCGATTGTCACGTACATCGTAATTTTCGGAGTTGAACAAGGGTTAGACGGTGTGTTTTTATTTTATTTCTTCAATGCCTTACTAGCTACAGTTTCAAGACCGATCACAGGAAAGTACTTTGATAAGCAAGGACCATGGAAGCTGATTATGATCTGCTCTGGCCTTTCCTTCATTGCGATGTGGATTTTAGCACTTGCTGATTCGAATATGGATCTCATACTGGCTGGTTCCTTATTCGGTGCTGGTTACGGATCGATGATGCCTGCTTTCCAGGCCTGGGTCATTTCGAAAACGACCGTAGAACGCAGTGGTATCGCGAATGGAATGTTCTACTCCTCCATAGACCTTGGCATCGGATTGAGCGCCTTAATCTTAGGTTTTATCTATGCCTTTGTAGAAACAGCCACTCTTTTTAAAATGTCCAGCTTCTTATTCATCCTCGTCATTTATCTGACGTGGAGAGATTATCAGAAACAGACGGAGCCATGGACAGCTCCTCAATAAAAATGGAACTGATGTGTTACTTCAAGGCTTTCTTCTTGTTAAAGTTCCGTGTTGATATTCATATAAGCTCCCTATTCTTGAAGACTCAGTTTCGAGACTTTTGTATGAGGATATGGTGGCTTTAGAAAACGGATCGCTTTCCGTGGGCATGTGGTGAGCTTCCTCAGGCTTCGCCTTCCGGGATCTCACCTACCATGTACATCCCACAGGAGTCTCACCGTTTTCTAAAGCCACCATCCGATTGGAAGGTGCTCGAAACTATACCAAGTTTAAAAGTATTAGCAATATATTGGGAATAATAGTAAAAACCTTGTATTCCAAGAGTCTATCCTTTCCTCGGAACTTCTTGCCTTTACTAGGATAAAGGAAACATTTTTGCAGTGCTTCACTTAAAAAATAACTGCTCTAGAGTGATGCAAGAAAATATTTGAAACTACCTTAAATGATCCCACTAATATTAAGTAGTTATTTTTAAAACGATTTCGATAAGCGCATATATAGTAAGGGGCGGCGGGGAATGGGGAGACTCCTGTGGGAAGAGAGTGCTTGGTGAGATCCCGCAGGACAGGACGTCCGAGGAAGCTCACCGCGCTCCCACGGAAAGCGAGTCATTCCCCGCCGCCCTGATCCACTCACCAAATGTCTCGAAACCGAGTCTTCCACTATCCTGCCATATTGTTGAATAACTCACTTATCAATAGCAACAACCACCTTTTACATAGCCTTCTAAAAAAGTAATTACTGAAATTCAACAGATTCTTATATAAAAAAAGCTGCCCCTGAAAGTCTATTTTAGACTTTTGGGACAGCCTTATTTTTATTGAATACATTTACTCTTCCATTTCAGCAATTTCTTCTTCAAGCTTATCAAGAATAGCACCATCTACAGTAGAAACTTCTTCTCTATAATAATCACGCACAGGTTCAGCTTTCTCACGGAAAGCGTCACGCTGCTCTTCAGTAAGTTCGATGATTTCAGTCGGGTTTTCATCATCGTTTTCAATAGTCTCTAACCATTCCTTGTTCTGAGCATCCTGTTCTTCAAATGCCCATTCCTGCATTTCTTGAGTGGTTTCATCAAGCATTTCCTGCATATCTTCAGGCAGCTCATTGTACCAATCTGTATTTACTGTCGTCATAGCAACATAGTTATTATGGTTAGAAATAGTCATATAATCTTGAACCTCGTGGAAGGAAGCATCTCCAATAAAGAAGATTGGGTTCTCTTGTCCTTCAACTGTTCCACGGTCAAGTGAAGTATATAGCTCGGACCAGCTCATTGGAGTAGGATCCGCACCGTAAGCTTCATATGATTCTAAGATAAGCGGAGAATCCTGAGTACGCATTTTGAATCCTTCAAAGTCGGCTGGCTCAGAAATTTCACTGCTGGATGTCCACTGCATCGCACCTTCTGTCCAATAAGAAAGAGGCGTAATGCTGTGTTCTTCGTATTGTTCTCGTAAATCGGTGTTTAGCGCTTCACTTTCATTCAAAATTTGCTGAGTCGTTTCTACACTGTCAGGCAGCAGGAAATGCAACGCGAAAACTTGTCCTTCATTTACCATGTTACCAGTAAACCCTGGTGACATGACCGCCATTTCTACGGTTCCATTCTGCAACTGCTCCACCTGGTCAGTTTCACTTCCAAGTCCTCCGAATTCATAAACATCAATAGTTACTTGACCATCTGACTTCTCGTCCATACGAGCAGCAAATTCCTCTGCATACTCATATTGCACTTGGCCTTCCACTTCTTCTGTAACGAACTTCCAATTATAGCTTTGACCTTCTCCACCGTCTCCGCCGCCGTCGCCACTGCTGTCATCCTGTTGACCACATGCACCTAATATTAAACTGAATGCTGACACCATCGTTAAACCTAACATTTTCTTTTTGTTTAAAATGTTAATGACCTCCCAATATTTTTTATATGTGATCTCTCTCTTTCACCTATAGAAGGATAAGAGAAAGTTCTTCAAAGTAAATCAGTAAAAATGAAATGATCACCATCATAATGATATACGGCGGAGTCCCTTTAATAACTTCCAAATACGGCCGGTTGAAGACTGCACTAGCCGTGAATATATCGACTCCAAAAGGAGGTGTCGCTGATCCCAGGGCTGCCTGGAATGTAATGACTACTCCAAGATGAACAGGGTCCACTCCTGCACTCATAGCCGCCGGATAGAAGATAGGCGTGAGCACGAGAATGACGACGATCGGATCTACGAACATACATCCGATGAAGAAGAAGAGCGTTACCATTAACAATACGAAAATAGCAGTCGGATTCGGACCAAGTACCGTTTCTGTGATCATCTGTGGAATTCTTGCGAATGAGATGACCCATGTAAAGGCCTGTCCACCGGCTACAAGAACAAAAACTGCTGAAGTTACAAGCCCGGTAGACTTTGCGATTTTAGGAAGTTCTTTAATATACACGGAGCGAAAGATGATGACTTCCAATATGAAAGCATAAAGGACAGACACCCCGGCCGCTTCTGTCGGGCTGAACAATCCTGAATAGATTCCTCCGATAATAATGAATGGAAATCCCAGCGGCAGAATCGCCTTTCTCGTGAATGTCAAACGTTCCTTCCACGAAAATTTCTCAGCAAGAGGGATATTCGCTCTTTTTGCATAGATGATGCTGTAAATAGCGAAACTCAAAAATACAATAACTCCGGGAATAATACCGGCAATGAATAAGTCACCTACAGAAGTACCGGATACGAGACCGTACATGATCATTCCGATACTCGGAGGTACAAGTAATGCTACATCACTTGAATTAATGATTAAGGCCATGGCTGTTGAATCCTTATAGCCTATTTTAAGTAAGCGTTCGCGCATTGGCTTACCAATGGCTACGACCGTGGCTTGAGTTGAACCTGAGATGGCACCAAACAACGTACAAGCCGCTGCTGTGGTTACGGCATAACCGCCACGTATATGTCCTATGAATGATCCTATAAAATCTAAGAGTCTTCGAGATGTTTTTCCTGCCGTCATAATATCAGCAGCAAATATGAAAAGCGGTACAGCCAGTAATACATAAGCTTCGATACCAGTTGAAAATTGCTTCATCAAAATCATTGGGTCCATTGTTGGAAAATACAAGAATACTATGATGATAGGGGCCACCATAAGGGGTATCATCATTGGAAAATTCAACACCAAAAGGACTACCATGATCGTTAATAGGGTTGCGACCATATCGTTATCCTTTCTACAAATGTTTTAGTATAGAGTGGTTTTATAAATGAGCAGCTTCGTCGACATTCGTTTTTTCTTCATCGTTATAATCCTTAGCGTCTGTTCCTAAGTAAACATCATCCCGCTTAACGATATTGATCCACATATTCCTTAAGAATTGAATGCCTCCAAGGAAAAATCCTAAAGGAATTGCAATATAGATAATATACGCCGGCATTTGAAGCGCCGATGTTACAGTACCAGAATCTCGAACATTTAATACGTACAATAATGAATAGTAAGCAAGTACGAAAAGTACAACTGCACTCATGAGCGGAATCAGCGTTGACGCGATTTTCCTAACCTTGAACGGAGCTAAATCGTAGAAAGCCGACATACTGATGTGACGCCCTTTTCTTGCCGCATAGCTAATGCCCATGAATGTAGCAACTACTACCGCAATCTGGCTCACTTCGTTGGCAAAAGACCATGAGTAACTAAAGAAAGCCCGACTCAAAGCATTGCCTACAACCATTAGTGCAATAATAATAACGGCATATCCCAGAATGAATTCTTCGATTTTAAGGACAACTTTGTCTAGCAGCCTGAAAAATTTCAAATGAGTTTGTCCTCCTCTGATGAGCATATTGTAAGAATTTTAGCCCAGTTACTATAAATTTTAGCGAACAACATAGAAACGTACAAATGGGTTTATACACTATAATCTGTGCTATTAAATTATATTTAGCAGTGAGAGGTAATAAACTCCTCTATCGATATATAAAGGCAGGGTTTACTTACGAAAGATTCAAAATACTCGATATTTGATGTTTTTCTCTAAATAAAGTAAGAAATACTACCTACGAAAGCGTTCTCTTGTAAAGAAATTGATAAATTAAGGATTTCCCTACCTTCTCATAGGCTATTTTTTATAGATCGATTTCAATGTTTCATTCGATAAGTCCGTGTACAGTGTACAAAACTGGCTGCATTTTATGAAAAGCTTTTCTGTCTGAAAGCTAACTGCTTCGCTCGCCTAACCTTTTCTTTTCTGAGCATCAGGTGTGACTACTATCTTCGACATGCCGAGACTTTATATGTGGCTTGGAAGCAAACTTCCAAAAGTGCGGAGGTGTACGCAAGAGCTCGTTGCTTTAAGGAGGATCCGTCTTGTATAGATAGCATTATAGATTGGTTTTGGGGGCTCATTACTCCGAAGATTATTTTCAGCTTTATTTCCATGAGCAGCGATTATATGAGCTCTGGAACTTTCTTATAATTTAATGCTGGACTATATTTTCATATTCCTTACCCCTTTCTTTCCATAAACAAACCATTTGCCTCCTAGTCTGTCACAATATATCTACCTGATCACATCCAATTGTTAAACCAGGTTGTTTCCACTACAATAGATGGCAAGGAGTGATGAAATGACTAAACAGGAAATCCAAGATGAAATCGCAGCCTTGAAGTCTGATTACGTTCGTATCCAGGGGGATCTTGATAAATTAGAAGCATCAGGAGCAAACGTTCAAAATGCGGAAAGACAGCTAGGCCAAATGGAAGAACAACTAAAAGATTTGAAAAAGCAGTTAGCAGAGGCTGAATAATTGAACAGAGAGCAGACATCAAGTTTACGCCCACAGCATGCAGAATAAAATCGTTCACTTTCAGCGCAAACCTTCTCAGGCTGTCGCTGTGCAAATAAGATTCAGCCTTACTAGCTCTCCCTACTGACCTTTGAAACATAAGAAAAAATCAGACCGTCGAGAAAGTTCTCGACGGTCTGATTTTTTGATTTATTTACAGCGATTCGTTCCGCTGCTTATTCAATTTTTCTTGGATTTTTACATGTTCTTTACTCGGCGGAGTCAATGAGACGATCACATCTCCATTTTCCACCTTCACACTATTGCTATGACTGAAAAATTCAATCTTATTCGTCGGTTTTTTTACAAAGACGAGCATGGCGTGCTCATCAATTTTCTGTAAATAATCCTTGTACGTGTACTGTCTGGTAATGTTGGTTTTTCTAAAAACATATCCACTCTCGACTCTAGTGTTCAACTCTTCCCAAGTAGCCGCTTCATTCATGAAAATGCGGCCGCCGATTGTGTGGACAAGGTCTTCTAACTTATCGCCTTCCTGCTTATTCAAACTCAGTTGGAACAAGTTATTACGTCCGAATTCAGGAACAAACGTCGTACATACGAGAGCGTTATAAGAATCGTATTCGGTGGCAGAGATCAAATATTCATATGGAGTCATTTCCAAATGATACTCCGTCTGTTCTGACAAGATCTCCCCATGATAAGTTTTCAATCCCTGGGCACGCGCTCCAGACAGACGCATCCAGGATGAATCACTGACGAGCACCGGAATGTTCATACTGTTCAACGTTTTTGCAAGCTCCGTAGTAAATGCGTTTCCTCCCGCGATTAATACGCCGGGAGGTCCTTCCATAGAAAGCCCCAGTTTTTTAGAAACCCAGCCTATTGAAAATCCATGGGCGACTACAGTCGTAAAGACGAGTGCAAAGGTGAGCGACTTCAAAATGGAAGCATCTTCAAACCCTTCATCTAATAGTACACTGGAAAAATAGCTGGCTACGGTCAGAGCGACAATTCCTCGGGGCGCTATCCAACTGACTAAAATCTTCTCCTGTTTAGTCAAATCGGTCCCCCATGTCGATGCGATAATAGACAATGGCCTAACGATGAATAACATCAGTAAAACAAAGCCAATGATTTCAATATTGAAGATCTCCATTAACGTTTCCCGATTAAGAGAAGCCGTCAGCATAACGAAAATAGTCGATATCAATAGTAAAGAAATATTCTCTTTGAAGTGCCTCATATCTGATATGGAAGATATGTGCATATTAGCTAACGTCATCCCCATTGCCGTTACCGACAGAAGCCCCGTCTCATGAGTGATTTCATCGGCAATGGTGAAACATGCAAGGACAGTAGCTAAAACTACAGGTGATTTTAAAAACTCAGGTACATAACCTGTTTCAAACATCCACCCTACGCCTTTACCGAGCCCATAGCCTAAAATGACGGCAAAAATGGATGCTAAAAAGAAGGTAATAAGTGCAGTAATCGATCCCTCAGCACCCATTAAAAATACGATGAATTCAAAAGCGAACACAGCAAGCAACGCTCCAATAGGATCAACTATGATCCCTTCCCACTTCAAGATCTTAGCGGGACGCGGTTTCAGCTTCGCCTGTCTTAATAAAGGCAGTATCACTGTTGGGCCTGTCACGATAAACAGCCCGCCGATCACAAATGCCACAGCCCACGAAAGGCCAGCTACATAGTGAGCCGCAAATGAGCCGAAGATCCAGCTGATGAAAGCACCTACTGTGACGATGCGGAATACCGGGCGGCCAAGACCCCTGACCTCTTTAAAATCTAAATTCAAACTTCCTTCGAATAATATAATAGCGACTGCTAAAGATATAATAGGGTCATATAATGGCCCAAAATCCTGTTCAGGCTCAATCAAACCGAAAATAGGACCGACCATCAGACCAGCGATGGACATGATGACGATAGCAGGTAAACGAAAACGCCATGCGATCCATTGTGCGCCTACACCGAGCAGGCCAACGAGCATGAGCTGAAATAATAAAGAATCAAGCATATCTATGTCTCCTTAAACTACTGTAAATTCATATTCACCAGGAAGCATCCATTCAGAAGGATCCTTCCACTAAAACTTTTTTATCATATAGACATATTCTATAGACCGTTGCTCCAGATGTAAATAAAGTTGATTGGATTGTATTTTATTATTTCACTTTTTCATGATTTTGTTGAAATCTTAATAAATAAATCAGGGAATTTTACTCCCTTTCCAAAGCCTCGCTCAAATTGATTTACTACTAAATTATATAGTAAATTATCATTTTGACGATTACGTGAGACAGATGAAATATTTTCTATTTGAAATTTTAAGAAAAATACGTTGACATAATTTTTTGACATTGATAAGATTACGCCTGTGATAAAATTCGAAAGCCGTAAAACGGATGGCTCCTTCTATGAAAGAGGGGCTTTTTTTACGCTATTTATACAACACACCTTAGAGGAGATTAATGTATGCAGAAAAGAAATATACTATTCGTAGGCTTCATGCTGTTCGCTTTGTTTTTTGGGGCAGGTAATTTGATTTATCCCGTTTCCTTAGGAATGGAAGCAGGTACGTCCTATCTTCCTGCTATTATCGGATTTGTTTTAACGGGCGTTGGTCTGCCAATTATCACGGTAGCCGCTATTTCCCTTGTGAGAAACGGTGCTGTAGAACTAGCCGGACGAGTCCATCCCCTGTTCGGAATCGTTTTTACTTCGATTATCTATTTAGCCATCGGGCCTTTCTTCGGTATTCCCCGCGCTGCCAACGTAGGCTTCGAAACAGGGATATCTCCTTGGATAGGCGGTGTCAGTTCTTTAGGACTGATTGTATTCACTATAATATTCTTTGCTTTAGTGTTCATTACCAGCTTAAATCCATCGAAATTGGTTGATCGAGTCGGCCAATGGTTGACCCCTGCTCTCTTCCTTGCCATTTTAGGTCTTGTCATCGGGAGTTTCTTCTTATTGAACGGCGACATTCAGCCTGCTCAAGAAAAATATAGCAGCCAGCCATTTTCAGCCGGTTTTATTGAAGGGTATTTAACGATGGACGCCATCGCTTCATTAGCTTTTGGTATTATTGTAGTCAGCTCCTTCCGCGATCGTGGAATAACGGATCCGAGAGAGCTTACGTACCGAACTGTCCAGGCGGGCAGCGTGACAGCTGTCGGACTTACCGCCGTTTATGTATCTATAGGCTGGATTGGTGCAAAAATGGCTACTGAAGGTGAGTATGCCAACGGAAGTGCTGTCCTGTCAGGCGCTGCAGATCTTATGTACGGAAATATCGGCACCCTGCTGCTTGGAGTCATTGTTCTACTTGCCTGTTTCACGACCTGTGTCGGACTGACTGTAGCATGCGGACAATTTTTCTCTAAACGGTTCACATCATTATCTTATAAAAAAGTGATCACCTTCATTACAATTCTCAGTTTTTCGATTTCCAACTTGGGACTTAATGAAATTATCGCTTACTCTGTACCGGTGCTCGTATTCTTATACCCTATTGCAATCGTATTAGTCATATTGACGTTTATCGGAAGTGCATTTGATCACTCACCTTACGTATATAGAGGGGCTGTCTTACTCACTTCGCTTGTTAGTCTTTATGACGGACTTGTAGAGTTCGGTTTCTCCATGAGCTTCGTTGAGCCATTGATCAGTTCCATGCCATTGTACCAATTCAGCTTAAGCTGGGTAGCGCCCGCACTGATCGGGGGAATTGCAGGTTGGTTAATCAGTTATATGAAAACACCTAAAACTGCTCACGATTTTTCAAGCTAATGATAGAAAAACTTAGTCATCCCAAAAGCCTGTTAAATGAGCACAAACCCCTAAGAAAATAAGCTTGTTGAGTTACTCATGAAAATCGTTCTTATCCTTTTTTTGTTAAGCTTAGCCGCTTACATTATAACGAATGGAGCGGTTTTTTGTATGGAGCTATGTCATGAGAAGTCAGGATTGTTAAACTCGATTCTGATGATCTTGAGTGGATCGGAGCGGCCGGGAATGGCTCGTTGTCCATGGTAGCGGTAGGCCTCCTCGGATTCTGAGTATTTAAAGTAAGCGAGCAATTGTGTAAAGACCAATCAACCTAGAGATATAACGGTGTCCATAAAAAAAGACTGTCCTTAAAAGTCTGTTTCTTAGACTTTAGGGACAGCCCCGTTCTCATTTGCCTCTCATTGCTCTAATAAAGTAACGCTCACTTTAACGTCAGAGCGTTGATTGCCGCCGCGATACACACCTTGTAAAGGGCTCACGTCAGCATAATCTCTTCCCGTACCTATTCGAATGTGGTTTTCTAAAGCTTCCACATTGTTCGTCGGGTCAAGTCCTACCCAGCCAATACCGGGCACCATGACTTCTATCCAGGCGTGTGTCGCACCATCACCAATCAGCGCTGAATCTTCTCCTACATACAAATACCCGCTAACATAACGGGCAGGGACCCCTTTCGCTCTTAAGGCACCCAGCATAATGTGGGCGTAATCCTGGCAGACCCCAGCCTTTAACGGCCATGATTCAAAGGCTTTCGTACCTACCTGAGTCGCCAAGCCATCATATATAATAGAGCGATGCAGATACCCCATCAAGTTAATAGAAAACTGGATCGGATCGTCCGCCTCTCCTATCTCCTCAACGATCTCATCTACTTGTTCCTTAAACAGAAACGTGTAGGCTGTGTCATTTAAGTAAGGAAGGTAATGTTCACGGAAAAGCTCTGAATGAAAAATATTACGCATTCCATCTGTATACTGCAGTAGGTGAAGAAACGGGCTTTTTTGTATACTTACAGTCGAAATGGTTTTTACTGTAAGTTCTTTATGCTTATGAGCAATAAAAAACGTCTCTACATGATTACCCCAAATATCGGTATGCTCTTTTATTAAAGAGGCGGGAGTGATTTCCGTCCGGTAAGACAATAACCGCTGACACTCATCGGTACGCGGCTTCAATCGGACGGTATTCATACTTTGATCCACATCGTTATCATAGTAGAAAGAATTTGTATGCTCAATCTGGTACTTCATAATACTTCTCTCCTTCTTACCCTTTCAATGGTTGGCGTGAACAGGCTCAACTAAATAATAGGTTTCAGAGAACGTGCGGCTTACCTGATAGCACGAGTTTTGGAAGTGGTCTAAAAATTCCATTAGTTCTTCCATTGTCATTTCTGAAATATCAGTCTGCCTGATTTCATTCTGAATACCTGTCAAGAGTTCAAAGAGATCCTCAGAGTAATGAGAAATCTTGCCTGATTCCAGTTTATGTGTCGCCCTCATGATATGATCCACACAATATTGAATAGATCTCGGGAATTGCTCATTCTCGATAAGGAAGGTAAGGACATCTTTTGGATCCATTGTTGGCGGGTGTTCCTTTATATAAGAATCGTATCCATTTACGATTTGCAATGCAGTCAGCCAATAATAATAATTCTCTGTATCCGAGCTGTCTCTTAACGTTTTTTCACAGACCACATTCAAAATCCTCGCTGTTTTTTCCGCACGTTCAATCCACTTCCCAATCTTTATGAACGCGTAAGGAATCCCTCGAGTCATCGTAGACTCGATAATGCCCTGGGCCGTCATGGACATTTGGATGATATCTTTAAGATAGGCTTGAGTAGATTGAGTTGTCATTGCCTGATCCTGCTGTGTTTTTTCGTCCAAGTAGAACCTGTTGATAAGCTGCCATAGTTCGTCCGGAATACTATCGCGAGTAGCTTTCGCATTCTCACGAGCATATATCATACTGTTTTGCAGAGAATTATAATTCATTGGGCTCAACGTGATATATTGTATCACGGTTTCACGATCCATCCTCGCATAACGCTCGTAATAGTCTTCTTTAGAAGCACAGATATCCAAAATTTCTTCCCAGTCCCGGTCCATAACCTGTTGATCGGATGCCTCCAGCATATGGATAAGCTGTGTACTCATGATTCTGGCATTGTTCTCCGAACGCTCGATATTCCGGGCCATCCAGTATAAGGAATCTGCTACTCGACTAAGCATGATTCATCCCTCCTCCAGCTAATACCCATGTATCCTTTCCGCCGCCGCCCTGGGAAGAGTTTACTACGAGCGAGCCTTTCTTCAGGGCTACTCGTGACAAGCCTCCAGGCAGCACATGAGAAGTCGCACCATTCATGACAAACACCCTTAAATCTACGTGACACGGATAAAACTCATCATTCTGGAATGCTGGCGCCCTTGATAGTTTAATTGTAGGTTGAGCGATGTACTGACTAGGTGTTTCAATGATCTTTCTGCGGAAGGCGCTTCTTTCCTCTTCCGTAGAATGCGGACCGATCAGCATATCATATCCCCCCGAAGCTCCTACGTTTTTTACGACAAGGTCTTCCAGATTTTCCAGAACATATTCCAGCTGCTCTGGATCTCTTAAGAAATATGTTTCTACATTTTTGATAATCGGATCTTCATCTAAGTAATAACGGATCATATCAGGCACATAAGCATACATGGCTTTATCGTCAGCCACACCGTTCCCGATTCCGTTTAAAATAGCTACGTTGCCCTTACGATATGCTCTAAGCAGTCCGGTGACTCCCAATGCTGAATCCGGTCTGAACGCTTCTGGATCCAAAAAGTCATCATCAATTCTCCGATATATGATATCCACTCTTTTCAGTCCGCGGATGGTCTTCATATAAACGACATCGTCCTTGACGATCAAGTCTCGTCCTTCCACTAGTTCGATCCCCATTTGCTGGGCAAGAAATACATGGTCATAGTAAGCGGAGTTGTACATCCCCGGAGTGAGAAGAACAGCGCAGGGTTCGGCCAAGGTGTTCTTAGGTGCATGGCTGATCAGCGCACCGTGAAGCTCTTTGAATTGATGCTCAAGTGTTCGAATGGAATGCTTAAAAAACAGTTCCGGGTAAACTTGACGCATAACATAACGATTTTGAAATACGTAAGACATGCCTGAAGGATTCCGCAAGTTATCTTCTAACACGCGGTATTCTCCATGCTCATCTCTTATCAAATCGATTCCCGCTAGAAATATGTGGTTTCTTAAAGGGATTTCGAGACCCGTCACCTGTTTTTCATAGTAATTTGGATTATCCCGGATCAAGTCTTCAGGTACGATTCCATCTTTCACAATCTCCTGCCCATTATAAATATCATCCAAAAAGTAATTGAGTGCCTTCATGCGCTGCTTCATGCCTCTCTCGATTTTAGCCCATTGCTCTTCAGGGATAATGATCGGAACGAAATCGAAAGGCATGGTACGTTCAGTACCGCCAGCATCATTATAGACTGTAAACGTTATTCCCTGTCGCAGGAAACTCAATTGAGCGGTTTCATGCTTTTCCCGAAGTTCCTCATCTGATAATTGCCTAATTAAGTCGTAAAAAGATTCGTAATGATTCTTAGGCTGTCCATCATCATTCATCATTTCGTCATAAAATGACCCAACCTGATATTTATTTAACATACGTGCGCCTCCCCCTCGTGAGTGTATGTAGAAAACTATACCCTATTCAAGGGAGGAATAGTCGAAAAATTTAAAAATTTATTCACCGTATTATGGAAAAATACATAAAAAAACCCTGAGCGGTGGAATGCTCAGGGTTGCTCATCACTTCATTTTAAGGTTTAATATTAATAACGATTTTCCCGGTTGCATGATGTGTTTCACTAAGTTCATGAGCCTCTCTTAGGCCTTTTTCACTTAAATCGAATTCATGGCCTACTTTAGATACCATTTCTCCCTTAACCATCAAGTTGGCTAATTGAGCCAGCTTCTCTCCATCCGGCTCCAACCATACAAATCCAGCCTTCACTTCATGTTTATCCGCCACTTTTTCATCCGGCGGCTGGACAATTGAGGCTAAACGCCCGCCTTTCTTAAGAATACCGAAGCTTTTCTCCTGAATTTCTCCGCCGAGAGTATCAATAACAATATCGAACTCACTTAAAACATCAGCGAAATCTTCCTCTTGATAATTGATAAAACGATCTACACCAAGTTGTGTTACCCACTGCTCGTTTTTTCCGCTGGCTGTAGCAGCCACATACGCGCCAAATGATTTAGCGATCTGAATAGCGTAATGGCCGACTCCGCCAGATCCAGCGTGTACAAGCACCTTGTCTCCTTCTTTTATTTCAGCAAAATCAACTAGACATTGTCTTGCTGTCAAACCAGCAAGTGGCACAGCAGCTGCTTCTTTGTAGGAAATGGATTCTGGCAGATGGGATAATACATGCTCGTCTACAGCCGCATATTCAGCATAGGTACCGAAGCGAGACAGCTCAGGACGTGCAAACACGCGATCCCCTTCTTTAAATTTCTG
The DNA here is from genome assembly GCF_030345335.1 of Halobacillus campisalis. Lineage (GTDB taxonomy): Bacteria > Bacillota > Bacilli > Bacillales > Halobacillaceae > Halobacillus_A > Halobacillus_A campisalis. The sequence goes on from NZ_JAPVRC010000005.1 coordinate 208,038, forward strand.
CACATTGGACCCTGCTTTCTTAACGACTCCTGCCGCATCCCATCCAAGCGTTATTGGAAAATCAAAATCGAGCATCTCTTTCAAGTATCCTTGTCGAAGCTTCCAGTCTATCGGGTTAATCGATGTAGCATGCAGCTCGACTAAAACTTGATTTTCTTCTATCTCAGGGATAGATACCTCTTTTTCAACTAATTGTTCTTTATTACCGTATTGTTCTATGACTATTGCTTTGATAGTAAACACTCCTCATTAGAAATCTCTTCATATTTTTCCCCTATCCAATCATTTAAAACATGATAAGATAGGGAAAGCATTTGTAAAGGATGGTCCAAACATGATAGAACAAGCTCAAAATCTGCTTCAAGAATATTATGGATTCGCTTCTTTTCGTCCTGGACAACAAGAAGCCATCCAACACGTTCTTGACCAAAAAAATACGTTAGCCGTCATGCCGACTGGCGGCGGTAAATCATTATGTTATCAAATCCCAGGTCTCACTTTAGAGGGGACAGCTATTATTATTTCACCCCTCATTTCCTTAATGAAGGATCAGGTAGATGCACTCACTTCTTATGGTATTGCGGCTACTTATATAAACAGCTCTCTGACTTTCGAGGAACAAAGAGAGCGAATAAACGATATGGAACAGGGGCGCTATAAGTTCGTTTATGTAGCTCCTGAAAGATTTGATTCTGGATCTTTTCTTAAAACGTTAAGACACATTAATCTTTCACTCATCGCCTTTGATGAAGCTCATTGTATCTCTCAATGGGGGCACGACTTCCGCCCCAGCTACCGTTCTATTGTACAAACGCTTGACCAAATTCCTAACCTCCCTGTGGTAATGGGGTTGACTGCTACTGCTACTCAAGAGGTTATCCGCGATATTAAACAATTGATTCATGTAGCAGACGACTCTGTGGTCAATACCGGATTTTCGCGTGAGAACCTTTCTTTCCGCCTTATAAAAGGTCGTGACAAGCGTGAATTCCTCGTTGAATACTTAAAACAACGTCCTCAGGAAGCAGGTATCATTTACACCGCTACGAGAAAGGATGCCGATCAGCTTCAGAACTTTTTTGAGAAAAAGGGATATTCAATCGGCAAATATCATGCAGGAATGAGTGAACAGCAGCGAAAAAATGTTCAAAGCGACTTTGTACAGGATGAAATTACAACGATTGTAGCAACTAACGCTTTCGGAATGGGAATTGATAAATCTAACGTCCGTTACGTCATCCACTATTCTATGCCGATGAACCTGGAATCCTACTATCAAGAAGCTGGGCGTGCCGGTCGTGATGGTGAGCCAGGTGATTGTGTCTTGTTGTTTTCAGGGCAGGATATCCACCTTCAGCGATTCCTGATTGATCAATCGATGATGGATGAAGAGAAAAAGAAGGATGAGTTCGGCAAACTGCAGTCTATGGTGAATTATTGTCATACTCATATGTGCTTACAGCAGTACATACTCGACTACTTTGACAATCCTTTTCAAACCGAGCCTTGTGGAAAATGTTCAAACTGTCTGCATGAGGGTGAAGAACAGGACTTGACGAAGGAAGCTCAAATGGTACTTTCCTGTGTAAAACGGATGGGGGAACGTTTCGGTGCCGGATTGACCGCTAAAGTTCTGCGGGGGTCAAATGATCAGAAGGTGAAGCAGTTCAAGTTTCATAACCTTTCCACGTACGGTATTCTATCCCACTATACGGAACGGGACCTTACACAGTTCATCAACTTTTTAACGGCGGAAGGATTGTTGAGCCCGGGCCAGGGACGTTATCCTGCGCTTCAGCTGACAGAGCAGTCTGTCGGTGTGTTAAAAGGTGAACGTCCTGTCAAAATGCTCGTAGAAACAACGACTGCCGCCGCAGAAGTAGACTATGATGTAGAAAAATTCGAAGAGCTGCGCAGAATGAGAAAATCTATTGCTGATGAAGCCGGCCTGCCTCCATACGTTATTTTCTCTGATGCGACCTTAAAGGAGTTCACGATTTATCTGCCTGCCAATCGGGAAGAAATGTTGAGAATAAAAGGCGTAGGTGAACAAAAATTCGAACAATACGGACCAAGCTTTTTAGAAATACTGGCTCCTTGGGCGGAAGATGTGAAAGATCGTCCCTCTCCCCCATCACAGCCTAAGTTCATTAAGAAAAAACCTCGTAGTTCTTCTGCAGGTCCAAGCCATGAAGAATCATTCGACATGTGGAAGAACAAGAATATGACCATTGAAGAAGTTGCAAAAGCCCGCGATTACAGTATTCAAACTATTGAAAATCATATTTTCCGCTCCATGAAAGAAGGGGCAGACATTGAGTGGGGTGAATGGTTTTCCGATGAACAGGAAGAAACCGTGCTCATGGCCCACAGCCAACTCGAAGACAAGAAGCTGAAGCTTTTAAAAGATTCCCTTCCTGAAGATTATTCTTACCGCATGATCAAAGCAGTTCTTGTTAAACACGGATATATGTAATTTTTAAGCTATCTTAAACGTCGTTGATGTTTTTTCATAAGACAGTTATTTAATGATATGGCAGGGTTGTGGAAGACTTGCTTCGTGATACCCGGGGTTCTTTGCCGTATTAAGAATCAGGGGTGGCCGTGAAGCTACTAGCTTTCCTGTGCGGGAACTGGCGAGACTCCTCGGGCTAAAGCCCTGTGAGATCTCTGCTGTTCCGTCGCCGTGGTATGTAGAAAGTGGTTTTAGGAATGGACTCGCTTTCCGTGGGAGTGCAGTGAGCTTCCTCAGGCTGCCGCCTTCCGGGATCTCACCAATCACTCTCTTCCCACAGGAGTCTCGCCCATTCCTAAAACCACCTAACTTATGTTGAGGGACGGAACTAAGAAATGAGAAGAAAATGCTCTCTTGAACCTACATTCGTAAAAAGTAAATTAGTTAGGGAAATGAACAAGCGCAAACACCGCCGGAATACTATATAGCTCCAGCTTGTTGCTTAAAGGAGTAAAACAGCTTTTCAACCTTTCATTTTAAAGAAAAGTTATATTACTCAAGGAATTGAGGGGCTTTTTCCATAATAAATATTTAGAGTTATGAATCCACAATAGTAAGCTTTTATTAGGGGATCTTTCTGAATTTGATGATAGTTTAGAGTGGCTTCCAATTGTATGGTGGGTTTAGAAAACGGTGAGACTCCTGTGGGATGTACATGGTAGGTGAGATCCCGGAAGGCGAAGCCTGAGGAAGCTCACCACATGCCCACGGAAAGCGATCCGTTTTCTAAAGCCACCATATCCTCACCCAAAATTCTAGAAACTGACTCTTCAAGAAAAGGGAGCTTATGTGAATATCAGCTCGGAAATTAAAGAGAACCAGTTCATAAAATACCGTCAAACAGCCGAGGATCCTTCCGACCCTCGGCTGTTATTTTTGTTTGAAAAGTTATATATAGTGAATACCTTTGCCTCTTGAAGCATATTTATTTCTTATAAGGGGTGATGATAATGAATAGTTTTCCGCTTTTATATTTATCTTGTATCCTTGCAGGGTTTGCACTACTCAGAATTCCTTTCGAAGGATTTTTTGAACCCGTAGAACCGTTAGCACTTGTCGTAGGTGTTCTTACGATTCTGTTATTTTCATGTGTCATAATCTTTTTCGGAGTAAAAGCCTTAATAAGTAACAGAACGGCAATTTGAGCTCAGGCACTTGTCTGAGCTTTTCTTTTAGATTCGAAAGACGCACATTTCAGCGTCCCCCTATTAGACTCGCCCCTGCCCCAGTTTCCACATCGACTTTCACTTACTAAAAGGACAAGCACGCTAGGAGGAACAGGAATTGTTTTTACTCTTGATCAGACAAATTATTCTTGGTTTATCAATTGCTGCCCCTCTTGGACCAATTAATATTGAGATCATCAGAAGAGGAATTTATCAAGGATTATGGCCCTCATTACTCGTCGGAGCAGGAGGTATGACAGCTGATCTGGCCTTGATGTATCTCATGTATCAGGGTCTCTCTGAATACATGACGCTCACCTGGGTTCAGCTTTCATTATTGATATTCGGTTCTCTCGTTTTAACTTATACTGGCATCCAAAGCTTCCTAAGTAAGGAAGAGACGCTGACTGACGCTCGTTTAGAAGGTGACCACCGTCAGACAAGCTTGATTCGTCCTTACCTCACCGGTTTATCTATTGCAGCTTTTAACCCTATGAATATATTGTTCTGGCTGGGAGTTTACGGATCTGTACTCAGTGATTCTTTTCACGGGGACGACCTGGTGAAAGCCTTTTACATAAACAGTGCTGTCTTTATCGGAATCGGCTTATGGAATTTGAATCTGGCACTGACCGTCCATTTTAGTAAAGTACTGTTGAACCCGGTTATACTGAGAATGATTTCTTTGGGTTCCAGCCTGTTTTTAACTGGACTTGGGGTTTATTTCGCCATTAAAGCGATTTTCAAAATCACCTCATTGTTTTGAATTCGCCTATTCTTTTCATTTGTGCAAAAGACAAGGCACCTTTGATTTTTGCACAAATGAATAAGCTGGCTCGCACCTCCTTTTTTACTTTTCGACTCACCACGCGATATACTTATGAAAGGAGGCGATAGAAATGAAACATGAACGCGAGGATGCTAAAAGGCTCGACGAGCAGGATGAACTCCTCTCTTTTAAAAATGAATTTTATACAACTCCCCATACATATTACATGGATGGTAACTCGCTTGGGTTACTATCTAAACGTTCAGAACAGACTTTACTTACATCTCTTGAAGATTGGAAGCAGCACGGAATCGAGGGGTGGACGGAAGGAGAGCAACCCTGGTATTACATGTCAGAGAAGCTTGGGGAAATGACCGCTCCTTTAATCGGTGCACAAGCTCACGAGGTCATTAATACTGGATCGATCACGACCAACCTCCACCAGCTGCTGGCCACCTTTTATAAACCGGAAGGACGACGGACGAAAATTATTGCCGACACTCTCAACTTCCCTTCTGACATTTATGCTCTTAAAAGCCAGATTGAGCTACAGGGGTTGGATGCAAACGAGCATTTGATCCAAATAAAAAGCAGTAATGGGTATACTCTGTCCGAAGATGATATCATTTCCGCCATGGACGAAGAGACGGCCCTCCTGCTGCTGCCTTCTGTGCTTTACCGAAGCGGCCAGCTGCTTGATATTGAAAAAATAACGTTAAACGCTCATAAGCGCGGGATCATAGTAGGTTTTGATTTAGCCCATTCAATAGGCGCCCTTCCCCACCAGCTACATGACTGGGGTGTCGACTTTGCTGTATGGTGTACGTATAAGTATTTAAACAGCGGACCTGGAGGAACAGGCGGTCTCTACGTGCATGAAAAGCATTTAGGCCAGAAGCCTGGATTAGCAGGATGGTTCAGTTCCAGTAAGGATAAACAATTTGATATGGAGCATGACCTGACGCCTGCTGAAACAGCGGGCGCCTATCAGATCGGCACACCTCATATTCTCAGCTCTGCTCCTTTACTCGGATCACTCGAGATTTTCAAAGAGGCTGGAATCGAATCTATCCGCAAAAAATCTTTACAGCTTACTCAGCTGCTGATGGACTTGGTACAATCAGAGCTCCACGAATATGGTTTCAGAATTACTAATCCTTTAGAAGATCACAGAAGAGGCGGCCATGTAAGCCTTGTCCACTCTGAAGCTGCGAGTATATGCAAAGCCCTGAAACAAGAGGGTGTCGTCCCTGACTTCCGATCCCCTGACGTCATTCGCCTTGCTCCGGCAGCCTTGTATGTGTCGTTTGAAGATGTATACGACGTGGTAATGATTCTAAAGGAGATTATGAAGGACAAGAAGCATAAGAACTTTTCCAATCAACGCGGCACTATTGCGTAAGGAGGCAGATTATGAAAGTAATTGATATATCCATGCCATTGAATTCATCTACGCCCCCGTGGCCTGGTGATCAACCGTTTGAATATAAAGTGACATGGTCAATGGAAGAAACCGGGTCAGTGAACGTGGGGCAATTTCAATCCAGCAACCATCTCGGGACTCATGTAGATGCCCCGTTCCATTACGACAGCGATGGAGCGAAAATAGCTGACCTTCCCCTTGAACGGTTCATCGGATCAGCACTGATTGTGAATATGGAAGGCAAATCCACGATTTCTGCTAAGGACCTTGAACCTTTTCAATTTGAAGGGGTAACAAAAGTTTTATTCCGATCGATGAGCTGGAGCGATCGCTCCGTATTTCCGGAAGAGTATACGGTTATTGATAAAGACGTTGCTCCTTTTCTAAAAGATAAAGGGATTGATATGATCGGAGTGGACACTCCATCCGTAGATCAAGAAACGAGCAAAGATCTCCCTGCACATCATTCTTTATACGAGCAGGATATTTTGATATTAGAAGGGCTCGTGCTTGAGCATGCAGCTCCTGGAATTTATGAATTAATGGCCTTCCCTTTAAAAATGGATGAAGCAGACGGCAGTCCAGTTCGTGCTGTTTTACGACAAAAATAAAAGTGAGGTGTTCTGGCTGATTGCCAGAACACCTCACTTTTTATTTACTTCTTCATAATATTTTGTTGAATGGCCATTTGTTTAGCTACTCTAGGAGCAAGCCATACGACTGGCAGCAATATCAAGGATACCGGAACCGCTGTAACGACAATGAAGTTCTGTAACTGCGTAATCCCGCTGTCTCCCGTGATCAGTAAGATTGCCGCGATCGCACCCATAATGACGGCCCAGAAGATACGCAGCCATCTCTTAGGATTCCCTTCGCCCATGACCGCCATGGCAATGGAATAAGACATTGAATCACTTGTCGTGACTACGAATAATATCGTCAATATCAAGAACAATGGAGATATAACGGAAGCGAGAGGGAATTGCTCTGTGATTGCAAACATCGCCGCATGATTCCCTGCCGCGTTTAAAGCATCCGATACAGAACCAGGGTTCTGCATTTCAAAGAAAATCCCGGAACCACCGAGAATCGTAAACCAGAACGTAGAAATGACAGGAGCAAAAATAGAAACTGCAACAATGATTTCTCTAATGGTACGCCCTCTAGAAATCCTGCTGACCAAAATAGCCATCATCGGGCCATATCCTATAAACCAGCCCCAGAAGAAGACCGTCCAAAGCGAAAGCCAATCTTGATCTCCTCTGAACGTACTCATTGGAACAAACTGATCGACATAATGTCCGAATGCTGGAAGGAAATGGTTGATGATAAATCCTCCAGGTCCAAAAATAAGAATGAAGGCCATCAATCCGATCGCAATTCGGACATTGAGACTGCTTAGGAATTGGATGCCTTTATATAGTCCAGTAACTGCTGAAATAGTAGAAATCAATACGACCGAAAATATGATCGTAAATTGAGTGCTTAAATTATCAGGTATTCCGAAAATCGTCTGCAGCCCATAACTTGCTTGTAATCCGAGGAACCCGATCGGCCCGATCGTTCCTGCGGCAACGGCAATAATGGAAAAAGCATCGACTAACGTACCAAGCCAATGGTTACGCAGCTTTTCCCCGAAAATCGGATAAAGCAGAGTCCGCGGCTTCATCGGCATGCCTTTTTCATAATGGCCGTACATCATAACAACTGCACTGATGGTTCCCAAAATGGCCCAGGCTAAAAATCCCCAGTGCATAAAGCTTTGAGCTAAAGCAGGATTGACCGCTGCTTCTGTTCCCGCTTCAATTCCTAATTCAGATAAATAAGGAGGTACAGTCAGGAAGTGGTACATAGGCTCGGCTGCTGCCCAAAATACGCCTCCGCCGGCCAAAAGTGTCGCCATAATAATGGACAGCCATTTACCTAAACTAAGCTCTGGCTTATCCAAGTGCCCCATTTTAATCTTCCCATATTTAGAAAAAGCGAGCCAAATCCCTACAAAGAACGTAGCAAGCATCAATAGCTGCCAGAATGCTCCAAAGTATGTTGCAGACCAGCCAAATGTTGTATTCACAAATGTTTCTATCAAGTTAATATCTACGAGCGCAATAAGGACAAAAAGCACCAAAGCTCCTCCACTTATTGCAAAAACGGGCCAATCCACCCGACTCTGATGTTGTTTATTCATAATAATCTCCTTTTTGACAGTTGATTTTTCACACGAATTACTAAGTTATCATCTATGTGATAGGTATGTAAAGTTAAACCCTCAGCTGAATGTGTAGAAGGAAGCAAAAGTTGAATAGTTTTAACATTCCCGCCTTTCGCACATTTTATTAAACACTAAAAAGACCATAGTTTAAAACTATAGTCTTCCTCATTATTTATTTTTTCCTGCTATGTCATCACGATCTCTGTGACGCTCCTGACAATCTTTACACATGCCTATCTTCGCATCCTTCTTAGAGGTTAAAACCACACCGCAGCTGCTGCATTTCCCTAGATCATTCGGGTTCGATTGAAAGCCTGGAAGTTCACTATCTGGACCTTTCATACTATCTCCTCCTCCACTTATCTATCTAATTACTTATACCCTCATTTTTCACGCTCAACCCTGTTTAGAAACTAATTTTGCAGCCATGAGACCCGATAAAGTTACACCTAATGTTCCAGCGCCGGGAAACGTAGTATCCCCGCATTGATAAATATTTTTCACTCCTGTTCTGACGGAATAACTGTTCAACCAGCTGAATCTGCCGGTTGGGGCGTAACCTCCTACTTTACCGCTGTTCCGCCTCAGCCATTTTTGAAAAGTGACAGGAGTTCCTGGAAGAACTATATCAAGCCCGTCTGAAAATCCTTTGAAATAGTGATCGACAATATTGATCAACCGGTCATGCATCAATTGCTTTCTGGAATCATAATGTTCTTTGTCCCACCATTTCGCCAGATCAGTATGAGTAGACAGAGTCAGTGAACGCATGCCCGGAGGGGCCATTCCGCTGTCTTCTCCGCTCGATAAAGATAGTAAAAACTGGCCGCCATCGTGCAGGCCTTCAGGGTTTCCGGGATCGATGAATTGATGGTAAAGGCTCGACGTATCGGAAAATACCTCTTCCTTTACCCCAGCGTGAATGATGAAAGCCCCCCACGCTTCCCTCGATTCTTCTTTTTCCTTTTTTATATAAGAGCGCTCGGCTAACTTTGCTGACAATGTATCGTGTAAATTGTGAGCAGAATTGTTGAGAATGACTTGCTTACTCTTATACACTTTCTCCCGCTTCGTTTTCAATCTGAAGCTGCCTTCCTCTTCAGTGATCCCATAAATCGGGTGTCTCATGAAAACAGTACCGCCCTGCTGTTTGATAAATTCAGCGAGCTGCTCGGCAATAGTGGCTAACCCTCCATGAACAGCATAAGCCCCTTTATGGAAGGTTTGCAGCGCAGCATACCCTAAAAATGCCGGACAACGATCGACGCTCGTCTGCACACTGTCCATTAATTCTCCGTTAAGAAAAGTAACGAATAAAGAATGGTCCGCCAGACCGAATTTCTTAAGTCTCTGCTGAATGGTTTGCGTTAAGTAAGGAATCAGCCTGCTGGAATCGATATTGACTGCTGGCAGCATACCCAGCCAATCGCTCATCGTCCGCGGCGGGAAGATCGGCAGCTCTAATACGAGCTTATCCACTATTGCCCCTACACGAAAGACCTCATCATAAAATGCCTTCACCTGTTCTTTCACATCAGGGAAATGCCTGTCAATCTCTAGATACCATTCGTGTCGCTCGCGATAATAATGAATCGTACGATCCGGTAAATGAATATCCATAATTGGATTGAGCAATGTCATCGGCGGTTTTTCGATCCCTAAAGAGTCATAAAGAGAGTCAAATACACCGCCTTCTTCAAACCCCATTCCTAAAGTGGCTCCAGATTGAAAGCGATAGCCTTGCCGTTCGTATTTTCCAGCACTCCCTCCAAGCTCATTGGATGCTTCAAACACTGCGACATTGTAACCCTGCTGGCTTAACTTAGCTCCGGCAGCGAGTCCGCCGAATCCTGCCCCTACTATAGCTGTATCATATATTTCCATGAGTCTCCCCCATTTCTCTACTGTTGATATTCCCTTTTCCGCTCCATGTTAAAGGTGTGGGTCGGTTTGATCGAAAAAGTTCTTTCAATGGAGGTATTATAGTCCTTTATGGTTGAAACACAAAAAAATTGTCAAAAAATGCACGCGAATGGAGTGAAAACTTCAAAATCCAGCCTCTCGTGCACAAAAAAAGCGCTGAGCATCTCAGCGCTTTTGCATATTACGATTCAAAATTTAAAGACCAGCTTCCATTTCGCATGACCGGCTCTTTCATACCATCCTCAAGAACTCCATCGATATCAAGTTCCCCAGAGCCCATCATGAAGTCTACATGACTTAAGCTGTGGTTTACTCCATTTTCATCCAATTCTTTATCACTCATCGTCGAACCGCCTTCCACGTTATTCGGATAAGCTTTTCCTAAAGCTAAGTGGCACGAAGCATTCTCATCATATAACGTGTTATAGAAAATCAAACCGGACTGAGAAATAGGAGACTCGTGCGGCACTAAAGCAAGCTCCCCTAAATGCTTGGATCCCTCGTCCGTGTCCAGGAGGTGCTTCAATGTCTCTTCTCCCTCTTCTGCTTTATAATCTACGACTTTTCCATCTTTGAACGTTAACGTGAAGTTGTCGATTACATTCCCGCCATAGTTGAGCGGTTTTGTGCTGGAGACGTGGCCATTCACTCCATATTTATGAGGAGCTGTAAAAACCTCTTCTGTCGGCATATTCGGATTGAAAGGAATGTTGTCTTTTTCCGTTTTCGCCGAGCCGCCTTTCCACACATGGCCTTTAGGAAGCTCTACCTCAAGTTCCGTGCCTGGAGCTGAGTAAACCAGCTTCTGATATTGCTTTTTATTCAAAAACTCACGCGCCTGGCGCAGCGTCCGGTTATGTTCATCCCACGCGGCTACTGGATCTTCTTTATCGACGCGGACAATACTGAAAATTTGTTCCCAAAGCTTATCAACGGCGTTCTCTTGCGATTCACCCGGGTAAATCTTTTGAGCCCATGCTGGAATCGGGATACTGATGATCGACCACTGAATGCGGTCATTCATTGTATAATTTCTGAAATTCGTCATTGCTTCAGCTCGAGCTTTGTTAGCTGCGGCAACTTTTCCTGCGTCAATCCCCTTCAGCAAGTCTGGATCCGTCGAACGAATTGATAAAATCGCAGCCCCTTCTGCCCCAAAATAATCGAACATATCCTGCTGCCAGCTAGGCACTTCTTTTAATACTTCTACATCCGCATGTTCGTATCGCAACCGGGTAAGCTCATCGTCCGCCCAGACTATGTAGACATCTTTCGCTCCCATTTCATAAGCTTTTCTAGCGACCACCCGTGTAAAAGGGGCGCCTTCTACGGACGAATTAATCATCAGCCGCTGATCATTTTGCAGGTTGACTCCCGTTTTCAAAGCAAGTTCCGCATACTTCTCTAATTTATTCTGACTAGGAAAATTCATGTGAAAAACCTCTCTTCTTTAATTGATTAAGTGCATGTATCCGCTCTCAATTATTTCATAACTCTGCATCGATTACAAAAAAGAAACCCGGGCATATTCACCCGGGTCCCATGTGAAATCATTGTTCCACTTCTTCCACAATCAACGTCAGCTCTTCCCAACGTTCCATTTTCTGTTCAAGCTGTTGTTCCAGCGTTTCTTTATCTTTTGATAATTCTTCTACTTTACTATAATTTGCGGCTTCGGCAGCCATTTGTGTATCTATTTCTTCTATTTTTTCTTCAAGTTCACCAATTTCATCTTCAATCGTCGCCCACTCTTGCTTTTCACGATAGGAGAGTTTTCGCTTGCGATTAGACCTGCGCGTCGTTTCCTGTTCTGAAGGAGCTGTGTTTTTTGCAACTTTCTCCTGCTTTTCCTGCTGCTGTTTCTCAAGAAAATCAGAATAATTCCCGAAAAAGCGCTGAATCTTCCCTCCACCTTTAAAGGCGAGCAGCTTATCGACGACCCGATCCAAAAAGTACCGGTCGTGGGAAACGGTGACCACTACTCCAGGAAACTGATCCAAGTAATCTTCTAATACACTTAACGTCTCAGTATCCAGGTCATTCGTCGGCTCATCCAAGAACAGCACGTTCGGCTCTTTCATGAGAACACGCAGCAAGTATAATCGACGACGTTCTCCCCCTGATAAACGTGAGATGTACGTCCATTGCTGTGCTCTTGGAAATAAGAAACGTTCCAGCATCTGCTCGGCTGTTATTTCATCTCCATCAGCAGTCGAGATGACCTCCGCCACTTCTTTGATGTATTCGATGACTTTTAGAGAACCGTCAATTTCTTCATGATCCTGAGTGTAGTACCCTATTTTCACAGTCGAACCTACAGCAACCTCTCCAGATTGAGGAGAGATCCGCTCCGCCATGATATTAAGCAGCGTCGTCTTTCCTGAACCATTCGGTCCTATGATTCCTATTCTTTCTTCAGGGACCATCAAATAATTGAAATCATCAATGATCTGCTGGCTGCCAAAGGAATGGGAAATTCCTGTTAATTCGATTACTTGTTTACCAAGACGGGTAGAACCAATCGCCATATCAACGTCTTGTTTCTTAGTATCAAAGTCCTCTTCCTGCATAGCTTCGACGCGCTGCTTTCTTGCTTTCTGCTTCGTCGTCCTTGCTTTAGCGCCTCTTTTCAGCCAGGCCAGCTCCCGCCTTAGAGCATTCTGGTGTTTCTCTTCAGCCTGACGTTCCCATTCTTCTCTTTCCGCTTTTTTTTCAAGGAAGGTTTCATAGTTTCCAACGTACGTATATAACGTCCCGCGATCCAATTCAAATATAAAGTTCGTCACTCGATTCAAAAAGTAGCGGTCGTGAGTGACGACAATCAACGAACCTTTGTATTGAGCCAGGTAGCCTTCAAGCCACTCTATCGTTTCATTATCGAGATGGTTGGTCGGCTCATCCAGAAGCAGCAGATCCGCAGGCTGAATGAGAGATTTCGCGATAGCTACCCGCTTTTTCTGGCCGCCTGATAATTCACTGACCTTTTTATCAAAAGATTCAATACCGAGTTTGGTCAAAATCGTTTTTGCAGCTGTATTGGCTTCCCATGCATCTTTCTCATCCATTTGCTGCTGCAGCTTCATCATCCGTTCTTGCACAGCCGTATCCTCAGGCTGGGCTTCAAGCTCCTGCAATATTTGCTCATATTCACGGATGACGGTCATAACCTCTGAGTCACCGTAATAGATTTGTTGGAGCACGGTTAAATCACCATCGAGCTGCGGTTCCTGAGGCAGATATTCAATCGTAAAATCCTTCGCATGCTGCTTATTGCCAGTGTCCGCCGTTTCCAAATCAGCTATAATTTTCAATAGAGATGATTTACCTGTTCCATTTACGCCGATCAGCCCGATTCTCTGTGCCGTAGAAATTGTGAATGAAAGGTTATCAAATAACGTTTTATCTCCATAGCTCTTGCTCATATTTTCAACAGACAAAATACTCATCGTGCCCACCTCTTATTATCAATCTAATCCTACTGTATCATATGTGAGGCTTTCGCCCCTATCATCACGTTCAAAATAAAAACTACGCTGCCCTCTGCGGGAGCGTAGTTTCTATACCGATCAGCGAGATTGTGCCTGTTTCTCGTTCGATTGATCACGTCTCCAGTAATCCATTCCTTCCACTCCCGGCAAGTGATCCTGGTAAAAGACCGGATCTTTACCTTGCTTACGTTGTATCGTGTAATCCTTCAAGGCAGCATACGCCACTTTTGCCAGCCTAAAGATGGCATATAGATTAATGAGAGCCATGATCCCCATAGATAGATCAGCTAGAGACCAGACGAGGGCGAATTCCGCAACGGCACCGAACATGACCATCGCTAACACAGCTAAACGATATATGAAAAGATTACCTGAACTTTTCTTAATAAATTGGAGATTCGTTTCACCATAATAATAGTTTCCTACAATCGAACTGAAGGCGAACAGGAAAATCGCTACTGCAATAAAGATCGCAGCCCATGCACCTAACTCCGTCTCAAAAGCCAATTGGGTAATTTGAATACCTTCAAGATTGCTATCCATATATTCACCTGAGAACAAGATGATGATTGCTGTGGCACTACAAATCATCAAGGTGTCCGTAAACACACCTAACGTTTGGATCAAGCCTTGTTTTACAGGGTGGGTAACTTCAGAAGTCGCTGCTGCGTTCGGCGCACTACCCATACCTGCTTCGTTAGAGAACAAGCCACGCTGAATCCCGATCAGGATCATGCCGCCGAAGGTACCGCCAGCAAATTCCCTGAAACCGAAAGCGCCTTGAAAGATCATAGCGAACATTTCTGGAACTTGAGCGATATTACCGAAAAATACATAGAGCGCTAGAATAATATAGAAAATAGCCATAATCGGTACGACAAACTGTGTGACTTGGGCAATTCTTCTCAGACCTCCAAAGATGACGAGTGCGACGATGACGGTCAACAGTAGACCAAGACCCCATTTTCCAACGTTAAATGACTCTTCAAAGGCTAAACGGATCGTATTGGACTGGACAGAACTGAAGACAAGTCCGTACGTAAATGTTATGGCAATAGCGAAAGCGATTCCCAGCTTACGATTCTTTAAACCTTTCTCCATATAATACGCCGGTCCTCCGCGGTATTGATACTTTTCGGGGGTTTTATAGATCTGTGCAAGTGTACTCTCGATAAAGCTTGAGGCACCGCCTAACACGGCCACCATCCACATCCAGAAAACTGCGCCTGGACCTCCGATAGAAATGGCAGCTGCAACACCAGCCAGATTCCCTGTCCCTACCCGCGAAGCCGTACTAATGGCAAAGGCCTGGAAAGGAGACGTCCCTTTTTTTCCTTTAGCAGAAATCGCCCGCTTATCGAATAAAACTCGGAACATTTCAGGAATATAAGTGAATTGAGCGAATTTAAGGCGGATACTAAAGAACAAACCTAAACCTAACAGCACAAAAATTAGTATGTATTCCCAAATAATGGTGTTTAAAAACCCTATGACACTCTCCATAACGTGCACCTCCAAATTAGTAATTATTTTACAATTGCTAGTCATTTCCCCATTCGTCTTTCAGTTAAACAGTATAAAAAAACTCAACTAATAATTTATCAATAAATTCATAGCTTGGGAATTCATTTGAAGGTTTTCATACAAAACATCTAAGATAGCTCCTGTTCTTAGAAGCTCTGATCAAGTCCCACCTCACACTTTTGAGCATTCAATTCTATTACAACGCAATTAGCTTCTATCAAAGGCAAATAATAAAAGCTATGCTACACGTCGTTTTTGATTTCTCATAAAAGATTATCCAGCACTATGGCGGGATAGTGGAAGACTTGAAATCAAGATTATTGGATTTATTACTGGGTTCGTTGCCGTATGAAGAGTCAGGTGTAGCTGGGAAGCTACTCGCTTTCCTGTGGGGGAACTGGCGAGCTTCCTCGGGCTTGCAGCCCTGTGGGATCTCGCCTACCTCCTTCTCCCACCCCTTTAACTCTCACTATGTCTGGAAACTGAGTCTTCAATATAAAGGAGCTTATATGATTTATTAACTTGGAAATTTAACAGAGTCGACAAAAAAAGCCATCGGGAGCTAAAAGTTCCCAATGGCCCTATTTTACAACATTCTCAGACGAAGATCTGCATCCAAATACAGGAAACTGGTGATTAAGTATCCCACTACTCGAAGAACAGGCTCTCATTTTGCTTCTGGAATTAAATTTTCTTATCTTTTCTCCAAGGAAGGTCAGTTCCAAACATTTCCGCTAATTCTTTGGATTCTTTCCTTCTGGCTTTTCGGTACTCATGACGTTTAGCTGCCCCTTCGTGAAGCCACTTTTCTTCTTCAGATTCCGGATAGACCGGAGGAACGGGTGCTGGCTGATTATCTTCATCAACAGCTACCATCGATAAAAAGGCAGTTGTACAAAGCTTACGCTCTCCTGTCAGCAGATTTTCCGTTACGGCTTTAACAAACACTTCCATAGAAGTGTTGTGTGTCCACGTGACAAAAGCTTCAAGGCAGATTGTATCTCCTTCAAGCACAGGATGTAAAAAGTCGACAGAGTCTGTAGAAGCGGTGACGACCGGCTTTCTGCAGTGACGTACTGAAGCAATAGCAGCCACATCATCTATATAAGCCATAAGTCTGCCTCCGAACAGGGTACCGTGGCTATTGGTGTCTGGGGGTAATACGTGTGAATTTTTAACGGTCAATGAATCTATACATGCTTTAGCGTCCATTGTGTCTCCTCGCTTTCATATGGAATCGTTCTCTGGTTAGTATATCATTAATTTTGCTGCTGCATCCTTTGCGGCAAACTTATTTCAAAAGTTGCCCCTTGAGAAGATGCATTATTCCTGGCTTCTATAGTGCCGCCGCTTCGCTCGATAATGGCCCTTGATATTGCCAGACCCAGTCCTGTTTCCCCTTCTTTTCCTTTTATAAAACGTTGGAATAGCTGGGATAACAATTCTTCCGGGATGCCTGAGCCATCATCAATGACTTGAATGGAAATAGTGCCATTATCTGTTTCCGTAATAATATCCACTCTGTTCTCTGCATGCCGCACTGCATTTCCCACTATGTTAATGAGAGCTTGCAGAACTCGTTCCCTGTCCACAAAGCTATAAAAGGATTCATCAGAATAAAGATTCAGTTCCACACCTTTTTCATTAGCGAGTGGAAAGAGCCTGTCTTTTGCTTGATTCGCAAGCTCCACCAAGTTGACGTTCTCAGGGTGATACACGTCTTCACTACTGTCTAATTTAGCGAGAAGAATCATTTCGTTGACGATTTTCTTGAGGCGTTCTGTTTCACTGACCATCACTTCCAAACCGCGATCGGCATCAGCCCCTGTAAAAATTCCGTCTTTGATCCCTTCAGCATAGCCTTGAATCGACATCAAAGGAGTTTTCAATTCGTGGGAGGCATTTTGAAAAAATAGCTTTTGAGTATTAATGTAGCGTTCCAGCTCTTCCGCCATGTGACGAACGCTCCGTTCCACTTCCTTGATCTCCCCGCTTGATTTGACAGGCTGGACCTGGTCGAACTGGCGTTTCTCGATTTTATTGACTTCTTTTTGCAAGCGGCTTAAAGGCGTGACTAAGCGATTGGTCATAAAGTAACTGACAGCAAGCGCCAATAACAGACCGACAACGAATACGAACACCATCCGCTGGGCGAACTGGTTTTGGACGATCTGCAAATCATCCAGCGGGGTGGCCATGACCAGAATCCTCTGCGAGCTGTTCGGGGCGAACCCTATATTGTATACGACGTAACTTTCTCCCTGACTGTCCCATACTTCCTCGTTGATCAATTCATCTTCGAATCTCTCCATCCAGTCGAGGGCGGTCTCTGTTGGAAGAGTGCTGAATAGGACTTCCTCTTGTCTTAAATCAAATAACAATAAAGGGTAATCCTGGTCCTGTACGAGGCGTGTCAATTGAGGGACACGTACAGATGCGTCCTCTTCCGTCGTAATTTGTGACAGCAGCTTCGCTCTTTCCTCCAACTGCCCTCGTTCATCCTGAATCAACATGTCCATTAGTAAGGAGTATATAAAAAATGCGGTCAGCGTCATGACAAATAATATGACCGCAGCAAATGCCGCGTTCAACTGGTACTGTAATTTCATGAGTTATCACGGTGGGCTCTAAGACGGTAGCCGTGACCCCAAACGGTTTCAAGCGGCAGGTCTTTCATTTTTTTCCGCAGTCTTTTCACGAGATCGTCCACCGCCCGGTCACTGCCGAAGTAATCTTCGCCCCACACTTTAATAAGCAGCTCCTCCCTGCTGTACGCACGATTTTCCTTTCGGGCAAGAATTTTTAAAAGGTCATACTCTTTTGTAGTCACTTCCACTTCTTCTCCTTTGAAATAAGCACTGCGTTCTGTCTCATTCAAAGAAAGGTGTCCAGCCTCGATAATCATATCGGACGTTTCTTCCTCTTCCGGTTTCATGACGGTCCACCTTTTTAGCTGCCTTTTAACACGAGCCACTAATTCTCTTGGACTGAAAGGCTTCGTTAAATAATCATCCCCTCCAAGCTCAAGTCCCAGAATCTTGTCGACTTCATCGTCTTTTGCAGAAATGATGATAATTGGTACTTCAGACGTTTGGCGGATTCTTTTGCAAAATTCATATCCATCCATTCCAGGCAGCATAATATCAAGCACCCAAAGATCAGGAGGAGACTGCTCAAAGAACTCCCAGGCTCTCTCCGCACTATTGAGAGCTTCTACGTGATATCCCTCTTTATCTAAGTATGCTTTTACGATGTCGCGAATGTTCGGATCATCTTCCACAACACCTATTGACCGTTTCATAGATTCTTCCTCCTCTTTATTAAGGATTCTATATCTATTCTCGCATATTTTACAAGCTCCCATGTACATTACATACTTTTTCCACAATTACTCCGAAGTCATTCCATATCTCATGAGTAGAATATGAATTGTACAGAGGAAATCCATTGAACAACAAGCGTATGATCAGTTGTTATGAAAGGGGTCAGAAATCGATTATGAATGAAGAATACAAAGCTAGAAAAAGTCGTAAACGATCGGGATTTGCTTATGGTGTTCTCGGTGCTATCGCCGCTGCGTTTTTGATCACTGCTGTTTTTCAATGGAAGGGTATTACGATTAACGTAGAAACGAATGAACCCTCTGCACAGGCTGATGAGCTCAACATCGGTCAGGATGATCAGAATGAAGTGACGCAGGCAATCAACGAAACATCAGAAGCAGTCGTAGGAATTAGTAATAGCCAGAATGGAATACAGGGCAGCCAAGAAGCCGGCACTGGATCTGGGGTCATTTATAAAAAAGACGGCGACCAGGCTTTTGTGGCAACAAACCATCACGTGATTGAAAACGCCTCCTCCCTCGAAGTGATTTTACATGATGGTACAAAAGTGGACGCCGAATTGAAGGGCAGCGACCCGCTTTCAGATCTAGCCGTTTTACAAATAGATGGTGAACATGTGGACAAGGTTGCGAAGCTAGGATCAGCTCAAGACATTGAAGTTGGTCAAACAGCCATAGCTATCGGTAACCCGCTCGGCATGGAATTCGCCGGATCAGCGACACAAGGGATTATAAGCGGCCTGAATCGTAACATACCAGTGGATATCAACGGGGACCAGCAGCCAGACTGGGAAACTGAAGTTATTCAAACCGATGCGGCCATCAATCCTGGCAACAGTGGGGGTGCGCTGGTCAATCTGCAAGGAGAAGTCATAGGAATCAATTCTATGAAAATAGCTCAAGCAGAAGTAGAAGGCATTGGTTTTTCCATTCCAATGGATATTGCTAAACCGATCATTGACGATTTAGAAACATCAGGAGAAGTGCAGAGACCTTACATGGGGATTCAACTGCAAGACGTCAGCCAGATCCCTCGTTCAGTTCTTGAAGGGGAACTGAACCTGCCAAGCGATGCAACGAAGGGTGTACTCGTCGGCAGCGTGGAAGATGCCTCTCCTGCCGCTGACGCCGGCTTACAAAAGTATGATGTAATTACTAAAATTGACGACGAAGACGTTGACTCACTTATGAGCCTTCGCCAGTATCTATACAGCGATGTAGAAGCTGGTGATGATATAAACGTTACAGGTTACCGTGATGGTGAACCTATGGAAGCTTCGCTCAAGCTTTCCTCCCAATAATTTAAATATAACCTCTCTTTCTGACGTGTTCTTAAAGCCTCGGCTTTAAGAGCACTTTTTTGCCTGACGTTCCGTTATAATCACGACATTAGCAGTAATTTCTCCACCTATTCAAAAAAAAGACCCAAATCATATGTGATTTGGGTCTTGCAATGGTGCAGCATTTTATTTTCAACTCGTAATCCTCTTAAACGACTGTTTTACAAAATCGGAGAAAGCAGTCGAGCGATTGCTTCTTTGAATCGAATCCAAAGGGAGCGCTTTTTATATAATTTGAACGTCAATTGTGAAGAGTCTATGATGTCCTCGTGAAACCGATCGGCTAATTCACGAGCGACATCCGGGTGGTATAGAAAAGCATTCACTTCGAAATTCAATCTGAAACTCCGCACATCGATATTCGCTGTCCCAACTGAAGCAATATTTCCATCAACTACAATTGTTTTGGCGTGCAGAAAGCCTTTTTGATAGATGTAGGCCGTTGCTCCCGCTTTAAGCATATCCCCTATGTTTGAAAAAGTAGCCCAATACACAAAGGGATGGTCGGGCATTTTGGGTATCATGATCCGTACGTCTACTCCTGATAATACAGCGATTCTCAGTGCATCCAGAAGACTGTCATCAGGAATAAAGTAAGGAGTTTGGATATAAACATACTCTTTGGCTGAAAGAATCATTTTTATGTAGCCATGTTTAATTTGCTCCCATTCCGAATCAGGTCCGCTTGATACGATCTGCATCGCGACATCACCTTCGGCTTCCGCTTGATAATATCGTTCATTATAATAGATGTCATCGCGGGAAGCTTGGTTCCAATCGAGAATGAAACGGGTCTGCATGTTATGAACGGCTCCACCCCTCACTCTCAAATGTGTATCTCTCCAGTACCCAAATCGTTTGTTGTACCCCAAGTATTCGTCGCCTATGTTGAATCCGCCGGTATATCCAATTTTCCCATCGATAATAGCTAGTTTTCTATGATTCCGATAATTGATTTTCATGTTCAATTTGGGAATAAGAGGTGGAAAAAATGATTCGACCATGCCGCCCGCTTCTTCAATCTTTTTAATGAATTTCCGGCTCAGCGTCCTTGATCCCATATCATCATATAGAAGCTTAACTTCCACATTTTCCTTCGCCTTCCTTATCAGTACTTCCGCCAGCCGCTGACCAAGCTGGTCATCCCGTACGATATAGTAAAGGAGGTGGACATGATCCGTTGCTCCTTCGATATCCTCTAGTAAAGCGTGGAATTTTTTCTGGCCATCCGTGAAGACTTCCACTTCATTATCCTGAGTCAGCAATGCGTCGTTATTTTTCAAATGCATATATATCAAATCTTCATAAGGCACGATGTCTTTGTGCTGAACTTTAAGGGTGCGGTCTTTAATCTCACTCAATTGATTTTGTACAGCTGTCAATAAACCGAGACGGCTCTTTTTATCCCATATGAAAATCTCCTTATTACTTAAACGCCTTCCGAAGATTAAATAAAGGAAGAATCCGGCTACCGGGATAAATAGTAACACCATAAGCCACGCCCAGGTGGAGCTTGCGTCCCTGCGTTCAAGGAAAATGATAGCTAGTGCCAGCAGAACGTTCAGAATGATAATGGTACTGAAAATGTATGGTATTATGTCCAACTTGACACACCTTCCTTTTCTTAACAACTACTCTTCACTATAGCATATTTATCCTTTCTTCATAAATCAAAAAGAGGGTTTCAAAGAGAATGCTATTTTCTCAGAGCTCGAGAAAGCAGCTTTCTGTTCTACTGAGTTGAAAGGAAAGCACAGACCACCGCATTCGCACCACTCTGGTGTATAGGTTCCCCCAACCTACAGCACAGTTGACTGAAAAATGGAGACTATTAAGGCAAAAGGAACAGGGTAAGAATTGATATATAGACTGTAAAAAATTTTAAAAACAAATTGGCAGGATAGTGGAAGACTTGATTTCAAGATAGCCGGGGGTCGTTGCCCAATTAAGAGTCAGTGGTGGTTGGGAAGCTACTCGCTTTCCTGTGGGGGAACTGGCGAGCTTCTTCGGGCTAAAGCCCTGTGGAATATCTGCTGTTCCGTCATCGTGATGAGTGGAAGGTGGTTTTAGGAATGGGCTCGCTTTCCGTGGGATTGCAGTGAGCTTCCTCAGGCTGTCGCCTTCCGGTATCTCACCAATCACTCTTTTCCCACAGGAGTCCCACCCATTCCTAAAACCACCTAACTTATATTAAGAGACGGAACTAAGACATGAGAAGAAAAAACTCTCTTGTACCAACGTTCCCCAACCAACCTATTCATTATGAAGTGACTGCCGCGATTTCAACTTACTTGCGTATTCAAGCTTGGACGCTTAGCGGTTAGCAGGACTTTCTTCATTTCTGTTCGATAAGTCAACATCGCAAAGCCCATCACTCTTTGTGTTTCTTATGACTACTCAGGCAGCTAAGTCCAGTCCATACGCCACTGAACGAAGCACTTCGGCTATTACAAAAGGAGTCTTATCGTCAGTGCTCGCCCCGGAAAGCGATCCGTTTCCCGGAGCCCCTAAATTCTCATTTTGTCTCGAAACTGAGTCTTCCACTAAAGGGAGCGTTAATTGAAAAACTTAAATTAAGCATGTTAAAAGGCTCGGTCAAAAAACGACCGAGCCTTTAGGTATCCAAAACCTTCCACAAATTATGAAGTAATTTATGATTCTAACAATATTCCTTTGGCGGCTAATTCATTCACAGCCCCTTGCAGCGATTCTTCTTCTCTTGCGGCAATCGTATGTGTATGGATGCCTGATGTCAAATCTGAGAGGAAAGTAGCACCGGTCGTTTCTATACGTTCCAGGAACCTCTCCACATCCTTACGTGTAGAGAGACCAAGGCTCGCAGTAATATCTCCATACACTGGATGTTCTACGATGACGTCCATTACATGCACTCCATGATCCACAAGAATATTCAACTCTTCTCTAACCTGGTCTTTGCCGTGTTGACATACAATCATTTTTTTGTAGGGTAATTGATCTTTAGAATCCGCCATGTAGACATAACCTTGACTCGTAGCGATAATTGGCTCTCCTGCTGCTTTTAACAATGAAATGTCGCCAACAATTACTTGTCTCGTAACACTCATCTGTTCTGCCAGTGCACTTCCTTTTAAAGGGTGCACGGCTTGTCTTAATAGTGTAAGAATATGTTCTCTGCGTTCATTAGCTTTAATTTTTGACTCTCTCATCTTTCTGCTCCTCTGTACGCTTTCGATATCCTTATAGTAACATATCGATTGTTTCCTTAATGAGTATCACTCGTACACATATCCGCTTAACTTCCATTGCTCGATGGAAAAAGTCGTTTCTCCAAGAGAGGTGAATAAGATGTCTTCATCTTCAGGCTGTGGAAACATCCGGCTTGTAAATACTTCCTTACCTCCATTCACAAAAATTTCTATAGAAGAAGTATCGATTAAAATATGCAGCTTTTTCAGTTCCTCTTTTAACACCGTCCGTCGAAACTCTGTTTGACTTTTGTCCTCGAGGTGCGGTCTCGATAAAGTAAGGGTTCCGTCCCTTTTTGTATAACTGAACGAGATATAATGGAAGAGCTCAATCGCAAACTGGTCATCAAGCTGTTCAAAATCTATCTGTAGTTCAATCGGTCTTCCTTCAATGCCTCTTATGGCCTTTTGGTCATTTTCGATCGTAATCTCAGAATGTAAGAGGACGGCCTCTCTCATCTCCTCTAATTCCGGAACGGGGTACTGGATAATTTGCTCTCCATTCCATTCTAATACACGCGGTACAGTGAGACAGTGGATCCATTTGCTGTTGACAGTCGGATGGGACTGTTCCATTTGTTCTGGGACGCCCATCCAGCCAAACATGATTCTTCTCCCTTTATCATCTATGAAAGTCTGAGGAGCATAGAATTCAAAACCACGGTCCAATTCGACAAATGCCCCATGTTCAAGACTGGGTTCAGTAAAAGACAGCTCTCCCGCAAAATAGCCCGTTTGGTAGGTGTTGTTGTATTTCATTCCATCTGGCTGAAGGCCTTGTGGTGAAACTAGCAGGATATCGGTGCCGTCCAGTTCAAACATGTCTGGACATTCCCACATATAGCCGAAATCGCCGAGACGATTTTCATTGGACCCGGCAATCGGTCCGAGGAACTCCCACTGAAGTAAATCATCTGATTCATACATGAGGACTTTCCCTTGTGCCTTTTGATTTTTCGCCCCTACGACCATATACCACTTGTGCTCTTTTTTCCATACTTTAGGATCCCTGAAGTCGCCCGTATACCCATTAGGCACGTGAATGACAGGCCCTTTCTTCTCAAAATGGACGCCGTCTGTAGAGATGGCTACACATTGATACTCCTCCTGATCGCCCTTATCATTAAACACGTTACCTGTATAAAAAAGGTATAAGGTATCTTCATGAGAAACAGCGCTTCCCGAGTAACAGCCGTCTTTGTCGTACCATTCAGAAGGAGCAAGCGCGATTCCTTCATGCTTCCAGTGAACTAAATCCTTTGATATGTAATGACCCCAAAATTTTTCTCCATGATCCGGTTTAAAAGGCATCCATTGATAAAAAAGATGATACTCCCCTTTCCACTGAATCAGGCCGTTCGGATCGTTCATCAACCCTACAGGCGGCATATGGTGGAAAGTAAGCCGGTAAGGATCTCCACTTACTGTAGTTTCGTGTGTAAAGATTTCACTCATTGCTTGCTGACGAAGTGCTGTATCTTTATCAGACATGTTGACCTCTCCTTCATTCAAGTCTTCCATATGGTAAAAGAACCCAACGTCACGTAACGTCAGGTTCTTTTATGGTGCAATTATTTAGTCTGTAGTTTGATGATATGAGTCTCTCCAGCATTGGCCGTTTCGCTGTAAGTAGGTTCAAAGCTTTCTACAATATCATCATAGTTCGTGATGACAATCGGAGTAATAGTGCTTTTAGCTTTTTCTTCTACAAGAGCTGTATCAAAAGTGACAAGTTTATCGCCCGCTTTGACTTGATCTCCTGTAGTGATGTGCCCTTCAAAGCCTTCCCCTTCCATAGCTACGGTCTCAAGACCGATATGGACAAGTACTTCAACACCAGATTTCGTTTTAATACCTACCGCGTGATTGGTAGGGAATAATTGTACGATTTCTCCATCTACCGGGCTGACAACTTCTCCGTTCGTAGGCTCAATAGCTACACCGTCGCCCATCATACGTTGACTGAAGACCGGGTCTGGAACTTCATCAAGGGAGACTACTTTGCCGCTGATAGGGGCAACGATTTGTTCCTCTACACTTTTTTTACCGAATAGCTTTTTTAACATGATCATCATCTTCCTTTCGTTGTTATAATCTTGGGTTCTTTTTGGTATAAACTGAATACTCTTCACTTTCCCTTAAAATATAACAGTAAACCTTATCATATGTAGGGCCGGCCATCTCATCCAGCCCGAGGCAGTCATCATCGTTTATGCGCACACCCTTCTAGTGCCTGCAGAAGGTCGAACCAAATATCCTGCCAAGCTTCCAAACCGACGGAAAGCCTTAAAAGTGAATCATTGATACCCATAGCTTCGCGATCTTTTGCAGGAATAAGAGAATGAGTCATTGTGGCTGGATGTTGAATAAGTGTTTCAGCATCTCCTAGGCTAACAGCAATCCTGACCAATTTCAATTGATTCATCAGCTGCTGCGCATCGCCTTTATCCCCCTTCAATTGAAAAGATAATACGCCTCCCCCCTGCGACATTTGCTTATGGGCGAATGATGAATCTGGATGATCTTTATCGGTTGGGTAGTTTACCTTCTCAACACGTGGATGCTGCTTCAGTTTTTCAACAATATTCACTGCATTACTGCTATGCCGGTCCATCCGGATAGGCAAAGTTTTCATGCCCCTGATCAACAGCCATGCATCCATAGGAGCCATAATTCCACCGTAGTCTTTTTGTGCGGTTTGAGCCAGTTCCTGAATATATGAACGTGATCCGGCGACGACCCCGCCAATCACATCTCCGTGTCCGCTTAAATACTTTGTGGCACTATGAACGACTATATCGCACCCCAGCCTAAGCGGCTGCTGCAGGTAAGGGGAAGAAAATGTATTATCCACCACTACCTTGATCCCACACTCATGAGCGATATCGGCAGTCCACGCCAGGTCTATCAGCTTCATCGTAGGATTCGCAGGTGATTCAATGAATAAACATTTAGTATTCGGCTGAATCATGGAACGCAGCTGCTGTTCATTCCTCATGTCACAAAAATCGTGGGAGATTTGATATTTTTCTTTTAATAATTTGAGTAATCCAAAGGTGCAGCCATAGATTCCGTTCGAGCAGATAATATGGTCACCGGCACTCGTAAGAGATGTGAATACAGCTGAAATGGCAGCCATACCCGATGCAAAAGCAAGTCCCATGTCTGCTCCCTCGGCGACGGCGACTTTTTCCTCAAAGACTTTGACCGTCGGATTACTAAGACGAGAGTAGATATATCCATCTTTTTCACCGGAAAACCTCAACGCTCCTTCTTCAGCATCTGGGAATGTAAAGGTCGAGGTTTGAAAAATAGGTGTCGATAAGCTTCCGTGATAGGGCTCTTCCCGAGTCCCTCCATGAATGAATTTAGTATCTGGTCGATAATTCATCAAAGATTCCTCCTTCCCTATCATCCTATGCAGTAGAATTACATTCTTTCTTAGCACACTAAAATAGAAGAAAGATTCTCTATTAAAGAAAGAGGAAAAGAGGTAAGATCATCTACCTATCTGGAAAAGACGCACGACCCAGTAAGCCGCAACTCATCTAGGAACTTAGCTCTTCTAACGTCAAATGATTATTATACAATTGTTCTGTCCAGGCAATGGCTTGACCAAAAATTTCAAGCAGTTCACTCAGCGTAAGCTCTATTCCTTGCAGTTTATGTTCTAAGTCATCAAATTCAGCTTTCTCTATTGCAATGACAAGATCAAGAATAAAACGATGGCTGTTTTCCTCTCCGCTCAGTGCTTGTTTAATGTTTGAATCCAGCGGCAAATTGGAGATGACTTCTTCAGTCGGTCGTTTCACCATAGCATCTACGGCGGACATTAATCCTGTCAGGAAATATTCTTCTGTAAGATGACTCTTTCCGATACTGACTCCGATTTGTTCACACATTTTAGCGCGCTGCAGGCTTGACTTCATCATTTCCTTTGATGCAGGAGCTGGTCCGCCCTCTTCGACAGTAAAAACGTACAGCCATTTTTTTAACGGGTCCACACCTAAAATAGTGACCGCTTGCCTTATGGACTGAATAGGCTCTGATAATTCTGCTGAAAAATTAATGATCCTTAGCAGTTTATATGTAAGTGTAAGATCTCCTTCAAATATTTCAATTACTTTTTCTAAATCAATCTTATCTTTATCTGTCGACAGCTCTTTCAAAACTTGAAAGTAGGACGATCCATATAAAGGGATGTCCTCAGCAGATAAAACAACCGGCTTGCTGTAATAATAGCCCTGAAACAGTTGAAAACCTTCCTTCACACATTGAAGATGCTCTTCCTTTGTTTCAACTTTCTCTGCTAACAAAGTGATTTTTGCTGCTTTTGCTGCCTGAACAAGCTTCACTCGCATCTCCGGGCACGTCTGTCTTATATCAACCTTAATAATATTTACATAAGAAAGAAGCCCTTCGATATCTGTTTGAGAGATACTCATCACATCATCAAGCGCAATAGAAAAACCTTTTCTCTTCAACTCCCGGCATACTTTAAGTAAATCGCCTGTCCATGAAACATCCTCGAGGATTTCTACAACTAACGTACGGGGATCGAAATATTCGGGGATTTTTTTCATTAAAAGATCCTCCGTAAAGTTGATAAAACAAGGGCGATTATGAGACAGCCTTTCGAGGCCGATCGTAACGAAACTGTTGATCAATACTTCTTTCGTTGCCTTATTTCCATCTGTGGGAGGGAAGTTATTTTCTTTACTGTTACGATAAAGTAGTTCAAAACCGTAGATTTGATCGTCTACATCCAAAATCGGCTGCCTTGCTACGAACACTTCCACTATCCTTTTCCCCTCCTCTTGTACTCTTTATTTAAGGCTTTATTAAAGTTCCATGTTGATATTCATATATGCTCCCTTAAGTGTAGGATTCAGTTTTGAGACATTCTGGCCGTTTCCGTCCCAAAATAGTGATTGAAGGGCCGGGAAATCACTCGCTTTCCATGGGCGTACGGTGAGCTTCCTCGGGCTAGCGCCCTCCGGGATCTCACCATGTACTGTCATCCCATAGGAGTCTCGCAATTTCCCGGCCCTTCTTGCTTTTGTGAGGATAACGGAAACATCATATGCGCTGCTGCACATATAAGTAACTGCTTTTAAGTGATAACCAGCTAAACTTCTGTATGCAAGAAAACGGTTGAAATTACCTCAAAGTACAGGAAGTTTTAAAACTAAAATGCTATAACCAGAGCACTGGAGTTTAATGCTCCCACTATAAGTAAGATAGTTCTTATTCAGATTATCCAGGCGATTTCGAGAAGCACATCAATAGTGAGAGGCGGCGGAAAAGTTGGTACAAGAGAGTTTTTGCTTCTCATGTCTTAGTTCCGTCTCTTACTATAAGATAGGTGGTTTTAGGAATGGGCGAGACTCCTGTGGGATAAGAGTGATTGGTGAGATCCCGGAAGGCGAAGCCTGAGGAAGCTCACTGCACTCCCACGGAAAGCGAGTAGCTCCCCAACAACCCCTGACTCTCAATACGGCAACGAACCCAGCTTACCTCAAAATCAAGTCTTCCACAATCTTGCCATATTGTTGAATAACTCACTATCAACAAACACCTTTAACATCGCTTTATGTAAAAGTATACTCCATAAAATGCCATCAACATATCCCTTACATGAATTTCCTTCTATTGGACAAACTGAAAAAAAGTGACCATTAGGAGGTTATTTATGGATAACAAATTAGATTGGACACACCCCGAACCACTCTGGAACAAAAATAGCAAACTTCCTTCCTTTGAGCCCTTAAGCCAATCCATCCGAACAGATGTCGTCGTTGTAGGAGCCGGGATTACAGGGATCACAACTGCCTATTTACTTGCAAAAGAAGGAAAGAACGTCACTTTAATTGAATCAAGCTCTATCCTTAACGGAACGACCGGGCATACAACAGCTAAAGTAACAGCCCAGCACGGACTGATTTACAACGAGCTCATCAACCACTTCGGAGAAGAACATGCCGCGCTGTACCTTCAGGCGCAAAATGATGCAATCTCTTCTATGGAAAAAGATATTCAGGAGCTTAATATTTCCTGCCAATGGGAAAGACAGCCTGCAATATTGTATGCAACGACTGCAGAAGGAGCCCAGAAGCTAGAAAAAGAACGGGAAGCTTATAGAAGACTAGGAGTCGCAGAAGAATCTCTTACTGGCCTCTCATTTTCAGTTGATGAGACTGGTGTACTGCTGATGGGCAATCAGGCACAATTTCACCCTCTTCTCTATTTATCGTCTATTCTCGAAGAGTTTTTAAATTTGGGTGGCCAGGTGTATGAACAGACTACAGCTGTGAAAGTTATTGAAGGCGAGAACGTCCTTGTAAAAACCGATCAAGAAGCAGACGTAACGTGTGACCAACTAGTTATTTGTACGCACTTCCCTTTTCATGATGGTAAAGGATTCTACTTCAGCCGCATGCATGCTGACCGCTCCTATGTGATTGCTATTGAGCCTGAGAATGAGTGGAAAGGCGGCATGTACTTATCCGTTGATGAACCTAAGCGATCCATCCGCTCCATCGAATTTGAAGGGAAGACCGTTTTATTGATCGGCGGAGAAAGCCATCGGACGGGAGAGGGTGGAGACAACTCCTTCCACTACCGGGCACTGGAAGAATTCGCGAATCGTACTTTTGGTATTAAAACCAAACTTTTTCAATGGTCTGCGCAAGACTTGACGACATTGGACAAGATTCCATACGTTGGGCCTATACGTAAAAACAACAAACAAGTGTATCTGGCAACCGGCTTCAGAAAATGGGGGATGACGAACAGCCGGGTCGCTGGTGAATTGCTCACTGACTATATTATGGGCAGGGAATCTCTCTATCACGGAGTATTTGCGCCGTCCAGATTCAAAGCAGATCCGAGCATTAAAGAGTTCATGAAAAGCAATATAGATGTCGCTTCTCATCTAGTCGAAGGGAAGTTAGAGCTCGTCGGAACTAGACCCGAAGCTCTGCTTAAAGGTGAAGGAGCCGTTATTCAGTGGAAAGGCGAACGAGCAGGTGCCTATAAAGATGAGAATGGAGAACTTTATGTGCTGGACACTACGTGTACGCACATGGGTTGTGAAGTTGAGTGGAACAGTGCAGAACACAGCTGGGACTGCCCATGCCACGGCTCACGCTTTTCCTATGACGGTCATGTTATGGAAGGGCCTGCTAAAAAGCCATTGAAGAAGATTGCTTACAGCGATACCGATGAAGTTCGGCATATTCCTGAGTCAGATGAAGTAAATGAAGAACAAACCGATCAACAGTAAAGACGCTGACTCCAGCGTCTTTTTTTTCCATTCTAATACATATTCCTTTCCATCACTTCTTTAGATGGCTAAACTAACATTAGGAAGTGAAGAAAGGATTTTGACTTATGCGAGATGAAAATAAACTGGGCGTTCTCTATACTACAGGGGCATATATCTTATGGGGGTTTCTTCCGATTTACTGGAAACTGTTACAGCACATTTCCCCTTTCGAAATTCTTGCCCACAGAATTGTTTGGTCGGCAGCATTTATGATGATCGTTATTCTATTTTTAAATAAAAGACGCCAGTTTTTTGAAGAAGCGAAACAGGTCTGGCAGACGAAACGGAGTTTGATCGGAATTACTCTTGCTGCCATCATGATCAGCATCAACTGGCTGACGTACATATGGGGTGTCAATAATAATCATGTTATAGAGGCCAGCTTAGGCTATTATATTAATCCGCTCGTCAGTATTCTTCTCGGCATGCTTGTGCTGAAAGAAACATTTACACGTCCCCAATGGATTGCTTTTATACTGGCAGGAAGCGGCGTGGTTTACATGACCGTTCATTTCGGCTCTGTTCCTTGGATTGCCTTAATGCTGGCGTTCAGTTTCGGCATGTACGGTCTCCTGAAAAAGTTAGTACCTCTTAATGCTATGTTTGGTTTAATGATTGAAACTTTGATCGTCTCACCAATAGCAATAATATACTTGTTAGGGTTTAAAGACGCCTATGAACAAGTGGAGTGGTTATCGCGGTCGACTCTCCTCGTTTTCGGGGCAGGTGTCGCTACTGCTATTCCTTTGCTGTTATTTGCTGCAGGAGCAAAACGGATACCTTTATCAATGGTCGGATTTTTACAATATTTCGCACCTACGATCATGCTCATCCTCGGTGTATTTTTGTATGATGAGCCGTTTACTGCCGTGCATGCCGTGTCATTTACTTTGATCTGGTCAGGGTTAGCGGTCTACACGATCTCACGCATGAAACGATTAAAGAAATATGAAGCAAGGGCGAGTTGATGGGTTTACATAAAAGGAGTGCATCCCAACCAGCTGCTTGAGATGCACTCCTTTTTTTCTTTGGCTATATTGAAGCTTTCATTTGATTAATTAGAAATTGATAATCTTGTTATATTTTCAGTCTCCCTAAGAGCCAAGGAAAGCACCAGCTGCGTCCAACCCAGATAAATAAGCACTTTCAAACCGGGTACGCCCGGAAGCATCATCCTGTCTAAGAAAAGCATCTCCTGCAGTGAGCAGCCTTTCGCTTACGTGATGATACGAATGCGGAAAAGTCTGAGCAGCTTGAGCATAGCGCCACTTCTTCAATTGCTCAGAAACTAAATCTTCCATTTGAAAAAATCCGCCCGCCTGCTCTTTAATTTTATCCAACACTTCTTCCTCGCCATAGTGTTCGCTGGACCACGCTGCCGTCATATATACACTGACAATGACATCATCTGAAATTCCTTTTTTATAATGGTCTACTATTCTCTCCACACCTTCCGGGAGCTGTTTGTCTACATGGCCGGAAGAAGGCAGCATTGTAAAATTTCTAAACTGAAAGATCCCTACATAAGTAGGCTGGAAGTCGATACTCTGTAAGTCATCCAGAGAAAAGCTGCTTCTTTCCAACAGTTCTACGGTCTGCGGTACCGGAATTGTGATCAACACCCTTTCACATTCCCACTCCTCCTTATCTTCCGTAACTACTGTATATTTAGCCCCATCACTCGCTATGTGAGACACCCTGCTTTCAAGCCTTACATTCAGTCCTTGAGCAAGCTTTTTAGCCAGTCCATTCATTCCATTCACAGAGGTGTACCTCGGATAATCCTCCCCGAACCAATGCTTAATCCAGCCTTTATTCAGCCAATCGGCTGCTTCCTTTTGCAGTTCATCTGACCTCACAGTAAAAAATTGTGCTCCATGATCAGCTTTTCCTTTGGCTACACGCCTCGTGGCCAGCCTTCCTCCCACACTTTTACTTTTATCAACGAGCAAAACGCGTTTTCCTTCTGATTCAAGTCTTCTTGCGGCAGTAATTCCTGTTAACCCCGCACCGATAATTATGATATCGTGATGTTCCATTAAAAGACCTCCCTTCCATCTCTTACAAAAGCTTTCCCTTTCCACAAAAAAGAACACCTTCTAAGATCAACGACAGATCGGCATTACATACAAGCTGATTGGGCGGATGTTGATCAGAAGTAGATCTAACTGTTCCTGCTCCGAATAATTTGCTGATCTTGTTCCAATATTTCATTCACCACTCCTACGGGTGCGGCTCCTTAAAATATAGCTGCCACACTTATGAACGGAGTTTCTATATCCTGAATTGTTTCTAGTTTCATATTTAATCCTGCGTATAAACCTGCTATGGTTATACTAATCGTGATTTACTATACAGTACAATTATTATTCATTGAAAAATTAATAACCTGATTTCATTCACCTCTCCCCGATTGACTACTCAGTCACGTAGACAAGTTGCATATGACCAATTAGTCATTTATCGTGTGGAAGATACAAGGTTATTATTATATAAGGAGCTTATAATATGGAAGATAAAGCCATACTCATCATCGAAAATGCTATCAAACTTTTTGCCAAGAAAGGGTACAGCACCACTTCTGTACAAGAAATCGCGAATGAATGCGATATCTCAAAAGGGGCTTTCTACTTACATTTCAAGTCTAAAGATGCCCTGCTGTTAGAGGTGTTCAATCATTATTCAAGACAAATCCAGCTAAAATCTGATGAAATACAAGCTACGGATTTAGATCCTCGCACGAAATTCGTCAAGCAACTAACAGTGACGTACCAGGAAATCATCAAGCACCGTGATTTCATCATCATGCAAATCCGTGAGCAAGCTATTCCCTTCAATAAAGATATTGAAGATTTTATGCAGCACATGCGTTTTAATTCTTATTTATTCTACAAAAGAAATCTGCTTGCGATTTATGGCAAAGACATCGATCAGACCATATGGGAAGTGACCTTATTAATGCAAGGGATGTTCAAAGCCTATCTCGATTTGATTATCATCGAAGGTGTGGAGCTGGATGTGGAACAATTATGTGAATCCATTTTAAGACGCGCTGACTACCTTGTGGAAGGATTCAATCGAACCGGTGACCAACCAGTCATAAATGATGACATTATGAACCGTGTAATTCCGGAGGATTATTATTACAACCAGCTTTACACGATTGTGGAAACCTTAAGAGAAATGAAAACAGATTCTAATGAGGATATAGAAGTAACGATCAGCGTACTGCTTGAAGAGATCCAGAAGGAACAGCCGCGACTGGCCGTTATAAAAGGTATGCTTTCAAACCTTGAGGAAGAAGATAGATTCAAAGGGGTAAGCGGACAGATTCGCACCTTTTTCCAAATTTAATAGCGTGCCTGCAAAGTATAATTCGTTCACATAAAATGTTTTATTAAATATCGGAATCTGAAAAGAGAGAATTTGGGTAATGGATATAGAGAGAGTGAAAAATATGGCAGGATATTGGAAACTACTCGCTTTACTCTGGTGGAAGTCTGCTGTTCCGTCATCGTGATGAGAGGAAGGTGGTTTTAGGAATGGGCTCGCTTTCCGTGGGAGTGCAGTGAGCTTCCTCAGGCTGCCGCCTTCCGGGATCTCACCAATCACTCTCTTCCCACAGGAGTCTCACCCATTCCTAAAACCACCTCATTTAAAGTGAGTGACGGAACTAAGAAACGAGAAGAAAAAACTCTGTTGTACAAACGTTTACCGCCGCCCCTCACTACAGATATAGAAGTGATTCTTTAAACCACTTAGATAAGAACTTTCTTACTAATTGTAGGGCATTAAACTCCAGTGCTATAGTTTACATTTTAAGAAGTTTCAAGCATCTACTCATAAACAACAGTCTCGCGGTTATCATTAAACAGTTATTTTTTATGAAGTACCGCTTAAGATGTTTCCGTTATCCTCAAAAGAGAAAAAGGTCCGGGAAATGGCCAGTTTTCTGGGACACATCGTCTTATCTAATATTTTCAATCAGTAACTACTATTTTAAATTTGGTGTAGTTTCGAGCACCTTTTAATCGGATGGTGGCTTTAGAAAACGGTGAGACTCCTGTGGGATGTACATGGTAGGTGAGATCCCGGAAGGCGAAGCCTGAGGAAGCTCACCACATGCCCACGGAAAGCGATCCGTTTTCTAAAGCCACCATATCCTCATACAAACATCTCGAAACTGACTCTTCCAATATAGGGAGCTTTAGTTGAACAACTTAAATAAACATTTAAAAGGCTCAGTCGAAAGATGACTGAGCCTTTTGGTATTCATTCATCTTCTTCGTCTTCAACGATTTCATCCAAAATTGGATAAACTGCCTCTACCCCTTCTTGGGCAACAAGACAAGCTGCCCCTAAAGGTGTGGACCAAAAAGAGTCTGGGATATAAGGGTTTTTCAAGCCGGCGGGCTGGAAAAGCGATCGGTATATTCTGTTCAACTGCCGTTCGGTTTCTTGCGGATTTACTTCTTTCTCCCCTCGAGCCAACAGGAAAACATAACGCATCGATTGAAATAAGTTATCGCCCGGCATAAAGGTATATTCCTTGAAAAATTTCAGCTGTTTTTCAGCTTCTTCCTTCAATCCTGTATTCACCGCTAAATCATCCAAATGTCCATGTAAGTGTCGATAAACTTGTTGAAAAATTCTGCGCTTCTCATCCTGCATCAATTTATCAGTATAAATCTCCTGCAGTTTTAGAAAGGCTGATTCCTTCGTCCACTCCATTTAGCTCCCTCGCTTTCATGAATATTGAAATCCAAAGTTAACCGCTTCATGTTCCGCAGATCCATACAACTCGGGAATCCCTTTAGAATGCTCTTTCAGAAGCCCAGGCAGGTGGGGCACAACTTTGTTCCAGACCATCGGATTAGCAGCCATCGCCTGAAAAAGAGCCTGTTCATTATTCGTCCATGCCCGGCGTGTCTGGATATAGTCCAGAGTCAGTCGATAACCTGGCCCCAATTTTTCATCACGTCTCTTTTGAAAAGCTTGCAGCGCCTCTTCCCAATCGGTCCCTTCCTCCCATGATTGAATGGCATCCACTAATTGGAAAGCTTGCATGAGAGCATCATTAATACCTAATCCTGTGCTTGGGTCTTTGCTGTGGCCAGCGTCACCTACTAACGCCCATCCCCTTCCTCCAGTCTGTCTGAAGAAATTAGGCACGCCCGTGGTACCAATGATTTTCCCTTGAAGGACAGCCCCATCAAGTCTTTCCTTCATTCCATAAAACTGCTTGAATGTCTTCTCAAATAAATGAGGGTTCTTAGCAAACTCCTGGAACTCATCAGGAAGTATCTCAAGCCCCAGACAATCCATTCCCGGCTCCATAGGGAAAAGGAATCCGATGCGTCCTTCATTTAAGAAAATTTCTGTTGTTGGTTCGATCAACGGCCGTACGTGATGATAGTAACCGTAGAATACTGGTCTTACGGCTGAATGCTCCCCGTAGACTTCAGCTTCCGCCCACTTAGCTATCTGAGAATTTCTCCCATCCGCTCCGATTACAAGGGCAGATCTCAGCTGATGTCTGTCTCCTTTTTCGTCTACAGCCTCTACGCCAGTTACTCTACCTTCATCTTTGAGCAATCCTACAGCCTGATACCCCTCTCTAAGTTCTACATCGGGAAATGAAGTTGCTTTCTGCAGGAGCACATGATCCAGGAGATCACGTCTAGGAATAAGTGTATAGGAATGCCGTGGTCCTTCAACAAAACTATCACCAATATATGTACGCATACGTTTGATTTTTCTTAAGCCCGAAGCCTCCACTTCATCCAGTACGCCTAGTTGCTCTAAATAATGAACGTTTGATAAATGGTGTGTTGAAAGAGTATCACTCGGAAAAGAAGCTTTATCCAGAAGAAGGACCCGCTTTCCCATTCTCCCTAATAAAATCGCTAAACTTGATCCAGCTACTCTCGCACCTACGATTATGACATCAAATTGCTGCTTCATCCTGTGCCCACCCTTAAGATTGTTATGTTCAGATTAACGCTTTTTTAGTTAATTATCCAGAACTAAGGCTGCATCCTGCCATATTTTTGGCCGAAAAAAAACTCCCGACGAAGGGAGTTTTTATATGGTGTTTCAATTTAATATTTGATTTCTTCTTCTACTTCGTGGTTCTGATCCAGAACTAGAATACGGCTTGGCTTGTTTTGCTCAGCCATTTCTTTAGCCTTTTCTAAAGCAGTATCTCTTTCATCGTACTCATCTGTTGGAGCGATATCCTCTATTTTTACGATCCAGCCTGTTACGTCTTTATTTGGTGCTACACTATATTCCTTCATAAATTCTCTCTCCTTTAACGTTGTCTTACTATGGATACTTCCCACCAATCCACCCATTCAAACGTCCTGTTCACTTTTACAAATAGTTTGACAATATGTGCTTCTCATTCTATAATTCGAAACATACCTTTTAAGACACGACTAAACTGAATAACTCTTATCTAGAGTGGCAGAGGGACTAGGCCCTGTGACGCCCGGCAACCTTCAAGCAACGGCTTGAAAAGGTGCTAATTCCTACAGATCTTTGATGATCTGACAGATAAGAGGAGGAACCTAAATACCAGCCCTCTTCTTATTTAAGAAGAGGGCTTTTTATATGCCATCTTTTCAAATGACGAAATTAAAATAGAGGAGGGAGTCCGACTATGTCTATTAAAAATATTACAAACCAGCAAACTCCCACGAAAGTACCGATTGGGGCTTTCACCTTAGAAAATGGCGACACTCTTACCGATGTTGAGCTGGCTTATGAAAGGTTTGGCCCAGAAGGTGCACCGGTCATTCTCATTTGCCATGCACTGACGGGAAACCAATTCGCTGTTGGCTCAAAAGAAAGCCCTGGGTGGTGGAAAGGGCTCATAGGGGACGATTGCCCAATTGACACTACATCATTCCAAGTCATCACCTTTAACGTCCTGGGAGGATGCCACGGGTCTACAGGTCCGGCGAGTATGGATCCTTCGAAGGAAGCACCTTACCGTCAGAACTTTCCTAAAGTGAGCATACGGGATATGGTACACGCGCAGCACAAGGCCCTGGACGTTCTTGGAATTAAAGAAGTGCACGCAGTGATTGGAGGATCTTTAGGAGGCATGCAGACACTGGAGTGGGGACTTCTTTATCCCTTCTTCATGAAACAGCTGTACGTCCTTGCAGCCACGCCCTACTTAAGTGATTATGGGATTGCCTTCAATCATATCGGAGCACGTGCCATAGAAGACGATCCAGCATTCAATGGCGGTTTCTACGAAGATAATGCCCAGCTTCAAGGATTTGAGATAGCCCGAATGGCAGGTATGGTCACTTATAGAAGCGGAACGCTTTTCCAGAAAAGATTTGATCGCCATCAAAAAGACTCCCTTTACGACATTCAGTCTTACATGGATTATCAAGGGGAAAAAATCAAAGAGCGTTTTGATGCGAATAGCTATTTATATTTATTAGAAGCAATGAACCACCACGACATCAGCCGAGGCCGCGGGTCTTTACAGGAAGCAGCAAAGCAGTTCAAAGCAAAACTTTATACGATAAGCTTTCAGCACGACTTACTTTACCCAAGAGAACTAATTGAAACATTCAGCGATCATGTCCCAGGCAGCGAGCACCACCATGTTCTGACTGATTATGGACATGATGGTTTTTTAGTGGAATTCAATCAGTGGGGATCATGGATGCAAGAGAAAATCAACGAAGGAGCAGTGAACCATCATGACGATTAAAGCAGCATTATTAGGATTCGGCACCGTCGGCCAAGGTGTTTATGAAATTCTGGAAGAGAAACAACAAGATTTACAACATTTACTCGGGCGCCCGGTAGAGGTGGTCGGTATTCTTGTGAATGACATGAACAAAAGCCGCCCGGTCAGAACAGAAACCCTGGTCACAGACCGATTCGAACAGATTCTTGAGCAGCAGCCTGACGTTATATTTGAAGCCACCATCGGCCAAGAGCCCGGTTATTCATATATCAAACAAGCGTTAAATGAAAGAATTCATGTAGTGACCGCTAACAAAGTGATGTTTGCCGCGCACGGGGAAGATATATTGGAGGTCGCTGATTT
Source organism: Halobacillus campisalis (assembly GCF_030345335.1). Lineage (GTDB taxonomy): Bacteria > Bacillota > Bacilli > Bacillales > Halobacillaceae > Halobacillus_A > Halobacillus_A campisalis. The sequence goes on from NZ_JAPVRC010000005.1 coordinate 246,375, forward strand.
CCATGATGTCGGAATTGGATACGAAGCGACAACTGCTGCCGGTACACCGATCATCGGCACATTATCCCACCTCCTTCAAATCAACAACATAACTAAGGTAGAAGCCATTCTTAACGGGACAAGCAACTATATCCTTACGGCGATGCAGCAAGACGGAAAAAGTTTTTCCGAGGCTTTACAGGAAGCGAAAGATAAAGGATACGCAGAGGCTGATCCGGCCAATGACATTGAAGGACATGATGCTTTTTACAAGTTAATGATCCTCAGTCAATTGCTCCATAAAAAACAGCCCGTCTGGTCAGATGTTCCTCTTAAAGGCATTTCCCAAATCTCACCAGAAGATTTAACTGAAGCTGCACAAAAAGGGGAAAGAATACGTCATGTAGCCGCGCTTGAGCTGATTAACGGGGAATTGTCTGCTCAAGTGAAACCTGTGGCCCTCCCCGCTTCCCACGGACTTCACTCCATAGATGGAGTAGATAATGCCATCACCGTTTCAGGAGATTTAGTAGGCTCTGTTACGCTTCGTGGACCTGGTGCGGGGAAACGCACCACTGCCAGTGCAATGGTGGAAGATTTTGTGCGTATTCTTCAATCAGCGCCTATTTATCAACTTCATTAAACGAAGCCAAAAAAATCCTGAGACGAAATTGTCTCAGGATTTTCATTATTATTTTTCTTTTAACCATGACTTCTGAATCTCTGCATATTTAGAACGCATCATATCTTCTAGATGTATCTTAGAGATTTTTATCAAATCCTCTTCAGCACCGGAGTCTGAATGGAGGTAAATTTCAATACGGTCACCTTTAAGAGCTACATTTGTGAAATTCCCGGCATCAACCGCAAGCTCCGCACGCCCGCTTAATTCTTCATTCACCAGCTCAGTCAAGTGTTTTACGTGCTGCTCATCTTTTGTGAAAATGTCCTCTAATGCAAGCCGCTTCCCTTTCGACTTATCAAAATTCAAAACAGAATCAAAATTCACAGGAGAGTTGTCACCTGTAATAATAGACTGGTTGAATTTCACAACAAAAACATGTTCATCTTCGTAGAGAACATCATAAGACACACTAAATTCATGTGTGACGTCACTGTTTTGTTTTTCATGCGCTTTGTAACTGATTTTTTTGAATTTCTCTTTACTCTGGTTCACAAAGTCGATAATCGACTGATCGATTTGATCGTTTGGGGTTTGCGGATAATCAATAGACACATGGTACTCTTCAATTTTTTCAGTTTCTTCTTTAGTTGTTATTTCATAAGGTTCTTTTTTTTGAGATGACGAGGCTTTTTGATCATTAGCATCCGCAATGATAAATGAGCAGGCCGTCAGCAGTACTACACTAAGAAGTGATAGATATATATTAAATGAATTCATTTTCTTCCCTCTTTAATCATGATCTTTTCAAATCATAGTGTAACACAAATGTAATAGGGAATTAATAAATTTGTTATAAACAATCGATTTTTTTATATTTTCGTTCGAACATCCCATAGTTCTGGGAAAAAACGGTGGTCGAGTACCTTTTTCAAATACCCTACCCCCGAAGACCCTCCCGTTCCCGTTTTATGGCCAATAATTCTTTCTACTGTTTTCATGTGCCTGAATCTCCACTGCTGCAGAGAATCTTCAATATCTACAAGCTTTTCAGCTAATTGGTATAGGTTCCAATATCGATCAGTGTTTTTGTACACTTCTGCCCAAGCCTGTTCCACACTAGGGTCCGCTTGATAAATTTCAGTATAATCTCTATTCGTAAGGGAAGGATTGATCGGAAAACCTGCTTCGACGAGTTTTTCTATTGCTGCATCGTACAAACTCGGGGCTTCATAAGCTTGTTTTAATTCCTCATGTAGTTCACGATCTTTTTCATAAATTTTTATGACGTGCGGGGTTTTATAACCGAGAGCGAACTCGACCATCCGATATTGGTAGGATTGAAATCCAGATGCTTGACCGAGTTTATCCCGAAACTGGATATATTCTGCCGGGGTCAGTGTGGAAAGCACATCCCACGCGTGAATAATCTGAGTCTGAATCGTAGAGACTCGCGATAACATTTTGAAAGCTTCCTGCATTTCACCTTTTCGTATAGAAAGAACAGAGGCCTGTAATTCGTGCAGAATGAGTTTCATCCAGAGCTCACTAACCTGGTGAATGATGATAAAAAGCATTTCATCGTGATGATCAGATAACCGGTGCTGTGAAGAGAGAAGAGGGTCCAGTTTCAAATATTCTCCATAAGTCATCTTCTCTCGAAAATCCGTATGAACATGTTCGTTCCCTTTTGATCCATCTTCTTTCAATATGGTTCACCTCTTTTTAAGTCAGTATCCCCCGGTCAGGAATGTGGTTCGATGTGATCGGCAGGATTTCAGTGTGGACAAGCCCTTCATACATTAAGACCGTTCCGATTATTGGATGTTCAACGTGGACGTGAACTCGAAAAGCCTGTTCCTTTTCATCATAGTGCTCGTATAAAGAGGTTCGCGGCCCCTTAATCGATAAAGAATCCAATACCTTAGTCTTACGAGAATGCATGAGCAATCCTCCCTCTTTCGTCACATCTACATCCATGACGGTAGATAATAAAGAAGATTTACCTAAGCGGTCTACTATGGCTTGTTCTTGTTCATCGTAATACATCGCTGCGTCAAAACCACGAATCGCGTATGGGAAAAAGAAGCGGCGGATATAACTCAGCGCCTCCCGCCCGTCATCGTCTTCGTACGCATAATTTTCTAAAGTGAACGGCACCTCTTTCCCTCTTTCTCCAAATATGACGTGGTCTTTTGCGCCGATATTCAAGAAAGGGCGTAACATAAGAGGAGTACCCCTTATTTCTGTCATTCTCCCTTGGCCGAGGACCATAATATTTTGTTGACTTGTAATTCCGAATTTCTTTTGTAGTTCGGGGTGCAGCTGATGAAATTTTTCTTCGAGTGCTAAATGGAAAATCGATTTCATAAATTGTACCTCCCATACGTTCTATAGTGTCTTTATGTAGAAAGGGAGCTGTTGAAGACTCCCTTCCTTTTTGCTACATCACTTCTTCTGCGAATTGACTGATTGAATAACCCTTGCTCTGCTTCATCAGCCAGCCCTGGTTCTCCAGCTGCTTAAATAATCGCTGGATATATTTTTCCGGCCAGTCTGACAAAAGGCCAAACCAGCGTGTTTCATGAAGATGAAGCCTGCGGAGTTTATTCGTCGATTTCCCCGCAAGAACTTGTACAAGCGTATGTGCGGGATAATCTGTGCCATAATAATGGATTAGATCAAGCATTTGCTGGACAGAAGCATAATCAAGTGAGCGATCTTTAATCGTGATGATAATATCATCTTCCTGATAAACGACTTGACTGAGCCTCTCATTTAGTTCTTGTAAAAGCTGGTCCAGTGCAAGTTCTATATCTTCTGGTATATTATCCACCCATCCTTCCACCTGCTTCACCATAGAGACGTCGGCCAGCTTAATATGAGCAAGCCAGATGAGATTGGACTCAAACGACTCAATAGGCAGGTCGGAATGGTTCAATTTTTCATACATATCCAGAATCGTATCAGTCGTGACGAATGGCTCGTCATGTTTATATCGTTTGATCAAGTGAGCAATCTGTAAAGCTTCGTCCAACTTGTTACGATAAGGAATGAATTTTTCCTTTAAAAAAGATAATTGCCGCAGCTGATAAAGTAAATCAGTATTCTTATCGGCTATGTCGTTAAATTGTTGATGAATCGTCTTTATTCTTTTTCCAGCTTTTACAGGGTCGAATTCTTCTTCGAGCAGCACTTTATCATGATCAGTGAAGTAAAACACTTGATAATCACATACCTCACAGTAACAACAAATTTTCTTTTGACCAGAGTGAAACTGCAAATCTTTTTGGTGAGGACAAGTTGTACTTCGACTATTCAGCCATTGATCAGGTAAAGCACGGAAAGGACGCATGACAATCTCTACCCGGTGCCTCCAAAAGGATACATCCTCTGGATATTTAAGGACGGATAAAAGCGCCGATTGGTTCATGGTTTCTACAGCCTGAATGACGTTTTTCTTTTCGTGAGCAAGTAACACGATAGGATGAGCATGAAAGGAGTGGACGATCCTTGTGAGCCACTCTTCTCTTTCCTCTGAACTGATGTCCGCTATAAACATATAATCATCGATCACTTCACGAACGTGATATTCAAGCTGTTCAGACGATAATCGCGTGAAGTCGGTTTCATATAGATATTCATCTTTCAAGGGCAGCCCATGTTCTTTGGAAACACTGTTCCAAAGAAAAAATTCAGGTCTGATGAAATAAGGATGAAGCGTCTCATCTTTAAGAAACGAAACTGGCAGAACAGTCTGCCCCTTTATATTCAAAAACAAGTGTAAATTCTTTAAATCCATCTTTTTTTCATTAACATACGTGCCGACTGCTTCATTCAATCTAGAAAGAACACCGCGTTCAAACTTATGTCCGATTGATCGAATCGCTTTGTTCTTTTTTCCGATTGGAGTCAGAATGATATGAGGATATCGTTCATCTTCGTACGTTAAATTGACTGGAAGTCCCATAGTGATTCCCCTTTGTGATGGAAGGATATACTTCTATTATAGAAAAAGTATGAGAACATACCAATGATTATTGGATAAATGGGCTCATAAATATAAAATTTCCACGGAATAACCAATGAAAAGGCCCGTTTCTACAACTCCTGGAAAAGATTTTAGTTGTTTCTCCATAGTATGAGGAATATCTGGGAATCTTACATCCAAGATTACATTTCCCGCTTCTGTAATGACAGGGCCATCTTTAGCAGCGGCCTTGCGCAAATGTACATAAGTCGGTTCACAGTGTTCGATCAATTGCTCTTCAACGAGATGGATCGCCCTCGGGTCCACTTCTATTGGAACTTCAGCTTTTTCCCCCAGTCTCGAAACAAATTTACTTTGATCAACAAGGATATACGTCTTAGGGGAGCTTGCTATGACAAGCTTTTCCATGAACATTGCGCCTCCGCGCCCCTTGATCAGTCTTTTATTACTGTCCACTTCATCAGCTCCGTCAAACCCCCAATCAGGCTTGACTTCCGTCAATGAGGAAACAGGGATGCCATAATAGGCACATGTGAATGCAGCTTCTTTAGATGTCGGGACAGCTTTTACTTGCAGCTTTTCCCGGTTCACTCTTTCACCAATAGCCTTAATGGCCAGCATTGCTGTAGAACCGGATCCTACACCAATGACATCTCCATCTTTCACTTTAGAGCTTACGGCCTCCGCTAATTTTTCTTTTTCAGATCTATTAGATATGTCCCCGAAGTCAAGCGGAGATTCAAATAAAGGATTTTTCCATTTCATTTCTCTCACCTCTTAGTTGTTGTTATTCCCTAAACTGAGCAAATCAAGCCGGACCATCATTGAACCATTTGTTGAAGCATAGGATAGAAGAAAACGTTAAAAAAGCAGGTGGTCCTGTGAAAAAAGTCTATAAAAAGCTGCTGATATTTTATCTAGTATTGATCCTTGCGTTTATTTGGGTACTCATGAGCAAATAGCCTTTACCTGAGGCCAGGTAAAGGCTATTTTGTAAGATTATGTTTGAACGCATAAATGACAGCCTGCGTCCGATCATGCACAGTTAATTTCCCTAGAATATTACTTACGTGCACTTTCACTGTTTTTAATGCAATAAAAAGTTCTTCAGAAATCTCCTGATTCGTTTTCCCTTCCGTCATCAGCAATAAAATTTCCTTCTCACGTGCAGTTAACTGATCGTGAAGAGGCGCATCAGACCCTGTCCTCATTTTATTCATAATCTTTCCGGTAACTTCAGGCTCCAGAATCGATTGGCCATCATACGTTTGCCTGATCGCTCGTGCGATCTCTTCAGCTTTTGATGTTTTCAGCATATAGCTCGTGGCCCCTGCTTCCAGTGCCGGATATACCTTTTCATCATCTAAAAAGCTTGTAACAATAATGATCTTAGCTTCTGGCCATCGCTCAATAATCTGTCTCGTCGCTTCGATCCCATCCATTTTTTTCATGACAAGATCCATCAGGATGATATCCGGTCGATGCGACAAGGCCAGGTCCACAGCTTCTCCCCCATCATTTGCTTCAGCAATTACGTCAATATCGTTTTGAGAAGATAAATAAGCGGATACCCCGATACGAACCATTTCATGATCATCAGCGAACAGTACTTTAATCAATATGGCCGCCCCCTTTCAATAAAATCGGAACTTTCACTTCAAGTCTCGTTCCTTCGCCTTCTAAACTTACTACTTTAAGCGTGCCTCCAATTTCGATGGCTCGTTCCTTCATATTTTGCATGCCGTAAGAGCTGGCTTTCGCTTCTTCCACGTCAAAACCGATACCATCATCAACAATCCTTAGAATGATATACCCGTCTCTCCTGATCAGCATAACCTGGAGCGACTCTGCTTTGGCATGTCTTAATGTATTGGATACGGCCTCTTGTAAAATTCTGAACAGCTGATCTTCAATTCCTTTATCGAGGGTCAATGGCTCAACAGTCCAATCCACTTGCATCGGAACCTTCTGAGTTAGTTCTGCAAGTAATTCCTCAGATCCTTCTGATAAAGACTTCCCTTTCAGTGCTACAGGTCTCAAATGTAATAAGAGAGCCCGCATTTCCAATTGGGATTGATGGACCATATTTTCAACCATAGCTAGTTGATTTTTCAAGTCTCCATTCTCTTCTATAGACTTATTTTCATTAATAGCAGACATGAGCATTGAAGCTGCAAACAACTGTTGACTCACTGAATCATGTAATTCCCTGGCGAGACGGTTCCTCTCTTGAATAACTACCTCTTGAAGACTTTTTTCACGTTCTTTGGCCCTCTCGGTTGCAAGGCGCTGAGCGGTTTCAGCCTGCTCAGAAAATTTGTCTTCGATTTGCTTCATTTTCTCTTCAATGAGCGAAAATTCTTTTCTCGATTCGGTTTCGTTCAACACCGAATTTCCTTTCGTAATCGCATCCAGCTGATGTTCGATATAATGGAATTTCCGTGAATCGATCCATGCTTGGCCCCCGCCCAGTATGACACCCGCACTTACGCTCATCACCAACACAAAAATGATATAGGGTAAATCAAGTATTTCAAGCGTCCACAATTTTGACCAATTTTGCAGGGGAAAAGCGAAGAACGTAACTGTAATTAAAAGTACAGCAAGGACAATAATTAAAAGTACGTTGACAACGATTTGCTTTTGCCACCTGCTCATATGCGCTTCACCTCAAGATCACCAGACAAAATGGAGGTGATGATCTTCACCCGGGGCTTTTTCACCGCGTAATCTGGAGTCTTGTAGTCGATGACTTGATTCATCAATTTTCTATTTCTGAACTGAAAAATGGCTGCACGGCCAAAGATAGCACTATGTTGAATGGAAACCTCCACTTCGTAAGGAACATAGATATTGACATCACCAATGAAATGCCGGATTGAAATAACGGCTTCATCCTGTGGCAGTACAGTATTGCTCAAGTCGACTACCCGATCTCCAAACCCACCTTGGACATTGATATCCCGCCATTTATACGACCTTTCAGGAGTAGATTCATCCCCGAAGAACTTCTGCTTTACAATAGGATCAAGCTCTGACTCAGGAATATCTTCATAGAATACTGGCTCTATTCGTTCTGGTTCATTTTTTGATCGATAATAATGTCGGATCAGAAGCACAAGCACAGCGATGATAAGAAAGCGAACAGCCATCATGTTAATGACCGTAACAAATAAACTGACAGCCCCGATCCAGAATACAATTTTCCATATTAATTTTTTATAATTTTTCCACCCAAAGTAAAGGAGCACACCGGAAAAAATCACGGAAAATATCAAACCACCATTAAAAAAAGCAACTTCCAGCACGAGGAGGGCAGCACCTATGAGTAAAATAATATTTACTGTATCTGTAGACATTCTCTTAAACATAAGATGCTCCCCCCTTTCTAAGATGCTTGCTCTCTTTTAGTGATACTAAGTGTATCAACTATATGTAAAAGCTATATTAAACGATTCTATAGATTCTCATTGATATGACAGCTATCCGCAACACTCTCATTTCTGTGATTTAACAGAAACTATGATAAAAAGCGCAGACTTCACTGCGCCTTTTATCATACCATTTTTTATTACGGGGTCGTAACCTTCTCTTCCTTCTTCATATCCTTCTCAAGCTGCGCCACTTTACTATCGAACGTATTGCGGTAGTAAGAACTATTTACTTTGTATTCCAAGTTTTCAATATACCTATCGATCTCCGCAAATTTAGAATATGGCTTGTCCGCTGTATCTTCGATTACTTGATCCATACGGTGGTGGGCTCTTGCTATATTTTCTCGTCCCATTACCTCCATACGCTTTAGGTGCATATCCTTCAATTTATGCTTCATTTCCTCATATTTTCTTTCCAATGTTTCCAGCTGCTCGATAGATTCAAGGCGGGAAACCTTCAGCCTTTCCGCTCGTGACTCATATTCCTGCTGTTCTTTTACAGCGAATTCATACATTGAATCTTCACCCGCTTGCTGAGCTATCTCTGCTTGGTGTCTGCGTTTTGCAGCCATGTCCTCAGATTTCTGATATTCACGAGCAAATTCATCTTTCAAGCGATATTGGCGTTCTACAAGCTTACGAACTTTCTCTGTTTCTTTTTCACTTTCCCGCAAATATTGATTCAGCATTGCTATCGGGTTTTTCTTTTCTTTTTGATCCAATGCTTCATGGAAATCCGCTGAAATTGAATCTTTTAATCGTGTAAATAAGTTAGCCATTTTAAACTCTCCTTTATTATTTGTTCAATTCTGCCCATTGTTTTTCAAAATTAGTGAACGGATCATTTGATTGCACTTGCGTATCTTCCGCTTTAGTGCTTGTCCAGTTTTTATAGATCCAATAAATCGCATAAGCTGCAGCCAGTCCGACAACGGCATAAATATTAGATACCGCCACGCTTAAGATAATCAAACCGAGGATGACCCAGCCAATCTTTCCGGCAGTTGATTCGCTTTTAGTAAATTGTTTAAATACTACATAAAGCAGCCAGACGCTGACTCCAAGCAGAATCATCGGCCCTAAATTTGCTAGAAGAACTGCAAGGGCAATGAGAGCCGCTACAAAAAGCAAAAATTTCTTCATTTCATGTTTCCCTCCTTATCTATTTCCTGATTCAATCATATCGAGATCGTAGATTTTCCATAATGAGCCTGAGATATATTTTAGACTAGGTCTGGAGGCGTATAAGGATGTCGAACTTTTGATGATCATGCTTTGAACATAAAAAAAGGCCTGAAATCAGCCGTTCTGATTTCAGACCTTCCCTCCTTACTGGACGATGTTAAGTTTTGTAGGTGTTTTTGTGAGTGTTTCACAGCCGCTTTCTGTAACGAGCACGTCATCTTCTATTCTGACCCCGCCTATGTTCGGGTCATAAATGCCAGGTTCAATCGTATAAGTCATTCCTTCTTTTAACACTCCATCATTTAAATGACTCATTGATGGGAACTCGTGAACGTTGATTCCGAGACCATGACCAATTCGATGTGGAAATAAATGACCGTATCCTGCTTTTGTGATAACCTCTCTGGCTGCTGAATCAAGGTCCCCGATCCGTGTACCTGGCTTACTTATGGCTAAAGAAGCTTCAAGAGCTTGTTTAACCGTTTCATAAATAGCCTGCTGTTCATCAGTAATCGCCTGATAAGCAAACGTTCTAGTAATATCTGACGTGTACCCTTTCCAAACGACCCCTAAGTCAAAGAGGACAAAGTCTCCCTTCTTAAGTTTCCGGTCGCCAGGATTGCCATGGGGGTGGCCTGATTTTTCACCGAATAGAACCATTGTGGAAAAAGACATGGCGCTTACACCTTTTTTCTTAAGTTCATACTCAATGGAAGCCAGCACCTCCATTTCTGTAACTCCTTCTTTTAAAGCTTCTAACCCGGCTTGAACACCATAATCAGCTAATTGTGCAGCTTCACGGATATAATCTATTTCTTGCTGGTCTTTGACTACACGCATGTCGTTCAGCTGTGCTTCCAAGTCTGCCACTGATGCTCCTGAGAAGAGGTTTAAGAAAGATTCACTGCGGCCATAAGAAAGCACCTGCTTTTCAATTCCTGCTTTATGCACGTGTTTTATATTGATTTCATTTAATTTATCACCAATAAGAGTCCAGGGGTCTTCATGATCTGAGTAACCAATCACGTCATAAGACCATCCTGAATCCCGGAGCTGCTCCTCCTCCATTTTCGGCAGGACTGCAATGGGATGATGCTCCTGGAATACTAGCAGACCTAACAGCCGCTCATGCGGGTCTGTCAAAAATCCGGTCAAGTAGAAAAAGTTCTCGGGAGAATTTAAAAAGGCAACCTCTATGTCCTGATTTTTCAAGTATGTAGAAAGTATATTCAAACGTTGTTCCATAATATCTCTCCTCTTCATTTCACCATGATTACCTTCATCATATAGGAAAAATCCATTCTTTCCAAAGGAATGTAAGCCGGTTCTTGTATTTCTTTTAATCCAATGTTTTTGTATAATAGCGGGAGATGAACTATATTTGGGGGTTATTTTTTTGGATCGAACGAGATTTTTTGTACGGGTATCAGCTATTTACGCATTAATCGGTTCATTTATGGGGTCCCACATGGCTGGGGGCGGAGGCTCCCAGCTTAGTGCCGTGCACGCTCATATTCTAGTCGTCGGCTGGTTATCCCTTTTCGCTTTTGCGATTTTTTATAAAGTATTTTCTATTCCAAAAACATCTAAACTGGCCTCCTTTCATGTATGGAGCTCTTTTATCGGAGTCTTTGGGCTGACTACAGGAATGTGGCTTTATAATACACAACCTATCGAAGGCATTGAAACGCTCAACCTAATCTTTTTTATCGTCGGCGGTACCATTTTGCTCATCGCCTTCGTCTGTTTCGCAATTATGGCCTTCGTCCACGGCAAATTCATATCAGAAGAATAAACAAAAACGCCGGTCAACCTCCGGCGTTTTTGTATTATGGCCGAAACATGACGAGCTGATCATCTTGCTCCTCTGGATTTCCACGACCATCCGTATTGTTAGTAATAAAATAAAGAGAACCATCCACTTCCACAACATCTCTTACACGCCCGAACCCTTCAGCTTCCGTTTCTGAATTTTGCCCATCCATATCAAGAGAATAAAGAGCTCGACCAGTCAAGGCTGCTACAAATATGGAATCTTCATAAACGGTGATTCCTGAAGGTGCCCACGTGTTATTTCCAGTTTGAAAAAGCGGTTGCTGCATCCCTTCTTTTGAGTCATCACCAACAATGTCAGGCCAGCCATAATTTTGACCGGGCTCTATTAGGTTGATTTCATCGTGGTTGGTCGGTCCATGCTCAGAAGCGAACATCTCCCCATCATTATTCCACGTCATCCCTTGTGGGTTTCTATGACCGTAACTATACATATAGGAAGTTTCCTCGGGATTGTCTTCCGGAATGTCCCCATCCAGCTCCAATCTTAAGATCTTCCCTGCTAAACTGTTTTGATCCTGAGCTAAGCTTTCTTCCTGAGCATCCCCCGTCGTTACATATAGCTTTTCATCCGGTCCAATGGCTATCCTTCCGCCATTATGAAAATTACTGCCAGGTATCTCTTCCAATAGAGACTCTTGTTCTATCCATCGTCCTCCTTCATACTCCAGAACGACGACACGGTTCATTGTCCGCCCGCCATCCTCATAAGTATGGTAAGCGTAAGCCTGTTGATTCGACGAAAAATCAGGATGAAGCTTGAGGCCAAGCAGCCCACCTTCCCCAACCTGAGTAATTTCTCTTTCTGTCTCGACCGATTGTCTTTCGACTTGTCCATCTACTACAAGTGCGATCGTCCCTTCACGCTCACTTATAAAAAAACTTCCTTCATCATGTTCAATATCCCACGGAGACTCTAAATCAACTGCCACCTCAGTGAAGTCTCGACTTTGATCCACCCCGTTATTTCTTTGTTCCTCTCCGGGCTGACAAGCGGCTGTCATAAAAACCAGCATGAAAAATCCAAGCACTTTCAATATGGAAATCACCCACTTATTTATAAGTTATTAGTAGTTTATCAAGTTTTGAACCGCCTGCAAAAAGAAAGCTGCACCTTAAGGGAAGGAACAGCTTTCTTTTGGACCATACAGTCCAGTTGATTCAGACCCGTGATAGAGTCTAACAGCTATTTAGTTATTCAACCTAAATCAGCTGGCTTGTGCCTTTTTCATATCAGATTGTTTTTTCCTGACATCCACTTTAGTCAGGATAGATACGACAAGAGCGATGGCAAACAAACCGGAGAAGTAAATGAGACTGCTTGAATAACTTCCGGTTACATCATTCATGATCGCGGCAAATTGAGGACCAGCAAGACCTGCAGCTGCCCAGGCCGTCAAAATATAACCGTGGATCGCCCCAAGTTCCTTTGTACCGAATAAGTCTCCTATAAAGGCAGGAAGAGTAGCAAATCCTCCCCCATAGCATGTATAAATCACCCCGAAAAATATGACAAACAGAGCGACTGAACTAGTCATAGGCAAGAAAATGAATAAAGGAATCTGTAATGCAAAAAAGATAATATACGTATTTGAGCGGCCGATGTAATCGGAAGCCGAAGCCCACCCGATCCGTCCGAGTCCATTGAATACTCCCATGATTCCTACAAGTGTCGCTGCAGCAGCCGTACTCATTCCTACACTATTTTCCGCAAGCGGCTTCGCTGCAGAAATCACGGCAATGCCACACGTAATATTTATGAACAACATAATCCATAAGTAATAGAAACGCTTCGTTTTCACCGCTTCTTTAGCACGTAAATTTGCTAAATCCTGAGATTCTACGTCTTTATTTTCTTCTGGGTTATACCCTTTTGGCGTCCAACCTTCAGGAGGCCTCGATAAGTATAAAGAAGATAATATCATTATAGCAAAATAACTTGCTCCCAATATAAAGAAAGTCATAGCTATACCAGTTGAACCAATCAGCCAATCCATGACAGGACTAGCTATGGCCGCGGCAAAACCAAATCCCATGATGGCCATTCCTGTCGCAAGACCCCTCCGGTCCGGGAACCACTTGACGAGTGTAGACACCGGAGCTATATAGCCTACTCCTAAGCCAATTCCTCCTAATACTCCATAAAAAAAGTATAACGCCCATAAAGATTCCAATTGAATGGCAAAACCTGAGCCGAATACTCCCACACCGAAAAAGACAGCGGCAGTGATCCCTGCAACTCTAGGTCCATATTTTTCTACAAACCAGCCTAGAAACGCAGCCGATAAACCTAAGAATAAAATGGCAATACTGAATGTTAGCTGAACTTGCTGAGATGACCAGCCAAACTCTTCTCCAAGAGGGCCAGTGAAATTACTCCAAGCGTACACTGAACCAATCGAAATATGTATACCGACCGCGCCGAGCGCAATTAACCAGCGATTTTTCACTTTTCTCTCCGACATAGGCTAACCTCCTAATTCATTTTGATCATTTTGATCGTATGATTAAACATAACCCGAATCGTATGTGTTAAAACTTTCTAATATAGTAATTTTTCTTCAAAACAAAAGAAGCGCTCTCCTAAAATACTTAAGAACAGCGCTTCGAACAGTAGTATAAATACGACAAAATATTTTATTATTTCCCAGGAAATGATCTTTTTTAAGTGTATTTCCCTCCTATCGGAAAATACTGTAGTTTCTCCACTCTTCAGGCAATAATGTAAGGTATTTTGACTGAAGAAAGCGATCATCGATAAGTTGAATGATTCCATGATCTTCTTCTGACCGTATCAACCTTCCACCAGCCTGAAGCACTTTATTCATCCCAGGAAAAACATACGCATAATCATAACCGGGCTTCCCTATTTTTGTAAAATACGATTTGATGAGTTCTTTTTCAAAACTTCTCGGCGCCAGCCCTATCCCTACAACGGCCACACCATTCAATCGATCTCCTCTTAAATCTACACCTTCTGAAAATACGCCACCAAGCACGGCAAACCCCGCCAGCCGGCCTCCTGTAATGAATTGCGCTAAGAAATCCTCTCTTCTTTCTTCTGTCATTCCAAACTCCTGCTGCACTGATTCAATATTTCCATAGTTTTTAAAATGATGGTAAACCATATTCATGTACTGATAGGAAGGGAAAAAGAACAGATGATTCCCTTTTTGCTTTTGTACTTGATGATACAAAAGCTGCGCGAGCTTATCTGCAGTTTGTTCTCTGCTTTTATAACGAGTAGATAATGGAGCGATTATGACCTCCATTTGCTCAGATTGATAAGGGGAAGGAAGTTTCAAGATATAATCATTCTCTTCTCCTCCCAGCATGTCCTTATAGTAAGCGAATGGAGATAATGTAGCTGAAAAATAAACACTCGATCTGAACGTTTCCGTCACTTTCTGCAAAACTGACGAGGGATCGAGGCAATAGAGCTTCAGCATTCGATCCGAATCACTTTTCGTAACAATGAATTCATAATGATCATCTACTATACTTAAAATCTTTATGAAATTCTGAGTTGAAAAGTAGCAATCGAGTAAATATTCCCCATTCTCACCTTCGTGCTCGTTCTTCAGCTCTGCCTCTGCTCGCTCAATGAATTTTTCCAAGTTCTCTTCCAAAGAACCAGGAATATCAGGGATCGTACTTTCAGCAGATTCAATGTTAATATCTTCCATGTCCTTCCTTACCGCTTTAGCGGAGTTCGCTAACTTCTTATTTGTTTCAACCCAGTCCTCTTCCACACGCCAATACGAGTTTTTCATAATAGTAGATGAATACATGTCCCTGGCCCTTTCCACGAGATTATGAGCTTCATCAATTAATAATGAAGTTTTTTTCTTATGTTCAGGGAGAAGCCTTTTCAATGATACTCTCGGATCAAATATATAATTATAATCACCGATCACTACATCAACTACGTCAGTTAAATCCAAAGAGAACTCAAAAGGGCATATACGATGCTTTCTTGCATACTCCTCTATTACAGCCCTTGTTATTTGTGTATTGTTTTGCATCACATCGACAACAGCACCGTTGATCCGGTCATAATACCCATCTGCGAATTCACAATAGTCCGGCTGACAAATCGTTTCTTCTTTGAAGCAAATCTTATCTTTAGCCGTTAAAGTTACAGAACGTAAAGACAAGCCGCTGCCTTCCATCAGTTTCAAACCTTCTTCCGCCGTTTGTCTCGTGACCGTCTTAGCTGTCAAGTAGAAGATCCGCTCTTGCTCCCCACGTTCCATGGCTTTGATTGCAGGAAAAAGAGTAGATATGGTTTTCCCTATTCCTGTAGGTGCTTGCGCATAGAGATTTCTTTTTTCTTGAATTGTTTGATAAACAGCCCCTGCAAGCTTCCGCTGCCCTTTTCGGTAAGAAGAAAACGGAAAGGATAATTCCGGTATCGATGCTTCCTTTTGTTCCCGTATGTGTAATAAGATTTTTGCATATGATAAATATTCATTCACGGATTCTTTCATGAAAATAATTAATTCTTCTTTAGTGAACGTATGCAAAAACCGTTTCTTTTCCTTAGACTGCTTCTGAACATACGTGAGCTGCACCTGGATTTCCTCCAGCTCCTGCTGCATAACAAAAATAAATGCATATCCCTTGGCTTGCGCCCAATAAACAGGAAAGCTTTCTTCAGAAATATCCTCCAGCATTTTAGAAGTCGATTTAATCTCATCTACGATGGGACCCCTGGATGAATCTAACAGACCGTCACAACGCCCATGAATATTCAAGGTGATATCATCGAATTCATACTCCCATGCCAGATGGACTTCACGCTCGTCTTCTTCACCATATTCCTTTTGCACTGCTTGATGAATGGCCGTTCCTTCCGTTAAGGACGTGCTGGATCGGAAACGATTATCTATGCTTCCTCCTCTATGAACATATTCCATCAGCTCACGTACAGAAATACTCATTTTCTCAGACATGACTGCACCTCCCTGCATTCTATTCGATCAGAACCGTCATCTCTTGAAGATTCGTTTCGAACGTCTATTTTATAGCTATAAGTGTTATAATAAAGGTTAAACGATCTATACTTACTGCTGGGTCTTAAACAGCACCCAGCAACTGTTTTTATTGCGCATTGTCAAAATTTCCATATACTATATCATAACTCATTAAACCACAGGTGTGATCTTATTGAATAAATTTAAATGGCTGGTACTCTTTCTTTTCTCCCTGATTTTTTTAACCTTAATTGTAGTGACCTTCATTTACGATCCTGTCACAGAACAGAACCCGAACGCTACTGTCGATACCGAAGAAGTTAATGAACCAGTTCAAGAAAATACCGAGGAAGACTCTCCCGACGATGTGCTTGAAGAAGAAAATGCGGAATCAGAAGAGGAAGGCTCAGTCAGTGAAGGTCTTCGAGAGGTTTTCTCCAGCGTTCTCGATAGTGCCCGCAACCTCTTTGTCAGAGAAGACTTACGTGTGGTATCTATAGGTGACTCTCTTACTCAAGGTGTAGGAGACGGGACTGATAATGGAGGTTATGTAGGAATACTAGAAGATACAATCAACGAAAATGATGAGACGGCTGACTTCACGATCGACAATTTCGGAAAACGTGGAGATCGTACCGATCAGCTGTTGGACCGTATGGAATCCGCTGAAATGTCTTCAGCCATACGGGAAGCCGACCTCGTCCTCATTACGATCGGAGCCAACAACGTCGTCGAAGTGATAGAAAATAACTTCACGAGTTTAAGTTACGATAATTTCTCACCAGCCCGCGAAGAGTATCGGGAGGAGCTTGAAGAAATTCTTTCAAATGTAGAAAGCTTAAACCCTAATGCTTCTATCTACTTAATAGGTTTATATAATCCTTTTAACCAGTATTTCGATAATATTCCTGCATTGACTCAAATTATGAACGAGTGGAATGATGTGAGTGAGAATGTTGTGCAAGAACACCCTAATGCCTCCTTCATACCTATTAATGATGTCTTTGAAGGAAACGAGGATGAACTTCTTTGGGAAGAAGACTACTTCCATCCCAATGAGAAGGGCTATAAACAAATGGCTGAACGCATATTAGAGAATATAAGAAATGAAATACAGCAATAATACAGGTGGAATGCTTAATGTTAAAACGGTTGTTTCTGAGAGATCGATGGCGGACGTCTTTTATCATATTGGCGTTCATTAATATTGTGATCATTGGTTGGATATTATCCCTTATTTTTTTACCTAGTTCTTATACCCTAGTCAATGTAGATCAACAGAAAAAGGATACTGAAGCAGAATTCACGGTCGTTTCAACAAAAGAAAACCTCGAACAGCTGGCGAATGAATACTTGAGCGAGATTTCTACGCAAACGATATTCGATTATTCGATTTCTATAGACAGGAACGTTACATTATCCGGTAATATCAGAGCTTTTGAACAGACCATTCCAATCAAAGTCGAGCTTCATCCAGTGGTCCAGGAAAATGGGGACCTTATCTTAGAACAAGAAAGAATTTCATTAGGTCAACTCCCCCTTCCTAATAAAAAGGTATTGGAGTTTGTCGCCGATAACTATGACTTCCCTGAATGGGTGAAGGTCAATGCAAATGACGAGAATATCTATGTAGCTGTCACCCAAATCGAAACGGACAGCAATATAGACATCGAAGTCGATAGATTCAATTTAAACGCTAATCAGCTGGCTTTCAAAATTTCGTTCCCAGAAAGAACCTTCAGCTTTGCTGAAGCCATTGTAGAAGATGAATTTCACATTGAAGACGCTCCAGACTGATTGGGCTCCGTGGAAATGGTGATCCTCAGGAAGCTCACCGTACGCCTATGGAAAGCGAAAAATTCCCCGGACCTTAAATCTCCATTTCTACGGAACGGAAATTTATCTGAGCCTAGTTAAAAGCGCACTATTTCATATAAGAACGGCGGCTGTGATAAAATCAAATAAAGAATAAGGAAAAGGGAAGTGACTTCATGCGCGTCGTAAATAACATCGCTGATTTGATTGGAGATACTCCACTCGTTAAATTGAACCGACTTTCTCCAGAAAACGGAGCAGACATCTATGTCAAGCTGGAAAAATACAACCCTAGCGGAAGTGTGAAGGACAGAGCCGCTTATAATATGATTGTTCAAGCTGAGAAGGATGGTCATTTAAAAGAAGGTGCTACCATCGTTGAACCTACAAGCGGAAACACCGGCATAGGAATAGCTATGAATGCGGCTGCACGAGGCTATAAAGCAATTTTGGTGATGCCGGATACGATGACCCAGGAACGAATCAATCTATTGAAGGCTTTTGGCGCTAAAATTGTATTGACTCCCGGTGACGAAAAAATGCCCGGAGCCATCGCCAAAGCTAAGGAGCTCGTGGCGGAAATTGAGAATTCATTCATGCCTATGCAATTCGAAAATGCCGCCAATCCTGATGCCCACCGTTCGACTACAGCTACGGAAATCATCGAGGCTATGGAAGAACTCGGAAAGCCTTTATCCGCCCTTGTAGCAACTGCTGGCACAGGTGGCACAATAACTGGAACGGGCGAAGAACTCAAAAAACAATATGAAAACGTAACGATTCATGTAGCTGAGCCCGCAGGTTCTCCAGTGCTTTCCGGAGGCAAGCCTGGAAAACATAAACTAGTAGGTACAAGTCCAGGTTTCATCCCTTCGATTCTCAACCAGGACGTCTATGATGAAATTCTTCAAATAACAGATGAAGTTGCTTATGATATAACTAGACGGCTGGCCAGGGAAGAAGGTCTGTTATTAGGCACTTCTTGCGGTGCAGCCTGCTATGCCGGCATTGAAGTCGCCAAGAAGAAACAACCAGGAGAAGTGGTAGTCGTTATAGCTCCTGATACAGGAGAACGCTATTTATCAGGAGATTTATTCAGACAATAATAAAAAGAAGGCTTGTTTCCGTCTTAAAGGAAACAAGCTTTCTTATATACGATATAAATCCCTGAATCGTAAATGCCATCCTAAATGATAAGACAATACTCGGCACATGATAATAAGTAAAAATAAAATGTACGTCTGCACTACACTGTCTACAGAAACTAACCCTGCCCCTACGATAAGACCTGCAGCCATGGCCCAAACTGCATAGATTTCCTGATGCAGTACCATCGGTCTTCTTTGAGCGAGTACATCTCTTGTCACTCCCCCTCCGACACCTGTCAAAATTGCCGAGAAAATGATTCCACCTAGAGAGAAACCGTTGTCTATAGCAAAAGCTGCCCCTTGCAGTGCAAAAGCCGATAAGCCAATAGCATCCAAATAAATATTCCAGCGGTCCCAGAACATTACCCAGTTTTTCGGAAATACGTAAACTACACTGATTGTTATGATGGCGACATAAAATAAATATCCTTGATCCCATACATGAACGACAGGTACATCCAGAGCTATATTTCTAATGATGCCCCCGGCAAATGCCGTAGCAATACCTAATATGAAGGTACCAAAGATATCATACCTTTCGCTTAGAGCGACTATAGCCCCACTAAAAGCGAAAGCACTTACCGCAATAACGTTTAGCAACTCAAAACTCAATACCATATACCCACCTTCTCCAAGGAAACAGTCTAAAATTATCCAACCTGAACCATCATATCAGATATTCAAAGAATGGAAAGATACTTCCTTGTAAAATGGTGGACAAGCCTTGTGTTAAATACTGTAAATTAGAGGTTAAGTAAGGTATATTTTTATAAAGATAAGGGAATATAAAAAGACGGACTTGTATTGTTGCAAAGTGCCACAAGGATATTAGATGATCCATTAGAATTAGTAAAATAAGACATTTGACATAGTGGGTGTGATAATTGATGAGAGAATGGCTTGTTCAACTTAGAAAAGAAAAGAAACTCACTCAGCAGCAGGTAGCTGCAGGTGCTCATATAGATCGTGCCTATTACGCACAAATCGAAAGCGGCAGCCGGAATCCAAGTATGGCTGTAGCCTCGCAAATAGCTAATTTCTTAAACGTCAACACTTCTATATTTTTCTCTGAACATATCAGTGAGCCTTTTATGATTGCCCTTACCAATTCCCCGATAGTTGTTGCACATTGTGATTTGAAGCTGCGTTACACGTGGATGTTTAATCCTCATCCTGATTTTAATACAGAGATAGTCATCGGAAAAAGGGACGACGAACTTGATTTGAACGAAGGAACAAGCGGGCTTCTCGAATTGAAAAAAGCTGTACTCCGGACAAAAGGACCTGTACGCAGAAAGATAAGCTTCCCATTATCAGACGGGCTTCTGACTTATGATGTTTTTGGGCAGCCAATCTACAATGAATCAAAAGATATAATTGGTGTAGCCACCGTATCTACTGAACTATTAACTTAGAGTAGAGGGGGAAATTCAATGAATTTAAATCACCTGTCTCTCCGCATCTTGCTTACTACCTATAGGAGAGCAGTTGAGCTGGACCTAGATGATGAATTCATTTTATGGATACGGAAAGAGATTGAAAAAAGAGAACAAGAAAAACAAGTGCGTGCCAAAAAAGCGAATCTTTGAGTTCGCTTTTTTCTCGTCATTGAAAAAATTGACAACCCCTCTAGTCTTCTGTAACATTTATCTTGAAATCGAGATTATCACTACAGATCCTTAAGGAGGAGACTATATGCATATCAAAGGAATTCACCACGTCTCTGCAATTACCGCTAACGCTAAAGAAAATTACGATTTTTATACAAATGTATTAGGCATGCGCCTTGTTAAAAAAACAGTAAACCAGGACGACACCTCCATGTATCACTTATTTTATGCTGATGAAAAAGGAAATCCAGGAACAGATTTGACGTTTTTTGAAATAAAACGGGCTGGAAATACGTATCCTGGTACGCATAGCATCTCAACGACTTCCCTGCGCGTTCAGAACGATGACTCCTTAACGTTTTGGCAAGAACGATTCGATGAATATAATGTAGACCAGGACCCTATAACTGTACGTGCTGACCGAAAGACTCTTTCCTTTCGGGACCCCGAAGGGCAAAGATTGATGCTCGTATCAGACGAGCAAAATCACGGGGTAGCTTCCGGAACTCCGTGGAGCAGAAGTAAAGTTCCTGTCGACAAAGGAATCACCGGTCTAGGCCCTGTTCACCTAACCGTTTCTAATGCTTTACCGACCATCACAGTACTAAAGGATATCCTGGGCTTTAAAGAAGTAGGAAAAGTCGAGAATCGGATCATATTAGAAACTGGTGAAGGAGGCACGGGGGCAGAGATTCATATAGAAGAACGAACAGACCTTCCTAGAGAAAAGCCAGGAAGAGGCAGTGTTCACCACGTCGCCTTCCGAGTGGAAGATGAAGAAGAGCTTGAACAGTGGAAAGAAATTATCCAAAAAGCAGGATTCCCAAATTCTGGTCTCGTAGATCGCTACTATTTCAAATCGCTGTACTTCAGGGAGCCCAATCATATTCTTTTTGAACTGGCTACAGATGGACCGGGATTCGCAACTGATGAGCATATAGATCACTTAGGTGAAGAGCTGGCCCTCCCCCCATTTTTAGAAAGTAAACGAAAAGAAATAGAAGCCAAACTCATCCCATTAGAAACTAAATAATACGAAACTAAAAAAACTGCGATGAATGGATCATTCATCGCAGTTTCTATTTAGTCCTCCAAACGATCCTTCAGCCAGTTGATTAATCCGCCTTTTTCCATCATCTCAGCCTGTCTCGGTGAAAGAGCATGTTGAACTTTCAACTTTGTATTTTTCCCTTTCACTTCTACTTCAAAATCATCATTATTAAGGATTTTTTCTTTTAGACCTTTAAAAGTGAGGGTATCTCCCTGTTCAATCTTTTCATAATCTTTCTCATCTACAAAGACTAGAGGAAGGATTCCGAAGTTGACGAGGTTCTGCCAGTGTATACGAGCAAAGTCCTTCACAAGCGCTACACGTAACCCCATATATCTAGGAGCAAGTGCAGCATGCTCACGGCTTGATCCTTGTCCATAGTTCGTTCCGCCAACAATAATGTGTCCTCCGTCATCTTTCTGTTTCATTGCACGATCGTAATAGGTGTCGTCCACTATTTCATATGTGAATTTACTGATTTCAGGCAAATTACTTCTATAAGGAAGCACACGGGCGCCTCCAGCTAGAATTTCATCCGTAGAAATGTCATCTCCAACTTTTAATAAAATCGGCAGTTCCATCTCGTCAGGTAATTCATCCATTTGAGGAATAGAAGCGATGTTAGGTCCTTTTACCAATTCCACTTTAGCCGCTTCCTCGGCTGGTAAAGGACGGTCCAGTAAGTTGGTATCGATCGTCGGCTGTTCTAATTCCTGGACTTTCGGATAATCGAATCCAGCTTTTCTAGGGTCTGTAATCTTCCCAGTCAGTGCAGAGACGGCAGCGGTTTCCGGACTGCATAGAAAAACGCTGTCCTCTCTCGTACCTGAACGTCCGGGGAAGTTACGCGGCGTCGTTCTCAAACTGTTCTTGCCTGAAGCAGGGGCCTGTCCCATCCCTATACAGCCATTACAGCCTGCCTGATGCAGACGCGCACCAGCTTGCAAAAAGTTGGCAATATGACCTTGCTGGGACAAGTCGACCAGCATTTGTCTTGAAGTCGGGTTCAAGTCGAATGAGATGCCATCCGCTATGTGACGTCCTTCCAATATTTTAGAAGCGATAGCAAAATCACGATATCCTGGGTTGGCTGAAGATCCGATGTAGGATTGATAAATCTCCTCTCCTTCCACTTCACTTACAGGCACCACATTGCCAGGACTTGAAGGCTTCGCTATCATAGGTTCAAGTGAAGATAAATCCAGCTTGTCATGGCGATCATAAGTTGCGTCTTCATCTGCCTTAAGTTCTGTCCATTCGTCTTCACGCCCTTGCATCGCCATATATTTTTTAGTTTCTTCATCGGAAGGAAATACAGTGGCCGTTGCACCGAGTTCAGCCCCCATATTAGCAATCACGTGGCGATCCATTGCTGATAAGCTCTTTAAACCTTCTCCATAGTATTCAAAGATATAGTTTACTCCGCCTTTTACTCCATGACGGCGCAGCATTTCAAGAATGGCATCCTTTGCACTTACCCATTCCGGAAAGTCGCCTGTCACTTCAACGCCCCACACCTTAGGCATCTTCACGTAGAAGGGTTCACCAGCTATGGCCATAGCTACATCAATCCCGCCTGCGCCCATAGCAAGCATTCCCATACAGCCGTTGGCACATGTATGACTGTCTGAACCAAGAAGTGTCTGACCTGGCTTAGCAAGCCTCTGCATGTGTACAGGGTGACTGACCCCATTCCCCGGACGACTGAAATACAAACCGAATCTCTTTGCTGCACTTTCCAGGAACAAATGGTCATCAGGGTTTTTACTATCTTCCTGGATAAGGTTATGATCGACATATTGGGCTGATGCTTCTGTTTTTGCACGATCGATCCCCATCGCTTCGAGTTCAAGCATGACCATAGTACCTGTTGCATCCTGAGTCAATGTCTGATCAATTTTTAAGCCTATTTCCGACCCAGGCTTCATTTCACCTTTTACCAAGTGATCTTTGATTAATTTCTCTGTAACATTATGTCCCACTTCGTCTCCTCCTTCTTATGAAATAAAACTGTCTTAACTATTCACCTATACCATTTATACCCTTTTTTAACTTAACTTACTCATAGAGTTCGATGCACATTTTGGAAAAAAACGTCTATTCCTATGTCTTGTTAATCATTTTTTTATAATTCAAACCTGATTTACACTTTTTTAACCTGTGAAAGTTGGTCCTATTTAACCCCTTTTAAGCTATGAAAAAAGAACGACTTGGGAAACCTCTTAATATAGTTGAAAAATTTTAATCGAACGTGTATTCTGAATATAGATTTGAAAGAAAGAAATTTCTAACAAATCATTAGTTGATCAACTAGGTGTGTGTAAAATGGAATATGGTAAAGCGCTTCGATTTCATCGAGTGAAGCAAGGGTTGACACAAAACCAGCTCGCGGATGGTATCATCTCGGCAGCCTATCTTTCTAAGATCGAGAACGATCAAACAGTTCCAGCCATTGAGGTGCTCGAATTGCTTTACGAACGGCTAGGCATCGACTTTAATGAGTCCACCCTTAATCACCCTTCCAAAGAAAAGTTGAAGGAATGGTATGAAGCCATCGTATTTAAAAGAAAAGATGAGGCTAAGCTGCTAAGAGATGAACTTCTTCAGCAAAAGAGTACTCTGGACAATCATCAGTTGTATATTTTCTATGAATTATTTCGCATTCGCTATCTTTTTTTAATTAATGAGGTAGAGGAGGCTTATGAAACATGGGAAAATTTAAAGCAGCATAAGAATACTCTCGATGAAGAAATGAAGTTCTACTACCAGTTAATTACAGGCTTAGTTAAGTATTATAAAGGCGAGTACAACGATGCATTTCAAGAATTAATGGAGGCCAAAAATTACAGTACTTCAATTGAAATTGAAGATTGGGAAGCTAGCGACTTATTTTATTTACTTGCACTTAGCACCAGTCAGTCTAATTACATTTCTCCATCCATATACTATGCGGAACAGGCACTTGAAATCTATCAATCTCACTATGATCTATCCAAAAGTGCTGATTGCCACATTATTTTAGGGATAAATTTCGGCAGACTTCAAAACTATGCAAAATCTTTGGAGAATTACCACCTAGCCAGAAAGATAGCATTACAAATTAACGATTCTTTAAAGTTGAAATTACTTTATAATAACCTTGGGGTTCTAGAATCGCGTCTAGATAATCATCAGTCTTCTATTTCTTATTATAAAAAAAGTCTTGAATATTCAAAAGACTTATCTAGCTCAATAAATTTGTATGAATTCTTAAATACAATTCATGGATTAATAACTGAACATTATAAACTAGTTGATTTTAAAGGATGTAGCCATTGGATTAATGAAGGTATGAAGAAATTATCATCGTATCCTTCAAGACAACATGAACTACACTTTGAATTTTATAAAATGTTAATAAATGACTCTCCCAATCTTCAAGAATTTCTTGAAGAAGACGTAATACCTTACTTTAGAGAGCGAAATAAATATGTTTATATTATTCGCTATTCCTTGTTTCTTTCAGATCTTCTTGAGAAGCAAAGATTGTATAAAAAATCAACATCCTACTTAAGGTTAGCAATTCAATTGTTAAATAAACATTCTAATTTAGGAGGGATAGTCTTATGAAGAAAGTATTTGCAGTATTAACTTTAGTTACTATACTAGCTTCTTTAGCAGCACCTGTAGTTTACGATACTGCAGAAGAAAATTATCCAAGACCCTTAGTATTTGAAGTTTAAGTTTTAAATTGTGTGTTTTAATTAACACCTCCCCTAATCCTATACCTATAAATTTTACCCTTGCCCTCCTATAGCAAGGGTCTTTTTTTGTATAAGCTGCCGTTAAATCTCGTTGTGAATCTACACATGAGAGTTATTCATTGACATAGCAATAAGCTCTTTTTCTTTCAAAAAGTAGTCTCGTAGTTTCACAACCATCCTATTCGATTTGAAGTGAACGAACGCCCTGACAACAAAGCACGAGCCTTTCATAAGTGATTCGGAAACGCATTATTCTTTACAGTTCTAGTTCTTTACTACGACAAGCAGTGTCTAAGATGTTTCCGTTACCTTCAAGCTCTATCCATAGAAACGGAAACATACTAAACAATTTAGAAACAGAATATTCAAGATGAGGGATCTTATATGACTATCAAGAACTAAAACTTAACAAAGTTTATACATAAAAAAGCATTGCTCGAAAATGACCGAGCAATGCTTTACTAATTATTGACTATAATCCTTCCAGGCTCCGAAACCACCTTTTAGATTCAAAGTATCTTTGAAGCCGTTTGCTTGTAAGACGCTTGTCGCAATTGCTGAACGGACTCCTGATTGACAATGAACGATAGGTGTCTTGTTATCTGGAATTTCATTTAAACGATCCGGGAGTGTCCCAAGCATGACGTGAATCGCTTCTTCCATATGCTCCTCATCCCACTCGGATTGATTACGAACGTCGACGATGATGTAATCGTCTTCGTTCTTGAATTTTTTCTCGAGCTCTTCAGCTGTAATGCTTGTATACGTTTCAAGATTCTCCTGGTGATTGACTTCTTCACTGAGTACGTACCCGACTAATCGATCAAGACCGATCGATTGCAAGGCTTTTTGAATGTCACGCACTTGTTCTTCATCACTAATGATAACGATATCTTGATCATAATTGATCAGCCATCCAGCCCAATTGGCAAATCCTTTATTAAACGGGATATTTAAGGTTCCTTTCAGATGTCCTTCGGCGAATGTTTCTTTGCTTCGTGTATCAATTACAGCCGTTCCTTTAGCTGTTAATTGTTCCACGTCCTCCGCGGTTAATTGATCGATTGATTGATCTACGCTTAATAGGGCAGGCCCTTCTTTATTCAACTTCTTCATCATGCCGAAGTATGTCGGTGGTTCTGGCTGTCCCTCCAGCAATTCATCAGAAAACTGGTGCTCATTCTCAGTCGTTAAGGCCCAGTTATTAATTTTCTCATAACCTACTGTAGACGTTGGCACTGCGCCTAACGATTTTCCGCATGCGCTGCCAGCTCCATGTCCCGGCCAAAGCTGAACATAGTCAGGAAGTTCTTTGAATGCCTGAATAGATTTATACATTTGACGGGCACCCTGATCGGCTGTGCCAGCTGCTCCTGCTGCTTTTTCCAAAAGGTCCGGACGACCGATGTCTCCAACGAAAACGAAATCTCCTGTGAAGATTCCCATTGGTACTTCAGAGCCTCCTCCTTCATCTGTCAGTAAAAAGGATAAACTCTCAGGGGTATGTCCCGGAGTATGAAGAACGTCCAGTCTTACGTTACCCACATAGAATTGGTCTCCACCTTTAAGCCACTGATGAGAGTATTCTTCAGCAAAAGCGTATTTCCAATCATCCTCCCCTTCGTCTGAAAGGTAAAGCTTGGCTCCCGTTTGATGAGCCAGTTCTCTTGCTCCAGATAAGAAATCTGCATGAATATGGGTTTCTGAAATACTCGTTATATCGAATCCCTCTTTGCGGGATGTTTCTAAATAAGGAGTGATATCACGAGCTGGATCAATGACTAATGCCTCTCCAGTCTTTTGACAACCTACCATATATGACATTTGTGCTAAATTTTCGTCAAAAAATGATTTAAAAAACATGAATAATCCCTCCGCTATTTCATTACTTTCTACACATAATTATATACCCCTTAGGGTAATTTGTAAACGTGTGGATTTCAATCTAAAAAAAATCACACCCAAAAGGATGTGATTTTACTTATTGTAATATTCTCTCAGCGCTTCCACAGGCGGATTACCTGTTGGAGAATACAGAAGTTCGGCGTTGCTGACATAATTGATTTCTGCAGCATCAATATCTTCATAGTTCAAACCATCAGTCGCTTCTTCCACTAATAATTTGACCTGATCCATCATTTCCAGCACTTCTGGATGATCGGCTTCGGTATACACTAAAGGGTCGGCTTCCTGCAGCAGCTGATCTATAATTTGGTCTTCTACTTTAATGAGCTGCAATAACTGTTTTAAAGAACCTTTAATTACATTATCCAAATTCTCAAACTGTTGTTTACGCAACCCAAATAAGACAAGGTTTATTCCTGTTTCATTATTCATGATGATCAGGCATTTCCTTCTATTGATTGTGATCAGATTGGCCTGCCATTTATAAATAGCAGGCACTTCTTCATATTTCGTTACGGCTTCTGTCTTTTTATTTATTTCTTTATAAAGTTTCTCTGTTGTGCCAATGACAAACATACTGTTCCACCTCTTGTTCAATTCTTTCCCTTAGTGTAACAGTTTTCGCCAAATTCCCCTACTTAAAACATAACCTGACGTTGTTTTTTCTACTAAGCGATTGAACGTTATTGCGGCTCCGTTTCTCTCTGTAGAATAAAGCTCGATCAACCGATTCTTGTTCTTTTCCACTGTACTCTATCCGAGTGCCCCGAGCGTTTATTTTGTTCTTCGTGCAAAATCAACAAATTGAAATTTATCGGGCCGGTGTCTTGATTCAGTGAACTGGAATAGTGTAGCGTCTGCTAAATAGACAAAGCTTCGAATCACAACCATTTGCGTATGTCCTTCTACGTCTAAGTACTTCTCATCTTCCTCGGTCACTGGTTCCACTAGAATCTCTTTCTTTGCAAAGCTGATCTCCAGCCCCAGCTCGTTTTCTATATATTCATAAATGGAGTTCTCCGCAATAGATTTAGTAATACTAGGGACGATATCTTCACGTATAAAATCCTTGTCTAAAATAATCCGTTCACCATTGATTTCTCTCGAACGAGATACTTTCCAGATCTTCACTTCTTTAGAACAGTTCAACCTTTCTCTCAGCTTGTTATTAGCTGATTCTACAAAGACTTCATGCACATGAGTCTTCGAGTCCTGGCCAAGCTGATCTGAAAGCTCTTTGAAGCTCGTTAATCCCGATACTGGAAACTCAAATTTATTGTGATCCAATACAACGGAGCCTTTCCCTCGCACCTTCTGGATATATCCATTTTGAGAGAGAAGATTTAGCGCTTTTCGAATGGTCTCTCTCGACGTGGAGAATTGATCAGAGAGTTCATGCTCAGAAGGCAGGGTATCTCCTGACATGAACTCTCCATGTTGAATCATTTGAACTAAATCATTGTATATGACGATATATTTGTTTTTCATGCTTTCATCACCGCTATTATCCTATCATTTTGATGGGAAATGGTAAACGATGGACTCATAAGGACGAAGCGTTACATCACGATAATCAGATGAAGAATCGTCATAGTTACTAAGGAGAATCTCTGGATCTTCTTTAAAATCAACGTTTTCCGGCAAGCTAAATGTCGTGTTTTCACCATAGAAGTTGTTTACAACTAGTAACGCTTCTTCATCGTGCTGCCTAATATATGCGAATACCCGATCATCATTTTGATCGATCCACTGATAGCTGCCATGAGTGATGATGTCGTGAGTTTTTCTAAGTTCAATCAGCTCTTGATAATGAGTAAAAATAGAATTCTCTTGATGCATCACTTTTTCAGCATTCACCTCAGGATAATTACTTGCAACAGGAATCCACGGTGTGGCGTCTGTAAATCCTGCCTGATCGTTATTACTCCATTGCACTGGCGTACGTGAATTATCTCTTGATTTTTGTTTAAGGATCTCAAGTATTTCCTGCTCGTCCGTTCCTTTTTCTTTCATGATCTTATAAGCGTTAAGAGATTCAACATCACGATACTGATCGATGGATTCAAATTTAGGATTGGTCATCCCAAACTCTTCCCCTTGATAAATATAAGGTGTTCCTTGCATCATATGAATCGTCGTTGCAAGCATCTTCCCTGACTTATCGGGGTAACGCTCATCATCACCAAACCGGGATAAAACACGTGGCTGATCGTGGTTACACCAGAAAAGGGCGTTCCAGCCTTGTCCTTTATGCATATTCTCCTGCCATGTAGAAAGGATTTGCTTCAATTGTTGAAAATCGAAAGGTGCTTTAGTCCACTTCTCCCCGTTCGGGTAGTCGACTTTCAAATGGTGGAAATTAAACGTCATGCTAAGCTCCTTGCGCTCTGGAGCTGTATAGCGAATGCAATGCTCGATAGTCGTAGAAGACATTTCTCCGACGGTCATCAAATCATAGGGTTCAAATACCTCACGATTCATTTCCTGCATATACTCATGGACTTTCGGACCGTCCGTGTAAAATTTCCTGCCGTCTCCTGGTGCTACACTACCGTCATCATTCGGGAAGTCTTGATCTTTAGAGATCAGGTTGATTACATCTAAACGGAAACCGTCTACTCCTTTTTCACCCCAGAAGCGCATCATCTCATAAAGCTTTTCTCTTACCTCTTCATTTTCCCAGTTAAGATCCGCCTGTGTGACATCAAACAAATGCAAATAGTACTGACCGGTATTCTCGTCATATTCCCATGCATTCCCACCAAATTTGGACTGCCAGTTACTTGGCGGACCTCCATCGACAGGATCCTTCCAAATATAATAATCGCGGTATGGATTATCCTTTGACTTCTTTGATTCCTGGAACCAGGCGTGCTCCGTAGACGTATGGTTGATCACAATATCCATGATCAGCTTCATACCCCGCTTATGCGTTTCTTCCAAGAGCCTTTCAAAATCCTGCATCGTTCCATATTCATCATGGATATCATAATAGTCACTAATATCGTATCCATTATCATTTTGTGGAGACTTATACATCGGGGTCAGCCAAAGAACATCGACCCCGAGTGTATTTAAATAATCAAGCTTTTCAATAATTCCCTGGATATCGCCTACACCATTTCCAGTTGTATCGTTGAAGCTTTTAGGGTAAATCTGGTAGACGACAGCTTTTTTCCACCAAGGTTGTTCAGTCATGTATGCTCCCTCCAAAGTTTCAGTTTTATTTAATTAAACGTCTCGTTTGCGTTTGGCATATAGATAGGTGACCACTAACGGCACAACAAGAACGATGACCATACCGATAGTAAAATCAAACCAGTAATCCGACACAATTGAGAAGATACCTGGCACTCCTCCAACACCAATCGAGTTCGCCAATACGCCTCGCGCTGAAATATAAAGTCCTGCTATCGCTGAGGAGCTGATGGCGATAATAAACGGATATTTAAATCGTAAGTTAACCCCGAACAGGGCTGGCTCTGTGATTCCAAGATAAGCTGAAATCCCTGAAGATAATCCAAGGCCTTTTAATTTTTCATCTTTGGAAGCGAGCATAATCGCAAATGCAGCAGATCCTTGCGCGATGTTTGAAAGGGCAAGCATCGGCCATAAGAAGGTTGTTCCTGTGCTGCCGATCAATTGAATATCCACTGCCAGGAAGGTGTGGTGCATTCCGGTAATAACTAATACCCCGTACAGACCACCATAAATCAGACCGCCAAGTGCAGCAAAACTATCAAAGACAGATACAAGTCCGTCAGTAATAAAATTACCAATCGCAAAAGTGACAGGGCCGATGAACATGAACGTCAAGAAACCAGTTACTAATAAGGCGACAGGTCCTATAACAAGCAATTGAATACTATCCGGCGTTCTCTTTCTCATAAACAATTCAATTTTAGTCAACACATAAGATGCTACAAGAACCGGCAATACTTGTCCTTGATAACCTATCTTCTCTATTTCCCATCCAAATAAATTCCAGGTAGGTACTCTTCCTTCTTCAACCGCATTACCATAATCCCAGGCGTTCAATAATTCAGGATGAACGAGAATCAAGCCGATGACAATCCCGAGAATCGGACTTCCTCCGAATTTCTTAACGGCTGACCAGCCAATCAATCCGGGTAAAAATGTAAAGGCGGTATTGGCTATAATTATGATCATATTGGCTATATCCGCCCATTGCGGATAAACATCAATGACTGATTGTTCATCCCAGAATATCCCCTGAGCAGTTAATATGTTATTAATACCAAGCAGTAAACCAGCTGTAACAATTGCAGGTAAAATAGGTATAAAAATGTCGGCTAATGTCTTAATCCCTCGTTGAAGTGGATTCATTTTACTTTTAGAAGCTTCTTTCACATCTTCTTTTGATGATTCGCCTATACCGGCTAAAGCTACCAATTCTTTATAAACTTTATCTACTGTTCCTTGTCCAACAACAATCTGAAACTGCCCGTTGGTTGAAAATGAGCCTTTAACCGCGTCAATCTGGTTCAGCTTCTCGTCATCAACAATCCCTTCATCATTCAAAGCTAAACGAAGGCGCGTCACACAGTGTGTGGCTGCGTTTAAATTTTCTTTACCACCAATCGCCTCTAATATCTGTTCGGCTTGTTTTTTGTGGTCCATACTCTTCCCTCCATACGTATTATTCGTTGTGAACCGTCAACAATATTGTCGATCCACTTACGGCTTGCTGTGTGTATGATCCTTCGACGCTCAACTCATTGCTGTTCGTAATGATAATCGGCGTAATCGTACTTTTCGCTTTTTCTTCTACGAGTTTGAGATCAAACGTAACGAGAGGATCTCCGACTTTCACCTGATCTCCCTGCTGCACGTGAGCTTCAAAGCCTTCACCTTCCATACTTACTGTTTCCAGACCGATATGGATAAGAATTTCCGCTCCGCTTTTCGACTTTAATCCGATAGCATGCTTTGTAGGGAAAAGTTGAACGACTTCTCCATCTACAGGACTGACTACTTTGCCGTCGTGCGGCTTAACAGCTGTTCCTTCACCCATTATTTTCTTTGAAAAAACCGGATCAGGCACTTCACTCAAGTCGACGACGTCCCCATTGACAGGTGCAATCACCTCCACGGATTTCTCTTTATATCCAAAAAGTTTCTTAAACATGAACTTCCTCCTTAAACAAACGCTTACAAAATGTTCCTGCAACTTGTATATACATAATTCAGTTACGATTATAATTTGTATATACATGTTTTGCAAGCGTTTTATATATAAATCCCGATTCCCTCTACAGACTGTTTTATTCCATATTCTTTAATAAAATATATAATTTTGCTATGATAGTAATATTTAGCGTTACGAAATATTTTACGGAAGAAGTGGTCCGCCATCCTTAGTCAAGAGCAGCGAGTGAAGCGAAATGTATGGATTATGTGGTTCGCTAACTTTTTTATTGCGGGCAGTATTACGATGGTTTTGCCTTTTTTGTCTTTATATATAAGTGAGCTTGGAGATTATTCTGATTCTTACGTACAAACGTGGTCGGGACTTGTTTTCGGAGTCACCTTTGTCACAGCGTTTATCTTTTCGCCTATATGGGGGCGGATCGGGGATCGTTATGGGAGAAAAAACATTCTGATCATTTCGGCTGCCGGCCTGGCTTTATCCGTACTGCTTATGGGTTTAGCCGCTTCGGTGTGGCAATTATTCATTTTGCGTTTATTCATGGGTGTTTTCACTGGGTTCATCCCTATGTCACAAGCTTTGATTTCAACCCAGACCCCTAAGCATATGGCCGGACAAGTGTTAGGCACCTTGCAGACGGGCAGTATAACAGGTACGTTGCTCGGACCGATGATCGGAGGCGTTATCGCAGATTCTATCGGTTACAGCACCACTTTCCAGTTTGTTTCCATATCTGTCTTCATTTCAGCAATTATTGTTTTCTTCGGGATTAAAGAGCAGAGAATGGAAACGGAGGAAGGTGAAAAAACAAGCTACACTTCTAGAGAAGTCATTCAGCATATTTTGAAACGTCCCGTTCTTTTGGTCGTATTGATCGTATCCCTTTTTATTCAGGTGGCCCATTTCAGTATCCAGCCGATTTTATCGCTTTATGTAGAGGATTTGCACGGGCCTGAAAACCTGGCCTTATTTTCAGGTATCGCTTTTTCAGCTGCCGGCCTCGGTAATTTAATGATGGCGAGACGCTGGGGAATGATCGGGGATAGAAAAGGTTATGTGAAAATTTTAATTTTCCTGCTTTTCGTGGCAGGTATAGTATATTTTCCAGCAGCTTTCGTTACAAACATATGGCAGCTCGTCATTCTCCGATTTCTCCTGGGCATGTCGATAGGAGGGCTTATTCCTGTTCGGACAGCTTATATAAGACAGGAAGCGCCTATCGCCATGCAGGGCGAAGTGCTTGGATATAATACAAGCCTTCGTTTCTTAGGCAATATAATCGGCCCTGCTTTAGGCGGTATTCTTTCTGGTTTTTATGGTTTTTCAGCAGTGTTTTTTGTTACTAGCGGGCTACTAATCCTGTGTGGGGTGACTCTGCTTATTGCCACACAGAAAGTTTCCACACCGGTAAAGAGAGCTCCGTCTGTTTAACTGAAATCCCTTATGTTAATATAAGTGTATATACATTACATAAGGGGATGAAATGATGTCACGTGCCTTGATTGTTATTGATTACACGTATGATTTCGTTGCAAGCAATGGTGCCCTGACGTGTGGGGAACCTGGCCAAAGTATTGAAGGGAAAATTACAGCACTTGCAGAAGAATTCCTATCGAATGAAGAGTATGTCGTATTCGCTGTGGATGTTCACGATGAAAACGACGTGTTCCATCCGGAAACACGCTTGTTCCCGCCTCATAACATTCGCGGCACAAAAGGTCGTGACCTTTATGGCAAACTGAAAGGGCTGTACGAAGAGTATCAATCTTCGTCACACGTAGAATATAAAGATAAAACAAGATACAGCGCATTTTGCGGAACAGATTTAGATGTGAAATTACGTGAACGGGGAATCACAGAACTCCATCTTGTCGGTGTATGCACTGATATTTGCGTTCTGCACACAGCCGTAGATGCGTATAATTTAGGTTACAAAATTGTTATCTCGAAAAACGCCGTGGCCAGTTTCAACCAAACCGGGCATGAATGGGCACTTGGACATTTTGAATCGGTTCTTGGAGCCACCGTAAATTGACCGACGTAAAGCACCTTCTTTTATGACGAGGTGCTTTTTTTATTTTGGCTATGTTGAAGGTGGTTGTTGATATTGATAAGTGAGTTATTCAACAATATGGCAGGATTGTTGAAGACTTGATTTCGAGACATTTGATGAGAGGATCAGGGCGGCGGGGAATGGCTCGCTTTCCGTGGGAGCGCGGTGAGCTTCCTCGGACGTTCCGTCCTGCGGGATCTCACCAAGCACTCTCTTCCCACAGGAGTCTCCCCATTCCACGCCGCCCCTCACTAAAGATGTACTTCTCGAGATCGCTTGAAACAGAACCTTCTTAGTAATAGTGGGAGCATTTAGCCCCAGTGCATAGTTATAGCTTCTTAGTTACAAAACTTTCTTAACTTTAAGGTAGTTCCTAGCATTTTCTTGCAAACAACAGCCTCGCTGGTTATCACTCAAGAGCAGTTATTTTTTAAGTGAAGCACCGCCAAAAATGTTTTCGTTACCCTCACAAAGGCACGAAGTTCCAAGAAAAGGCTGGACTCCTGGTATACACGATGTTCTCTAATATTTTCAATCAGTAGCTAATATTTTTAATCTTGGTATAGTTTCGAGCACCTTCCAATCGGATGGCGGCTTTAGAAAACGGTGAGACTCCTGTGGGATGTACATGATAGGTGAGATCCCGGAAGGCGAAGCCTGAGGAAGCTCACCACATGCCCGCGGAAAGCGATCCGTTTTCTAAGGCCACCATATCCTCATACAAAAGTCTCGAAACTGAGTCTTCCACTAAAGGGAGCTTATATGAAGATCAACCCGGAACTTTAACAAAGCCTCAAAAAAATGAAGTTCGTTCTTTCCATAGGTCGATGTCATCCCGCCTAATAAAGGAGTTTATATGAATATCAATTTTAACAGCGCCAATCTTTAAAAAAAATGTTCAAAAATAAGCCATTTGATATTCTTGCAAAAATCGAATATGATGGTATATGGACATTTATGAATTTTAATAATAAGCAGCAATATATATAGGAGGAATCATCCATGAGCTCATTAGATCACCGAGTTCTGTTGTACTACAAGTATGTAGATATGCCTGATTATGAAGAGTACTGTGCCAGTCATTTGAAGTTTTGCAAAGACTTGGATTTGCGCGGTCGTATCATTGTTTCTCCTGAAGGAATCAATGGAACAGTATCTGGTACGGTCGAACAGGTAGAGCAATATATGGAATACGTTCGTTCAGATGAGCGTTTCGCAGATATGCACTTTAAGATTGATGAGCACGAAGGCCACGCTTTCAAGAAAATGCATTGCCGAGTCAAGCCTGAGCTTGTCAATTGGAGCATCGAGGACGACGATATCGATCCAAAAACGTTTGGCGGAAAACACTTGAAGCCGAAAGAATTTTACGAAATGCTTCAAGATGACGAGACGGTGGTCATCGATGGCCGTAACGAATATGAGTATCGTATCGGTCACTTCCGTAACGCTATCCAGCCTGGTGTCGATCACTCCCGTGAATTCCCGGAGTGGATTGCTGAAAATGCTGATCAATGGAAAGACAAGAAAGTCATCACTTACTGTACCGGCGGAATCCGCTGTGAAAAACTTACAGGCATTCTTAAGCGTAATGGTGTAGATGACGTTTACCAGCTAGAAGGCGGAATTACAACTTACGGGAAAGATCCTGAGGTCAAAGGTCAATTGTTTGACGGCAAAATGTATGTGTTCGATGAGCGCATTTCAGTTCCTGTCAATCAAGTAGATGAAAACATCGTAGCCGAATGCGAACACTGTGGTAAAAAAGAAGATCGAATGATCAATTGCAGCAATCCTGTGTGCAACAGACAATATGTGTGCTGTAAAGAGTGTGAGATCGAACAACATGCCGCATGCACTACTGAATGTAAAGAACATCCTGAAAACCGCTGGGATGCAGAACGTCAGAAACAGATTGATAAATACGACCGTATCTCTGGTTAAACGCTCGCTTTAGAGAAATTATTCTCTAAGCGAGCTTTTTTTGTTTCAGCTTCCGATCATCAAATGCGTAATCCAGAGCTACGAGCAGAAAAGCGAATATCCATTGTGACCAAAAGTGCATGGTCACACTTGCAACAATTTCATCAACGATATAAATAGCGGTCCATGTAACTAACAGGTCGACAGCTATTTTCACCCTCACTCTCTGGCTCCTGATGAAGTTAGACCGTATACTTATTGAGATGAAGAGTTTACTCAGGATTTCGAAAAAAGCTCCTATAACAAAAACCAATACTCCAAATAAAATGAGAGATCGGTTCGACTCATAAGTAACGCCTAACACCTGGAAAAGTCCGACCATTCCAAGGAAAAGCACTCCTAACACCAAAGCCAGCCCTAATAAAATGATGAAAGATAAACTTGAGATGACAACAACTTTTGTCTTTGTCTCCAATTCATTAAACGGTTTTTTCTTCGACATGATGTTCATCCTTTTTTAACTTTCGGGATCAGCTATAAGACCTTCTTTGGACATGCACATACCCTTCCGCTGTTTCAAGCTGTTCGTTACGCATATACACCCCGGATTGCTCTGCTATTCCATACCCTTCAGGCGCATTCAACACTTCTAACGATTGTTTTAAATGCTCTTCCTCTTGCCATTCTAAATAGTGTACGGATAGAACAAGGTTTGATAGCAGCCCTAACCCTTCTTTGAATAATATGACACGTTCTTCATTATCCTCAGCTGATATCACACACGTGTCTGGTACAATCAGTGCTCCGGCCGAGTGGCCAGCCAAAGGAACCCCTTGAGCATAGACTCTCTTTAACACTTCTCCTATTTCGCTCTGCACGACGTACTGCTGATATTTGACCGAATCTCCCCCGCCAATGATAACCGCACTTGCTTTGTATAAACATTCGATTTCTTCTTCAGAATACCTTTGTTTTAATTGTAAAAATATAAATTCTTGATTCGGCTCATGTTTCACTATGGAATCAGTAAAGATTGAACTGTATTGTTCAATACCCACATTTTCCCTTTTTAAATATAATATAACGACAGGCCCCTCTCCCACCATTTGCGAAAAGTTACGAGCCAGCTGATCTGTCATTGGCGGTCCGCCGCCAAACAAAAATAAATGACGGTCCTTCACGTTCACTCAGCCTCCTTCCCATGCTTCCGGTAGGCAGCATGGTAGGTAGACCCTATCCCCCGTTCAAATGAGAGAGCGTACTGAATGGCACTCGTCACAAAGTCTTTCGCTTTGAAAACTGCTTCCTCCATAGTTTTTCCTTTAGCCAGTTCTGCAGTGATAGCTGCTGAATACGTGCAACCTGCTCCACTCGTATGAATGGTCTGGACTCGTTCAGACTGAAGAGTCGTCATTTCTTCCCCATCAAAAAGAATATCTATGGCTGGGTGATCCTTCAGGGAACCGCCTTTTATGAGGACATATTTGGGACCTAAGTTATGAAGCTTGCGGGCGGCCCTCTCCATTTGTTCCGGCGATTCTGGTACAGGCTGCTTCAGTATGCGGGCCGCTTCTTCCAAATTGGGTGTGATGATTGCTGCTGCCGGCAGCAGTTGTTTGATCAGCGCTTCGATTGCCTCATCTTGGAGCAGCTGGGAACCCATTTTCCCGATCATGACGGGGTCGACTACTATATTTTTCACCTCGTAGGACTTTAGCAGTTCGCTAGTGCGTTTAATGATATCTTCGGTGAACAGCATACCAGTTTTCACGGCATCTGGACCGACATGTTCAAAAGAGGCGTGAATCTGGGCTTCCACCGCTTCTACCGGTTGAGTGAATATCCCTTGTTCAGTCGTTGAGTTGCCGGCTACGATTGCTGTGACGGCACTCATTCCATAGATGTCTAATTCCTGAAAGGTTTTTAAATCGGCTTGAATTCCAGCACTTCCCTGGGCTGCGGATCCCGCTATTGTTAAGGCTCGTGGTATACTCATTAGATAATCTCCGTTCAAATTCGACTTAGCTGAATTGTACCAAAATTTGTTACACTAAGGCTATTGATTTAATGTAAGGAGGGATCGTTTTGAAGCCTTTTACTCAACAAGTCATTCATGTGATTTCATCGATCCCCGCAGGGAATGTCATGACCTATGGACAGGTTGCCCGGGCAGCCGGCAGTCCCCGGGCCGCACGTCAAGTGGTCAGGGTGTTACATACGATGAGCCGCAAATATAACCTTCCGTGGCATCGTGTGGTCAATGGAAAAGGTGAAATCGCGATAAAAGATGAAGAATCCGCTTTTGAGCAGCAGTCCGCTCTTGAAGCAGAGGGCGTTGTAGTCGTTAATAAAAAGATCGACTTACAGGAGTTTCAATATACTGGAGTAAAGCAAGGAGATCACTATGTTTGAGATTAGAAAGTATCCGGAATTATCCTGGTCATTATCGAGGCATAAGACAATGCTTACATGTTCGAGAAAGTATGCTTATGATTATTACCTTTCACATAACGGCTGGTTAAGCAACGCTGATTCACTTGCCAGACAAACGTACCGGCTGAAAAAAATCACGAATCTGGAAATGCACTTTGGAAGTGTTGTCCACGACTTAATCTACCAAATCATCCAGCGCGTATTAAGCAATAAAGAGATACCTGGTGAAGAAGCAGTCGTTGACGAGATCCGTCACCATTTAAACAGAAGCTTCATTGAATCTACAAAAAAAGAGCATTTATGGCAGCATCGTCCCAAACACTATACGATGCTGCACGAAATCTATTACAGTCAAACCAATACACTGCCTGAAGGAAAAATCAAAAAAATCAATGATCGTCTGTCTACGACGGTTAAGAATTTTTTTGCCAGTCAATCCTTTGCTGACGTCTTGAACAAACAAGACATGCGCTTTATGGAGTCAGAAAAATTCCGATACATGATGGTGGATGGAGTGAAAATTTTTGTAGTCATGGATTTGCTGTATCGTGATTTACAAAATGATAAATGGGTGATTGTTGATTGGAAAACGGGTAAATCATCGGATGAAGATCGTAACCAGCTGGCACTTTACGCTTTGTATTTACAGCAAAAACACCATATAGAATCGCTTGAGGATATTGTTATCAGAAACGAATACTTACTGGACGGGACCCATGTTGACCATCAATTGACTGAGCATGATCTGGTGAATGTTCAGCGGCTTTATGGTATCAGTATGGAACAGATGAAAACCTTTTTATCAGACCCGCAGCACAATGCCCCCCTGCCTTTAGATCATTTTCCGATGCAGGATGATCCAAGGGTCTGCGCCCGCTGCAATTACCAGGAATTATGCTTCCCTTCTACTCCCTGATGTTTAACGCCTGTATGAATCGGCTAAACAATAGATGGATACAGATTTAATCGAAGGGAGTTTTTGAGTCATGAAAGTACTAGTAGCTGGAGCAAACGGCAATACAGGTCGTTTACTCATAAAATATCTAAAACAAGATGGACACGAACCTTATGGTATGGTTCGTAAAGAGGAACAGAAGAGCACGATCGAGAAACTTGGAGGTACTCCTGTACTTGCCGATTTAACGAAAGATGTCGGTCATGCTATTAAAGGTATGGACGCTGTAATTTTCGCTGCAGGATCTGGTTCAAGTACTGGTCCAGAGCAGACGGAAGCTGTTGATCGCGACGGTGCAATCAACTTAGTGAAGCATACTGAGAATCTGGGAATTAAAAAATTCGTCATGCTTAGTTCCATGTCTGCGGATGAGTCCAGTCAGGCTGAGGGCAATTTCAAGACCTACCTGGAAATGAAAGCCCAGGCTGATGAATATCTAAGAGGAACAGAGCTTGATTATACGATTGTCCGTCCAGGGGCTCTAACTGACAATGAAGGAACGAGCAAAATCAACGTTGGTGAAAAAGTAGAGCGCGGTGAAATCCCTCGTTCAGATGTAGCTAAAACGATGATCGCTGCTATTCAGGAGCCGAATGCTTACCATAAAACATTCGAGCTCATCTCAGGCGATACTCAAATCGAAGAAGCCTTAAAAAACTTATAAAATGATTCATTTTTAAATGCTGCTAGATTAAACTAGCAGCATTTTTTGTATAAATTCCCCTTTAAATACAATATCACATGTCTATATACCTATTAATTATTATTAATAATATAGGGATTCTGATATAATATGCTTACTTACAGGGGAAGAGGTGTCCGTCATGAAGGGTCAATTGATTAAGCAGCACCGTAAGTTCAAGGACATGACATTAGAAGAGTTAGCTGATGGTATTTGCTCAGTTTCCTATTTAAGTAAAATAGAGAATAATACAATCAGCGCAAGCAAAGAAATGTACCGTCTTCTCGGTGAGAAATTGAACATTCATTTGGAAAATTTAAATGAAGAATTCGATGATAAAATCTATGAAAAGCTCATAGATTGGCATAAGTCGATTCAGCTAAAGAATACTACTCTGATGGAAAATCTGCACGAAGAATGCAGAAACCTATTAAACTTTAACCAGAATATTGAATTATCTAATTTATTTAAAATCATCCATTCAAGGTTCCAGCTCACTACAACAAACGAGCCTCTCTCAAAAAAAATTACTAAAGAGCTTTATGACGTCATGTCCCAATCCTCTAACGAATATCGCTTTCTCTATTATAAGACGATAGGAATTGATTACCTTCTTCAATTCCAATATGAACAAGCTGAAATGAATTTTCAGTTTGCAGAAGAAATGATGAATAAACTACCAAATCAAGACTTTGAACTTTACTACCACATTTCTCTCACATACTCTAGACTCCTGATGTTTGTAGAATCCAATTTTTACGCAGAAATGGCTATTGAAGGCTATCAAAAGTCCCTCAATTACTCTAAAGTAACAGATTGTTCTATGATATCAGCAATTAATTATAATTTTCTCGGGGCTCACAGAGTAGCTGAACGGTTATTTTTGAATATGCTGCAAGGTGCAGGTCAGTATTTAGGAAAATTCGAAGAAAGCATAGTTCACCATAACTTAGGCTATATTTACATTTGTCTCGATAAATACGAGCAATCAATTGAACATTTACAGACGGCTTTATTATTGAAGGAAGAAAATAATATTTCACCTGTAAGCACCCTGTACTTACTAGCTAAAGTTTATAATTGCAAGCAGGACAAAGGGCGGAGCTGGGATTTTATAAACCAAGGAAAAGCGAAAGCCGTGGAAGAAAAGGATGTAAGATACATCCATAAATTTTACATTTTGAAAAGTGTGCTCGAAGGTACTACTAAAGATGACACGTTTGTAAAAAAGCTTGAGAATGAAATTCTTCCGGAGTTTCTCTCACTTAATGAATTCAGCGATTACAAAACCTATTTAAAGTTTCTCGGTGACATTTATTACGAAAAAAGAATGTATAAAAAGTGTGCCCAGTTGTTTAAAGAAGCAAATCGATATAGAAGATTTATGTTAGAAAAGTCTCCATAAAAATGCATCCCCGCCAAACAAGAAGTCAATCCTTGTAATAATAGTCAGTTCTAATACTGCAAATACAGTTAGCATTAAACTAAAGCTCCCTTTAGTGGAAGACTCAGCTTCAAGATGTTCGGACTGTTTCCGCCACAAAAATAGAGCTTGAAGGTCCGGGAAATCACTCGCTTTCCATGGGCGTACGGTGAGCTTCCTCGGGCTAACGCCCTCCGGGATCTCACCATGTACTGTTCTCCCATAGGAGTCTCGCAATTTCCCGGACCTTCTTGC
>NZ_JAPVRC010000006.1 GCF_030345335.1 Halobacillus campisalis
GCGTTAGCCCGAGGAAGCTCACCGTACGCCCATGGAAA
Source organism: Halobacillus campisalis (assembly GCF_030345335.1). Classification (GTDB taxonomy): domain Bacteria; phylum Bacillota; class Bacilli; order Bacillales; family Halobacillaceae; genus Halobacillus_A; species Halobacillus_A campisalis. The sequence continues at coordinate 39 of NZ_JAPVRC010000006.1, forward strand.
GCGAGTGATTTCCCGGCCCTTCAAGCTCTATTTTTGTGACGGAAACAGGCAGAATGTCTCGAAACTGAGTCTTCCACTAAAGGGAGCTTTAGTGGAACAACTTGAATTTACATTACAAGGATCGGGCGAAAGGTGAAAGGAATTTTTTTTATTTTCAGCTTACTTTTCATTAAGAAAATAAAAAAGAGTTTTCAGACTCCTTCATCTGAAAACTCCCCCAAGTAAATATTTGAAATTAATGTTTGGTCTCTTCGCTGCCAGACTGAGTTTCATCCTGCGAATCCGTGTTCTGTTCAGCTTTCGCTTTTTCTTCAAGATCTTTTAAACTTTCCTCGATTTGCTCTAAATACATTTGTATATTCTTCTGATGAGGTTCCACTGTCTTTTTCCAACTTTCAATGGAGCTTTTTACGTCTTCAGATAATTCTTTTACCAATTCTGCTCCTTCTTTAGAAGTTTGAGCAATTTGATCTTTAAGCTGAAGCCCTTCCTCTTTCAAGCTGAAAATTGTATTCTTTAAATTTTCACTTTTTAACTTTGCATTTTCCCGGAAATCTCTCCCCGATGAAGGAGTGTTAAAGAGTGTATAGGCTGCACCGACTACCCCTCCAACAAAAACACCTAAAACTAATGATTTTGCATTGGCCATTAGAAAAACTCCTTTCAGAAACTTTGACTATTTATTATTTTCTCTTAATATGTACGTTTAAAACCTAAATAAAGAAAAGAAAAAAGTTGGCCGCTGACAAATAAGTGTGAAGCGGCCAACCTTAAGTGGTGATTAAACAGACTTTACAGAATGGCTGCCTTGTTATGAAACGCTCATTGATTGAGCATAGTGTGTTCTTTTCATAATATTCTGAGCTATAGGATAGATGATTATCATAGCAATGGTATTAACTGCTGCTGCCGGTAATACCACAGTGATAAACATCACTCCAAAACTGGCTTCCATAATTCCTGCGAAAAAGAGAACGAAACTTAAGAAAATTGAACCACTGATAATCGTCCCTATTGCAGTCAATACAGGAGCCGCGGTTTCTTTTAATATCTTTTTTAATGATAAAAACATTCCAAGAAAAGCTAGCGCTGTTAAAGGTTTATCCACAAGATTAGCAAGCTGGCCTCCAGGCACTGTCGTCGTCAAAGCGGACATAAGTCCGGTTGCAATAGAGAGCACGAAGACGTAAGATAACTTGGGAAATAAAATAATACCTAAAAACATCATAGCCAGCATCATGTCAGGACGCATCCCAAAGAAAAAAGGCGGAATAACAGCATGTAGAACTGCGCCTATTCCTATAAGTAACGAAAGAAAAACTAAAATTCTTGTATTCATTTGAACTCTCCTCTTCTCGACTAAACTCTGCTGAATTCACACCTCAAACGTATCCTCTTGATCGTCTGCAGATGCATAATTTGATTATATCAAATAGGTTTCTTTTCGGCTACTTCACGTGCTCGCTGATTTCATAAGCCATTTTTTGTAAATCCTCTGTTGTGTAGTCATCTGAATGTACAGTCCATTCTGGATTGAATCCATCCTCTTTCCCATAGCGAGGAATAAGATGAATATGTAAGTGGAAAACTGATTGTCCTGCAGGTTCTTCATTGTTATTGAGTAAATTCATACCAATCGGCTGAAAAGCAGTTTTGATTGCTTTTGCAACTTTAGGTACTCGGGCAAACAACTGCTCTGCCGTCTGTTCATCCGTTGAGTAAATATCCTGGGTGTGTGTTTTTGGAATCACCAGCGTATGACCTTTTGTGACTTGACTAATATCAAGAAAAGCATATACCTCTTCATCTTCGTAGACTTTTGCAGAAGGAATATCCCTTGAAATTATTTTGCAGAAAATACAATCTTTGTCATGGCTCATCGTACATACACTCCTTTAAGGCGTTTGTATAATTGTATCATATTTAAACCTTTTTCCTCGATTGAGAAGCTATTAAAGCATTTCTGTGTAAGCTAACTTATATTATGATAAAATTTTAAAGAATGCAGTTATATTTTGAAAAGAGGGATTGACTTGAATTCATTGTTACATATAGAGGATCTCCATGGAGGCTATACACATAAAAACGTGCTTCATGGAATTTCATTTGAGGTCTTTCCAAATGAAATTGTTGGACTTATCGGTTTAAACGGAGCGGGGAAGAGTACAACAATCAAGCATGTCATCGGTATGATGCAAGCAAAAAAAGGAAAGGTCGCAATCAACGGAACCACCTTCGATGAGAATCCAGAAGGGTACCGTCAACAATTAGCTTATATTCCGGAAGTACCGATTCTTTATGATGAATTGACACTTCATGAACATTTGAGGCTGACTGCGATGGCTTATAACATTCCTGAAGATACTTTTAAAAAGCGATTGGATCCTTTGCTCAAGGAATTTCGACTGTCAAAGAAACTCAATTGGTTCCCTGTTCACTTTTCTAAAGGAATGCGCCAAAAAGTGATGATCATGTGTGCATTTCTCATTGAGCCGGAACTGTATATTGTAGACGAGCCTTTCGTAGGTCTGGACCCTCTTGGTATCAAATCCTACCTGGAACTTATGGAGGAGATGAAAAATAATGGAGCAGGAATCCTGATGTCCACTCACATTTTGGCTACAGCAGAAAAATACTGTAATCGTTTTGTGATCCTTCATGATGGCCATATAAGGGCGATGGGAACATTGGAAGAATTAAGAGAGTCATTTGACCGGCCACAAGCTTCATTAGATGATATTTACATCCAACTGACGAAGGAAGACGCCGATGATTAATGCTAATGAATTATGGAGTCAACGTTTTCAAGCCCATATAAAAGAGACAAGCCGCTATTTAAAATACATTTTTAATGGTCATATTGCCATTGCCATGTTTTTTTTCATATCAGCTCTTGCCTATTACTATCAACAGTGGCTGATGGAACTTCCTGAAGGTTTCCCGACCGCTTGGATTGTTGGGGGCGCATTTGGACTAGTAGCCAGCTATAGTCCAGTAAGGACGCTTTTAAAAGAACCGGACTTAGTTTTTTTACTTCCTGCTGAGCATCAGCTTGCAGGCTATTTCAAGCGATGCCTTATGTACAGCTTTGTTATCCAGCTTTATTTGATCTTACTTGTAGTGGCAGCGCTTGGTCCCCTCTATTTTGAATCGTATCCTGAACTGGGCACGAACCACTATTTAACGATGCTTGCCGGTATTCTTGTTTTGAAGTTAATTAATATGCTGGCTAACTGGTGGATGCTTAAAGAGAGGAATGCCTATAGCCGGAACGTCGATCAGGTCATTCGGGTTGTGTTAAGTATTGTGTTCTTTTACTTCTTAGCACAAGGGGAATGGGCATTTTCAGCCATAGTGGGTATCCTCCTTGTGGGAGTAACGTTATATATATATTCTCTGGCTCGCAAGAAAGCTGGTCTTGTGTTTGATTTGCTCGTTCAGAAAGATCAGGCTAGAATGCGGACTTTTTATAGGATCGCTAATATGTTTACTGATGTTCCTCATTTAAGGAATACAGTCAAAAAGAGACATACGCTCGTTAGAATGCTTGCTTCTGCAGTACCATACAGTCAGAAGGAGACCTTCACTTATTTATATAGGATCACTTTTATCAGAAGCAGTGATTACTTAGGTATGTATTTCAGACTGATTGCTATAGGTGGACTCGCTGTTTGGTTTGTACCTAATCTATGGGTGAAAGTAGCATTTGCCATTTTATTCCTTTACTTAAGTGCTTTTCAAATGATGACGTTATGGAATCACCATCGAACTATTGTGTGGCTTGACCTTTACCCCGTAAAAAAAGAGTGGAAGCAAAAAGCAATGCTGACTTTCCTGTATCAACTTATGCTTTTGCAGACACTGCTATTTACTTTGTTATTCATCATTCAATGGCAGTGGATCGGAGTTGCCATTGTAGCTATAGGCGGAACGCTGTTCAGCTATATGTTTATTAAGGGATATGTTAGACCAAGATTGATTTAAGCCAATGAGCGGTTCCTGCGGGGGCCGCCTTTTTAGGAGGATAAGACATGACTTACGAAGAAAAGAAGTATAAAGAAGCGCTCAGGTGGAGTCGTTCACTTGAGAAAAGGTCCGGAGTCATACAGAGGACATCGAAAGGGTTACAATCAGCGATCAATCAAAAAATCCCTGACCGTGTACATGTCGTTGTGACGGAAAGTATTAAGAGAATGATTGAGTTATCTTTGACTTCATCACAGTATATACATCCAGTTGAACATAATGAGGAGTGGAGTTTTGAAGAAAGGGAAGAGCTTATTAAAGGAAGATTGAAGCAGTACAAATCGACGGCCTCGTGGGAAGGGGCGGGTACAGGTGCGGGAGGATTTTGGCTGGGTGTGGCTGACTTTCCTATGTTACTAAGCATTAAAATGAAATTTTTGTTTGATACGGCCCAATTCTACGGGGTGGATATCAACCGTTATGAGGAGAGAGTATACCTGCTTCACATTTTCATGCTTACTTTCTCCAGTGATAAAGAAAAAGTGAAAGTGAGAGATGTACTTCTGAACTGGGAAAACGAACCTTTAGAGAGGAAAAAGGTGGACTGGAAAACTCTGCAGCTTGAATACCGGGATACGATCGACTTAGTGAAATTGATGCAGCTCGTGCCAGGGGTAGGAGCTATAGTAGGCTATGTAGCGAATGGCAGGTTTTTAGAACAATTAGGGGAGACGACGATGAATATCTATCGCCTCCGCTTGATTTCTCATACTTGATGCTTCTCTTGATATGAACGGTACGCTTGGAGCAGCGTTTTGGCTGCGTGAGGTAAGGCTTTTTCGTCGAAATCGAACTTAGGATGGTGGTGTGGAAAGTAATGGTCTGGTAATTGTGCACCTGTGAAATAGTAGGCCCCAGGTTTTTGTTCTAAATAATAGGCGAAGTCTTCGCCAGCCATTACAGGATCCACCTCTTCCGTAGACAGGGAAGCATCTGCTTTAGAAGCTTCATCTAAAATCAATTCCGCTTCCTCTGCATGGTTGATCACGGGAGTGTACCCTTTTAAATATTCAAAGTCATAATCGGCTCCTGCACTTATGCACGCGCCTTTAATGACCTTCTCCATCTCTTCAATTATTAAGTCTTGTACAGAAGAGTCGAATGTCCGGACAGTCCCTGAAAGTTCTGCTGAGTCCGCAATCACATTAAAAGCATCTCCCGATTCAAAAGTACCTACGGTTAAAACGGCTGTATCAAGAGGGTTTAATCGTCGACTGACGATTTGCTGAAGGGACGTTACAAGCTGGGAAGCAATCACAATAGCGTCCTTAGTTTGATGAGGAATCGCACCGTGTCCGCCCTTCCCTTTGACTTTAATATGAAAACGGTCCGCACCCGCCATAAAAGCGCCTTTAGAGGTTTGGATAATTCCGGTCGGAGTATTCACCCATAAATGTGTTCCGAATACAGCGTCAACGTCATCTAGTGCGCCTGATTCGATAATAGGTCTAGCTCCACCGGGCGCAAACTCTTCTGCATGCTGGTGGAGAAATACCAGGGTACCGGGCAAATCCTCTTGAAAAGGGACCAGAGATTCTGCTAGTCCTAATAAGGAGGCTGTATGGCCGTCATGACCACAAGCATGCATCACTCCATCGACTTTAGAGCGGTACTCCACATTATTTTCCTCGTGGATCGGCAGAGCGTCAAAGTCAGCGCGCAGGGCGATTTTTTTTCCTGGCCTACCTCCTTTAAGGGTAGCTAGCACACCATTTCCTCCCACATTACTTTCATACGGAATACCAAGTCGATCATAAGTTTGCTGAATGAATTTTGCTGTTTCTGTTTCATGGAAGGATATTTCAGGATACTGATGTAAGTATCGGCGAGTTTTTACCATGTGCTCGTATTGTTCATCAATGGCTGTAAATATATTTTCCCACATATATGTTTCCATCCCCTTGTAAGTTTAAGTGGTCTTCCTAATATATCAGACTATTTTTAATATTAAAAGCAGGGGAGGAAGGGTACAGTCGTATGCTAAAAAAGCCTGCCGATAGGATCGGCAGGCTCATCGTTGAAGATTATTCATGAAGACGGGAATCTTGAAGAAGACGATCAATCTCTTCCATATGACCTGTTTCGTCAGAGATGAGGTCATCCAGCTTAACGGACAATTCCGTTAAGTTTAATTCCTCAGCCTGTTGTTTACGTTCTTCATAACGCTCTATTGTAGCACGCTCTGCTTCACGAGCTTCTCTCAGCATAGCCTTAACTTCTGTATGCTGTTTAACTTCAGCAGGAGATGTGGTTGGAGTACCTCCCAGAGTACTGATCTTCTCAGCCAAGTATAAAGCGTGACCTTGTTCATCAGCTACTTCACTTTCAAAGAATGGCTTAAGTACGGAGCGGTACAAGCCGGAAACGACTGCAGCGTTGTAAGTATACATAATTGAAGCTGCATATTCGTTTGCTAAGTCTTCGTTTAAACCATCAATTAATTGTTGCATTTTTTCATCCATGTTCATCATCCTTTCAAAGAAATCTTGGCACATATTCAAATATTCCCTGTTCCTTTTAGTTTAAACGTAAAGTATAAAACGATTCTTAAAACTGTTGTGGCAATCTAGTTTGAATTGAAAACAATACCTTGTATAATAACAATGGGAGAGAGGAAGAAAGGAACTTTTTTATGAAACAGAGAAGCGAAACCTGGTTGTTTATAGCATGGGCTACTTCGTTAGCGGCTATGCTTGGAAGTTTGTTTTTCTCGGAAGTGTTAGGGTATGAGCCCTGTGAGCTGTGCTGGTATCAGCGGATTTTGATGTATCCCCTTGTCGTTATTTATGGAGTGTCATTAATTAAGAAGAATGTGACTTCAGCGCTGTCGGGGTTAATTTTGAGTGGAATAGGTGCTTGTTTTTCTGTTTACCACTATTCATTACAAAAGGTGCCCGCCTTTCAATCAGCGGGGAATTCCTGTGGTGCGGTTCCGTGTAATGCGGAGTACCTCAATGTGCTGGGTTTCATCACAATCCCGTTCTTAGCAGGAACCGCATTTATTATTATTTTTATCAGTCACGTACTTATGATTCGTGAGCAAAGGGGACAAGCGAAATGAAAAAGAAAATGATTATTTTTGGAACGGTACTCGTCGTTCTTCTAGTAGTACTCGCTTTTGTAGTGAACTACCAAAATTCTCAAAAAACAGAAGGAAATCCTTACGGAAAAGATGACCTTGAGCAAAGCACCATCGATCAACTGGACGATCCTAATTACCAGAACCAAATATTACCTGATGAATTAGAAGAAGAAATTTCATCCGGTGAGCCGGTAACTGTGTATTTTTATGATCCTGAATGTGTGCATTGTCAAAATACTACTCCCGTTCTTGTACCGATTGCACAAGATATGAACGTAGACATGAAAAAAATGAATTTACGTGAATTTGGCACTGAAGGTGCAAAGTATCAGATCCAATCGACTCCAACCCTTGTCCACTTTGAAGATGGAGAGGAACAGGCGCGGATCGTAGGTGAAAATCCTGAAGGTGAGTTCGAAAGCTTTTTTGAAGAAGAAGTGACTGCTGAATAATGTAAAAAAGGTAGCGGCTTAGTGTAACTACTCCGTTTACTATAGCAAAAACACTAATCGGTATATGTATAGTAAGTTAATTCATGTTTGTTGAAGTGTTTTCGTTAAAATAATAAAAGGCTCAGTCGACTTTTCGACCGAGCCTTTTTAAAATGTTTAATTTAAGTTGTTCCACTAAAGCTCCCTTTAGTGGAAGACTCAGATTCGAGATATTCGGGCTGTTTCCGTTATGAGTGACAGCGTTGAGAGCTCCGGGAAATCACTCGCTTTCCGTGGGAGCGCAGTGAGCCTCCTCGAGCTAACGCTCTCCGGGGTCTCACCAAGCACTCTTTTCCCACAGGAGTCTCGCAATTTCCCGGAGCTCTTTGCGATGATTAGGTGGTACGGAAACACCGATTTCAGGATGTCAGATGTGCGCTACAGTTATGATAAAAACTTGATATTGAGCGGTTTATCCCTATAAACAAACGCTCACCAAAAAATGAACATGGATAAAGAAGACGCACCTTCTTGCAAAAAGGGTTCATTTCTAGCTTGCTTTCACGGAAATGAAAAGTCTATTGGATAGTTAGTTTTTCTAAAACAACCGGTTTAATTATTCTGCAAACGTTGGTACAAGAGAGTTTCTTCTTCTCATTTCATAGTTCCGTCCCGTAATATAAGTTAGGGGTTTTAGGAATGTGCGAGGCTCCTACCTTTGAAAGCGGAAGCACTTCGTTCAGCGGTGTATGGACTGGACTGAGATGGCGGAGATAAAAATAATTCAAAGAACAGTATAAGGGGGTTCGTTCATCTCATATCGATTGGTGTGGTTGGGAAGTGCGAGACTCCCTTTGTAAAAGCGGAAGCGCTTCGTTCAGCGGCGTATGGACTGGACTGAGCTGGAGGAGATAAAGGAAACACGAAGAACGAAGAGATTCGATGTTGACTTATCGTACAGAAGTGAAGGAAGTCTCAGTAGCCGCTAAGCGCTGGAGCTGGATAGTCCCCCATAAGGTTTATGATTGGAACCACGCCCTAGACTAATATAAGTGTAAGAAGTGGGAGAAGGATGTAGGCGAGATCCCACAGGGCTGCAAGCCCGAGGAAGCTCGCCACTTCCCCCACAGGAAAGCGAGTAGCTTCCCAACCACACCAGACTCTCATTGTGGCCACGAACCCTGGTTATCTCGAAACTGAGTCTTAAAGTATCCTGCCATATAGTTTAAGAACATTTTTTCAAGGTTTCTATATCGAAACTTTTTTCTCAACAAAAATGTCTAACAAATTGATATACAACTTGATAGACATTTCAGAATGTATTTTTAAGTTTTTGATCGGAACGGAAACAGTTAGACTTAGTGACGAATACTTTTTCTGTTAATCTTCTAATTGAATCATTTGGTATTTAGTAATGTAAGGTTTGCCATCAATGAATGATGGTTTTTCTTTATGTTTAGGTCCAGAGTTTTCATGAGCTTTCTCGAACTCCTGGGAATTTTTCCAATCTTCAAAGCATTGTTCATTACGCCATTGCGTAAAAACAACATAAGTGTTTCCTTTAACTGGTCTTAAAATTCGAATGGCTTGAAAGCCCTCCATACTTTCGACGCTTCCCGCGCGTTTTTTGAATCGGTCTTCGAAAACAGGGCGTCCTTCGTCTGAAACAGGGATATTATTCATAACTACAAAACCTGACTCTTCAACATCACCTACAGCCTCCACTACTTCGTAATCTCGACCTTCCGCAAAAACCGGCTCTTCCTCACCTTCATAGTAAGCCACCGTTTTGTCCTGGTCTTGCATGAAGTAAAGTGCAGCCTTTTTGTTTTCTTTCTCTAGCTTTGCTAAATAGTTTAGGGTACCATTTGTCATAGATACTTTCATAGTGTTATCTCCTTTCCTGCATCAAGTTAAGTGTAGCAAGTGGAGACATTGAACTGCAAGTTTGAACTTACATGATAAGAGAGGATGCAAGATGCTGAAAATTAAACAAAAAATACTTCTGATACCGGATTGGTTGAAAAAATACAAGTGGCCACTATTCGTTGTGCTCGGGCTTTTTTTATTGACGATGATAGGGTTCCTCGTGATTCTTCAAGGCGGGAGATTTATTGTAAAAGATACTGAACTTGTTTTGGATGCGTCTACAACTATTGAAACAGTGGATGGGGAAGTTATCGAAAGGGTTTATACGCAGAACAGGACGTTGATTGATCATGAGGAGATACCTGACCATGTGAAAGATGCGTTTGTAGCGGTCGAAGATTCTCGCTTCTATGAACACTCGGGAGTCGACTTCAAATCGATTTTACGGGCTGTCTATCGTGATGTCATTACAATGAGCAAAGCAGAAGGGGCGAGTACCATTACCCAACAGCTGGCGAAGAATCTTTTTTTGACGAATGAAAAATCCTGGATGCGCAAAACTAAAGAGGTTATGGCTGCTATTCAATTAGAACGAGAATATACGAAAGATGAGATTCTGGAATTGTACTTGAATACGATTTATTTCGGAAGTGGAGCTTATGGAGTAGAAGCAGCCTCAAAAGAATATTTCAATACATCAGTTACTGAACTTTCTGTTACCCAGGGGGCCTTATTAGCTGGGCTGCCAAAAGCTCCTAATTCTTACTCTCCCTTTGATAATCCTGAGGCGTCATTGGATAGGCGGAATGTCGTTCTGGGAAGGATGGAGGCTACGGGTGTGCTCGATGCTGAAGAAATGGTCAGTATGCAAGGTGCTACACTCGGTACTGAAGCACGTGAAGATAGTGGAGAAAGCTGGACGAACAGCTATGTAGACTTAGTGATTCGCGAAGCTGCAGAACGTTATCATATTTCACGTGAGGAGCTAAAACGAGGAGGATACCAGGTCACTGTAGAAATGGACCCCGAGATCCAAGAAATTGCCTCTAATTATATGAAAGAGGGTGAGTTTGCCCCTGGCTCTCAACCTGAGGTAGAAGGTGCTTTCACCCTCATGGACAAGTCCACAGGTGCATTAGTAGCCGCTGTAGGAGGGCGTGATTATAATCATGGTGAACTGAATCGCGTAACTTCTGAAAAACAGCCAGGGTCGGTCATCAAGCCTTTATCCGTTTATGGTCCTGCATTGATGACTGACACGTACATTCCTTTTTCATTGCTAGTCGATGAGCCGCGTAGTTATGGCGATTATAAGCCAAGGAATTATGATGGAAAATATGAGGGTCTCACATCCTTGTATCAGTCCATTGTCGATTCTAAAAATGCTCCGGCCGTTTGGCTGCTCGATCAAATGGGAATCTCCTATTCGAAGGAGTATTTGAATAAGCTCGGTCTCGAAACAGAAGACGAAGGTCTTTCTATTGCTTTAGGCGGCCTTTCCAGAGGTTATACTCCTTTGCAAATTACGGAAGCTTATCGCAGCTTTGTGAATAGTGGAAGTACAGCAGAAGGATATACGATTCAGCAAATTTCGAACCGCCAAGGTGAAGTAATTCACGAACATGAACGAAGTGAAACGAAAGTGTTCAACGATGAGACAGCATGGGAAATGACGCAGATGCTTGAAACTACTGTCCAATCTGGGACTGCTTCCTCAGGTGCTTATTCTAAAGCGCTGGCAGGTAAAACAGGGACCCAGCAGCACCCTTCAGTTGAAGGGGAGAATAAAGATGTGTGGTTCGCTGGATATACGCCTGATTATGTAGGATCTTTATGGATGGGCTATGATCAGGCAGGGGAGGATTTTTATCTCACAGGCGGAAGTTCATATCCGACATCTTTAATGAAAGATATTTTAACAGAAGTTGACCGCGCAAAAGGTATGACGGCCGATTTCAAAAAACCAGATGGGCTTGAAGAGCTGCCTGAACCTATCAAACTACCAAAGATTACGGATGCAGAAGGATCTGTAAGCTTTGGAGGACTTAGCCTAGTGTCAGCCTCCATCAGCTGGACTGCTTCAGAGGATGAACGTATAGTTTATCGTTTGTATGAGGAGGGGCAAAACAAGAGACTTGTGGGAGAAGTAACAGGTGAAGGGGAATATGAGCTGAATTTTGTCAGTTTATTTAATAATCACTCGTATGTCATCGTTCCATATGACCCTTTGACGGGACTTGAAGGAGAAGCCTCCAATCCAGTGGAGCTTGATTGAATCCTGTGAAAGAATGCACAAATTCGTGACAAACACATCGTTTTTCTATACACATCGCAGATTTATAGTTATAGTGGAAGCGGATAAGTGCCTAAAAGGAGTTAATTACTATGTCAAAACCATTTAATGATACGATTCTAAAAGCTTTCCGAGGTGAGTCGACAAATCATACTCCCGTCTGGTTCATGCGCCAGGCAGGGCGTTCTCAACCGGAATACAGAAAGTTGAAAGAAAAATATTCTTTGTTTGAAATTACTCACCAGCCAGAGCTGGGTGCATATGTGACAAGACTGCCTGTGGAACAATACGATGTAGATGCAGCGATTCTTTACAAAGACATAATGACACCTCTGCCTGCTATTGGTGTAGATGTGGAAATCCAAAAAGGCATAGGCCCAGTCATCGATAACCCTGTGCGGAGCAAAGCGGATATAGAAAAGCTGGGAAGCATCGACCCAGAAGAGGATGTATCCTACGTTATGGATACTATTCGTTTATTGACAAAAGAGCAGTTGAATGTTCCTCTGATTGGTTTTTCCGGAGCTCCCTTCACACTTGCAAGCTACATGATTGAGGGCGGTCCTTCAAAGAATTATAATAAGACGAAGGCGTTGATGTATAGCGAGCCTCACACTTGGTTCATGCTTATGGACAAGTTAGCCGAAACAACAATTACTTATGCCCGCGCGCAGGTCGCAGCCGGAGCGAGTGCCATCCAAATTTTCGATTCATGGGTTGGGGCTCTGAATGTAGAGGATTACCGAACGTTCATCAAGCCTGTTATGGAGAGAATTTTCACAGAGCTGCGTTCGACAGGAGTCCCGCTGATTTTGTTTGGTGTAGGCGCCAGACATCTGGCGTTAGAGTGGAACGATCTTCCTGTTGATGTAGTCGGCTTAGATTGGAGACTCTCAATTAAAGAGGCGAGAGACATGGGGATTACGAAACCTTTACAAGGAAACCTGGATCCTTCTATTCTTCTTTCAGATTGGGAAGTAATTGAGATGAGAGCGAAACAGATCATTGATGAAGGAAAAGCTCACCCAAGCCACATCTTCAACCTTGGCCATGGGGTCACGCCAGACATTGAACCAGAAACATTAAAACGCTTGACCAAGCTCATTCACGATTATTCAAAAAAGAATTAAGAGGTGAACGATAATGGAAAAGAAACAAGTAGGTTTACTCGTAATGGCGTATGGAACGCCTTATAAGGAAGAAGATTTAGAAAGATACTACACTCACATTCGCAGAGGTCGAAAACCCACTGAAGAAATGCTTGAGGATCTGCGTGATCGTTACAACGCAATTGGAGGCATTTCACCATTAGCCCGAATTACAGACGACCAAGCACTTGCTTTACAAAATACATTAAATGAAGAACAGGACGACATCGAGTTTAAAATGTATTTAGGCTTAAAGCATATTGAACCTTTCGTAGAGGATGCTGTTCAGCAAATGGCGGATGATGGAATTACTGAAGCTGTTTCTATCGTTTTAGCCCCCCATTATTCAACATATAGCGTGAAGTCCTATAATGGAAGAGCCCAAGAAGAAGCGGAAAAGCATGGAATTACTATACGTTCTGTAGAAAGCTGGTATGATGCACCCGGCTTCATTGACTATTGGAGCGAACAGATTTTAGCGGAGTACGAGAAAATGCCTGAAGAAGAAAAAGATCTTGCTTGTTTAGTAGTGTCAGCGCACAGTCTGCCGAAAAAAATATTAGAAGGCGGAGATCCGTATCCTGATCAACTGAAAAAAACGGCTGAAATGATTTCTGAAGAAACGGGAATCAAACAATATGAAATCGGATGGCAGAGTGAAGGGAATACACCTGATCCATGGTTAGGTCCGGACGTTCAAGATCTCACTCGTGATCTTTTTAATGAAAAAGGCTATCGTACTTTTGTATATGCCCCTGTAGGTTTTGTATCGGATCATCTAGAAGTGCTCTATGATAACGATTATGAATGTAAAGTCGTCTGCCATGAAATCGGTGCAGACTATTATCGCCCGGCAATGCCGAATACCCACCCTAAATTTATCCGTACGTTAGCAGGCGTAGTTCTTTCTAAAATGGAAGAGCAGGTTTAATGGTGGAACAAAAGAAAGTAGTTATAATAGGCGGCGGAATCTCCGGATTGACCGCTGCCTATTACTTACAAAAAGACAAGCGAGAAAAACAGCTCCCTCTTGACATTAAACTTTACGAAGCGAGCGGTCATCTGGGTGGGAAGATTGAAACCGTTAAACGGGATGGATTCACTATTGAAAGAGGGCCGGATTCATTCTTAGAGCGTAAAAAAAGTGCGGGAAGGCTTGCACGCGAAGTCGGTCTTGAAGACCAAATGGTTCCGAACGGAACAGGACAGGCTTATATTCTAGTCAAAGAAAAACTTCATAAAATGCCGAGCGGATCGTTCATGGGAGTACCTACTCGAATCCGTCCTTTTCTATTCTCTAGTTTATTCTCCCCGGCTGGTAAAGCTCGAGCGGCAATGGATTTAGTGAAGTCTAAAAAACAAATCGAGCATGATCAATCTCTTGGACTTTTTTTCAGAAGAAGGTTGGGAAACCAAGTGGTCGAAAACCTGATTGAACCGCTGCTCTCAGGTATATATGCAGGAGATATCGACGAATTAAGCCTGCAATCCACCTTTCCGAACTTTTATGATCTAGAACAAGAATACGGCAGTCTGATTAAAGGGTTGAGAAAAACTGTATCTAAACCTCCAAAAAACAAGCCTAAGCCGAGCATGTTCCGTACTTTTGAAAATGGGTTGTCCTCGTTAGTGGAGGCGGTGGAAGAACAGTTGAGTCCAGGCGTTGTACAGGTGAATACAGGAGTCGATCATATTGAGCGTAAGGGTGACACCTATCACTTGCTCTTAAGCGATGGGACAGCTGACAAAGCTGATGCTGTGATTATTGCAGCTCCCTATTTTGCTGCCCAGCGGATGCTTTCCCAGTATGAGTTCATGAACAAGTTAAAAGAGATGAAAGCCACATCAGTAGCTAACGTAGCGATGGCTTTTGATGCGGCTGCCATTAGTAAAGACATCGATGGTACAGGTTTCGTCGTTTCCAGGAACAGCAAGTTTAGGATTACAGCGTGTACATGGACGCATAAAAAATGGCCCCATTCTACACCGGAAGGCAAAGTAATGCTGCGCTGTTACGTAGGTAAACCAGATGACCAGGAAGTAGTAAACTTAACTGATGAAGAAATTACTGAGATTGCACTCCATGATTTGAGTCAAATCATGGACATAAATACGCAACCTGATTTTTCAGTAGTTACAAGATGGCATGATTCGATGCCGCAGTATGCTGTCGGTCATAAAGATCGCCTGCAAGAGGTGACCGATCACCTCGAACGAGAGCTCCCAGGTATTTATCTTGCCGGAGGCTCTTACCGTGGCATAGGTCTTCCTGATTGTATTGATCAAGGTGAAGTCGCAGTAGAACAGGTGCTCAAACAACTAAAACTTTAAATCTGATGGAGCCAGAGACGTTAGGCGTTTCTGGCTCCAATAATTTCCTCCTTGCATAATTATGTCACTCTTAGTATGATTTGTTATGAAAACGATTTCAAAATGTAGCTGAGCAGGAGGAGTTATAATGGCTACCATTGAAGATGTGGCGAAATTGGCGGGTCTGTCACGAACGACCGTGTCTCGTGTTATCAATAATCAACCATATGTAACGGAAGAAAAGAAGATAAAAATCAACGAAGCGATGAAAGAGCTTGGCTATGTTCCAAACTCTTCCGCTCGACGTTTACGAAGCCAGCGTACGGAAACCATTGCTGTTTTATTACCGCGGGTAACCAATCCTTTTTTCGGTCAATTAATCGAATCATTAGAACAGAAGGCCTCCGATTACGGTTACCAGGTGATAGTTTGCCAGACACATGATAAGAAATATAAAGAATTAGATTACTTGCAGCTATTAAAAACAAAGCAAGTTGATGGAGTGATTATGGCTTCTTTGACGAATGAGTGGATGGACATTGAACCTTTTCTTGACTCTGGGCCGATTGTTTTGTGTAACGAATACATGGAGACACAAGACGTAACGATGATACATATCGATCACAAGCAGGCAGCTTACGATGCTGCCCTTCATCTTATTGAACAAGGCTGCCGGCGTATCGCTTATGCTAGTGGCGGACGGGAAACGTACATTAGCAAGCAGCGGAAGATCGGGTTTTGCGATGCATTGAGAGAACATAATATGTGGTTATCAAAAGAATTGGAAATCAATGAGGTATTAGACGTAGGGGATGGACAAACGACTTTTCAATATTTGAAAGTACACCAACCCGAAGTTGACGGCATTTTCACAGGTTCAGATGAAGTAGCTGCAGGGATCGTATACGCCGCTTCCAAGGAGGGATGGAGAATTCCTGAGGATCTGGCGGTGGTCGGTTTTGATAACCAGATGCTGTCTTTGCTTATGGTGCCGGCAATTACCACTATTGAGCAGCCAGTAGAGCAAATAGCTTCAAAAACCATTCAAGTTCTAGTGGATCAAATTAAAAATAAGCTGTCGGCACCTACTCAGAGGTTTGTTTACCCATATGAATTAATAAAGAGAAAGTCGACCGACTGTAATACTGTAAAGAAAACCGCTCGTTAATGATGAGCAACTGAAAAAGTGTTTTTTAATCAAAAAGGGAGAAGGACACCTACTATATTCAGGTGTCTTCTCTCTTTTATACTATTTGAACATATTACCACTCATTTTTGGGAATTATTTTTTATATTAACTCCCTATTTTTTAAAACTTGATTTCGAGAGGTTCGGGCTGTTTCCGCCACAAAAATAGTGCTTGAAGTTCCGGGAAATCACTCGCTTTCCATGGGCGTACGGTGAGCTTCCTCGGGCTAACGCCCTGCGGGATCTCCTCCTGTACTTTTCTGCCATAGGAGTCTCGCAATTTCCCGGACCTTCTTGCGTTTTTTAGGTTCACGGAAACATCTGAGACAATGCTTTGAGTGAAGTACAGCTATTTTGAGTGGCAACGACAAGTCGCCCCATTTCTAATACCCCATTACAACAATTTGTTTTTTCATGGCTACATGTTTATTGTCTAATAGGTTATGTCACAGTCGCTTAATTGCTATTGTCTTCCTGGATAAGATTAATTGTGATCCATTTCAAGAAAATGTATAGCTCAAGGGGCGGAGGAAAACGGTAAGATTCCTTATTAAAAAGCGAAAGTACTTCGTCCAGCGGCGTTTGGACTAAACTGAGCTGGCGGAGAGAAAGAAAACAAGAACAAAGTGCCTAGACTTACCAGTCTTGTTAGTCGCTAAGCGCTATAGCCGGAATACGGGGCTTAGATGAGAACTCAAAAGTCTTTTCTATTCCAATGCCAGGGGGTTCGTTCTTTACATTTCGCATGGGATGGTTGGGAAGCTAGGAGACTCCCGTGGGAGAAGGAGGTAGGCGAGATCCCACAGGGCTTTAGCCCGAGGAGCTCGCCAGTTCCCCCACAGGGAAGCGAGTAGCTTCCCAACCACCCCTGACTGGCAACAAACCCAGCTTGTCTCGAAAACAAGTCTTCCACAATCCTGCCATATTGTTGAATGATTATCATGTAATATACAAACATTTTCCAAAAAAAAAAAGCAGCTTAACAGCCGCTTGAAAGATTTAATGTTCAGAAAAACTAGATTTGTGGAATACTATGATTAACGGGCAGGGTGACTGCACTCGTCACATTCATTTCCATAGCAGTCAGCTTGCTCGTGAATTGCGTGGCCACATTTTGTACACTGTTTCTTCGGAAGGTTACGGAAAAATTCAATGACATTCATCATGATAAATCGCCTCCAAATAAATTATTGTATAGTCATTGTATTATAACAATATGCAGATTACAACCACCTGTTATAAAACAAATTAAAAATAGGTAAATAGTATTAAGGAGTTGATCATTATGCAAATTAGTATTATAGGATTTTGGGGAGCATACCCTGCTGCAAACAGTGCTACTTCAAGCTACTTGTTGGAAGAGGAGGGATTCAAGCTGTTGATAGATTGCGGAAGCGGGTGTCTTTCCAGGTTACAGCAAAGAACAGATGTTCAGGAATTGAACGCAGTTCTCCTCTCTCACTATCATAAGGATCATGTAGCAGATATCGGGGTCCTGCAATATGCGTGGCTTGTGCAAAATTCCATTCACGATACTAAACAAGTATTACCAATCTATGGGCATAGGGAAGATAAGGCAGCTTTTAAAGAATTAAGTCACCAATATACAAAAGGAGTGGAGTATGACCCTGAGCAGACGATGGAAATCGGGCCTTTTACGATAAATTTTCTGCAAACGAAACACCCAGTTCCTTGTTATGCTATGAAAATCTGTAATGGTACAGAAACAATCGTATATACAGCTGATACAAGCTATTTTTCTGGGCTTGCCGAATTTGCTCGCGGTGCAGATTTATTAATCACGGATACGAACTTTTATAAAGGAATGGATGGAAGTAAACCAGGCCATATGACGAGTGAAGAAGCAGCTTTGATTGCCAGGGACGCTGAAGTGGAAACTTTGTGGCTCAGTCATTTGCCTCATTTTGGTAATTTGAATTTATTGAAGCAGGAAGCAGCGGATGTTTTTAAAGGGAATATTGAGCTGGCTTCGGAAGAATTAACCTGGCGTGGCCGCACCTAAAGAATTGTTTAATGCTGTCGAATTTTATACAATATAGGGTAGAGTTAAACGTGAAAGGATGAGACGATGTTATTTATTGACCATGAAGGGATAAACGATCCGAAGATTAACCTGGCTATTGAAGAATATGCACTGAAGAATTTAGATATTGATGAGACGTATTTGTTGTTTTATATCAACGAGCCATCTATCATCATTGGGAAAAACCAAAATACAATAGAAGAAATCAACACAAAGTATGTTGAAAATAACGGCATCCATGTGGTAAGACGGCTCTCTGGAGGCGGAGCAGTCTATCACGATCTTGGGAACTTGAATTTCAGCTTCATTACGAAGGATGACGGGGATAGTTTTCATGATTTTGCTAAGTTTACAGAGCCTGTAACACAAGCTCTGAATAAAATTGGAGTTTCTGCAGAGTTGTCAGGCCGAAATGATATCGTTGTGGATGGAAGAAAAATCTCAGGAAACGCTCAGTTTTCCACAAAAGGACGTATGTTCAGTCACGGAACATTAATGCTGGACTCCGAAATAGAAAACGTAGTATCTGCGTTGAATGTCAAAACCGAAAAAATTAAGTCTAAAGGAATCAAATCTATTCGCAGCCGGGTAGCTAATATATCCGAATATATAGATGAACCAATTACAATGGAAGAGTTCAAAAGCTTAATTTTGCGGTACATTTTTGATGTTGAAGATGTAAAAGACGTTCCACAGTATAAGCTGAAGGAAGAAGACTGGAAGGAAATTAATAAAATCGCTGAAGAACGCTATCAAAACTGGAACTGGAATTATGGGAAATCTCCTAAATTCAATGTTCAACAAACGAAGCGAATCGAAGGAGCTGGCAGTTATGATATTCGACTGGATGTTGAAAAAGGCTGCATTCGTAATGTGAAAATTTTTGGTGATTTCTTTGGTGTTGGCGATATTTCTGAAGTAGAAGAGAAATTGATTGATGTGAGGTATGATCGCCAGTCTATCTCAGCAGCCTTAGAAGATATAGATATTTCTCATTATTTAGGTAAAATATCAAAAGAAGCTTTTTTAGATATTATATATTAAGAAATAAACCAGCAGATACATCTGCTGGTTTTGCTTTTTTAAGAAGGCTCTGTTTAAAGCTAAATGTTGCGCATGAATTGACAGTATTTTATAATTAAATTGAATATTTTTAAAAATATAATGAATGATGGTTCATTCATTGAAGGGGGAGCAACATATGAATTTGAGTGATCAACTGATAAGAACTACCGAAAAAGACCCTATGAAGGAAGCTTACATATTTCAAGGAGAAGGTGTAAGCTACCAGGTGTTTAACGCCTCTGTAACTAAATTTGCGGCAAAATTAAATGAACTAGGCTATGGAAAGGGAGACCACCTGGCATTAATAAGCGGAAATAGTCCACTATTCATGATTGGACTTTATGGTTCTATTCGGGCGGGGGTTACGGTGATTCCAGTAAATCCTACGTATACGGTCCATGAAATGAGTTATATATTAAAAAACGGAGATGTTAAAGGTGTCATTACGATGGATGTTCTAATGGAAAAATTTGAACAAATGGATGCGGATCTGAATATTCAAGATTACTTTGTTGCGGATACAGGTGCAGAACCACGTGATTTTTCTTTATCTCATAAAATGAAATCGTTTACAAAGTGTGTGGAAGAGGGAGATGTGCATTTTCAAGGCCCGCCATTAGATGGTGAAGAAGTCGCAGTCATTCTTTACACCTCAGGGACTACTGGTAAACCGAAAGGGGCCATGTTAACGCATAAGAATTTATATTCGAATGCAACGGATGTAGCGGATTACCTTAGAATATCATCTAGTGACCGTGTCATTGCGACATTGCCGATGTTCCACGTGTTCTGTTTGACTGTCTCTTTGAACGCTCCCATCATGAATGGTGGAACTGTACTGATCGTTCCTAAATTTTCTCCACCAGAAGTATTTGAAGTTGCAGAATCTTATAAAGCAACTGTTTTTGCAGGCGTACCGACAATGTATAACTATTTACTGCAAACAGGCAAAGACCGAGTGTCTGCTTTTAAGAATATGCGTATTTGTATAGCTGGCGGCTCATCTTTACCTGTAGCATTGCTCAACGATTTTGAAAAACATTTTAACGTTAGAATTTCTGAAGGGTATGGATTGTCTGAAGCTTCGCCGGTCACTGCGTTCAACCCGCTTGACCGTCCACGCAAACCAGGATCGATTGGTACAAACATTGTGAATGTTGAGAATAAAGTAGTAGATGAATTAGGAGAAGAGGTTCCTAATGGTGAAGTTGGCGAACTTATTGTACGAGGACCTAACGTTATGAAGGGGTACTATAAGCTGCCGGAGGAAACGGCTGTTACTATCCGTGATGGTTGGCTCTATACGGGAGATATGGCTAGGAAAGATGATGAAGACTACTTTTACATTGTAGATCGTAAGAAAGATATGATTTTAGTAGGAGGCTACAATGTATACCCTCGAGAAGTAGAGGAAGTACTTTACAGCCACCCTGATATAAGCGAAGTAGCTGTAGTCGGGTCACCAGATCCGCAAACAGGAGAATCAGTAATCAGCTTCGTCGTCTCCTCTAATCCAGAACTAGATGAAGACGAGTTGAAAGAGTTTTGCAGCGGTTCTTTAGCGAGGTATAAACAGCCCAGAAGAATTCACTTTATGGAAGAACTTCCGAAAAACACGACCGGTAAAATTTTGAGGAAAAACTTAAGGGAACAGCTCTCTCAAAAGTAAATGACAGGCAGTACCGTAACTTGTCAGTATGTCAGTCACTAACAATAACGCAATGCTTTGCGGTCTTCCGCAAAATCTTTTCGGTGAATAGCTTGAAGAGATATATTACAATAAGAATTAGATAAGCGATCATGCTTATTTGTTACACACCATTTATGATTCGGTTTCATAAGTGGGTCAGTAATGTATTTACTGATGAGTGTTGCTATGGAAAGGTGAAAACTTTTTCATACATTAATTCCCTCACTCAAAAGTTAACCAGTCGTCTCATTGTCCAATGCTCATTACGAGCATTGGTCCTTTTTTTATTCATTATTTCGGTTTCTTATAGGTGATCATGTATTCTTCTCCTGTTAAATAAAAGTCTCTCTGCGGACGTTCGCTCAGCAAAAAAAGCCTTTCGAGCTTATAATAACTAATACGTTTATATGGATCCGAGTCGATGACCGGGGTCTCACCTGTCTGTTCAATATATTGATCTACAGCCTGCTGCACCAGATCAATTTCTTTAGCCAATTCCTGGTCCTGTTCTTCAAAGAGCTCGTAGGTTTCTTTAGACATGTAAAATCTTTTTTTAGGAATTCCGTCGATGAAGGGGGAGAGTAAATGATAATCGATGGTCAAGTCGTGATTGATGATCACACTCAGAGGAACTTCATTTGGTTTATGATCAGCGTAAGCGTGAATGGCTTTTCTAACGTCATGGATGGATAAATCCTTCACTTCCAAAACTTTTTCATCCTCTTTCCCTTTGTTGCTTTTCTTTTTCCACATCCTGTTTCCTCCCATTATTTAAAAGTTTGATGAACTTTGTTTACAATAATTATATCAAATATAAATAAAAATGATTTATTTTAATGAATATTGTGACTTTTTTATCGGAATTTGGTAAATTTATATAGTAAAGGCGGCGGGCGCTTAAAATCGTGCTTTCCGGACGATAATTTGAAAGGGTGTTGAAAAGAATGGACTTGGTTCAAAAAAGAGAATATGAAGTAAACGCGCAAACCATGGCGCTTGTTGCGCGTACTGACGCGCAAGGCCGAATTATTACCGAAGTGATGGAAAGTAATGAGGGTTTTTATTTAATAGATCCACCTGGAAAAGTGGTAGATAACTCTTGTCGTTACTTTGCCAGCAGTTTAGAAGGCCGTATCGCTGGTACAAAGCAAGTAGCCGGCTTTACGCATAAGCCGCCGATTGTCATCTCTCAAGCGATGGGCTTATATATCTTCCCTATAATTTCCCCGAAACGCAGAGAATGCACCTGGCTCGCTCATGATTATATTCATACATATAAAAGTGAGTCCGATCATTCCACTACGATCATTTTCACCAATGGCTCCTCTCTCAATGTGCCAGTATCCGTAGGCATGATTTCTAATCAAGTTCAACGCACCGCACAGTTTCGTTTTATCCTTGAAGCTCGCTTGAAACGCTCTTAGGTTCCTCCAATTGATGGGGTTGCAGAGACTTTCTCATAAGTTCGATTAAAATTCCTTCTACTTTTTTACGAATGGCAGGGTTAAAATAATTTCGTTTTTCTTCATACCCATGAGCCAAAAATAAAAAGGAAGTGAATGAATCGTTACGTCCTGATTCTATAACTTGTAGTTTTTGTCTGTTCATTTGGGTCCTCAGAATTTTCCTTTCTTCCCTCGCTGTAAGTTCCATTTTTCCAAGAAGGTCCAAGTAAGGTTCTTTTATTTTAAAATCACCCTCTTTGAAATGTTTGTGGTCTTGCATGATAACTGTAATGGCCATCGATAAGAATAGGTAGCGCGAGGCAATCTCTAATTCTCTTTGTCGTAATTGGCGCATGGTGATCCCCTCCTGTATATGCGAACGTCTGTTCTTGTATTATACCACGTTGTTTTGAGATGTATCCAACCATTTTTTGGTGATTAATAATGGTGTGAAATGGTGAGGCTGAATTATAGTAGGAAAGTAAGAGGGTTTTTATTAAAATAGAGATAGTAAAACATGGAAGACTTCACGCATGCGATAAGGGGAGCCATTTATGGAGCTGTTGATGATTGATTTTCAAGAAATTAGAGAAATGGCGGAAGATGACCAGCTGTTTGATTATATTATCCACCAGTTGGAACAGCTGGACCGCTTTGGTCCACTGCCGGGCATACTTCTGCCCTTGATTGAAGCCTTTTTACCAATCTTGCCTCTCGTAGCTTTTGTTTTAGCTAATTCTGTCGTTTATGGTTTATTCAAAGGATTTTTATATTCATGGATTGGGGCAGTGGCGGGTTCGCTGCTTGTCTTCCTAATCGTCCGAAGACTGGGCCAGCAGAGGTTTTTCAATTTTGTAAGCCGTCATAAGCAGGTCAAACGAGTGATGACATGGTTGGAAGAGCATGGATTTGGACCGTTGTTTTTATTGATGTGCTTTCCTTTCTCCCCCTCTTCTATCATTAATGTTGTGTCAGGTTTATCTAATGTAAGCCGTCAGCAATTTATGCTGGCTGCCATATTAGGGAAATCCGTCATGATCTTTACGATTTCTTATGTAGGATCTAGTATCGCTTCTTTTGCGCAAAACCCGACCAAATCTATCGTCGTTGGAGTGTGCATTCTTGCTTTTTGGATGATCGGGAAAGTCATAGAAAAGAGAATCCAAAAAACAGCCGAGCGCAAGGCCGGTCGCAGCGGTTAAAATTGAGTTTGAACGGGTAAGTTGTAAATAGTAGCTTACCTGGAGGAAAAGACGATGAAAAAATTTGGGACGACTGTGAAGGTAGTTTTGCTTTCGTTACTCCTTGCTTTTATTTTTAAAACGTTTTTATTTGCGAGTTATATAGTCGACGGGGAATCGATGGAACCGACCCTTTATGATGGAAACTTATTGATGGTCAATAAGCTCGTTTATGATTGGCAGGATTTCAATCGTACAGATGTAATCGTGTTCCATGCAAATAAAGAAGATGATTACGTGAAGAGGATCATAGGACTTCCAGGTGACCATATAGCTTTTGAAGACGATGTTTTGCAAGTCGATGGCAGAGCAGTTCCAGAGCCGTACTTAGATCCTTTAAGGCCGGAAGATGGGAACATGTTCACTGATGATTTCACGTTGGAAGGTGTAACGGGTGAACACGAAGTACCCGATGGTTATATATTTGTAATGGGGGATAACCGGCGTGATAGTCTGGACAGTCGCTCGTTTGGATTCGTCTCGATAGACCATGTGGTGGGAAAAGTGGATGTACGATACTGGCCGGTCTCACAACTGGCTTTACGGTTTTAAATGAAAAACCGCCCTGACCAGGGCGGTTTTTTTGTGAAAATCTCTGTTAAATTTCTGTTTGATATTCATATAAGCTCCCTATTTTTGAAGACTCAGTTTCGAGACATAGTGGGAGTTTAGGGGCTGCAGGAAGCGGTTCGCCCCTCTGCCATATAAGCATCTCGAAACCGCTTCAAGAAAAAGCAAACTGATTCTCATAGCAAGTGCTCATGTTGAAAAAACCTTGCTATAGAGCTTATTCCCAAAGGACAGAGATGAAAGCCGCTTCTCCTGAGTGAACGTGATTCTTTTTTTCACTTCCTTCGCATGGGGGTGTTGCGCAACGGTGATGCTCCATTTTAAAAGCGATAGCGCTTCGTTCAGAATCGTGTGGACTTAGCTGCCGGAGATAAAAGAAAAACGAAGATCATATTGCTCCGATTTTAACTTTCAAAACTTGTTAGTCACTAAGCGCTTTAGCTGGAATACTCGCATTAGATGAGCGCCAAAGTCTTTTCTAATCCAATGCCCAGAGGGTTCGTTTCTCACCTTCATCGAATGGGGTTGTTGGGAAGCTGCGAGACTCCCGTGGGAGAAGGATGTAGGCGAGATCCCACAGGGCTGCAAGCCCGAGGAAGCTCGCCACTTCCCCCACAGGAAAGCGAGTAGCTTTCCAACAACCCCTGACTCTTAATACGGCAACGAACCCCGGTTATCTCGAATTCAAGTCTTCCACAACCCTGCCATATAGTGGAATAACTTTTTATGATAGGATTTTTTGTTCTCTTTTCGATCGAACTGTGTACGAGCCAAAAGCTATGTGCGGGTAGAATTAGATGGTAAAATGAATGGTAATAAGATGGATAGGGAGGGGCTGAAATTATGGGGCTTCAGTTTTTACTTGGTCGTTCCGGAGCGGGAAAAGGAACGCGGTGCTTAGAGGAAATTCGAAGTAAACTTAGCGAAAATCCAGCAGGACCGCCAATTATGTATATTGTGCCTGATCAAATGACGTTTCAGCAGGAGTATGCTCTGTTGACTGGCGGAGATATCGAAGGTGCGATCCGTGCCCAAGTGTTCAGTTTCTCGAGGCTGGCCTGGCGGGTTCTACAAGAAACGGGCGGAGGTACAAGAAGGTTTATCAGTTCAACTGGAGTACAAATGATGCTCAGGAAAATTGTTGAAGAGCGGACCTCAGACTGGAAAGTATTCCAAAAAGCTATTGAAAAACAAGGATTCATTGAACAGCTTGAAGGCATGATTACAGAATTTAAACGCTATAAAGTAACTCCGGATGTTTTACATTCTCAGATGATGGCTATGGATCAGTTTGTCCACCGTACAAGCCATGAAGAAGGTTTGCGAGACAAATTAGACGATTTAAATTATATCTACGATCGTCTAGTCGACGCTTTGCGTGAGCAATACATAGATGCGGAAGATCAACTACAGCTGTTAGCTGAAAAAATCCCTGAGGCTGACTTTTTAACAGATGCTGATATATATTTAGATGGTTTTCATAGCTTTACTCCTCAGGAATACACTGTGATCGAAGCTTTATTAAAAAAGTGTAGAACCGTACGGGTAACGTTGACTACGGACCTTCCAGAAGAGGAGTCTCAGGAACAGGAAGAACTTGATCTTTTTTACGAAACTAAAGAAACGTATTTCACGTTAAAGCAGCTTGCAGAGGAGACAGGAACGGCTGTCGATGATATCGAAGTGCTTGACCGCGAAGAAGGAAGGTTCAAAGGGAAACATGCATTACTTCATTTAGAAAAGTATTTTGATGTCCACCCTGCTCCGGTATGTGAAGAGAATGCCCCTATTAGAATAGCTGAAGCCGTACATCCTCGAGCGGAAGTGGAAGGGGCGGCGCAAGAAATTTTGAGATTGGTTCGAGAGGAGGGCTACCGTTATAAAGACATAGCGGTATTGATACGTGAACCAAATGTTTATCACAACCTTATCGACACGTTATTTGATGATTACGGAATCCCGGTATTCGTTGATGAGAAACGCACCATGCTTAATCATCCGATGATCGAATTGATTCGGTCTGGGCTGGACGTCATCGAAGGGAACTTCCGGTATGATGCTGTGTTTAGATTATTAAAAACGGGTTTCATCCCTGCAGATGATGAAAGGTTTCCTCTTGATGAAGAAGCGATCGATGAGCTTGAAAACTATGTGTTAGAGTATGGAGTTCGTAAACGTGACCGTTGGTTTAGTGAAGAGAGATGGATATATCAGCGGTTCAGAGGGTTTGAACAGGCTGCTCAAACCGATGGAGAAAAGCGTAAGGAAGACCGGATCAATGCATATCGTAAACAAGTGATCGACTATCTTGAGCCCTTTGACCGCAATTTAAGGGGAGCAGCTACAATTGCTGATCGTGCAAAAGCTATCTATTACTGGCTCGATGAGATGAATGTTCCTGCTCAATTGGAAAAATGGCGTGATTTGTACGATGAGCGTGGAAACATAGAGCGAGCAAGAGAGCAAGAACAGGTCTGGGATGCCGTATTACAGCTCCTGGACGAAATTGTAGAGATGGCCGGAGAAGAAAAAATATCGCTGCAAATTTTCAGAAGTACTATAGAAAGCGGGCTTGAAGCGCTGACGTTTGCTCATGTTCCCCCTAGTATGGATCACGTAATTGTCGGTAATGTCGATCGTTCCCGAATCACGGGAATAAAAGCATCATTCCTGTTAGGAATGACGGATGGAGTATGGCCGATGAAGCCTACCATTGATGGCATGATATCTGAAAAAGAACGGGAAATCCTATCAGAAGGTGGAGTTCGTTTAGCTGACGGGATGAATCGGCAGTTATTGGATGACCGTTTCTATATGTATTTAGCATTAACGATGGCTAAGGATTATCTCTGGATGAGTTATCCATTAAGTAATGAGGAAGGTAAATCCAAAGTGCCTGCGCAAATCATTCAGCGAATAAATGAAATGTTCCCGCATGCGGAAGACCACTTGTTACTACAGGATCCTGACGATGTAAAAGAAGCTTCAAGGTTCATATCAACTCCCGTTAAAACAAGAGCAGCTTTGACCTCCCAGCTCGCCCGTCATTTGCGAGGGTATGCTGTCGATCCTGTCTGGTGGAATGTCCTGAATTGGTACATCGAAAAAGAAGAAAAGGGCGGACTTACGAACCGCGTCCTTCAAAGTTTGTTCTATCGCAATACCCCAGTGCATTTAAAGGAAGATACAAAGAAAAAACTTTTTGATGGCCCTGTCAACACAAGTGTGTCCCAGCTGGAGACCTATCACCGCTGCTCTTATCAATATTTTTCGAATCATAGTCTCAAGCTTCAGGAAAGAAAAACTTATAAGCTGGATGCCCCCGATATCGGCCAGCTGTTTCATGAGGCTTTAAAGCAAATCACTGAGTGGATCCAGCAGGAGGGCCGTGATTTTTCCCAATTGAATCAAGAGGATACTACAAAATACGCAGAGAAAGCGACGACATTACTGGCTCCCATCCTACAAAATCAAATACTTCACAGCTCAAATCGCCATCACTATATCAAACATAAGCTCCAGGGTGTGATTGCGAGAGCGGCATTCATTTTAAGTGAACAGGCAAGAAAGAGCGAATTTTCTCCAGTAGGTTTGGAGCTTGGGTTCGGTATGGGAGAAAATTCAAAACTTCCTCCGCTGTCTCTTCATCTTCAGAATGGTCATCAGTTAATGCTGCGGGGGCGTATTGATCGCGTGGATCGTGCACTTAATGAACAGGCATTGTACTTGAGAATCATTGATTACAAATCAAGTGCCAAAGGACTGGACTTGATCGATGTATATCATGGACTGGCCCTGCAAATGCTGGCTTATTTAGATGTGGTATTAACGAATGCGGAACATTGGCTTGGAACACCAGCACTACCTGCCGGAGTCCTTTATTTCCACGTGCACAATCCAATGATTTCAGGGAAACAGTGGATCGGTGAGGATGAAGTCGAGCAGGAAATATTCAAAAAGTTTAAAATGTCTGGATTGTTGTTAGAAGATGAACAACTTGTCTCTATGATGGATACAAGTCTTGAGAAAGGGCGCAGTCAAATCATACCTGCGGGTCTAAAAGCAGGTGGAGGATTTTACAAAGGGTCGAAAACGGTGGAAAGCGAAAAATTCAATCAGCTCACAGGATACATCCGCCAGCTTATGAAAAATGCTGGAGAAAAAGTGACCGATGGGGAAATCGATTTGAATCCTTTTTTAAAAGACGACCAGACGGCTTGTGATTATTGTCAATTCCGATCTGTCTGTCAATTCGATCCTGCCTTAGAAGATCATAATTATCGCAAGTTGAAAAATTACAAAGAAGAAGAAGTCATAGAGAAAATCATGTCAGGAAAGGAGAATGTACGTGGTCAGCTGGACTAAAGAACAAGAACGAGCCATTTATACAGAAGGTAAAAATATCCTCGTTGCTGCGGCTGCAGGTTCAGGAAAAACCGCTGTTCTTGTCGAGAGGATCATCCAAAAGCTTTTGAATAAGCAGTCGCCGATCAACATCGATTCTTTACTAGTCGTAACGTTCACAAATGCAGCGGCTCAAGAGATGAGAAACAGAGTCGGCCTGGCACTTGGAAAAGCATTAGAAAGTAATCCCGAATCAAGGCATTTGAAAAAGCAGCTTTCCCTCATACAGAATGCTTCCATATCGACACTCCACTCGTTTTGTATGGAAGTAGTTCGAAGACACGCCTATTTAATAGACTTAGACCCTGGTTTCCGAATTACAGATGATGTAGAGGCGGACTTGATACGACAGGAAGTGCTCGAAGATCTATTTGAGGATTGGTATGGAAAAGAAGGTGAGGAGCAGCAACGATTTTTTGATGTGGTCGATCGTTTTTCAAGTGACCGTAATGACATTGATGTAGAAAAGTTAATCCTGGAGCTTCATACATTCGCTATGCAGAACCCCTGGCCGGAAGAATGGCTGAATGAAATGGTCGAAATGTATGAAAAGCCGGAGTATGAGACAGAAGATGACATTAAATGGCTGTCCCTGTTAAAAAGAGATGTGAAAAGTCAGCTTGATTCTATCGAAGCTGAAATTCACCAGTTTATTGAGATGACACGAGAACCCGATGGGCCTTCCAGCTATGGAGAGACGGCTGCTTCCGATTTGGAAATGGTACAGCAGGCGAAAGGGGCACTCGCTGTATCCTGGGAAGAACTGCAAGGTTATATGAGCAACAGCAAGTTTACAGCTCTTTCACGCAAGAAAATGAATTGTGATGAAAAGAAAAAAGAACGGGCTAAGAAAATCAGGGACCGCTATAAAAAGCGCTGGACAGAAATGAAGGAAGAATGGTTCCACCGCAGCCTTGAGAGTTACTTGAACGATATGCAAGCTCTGCATCCAGTAATGGAACAGCTTGCTGTTGTCGTAAAAGATTTTCACGAGCGCTACCAGCAGCTCAAAAAGGAAAAAGCTCTTGTCGACTTTTCAGATTTAGAGCACTATTGTCTGCAAATCTTATTGGATGACAGTTCTACTAAGGAGCAGCTTGTGCCGTCCTCAATAGCTCGAAGTTTTCATGATCAATTCACCGAGGTGCTTATTGATGAATATCAGGATACGAACCTCGTGCAGGAAACGCTTCTCCGTTTATTGACTGATGCTCCTGATGCCGGACATTTGTTCATGGTCGGAGACGTCAAACAGAGCATTTACCGCTTTCGGCACGCAGAGCCCTCGTTATTCTTAAACAAATACCAATTATACGGCCAAGAAGATTATAATGCGGAACGGATCGATTTAGCCCGTAACTTTCGCAGCCGTAAACAAGTGTTGGACGCGGCAAACTATGTATTCCGGCAAGTACTGGACATAGAAGTTGGTGAAATGAACTATGAACCAGAGGCTGAACTTATCTACAGTAACACGTTGTATGATGATGTCCCTTCTGATAATGCTAAGGCAGAACTGATGATCATTGATCGAGAAGTAAAAGAAGAAAGCCCGCAGGATGACAGCTTTCAAGACTTGGAAAAAGCACAGCTTGAGGCCAGGGCATATGCTGAAAAAATAAGGGCGTGGCTCGGGCATGGAGAATCAGAACCCTTACAGGTAGTAGATAAAGATACTGGGATGAAGCGTCCTGTACAGTATCGTGATATCGTCATATTAATGCGGTCGATGACCTGGGCTTCGACTATATTGGATGAACTGAAACACCAGGGCATACCTGTGTATGCGGAGCTTTCTACTGGATATTTCGAAGCCATTGAGATAAAAATAATGATCAATTTATTGAAAGTCATTGATAACCCGATGCAGGACATCCCGCTTGCCTCTGTGTTGAAATCTCCTATTGTCGGGCTGAATGAGGATGAAATGATGCAGTTGCGCCTGGAAGATCAGCGGGCAAGTTATTATGAATCGATAAAAAAATCAGCAGATTCCACCGCTACAGGAAAAAAAGTAAAAACGTTTCTCCACCAATTATCTAAGTTCAGAGAGAAGGCCCACCAGGGAGGGCTTTCAGATTTGATTTGGCAAATCTATCGTGAGACGGGATATTATGATTTTGTCGGCGGAATGCCTGGCGGGCGGCAGCGTCAAGCCAACTTGAGAGCTTTGTATGATCGAGCGCGTACTTATGAAGCTACATCTTTTCGAGGGCTGTTCCGTTTTCTACGCTTCATAGAAAGGATGGAAGAGCGCGGGGATGACCTGGGTTCAGCCAGAGCCCTGGGGGAGCAAGAGGACGTCGTGCGTATCATGACGATTCATAAGAGTAAAGGCCTGGAATTTCCAGTTGTACTGTTAGGGGCGATGGATAAGCAGTTTAATATGATGGATTTGAAAAACCGCTACTTACTTCATAAGGATTACGGTTTCGGAACGAGGTACATTGATCCTGTGAAGCGGCTTATGTTCCCAACTCTTGCCTACCACGCAATAAAAAGGGTCAAACTAAGAGAGTTACTCGCAGAAGAAATGCGTGTTCTGTATGTGGCTTTAACTCGTGCTAAAGAGAAGTTGGTGATGGTGGGTAATGTGGCTTCATTTGAGAAAAAACAAGAGAAGTGGCTGACACATACCGAAGACAAGGACTGGGTTCTTCCGCCTCATGATCGGCTGGAAGCTAAATCTTACCTGGACTGGGTAGGACCTGCTTTAATCCGTCATAAAGATAGTGGAGAACTACGTTCAGAAGAAGTCGAAGTCAGGACTTCAGAAGAAATTGAACAGGATGCTTCAGAATGGAAAATTCATTTAGCGCACGGAGCGGATTTTGCCGTTGTAGAGGAATTGGAGAAACAACGTGACGAAGAGCTGCAAATGCATATTGATTCATGGGCGCCTGTTCAAACAGAGAGCGACTCACGGATTGATCGGCTGGATTACAGCTATCCTTATGAAGAAGCTGCTCATTCCCGTGCTAAACAGACGGTTACAGAAATAAAGAGGCAGCGCGAGGTCATGGATGAATATTCAAGTGATCAATTGCTAACCCCTTATCGAGCACCGCTTGTTTCACGTCCACGCTTTATGCAGCAAAAACAAGGACTCTCCTCTGGTGAAATCGGTACAGCGATGCATACGGTAATGCAGCATATTTCTTTAAAAAAATCACACAGCCCAGAAGAGGTGGAAGAGTTTGTAGAACATCTCGTTCATAAAGAAATCCTGCGGCGGGAGGAAGCGGATGAAATCGATCACCATGCGATTTCCAGCTTTTTTGGAACGTCTGTCGGAAAGCTCTTACGAGAAGCGGAGCATATCGAGAGAGAAGTTCCTTTCAGCTTGACTTTACCCGCTCATGAAGTGTATAAAGACTGGCAAAATCCTACGGAGGAAAAGGTTTTTATCCAAGGGGTGATTGATGCTGTGGTTCCTTATGGCAGCGGCTGGTTGATCATTGATTATAAGACGGATACGATTCCTTCCGATGTAGATGTAGAAGAAGTATTAAAAAAACGATATCGCACCCAGCTTCAGTTGTATGGGAGAGCATTAGAAAAAATATGGAATCAACCTGTTGAGAAAAGCTGGCTATATTTCTTCAATGGACCGCTCATTGTGGAGGTAGATTAATGTGGGTGATAAATGTGAATTATGTAGAAGAACTTTAGTGGAAACGAATGTACATCATCTCATTCCAAAAGAATACGGAGGCGTCGAAGGCCCAACTGCTCTTCTTTGCAAGCCTTGTCATCGTCAAATTCATGCACTTTTTACAAACCAGGAGCTAGCGAGTTTCTATCATTCTTTGGAACGGCTGGCGGATCACCCGGATATGACAAAATATTTGAGATGGATAAAAAAACAAGATCCAAATAAAAGAATCACTACACGGAAATCCAATCAAAAGAAAAGATGAAAGGGGATAGCAGGCGGCCATCCCCTTTCATTTATGCTCCACCGACATTCTGGTCATTGACATCTGGGTCGATAGCCGACGTATTACTGAAACCATTATTCGTTGCTATAAAATCACCTGTATTTGATGAACCTGCTCCGTTAGCGGTTTTTGAGGAGCTCTTAGGTGAGACGTAAAAAGAATCACCGAAATTAACTACTCCTCCGCTGATGCTGTTAATTCTTAGTGGACCCACTATGGATGGCATAATTTTAGCCCTCCTTAATCTATATACTTCTACAGCGTATGAGATCTGTGAAGTTATTGTTCCTCATTCAATATGCGAATGTGTTTAAGTCTTGATTCCCCTTCAATATGATCTACGCCGCCAACTTGTATCAGGCCTGCTGTTGAAATACCTTTTACATGCATAGATTGAACATCAATAACGGGGTGATGGTTGCAGAAAGAAGAGTTGATGACTATTGAAGGACGGGAAGGGGGCAATTCACGCTGGAAAATGGAGAAATCATCAAAATCTACTTTTTCTGAGATGGCTCGAGTTTCTTCTTGAACAGCAATAACTCTCGCGTGTGAATTAGAACGGCTCAGGTCACCGATAAGAAACCCGGAGCCTATCGAAAGGGCGATGACGTCAATATTATGCATTTCTACCATCCGGTTATTCATCTGGAATCATTTCTACTTCCCCTTGTGCCTCTAAAGGAACAAACGGACCGATGATCAAAGATTCAGGTGGAGTATCGAAGAAGGAACGTAAGCGGATTGTTTTGTTGTCGCCAATTAAAAACACAGAAGAGGTGGTCACACTGCTGACACGAATACATCCAACGTGAAGTCCGTAGTTATGAACGCTATGATTCATGGTGTATCCTCCCTTTTATAATTATTTAAATACTGAATGACAGAGGATTGAACTTCTTTCGATAGACGGTCGACAATGTCATGAACATCCAGATCGGGATGCTGCCTCTGGTACTGTTGAAAACGCTCAGGTAACTGTTTATTGATGTCGGAAATTATTTTTTCGCGATGTTCACTCGATAAAGGAAGGCTGTGAATTCTTACATACTCATCAATATGGTTAGGAACGTGAGAGGTCATCAGATTATTTAAGTGGTGATCATTGGTTTGTCCTTTATATAAATCTTCAATTTCTGATTCGGCGATACCTTGAGGAGACAAACCAATTTGCAATGTTCCCTCCAAGGTTTCTATCTTCAACTGGTCGAAATGGTATTCGATTTTCTCAATCACCGTCTTACGCTGATCTGATGATTGAAGTTTTTCAATTTTTTGGGTGAGTTGATCAATTATTTTTTGCTGTTCCTTCATTTGTTCCATCATCTGCTGCATCCATGCGTTCCAAGAATAATAGTTATCCATGAGTATGAAATTCACCCCTTTCCTGAGCTCTAAAGGAAGTTATACGTTACAGTCTATGCACCAAGGGTTGAAAATTTGTCCTTAAATTGTGAGGGGCACTAGTGGAGAGGAGTCCGTTTCAGGGTAACTTATTTCTCCGTCTATAGGTTCTGGCTCCTTAGCCGGTCCGGTAAACCCTCCAGTATTATATAAGTCTGACTGGGCCTGAATCACCCCTGAACTGCCAATTTGGACGATGGAAGAGTTAGCGACGGTACCGATTTTCAAAAAGCGAATTGAAATCGTCTGGTAAACGGTCAAGTTCATCTATAACCTCTCCTTATGGGGAATAGTTTGGCTGATCCACAACCTCTTGATCATTGATATACGTATTAGCCTTGTTCAATTGCACCCGTATTCCATCGCCTGTATTAAATGATCCGCCTCCTGCGTAAGTTTTTGCGGTGGCT
Organism: Halobacillus campisalis; assembly: GCF_030345335.1. Classification (GTDB taxonomy): domain Bacteria; phylum Bacillota; class Bacilli; order Bacillales; family Halobacillaceae; genus Halobacillus_A; species Halobacillus_A campisalis. The sequence goes on from NZ_JAPVRC010000006.1 coordinate 34,600, forward strand.
TGAGGAGCTATGCTATACACATCACCGATATTGAAAACGGCTGCTGAAGATATGGAAATCACTTTTACAAAACCGACGGTAGCAGGCATGGGGTTCTCCTTTCTTCATCTATATGAAGCCACATTGTGTAATTTTCGTATTAAAAGTAAAATGAAAAGTAATAAGGGGGAGTTCGGCATGGAACCACAAGCATCGCCGCTGCAAGATAAAGAAAGACTGAGTTGGATAGACGCTTCACGAGGGTTGGCGATTTTAGGGATATTCATGGTAAACGTCCCTGCATTTAACGCTCCTTATTTCTTATATGGAGGTGGAGAGTTCGTCTGGACATCTACAACGAGCCAGGCTGTACAGACCTTTATAGATATCTTTTTTCAAGCTAGCTTTTATACACTCTTCTCCCTAATGTTCGGATTTGGAATATTCATGATGAAAGAACGCTTGGAATTAAAGAATATGAACTATCGTCCCATCATCTTCAGGCGATTGCTTATCCTTATTGGATTTGGAGCGGTACACGCTTTTCTCATATGGCATGGTGATATACTTCTATCCTATGGAGTATTTGGATTTATATTGTTCACTTTCTTTAACGTCAAACCAGCTACGCTTCTTATCTCTGCTTTTAGTATGTTGGGCGTTCTAGTGATTCCCCTGACCCTTGGTTTATATGCTCTTCGAGATTCATTAGGCGCATTAGGCAACAGCCAGGCTGCAGAGGAAGCGATTAGAAATTATGGGGAAGGAAACCTAATGGATATATGGCAGCAAAACTTAACTGACTGGACGTACAGCAATAATGCCGGGACGATCCCTTTGCTTGCTTTATCTTTAATACCTATGTTTTTAATTGGAGCATATATTGCTAAAAGAAGATGGCTGCATGAGCCTGAAGTACATCTTACTTCAATAAAAAAGTGGTGGGTAGTTACAGGGGTTTTATTTATATTATTTAAAGCTGGCCCATATGTGATTGGGAACCCAGAATGGTTTCAACTTTTACAAGACAATATCGGAGGATCAGCATCTGCAGTATTTTACGTATTATCCATTACGCTGGCTTTTAGAACCTCTTTTGGCAGAAAAGTTATCTATCCTTTAACTTTTGTCGGAAGGATGTCGCTGTCGAATTACATCTTACAATCCGTCATCAGCTTCTTTTTATTCTACTCTGTCGGGTTTGGCTGGTATGGCGAAGTTACACCGCTTCTGAGTGTTCTTATTGTGCTGATCATTTTTAGTATGCAAGTGGCCGGGAGTAAAGCCTGGCTGAAAAAATACCGTTATGGTCCGCTGGAATGGCTGTGGCGAACTTTGACGTACAGAAAGAAACAGCCTTTAAAGCGGTCAACAAGGCAGGCTTCTTAATAAAGGAGAGGGTCAGATGAAAAGGGGACAGTTAGAAAAAGAGTCTGAGAAGTGGGTGAAGGATGGAACTATCACTTCTTCTCAAAGGGATCAGATTTTAAAACGCTATAGTCATACATCCGGTCATCCTATACTGTTGACTTTCGCTGCATTATTCATTGGCCTTGGATTTCTGACTTTCATTGCTTCAAATTGGTCGGCCTTATCAGATATTGTAAAGCTTGCCATCATCATTTTTTTCCTGCTCGCTTTCTATTTGACAGGTGGTTATCTATATCGAAATCGTTCGAAACCTGTTGGCTTGAGTTTAATTATCATTGCTCTGTGTGTATTTGGTGCAGGAATATTTCTGACTGGTCAAATGTATAATTACACTTCGTTCAGTGCATTTCCGTTTTTCATCTGGGCTGCCGCTGCCTTTGTCCTGCTTCTTGTTTTTTGGGAATCGCTTTTATTCCTGGCCGCGATAATACTTATAACAGCTGGACAAATTTACAGCGGAAGCGTCTATCAAGATTTTTATATTCCTTTAGGCATATTATTCCTCGGTCTAGGCTGGGTTTTATTTGTAAAAGGGAATCGTTTACTTACAGTTTTGTTTGCTGTCAGTTATGTCATTCAATCGCTTGTGTTCGTGTTTGCATATGGATGGTCATACTACTGGCTGATCTTGCTATTTCTCATTCTCTATATCGTCAGCCATCTCCCTTATGGTCAAATTCACTTGAAATCATTCGGTTCAGTGGCTGTAATGTCCATTTTTATAGTAGATATTTTTCAAGTATTCCTATTAGGTCACGGGAGTGAAACGGTTGAATATTCGAATTTGTTTTTCTTAGGCTGGTCGCTGCTATTCCTATATGCAGTCATCCAATCAGCCATCGAATCCACGAAGTTCAATTGGATTGATCTTGTTTTATTTATACCTGTCTTTCGAATAGGAGAAGGAGACCTTCTTTCCTTGCTCCTATTATTCGGGTACTCCCTCGGGTGGCTGATTGCAGGCTATCGGAAAGAGCATTCAGAGTGGGTTGCGAAAGGAACAATTGCATTTCTATTGACGACATTGATCGCTTATTTTCAACTGGCTTGGGCATTCATGGATCGATCGATATTTTTCTTCACAGGAGGCTGTCTTTTATTTGTCTTAAGTTTCTTCTTAGAGAGGAAAAGACGCCAGGTGAGAAGAGAGGGTGAGCCTTCATGAATCGGTGGTTGTTTTATACGGCGGTAGCGCTGCAAGTTATTTTTTTGATGGGAATGGGGGTTTCATACTATGCAATGGACCGTTTTGGAGAAACGATCATATTAGAAACACAACCTCTAGATCCCCGCGATCCATTTTACGGAGATTACGTCACGGTTCGTTATAGTATTGAAGATATTCCTGTTGAAATGTGGGAAGATAAGAAGGAGCCAGCTCGTGGAGATACCGTATTCATCACGGTAGAAGAACAGGATTCTGGTTTCTACGAATTAGTGAAAGCTTCTTCTCATTCCGAGCGTGCTAAGGCGGGTCAAGTTGAGTTAAAAGCCAGGTTTGAATGGCATAATGAACAAACTGACACTTATCAAGTGAATATTGGATTGGACCGTTATTTCATCGAAGAGGGCACGGGTAATACTATTGAGCAGGCAGGCGATGCGACGGCTGAGATCGTAGTAGCCCCGTGGGGTCAGAAAAAAATCATATCCTTAGAATGACGATGAAGTTCAAATCATGTCGAGTATAAAATAAAGAAGTTCGGCCTCAGCCGAACTTCTTTATTTTAAAACATCTTTAATTTGCTCAATCGCCCAGTCTAAATCTGATTTATCAATCGTCAGAGGAGGAGCGAAACGAATCACATTCTCATGTGTTTCTTTACACAAAAGTCCTTTTTCTTTTAATTGTTCACAATATGAGCGGGCAGGTACCGTCATTTCTACCCCGATAAACAACCCTCTGCCGCGAATTTCTTTGATTTTAGGATTATCAATGGATTGAAGCTCTTCTTTCATGTAAGTTCCTAATTCTAAGGAGCGTTCGGCAAGCTTTTCTTCTTCAATGACATCTAGCGCAGCGACTGATACTGCACAAGCCAATGGGTTTCCTCCGAATGTTGAACCGTGGGAGCCTGGATTAAAAACTCCTAGCACATCTTTGTTGGCTACAACACACGAGATCGGGAAGACTCCGCCTCCAAGTGCTTTTCCTAAAATTAGTACATCTGGTGAAACATCTTCCCAGTCACAGGCGAACATTTTACCGCTGCGGCCCAGTCCTGCCTGGATTTCATCCGCAATATAAAGGACGTTCTCCTTTTGACAAAGCTCATATGCTTCTTTTAGGAATCCTTCAGGAGGCATAACGATGCCGGCTTCACCTTGAATCGGTTCAAATAGAAAACCTGCTGTGTTTTCATTGATCGCTTCCTTAAGAGCTTCAATATCCCCGTAAGGAATAACTTTAATTCCAGGTAGCAATGGGCCAAAGCCCCGTTTGTATTCTTCCTCTGAAGATAAAGACACTGCAGTAAGGGTACGGCCGTGGAAGTTGCCTACACAAGCGATGATTTCAGCCTGGCCGTCTGGAACGCCTTTTACATCGTACGCCCAGCGTCTCGTCGCTTTGATCGCCGTTTCAACTGCTTCAACCCCTGTATTCATGGGAAGAGCCATTTCTTTATTTGTTAATTTACATACTTTCTCATACCATGGACCGAGCTGGTCGTTATGGAAAGCACGAGAAGTAAGAGTTACGCGAGATGCCTGATCCTGGAGAGCCTGTATGATTTTTGGATGACGATGACCCTGGTTTACTGCTGAATATGCGCTAAGCATATCCATATACCGGTTACCTTCAGGATCCTCCACCCATACCCCCTCAGCTTTTGATATTACAATCGGTAAGGGGTGATAGTTTTTCGCACCATATTCCTGCGTTTGATCAATAATCTCCTGGCTATTTATAGTCATGATATCCCTCCAATTACATTTGAAAACTCCACGTCCAGTATAACAGGTTTTGTAACAATTTTCTTACTAATTCAAAAATTGAAGTTCAAGCTTTTTATAGGAAAATATGAAACTCACATGGTATCATTAAGGAAGCTTTATGTATAAGGAGGAAGGATCATGTCGCATTTACATATTACCTCTTGGGTAATTGCTTTTGTTCTCGTAGGACTAGCCACAACGTTTACAAGAAGCGGAAATGAAAAAGCAGCGAAAATATCTCACATGATTTTGCGAGCCGATTATTTACTCATTTTATATTCTGGGGGCTCACTGTTCGCAAGCTACGCAACGTATGGAGCTTTGATCATCATTAAAGTTCTTGTAGGGCTATGGGTGATTGCAGCGATGGAAATGGTTACTATCAAGTTCAAGAAGAAAAAGCCGGTGGGAGTATGGTGGGCTCAGCTTCTAATAGCGGCAGTTATTGCTATCGTACTTGGATTCGGTTTCTTGCCGCTGGGTATACTGCCTGCATAAAAAAGGAACCTGCATGTCTTGGACATGCAGGCTTTTTTATGACAAAAACAAGGGGTATTTGTATGACTGTTGTATCACCGTTATTGGGGGAACGAGTGATAACTCTTATCAATTAAAATGATAATCATTCTCACTGATAAAGTCAATATAAATTTCGAAAATTTTTAATGCATGATTCTGTTTTTATATTTATAGATATATTAAGTCATTCCTTCATCTGCGTTTGACATTTATTCAATTCAACAGATTGACAATTTTAAGTCTTTACGTAAAAAAATCACATAAAAGTCTTGTCATCTTACATAACGTTTATTACGATGCTTTTTTTGCTCTTAGCTTATTTTTTTCAGCTAAAGTTAAGGGTTCTAAAGTAAAAGGGATGGTGACATGTTATGTGTGGATTTGTAGGTTGGGTGGGGTCTCCTGCAAGAGAAGAGGAACGCTCGTTGATCGTGGATCAAATGGCAAAGACTATTGAACATAGAGGACCAGATGCTTATAAAAAGTGGGTGAGGGAGCAGGCTGGATTTGGGCATCAGCGCTTGATAGTGGTCGATCCCAAAGGCGGAGTCCAGCCAATGGTACGTCAATCGAATGGAGAGGAATATATTCTGTGCTATAACGGCGAACTCTATAATACAGAAGACGTGCGCAAGTTATTGAGAGCAAAAGGATGGACTTTTCAAGGCCACTCCGATACTGAGGTCGTCCTTCTTAGTTATATAGAGTGGGGAGAACAATGCGTCCAGAAATTCAATGGCATTTTTGCTTTCAGTGTTTGGGAAGTGAATAAGCAGTGTTTATTTATTGCAAGGGATAGGCTCGGTGTAAAACCGCTATTCTACAATGAACAAAATGGTGGACTTACATTTGCTTCAGAAATAAAAGCGCTGCTTGCCCATCCAGATAAAGACGCCAGTATATCAGAGCAAGGGATTTTGGAGGTTCTTACTTTAGGACCATCTCGTACGCCGGGACATGGGGTTTTTGATGGTATCCATGAAGTGAGACCGGGGTTCTATGCTACATGGAGTGCGGGAGCTTTCAAAGAAAAACGTTATTGGAATGTAGAAAGCCGTGAACATAAGGATACGTGGGAAGAGACCGTAGAACGAGTCAGGGGTTTGTTTACTGATGCAGTACAGAGACAGCTTGTCAGTGATGTGAAGCTAGGAACCTTTCTTTCAGGAGGAGTTGACTCCAGCGCAATTACAAGCATAGCCGCAAATTATTACAAAAAAGAGAATTTAGGTAATTTAAAAACCTTCTCTATCGATTACAAAGAACAGGAAAAGTTTTTTAAATCTAATGCATTTCAACCGGATCGCGATCTAACTTACATTCAGCTAGTTCAAAAAGAGCACAAGACAAAGCATTTCACATTGGAAGCAAGTGTTGAAGATTTAGTTTCAAGGTTGCAAAGGTCAGTCGAATTGCGAGATTTGCCAGGAATGGCCGATGTAGATTCATCTCTTCTGTGGTTTTGTGAAAAAATTAAAAACCACGTGACTGTTGCTCTATCAGGAGAGTGTGCTGACGAAATATTTGGAGGGTACCCATGGTTTTATCGCAAAGAAGACCGTGATCGAAAAGGTTTCCCCTGGATACGGTCGATCTCAGAGAGGGAAAATCTGGTTAGAGAAGATATCGTTCAACGATTTGATTTAGAAAATTATATGCTCAAAAGATACCAAAATTCTATTGGGGAAGCTCCACTGCTGGATGGGGAAACGGAATCGGCTTCAAAACATCGTCAAATGCTTTACTTGAACATGAACTGGTTCATGCAAACGCTTCTGGAAAGGAAAGACCGAATGAGTATGGGAGCGAGTCTTGAGGTGAGAGTTCCCTTCAGTGATCATAGGATCGTGGAATATGCTTATAATATTCCCTGGGAAATGAAGCATTTTGGTAATCAGGAAAAGGGGTTATTGCGTCAGGCTTTACATGGCATTTTGCCTGATAAAGTATTGCACCGCAAGAAAAACCCTTATCCAAAAACTTTCCACCCCGACTATACGAAAGCAGTAACGGTTTGGATGAAAGAAATACTCAGCCAGCCTAATGCACCCATATTCAATTTATTTGATCGAAAAGCTCTTGAGCAATTAAATGAATCTGAAGGTAAAGCGATTAGCACCCCATGGTTCGGCCAGTTAATGACGGGACCTCAATTGATTGCCCACTTATGCCAAATCAACTATTGGCTGACTGTTTATCGAATAAAAATAAACTGATTTGACCGCGCTCATAGAGTGCGGTTTTATTACATAATGGCTTTGTTAAAGTTCCGTGTTGATATTTATATAAGCTCCCTATAGTGGAAGACTCAGTTTCGAGACATCATGAGAATATAGGGCTCCGGGAAACGGATCGCTTTCCGGGGGGCGGGCGCTGAGCCTCCTCGAGCTTCGCTCTCCGGGGTCTCACCTGTCCCGCTCCTCCCCCAGGAGTCTCACCGTTTCCCTCCGCTCCTCTACCATATAAGTATCTCGAAACCACTTCAAAAAAAGCAAACATTTGCTGATTTTCATAACAACTGTCCTATGTTAAAAACCTTGAAGTAAAACGCTATCTTCTCACCTGATAGACATATAAAATATCCTCATTTTAAACAAGGATTCGTTTCTCAGCTCCATCGAATGGGCTGGTTGGGAAGCTGCTAGACTCCTTTTGTAAATTCGTTCAGCGGCGTATGGACTGGACGGAGCTGGCGGAGATAAAGGAAACGCGAAGCACGAAGGAAGTCGAAGTTGACTTATCGTACAGAAATGAAGGAAGTCTCGTTAAACCGCTATGCGTCGAAGCTCGAATACACGAGTTTGGTTGGAAAGCGTTGGTATAAGAGAGTTTTTTGCTTCTCATTTCTTAGTTCCGTCTCTTAATATAAGTTAGGTGGTTTTTGGAATGGGCGAGACTCCTACCTTTGAAAGCGGAAGCGCTTTGGTCAGCGGCGTATGGACTGGACGGAGCTGACGGAGATAAAGGAAACACGAAGAACGGAGTGATTCGATGTTGACTTATCGTACAGAAGTGAAGGAAGTCTCAGTAGCCGCTAAGCGCTGGAGCTGGATAGCTCCCCCTGAGATATATGAACGGATTCACGCCCTAGACTATTAAGGTGTAAGAGGTGGGATGAGAGTGATTGGTGAGATCCCGGAAGGCGGCAGCCTGAGGAAGCTCACTGCACTCCCACGGAAAGCGAGTCCATTCCTAAAACCACCTTCTACTCACCCCGATGACGGAAAAGCAGAGATTCTACTGGGTTTCAGCCCGGGGAAGCTCGCCACTTCCCCCACAGGAAAGCGAGTAGCTTCCCAACCACACCTGACTCTCAATACGGCAACGAACCCAGGTTATCTCGAAACCAAGACTTCTACTATCCTGCCATATTGTTGAATAACTAACTTATCAATATCAACAACCACCTTTAAAATAGACTGTTACATAATAACAGCTTTTTGAAAGAATATTCATTCGTTCTCATCTAATCTCCGTTCTAAAATGAACGATCATTAAACATTACAAAGAGATTTCATTTCTAGATTGACGGGTGGAGGTACAAAGGGATAACCTTAAAGGTGGATGTTATAGAATAAGGGGGAGCGGGAGATGAGAAAACTTACAATGGTTCTCATGTTCATTCCGTTTCTTCTTTTTTACGCCTTTGAAACTGAAGCCGTTGAAAAAGAAGAACGAAGATGGCAAGACGAAAGTATGTATTATATTATGGTCGATCGTTTTATGAACGGGAATACTGAAAACGATTACGAGGTAGATAAGGATAACCCGGAAGCTTACCATGGCGGCGACTTGCAAGGTGTTATCGACCAGCTTGATTACATAGAAGAAATGGGTTTTACTTCTATTATGTTAAGTCCGATTATGAAAAACACGGAAGAGGGCTATCATGGCTATTGGATAGATGACTTTATGCAAGTTGAGGGGCATTTTGGAACGATAGAAGATGCACAGAGGCTTGTAGAGGAAGCTCACAACCGTGACCTTAAAGTAATTTTTGAATTTGTGGTCAGTCATACAGGAAATGAACATCCTTGGCTTGAAGAAAGCGGGCAAGAGGACAAATATTTTGATTCAGAAGCTATGGAAGAAAATGATGTGGCAAGTGTAGAAAATACTTGGCTTTCTAATTTGCCCCGTTTGAATACCGACCACCCCGAGGTGCAAAGCCAATTAACGGAAGCGGCTCAGTTTTGGAAGGAAGAAACGGGTGTGGATGGTTTCAGGCTCAGTTCTATAAATCAAGTCTCCAAGGAGTTTTTATCCATATTCAATGAATCCTTGAAATTATTGGATGATGATTTCATTTTAATAGGTGATGTTAATGTAGAGGACCCTGATGACATAGAGGCTTACGAATCTGCTGGTATAGACAGTTTTGTTAACGATCCGTTTTATGAAGCTGCTTCAGGTTCTTTTAACCATACAGATGCCTCTCTAGATTCATTATTTAAGGTTTGGCAGTCCAGCCTACAGAATTTTGAGAACCCTGAACTGCTTGGTCATTATTTAGATGATCCTAGTACAAAAAGATTTACAAGAGTTGCAGTGGAAGAGGGGGGCAATCCCGTAACTCGCTGGAAACTTGCTTTGACTCATATGTTCACTTCTCCGGGGTATCCCATTCTAACTTATGGAAGTGAGGTTCCACTAGATGGAGGTGAACCTCCCGATAATCTTAAAATGATGAATTTCAAAGGCGGAGATGAAGAATTAAAACAGCACATAGAGAAATTGAACTCGATGAGAGAAGAGTTCCCGGTCCTGAGAAGAGGGACTTATGAAGAATTATTCAATAGTGATGGATTAGCTGTTATTAAAAGGGTTTATAAGGAAGAAACGATGGTTATCGCTATGAATAACTCCCCGAGGACACAGGCGGTGGATTTGACTGAGCTGCCGGATGACCAGCAAATGCGTGGTCTTCTAGAGGATGGTGTCGTAAGGCAAAATGGAGAAGGTGTTTATAAACTCGGGATGGAAAGAGAAACAGCAGATGTATTTGTTGTTGAAGAAGACAAAGGATTAAACTGGCTGTTCATTGGGTTTGTCGGGGGAGTACTGTTGTTGTTCGTTACAGCAGTTATTGTGATCAGTTTAAAAAATAAGGAATGAATACGAGAACAAGTTACATATGTTGATAATGCATGTGGCATGCTTGATGAAGACTTGTCACCCAAAGACCCGGGTTTAAAACACTTCCAAAACTCTGGAAAAAAGCTGCCTATAAAGGCCTTAAGGCCGATATAAGCAGCTTTTTGTAACTATACAGGTTCTTCGTTAAGGAAAAATAAAGCGATGGTACCGGGACCTGCATGGGCGCCGATGACTGCCCCGATCATGTCGATATGAATGTCTTTCGTGCCGAATTCATCTCTAATCATTTCAGCCAGCAATTCAGCCGATTCAACATCATCTCCGTGGCTGATAGCTATTCGTTGTTGATCCAATGCAGTACCGCGTTCTTTCATAACTTCAACCATTCGTTTTAATACTTTTTTTGCTCCGCGTATTTTTTCTAAAGGGACAAGCTTGCCATCCTCCATGTGGAGGAGTGGTTTGATTCTAAGAAGGCTTCCTACAAATGCAGCCGTCTTACTTACACGACCACCACGGTATAAATATTCAAGGTCGTCTACAGTGAAAATATGTTCCATATGTTCTGCATGGTACTTGCCAGTCTCAACGATTTCTTCAAATGTTTTTCCTTGTTCAGCTAATTCTGCGATCCTCATGATAATAAGACCATAACCTAACGAGGCAGCTTCTGTATCTAAAACTTCAAATTTTGCATGAGGATATTCTTCTTTTACTTCTTCTCCAATCATTTTAGCGGTCTGATAAGTCCCAGAGAGCTCAGAAGAAAATGCGAAATAAATGAAGGGCTGGTCCTCTTTCACATACTTTAGAAAAGTATCTCGGAAGGCTTGAGGAGATACTTGAGATGTTTTAGGTGCTTCTCCATTTTTCATCATTTCATATACCTTTTTTGGTGTGATCGTTTTTCCATCCTCGTATTCTTTTCCATTGATCGTCACACCGAGAGGTAAACAGTCAATATTGAGTTTATGTAAAGTCTCGGATGATAGGTCACTAGCGGAATCGGTTAAAATTTTGACGTTCATATCTTCACCTGCCAATCAATTGTATTATTTCCTTTTAGTGTAGGCTTATGAAAGGAGTTAGTAAAGAGATATCTAACTATTCTTGATGATTATAAGCCGTCGAACTTGGGAGACGCTGAAGATATGACTTGATTTTAGGCGGTGTCGGTGATAAAAAATAGATAGCGCTTAATGCAGAATAGGAGGTTGACATGTTTTCCTTTGAATTTAAACGAATCTTAATCGTACTAGTAGGTGCAGTATTCAATGCTTTATCACTGAACTTATTTCTTATTGAAGCTAATGTCTACGCTAGCGGCTTTACTGGTGTCGCTCAGTTGCTTACAAGTATTTTTCAAGATTTTCTGAACGTACCTGGCGTAAGTACAGGTTTAATTTTGCTATTACTTAACATACCAGTTGCTATACTAGGCTGGTTTAAAGTAGGGAAAGGATTTACAATCTATAGTATTATATCAGTAGGTTTCACTACTTTATTTCTTGAAGTCATCCCTGTCGTCCAATTATCAGAAGATATAATTCTAAATGCGGTATTTGGCGGTGTTATCGGCGGTTTTGGTGTAGGGATTACACTAAAATGGGGTGCTTCTACTGGTGGTCTTGACATCGTAGCGATGATTTTATCGCGTATGAGAGATCGTCCTATCGGAATTTATTTTTTAATCATAAATAGTTTGATTATTGCTGTAGCGGGACTTCTTTATTCCCCTGAAAATGCGCTCTACACATTATTGACGCTATACGTAACAACCCGTGTTATTGATGCTATTCACACTCGTCATGAAAAACTGACAGCTATGATCATCACCACAAAGGCTGCAGATTTGGAAAAAGCGATCCATTCTCAAATGGTGCGCGGAATTACAACCTTGCCGGCAAAAGGTGCATTTACTCAGCAAGATAAAAATATGCTGGTGATGGTTATAACTAGATATGAGTTATATGACTTACAAAGTATAATTTCTGAAGTAGATCCACAGGCGTTCACAAATATAGTGCAAACAACAGGCATTTTTGGATTCTTCAGGAAAGATGACAAATAATTAAAAAGGGTGTGTAAAAACTGAAGAAATGGTACCCCATAATCGCAGGCGTATTAACAGTTTTTCTCGTGGCATGCTCCAATAGCGATGACGCTAGTGAGAGTGAAACAGATAATAATAATGAGACAGAAGAAACCTCCAATTCTGAATCGGAAGAGCCTTCCGATAATATTGTAGCTTTGATTGAACAGCTTACTTTTGAGGCTGAGGTTGTTCAGGGAAAAGATGGAATAATGGCTGAATTTTCCATTACGAACGATGCAGAAGAACCAGTGATCCTGGGCTTTAATTCTAGTTTGAAATACGATGTAATCGTAGAGAATCAAGATGGAGAAGAAGTGTATAAGTATTCTGAGGGTCAGGCCTTCACCCAACAGCTTACTATGGAGGAGCTTGAACCTGGAGAGAAACTTGAGGCTAATGAAACAGTGAACGAAGAATTGCCTCCAGGTGATTATAATGTAACCATGACGTTTCTTGTAACTTCTATAAATGACCAGCCTTTTGAGTCAAAACCCTTTGAAATTTCTAAACAAACTACAATCGGTCAAGGGGGAGAAACCTCATCCGGCTCAGAAGAGGCTGAAGAACTTGATGAAGAGCTTGAGACATCACAAGGAGATAATGAAGAAGCTTTCCGTGATCTAACTTTAGAAGGTGAAAACGGAAGCTACACGGTATCAGGTGAAGTGAATGCTATAGACGGACAGTTTTTCTATATGGTGGAAGATGGTCACAACTTGCTGATAGAGGAAGAAGCTGTTCAGGTGGAAGATCCAGGCGCAGAATGGTCCTCTTTTAAAACAGAGGTCACTATTCCTGAAGAAGATTTGCCTAATAGAGGTGCACTGATCATGACGATGTTCAATAAAGATGAGGAAGGACAGCCTACACAAATGAATTTTGTCCCCTTAGATAATTTCGATGCACAATAATAAAGAAGGCTGACTCTTAAGGTCAGCCTTCTTTTAATAACCGTGTTCTGTTAGAATACCTTCAACTTTAGCTGTGAGAACTTCCCAATCTGCGTCAGGCAGTCTGTTGACGGTGATGAAGTTTTGGAATCCAAAGACATTGTCTACGCCATCCAGTTCCATGAGCTGGTTCATGATCTCATATTCGCTTTTTTGACCAGGCATAACAGACACGCTGCCGTCTCCTTGGAAAATCATTGATTCAGTAGTGAACTTACGTGCATTCGGGTTTGGTGTTTCATCTACGGTAATAGCCATATTCAGTATTCCTCCTCTTATTCTTTCAGTTTTTATTTTAGCAGAAAACGAACCAACTCTAAACTCACAGCTTCTTGTTTCTTTTTTATCTTGATTGTGTGTTACAATATGAACGATTTCAGGGAGGTATGAAATGGAAACTAGACTAATTGATGTATTACAGCCTATAAAAGACAATGACTATAGATTATCTGAAAACCAGAATCTTTCAGAACTTACGACGCTCATGTTACAAAAGATCGGATCACCTGATCCTGTGCTGCGTGAAGAATTGGTTTATATGATTTTTTCTAATTTCATAAAGCGTGATTATTACAATGCGGAACAACTGAAAAATATTCTGCGATCTGTATTAAATAAAAACTATCTTTTTTACCGAATTAAAACGTCCAATAAAGAAGAGAATGCCGTATTCAGAAGAAGTGTTTCGGTTAGACTCATCTCCCCTATTATGAAGAAACACCGTGAAAACCAGTTTCTTTCCGAACAAGAAATACATCGGGTGTGGGACAACTTAAAAAAGTATATGGAGCAGGAGAAAGACCACCGTGGATATATTGATGGCAAAGGGTGGGCGCATGCGATGGCCAATGCTGCAGATGCGTTATATAATGTTGCTTCCTGCGAAGAGATCACTACACAAGAAGTGAGAGATATGCTACCCATTATCCGCGAACAGTTCCTAATTGATCAGCCTTATCTATTCGATGAAGAAGAACGGATGGTTACTGCGTTAATCGCTATGTTCGATAAGATTGAACCAGACGAAAGAGCTGAGTGGCTGAAAACTCTTATATATGAACGTAAAGGCTGGAATGATCCTGCTGAAGAAATCATTATTAATAACAGTAAGCATTTTCTAAGAGCGTTATATTTCCGTATTATCGAAGAACCGAGTGGTTGTAATGAGCTGATTTCTGTTTTAGAAGATTTGTTAAGGGAACTTAGAAAACAAGAAGCTTATTAAATTACTTGCGGGGGATGAATGATGTTTAAATGGGGCGTATATATAGGCACAACCTCTGGGATAGCTCTAGGTTTATACATGTGGATTGTGGAACTGGTCACAGAAATTAAGGTGTATACTTTGCTGATGAACGTAGATTTCATCCCAGTGATTGGAGATATCCATTGGCCTGTTTATATAGAGTGGCTCTTTCATATGATCATCTCCTGGGGAATAGGTGTCTTATTTTGTTACCTTTTCATGAAGAAGATTAAAGTAACAATGAAAAGGCAGTGGATCGCAGCTTTTATTCTTGCAGGAGGAGCGGCAACCAGTTATTTTCCCTTGACTGCTCTCGCCATTAAAGAGACACCGGGGTTATTTGATCTGACTGCTATCACGTATTGGTTAATAGGCCATGCTATTTATGCAATTGTTCTAAAGTCTTCTTATTATCGGACATGAAAAGTTTGGCTTTGTTAAAGTTTTTAAAAAAAGACCAGACTAATTAAAGTCTGGTCTTAAAATGATTTAACGCATGCTGTTGTGTTCAGCTTCAAGCTTTTGTTCTAACTGCTGTAGCTCTTGCTTCTCTTCTTGAGAGCATTGGCTATATGCAGATTGAATAGCTTGTTTAGCTGCTTGCATATCTTGCTGACTAGGCTCTTGACCGTTTTTGTTGCGATTCTTAGTCATACGATTGACAGCGTTACGTGCATTTTCAAATAGGGAATTCTCCATTTAAAACCCTCCTACAGTATGTTGGTCTGCTTCTATTTCCTTACGGTTCGCATCTGAAAGCCTCTTGGGTTCCATATCGCGTTCTTGAAAAGGACGAACTTCAGTCCAACGTTTTTCTTCTTTGTTTTGCTTATCCATGACACAGCCTCCTGTCATAAAAAAAGCCTGAACGCTTTTTGCGTCCAAGCTTAGTATGGCTGTGTACTTCACATATACTCAAGGTAAAAATTGACTTACATGGCTTTACGATTAAGTTTTAAATATTCCGTCAAAAATTCTCCGATGCCATTATCTTCGTTAGTTCCTGCCACGTAATTTGCCATTTTTTTCAGTTCATCAATGCCGTTGCCCATCGCTACGCCTACACCTGCATAGTCAATCATCTCCAAATCATTATCTTCGTCCCCAAAAGCAATGATCCTCTCCTTAGGGATGTGATAATAATGAGCGATTTTCTGAAGCCCTACCGCTTTATTCATACCTGCACGCACAATTTCAATTACATGCCAGGGTGCTCCCCATTTTCGGTGTTCGATAAATTCAGCCTGGGTATCCAATTCTTTACGTAAAGCTTTGATTTTTTCTTCTTCAGGATGAATTAAAAGAGAGGTCGGATCATCCTTTAAATTTTGCTGAAGCCTGCCGACTGTAACAGGGTTGTTATCCTCTGTTTGGAAGATTTTCATGATTTCATCATCGTGCTGGTCTAAATA
Organism: Halobacillus campisalis; assembly: GCF_030345335.1. GTDB lineage: Bacteria > Bacillota > Bacilli > Bacillales > Halobacillaceae > Halobacillus_A > Halobacillus_A campisalis. Next base: position 50,266 of record NZ_JAPVRC010000006.1, read on the forward strand.
AATGGAATCCTTGACCTCTGCAAGAATATTTTTGACTCCCAACTCATGACATTTATGAATTATTTTGTGGGCGGTACGAATAGATAAAGGAGAATGTAACGCGTCCCAGTATTTATTGTTGGGGTGATGGATCAATGCTCCATTAAAATTTACCATAGGGGTGTTCAAACCTAATTCTTTATAAAAATCGATGCTTGCTCGATGTGGACGACCTGTAGCAATACAGACTACATGTCCTTTATTCATCGCATCAAGCACAACTTCTTTTGTTTGTGGATTTATTTGTTTGTCATCTGTAAGCAAAGTTCCATCCAAATCTAATGCAATTAAATGTTGTTTTGTCATCCTAATTCACCTCATTTATAGTCCAGTGTAGCGGTTAAACGTGAGTATTGCAAAGATATTACAATCGAAAGACCTAATACTTTCCATCCTTTATTCTCAATGTTACGATGTAAATTATACAAAATAACATGTAAATTAGTATAGGAAGCATGTAAAGATTGAAAGAAGGGAACCAAATAATGATTGGCATATATCGCGAAACGCTAAAACACATTCCGTCTTTAGTTATTGTAGATTCTCAAAAATATGATCAGCCACTCCCAGTGTTTACATATTTCCATGGTTTCACTTCAGCTAAAGAACAAAATCTTCCCCAGGCCTATTTATTGGCAAATAAAGGATACCGCGTCATACTGCCAGACAGCCTCTACCATGGGGAACGTACAGATGTATTATCAAAAGAAGAACTAAGTTTTAAATTCTGGGACATAGTGTATCAAAATTTGAAAGATCTACAAGATATTAAGGACGTGCTCGATCAGAGGGATCTAATTTTAAATCAAAGGTTTGGTGTGGGAGGTACTTCAATGGGCGGTGTCACAACTAGTGCAGCCCTTACTATGTATCCATGGATTCAGGCCGCAGCCGTCATGATGGGTTCTCCTAAACCTGTCGACTTTGCAAAGAAACTTATAAAAGATGTAGAAAAGACTGGACTTCAGCTTCCAATTACGGAAACTGAGCTGAATGTTCTATATAGTTCCTTGCACAGTATCGATCTTTCTGCTAATTCTGATAAGCTTAGAGAGAGGCCTTTATTTTTTTGGCACGGTGACGCAGATCCTGTTGTGCCTTTTGAACATTCGTATGATTTCTATAACGAAATTGTAGGAACGTATAAAAACCCTGAAAAGATTCGTTTTTTAAGGGAGGCTGGTGTGGATCATAAAGTCACTCGCTTTGGGGTTAATGAGATGGTGAACTGGCTGGAAATTGTTCTTTAGACGTTCGTGGTTTAATCTCGCAGGAATTTTGTATATAATAGAAGTTGAAGTAACAAGAAGGGGGTACTATTATGGATACTGCACTAGAAGAGAATGTTATGGGCGCCCTTGAGAATGTAATTGACCCAGAACTTGGTATTGATATCGTCAATTTAGGCCTTGTATACGGAGCCGATATGGATGAGAACGGTAATACTACTGTGACAATGACATTAACTGCCATGGGCTGCCCATTAGCTGGTCATATTGAACAAGATGTGAAACGTTGTCTTGCAGACCTGCCAGAGGTCAATGAAGTCAATGTTAATATTGTTTGGAATCCGCCTTGGACGAAAGACCGCATGAGTCGTTACGCAAAAATTGCGCTAGGTATTCCAGATTGATTTGATGAATTGAAAGCCCCTTCCACTTCGGCGGGGGTTTTTTTAATAAGCTGATAAGTTGTACGAGAAGGGAAGCATCACTTATGGCACATCCTCCCATTTTTCAAGTTGTAGGTTATAAAAAAAGCGGAAAAACGTCGACATTAGAGAAGTTAATCCATTACGGAGATCAACTGGGGGATAGAGTGGCTGTTGTAAAACATCACGGTCATACTACTCCTTTGGACGAAGCACACAGGCTTAATGACAGTGCGCGCCTTCATGAAAATGGAGCTTTTATAACGAGTGTGACAGGTGCAGATGAAGTACAGATGCAAATGAAATCATCACTTTCTTTAGAAAAAATGGTGAAATGGTACAGCTTCTTAGAACCTGATCTCATATTAGTGGAGGGCTATAAGAAGGCGACGTATCCGAAAGCTGTGATCATTAAAAAAAATGAAGACTTGGAGCTTTTAGATTTGGATAATATCCAAGTGGTTTTAACTTGGGAAGATAATATTTTAATTACCCGGCCGGTGCCTGTCTATTCGATCCATCATTGGACAGAAAATATCGAAGAACTATATTCCATCATAAAAGGGGATCACCATAGTGAGTAAGTTGTTTTCCATTACAGAAGAACCGATCTCAATTGAACAGACTGTAAGCTTAGTCTCCAGTCGTAATGCCGGGGCTATCAATACGTTTATAGGCACAGTGCGTGAATTTACAAAAGGGAAGCGGACATTGTACTTAGAATATCAGGCATACGCTGCAATGGCTGAAGCTAAACTAGCTGAAATCGGTCAAGAAATCAATCAAAAATGGCCTGAAACAAAAACAGCGATCACCCATAGGGTCGGCAAACTGGATATTGAAGATATAGCAGTTGTGATTGCTGTATCCTCACCTCATCGAGGAGACTCTTATGAAGCCAGCCGCTATGCAATTGAGCGTATCAAGGAAATCGTACCTATTTGGAAGAAAGAACATTGGGAAGATGGGGAAGAATGGATCGGTAACCAACTCGAAACAAAATCGTATAGAAAAGGAACGCCGTCAGAGGAGGATTTAATTTGAATAAAATTTTATTTTTTGCAGCGCTTCAGGAAAAAGCAGGTAAAGAATCGATTGAATTAGATGTTTCAGGAAAAAGCGTCAAACAAGTAAAGGAATTTGTTGCGCAGGAATATGGACTTGCTAAAATCAATGAGTCAATGACGGCCATCAATGAAGAATTCGCGGCAAGTGACGATGTTATTCAGGAAAATGACGTGATTGCTTTTATCCCGCCAGTAAGCGGAGGATAAAAAAGCTGTCTCTATGTTAGGATGTATTCCTAAGCAGAGACAGCTTTTTTGTGTATCAGTTATGTTATTATTGTGGTTTTTTCATAGTTGATATCCTCGCTTGATTACAAAAACATCCAAACGAGCCCACCTACGACGAAGCAGTAAATGGCAAAATATTTGAGATTTCCTTCGGCCATGATGTTCATAAACCATTTTAATGAAAAATATGAAGCGATGATTGACGCAATGAAAGCGACAAGATAGCTTGGCCATAAAGTAGCGAGATCATCCTCCAGCAAATCACCGATAGATAGGAGCATCGTCCCTAAACTTACGGGTATAAATAATAGAAACGAAAAGCGAAGCGCTGTTTGCTGCTTAGTGCCTAATAACATAGCAGCTACAATCGTAGCCCCTGAGCGGCTTATTCCTGGCACGAGAGCGACAGCCTGGGCAAAACCAATGATGAGCGCATCTTTCCACGTTAACATTCCGTCGCCTTTCCTACCGCGCAGATTCCGGATCAGCCATAGGGCAAGACCAGTAATGATCAACGTAATCCCGACAACCTGTGTCATCCCTTTCAGACTATCAAAAGAATCCTTGAAAAGGACCCCGATCAGCCCAGCGGGAATTGTTGCGATCAATAAGTATATGACAAAGTTGAAATCATCTTTTTGACGTTCGTCTCTTGTAATAAGAAAACCGATGCCATTCTTGAATAAACGTATAATATCTTCGCGATAAATGATGAGTACAGCTATTAAAGATCCGAAATTCACCATTACCTCAAATTGCAAACCTTCAATTTGTAAATTCATTAAGTCCTGTAATATGACTAAATGCCCGCTCGATGAAATAGGTATAGGCTCTGTGAAGCCTTGAAATATCCCCAGAAATAAGTATTTAATGATCAGCCATAGTTGTTCCATTAAAGCTTGTCCCCCTTGATTAAACGTGCAAATACATTCATTCGAAGTGCTGTTTATTTATATGTACGGTTAATTTTATGTAATATCACACCTTTAAAACGAATGTTAAGAACAAAAGAAAAAACGCTGCTACGTATGGTAAGGTAGCAACGTTTTCTTAAAGGTCCTATGCTTCTTCCTTAATAACACCTTCACCAAGTACGATTGCGGCAACGCTGAATAAAATTGTCATGATTATCACTTGTAGAAAAGAAAAGCTTGTACCTGCCATGTTGCTGACAACGTATGCTGTCATAAAGCTTAACAAAAATGCCCAAAGTACGGTCCAAATCATCCGCATATTACTCACCTCATTTTACACATTCTTTGTTCATTCTACCAGAAGGTTATTAAAAAATAAATATGCAATCGCTTTAGTAGCATGAATAATCGTACAGGCGAATAGTATAAAAGGAATAAGGGAGGAGGCATCGGTATGGTAGTTGTCATTTTAAACTGCTTCCACTGGTCGGGCTATCACTGTGCAAGACATCTTCTTCATAGAGGTCATGAGGTGGTGGGGGTAGATGAGATCAATCATCCGAAGAAAGAAGAATTATATATGTATGTGGGGCGGAACAGTCACTTCCAGCACTTTAATACAATAGAAGAACGTGAAAATCACAGTCATTCCAGCAGAGAAGATCCACAAATTTTCGTTTCAGATGAAAACTTTATATTATTTCAAGAAAAAGCCTCAGTCCATGAAATAAAAATAGAAGTACCACCACTATATGGTGAATGGATGGAAATGGAGGATAAACAAATAGAAACGATCGATGATCTTAAATTCTGGATTATGGAAAACAATGCAGTTTACATCGAGGATTTTTTAGATCCTGTAATGGAGCATTTTGAGCAAGGGGATTTAACTGACATAAAGGATGTAACATTCCAACGGTCACAAGAAGCTGATCAACTATCTGAACTGCTAGAAAGAATTTGGCTGATTCACACGATGAATCGATAAACTTTACCGAGTTCGATATAAAATACAAATACTTGACTTTCAAACACAGGGGCTTTTGCACCTGTGTTTTTACGTGGTTCAAAGACTTGCCTATTGTGAGAATATGAATTAAAATTAGTACCAAGTCATAAGATTTGCTATAAGATAATACCTTTAAGGGGATGAATATATGAACGCTGGAATCATTGGAACAGGGCACTATGCCCCTGAAAAAGTGCTGACAAATAAAGATATGGAAAAAATCGTAGATACAAGTGATGAATGGATTCGCTCTCGCACAGGTATAGAAGAGCGGCGTATTGCAGAGGATGATATGGATACCTCAGATATGGCGTATAGAGCGGCAAAAAATGCTCTCGAGGATGCAGAGATGACTGCAGAGGAGATTGACTTAATATTAGTAGCCACAGTTACACCTGACCATCCGTTTCCATCTGTAGCTACTATGCTTCAGCATAAATTAGGTGCGCGTAAAGTCGCTAGTATGGATATAAGTGCGGCCTGTGCGGGATTTATGTATGGCGTCATTACAGCGAAGCAGTATATCGATACAGGTGCTTATAAAAACGTACTAGTAGTAGGTGTGGAAAAGCTCTCAAAAATCACAAACTGGGAAGACCGTAATACGTGCGTGCTTTTCGGAGATGCAGCGGGTGCCGCTGTCATTGGACCGGTAAGTGATGGTAAAGGTATCTTATCTTTTGAACTAGGGGCAGATGGCAGTGGACTGCAACACCTATATCAGGAAGAGTTTCTTCATATGAATGGGAGAGAAGTATTTAAGTTTGCTGTACGTCAAATGCCGGAGTCTTCCGTTAACGTCGTGAAGAAAATCGGATTGAAGGAAGAGGACGTAGATTACCTAGTTCCTCACCAGGCGAACATTCGTATTATGGAGGCTGCTAGAGAACGGTTAGGAATCCCAGCTGAAAAAATGTCTGTAAAAGTGAACAAATATGGGAATACTTCTTCCGCGTCCATCCCGCTCGCTTTGTCAGAAGACGTGAAAGAAGGTAAAATCAAAGATGACGATTTGGTTGTACTCGTCGGATTCGGCGGCGGCCTTACTTGGGGTGCTGTTGCACTCAGATGGGGTAAGTAACGAAGGAGGAATGGTGTAATGGAAAAAAAACGTGTTGTAATTACCGGTCTGGGCGCAGTGACTCCTGTCGGTAATTCAGTTGAAGAAATGTGGAAAAGTATCAAAGCAGGAAAGTCTGGTGTAGGGGAAATCACGAAAGTAAATAAAGAGGATTATCCTGTGCATGTAGCGGCAGAATTGAAAGATTTTGACCCTTCAGGCTATATTGATCGGAAAGATCTGCGTCGAATGGATCCTTTCGTACAATATGCTATGGTCGCTTCCCAAATGGCTGTAGAAGATGCAGAACTTGAAATCAACGAAAGCATTGCCAACCGAACAGGCGTATGGATTGGCTCAGGAATTGGTGGAATGAATACGTATGAGTCTCAATTCGAGACCTTTCAGAAAAAAGGATATCGTCGTGTAAGCCCGTTCTTTATCCCGATGATGATTCCTGATATGGCTGCAGGACAAGTTTCTATTGCCCTTGGGGCGAAAGGTATCAATTCTTGTACGGTTACGGCATGTGCCTCAGGTGCCAACTCGATAGGAGATGCTTTTAAGGTTATTCAGCGTGGAGATGCAGACATAATGATCACAGGAGGCACAGAAGCCCCGATGAACAAAATGTCATTTGCAGGATTCGCATCGGCAAGAGCTCTTTCGTTGAACGAAGACCCTGCCAAAGCGAGTCGTCCATTTGATAAAAACCGTGACGGATTTATTATGGGTGAAGGGGCAGGAATACTTGTCATTGAATCCCTGGAGTCTGCCCAAAAACGCGGGGCGAAAATTTACGGAGAGCTTACCGGTTACGGCTCTACAGGAGATGCTTATCACGTGACTTCTCCAGCTCCTGAAGGGGAAGGTGCAAGCCGAGCTATGGAACAAGCTTTAGAGGATGCCGGAATACCAGCAGATTCTGTAGATTATTTAAATGCACATGGTACATCTACAGACCTCAACGACAAATTTGAAACAATCGCAGCTAAATCAGTGTTCAAAGAACATGCGAGTAAATTAGCGATTTCATCTACTAAATCTATGACAGGACATTTGCTTGGGGCGGCAGGCGCAGTAGAAGCAATTATATCTTTAAAAGCTATTAATGAAGGAATTATACCGCCAACCATCAACTATGAAACCCCGGATCCAGAATGTGACCTGGACTATGTACCGAATGAAGCAAGGACTCAAGCGCTAAACATCGTAATGAGCAACTCGCTTGGTTTCGGCGGTCACAATGCTGCTTTGATTTTTCAAAAATATAATGGATAAGTATTAAAACGGGCAATATTTTGCCCGTTTTTTTTGTGAAATAGTCGTTTAGGATGGAATAATTAAGCCAACGGTTGAAATACTTCAATTGTCTTTAATTACTCGCGGGTGAATTTTACTCCCGTATGGAGGAATTCCCACTCCCAATAGTCGAATCAAAAAATACAAATGTTCCCCAAAAATTTAAAGCACCTGACCACAAAAGTCAGGTGCTTTAAATATGCTTACTCTAAGAATTCTTGTATGGCTTTCGCGCTTTCTTCTTCATTGTGGGCTAGGACTAAACCGATAGGGTATTCCTTTCTTTCGTTCCAAACGTTTCCTTCCTCAGGCAGGCTGAATGTTTCAATATCATCTAAAGGATTAAAAATGAGATCCTTACCTAAGTCCAAAATTTTACCGCTGCTGAAATTCGTATCTATATACGGCTGAAGACTACCAAGCAAACGAGGTGCCTTCATCACTCCGTTGAACGAAACAGCCTCCTCTTTTAATAATTTAAGGACTTCCTGCTGGCGCTGAACTCTGCCGAAATCACCTTGTGAATCACTGCGATATCTGGCATAACCAAGAAGTTCTTCACCATCAAGTTCATGTGTTCCTTGTTGAAGATCAATATTTGTATCCCCGGATTTATACTGCATATTTTTTTCAATATCTACTTCCACTCCACTAGGAGCCAATGTGTCTACAATTTGAGTGAATCCATTAAAATCTACTATAGAGTAATATTCCACATCTACGCCGAAATTTTCTTTAATGGTCTGCCTCATCAACTCAGGACCGCCTAAAGCAAAGGCTGCATTGATCTTGTTATAATCATGTCCGGGTATTCTCACATACGTGTCTCGCATAATAGAAGCTACTTTAGCTACATTGCCTTCTTCATCGTATTGAGCGACCATAATGGTGTCAGAACGTGGTGTCTCATCATTACGCTGATCGACTCCTAGTAACAGGACATTTGTTTTTCCGTTTTGGCTTTCTACCCCGTTAAATTCATCTTTATACTTACTGGACATTTCATCAAGAGCGGTAGTTCCGTCATCACCAGATACCTTCCCTTGAGAGTCTTGTTTTCCCATCATATATTCATAGCCTGTATAACTTACAGCAGTAAGAAACATAAGGAATAAAACAGCTATAAAAATGCGTTTTTTGCGTTTACGTTTTCGTCGAATACGTAAGGAGCGCTTATTTGTCATAAAAAACCATTCCTTTCTAACAAAACTCCTTTATTAAATTTACCTGTTATTGATGGTTAAGTAAAGAGGAATTATGTAGGAACCTCCCGGATAATGAGAGGCATGGCTTCGCACCTTGTACATAAACTAAAGTAGAGGAGGACGAGCCATGTGGCAGTGGATGCTATTACTGATAGGTTTTGGTCTATCTGTTGCGGGAGGCACTGTAACTATCACTTATCTGAACCTTGTTCCAGCAGGCTTGACTTGGGTGGAATTTCTTTTATTAGTAAAAACGCGACCTGAATGTTATCTGTTTCCCAGCGGGCTCGTCCTCAGTTTGCTCGCCCTTATATGTATGAAAGAATAATTTACTAAATGTTGGGCGATAAGAATAAAAAACCCAGCATTGGTCATAATGTAACCTAAAGAGCTTACGGTAAGAAAGAGAGGTTGCGCTATGTTATACATGCATGACTTATGGGTGAATTGGTTCGAAGGAGAAGAAAATGGATACAATGTTTGTCATTTTCATGAATGGCGTAAAGAAGATGGAATTGAACTCGTTGATCAAATACCGTTATTAGTCATTGAAGAAGAATTATTTAGATTCATCGAGAATGATCTCCAGGAGCTCCCGAAGGGTCTGTTAGATGATGTTCATAAACGGACATATATGAAGAAAAATCAAGAAAGAAAAACAATCGATTATGCAGCTGTTGTCACAGACGGGAAAAGTGTATTAGTGTTCGATACATTAGGTTATTCTCTTCCAGTGAAAAAAAGCCGGCTCATTCCAAGGCAGGAACGACTAGTTTTTGATATGGTGGAAGGAAAACGCGCATCCATCTACCATTTAGAGAATCCGGCACCTAAAGAATATCATATTCTTTCATTGTCTCCAGAAAAAATGGCTGGACTTACTCGGAGAGAGCGCCAGCTGAAACAATTATTGATGATGGCTCTTGATCACTTAAGACACTCGGATCATCCAGAAGAAGTAGGGTATTGGCTGACAGAGTGGGATCCTTCCCAATATGGAATAATAAAAGGATTGACCGCGGAATCGGCATGGCACCGTCTTTATTACGGAGCTATTGAAGGATGGAGCCAGCAGCATGAAGATCTTTGTGGAAAACTAATAAAGGGCCAGCCATTTTTTGAAACGATGTGGCAATCAGAAAATCAAAAAAGCACCCAGCATTTAAATAGCCAGAATTGAGGTCTATACTCAATTCTGGCTTTAATTTTTACTTTTTCTTTTTAACGCGGCCCAATCCCATAGCTTTTTTTGCTTTAGCAAGCATTTTATCAGCCTGGAACGAAGCATTTTCAGCACCTTGATCCAATATTTGATCCAATTCCTCTGAATTTATAAGTTCGGCGTACCGCTCCTGAATCGGTATGAGAACATTAACGACGGCCTCAGCTACTCCAGCCTTAAAGTCTCCATACCCCTTACCTCGGTATTTATCTTCGAGGCTAGCGATGGATTGACCTGAGCATACTGATTCGATCGTAAGAAGATTCGAAACACCAGGCTTCTCGGCCTTATCGTATTTTACAATCCCTTCTGAATCGGTCACTGCACTTTTTATTTTTTTAGTGATTTTCTTCTCATCATCCAGCATTGAAATGAAAGCCTTTTGATTTGTATCCGACTTACTCATCTTTTTCAAAGGGTCCTGAAGAGACATGATTCTTGCGCCTTCTTTTGGAATACTTACCTCAGGTATTGTAAAGATATCATTGTACTTGTTATTAAAACGCTGAGCTAAATTACGAGTCAATTCCAAGTGTTGTTTCTGATCTTCTCCTACAGGCACAATATCCGTTTGATATAGCAATATGTCCGATGCCATAAGGGGAGGATAGGTCAGAAGTCCAGAAGAAACGGCATCTTTACCGCCGGCTGATTTATCTTTGAACTGGGTCATTCTCTCAAGTTCTCCTATATAACTGACACACTGCAGCATCCATCCTAATTGAGTATGTGCAGGTACTTCAGATTGAATGAAGAGAGTTGAACGAGTTGGGTTTATACCTGACGCCAAATATAATGCTGCTAAAGATTTAATGTTATCTCTCAATTCTAACCTGTCTTGAGGCACTGTAATCGCATGTTCATCGACAATGCAGAAATAACAGTTATACTCATCCTGCATATCAACAAAATGCTTCATAGCCCCTAAATAATTTCCAAGCGTTAATGTACCGCTTGGCTGAATTCCAGAAAAAATTGTTTTCAATTCCATCACCTCATTAAAATTTATAAAAAAAACTAATCATCTCTTCCTAATGGAAGGGACGATTAGTTCGCGGTGCCACCCTAATTACTTTTTTTAAAAGTCAGCTCGATTCCGTTAACGCCGGAGATACGCATATACTCGAAAGCCCCAATTCATCATAATGTGCCTGGCTGTTTCCACCACCCACAGCCTCTCTATGAAGACACCATCATAACTACTTTTGCTTCTTCATCGCATTACAATATTCTAAATCCTGTTCAAATTATAGAATATACATAAAGCCAATGCAAGTTCTTCTATTTAATAGTAATAAGCCGCTAATAAAATTAGCAGAGTAAGGAGCATAGCGCTTCCTTGAAAAAGAAAAAAATTGACGTTTTTTCTTTTGAAAAATTTAGACGGAAGAGGTTTTTCTTCAAAGTCGTCCATATAATCACTATTTTTAGTCGTTCGATTTGCAACTCTTCTGAAACTATATGTTATGGCGTCAAAAAAACCACCCTTAATAATCCAAAGAAGTAACCCTATGAAAAGGTAGAAAAAGCAAAAATAAAATAGAATATCAATTAGCTCAACTAGTTCGTAAGAAGACGAAAAAAGCAAAAATATGAAGGCGATCAGAACGAAATTGATAACAGTAAAAACCCATTTATTTTGTAATAGAATCAATATTAAACACACCCTTAATGAATATAAAACGCACTTTATTATACCATCGTATAACATTTTGAGCTTTAGTAAAGGTGAAATTAATAACAGAAAATTCAATATAACCAAAATATTGCATAGCCTATGCAAAATAACCTGCAGGTGAAACTTATATATATGACATATTGTTATTCCTAGTTATTATTTATTCTCCATGTTGAATAATTACAGAATATTAATCAATTAAATTGTAAAATAAACTAGGTAAATAGTCTTATTTTGTGTCATGTGAACGTAATAATAAAGGGGTTTCTTTAACATTTTAGAAAAAAAGGAATGCAAAATAGTTAGAAAACTTGTATAATTCGATATGTGGACAAATTGCCACATCAAAATTTTAGATTTTTAGGGGAGGTCATTTTCTACATGAAAAAGGCAAATTGGTTATTGCTAGTGCTAGTGTTAGCGCTAAGCATGTTCCTCGCAGCATGTTCAGGCGGCGATGATTCAGATACTGGATCAGACGGCGGCGATGATGGCGGCGACGGAGGAGAAGAATCATCCGGGGATAGCGAACAAGTACTTAACTTAATGGAATCTGCTGAGATTCCAACTATGGATGCATCAATGGCAACAGATGCCGTTGCATTCCAATGGTTAGGGTCAACTACAGACGGTCTTTATCGTCTTGGATTAGACGCTCAGCCAGAACCAGCAATTGCTGAAGATCACGAAGTTAGTGAAGATGGACTTAATTGGACTTTCAATTTGCGTGAAGATGCAACTTGGTCTAACGGAGATCCAGTTACAGCTAACGATTTCGTCTACGCTTGGCAGCGTGCTGTAGATCCAGACACTGGCTCTGAGTACGGACCATACATGCTTGGAGGAGTAATTGATAACGCAACAGAAATCGCTGATGGTGAAACACCGGTGGAAGAGCTTGGTGTTGAAGCAACAGATGATTATACCTTAGAAGTTACACTTGAAAAACCAACTCCATATTTTGAATCAATGACTGCATTCGGTACTTTCCTTCCATTGAATCAAGCTTTTGTTGAAGAAGCTGGAGAAGATTACGCACTAGAAGCAGATACTCTACTTTCAAATGGACCATTTATGTTTACTGAGTGGAACCAGGGTGAAGGTTGGACTCTTGAAAAGAATGAAGATTACTGGGATGCTGATAACGTTCAGCTAGAACAAATTAATGTAAGTGTAGTAAAAGAAACTTCATCTGGTGTTAACCTTTACAATTCTGGAGAAGTTGATCGTACGGGTCTTACAGCTGAATTTGTAGATGAGTACCGTTCATCTGAGGAATTCCGTGTTGAAGAAGAACCGACATTATTCTACTTGAAGATGAACCAGGAAAATGAAATTCTTTCTAATGTAAATGCTCGTAAAGCTATTCAAATGGTAATTGATCGTCAGTCTATGGTTGATACAATTCTTAACAACGGATCAGTTCCAGGTGTTGGTGATATTCCTCATAACTTCACTTCACATCCTGAGACTGAAGAAGACTTCCGTGAAATCAACGGTGACCTAGTAGAAACAAATAAAGAAGAAGCACAAGAACTTTGGTCCACAGCTAAAGAAGAACTTGGTATTGAGGAAGCAGAAATCGGCTACTTAGGCGGAGATACGGAAACGTCTAAGAACTTGGATGCTTACCTTAAAGCACAACTTGAAGAACTTGAAGGACTTACTGTAAATGTACAGGCTGTTCCTTTCCAAGAACGTCTTGACCGTGATACTGCAATGGATTACGATCTTCAGAACTCTGGATGGGGTCCTGACTACATCGATCCAAACACTTTCTTAAATATGTGGGTAACAGACGGTGCTAATAACAAGACTGGATACTCAAGTGAAGAATACGATTCTCTTATCGAAGAAGCGAATGACGAACTAGCTCTAGAGCCAGTTGAACGTTATGAAAACTTCCTGGAAGCAGAGAAAATCCTTATTCAAGACGATGCGGTTATCGCACCACTTTATCAAAGAGCTACAGCTTACCTTTGGAGTTCCTCAGTTAAAGATGTAGGAGTTAACCCAATGGGAGCAGATTTCAACTACAAGTACGCTTATAAAGAGTAATAAAACAAGCCCAGAATCGGCTAACTAATAGGGGAGAGAGTATATGTCCAATTGTTGGCGTATACTCTCTTTTTCCCTGTTAATAGAATATTCCGATAATATAAAAATTTCAGTTAATTCATTTAACATCAATGACAGAGATATAATGAGGAGGTGCTTCAATGGCACGTTATATTACCCAGAGGTTAGTGTATTTGGTTATTACGATGTTTTTAATTGCAACCTTTACGTTCTTCTTGATGAAATTCCTTCCAGGTACTCCATTGAGTGCAGCAGATAGGTTATCGGAGGAGCAGCAAGCCATTGTGTTAGCGAAATATGGATTGGATGACCCTGTTCCCGTTCAATATTTTAATTATATGGTTAACTTAGTACAAGGTGATTTAGGGATATCTTTCCAGTTTGATAATCGTGAAGTGACCACCATTATCCTTGATAGAATTGGTCCTTCTTTGCAAATAGGGTTCCAAGCCATGATAGTTGGTACAATCTTAGGAATGTTATTAGGTTTAGTATCAGCGATTTATCATAATGGATTTTTAGATTATGGATCTACATTCACAGCGGTATTAGGTCAATCGATCCCATCTTTCGTATTTGCAGGGATCCTTCAGTATTTTGTTGGCGTAAAGCTAGGATGGTTTCCGGTGGCTCTATGGGGAACTTGGGAACACACAGTGATGCCTACGATTTCACTAGCCATATTCCCGCTCGCAATTGCAGCCCGCTTTATGCGAACAGAGATGCTTGAAGTAATGGGGTCAGATTATATTACAACAGCTCGTGCAAAGGGAGTTAACAAGTTTGGTGTCGTGTTTAAGCATGGAGTACGTAACGCTTTAATCCCTCTAGTTACTGTTTTAGGTCCTTTAGCTATCGGTTTAATGACAGGTACTCTTGTTATTGAGAACATCTTTGCTGTCCCTGGAATTGGTGAACAGTTCGTTAAGTCTATCAATACGAATGACTTTCCAATAATAATGGGAACCACGTTGTTCTTTGCATTCTTTTTCATCTTAATCGTTCTGGTTATTGACTTACTATACGGAGTCATTGATCCGCGAATTCGACTGGCAGAAGGAGAGTAGTACCTATATGGATAATGACAAACCAAATAAAGACTTATTCGTACCTGTAGATACACGACAGGACGATAGTGAAAAGATTAGTAGGCCGAGCTTATCGTTTTGGCAGGATTCGTTTATTCGTTTACGAAAAAATGTTGGAGCAATGATCGGATTAGTTGTTCTTATTATTCTAATTGTAATGGCGGCGATTGGACCCTCGTTAAACGAATACGATCAATTCGAACAAGATTTATCGAGGGCAAAAATGCCTCCTAAGGTAGAAAATATGGGATGGCTTGGAATGGATGGGACTCTCAGCACGGTGCAAACAAACGAATCTCTCGAACAAGCAGAAACCAATGCATTGATGCGTTTTAATAATGACGAAGATCATATTGAGACAACAGTTCTTAATGATGGAAGCAATGGTGAACCTGCAGAAGTGGAAGCTGTCTATGATATTTATGCTGCAAAAGACATGGAAGGACAGAATTTCTGGTTCGGAACGGATGGGCTTGGTCGAGATTTATTCACTAGAGCCTGGGAAGGAACAAGAATTTCATTATATATTGCCTTTTTAGCAGCAGCGATTGATATGGTTATCGGTGTAGCTTATGGCGGCATTTCAGCTTACTATGGTGGACGAGTAGATAATGTTATGCAGCGTATCATTGAAATATTAGTCGGAATACCTAACCTTGTGGTTGTTATCCTTATGATTCTCATATTAGAGCCTGGGATAATATCAATTACGATAGCCTTGACGATAACAGGTTGGATATCTATGGCCCGTATAGTCAGGGGGCAGATTCTTAAGCTGAAAAACCAAGAATTTGTCCTTGCCTCTCGTACTTTAGGAGCTCCGGATGGTAGAATTTTAAGAAAACATTTGATTCCAAACGTATTAAGTTTAATTATAATTAATACAATGTTCACCATACCAACGGCCATATTCTTTGAAGCATTTTTAAGCTTTATAGGTCTTGGACTTCCAACACCACTGGCGTCTCTAGGTACGCTTGTAGAAGATGGATTCCAGTCGTTGCAAATTTACCCACACATATTATTATTCCCTGCGATTATTATTTCATTGATCATGATTGCGTTTAATATGTTGGCTGACGGTCTTCGAGATGCATTTGATCCGAAGATGCGCGAATAGGAGGTAAGTGTAGAAAATGGACAATTTATTAGAAGTGAAAAATATGCACGTATCCTTTGACACTTATGGTGGAGAAGTACAAGCTGTGCGTGGAGTCAACTTCAGTGTTAAAAAAGGTGAAACTCTTGCAATTGTTGGGGAGTCGGGATCAGGTAAGTCGGTAACAACTAAAGCTCTTATGAAGCTGATTCCAATGCCTCCGGGTCGAATTAAAGAGGGTGAAATTCTTTTTGAAGGTCGCGATTTGGCAAAATTGAGTGAAAAGGAAATGCAAAAAATTCGTGGTAAAGATATCTCGATGATCTTTCAAGACCCTATGACATCTTTAAACCCAACGATGAAAGTCGGGAATCAGATCATGGAAGGTCTGATTAAACATCAAAAAATGAATAAAGCTCAAGCTAAGAAGCGTGTAATGGAATTACTGGAGCTAGTAGGTATCCCAGATGCTGAAAGCCGAATTAAACAGTATCCTCACCAGTTTTCTGGTGGGATGCGTCAGAGAGTAGTTGTAGCAATCGCTCTCGCCTGTAATCCTAAACTGTTGATAGCTGATGAACCGACAACCGCTTTAGATGTTACCATTCAAGCTCAAATCATTGAATTAATGAAAGATATACAGAAAAAAACAGACTCAGCTACTATTTTCATTACTCATGATTTAGGAGTTGTAGCAAACGTAGCTGACCGAGTTGCCGTAATGTATGCTGGAAAGATTGTAGAAATCGGAACAGTAGATGATATCTTTTATAATCCGAAACATCCATATACGTGGGGATTGCTTGGCTCTATGCCTTCTTTAGATTCAGAGGATGCTGAGTTATACGCGATCCCGGGCTCACCTCCGGATCTATTGAACCCTCCAAAAGGAGATGCATTTGCTCCACGTAATGAATTTGCAATGCAGATTGATAAGGAGCAGGACCCGCCATTGTTCAAAGTATCAGACACACATTATGCGGCAACTTGGCTGCTGCATGAGCATGCGCCAGACATTGACCCACCGGAAGCGATCAAGAAACGAGTGGCTGGTATGGCCACAAGCTCAAATAGTGAGAAAGGTGATCGTTTATGAGTCAAGAAAAATTAGTAGAAATTAAAAATTTAAAACAGCATTTCAAAACCGGCCGCAACAGCGTGGTAAAGGCTGTAGATGGTTTGAATTTCAGCATTTATAAAGGTGAAACCTTTGGGCTTGTAGGTGAGTCAGGCTGCGGAAAGTCTACGACCGGCCGCAGCATCATCCGCTTATACAATGCTACAGATGGTGAAGTTCTATTTAATGGTGAAAATGTTCACGGGAAAAAGAATCGTGAGCAGTTAAAGAAATTTAACCGCGAGATGCAAATGATCTTCCAGGATCCATACGCATCTCTCAATCCCCGCATGAAGGTCGTGGATATCATTGCGGAAGGAATGGATATCCATGGATTAGAAGGTGACGTCAAAGCTCGAAAAGCTAAAGTGGAGGAACTGTTGGAAACAGTTGGCTTAAATAAGGAGCATGCAAACCGATATCCTCACGAGTTCAGTGGGGGACAGCGTCAACGTATCGGGATCGCAAGAGCACTTGCAGTAGATCCATCTTTCATTATTGCTGATGAGCCAATTTCTGCACTTGATGTTTCCATTCAGGCTCAGGTAGTCAACCTTCTGAAACAGCTCCAGGAGGAGAAGGGCTTAACTTATCTATTTATTGCACACGATTTATCAATGGTTAAGTATATCAGCGATCGAATAGGTGTAATGTATTTCGGAAAAATGGTAGAGCTTGCTGATGCAGATGAATTGTATAAGAATCCGATGCATCCATATACTCAGTCGTTATTATCTGCCATACCTCTTCCTGACCCTATTTATGAACGTTCGCGTGAGAGGTTCACATATGATCCAAACGATCATGATACTAGTGAAGAGCCTGAATTCAGAGAAGTTCGTCCGGACCATTGGGTATTATGCACAACAAAAGAATTTGAGAATTATCAAAGAGAATACAGTACAGTGACCGAGTGACATGATAATTAAAATGAAAAGGGCCTTACGCTTATGGCGGTAAGGCCCTTTTTTTAAGTGGTTACTATTGGCAAAAATTGAAAAAAACGTAAAAAAAATAATGCAAGACTATTCATTACATACTATTCTCTTATATAATAGAATTAGAAAATTACAGATTGGAAGAAGGGGTTAGATGGGGAAAAGTTATTTTAACAAAATTATTTTTGCATGCCTTTTATTTTTTACTTCTTTACTGCTATTTAATGTATCAGATGTCGAGGCTCAAATGGAGGCAAAGAACCATTCTGGAAAAGACTTGAATTTGCAAACCTTGGATATACCAGATAGGATTGCCCGCTTTGTATTTGATGCTGGTTTGGATTTTGAATATCCCGATGCTGTTAGAGGGATTTATGTCACCGGTCCTTCAGCTGGTGGTGCAAAAATGGAAGGGCTGACCGAACTTGTAGAAAGCACGGATTTAAATGCAATGGTGATCGATGTCAAAGAAGATCATGGGAACATTTCATTTGAACCGCACGAAGATTCACCTTATGCAGATATTGCAGAGCCATACATAAATGATCCTAGAAAAATGCTCGAAGAGTTACAAGAAAAAAATATATATCCAATTGCTCGTGTGGTTGTGTTTAAAGATAATTTATTAGCTGAAGAACGACCGGACCTCTCCTTTCAAAAAAATGGTGAGGTGTGGAGAAACAGTCGAAATGAAGCTTTTGTAAATCCTTTTAAGAAAGAAGTATGGGAATATAATTTAGAGATTGCAAAAATGGCTGCAGAATTAGGGTTCCAGGAAATTCAATTTGATTACGTCAGGTTCCCTGAGGGATTTGAAAATCGTGATGAAGAGCTGCAATATGATGAAGGAGAATATGCAGATTCTGAAGAATCTAATATTAAAAAACGTGTGAGCGCTGTAACTGATTTTGTGGAATACGCCCGTCAGGATTTAAGTGATTATGATGTTGATGTTTCAGTAGATATATTCGGTTATGCTGCAACAATTGAGGAATCACCGGGCATTGGACAGAATTTTTCACAAATTTCTAGTAATGTAGATGTTATTTCTTCGATGATTTATCCGAGTCATTGGGGACCTTATTTCGGTATTGATAAACCTGACACAGAGCCTTATAATATCATCGATGAATATTCAAAGGTAGAAAACAAAGTACTTGGTGCATTAGAAGAAGCTCCCGTTTCCCGTCCATGGCTGCAGGATTTTGAAGCACCTTGGCTTTATTCCGGACCGACATTCCAATATGGTAAAGCCGAAGTGGAAGACCAGATACGAGCATTAAATGACAACGGAATTAAAGAGTATTTATTGTGGAATGCCACGAACAATTATACAAAAGGTGTAGATTATACTCCTTAAGAGTAGGCAGCCTTCAAGTTTACCTGCCAGGTTTTAGTATTACAAACATATTGGAAATTATCTCGCATCGATCATCGACCGGTGCGAGATTTTTTAATATTTTTAAGTGAAATCACTATGGATATTTCCCCCATTTTATGCAAACAATAGATTTTGTAACCGGTATCAATTTAACAATGAATCAAGAATCAGTTATAATGTAATTATCAATTTATAAGGGAGTAGATCAATGAGTTGGTATAAAAAGCTTAAACAATACTTTCCTGTAGAGGAAATGAAATCTGAAGAACATATGGAAACTCTTTTAAAAGAAAAAAGCGATGTATATTATAAAGATGAAGGCGAGCATCACGTTTTAATGTATGCTGAGTTCAATTCTTTTATTTTCATTGATTACGTCTACGTATCATCTGATGCAAGAGGTCAAGGCTTAGGCCACCAACTAATCGAAAAAATGAAATCGAAGGGTAAACCGATCATCCTGGAAGTAGAACCTGTCGATTATGAAGAAACTGATACAGCGAAACGTCTTCATTTTTATCAAAGAGAAGGCTTTGAGCACGCTCAATCTATTGGTTATACCCGACGTTCGCTTGCCACGAATGAACCCAATCCAATGGAAATCCTCTACTGGTCTCCTGAAGATGCATCTGAAGAAGAAATTTATGAACAGATGAAAAGAATGTATGAAGAAATTCACACTTACAAAGATAGTGAGTTTTACGGAAAATCATATCAGCCTGTCGATGAAGTATTAACGATCGATGAAAAACGTGAAGCGGACGATATTTTAAAAGACTTGAAGAAATTATAACTCAGAAATCCCTGCCTTTTGTATTGGCAGGGATTTTCAATAACTTCGCATAGTTGAAAATGAAATTCTTCACAAAATTCTTCAGGTTTTAGGTTTGAATACCTCGAAATTGTGGTAAATTACTGTATAACACTTTATTTTTACAGTTTAATCAATAATGTAAACCTTTTAACACATTGCAATATAGATTTTAGTTGACAAATGTGTTATAGTAAATATATAAGATTAGATTATACTAATTTTAAATTAGGTTCTTTTAAATAATGCATTACAATAAATCTCGAGGAGTGAAGTATCTGTATGGTAACACTTTATACCTCACCAAGTTGTACATCTTGCCGAAAAGCAAAAGCGTGGCTTGAGGAACATAACATTCCTTATACTGAAAGGAATATTTTCTCCGAACCTTTAACTATTGATGAAATTAAAGAAATTCTGAGAATGACTGAAGACGGTACAGAAGAAATCATTTCTACTCGTTCTAAAGTATTCCAAAAGTTGAAAGTTGATTTTGATCAATTACCTATGCAAGATCTTTTCGATCTTATTCAAGAAAATCCCGGATTGCTTCGACGCCCGATCATCATTGATGATAAGCGCCTTCAAGTCGGATACAACGAAGACGAGATTCGCCGCTTTCTGCCGAGAAGTGTTCGTACTTTCCAGCTTAAGGAAGCTCAGCGTCTTGTCAATTAATATCAAAAACTGTCCCGACCAAAAATCGGAACAGTTTTTTTATTTTTCAATAGCTTGTCTGTTATAAAAATAACCTATAGATATCGTTACAAGGACCATCATCAATGGAAATAAAGTGAGCATAGGATTCACATGATAAAACAATTCCGATATGTTTGGGTCCTCCAGTATCATTTCTCCAGCTGTAAATGCTAATATCCCTGCTCCGATGTAGACTAAAATAGGGAATTTTTCCATGAGTTTTAAAATGATGCGACTGCCCCAGATGATTATGGGCACAGATATTAGTAAGCCGAAAATCACTAAAGTGATATTTCCGTGTGAGGCTCCTGCAATGGCCAGCACGTTATCGAAGCCCATGACAATATCTGCAAAAACAATGGTTTTTATGGCACTGAATAAGCTGTCACCGCTTTTAATCGAAGCGGTGTCTTCATTATCAATCAACAGCTTAATGGCGATGTAAATAAGCAGCACTCCGCCAATTAATCGCAGATAAGGAATGTGTAGAAGGTATAAAGCGACCATCGTGAGCAGCACTCTTGATACGATCGCCAGTCCGGTTCCTATTAAAACAGCCTTATTCCGCTGCTTAGGGGGAAGGTTCCTACTTGCAAGTGCTATGACGACAGCATTATCTCCACCTAAAATAATATCGATGCCTATAATGATCAGTATAGGCTCAAGCATGTCCCAATTCATAAAAAAACAACCCCTCCAAGTAGTGACAAATTTCAAAAAATAAGCTAGAATGGAAAGCCAACCTTAAATAAAAAAGATGATCTATGGCTTGTTTTCTGGTTATCCGCTGATTCGAAGCAATTTGTTTTCCATTTTCGTATTCCTGTCATACAATAGAAGTACATCAATCCTTACGCTATTGCATCACGAGGGTTAAAGCTTTAACCTGAAGGGTAAGTTATTTATAAGCGATTTAGGGTTTACGATCCCTTCCGCCTACAAATCGATAGAAGGGAGAGAGAGAAATGGAAATCGAACGCATTAATGAGAACACTGTTAAATTTTATGTTTCCTATCACGACGTAGAACAGCTAGGCTTTGACCGCGAAGAGATATGGTATAACCGCGAACGCAGCGAACAGCTTTTTTGGGAAATGATGGATGAAGTTAATGACCAAGAGAACTTTCAAGCTGACGGTCCGCTTTGGATTCAAGTTCAAGCAATGGACAAAGGGCTAGAAGTGATCGTTACTAAAGCGCAGGTTTCCCAAGATGGTCAAAAGCTCGAACTCCCTAGTGATGAGGGTAAATCAATTGATGTACCTGTAGACGAAAACCTTGATAATCTACTTGACGATAAATATAATTCAGATGCAGAAGAATCCACAAATGATCAAGATGAATCCGATGAGGACGATTTAGCTCCGCTTAATTTCACTTTACGCTTTACTGACTTTGAAGATGTCATTCAATTAAGTCACTATATGGATAATAAAGCGAATCTACTTGATGACGCATTGTATCATTTTGAAAGTGCTTATTATTTATATATTCAGTTCAACGATGAAAATATGAGTGATAATGAACAAGAAAATATTCTTAGTCAGTTAATGGAATTTGGACATGAATCCTCTGTAACGATTTATCGTCTTCAGGAGTATGGAAAATCAATATTTGCTGAGCAGGCACTTCAGCAAGTGAAAGAACATTTCCCAGCTGATAAGTAAACGCGCACTTTATGTAGTGCGCTTTTTTTTGTTTATTAAAGGGTTTTACGTAGTTATGTCGAATGTACGAATAAAGGAGGTGACGTATGTTCTACGCATATAATGAGAATGGCAAACTCTCTTCTTTATTTCAGGAGCCTGCATCTGTTCTCCAACAATTAAAAAAAGAATCTTCATTTTACTGCCCCACTTGTAAAGAACCCCTCATCGTAAAATCTGGTAGCAGCACGACCCCTCACTTTGCGCATTTTCCGTCCAGCACTTGTGAAATTAAAAATCGTGGTGAAAGTGAATATCATGAATCAGGTAAATGGCTGCTTTATAAATGGCTGTCTTCCCAGGGTTTTAAGGTAGAAGTCGAAAAATTTTTACCTGGGATTCAGCAGCGACCTGATTTGTTGTTCATAGTCAATAGCAAAAAGGTCGCCGTAGAATTCCAATGTGCAACTATTCCAGTATCTGTTATACAGAAAAGAACAGAAGGTTTCAGAAAGGAGGGGATTTTCCCTTTGTGGATTCTGGGGAAAAACCAGTTGAAACGAAAAGGTGAATTTAACCTCATCTTGAATGGCCTTCATAAATCTATAGTATATAAAATTCACGGTCAGTATCGGATGTATTTTTTGGATGTAAATGCAAAAGCTATCATTGAAACACACACGTTAGGAAGCTATTCCTCTTCTAAACACTTTGCTGCATTTAAAAATTACCGTCTTCATTCATCTTCATTCCCTCAATTATTTACTCCCTCTGTTTCTTCTGTTGAATCTCTATACCCTTTGTGGGAACAAGTACTGTACCGCTACCGTACAATTTATCGTAAACACGCGAGCAGCCGGGAAAAGCAATGGCGACAGTCTTTGTATTTGAAGAGCTTACACTATTCTCTGATACCGAGCTTGTGTTATCTTCCTGTACAAGGGCAGGTTCTCGCAAAAGTTGAGCCCTATATTTGGCAGACACGCTTCATTACGGATTCATTCTGTCATACAAAAATCGGAGAGGTGATTACATTTACCGAAATAGAAACCATAAGTACCGTAAATGAAGAATCGCCGAATGTACTACAGGAATATATGGATGTCCTCGAGAAGTTTGATATTGTAACTAGGATGAGCGATAAAGGGTGGATAAAGTTAAAAGAAGTTTTATTTCACAACAACGTACATGAGGCAATTTCAGAAGACAGATGGGTTGTAAGCAAATTAAAGCAATTCAACATTTTATAGGAAAAGGCAGGATTTCTACTTTTCATCTAGAATAATTTAGTGTGACGAAATACTTTCGAGGAGGACTTTTTACATGGCATCGACAAAGCAATTACCTAAAAGAGATGAAATACCAAAAGAACGAACGTGGGATTTAGAATCCATATTTGAAACAGATGAACAATGGTATAAGCAATTTGAGGATGTAAAGGATTTAGTGCCTGAGATTGAAAAGTTCAAAGGTACGCTAGGAGAGTCTGCTGGTCAATTATATAAATTATTAAAGCTGCAGGATGAAATATCAAACCAAATTGGTCTTTTGTTTACTTATGCCCACATGAGGAATGACCAGGATACCACAAATTCTTATTATCAGGAAATGAACGCAAAAGCAGAGAGCTTATATACTAAAGTTGCTTCTTCCATGAGTTTTATTACTCCTGAAATTTTAGCGCTCCCTGAGGGAACGATCGATCAGTTTTTAAGCGAGAATCCTGATTTGAAATTGTATGAACATGCGTTAAAAGAAGTGACTCGCCGCCGCGAGCATGTACTTAGTGAACAGGAAGAACGGTTGCTTGCCGGATTCTCTGAAGTGGCATCGAATCCTTCTCAAACGTTTGGTGCGTTAAATAATGCAGATTTGGCGTTTCCTTCTATTAAAAATGAAGAAGGGGAGGAGGTTGATCTTACTCATGGAAGATACGTAGGTTTCTTGAAGTCAGAAAACCGTCAAGTCAGGAAAGCAGCTTTTAAAGCTATGTACGATACATTTGGCCAATTCAAAAATACATTTGCTTCTACACTAAGCGGTAATGTGAAAAAGAATAACTACTTCGCTTCTGCAAAGAAATATGAACGAGCAAGAGAAGCTGCTCTTGACAGAAACAACATTCCGGAAGCGGTTTACGACAATTTGATTGAAGCAGTAAATGAGCGACTGCCTTTATTACATCGTTATGTGGAATTGCGTAAGAAGGTGTTAGAGCTTGATGAATTGCATATGTATGATATGTACACCCCCCTGATTCAAGATGCTGAACTTGAAGTGTCCTATGAAGAAGCTCAAGAGCTCGTAGTCAATGGCCTTGCCCCGCTAGGACAAGACTATGTGGACGTAGTTAAAGAAGGCTTTGCCAACCGCTGGATCGATGTAGAAGAAAATAAAGGGAAACGGAGTGGAGCTTATTCTTCCGGACATTACGGGACAAACCCTTTCATTCTTATGAATTGGCAGGATGACGTGAACAATCTATTCACCCTCGCTCACGAACTCGGTCATTCATTGCACAGTTACTACACTCACAAAAATCAGCCTTATCGGTATGGAAACTACTCGATTTTTGTTGCTGAAGTAGCATCGACTTGTAATGAGGCATTGTTGAACGATTATATGCTGAAGAAGACGAACGATAAAAAAGAAAAGCTATACTTGCTGAACAATTTTTTAGAAGGCTTCAGAGGCACTGTGTTCCGTCAAACGATGTTCGCTGAATTTGAGCATGAGATTCACGTGCAGGCACAAAATGGTGAAGCGCTGACAGCCGATAAATTAACAGAAATTTATTATGACCTCAATAAGAAATACTTTGGAGAAGAACTTGTCATAGATGAAGAAATAGGTCTTGAATGGGCACGTATTCCTCACTTTTATATGGGGTACTACGTCTATCAATATTCCACAGGTTACGCAGCTGCCACTACTTTAGCTGAGCAAATTTTATCTGAGGGCAAACCAGCCGTCGATCGTTATATGAGCTTTCTGGAAGCTGGAAGCAGTGACTACCCAATCGAAGTTTTAAAACAAGCAGGTGTAGATATGACTTCAAAGGACCCTGTTTACGAAGCACTGGACGTCTTTGAACAAAAGTTAAATGAAATGGAAGAATTATTGAAATAGTCTGAAGAAGTATTTGCTGACGGGAAAGTTACTGGGGAGACTTGATTACGAGGTGAATTTATTTACCGTAAGAAACGAACGGGTGGTGTTGGAAATAATTCGCTTTCCTGCGGGGGTCTCACCTTTTCCCGACCACCCCATTCAATTGGATCGATGAAAATTTCTTCCTAATAAGGAAAATATGTGATTTTAATAGAACCATAAAATTCCGGGGATTCAAGAGAACCCCCGGAATTTTTTTTGGTGAAATAGAAGTGAGAAGAAGAAATAAATCGATAGAACCAACAGAGGCGTCGTAATATAAAGAGGATATAGGCGCATGAGCGCAAAAAGATGGAAGATACCAATGATTATAAATGCAATGATATATAAGATGATGAACCATACTTTCATAACCCTGGACTCCCTTTTTGTATAGTCAATTCATAGATATTCTATTCAAAAAGGACGAGATTATGAGCGCGCAATTGATAAATTATCTATTCGGAAAATATTAAAAAACCCGTCACGGAAAGCCGATACATAGCAGCTTTCCGTGGCGGATTTTCAAATATCGGTATACTCCCAGAACGCTCCGTGCTTCACAGGAACTTCTCTGGCTTTTTGTTTAAGAACAAGCTTCTTCATTTCTTTTTTCGTTTGCTGTTCCGTCCAGTCATATACGACTGAAATTTCTTTATTGGCAACGAATCGATAGTGGCTTAAGAAGTCTTCAAGACTCGGTTTCGTTGAAGGTTTTGGGTCTTTCTGGAGCATTTCCTTCAACACTTTCACGTAAACTTCATAAGAATAAATGCCTGTGATTTTTAGTCCTGCTTCTTCTTCTGATTCATTAAAGACGACGATGGATGGAGCTGAGTCCACTTCCATTTCGCGAGTTAATTTAATATCGCATTGAAGGGCTTTCCTGGCTGATTCTGAGTGCAAGTCTTTTTCAAACTCTTTAACGTCCAGACGACTTTTTTCTGCACACTCGATCAACACCTTCTCATCGGATATATCTTTTTTTTCAAGAAAAACATATTCCTGAACTTTGCGCAGAAAGCGCATACCCGCTTTCTTTCCTTGAAGCTCCGCTGCCTTGACGGCTACAGCTGTGGCTAAGGGTGAAGAAATTGGATTCTCCAGCCAAACATCACCATCACAGCACATACCAGTCCGGGAACCAGTGTTATCCCATACTTTCTTCAGCTTTTCAGAATTTGAGGAATTACTTTGCTGAAGTGATGCCAAATTGCCACTGACAATAGGGCGAATGGTAAAGAATCGACCATATTCGATGGTAAGCTTTTTTAATATGGGTTCAAGTGACCAACATTCCGGGCAAAGTGGGTCAATGAACACATACATCTCGATAGGTCTTTTGAGTAGATCAAAAAAACCTGTCGACGTACCCTGCTGCTCATTTGAGCTTTCTAAGCTTTTCCAACTCACATCGATTCTCCTTTCTCATCCTCTGGTGTATTCATCATATGGTTGGCAGTCATCGTTAATCTGTCCAACATGGCTGTTCTATAAGGTTCTTCAATTTCAGCATCCGTAAGAGCACGGTCCATACAAAAGAGCCAAGCATCTCTGCGTGACGGAGTAATAGTAAAAGGAAGATGACGTGCTCGCAGCATCGGGTGTCCATGCTCTTGAATATATAAGGGGGGTCCCCCGAAAAATTGAGTGAGAAATTGTTTCTGTTTACGTCTCGTCTCTGTCAAATCATCTGGGAAGATCGGTATAAGGTCCGGATGCTCACTTACATATTTATAAAAATGGTCGACGAGTTCATTTAATTTTTCTTCTCCAATTGCTTCATAAATAGTGCCTGGTGTAGGTTGCATAAAATCCCTTCCTGTCTGTTTATTCATTTTAGCAACGGTCAACTCTCTCGGCAACTAATCTGATTGAGGCTTAGCATTGAAAAACCGTTTAATCTTATTATCTGTTTTTCGCTTTGGAATATGTTGTGCAGTTAATAGTTCTTCAAATACTTTTTTACCTGATTCGTAATCAGCTGCTTCAAGTTCAAGTTCATAATCATTTCGCTCAAAATAAAAGCTTTGATCCAAAACTACAGTTGTTCCTTTGTAATCTTTTTCCTTGCGTCTTGTCATAAGAGAACCCATATACCGTAGTTCCGCTATGTCAATGCCTGCCTCTTGTAGTTGGTTTTGCACATAAGTTGTGGATGTCGGACGGTTGAGCATCCATTGGTTTACCTCATCCTCTGTAAGGTTATCGTGTGTTTCAAGTAAACCTTCCTCATGGGGTTGTTTCAATGTCAGGGTCCATTGATCTTTTTTTCTCCTAATACGTAAAGCGGACCCTTGTTGTCTTAATTTGAAGTCTTCAGTTTCAAAGTAATAGTTGGTCTGTTCAATAAGTTCCTCAGAATCGAAAGATAAATGCTCATACAACTTAACAAACTCTTCTTCAGTCAATATGTTTTTAAATTCGATTTCAATTTCTTGGGTCATTTGTCCTTCACCTCTATTATCAATTATGATTTATTTAGGTCTTAAATTGCAAAGATTAACCATTAAAGAGAGTTATTTTCTATTGGGAACTGGGAAATATGATACAATGATTATAAAAGTTGAGTTCTTAAAAGCTATGGAAAAGGTTACATAAAGGTGGTGCTCGGAAGCATGGATTGGGATATATTTATGGCACCCTACGCTCAAGTGGTGGATGAATTAAAGGTGAAATTAAAAGGCATGAGACAGCAGTTCGAATATGAGCGTGATCAATCGCCTATTGAATTTGTAACAGGGCGCGTTAAACCGAAATCGAGTATAATTGAGAAAGCGATGCGAAAAGGGGTTAATTTACAAGAAATCGAAAGAGAACTCCAGGATATAGCAGGCATTCGTGTTGTCTGTCAATTTGTTGACGATATTTATGAAGTCGTGGACATGCTGAAGAATCGACATGATTTTGATATTGTTGAGCAGAAGGATTATATTACTGAAAAGAAAGACAGCGGTTACCGCTCTTTCCATGTGATTATCAGTTATCCTGTGGAAACAATCCACGGCGAGAAATTAGTCCAGGCTGAGATTCAGATTCGCACACTAGCGATGAATTTTTGGGCGACGAACGAACACTCTTTAAATTATAAATACGCCGGCCAAATGCCTGCTGAAGTTCGATCAAGATTAAAAAGAGCGGCAGAGGCTGCCTTTCAGCTGGATGAAGAGATGTCGAAAATTAAAAATGAAATTCAGGAAGCACAAAAAGTCTTCAATCGTAAAGAAGAACAAGATAAGAAGACTAACAAACGAGAAAGGAGATGAAGTTGATATGAAGTTCTCGATCCTCTCTAAAGGCGATAAAAAATCAAACGAAATTCGCTCCAAGATAAAAAACTACTTGACCGAATTCAAACTAGAGTATAACGAAGAAGAGCCTGACTTAGCTATTTCTGTAGGCGGAGATGGCACACTTCTCGAAGCTTTTCATACGTATGTCCACCGTCTTGATAAGACAGCTTTTATTGGTGTACATACAGGGCATTTAGGATTCTATGCAGACTGGACGCCTGATGAATTAGAAAAGCTGATCATAGAAATTGCTCGAACCCCTTATCAAGTTGTGGAATATCCTCTACTAGAGGTGACGATCCGCCCTAAAGACGGAGGTGGAGAAGATAGATACTTAGCGCTGAATGAATGCGCAATAAAAACATCAGAGGGTTCGGTGGTTCTTGACATTGAAATTAAAGGCGACCATTTTGAAACGTTCAGAGGAGACGGCCTTTGTGTATCTACTCCATCAGGAAGCACAGCTTACAATAAAGCGTTAGGAGGAGCTATTTTACACCCTTCTCTCGAAGCTATTCAAATCGCAGAAATGGCTTCAATCAATAACCGGGTCTTCCGTACAATAGGTTCTCCGCTCATTTTGCCTGGTCACCATACATGTCTGTTGAAACCTTTGAACGATAAAAGTTTCTTATTCACAATTGATCATATCACTCGAACTTATAAAGACGTAAAGTCGATTCAGTGCCGCGTTGCTAAAGAACGGGTAAGGTTTGCGCGTTTCCGTCCTTTCCCATTTTGGAAACGAGTCCATGATTCCTTTGTATCCGATGAGTACTCTAACTAAAGTTTTCCGTGTCCATAAAGAAGGTGTCTTACGTGAATTTATGCGTTCCGATTTGAAATTCTCCAGACAGTTATTAAAAAAAGTCAAAACGGCCGGAAAATTATTTGTAAATGGTGGAAAAGCTGACTTGAACTATCCGGTCAAGCGGGGTGATCTTCTCAAAGTCGTTTTTCCGAAGGAGGAGAGGGGCCTTCGTATGACTGGTGAGCAGGTCCCTCTATCTATCATATATGAAGATGAAGACATTCTCGTTTTGAACAAACCACCTGGAATTGCGGTGTCCCCGGGAAGGGATCATTCCTCGGGCACACTAGCTCAAGGTATACTCTACTACTACGATGAGCATGATATACCTTTCACCGTCCACATTGTTACCAGGTTGGACCGGGACACTTCAGGGTTGATTCTTGTGGCGAAGCATTCGTATAGCCATTCAGTGTTGACAGCGCAAGGAATCATGGTGGATAGGAAATATACAGCTTTAGTAGAGGGTAGGAACCTGGAGAATGAAGGCACGATCGATAAACCAATCAGGCGGAATTCCTCATCAATCATCCAACGTGAAGTTCATGAAGAAGGGAAAAAAGCTATAACAGAATTCCGGGTGCTTGATAAGGCCTCTTCGAGCAGTAAAATTCAATGTAAAATTCTTACAGGTCGTACCCATCAAATACGGGTACACATGGCGTCTTTAAATTCTCCGATACTTGGTGACTCTCTGTATGGAAGTGCGTTTAAAGGATTGAAAGGGCAAGCCTTGCATTGCCATGAGCTTGCTGTGGTCCACCCCTGGACCGGTAAATGTATGAAATTTACGTGCAGTCATCCAAAAGAGTGGGATTATATTTAAAAGCAGACTCCCGATCATAAAGGAGTCTGTTTTTTTTAACGTAATTAATTGGGAGAATAACAAAAACATCTAGAGCGATGCTTCATATAAAGAACAATTGCTTTCCAGTGAGAACCGGTTCAGGGCTTTTGTATGTGAGGATGGTGACTTTAGGCTATTATTAAGAATGCTTTTATTCAATCGATTTTGAGAAGCAAATCTATAGTGTGGGGGCCTGCTAACCATTCCCTGACGCCCCGATCCACTCAAGAAATGTCTCTGAATCAATATTTTACTATGAAAAATCAATAATGACGTTTAACATATCTTTATGATTAAGAGTAGTAGTTGAACTTTTCTTCTACTAAAGGCATAGAAGATGGGACGCTCACCGTTTTTTCTTCGGGCAGGCGGAAGGCAGTCAGCTTATTCCCAAATACACATCCGGTGTCTATATTGACTGTTTTATTTACGTATCTCGGCTCATAGACAGGGGTATGACCGTAAACAACCCAGCGGCTGCCACTATAGCTTTGGGCCCAGTCTCTTCTTTCCGGACGCCCATCCGGCAGCTTGGCCCCAGTTATATCACCGTATAGAACAAATGTCTTCACTTGTTTATTGTTACGTCCGATATCCTCTTCCCGGATACCTGCATGAGCAATGACAGCATTGACATCAGGGACTTCCAGATAAAGCGAAGAGGTCTCAACGAGCTCGAGAAATTCTGATTTGACTTCCTTTTGTTCGTCTTTTGGCAATGCATAATACTCAGCTGACGTGGTTTCCAGACCGTGTTTTTCCTGGACAGGGTTTCCTTTGAAAAATCGATTTAGCTTGTCGCAGTGGTTGCCAGGAATATATTTCGCCATTTTTTCTTTTACGACTAGCTGATAAACTAATCGGATCGTATCAATAGAGGAGGGACCTCTATCGGTTATATCTCCTAAAAATATAGGGGTACGTCCTTCAGGGTGAATAGGAAGACCATTTTCCCACTCATAGCCTAGCTTTGAGAAGAGCAACTTAAGTTCCTTAAGACATCCATGTACATCACCAATCACATCAATTTTCAAGTGAATAACCTCCTATTTCTTCCATTAAAAAAGGCAGAGAAACTTCTGTAAGCTTCCCCACCTTTGTTTGAATTTATTCAAACATGTACGTTTGTGTCCTGGATTTTACATTCAATACTATTCCGATGGCAAGCAAATAAGCTAATGTCGAACTCCCTCCATAACTCAAGAATGGCAAGGGAATACCGGTGATAGGAAGAAGTTGAACAGACATCCCGATATTCTGAAATACCTGGAACGTAATCATTCCAATAATCCCTACAATCAAATAACTTCCAAATGAATCATTACTCTCAAGGGCGATGTGAATCATACGGTAAATCAATAGGAAAAAGAGTGTAACAATTATGCTCGATCCAATAAAACCGAACTGCTCTGATACAGCTGTAAAGATCATGTCCGTGTGACGCTCCTGAACATAGATTTCAAAGTTTCCTAACCCTTTTCCGTAGAGTTGTCCAGAACCTATGGCTGTAATAGCTTTAATCAGCTGTAAGCCAGCATCTAACTCATATTTTTCAGGTTGCAGCCAGCCATAAAAGCGAGAGTCAACGTGAGCAAATACGGATTCTTCCAAAAAAGTAGTGACGGACGTGAGGTTAATCACAAACATCATGACGATGCTGGCAGTTACTAAAAGAAACCCTCCAAGCAAAGATAGAAGAATTCTCCACTTTATTCCCGAAATTAATATCATAAATGCCGTGATGGCCACCAAAACCAAAAAGGAGCCAAGGTCTGGCTGTATGGCTATGAAAAGCATTGGTGGAAGCGCTAAACCTAATTGCTTCCCTAATAAAAGCAGGTCGGATTTAGTGGTTTTTAAGCGGTGATTTTCGTGATGTTTTACTATGACATGCGCGAGGGCAATGACAAGAAATACTTTAATAAATTCGGCGGGCTGCAGTGTTACATTTCCTGGAAGACGAAACCAGCTAGTTGCACCTCCGGATGTATGTACCAGTTGTGGAGGAAAGTTGAAAAATAACATTAATAACATGATGATTCCTAAACCGTAAAGGAACCAAACGACCTGATGGAGCCTATCATAATCAATGAGCATTGCAGATGCCGCTCCGATAAAGCCGAAAGAATACCAAAAAATTTGTTTGAAGTATGAACCCTGGTCTCCTGCACCAAGGACGGGATTTAATGTGTATAATGTGAAACAGCTGATAATACCAAAAGATAAGATAATAAAAATGATTGTATAGTCTATCGGTGAGGAGTTCGAATTTTCGTTCATGTAAGGTCCCTTTCTATTTGAGCAAACTTAAAAATTACCTTAGTATTGTAAGTGTACAGCATTCGGGGTTATTTTTTAAGTATGATCCAAATTTTTCCGAAATACCACTACATTAACTAAAATACAGGATTGGAGGGATAAGTATGGACCATCTAGAGTATGAGGAACGTATGAATCAATGGGCAATGATAAAGGATGCTTTATTCAATGAACAGATTGATCAGTTTAGAGCAGAGTTTCTTGATATGCATCCCTACGATCAAGCTAAAATTTTTGAAGCGGTAGAAGATGAGGTCCGACTGCAAATCTATACTTATTTGTCTCCTGAAGAAGTAGCCGATGTCATGGAGCACATCGACTATGATGAGATTGAACCCTTCTTTACAGAAATGGATCCTCGCTTTGCTGCCCAGGTGTTTGCTGAAATGTCTACTGATGACGCGGTTGATATTCTTAATGAGCTCGACAAAAATAAAGTGGCCAGTTTCCTTACGATTATGGATAACGATTCTGCTGATGAAATAAAAGATCTTCTTCACTATGAAGAGAAAACAGCCGGATCGATCATGACGACAGAGTTTGTAGTAGTCAAAGCGAGCATGACTATTAAAGAAGCGATGGGGCATTTGAGGAAAGAAGCGCCAGATGCAGAAACGATTTATTATACCTATGTAATTGATGAAGAAAAACAGCTGGTCGGTGTTATCTCTTTACGTGATCTTATCATTTCCGAAGAAGACTGGATGATATCGGATGTCATGAGCGAGCGCGTCGTATCCGTGTCTGTCGGTGAAGACCAGGAAGAGATTGCCCGGATGATGCGTGACTACGATTTCCTCGCTTTGCCGGTCGTTGACTTCCAGCAGCACCTTTTAGGGATTATTACCGTGGATGATATCATGGATGTTATGGAAGAAGAAGCGAGCGATGACTATTCGAAATTAGCTGCCATTTCAGATGTGGATAGTCCTGACGATCATGCTTTTACCTCAGCTAAAAAAAGGCTGCCGTGGTTAATTATTCTTCTTTTCCTCGGAAGTTTTACAGCTAGCCTGATCGGAAGATTTGAAGCAACACTTGACCAAGTGGCTGTTTTAGCGATCTTCATTCCACTAATTGCCGGCATGGCCGGGAATACAGGGACACAGGCACTAGCAGTTGCTGTACGCGGAATTGCTACTGGGGAAATTTATAAACAAGGAAAAATGAAAATGGTATTCCGAGAAGCAGGTACAGGTTTGATTACAGGAGTAAGCTGTGGTGCCCTTATAACGCTTATCGTTTATTTTTGGCAAGGAAATATTTATTTAGGTTTGTTGGTGGGATTATCCATCATGGCTGCTTTAGTTGTTGCCACGTTAGCCGGTTCTCTTGTTCCATTGGTGATGCATCGTTTCAATATAGACCCGGCGGTGGCTTCTGGACCTTTTATTACAACGATTAATGATATTATTTCTATTTTGATTTATTTTGGTATGGCTACCGCGTTTATGGGGCTGCTTATATAAGAATTGTAATTTATCTGTGGATATAATAAGATAAGAGCAGGTACTAATAACAAATCATAATACTTATGAAATTACCTCAAGGAGGATTATTTATGAATTTTTCACTAGAAGGTCGCACGTATGTCGTTATGGGTGTGGCGAACAAACGGAGCATCGCCTGGGGTATAGCCCAATCTCTTAACAAAGCAGGAGCCCGTCTTATTTTCACTTATGCTTCCGAGCGTTTTGAAAAATCAGTTCGTGACCTGGCCGACACGTTAGAAGGTCCTGAGTCCTTGTTTTACGAGTGTGACGTAACGAACGATGAAGCGATCATTCAAACATTCGACCACATTCAAAAAGATGTCGGGGTCATTCATGGCCTTGCTCACTGTATTGCATTCGCCAACCGTGATGAGCTTAAAGGTGAATACTTAAATACAAGCCGTGACGGATTCTTGACGGCTCACAACATCAGTTCATATTCTCTGACAGCTGTCGCACGTGCGGCTCAACCGATCATGTCTGAAGGTGGCGGAATCGTCACTCTTACTTACCTGGGTGGTGAAAAAGTAGTCGAGAATTACAATGTGATGGGCGTAGCGAAAGCAAGCCTTGATGCAAGCGTACGCTACTTGGCCAACGATCTTGGTAAACACGCGATACGAGTGAACGCAATTTCTGCAGGTCCACTTCGTACCCTGTCTGCAAAAGGAGTAGGTGATTTCAACAAAATCCATCAAGTGATCGAAGAGAAAGCACCGCTTCGTCGTCCGATCACTCAAGACGAGGTAGGAGATACAGCTTACTTCTTGATGAGCGACCTTTCCCGCGGAGTAACCGGAGAAATCATTCACGTAGACGCCGGATTCAGCACAGTAGCATACTAATCTTAAAAATAAGAAGACGCTCTGATTCCTATCAGGGCGTTTTTTTTGTGGAAAATACTCCAATTATATTTGAGTTCAGCTATGACCCACAGCATCGGTAATTTCCAGTGAAGAAATTGAAAAATGGGCACATGAAAAAAATCACCCGCATATACATAAGATGATGATATTAAAAAGGAGAGATGAACGTGGCGAATAAAAAACAAACCGCAAAACCACCGCTGCTTTATATTACACAGCCCAATATGCCTCCTGCTGAGGTCTCAATGCAAACAAGCTTCCGGGCAGCTCCTGCACCTGTGCCTAAAAAAAACACCTCTCAATTGGAAAAAGAACTCAGACTTCGCAATCAACAGAAACTGAAGGAAGATGAACCAAAAGCTGAAGAGAGGGAAGATGTAGCTGAAGAACCTAATATAGAGGAGGAAACAGAATCAACTAGGCTCTCCAGACGGGATCGTCGGCAGCGGTTCCGAGATATGAGCCTTGAAGAAAAAGTGAACTATTTTGTCCGCCTTCCCAGTCAGCTTCCAAAGATGAAATGCGAAGTGACAACTACAGATCATGCTTTTAAAGGATATATTCAAAAATTCGAAGAAAATATTGTCCTTATGAAAACATTCCAGAAGCCTTACGAAGAGAAGATACCTTTCGAAGATATTCAATCGATTCGATTACTCGGTTTTTAAACATAGAAAAAACCGCGCCAACTTCAGCGCGGTTTTTTGAACACTTAAGAAAGTGCAGTAATTGCCGGTAAACAAGTTACATGGCAGAAGCAGTCAAGGTCTACTGAGATACAGATGCCAGTAGCTTTAAGGTACTTAGTAAATTGTTTAACCGGAGAATCTGGATCCTCATCGTTATCATGAGGATCGCGAAGCAGTTCAATTGTTGCACAGCAATCTTTGTCTACGTCTTTGACACGGAAGTAGTAACTTCCTTTGATGTCTTCAATAGAATCACGACGAGCTCCAAAACCTTTAAATGGTTTGCAGTTCCCTTTGCAATAAAGCAATACAGGCACCGTGTCACGTCCTGAGCCTCCAGTGTCTCCAAGTAAATCTCCGATTGATTGTTCACAGCTCGTGTTGCAATCAGAAAGTACATCATTCTGCGCAGCAACAATTTCTTTTAAAATATCACAAACACAATTTCCAGAATCATGATGTTTGCCACAGCTCATTTTTCGTTTGCCCCTCTCAATACGTATTGACGTAATGTCTTTAATAGAATATGTATTCGCAGTCATAGGGTGTGGGCATTTGTCTTGTTTTATTAAATTCAAACGGATTAACGAATGGCTGGGCGTATGACTACACCGAATAGACGAAAAATCCATAAAGTAACAATGACTTATTAATAAGGAGATGAATGGAATGTCCGAGAAGAAAAAAGAGAAAAATGTAATCTATGTCAAAGACCTTATCATAAAGGCGGATAATGTCTTCATTGATTCTGATGATAAAGATCGCAAACATCATCATAGGGACGACAAAGACGACCATCGTAAAGGGCAAGATCGGTTCGATCCGTTCTTTGGACGTAAATCTTATGATGACGAATCCAGCAATTCTCGCCATAAAAAAGGGAAACATGACGATGAATCGAGCAGCTCTCGAGGTGGATTTTCCTGGATTTAATAATTAGGTCACTACAAAGTAGTGGCCTTTTTTATCGAAGAAAAAAAGAAGGGAAACTTCAATGATAAGCTGGATGGAATTATTCTTGATGGCATTTGCTTGTTTTAGACTTACTCGTTTAATAGTACAGGACGTCATATTCGAACCTTTTCGAGTGAAATTCTTTCATGTAGTGAATAAAGAAGGGGAGGAATGGCTTGAACCTAAAGGAGTTTTCGGGGAACTATTAAGCTGCCAGTGGTGTGTAGGTATGTGGATGAGTTTATTTGTCTCCTTTCTTTATTTTTATGTACCTTATAGCTACTTTTTTATACTTGTAATGGCTTTAGCAGGTATTCAATCACTATTATATACCTGGACTGATCGCTGATATGGGAATAATTAATTGAGAAAGAGGGTATGCAATAACAAAGAGGAGGAGATAGAAGATGGGCTATATTCTTCCAGTGACCCACTACCAGTACCAAGACTATCAACAGCGAGTAATTCCTGATCAACGAAATCCTTTTGCTTTGGATCGAGTTTTTAAGGTTACCCTGGATCATAAATTGAAAGAATATTATAAACCTAGGGAACAGGATCGACGTGATTCTCAATATCTTCGCGGCAAATTGCATGCCCCACAAACGATTCATTATAAAAAGAATGAAAAAACAACGGAAATGCATCAACAAGTGTATTCAGCAGTGACTGGCAAAGGCCGGCGTTTCAGTGAAACGATTTAGAATTTAACTTTAGGAGTAGTATTTATGTCACTTATACAGATCAATTCACATTGCTATTATTACAATAGTACTGTCAACATAGGCTATATAACGGATGGTACTACAGGTTTACTTATCGATACAGGAATAGACACTTCTTCCGTGAAAAAGGTGGAGAGGGAGCTGCATAGACAGCAGCTTCCTCTAACCCATCTTTTTATTACTCATGCACATGCAGATCATTATGGAGGGGCCGCCTATCTCCAAAAGAATTACAACATCC
Organism: Halobacillus campisalis; assembly: GCF_030345335.1. Taxonomy (GTDB): domain Bacteria; phylum Bacillota; class Bacilli; order Bacillales; family Halobacillaceae; genus Halobacillus_A; species Halobacillus_A campisalis. Next base: position 87,887 of record NZ_JAPVRC010000006.1, read on the forward strand.
ATACGATTGCGCCCGAATTTGAAGCTGCCATTCTGCAGAATCCAAAACTTGAACCTCTTTATTTATTTGCGGGGAATGACCCCCTTCCAGAGTTGCAAAACAAATTTTTGCAGGGGGCTGCCATGCAAGTAGACACTGAAGTCCAACAGGGTGAATTGAAAGCAGGTACGTTACGACTCAGAGCGATAGCTGCCCCGGGTCACAGCTATCACCAGCTTTGCATACTTGCTTATGATATTTTATTTGCAGCGGATGCTTATTTCAGTTCAGATCAGCTGAGCAAGCATAAGATTCCATACATAACAGATGCCGAGGCTGCGATCCAAAGCTTGAAAATGTTACAAGATATAGATTGCAAAGGAGCTCTCCCTGGTCATGGAGTATACGAGGAAGATTTTCAGGCAACTGTCCAGGACAATATAGATTACCATGAAAAATTACTGGTTTGGCTGGACCGTTATATTGATCAACCGGTCACGCATGAAAGTATTGTAGCTTCTATGTGTGAAGCCTATAAAGTCAATGCTCCCCATCTTTCTCAGTGGTTGTTATACAGAACGGCTGTTTCTGCTTATCTGGTCGGACTAATTAAACGTAAAAAAATCACCCATCAAGTGAGTGATTTTAAGTGGACCTTCTATCCAGCCGGCTCATAACCCATGACGAAGAGCTGCTCTCCCGGTGTATATTCTGCAATGAGAACATCCTGAACTCTTTGATAATTTTGCGTATGAAGCTCGGCTTCCAGCCATCTCTTATCATATCCAAGCTCCTTAAGATTGTCCCACAACACCTCTCCGTCACTTACGAGCATACGTGGGAGGGATGACCTTTGAGGAGGGAGGTTCATGTCTTCCCGTGTCACAGTTTCCGCTTGAGATTTTTTCATGACAGAAATAGTGCCATCCGTTTCCAGCACCGCAAAATGAACATCCTGTATAGAGAAAACATCTTTTGAACGGAGCAGGTGCTGTAGCTGATTAATGTCTAATTTGTTGCTTTTTAATTCTTCTCGCTGGATTCGTCCCTGATCGATAATGATAGATGGCTTACCCTCCAGAAACTTGCGGGTTCCTTTAAGCTTTTCTGTGATGATTTCCGTTACATAGATGAGGATGCCCCAGAGAAAGACGGCAAAACCAATCTGAGCGATGCCGACTTCTTTGTCATATAATGCATTACCGACCAACTCTCCTAAAACGAGTGCCGCAATAAAATCAAAGGCAGTAATTTGTGTGATTTGAGTTTTTCCTAAAACCTTCGTAAGAATGAATAAGGCCCCAAAACCGAACAGCGACTCCACTGCAATTCGTAAGTATTCCATAAAATCCCCTTCCCCAAAAAACATCGTCTCTCAGCATTGTAGACGTGAAAGGAGAATTTTATACAAAAAACACCTGCTCATAAATAAGCAGGTGTTCATACTCATAATAACTTTATCATAGTTACATGAGGGATGCCGGCATCCATGAATTCAGCAGAGACTGCTTCGTAACCTAAACTTTGATAAAAACCCTCAGCATGAGTTTGAGCATTCAGTTTAGCTTTTGGAAAGCCTGCCTCTTTTGTCACTTGTTCCATATACTGGATGAGTTGTTTACCCAGAGACAGTCCACGGTGAGATTTTGCCACGCAAATTCTCTCAAACTTACCGTAATCTTCTACAAAGCGAAGTCTTGCTGCTAACAATGGTTCATTCTCCACGTAGCCAATGATATGAGTGGCTGTCTCATCATGTTCATCGTGTTCATCTTCTATAGATACTTGCTGTTCATCAACAAAAACGATTTCCCGAACAGTAAATGCATCCTTCTTCTCTAAATCATTAGCTGCGATCCGAATATCAACATGCATTTCAGTTATTCTCCAAGCCGGAACGTCTCATACACGCTCCATGCTCCGTTCTCTAGTTGGTAAAGAAGCTGAAAGCGATCAACTTTGTCTTCCAGATCGAACTTCAGCATACTGAGTGTGCCGTACACATCTGAGTACTCTTCATCCGAAAGCTTCTGGGCAATCGTAATGTGCGGAACAAAAGAGTATTCCTTGTTATCAGGCAATATTCCTTCGTGCAGTTTTTCATTTAAAGTGAATATTTCATCTGTACGTTCAACCTTCAAGTAAATCGTATTCGTTACAGGAGTGAAAGAACTGACTTTGTGAATATTAATTTTAAATGGTGACGTTCCACTGGAGATTTTTTTTAACTCAGGGATGATTTCATTCTCAATCTGATTTTCTTCAGCTTCAAACGGTTCCTTCAGAGTGATGTGCGGTGGAATTAGAGCGTAATGCGGATCATAACGTTTCCTATAAGAGTTAGCTTCATCCTGTACTTTTTTTGATGGGAATACTGCAATTCCGTATCTCATTTTTCCATGACCTCCTTAATCTTCTTTACCGAATATGGTCACCAGTGCACGTTTGAAATCCTTTTGCCAGGATCCCCACGTGTGGTCGCCCTCCAGCTCATAAAAAACATAGGACAGCGACTGTTTATCTAAGTAATCACGTAATTCCAAGTTCGGGGTCAAAAAGTCTTTACGATCCCCATTAGTAGTCTTAACATCAGTTTCTTCATTTCCTATTGTATGATAAACAGTCAGAGATGAGAAATCTTTGATCGACTGGATATATTCCATGACATGCGCATCCACATAAGGGCTCTGCATGATCACATTGCCAAAGATGTTCGGGAATCTTGCAGCGGTCATCAAGGCTAACGTTCCTGCAAGGGAGTCACCAGCCAGCGTCCGTCCTCTCCCCATGCTGAAGCCCGGTAATTCTTCATCTAAGAAAGGGACCACCTCTCGAATAAGAAAATTGATGTAATCACCCTGCTTTTTACCATCCGGATGATATTTATCCTGACGATCATACCGATCATTGTAATGAATGCCGATGAATATCGTATTCTCTATGTCGTGATCGGAGTGGAGTTCATCACTTAAAGTCGCAGCTCGCCCCATTTGATAATAATCGTTCCCATCCTGCATGATACAAAAATGGTATTTATAAAGGGGTGAGAAATTTTCGGGTGTGTACACCTTCAACTGCATATCTTCGTCTAAGTATTTACTTGAAATTGTATAGTCTTTCATCTGACCTTTTCTACCCATTAGGCCGCCTCCTAACAACAAAACCATGCTCCTAAAATTCCCGTATGACAGGGGGTGTAAACGTTCTACCTTTATTTTATCACATAATGTTTAGAAAAGTAGAATGGAAGGTTCAATTATACTTTTTCCTTCTTTTGTCGTATAGCCTTTAAGATTTAAAAAAATTCGTTGACATTATTCTCGTCACGTTGTATATTAATATTTGTTCGAAACAATTTTACGAAACATTTACATACGTGATTCCGTAGCTCAGCTGGGAGAGCGCCACCTTGACAGGGTGGAGGTCGTTGGTTCGAGCCCAATCGGAATCATCCACACAAAGTGCCGAAATGGCGCGGTTTTCCATCCATGGGGAGGCCGCGTCATTTCTTTTATATTCAAAGAAAGTGGACCATTTGTGGACCTATTGAAAAAACTAGTTTTTTTTATATTTACTAGGGTGTAAAGGCTGTGTAAAATATAGCGAACTTTTTGAGTTAATAGGAAAAGCCTGTTTGAATTATATAATTACAGTAATACCACTGAAGTTCATCCTTTGAAGTCTAATCTTAAAGACATCGAAAGTCATATTCATCAAATTGGGGATCCTCACACTCAAGAGGCTTTAGGTAATTTTAAGTCCTCCATAAAGTAAAAAAACACCTATGTAGGTGAGCTTTTCGTAAAAAAAGCGAGCATAATCCCTCTGGCGGAAGAGGAATATATGACACGCCTTTAAATTTCTGACTATTTCTTTAAACGTGGTCAGTGAAATTATACAGGTGGTGGAGGTTTTTTGTGATTAGAACCAGCTGTCCCAGCTATGACCTTTGCGACGTCTACGTCGTCGGTTATCGTCCTCAGCTCCAGCTACTAAATCATCAAGCAGACAGCGGTTAACGGCACGGCAAAAGTCATCACTATCAATAAAAGATTTGACTGGTACTCTGAAGTTGTCATCACTAATACCTGCTACGTTATTTCTTTTTCTTCGACGGTTGGAAGATCCTGCAACATTGTTATCTCCGCAGCATCCCATATGAAACACCTCCTTACCTTATAGATTACTTTATAATATGAAAGTTCTAGTAAAATGCTTGGGACAATCTACTATTAATAGATAAAAACATATAATAATAGAATATTTATGGATGAAGCTTGCTCATTAATTTATCTTTTTCAAAGGAAAAGAGAAGCTGCCTTGAAGACAGCTTTTCTTTTCTCTTTTATCCATTGATAATAATCCCGCCGTTTACATGAATCATCTGACCTGTCACAAAACTTGAATCCTCACTTGCTAAGTAAACATAGGCTGGAGCAATTTCTTTCGGGTGAGCGGGGCGGCCCATAGGGTTGTCTGAGCCGAATTCTGCTACTTTTTGCGCGTCAAAGCTTGATACAATAAGAGGGGTCCAAACAGGACCAGGAGCTACGCCGTTCACTCGTATTCCTTTTCCGACTAGAGATTTTGATAAGGCTCGGGTAAATGAAGTAATGGCCCCTTTTGTCGCCGTATAGTCAATCAGCTGCTCATTTCCTGCATAAGCTGTAATGGATGAAGTATTAATGATGCAACTGCCTCTTTTTAAATAAGGGACCACAGCTTTACTCATATAGAAGTAAGAAAAAAAGTTGACTCGGAAGGTTTGCTCCATTTGTTCATTTGTAACACTCATAAAGTCATTCTGAGGGAACTGGACGGCAGCATTATTAATTAAAACATCAATTTTTCCGAATTGATTAACTGTTTCTTTTACTGCATCTTCACAAAAGCCTGCATTCCCAACATTCCCACTAATTAACTTGCAAATGCGTCCTTGTTGCTCCACCAATTGTTTAGTAAAGGCAGCATCTTCATGTTCATCTAGATATAAGATAACAATGTCAGCACCTTCTTTTGCAAAATATAAACTGACCGATCTTCCGATTCCGCTGTCTCCTCCAGTGATTATGACAGTTTTTCCTTTTAGCTTTCCACTGCTTTGATAGTCGGGATCATTATATTCTGGGAGAGGATTCATTTCATGCTCGTTACCTGGTTGTTTTCTTTGATGCTGTTTCGGGTTTATTTCTTTCTTAGTATTGGACATGTCATCACCCTTATAATTCAAGTTAATAAAAAGGATGCCCTTACCAGAAGAATTCAGTCATGAAAAAAACCAATCATGACAATTTTGATTGTCATGATTGGTTTCATTTTCTAAGAATCGAACAATGGGCTGACTGACTCTTCGTCATGTACACGTTTAATCGCTTCGCTTACTAATGGTGCAATAGAAAGCTGAGTTAATTTCTTCATTCGCTTTTCAGGAGGTAAAGGAATACTGTTCGTTACGATCAATTCCTTAACAGGGGAAGCTTCAATCTTCTCGATAGCAGGACCTGATAGAACAGGGTGGGTGCTGCAAGCGTAAACTTCTTTTGCTCCATTTTCAATTAAAGCCTTCGTTCCGCTTTCAATTCTGATACCAGTATCTACGATGTCATCCATTAATATGCAAGTTTTCCCAGCTATATCTCCGACAATGTTTATTTCGCCAGCGAAGTTTCCTCTAGGGGCGCGCTTATCTATGATAGCGATTCCTGTTTTCAAACGGTCAGCCATTTGACGGGCTCTTTTAACACTGCCGTGATCAGGGGATACGACGACCACATCTTCCAACTCTTTCTCTAAGAAATACTTAGATAGAATCGGCATGGCAAGCAGTAAATCTACAGGGATATCAAAAAAGCCCTGTACCTGTGGGGCATGAATATCTATCGAAATAAGTCTCGTTGCTCCAGCGCGTTCAATTAAGTCAGCAACCAGTTTGGCAGTAATTGGTTCTCTCGAACGGGCTTTACGATCCTGGCGCGCGTAGCCATAATAAGGCATAACCACATTAATTGACTCCGCTGAAGCCCGTCTTAAAGCATCAATCATAATAAGCAGTTCCATAATGTGTTGATTGACAGGTTCGCTTGTGGATTGAATGATGTACACGTCACACCCTCTGACACTTTCCTCTATATTAATTTGTAATTCTCCATCGCTAAATTCTGTTACTGAGCATTTACCTAATTCAATTCCAAGATTGTCGACGATTTCTTCGGCTAGATCTGTGTTGGAATTCAAAGAAAAGATCTTTAATTTAGGATCAGGACTTACGGTGGACATATATGGTTCCTCCTTATGTAGGGCGGGTAGATTATTTTAAATACCATTATCCCAAATTTTCGTTGGATACACAAGAAACCAATGGTTAATAGCTGATCTTTACATGTCTGAATTTAAGGAATGTAATTTACTTCAATTTTAGCTTTGGAAGAGCTGACTATATTTAAAATCGACTAGGGAAAATGGATGATTTATCATATCAATATAATAAATATCTTTAAAAAAGTTAGAGAACACTGGATAACGGGAAGGCATTAGTTCAGTACAACGAAGACTATGCTGGAGGAGAATTATATGTTTACGTTAAGTGATATCCCTATGTTTTTTGTGAATTTCTTCTTTATCCTTCCTATGGTGACATTAGTGCATGAAGCGGGTCATGTACTTGTTGCCCGGCTGTTCGGAGGAAAGATAAAGTTTTGTATAGGAACAGGCAATACACTTTTTCACTTAGGACCTTTGGAAGTGAAGAAGATGTATTTCATGGAGGGGTGGTGCCAGTATGAAAAGCTTTCGTACAATAAGACCTGGGCTCATGTGGCGATTTATTTAGCTGGAAGTATATTTAACTTGATCGTCATTCTCGCTATGAATTATCTGATCTATGCTGGTGTTATTCCAGCTGATTTATTCTTTTACCAATATGCTTATTTCTCAGTATATTTCATATTCTTTTCACTTTTTCCTTTTAGAAACGAAGAAGGAAAGCCTAGTGATGGGATGGCAATCTATGATGTCATACGTTATGGGAAAGCGAACGACCCTATTGATTAAATGAAAAAAGCCAGGGCAGCTGCCCTGGGCTTTTTCATGCTTATTTACAGAGAGCAGCGCCTACAATAATCAAAAGGATGAACAAAACAACGATCAAAGCAAAGTTGTTTCCACCTCTTCTGCAGCCATATCCACCATATCCGCCGTACGGTCTGTTATTACCGAAGCCGCCGTAACCACAACCATATCCCATAACCTCACCACCTTTATCTCATTAAGATAACTTATGGAAAAACAACTGAAGTGGAAAGGCGAATGACTATTTTGAAGAAATTTGCTGGTTATATGCACAGATAAAAACAGCATATATTTTATTTTGCTGATTATATTTAATTTCACTAATTACATTAGCTTACATGAGGAGGAGGACATTGAATCAAGATACGCTCACTAATGGATTTTGCGAAGGCTTCTGGAACTGTATATCCCCTGCTGACTGGTTAAGCAACCTTTTGACATTTTTAGCTATAGCAATCCCTGTATTCGTCACTTTAGTGATTGAAAAAAATAAAGCTAAAAAAGAAACCATTAGAAGGATTGCTGAAGAAAGAAAGCCTCTGAAAAGAGAATTAGTCATAAACAAACAAATGATTGAGCAGCTGCTAATGAACTTCTGCAAAGCAGAGACTCAAAATGTAAAAGGCGAGGAAATCACTAAAATTATAAAAGAAAATACAGAATACCTTGAAAGTCTTAGGGCTGTTTTGCTTGCACATTCCATTATAAGAGTAGACGAGATAGATAGAATGAGATTGTTTTTTGGTGCGCTAGAAATCTTGAACAATAAATTAAAGTTCAAGAACATTCCAGAAACGAACATCCCGCTTAATCGTATATATCAAAAAAGGGAAATGGAAGAATTTTTACAAGATTGTTATAAGGCATGGTATAATATAAAAAGAGATTATGGAATTAAACAATAGCTTAAGTTCAGAATGGTTGTTTGCAATAAATAATTATTAGTGAAATGTTTCTAAGTCATTTTCCTGCATAAGAACCGGACCTCATGTAAGTGAGGCTTTTTTATAATAAAATACCAAAGAGGTGTTGGATTTGACATCTGCAGAGCAACTGTTGAATGGTCGATCTTTTTCACATCATTTTCAACCGATTTATAACTTGGCTACTTGGAGAAAAATAGGTTATGAAGTATTGCTGAGACCGGCATGTTCACTGTCACCTGAGGAAGCGTTCCAATTAGCTGAAGCTGAGGAAAAGCTTTACGAATTAGATACTTTATCTATTCAAAAAGCTGTGGAGTATTATAATAATGAAGGTTATACAAGCAGAAATGGAATGTTATTTATAAATGTTTTTCCTTCAACGATTTCAAATCCACTTTTCTTATCTTTTATAGAGAAGCTAACTACACAATTCCAACAATCGCAAAACTTGATTTTAGAATTAAATGAATCGGAAAGAATTGAAGATTACATTGTCTTAAATAAGGCATTGCAAAATATCAGGAAACTGGGCATTAAGGTGGCTATTGATGATTTTGGGAAACGTTATTCCGATATCGCCTCACTTGTTGAGTTGAAACCTGATTATGTAAAACTTGATCGTTATCTCATAAGTAATTTGGAGCAATCTAAAGAAAAGCAATTTATTGTTAATTGCATAAAAAAATATTGTGCGGAATTTCATACAAAACTAATTATCGAAGGAATAGAGCGTCCCAATGAGCTGGCACTGGCAAAATATCTGGGTATTCCTTTAGCTCAAGGGAATGTCCTCTCACCGCCTGAGGATCTTAATCAATATTGAACGTTTTTAAAAAAGTCAGGACGAATGACGTCCTGACTAAGATTGGTGAGAATTAATATGATTGAAGAAAGGAATGGACCTTTCATTCACTATTAATGTTTATAATAGGCTGTACCAACAATAACTAACAAGATGAACAAAACAACGATCAGCGCAAAGCCGCCGCCTTTGTATCCGCCGTAGTTGTTTCCGCAGAAACCACCGAATCCGCCATAATAGCTCATAATTTCACCACCTTTAGTTCGATACTATACTATATGGCTTATATAGCTGAGGTGGAAAGGCTATCGACTAACTACGTTCTTTTTAGGGCACGTTGGAATCTTTTCATTCCCATAACAAAACCTCTATACATATGATGAAGGAGATGTTTGTTATGGGAGGAGATTCAGTTAATGTATTATGCGTATCATCCTCAATTGTATTATTGTCCAGCATGCGGATCTCGTCGGGCTTATGAAGAAATTGACTCTAATCTTTTTCAACATTCCGCAAATGAAATGAAAAAACTGTTGATTGATGTTGAAAAGGTGATTGAAAAGCTGGCTTCATCTAAAAATTTGTCGGAAAAAATTATGAATGCAGCCCAGTACTCGGATATGGGAGAAGTCGAGCGATTAATCTATTCTATCGGCATTACTTCTGAATTATCCATACGCTACAATCCTGAAAGTTTACATTTAGAATTTAACACATCACATAACTCCGATAATTCAGAGGAGTGCTGTAAATTGATTTTGGCGTTTCGCTGGAGATAGTTGTTATGATATCCTGCTTCACTTTATGTGGGGCAGGGTATTTTTGTTCGATAAGTATGTCAATTAAGGGATTTGATCGTAAAATGATAATTTTTGAAAATGACTTTATCAAGTGATTTCAAAAAATGTGCTTAGAAATTCCATAGAGGAAGATTGCATTGAGATTCAGTTCCTTAAAATAAAGACCAGATTTTCTCTAAACCAAGGCTTCAACTATCCTGCCACAGCGTTGAATAACTTTTCGTGAAAAATCACCAATGAAGTTTAACCTAACTAAAATAAAAAACGCACTCAAGAAAATGAGTGCGTTAATTAAAGAACTATTCATTGAACCAAAGAGGATCTTCATTGTCCACGAAGCCATTATAATTGATAAGGACCTCTTCTCCAGCTTTTATATCCCGATAGGCATAAAAATCAAAAGTGTCGTTCTCAAAATTTATTTTATAATTCGCATTAGGTTCGTATGAATGGTTAAACATCATGCCATAACCTAATACAAAAGCCGAATGGTTCTCACCATATTCGAAAGCATAGTCGGCTAAACGAGTTTTCTCTATGAAGTCATGCTCTTCATTAGGATAAGGGATGACCGGAGCCTGGTGTATTAGTTCGCTTTTAGCTATATCTCTTGTAGCAAATACACCACGGTTCAACTCTTCATCAGGTAGAGTTGACGTTTTTATTTCAATCATTTTTATCACCTGCTCTTTCTATATTAAGTCTGACAGGAGAGCAAGCGAAACGCAACTTTTTTACTATTCTGTTAAATGGGGAGAATTTCACTCTAAAGCAACCTTAAGGATGGATAAACACAGGAGTTCCAACAGGTATTGTTCTAGCTAACTCTTCTACATCATTATTGTACATGCGTATACAACCTTTCGATACAGCTTTACCTATAGAACTGGGATCATTAGTTCCGTGAATACCATAATATTGTTTTGAAAGGCTCATCCACATTGTTCCATAAGGGCCTCCGGGGTTAGGAGCCTTATTAATGATAATGAATTGACCGATCGGTGTGTTATTTAAAATGCTGCCTACTGCAATTGGGTATTGTTTCTGTAATACGCCGTCCTTAAGAAGGTTAAGGTGTCTTCCGCTTAAGGATACCCCGATTTGGTAAGGGATTGAACTAGCAGGTGGAATCCCTGGAATCTCGATGGACTGTCCAGGATAGATAATGTTAGGGTTGATTCCTGGGTTTGCAGCTAAAATAGTGGATAAGGGTGTGCGGTAATCACGAGAGATTTGTGAAAGTGTTTCGTCAGGTTTTACAATATGAAACAGTTAAAGCACCTCCATAATGTTTTTATACATTGTATGTAGGCTTTTAAGAGTTTTTCATCAAATTGCAGGAAACTGAACTGACTCCTGCAAATGAATTGAATGGAAAATTTTTCGGGGAGAGTCATGGTAAAACTTAGGGAGAAAAGCAACCTTATCTCTGGTCCGCCTATTTAAGGGATAAAAAGGGGGGGGTAAAAGTTTGAAGGGATGAATAGACAAGCAAAATGAAAGAATTTAATTTGCTTGTCTATTCAAGAGATCATCAAGCTGCTGACTGCAGCGCACCGTTCTTACATCTGTCAGCCCGTACCTTGTGCCTAATTCAATCATTTCCCTCTTCTTAATCAATATAGCTTTAGACAACTTATATTTTGGTGGTTCGATCACTTTATTCACAAATTTGCCTCCTTGGCTATTAGAAAGAATGTTAACAAACAACGAAATTAATTATGCCTATTATTCAAAATGAATTCAATAGCTTCGTCAAAACTTTCCATAAAAAGACACTGATAATTAATAATCTTTATCGTTCCTATGGTTAGTCGACAACATCACTTTTTAATGGATTTCAATTGGATAGAAAGCTAATAGGTAAAGTTCCTTATTGGAGATCTGATTGCTTCTTTAAAGTATGGAAGAAAATTTGATTTATGAAGTGCTAAGTCTTTAAAAATCTAAAGGTTGCGAGTACAATGAATACTAATATCTGAGACTCTATTCTACATACTTATTCACAGAATAGGAATTTATAATCCAGGAGAAGGAGATTTAAACATGACAAAGCAAAGACTTGAAATTGAAAAAAGCAATCAGCAGAAACCTAAGCCTGAATCGGACCAAATTCCTTTTGGAAGTGTGTTTACCGACCACATGTTTGTAATGGACTATGATTCAGCAAAAGGCTGGTACGACCCTAGAATCGTTCCTTACGAACCATTAACCTTGGACCCCGCAGCTATGATCTTTCATTATGGCCAAACAGTATTTGAAGGTTTAAAAGCATACCGAGGTGAAGGAGACCGTATTCTGCTGTTCAGACCTGAACAGAACTTCGCTCGGTTGAATCGTTCAAGTGAGCGCCTTAGTATTCCCCCTATCAACGAAGAAGAGGTGATGGACCATTTAAGAGAGTTGATCAGTCTGGAAAAAGACTGGGTACCGGAAACGAAGGGCACTTCCCTTTATATCCGTCCTTTCATTATTGCGACAGAACCAAACTTAGCCGTAGCTCCGTCAAAAACTTATAAATTGATGATCATCCTTTCTCCGGTAGGCTCTTATTTCACCGGGGGATTGCGTCCTGTTACAATTAACGTCGAGGATCAATTCACTCGTGCAGTAAAAGGCGGAACTGGAATGGCCAAAACGGCCGGCAACTATTCAGCAGCTTATCAAGCACAAGCAAAGGCTTCTCAAGAGGGAGGGGCTGAAGTTCTATGGCTAGATGGCGTTGAAAAACGGTTTATCGAAGAAGTCGGCAGTATGAACATATTCTTCAAAATCAATGGAGAAGTTATTACCCCTGAACTGAGCGGGAGTATACTAAAGGGAATTACCCGGATGTCGATCATTGAACTTTTACAGGATTGGGGTATACCTGTTACAGAAAGAAAAATTTCGATAGATGAGCTGTATCAAGCATACGAAGAAGGTATAGTAGAAGAAGTATTTGGAACGGGCACGGCAGCAGTAATTTCTCCAGTTGGAGAGTTTAACTGGCTTGGTAAAAAAATGGTGATTAACAATCATCAAATTGGTGACTTATCTCAAAAGCTTTATGATACGATTACAGGAATTCAAAGAGGAGAAGTTACAGATTCCTATGAATGGACAGTAGAAGTCATTTAAGTAATTTTAAAATGGAAGACGTTAAAAGCACATCTCTTAATTAACAGGGTGTGCTTTTTTTATTGTTTTTAATAGGTAAAAAGTTGTGGTAATACTTATAAAGTGTATGTAAAATAGTCACAAAATTATGTAAAAAGATATTAAAAATAGTACATTATGGTGAAAAAATAATCCACACGGGTTATAGGAAAATTATACTATTATATTGTATTGTATATTTAAGTAGTAAATAGAAGCATAAAAAGGGGAAATAAATGAAGCTTATTCAATCCATTAAATTAAGTGAAGAAGAAATTCAAGACTTGATGGCTGCAATCACTCATACAATTGAAACTTCTTCTACTATTCATCCAGACCGTTTGATACGCTTAAAGAAAATCAAAGAGTCCTTCCTTTCGATTTCCACGGAAAAAGACTCGCCGGAAACACAACACTATAAAAAAAAACGCTTACGCCAAGGGAATTACAAATTTTCTCTTTGCTTGTCAAAGGGATGTCTTATACCAAAATAGCGAAAAGCATACATATATCAGAGCATACAGTTAAAGTGCACATAAGGAATATATATAGCAAATTGAAAGTGAAAAATAAGGTGGAACTAATCCTTAAATATAGTGAAAAATAACTGAATATTCAATTTCCGATAATGGCAAACCTGTTGAAAAATAGGGACGCAAAACCATGGGTCTAAGGTATAAAGGTATATACTATGACAGCCGGCTTTCGAAGAAGTGAGAATTAAATATCCTCATTTTCTTGAGGTTATTTTTTATATAAATATGGTTTTTTAAGGGATATATGGGGGTTGGAACCATAGTTAAATTCCTAATATCTCGAAATCAAGCCTTATGCATTACTATCACAAAGTCAACATATGAAGGAAAATTAGAAGGATCAGGCAGGAACAAAAGGCATAACATTTCCATTTTTAATACCGAAGATGCTCATACCCTGACAGACTTACGGCGGGGGTATATAAACCTTGTTAGTCACTTTTATTCGTTCAACAAGAAGCTTTAACAGCGGATTTATATAAATATTAAGTAAAAGAGGTGGTTCGAATCCTTGATCCGACCCTTACAAAAAGTACGATTTTTCATCATTTTCAACCTGTATATGATATAACGAGTTGGAAGAGAATCGGATTTGAAGTTTTGCTTAGATCAAAAGAAATTAAGAGTCCAGAGGAAGCGTTCGAAACGGCTAGAAAAGATAAAAAACTTTACGATTTAGACACATTGTCCATCTATGAAGCTATAGCATCGTTCACAGCAAATGGTTTCGCAGGAAAAGACATGTTGTTCCTTAACGTGTTTCCGTCCACCATCGTTCATAAAAATTTCATGGCTTTTATTCGAGAAATAGCCCTCTCATACCCAGAACCCCATAATTTGATACTCGAAATCAGTGAAGCTGAAAGTATCAACAACATCAAAGAGCTTGCTGGAATTGTCCGTCAAATTAAACAAACAGGAATTAAAGTTGCTTTTGATGATATCGGTAAAGGGTTTTCGGATATAGAATCTATTATCGAAAGCAAGCCGGATTACATTAAGCTGGATAAATACTTCACACGAGATTTAGACACTTCTAAAGAAAAACAGTTGTTTGTTGAATTCATCATTAATTATTGTGAGCGATTAGATATGAAATTAGTGATTGAAGGAATTGAAAAGCCGACTGAGTTAGCCATTATTAAATATTTGGGGGGCACACTTGCTCAAGGGTATGTGCTTGGCTACCCGGATCATTTAAAAAATTTGAAATAATGAGGTGATGTGATGACACTTCTAGTAGCTTACTTCATCGTGATTAATTTGTTGCTGACAGGGCTTATCATCTATTTGCAAAAGAAATCAAAAGCTGAAAGAAAAAGGATTTACAGTTTACTTGATGAAGAAAGAAATAAATTGAAGAAGAAACAGTCAGAGGACAAGAACCGCAGAGGAAGCTTCCGTTTAACCTTAAACAGAAAAGATTGTACATTAGTATTGAAGGAGTCTACTCATGGTAATATGGAGAAGCTCAAGGAGAGGTCTTTAAAAGGTTACATTGAGAACATCAGTGCTTCAGGCGTCAAATTCGTCTGCCGCTATGATCTTCCGGTGAAATTCAACTTTAAGGTGACATCTGTATTCGAGCTGAGAGGTGAAGAATTCTCTTTAGGCGCGGATATAGTAAGGAAAGAAGAGCATACCAATCATCAGCTGATGATTTACGGGCTTCAGTTCGTCGAGATGACGGCAAAAGATCAAGAAAGACTTAGCATCGTATTGCATAGAATTGAATCGGAAAACAGGAAGAGAATCTCCTGAGTGAAAATAAGCAAATTATGAAAAATGGTTGAAACGCCTTTCACTTTTTAATGGGACCGGCATATCCTATGATAATAAGCACAGAGCCTGTCAAAAGACGTTCTGCGCTTATTTTTGTATGTAAACTAGTTGTGGTATTGCTTTTCTACTTACAATAATCGAATTCAGGTCTCAATTATTTTTATTATAGTGAATCAAATAGATGATCTTTTTTAAATAATGATACGATAAATATCCTATCCCAATCACTAGAAGGATAGCGAGGCTGAGCCAGAAATAGCTTAAAAGATCAGGCATAAACAGAGTGAATAACGTAAAAATGACAGCACCGATCATAAAGAACGTAATTAATCGAATGACCATAATCATCCCTCCGAAAGTGTATAGATATCATCAGTATAAAATAGTGATCCTCTGATCTACAATGCTTCTTTTCACCCAGTAAATGTAAGGGAAGTAAAGTTATTATTAATTTTTTAGGAACAGAAGATAAATTATTGCCAATTATATATGAATTATAGTATATTGTTGACTCATAAAATAAAATCGACCCATAACCCTTTATGTAGTTGACACTTAGTCAGTGATGGTCTTTAAGATTGCGAGGAGTTGACTATGGATATACCTTTGCAGGAACCTGTCATTATATTCGGCTTAGCTGTTCTAATGTTTTTATTCTTCCCTATTCTAATGGGGAAGCTGCGAATCCCTGCTATTATCGGACCGATTGTAGCCGGTATTATTATTGGGCCTAATGGGTTGAACCTTCTGGCTAGAGACTCGACTATCGAGCTTCTGGGAGCAGTGGGATTACTATTTATTATCTTTATTGCAGGGTTAGAATTAGATATTGACGGATTTAAGAAATATAGGAAACGCAGCGTTGTTTTCGGTTTACTATCTTTCTCTATACCATTGACCTTAGGGACGGCCGTTGGGGTGTACCTTGGGTTTAGTGTCCCCGCTTCGATCTTGTTAGGGTCCATCGTAGGCTCACATACTCTTTTAGGATATCCGATTGTAAGCCGGCTTGGGGTCGCAAAAAATAAAGCGGTGACTACAGCTATCGGCGGGACTTTATTAACAGACACACTTGCAATGCTAGTGCTGGCAGTAATTACTGGTGCAGCAGAGGGGGAATTGTCTGTAGGCTTTTGGGCTCAGCTCATAATTGCAACGACCTTGTTTGCGCTTGGTGTTTTAGTCCTTACACCCTACCTGTCCAAATGGTTCTTCAAAAACTCAAACAATGATGGAGCCACTGAGTTCAACTTTGTGATGGCTGTTCTATTTGTAGCAGGAAGTATTGCCTTGTTTGCGGGACTGCAGCCTATTATTGGGGCCTTCCTTTCAGGTCTAGCGCTGAACCGCTACATTTATGATCATGGTCCGCTGATGAACCGGATCAGGTTTACTGCAAATGCTTTGTTTATCCCATTCTTCTTATTGTCTGTCGGAATGTTGATGGACTTAAGTGTTTTAATATCCAGTCCAGAAGCATGGGTAGTCACAGGATTAATTCTGTTTGCTGTTGTATTCGGTAAAGCTTTAGCCGGATGGATTACAAGTAAGATATATGGCTATACAGTGAAAGAACGCAAATTGATATTCGGCTTATCGATCTCTCAAGCCGCTGCAACCCTTGCGTCTACACTTGTAGGTTTTGAAATTGGTCTCTTAAATCAGCAGACGGTCAACGCTGTTATTGTGATGATTTTAATGACTTGTATCTTAGGCCCATATTTCTCTGAGAAATACGCTCGGAAATTGGCTACTAGACAAGAGCAGAGCCCTCAGGACGAAACGATGCCTGAGCGGATTCTCATCCCACTTGCGAATCCTGGAACGACGGAGTCCTTAATGGATTTAGGATTTATATTGAAAAAGGCAAAAGGAACTGAGGAGCCCCTATACCCATTGAGCGTAGTGCAAAAAGATTTGAAAAAAGCTACGGCAGAAGTGGCGCATGCTGAGCGGATGCTTGGCCACTCGGTCATATACGCTTCAGGTGCAGATGTTCCTGTGAAACTATTGACTCGAGTCGATCGAAACATCGGTCATGGAATCGAGAGAGCAGTCGCTGAAGAACGAATTACGACGATCATTGCAGGCTGGAATGGTCAAAAAGTAGGAAGTCAGAAGATTTTTGGCGGAATCATTGATAACTTCTTAGAACATACCTACCAACGGTCTTTGATCACTAAAATTCAGCATCCGCTGAATATGACAGAACGTATCATTATGATCATCCCTAATAATGTGGCTTTTAAGCCAGGGTTCGACGACTCAATCTCTATCATTAAAGATATTGCAGTCCAGCTAAATGCCTCTTTAAAAGGCTATGTAGTTAGAGATAATTTGGACACGTATCAGAGTGTTTCTGACCGGATCCGTCCAGGGATTCAAATTGACTTATTTTCTGCTGAAAGCTGGGAATCGCTATATGAAGAAAACTTGCAGGAGATTAAAAACAACGACCTGGTTATTCTGATAAGTGCACGCCGTGGAACGGTAGCCTGGCACCCTGAGTTAGAACGACTGCCTAAGGAACTTGCGGATATGAGCCGCGGCAGTCTGATCGTGTTTTATCCTACAGAAATGAAAGAAGCAGATATTCGTGGCACTCGCGGGACTGAGCTGCCGAAAGAATTATTATTTAGAAGTGATTATAACGACTGAAAAAATGCCGGTTTGAGAAAACCGGCATTACTTATTTTAAATGTCCACTTAAAGTCTCTGCAGTTAAGTTTACATAACATTATGATATTATAAATATAAACTTTCATCTAATTGCTCACTATTTGTTATTCTATTCTCACCCCTGCATTGTTCAATGATTCACGAACAAGTTTTCATTTTGGCTCTGTTGCTTAGAATGGTTTTCCTCTGGATAACTGGGAGGCTTCATCCGATCCATACAAGCCATATTTACCATGTTGATAGGATGAGCATGCTTCGTCGTCGTCTGTGTAGAAAGGTAGTGATTCCATGACCTTTGCTTTTAGATGTTATGGCACTCAGCTATATATTCCAATACATGAAACTATGAATTTTTCAGAGCTTAATTTAGTAGAAGGAGACTCTCACACATATGCTTTTTGAATCATTTGGAACAGATTCCTTTTTACTCATAACTGCGTTATTATTTTTTAGTGGTATCTTAGTGGCAAGGTTTTCGAGTCGCTGGGGTATACCCTCGCTCGTGCTTTTCATTTTGGTTGGAATGCTCGTCGGAAGTGATGGATTAGGTTTAATTTATTTTGACGATGCCCGGACAGCTCAAATTATAGGTGTGTTTTCTTTAGTGATCATCTTATTTGAAGGTGGTTTACATACAAAGTGGTCAACCGTGCGATCTGTGGCTGGACCATCATTATCTTTAGCTACGTTAGGTGTTTTGATTACTTCATGCATAGTCGGTTTTGCAGCATATTTCATAATGGATATTAAGTTGATTGAAGGACTCTTATTCGGTGCTATTGTTGGTTCTACAGATGCAGCTGCAGTTTTTGCCGCATTAAAAGAGCGGAATATCAAAGCGAAAATGGGTGCAACGTTAGAAGCTGAATCGGGAACAAACGACCCGATGGCAGTATTTTTGACGTTATCCCTTATTGAATTGATCGTAATGGAAGATAGCATTATTTTAATGATGATTCCGACGTTTTTCCTTCAAATGGGTTTAGGTTTAATTCTCGGTATTGCTTTTGGGAAACTGGCTTCATATTCCATAAATCATATAAAACTGGACTCGAGCGCTCTTTATCCAATTTTTTCTGTTGCCTTTGCTTTAATCACTTACAGTGTTACATCATTTATTGGAGGAAGCGGTTTTCTTGCCGTATATGTTGCTGCTCTTGTTATAGGGAATTCTGAGTTGACCTACCGATATTCCATTTTTCAATTCAATGAAGGATTTGCCTGGATGGCACAAATCCTAATGTTTATCATACTAGGTTTATTAGTATTTCCTGGGCAATTGTTCACTAAAGAAATTATGTTGAATGGATTTCTTTTATCGGCTATCCTAATATTCTTAGCGAGACCTGTCGCTGTATTTATATCTACAATTAAAATGAAATATAGCCTGAAGGAGAAAACATTTCTGTCCTGGGCAGGACTTCGTGGGGCTGTGCCGATCGTTCTTGCCACATTCCCGATTGTAGAGGGACTTGATAACAGCCAAACACTATTCAATATTGTATTTTTCGTAGTACTGACCTCAACTTTAGTGCAAGGTTCCACTATTTCCTATGCGGCGAAGTTACTCGACCTCGTCGGTCCAAAAAAAGATATCCCTCATCACTCCATAGAGTTGATATCGATGGGGAAAGCGTCAGCAGAGATGATCCAATACCAAACGAATCGCGAATCGGCTGTTGTAGGCAAAAAGCTTCGTGACGTATCATTTCCAAACCGTGCAAATATCAGTGCCATTATCCGTAATAATCAAGTTGTCACTCCTTATGGTGAGACAGAGATTAAAGAAGGGGATTTTCTATATATATTAGTAGAAGCTAAATATAAAGAACAACTTAAGAAAATATTAGAGCAAAAAACGAGTCATGAAAAAGGATCTTGACTAGAGAAGTGCAGGGCATCTTAATTAGATGGCCTGCACTTTTCTAAATCAGTGTGGTCATGAAGCACCCATCCCGCCATCCACACGATATTGACTGCCTGTAATGAATTTACTGTCATCCGATGCCAAAAAAAGTACCAGTTTGGCTATATCTTCGCTTTCTCCATAGCGGTTTAGAGGGATAGCGGATGTATGTTGCTCCTTTGCAGCTTCTGAATTTTCGGGATTAAGTCCTTTTTCAAGAGAGCGCATCATTCTTGTATTAACTGGAGAAGGGTGCACTGAATTAACATGCACATTTGACGGAGCAGCTTCAAGAGCGGCAACTTTTGTAATTCCAACTACGCCATGCTTAGAAGTAACATAGGGCGCTACGCCTGGCGAACCCATCAATCCTGCCACAGACGACATATTGATGATACTTCCACTCTTCTTTTCCTGCATGATAGGCAGTACATGTTTTAAACCAAGAAAAACACCCCGTACGTTAACATTCATTATTTGATCGAAGTCTTCAACCGTCTGTTCCGTTATGGGTGCCACTTTACCTTCGATTCCTGCATTGTAGAAGAAAATATCTATCGTGCCCAATCTTTCTAATGTCTTTTCAACATATTGTTGAACTTCATTTTCCTCTGTAACGTCTGCAGTTATAGTAAGAACTTCTCCGTAACGATTCAATTCTGTTTTTACGTCTTCTAAAGCCTGCTCATTCCTATCAATTAAAGCGACTTTAGCTCATTCTTTAAGAAATAGCTTAGCTGTCGCTTTGCCAATGCCACCGCTTCCTCCAGTAATAATTGCACACTGTCCATCTAATCGCGCCATTAAAAAACAGCTCCTTAGTATGAGTTTAGACAAAGTAGCGAATCTTTTGTCTCAGTCACAATTCCCAAAATTTTCAAAAAGAAACCTTTCTTGTTTTATTGTATGAAAACTAGCTATACACAAAAGCTATTGATAACGAAAGGAAGTGATTGCGATGTCAAAAAAAGATAAGAAAGTCAGTCGACAGTTCAAGGAAAACAAAAATCATGGAGAGACTAGAAATGGCCGGCTAAGTCAATTCAAAAACCATAACAGTGAACCTGGAGCTCAGCCGAACGAATTTTTCAGCAAAAAAGAAGAAGAATAAAATCAGCCTGTCCACCTGCATTTTCTCAAACAGCAGCCGATTATGAAATATGTGGTATATTTCTTAATTTCTCTACCTATACTGTCTAAATAAACATCTAAAGTAAAGGAGAGATATAAGTGGATAGGGAATGGCTGCATGAACAAGTAAAGAGTGTAAAAGGGCAAATTTGCTCGGGGACATTAAAATTCAAATGTCGTGACGATTACTTCCTTCAACAATTAGATAAAGTGAGAGAATGTGAGGATGGATTAGTGGATACGAATACTGTGTCTCCGACTTTAATTACATTAATTCAAGCATTAAATAAATGAGAAGCATCCTAATCGGGTGCTTTTTTAGATTTATTTTCATGTAAAGGAAGGATTATGTATATTTTTGTCGAAATTGTTCGATATAGGGTATAGATATAGGGATCATTATCATGGGCTGAGACATAAACTTATAAAAATACAGGCCTTGCAAAGGTATTGATGCAATTTAAAACATGTGGTTCGACTGAATATATATAAATATTAAAGTAAGTCGATGAGTGTATAGGTCCACTACCGGGGAGGTGGAAGTTTTGTTTGGGAATGTAGATTCAGGTTCTATGAATTATATTGTAGTCCACCTAATCTATTTAAGTACTTGTACGGTTGTAGCAGGAATGATTGTGGCAGCTGTATTGCGCGGACTTAAACTTCCAACTGCGGTTTCAGGCTTTATCGCTTCGTTACTATCACTGGTGGTAGCTTATTTATATTACCAGACCTTTTTTTAACAAGAGCCTGACTATAGGAAATTGAGAACGAAAGGATAGATTGACAATCGAACCGATTAAAGAACTTTATTTTGGCAAGAAAAAATTAAAAATACACGGCAGATACAGTGTAAGAATCGACAATACGATAGTCATTGAGCCAAGCGATGCGCCAGAGGAGCAGATCGATCAATTCATAGGTGAACGAAAAAAAGCTGATAAAGTAGCCGTTAAATCTTACTATGGCGTACCTCCGAGGGAATTACCAGGACCATATGTCATGAAAAGAAATCTTGGTTTATTAATCCTTGGAAAAGAATAGTTGCCCAATCATAGCGCGTAAAATGCTTTTAAGAGCCCCTGATTGATAAGGGGTTTCCCAAGTCGAAATAGAAGGAATTCCTCCTTAATTTGGTGAATGAGTTAGATATACCAAAAAGGAGGAATTTTTATGAAGTTTAAAGGTTTAGCAACACTGTCATTAGCTTTCACAATGGCACTTTTACCTGATTCAGGTGAAGCTTCTGCAGAAAAGAAATTTGAGCCCCTTCCCAAAGTAGAAGTGAATAATAAGGCTGATCAAGGGGATTACGTTAAAGGGGAGGTAGTCGTTAAATTCAAAGAAGGAAAATCTGGTGAAAAGTCTGCATTAGATGGGTTAAAAGCTTCGGAAATTCCTGATGATGATGCCGTAGATTCTGAATTTAAAGTGTTGAAGGTGGGTAATGTTGAGGCTGTTGTCAAAGCGCTTAACAAAAACCCTAATGTCGAGTATGCAGAACCTAACTATGAATTTGATGCTGCATGGACTCCAAACGATACTTATTATAATAGTGTACAATATGGGCCGCAAACAACAAACACACCGGCGGCCTGGGACATAACAAGAGGCAGTACCAATCAACAAATTGCTATAATTGATTCAGGAGTGGATTATAACCATCCGGATTTAGATGATAAAACAATACGCGGGTATGACTTTATTGACAATGATTATGATCCTATGGATGAAAATGGACACGGTACTCATGTAGCTGGTACGGCTGCGGCTGAGACTAACAACAGCCAGGGAGTTGCCGGTATGGCTCCTGATACAGAAATTCTAGCAGTAAGGGCGCTTGATGCCAGCGGGAATGGATCATTAGCTGCTATTGCTGACGCCATTCGTTATTCAGCTGATCAAGGAGCGGAAGTCATTAACCTTTCGCTGGGCTGTGATTGTGATACTCAAACTCTTGAAAATGCAGTGAATTACGCTTGGAGCCAAGGCTCCCTTGTCGTAGCTGCTGCAGGAAACGATGGAGTTTCGACCACCTTTGAACCCGCTTCCTATAGTAACGTAATAGCTGTAGGGGCAGTCGACGAGAATGACAATAGAGCATCTTTTTCGAACTATGGCACATGGGTTGATGTTACTGCACCTGGCGTAGATATTGCCTCTACGGTACCGAACGGAGGATACGCTTACATGTCCGGAACATCCATGGCATCTCCTCATGTAGCTGGTCTAGCTGGACTATTAGCCAGTCAAGGAAAAAGTAATTCTGAAATTCGTTCTGCCATCGAAAATACAGCTGACCCGATTAGCGGTACAGGGTACTATTTTAATGATGGGCGAATCAACTCTTATGAAGCTCTAAGCTATTAATCTATATTTTAAAACTGACTTTAAAGGTGGGGGCCTTTAAAGTCAGTTTTTTTAGTGTGAAGAAAGTAGTTTGAAAATCACCATTTACTATATAGGGATAATTTTATGAGGGAAATATTGATAGTAGACATCAAAAAGCTTCTGCGGTCTTTATTTCCAATGTGGTTAATTTGTGAGTATCAGAATTGAAGTCAAAAAATCTATTATAAATAAAGAGCATAAATAAGATGTGAAACATGATTAGGTAGTAAAATGATAAGGCATTACTATGGAAAACAATAACGAATAGAAGTGATGGAAGCCAATTATGCTTCCTTAAAATTATTGTATTAAAATTATCTCTTTCTTGCTCGCTTTATCAATTGTTTTCGAATTTTTTCGACTTTTATTAAAATTTTTCTGAAATAGTAGTTTATTTGTTTTGTGAGTGGGAACCTAACCCGTACGTGGGGAAAATTCCATGGATTGCTAAAAAAGTGAAAAAATCTTATCCTAGGAGTGTATTGTAATGAAAGATCTTTATCCTTCAAGACAGAATAACAAACCTGAGATTTTTGAGCGAAAGGATCCAGTGATTCATACGGACCGTTCAAAGGATGACCAAGCACCTATCTCAACCGAACAGCTTGACTTCTATGAAGAAAATGGATTTCTGCAAATTGAAAACTTTTTCTCTGATGAAGAGGTTTCAAATATGCAAAAAGGAATTTTTGAATTACAGGAGGACAGCCACGGCGTCCAATCGGATAAAGTCATCAGGGAGCCTGAGAGTGATGAAATCCGTTCCATATTCCACGTTCACGAAGATGACGACTATTTCAAAAACATAGCCAATGATCAAAGGCTGCTGGATATTGTCAATCATTTACTGGGAAGCGATGTGTATGTCCATCAATCCCGTATTAACTATAAACCAGGATTTACTGGAAAAGAATTCGATTGGCATTCTGATTTTGAAACATGGCATGTTGAAGATGGAATGCCAAGAATGAGAGCGGTCAGCTTGTCCATTGCTTTGTCCGATAACTACACGTTTAACGGGCCTCTGATGCTCATACCTGGGTCCCAAAATTATTATGTCAGTTGTATAGGTGAAACGCCTGACGATAATTATAAAGAGTCTCTACAAAAGCAAAAGCTGGGTGTTCCTGATCACGATAGCTTGAGATGGCTGGCTGAAAAAGGCGGAGGCATTTCAGTGCCAACAGGAAAAGCTGGGTCTATCACACTATTTGAAAGTAATACCATGCACGGTTCCAACGGTAATATAACTCCATACAGCCGTAATAATCTATTTATGGTTTATAATAGTGTCGAGAACCAGCTCGTGAAACCGTATTCTGGAGGCAAGGAACGACCAGAGTTTATTGCCGTACGTGATGGAGTGCGAGACTTAAGCTACAACAAATAAATATCCTATGGAATTTCCCCAAAATGAAAAAAGCTCGAGGCATAATTACTGCCTCGAGCTTTTGTGCTTTAATTATTCCAATGAAATGGATTTAAAAAGGGTTCGTCGCCCATTGAAGAGAAGTTTTAATGAAGATGCGCTGGTTCAGTTTAAGCTGTGATACCATATATTCCGCTAAGTCTTCAGGCTGCATGAATTTATCCTTGTCCTGCTCTTCAAGTTTTTCGCCGAAAGCTAATTCAGTGGCTACAAGGCTTGGATTCAGGGTGAAAACTCGGATATTATTTTTGCGGACTTCCTGCATAAGTGCTTCAGTCATGCCCTGGATGGCAAATTTCGATCCGCTGTAAGCTGTGGAACCAGCCGTACCTTTTAAACCATTACTTGATGAAATATTAATTATATTTCCTTGATCCTTTGCAATCATCTGAGGGAGAACGGCACGTGTAACATGATATGTGCCAAATACATTGACTTCAAAAGTTTTTTTCCAGTCCTTAGGATCTATTTCCAAAAAAGACCCCTTTGCGCTGATTGCTGCATTGTTAATTAAAATGTCAGCTGTTCCGAGTTCGTTTTTCAAATGTGCGACAGCCTGGTCGACAGCCTCCATATCAGAAATATCTGCGACAGCATAACTGGCCTTCACTCCTAATTCCTCAGCCTCTGAAACCACTTCTTTTAATCTGCTTTCTGTGCGGGCGATCAAACCGACATGAACGCCTTCACGGGCAAATTCAAGAGCGGCGGCACGTCCAATGCCTCGTCCTGCCCCTGTAATATAAGCGATTTTTCCTTTGATATCTTGTCCCATATAACCCATCCTTTCTGATTTACTGCTAGTGTAAGTGTAATGTTTATAAAATCTATTATCAAAAATATGGATTACACTATATTAATGATTAGGTGCCTAAACAAAATTCTTTCGGTCAATGAATGGATGTGTTAATATATTTCGATGTACGAAATATTAGCCAGATGGACGGGAAAGAAGGAAAAACATGGTTGAAAGAAGTGAAACAACAAGTTCAGAAGATAAAATAAATCGGGGACCTTTGATGCTGGTTCTCATCTCTGGAGCGTTTGCCGCGATTTTGAACCAGACCTTATTGGCCACAGCATTGCCGCATATTATGAGAGATCTTGATTTGAATGCAAGCACGGCTCAATGGCTTACTTCGATATTTATGCTGGTGAATGGGATCATGATTCCGATCACAGCTTTTTTGATTGAGCGATTTACAACGAGGGCGTTATTTCTGACGGCAATGGGATTGTTTGCTGTTGGTACTGCAGTCTGTGCAGTAGCTCCCAACTTTCCTATCCTGATGGTCGGACGGATTGTCCAGGCCTCAGGTGCAGGAATTATTATGCCTTTAATGCAAACTATTTTAATGATGGTCTACCCTATAGAAAAGCGAGGATCAGCCATGGGAATGTTTGGGCTGGTAATATCTTTCGCTCCTGCTATCGGCCCGACGCTGTCAGGCTGGATGGTTGAGCAATTCCCATGGAGGAGTCTATTTTATGTGATTTTACCAGTAGTAATCATTGATTTTATTATTGCATACTTCATTTTGAAAAATGTAACAAATCAAACCTATCCAAAAGTGGATGTATTATCTATCATTCTTTCATCACTAGGGTTCGGAGGGTTACTGTATGGCTTCAGTACGGCTGGAAACACGGGCTGGGGCGACCAGCAGGTACTTATATCCATGGCTGTAGGTGCTGTTGCTCTTACAACATTCATATTAAGACAATTCAAATTGAAACAGCCCATTCTTGAGTTTAGAGTCTTTAAAATTAAAGTGTTCACTCTAACAACGGTACTAGGAATGGTCGTTTTTATTGCACTGATCGGTGGAGCGACTGTACTGCCGCTGTTCATGCAGAATATGCTTGGTTTCACTGCACTTGAGTCAGGTTTGATGCTTCTGCCGGGAGCCCTCCTGATGGGTTTTATGAATCCTATTACAGGCCGGCTTTTTGATAAGTTCGGGGCGAGGTGGCTTGCCATTATCGGCCTATTGATCGTGACCACTACCACCTTTATGTTTACAAACTTGGATTCACAAACGACGTTTACGTATTTAGCTGTTGTAAATGCAGCGAGGATGTTTGGGGTGGCTATGGTTATGATGCCGGTGACGACAGCTGGATTAAATCAACTGCCTACTCACCTGATCCCGCATGGAACCGCGATGAATAATACGATGAGACAGGTTTCCGGTGCTGTCGGCACAGCACTTCTTGTCACTGTAATGACCAATGGGGCAATTCCTGACGAAGGAGTCAATGGTTTGATTCACGGAGTCAACGTTTCATTCATGGTGGCGGGTATAGCCGCCCTAGTCGGTTTAATCTTATCTTTTTTTATAAAAAGTTCTAAGGCCGAACAAAATATCCAAGCAAGTTCTTAAAGAATATATCGAGATTATTTAATGAAAGCTCCAAAGCAAAAAAGTAGAAGTTCACCTGCTAAATATAGGTGTCTTCTACTTTTTTATTGGCTATGTTAAAGGTGGTTGGTGATATTCATAAGTGAGTTATTAAAGTGGCCTAACAGACTTATTCTTTTTAATGTTAATAATAGAAATATGGTATATGAAGTAAAGGGTTATGATAAACTCGAATTATCCAAAATTTTGAATGTATTTCTTCATACAGAATGGAAATTTGAAGAAGCTGAACGATTATATAATGTAAAGTTTTGAATAAACCGAAACTGACGGGTACCCTTTACCGTTGAAAAGTTTAACACTGATTATTTGATAGTTTATGCTTAACTCCAGCTTTAAGAAAAACGTCAAATCAATTCAAGCAGCGACTACGTTCATCATATAGTTAAACTTAAGTAACTCTTCTATAAATAACTCCCAAAAATATTTCGACATGAAGGAGGTTCAGGTTGAAAATAAAAAATGAATTGCCGAAGAATAACATTAATAAACACAATGAACTCTTAGAACAGGGCTGGATTCCTTTAAAAGAGCCATCTTCAGTTTTTTTGGCCACTGTATTTTCGATACCTCTTATGATAATTAATATGATGATAACCTTGGGAGCTTTATATCTAGCTTCTGGGCTTTCTTTCAATGAATTCGGTATCCACGGTCATTCATTCACAATCACTATAAATTTATTATCGCTTTTATACTTTTTATTCTTAATTTTTATTTTGGTAGTAGTTCATGAAGGAATCCATCTATTATGCGTTCCGAAATTTCTCAAATCTAAAAAAACCTATGCAGGACTTACATTCTTCGGTGGGTACGTTTATACGGAGGAAGAGCTGACTAAAAAAAGGTTTCTATTGATTACGCTCGCTCCATTTGTCATTCTTTCTATACTGACCCCTTTCATGCTCGGATTCTTAGGGGTTATGAACTCGACTTTAAAGATCTTAGCAATTATTAACGCTGCTGCATCCTCGGTAGATGTGCTTGGAGCAATCATCATAACTTTTCAAGTGCCAAAGCGGGCAACTATGGTAAACAATGGAATTAAATCCTATTGGAAAAGTGAAAAAACAGTCAAATGGGACATGAAAAAATGAAATGGGAGGGGTTATTAAAGATGGTCAAAATACAAAAAGCTTCGATACAACATATAGAAGGGATTGCCAAGGTTTGCTCAGAAGGCAACTGGGCGACGTATCGTAACCTTTGCTCAGATGAATACATAGCACGTGTCATTAAAGAGTTTTATAATTATGATCGTATTTATCAAGAAGTCACTACTTCCAATAAAGGATGGGGAGGCTATTATGTAGCTTTAGAAGGAAATAATGTTTTAGGAGCTTGTGGGGGCGGTATGAAAAATGAAAAAGAAGCTGAAGTCTATGTTCTTTATCTGGATCCAGACAAAAAGAATCAAGGGATAGGATCGTTGCTGCTGGAGGCGGTAACAAAGCAACAGACAGAATTTGGAGCGGAAGAACAATGGGTATCGGTACAAAAAGGAAATGATATGGGAACCCCTTTCTACGAAGCCAGGGGCTTTACGTTTATGTTTGAAGACAGAAGCTATGCTAATCAAGAAGAGGAACAGTATATTTCTTGCAGGTATCACCGATATATTTAACGTAGATGGCAATAGTTAAATATGACGAGGAGGAAACAGGAGTATGTATTTGGTTATAGTATTCTTTGCGATGATTTTATTCACAGGGGGACTTTCACTTGCAGCATTTGTACATCCGTTATATGGACTTTTAACAATCATCGGCGGTCTAATGCTCGGGTTTGCTCATGTTCCCTGGAAAGAAGTGAAAAAGGAAAAGAAGACGAAATTGTTATATATTGGATCGATGGTTTACCTGCTCATTGCAATGGGCGCCGCATTTATATTAATGACCTATTTTATCCAATAAAAACTCCTGGAGAACCATTGAGGAAGCAGATATAAGGCCATTACTGAATCAGTAAGCTTATACTTTTACACTCCTTTATGAAAAAGTTAAAATCATATGTAATAAAGGGAAGGTGGTAAAATGGGAAGCTTTTTCAAACGATTATTTGGCCAGCGATCGTGTTATATATGTAAAAAGAAAGCAAAGAACCCAAGTTATTATTTGGACGACGAAGGGAATAAAGTACCCGTCTGTTTTAGATGTTTGTCTTATGCAGAGCGGCGAGCATTAAGAAAAGCATAATTTTAACTCAATACCCCTTTTCAATTAACTGAGTTAGCGTTACAATGGAGAATAGGAAAAAGGGATAGTACTTTTTCCCCTATAAATGTGCTAGTTGAATTGAAATGTAACAAATGAATAATCTTGGTAAAAATGTACTGGACAAATAGAGCTAGACATAAGCCAAAAAAGGACCTTTACCTTTTTTGGCTTTTTTTATTGGAAAATTTAGGAGGATCACGGGAAATGAAAGGATTAGATAGAAAGAGGTATGAAAAGTCACTTCACTTGCTTACAGGATTTCATCTAGCGAAAAAGAGTATGGAAGCTTATCACCATGCGAAAGAAACAGTGGGTTCCGGTTCACCAATTGCTGATGAGATCACAAGTGCATGTGCAGCAATTTGTCGAGACTGTGTGGAAAATATTAAGCAACTGAACGATGAAGAGTTACAGGAAGTTATGAAAATCTGTCTGGCAAATGCCATGATGTGTGATGAACTGTATTCTAATGTGAAATAAAAATGATTGGCAGCCTTGTTTAATTTCTATAGATGAGTGGAACTTTATTGATAACTAAAGCGATTGGTTTTAATTTCAATATAAAAAGGATGAGATCTATGGAAAAAAATTCAGTACACGCAGAAATTGCAAGTTATACGGGAAAGCTGTTCAGGGATAACTTTGGAAAAGGACCATCCTCTGTTTATGTTTCTATTGAACATCCCTTTATCACTATTTATCTTAGTGACTTTTTAGCACCTATGGAAAGAGTATTAGTAGGGCAGAAAAATTATATGAAGGTTGAAGAGACACGTGATTTTCTCATGCAGGAACTCTTGCCTGAAATTAAGGCGACGCTGCGAGTGACAGCGGACGTAGATGTTGAAAATATTTATTACGATTGGTCGCTCAGAAATAAATCAGGCATTCTGGTCGCCGTAATCAAAGAAGAGAACAGCGAGGAGCAAATAAGTGACCTTTCCGATTACCCTAAAAAAGATGAAGTTAACAATGAAATTATCAGGGTGAGTGAGCTGGCTGAGAAGGCACCTGAGAAAGTTGAGTCCGTATATTTGAACTCAAGGACCCTTCTTGTCGATCGTAAAGGAATCCTTGTGCGTATTGAAAAAGAACTCATCAACTCAGGTTTTAGTGAACAACTTCGTTTAAGCAAAAGACAGCTCGAGAAAAGGTTACTTGACCCTACAGTGTTTGAAACGATTCTTGGAACCCAAATCCAGGATATTTTTGTGGACTGGGATTTCAGCCTGGATAAAAGCTACATCATATTTATCTTAAAACCAAAATAAAGACTGGTGGAAATGTACTAGACAATAGAGCTAGACATAAGCCGGAGAGGATATGATCCTTTTCGGCTTTTCCTATGAAGAAAATGGAAGTACTCCAATTTATTTTGAGGGAAGGGTGAACCGTCATTACTCTTAAATTAATTTCAACACTTCATTCAACTGAGAGCCATTTTAAATTAAGAGTAAAAAAAGGAGGAAACTAAATGTTCGGAATTGCCGACTTATTAAAGCTGCTTCTATCAGCTTTTATTATCCTGCCGGTTGTATCGGTAATTCGTGAAGGCGGCTATTTGATTGCGAGTCACTTTCTCGGCGCCAAAAGCTCAAAGGTGACTGTGGGTTGTGGACCTCGCATTTTCAATTTAGGGGTATTTGAAATCCGTAAATATTACTTCATGTATAGCTGGTGCAGCTATGAAGAGTTAAAAGTTGATAAAAATTGGGCACATCTTCTCGTATATTCCGCACCGATACTAAGTAATATCATAGTCGCTTTAGGTGTGAATGGGTTGTTAGCGTCAGAATCAATTGGTATGGAAACCTTTTGGCAGCAGTTTATCTTTTATGCCTTTTATTTTGTACTCTTCGATATACTTCCGCTGTATTATCCTGATGGTCAACCGAGTAACGGGAGAGTCATATACGACCTTATTAGACATGGCCGGTTGACGGATTATCAAAAAGATGATCCACAGGAAGAATTGGAGCATGGAACCAATTATTAAAGGGGGATATGAATGGGATATAAACTAATAGCAAAAGATGCAAAAGAAATCGTCATTGAATTTGCGAAAAACAATAAAGAGATAGTATTTGAAACGTATCAAGAAGCCAACGAATTTGCTGTTAAAGTAAAGAAAGAAAATAGGTGGACAACAGGTTATGAATTTTCCATTATTGAAGATGAATAGTTGGTAGGGAACTGGTCTATAGAAGAGCTTAGGCCAGTTTTTTTATATGCGAATATATTAGTTGTGATACTATAAAATATATAAATTAACTCTTTAAGTGGCAAACTTTCTTTGCTTAGCAGTACTAACATGAATGAAGGATTCCATGGAAAAGTGAAGGAATTGGAGGAGCTCGCAGTGTCAAAAGATGAAATCTTAAATATTTTTCATAAACAATTGAGAGTGGATATAGAACCCCAGGGATTTAAACGAGAAAAAACAGATTATGTAGTAAGGCACGTATCTAACTACAATGAAGATGGATTCATTTCTTCATCCAATATTAATGAAGTAAATGCACATGAGGTCATTCGCTCCGAATTGAAATACTTTAATGAAATAGGCCAGTGTTTTGAGTGGAAAGTATACAGCTATGACCAGCCAGCAAATTTGTTAAAGATATTAGAAGCCGAGGGATTTGAAGTGGAAGATCGAGAAGCATTGATGGTAATGGAGATTAATGAAAATCATCCATTTCTGAATTCTAGTTTACCTTCAAACTTGAGAGAAATTACTAGTGTGCAGGAGATCAAAGAGTTGATTCAATTAGCAGAAATGGTCTTTGGAGAATCATTGAGTGAATTAGAAAAAAGGTTGTGTCGTGACAAACAAAAAAATCCTTTATCTCTATTTTTATATGGAATATATGAAAATGAAGAACTTGTCAGTGCAGCATGGATGTATCTTGAAAATGGGACGTCATTTGCCAGCTTTTGGGGAGGAGCCACAAAGCAAGAGGCTCGCGGCAAAGGGTATTACTCCTCCTTACTAAAAGTTCGTGCTCAAAAAGCCTTTGAACATGGGTACCGCTTTATGACAGTTGACGCACTTCCCACCAGCCAGCCCATTCTAGAGAAGAATGGTTTTGATTGCCTGGCTTATTCGTATGGATGTCAATCACCAAAAACAAGGTATTTCAAGGATAAATGAGGTCATTTCGTAGCAGAAATTAATTATCGGTCAAAAATCTGCAGATGGATACACTGGCATCAATGTTGATACAAACTCCAAAGATGCGTGTGAACAGACTGCTTAAATGGAGACCACCAAAATTGTCCGTCTTTTTTGCAATAGAGGTTGGTCGAACCAGTTGCAGTTCCTCGATTGTCAGCGTTTTAATTTGCCACCCTTCCTTTAAACTTCTCCCTAATATTTTGGGACATAAATCTAACCTTTTTTTTCAAATTTAGGTAATTTTTAAACATATAGAAGGATAATCCATCTATTATATCGAAATGTTATTTATGGACGACGTTTGACTGTTCTTTGTTACTATTCAGCTTTTATTAAGGAGAGATAAGATGAGTCAGCTAAGCAACAGTCTTACAGTTAATGAAAAAGAAGAGCTGTATAAGCAAATCATTGAGCATTCCTTTGAACCTACCATCATTCATTCGGGGAAAATTATTTTGTATTTGAATAAAGCAGCGGAAGATTTTTTAGATGCACACAGAAACGAACTGATTGGAAATTCAACTTTAGCTTTTTTTAAAGAGGATAAGAAAAAAGAAATAAGCGATCGAATAGAGAGAGTGCACAATAATCAACAAGCTCCTGGGCGTTTTGAAGAGTTTTTGATAAAAACGGACGGGAGTTTAGTAGAAGTTGAACTCACATGCGCTCCTGTAGAATTCGGTAACAAAAGAGCTATTCAAACGGTGTTCAGAGATATTACGCAATATAAGCTGACGGAGTCTCAACTGTCAGAAGTCAGGCATGAAATTTATGAGATTGCTACGGCCATAGTCCCTGTATCAGATGGCGTATCAATTATCCCTCTCGGAGGGCGGATTGATAGTGTGCGGGTTGATCAGTTATTGGATACTATTCCTTTAAAATTGAAGGACTCTGATCTGGATTATTTAATCATCGATTTTTCAGGTATCTATAAGCTGGATGAGGTCGTTGTCGGGTTCCTATTCAATATCAACGACATTATCAGGCTGCTTGGTATACACCCTGTATTTACGGGGATACGCCCCGAGCTTGCGAGAAAAGCCGTACAAATTGGAAAGGATTTAACCGAGATGCACACAGTAGGCACCGTCAAACAAGCTATACAAAAAATCAATAAAACATAAGGTGAAGCTGCTGAGGATGGGTGCCCCCAAACGTACAGCAGCTTTTTAATCATGAATTAACTCCTTGTTCTTTTTGTATGATTTCTTGAGAGAAGTGAAGTTTAGGAAAAATAGGAGTACAGCTATTAAAACTGCAGGGCCTGCAATATCTAATGTTTGTTCTGTATTTTTAGGGATTCCTTTGTGTAAAAGAGTTATTATCGCATAAACAGCACCGATTCCAATGGGCGTTTTCCAAACTTTCCTTTTTCCCCTTACATAGTCTTTTGAGCTTACCACATCAGTTAACTCCATCCCTAAAACAGCGAAACGGATAGTAGAATAAGTACCAATAAATCCAAATGAAACTAGACTTATTAAACTAGCGGGCAGCCCTTCAGATTGGGTAATTGAAAGCACAACTGCATACACAAATAAAGCAATTGCCAGAATCACTGCAGATTCAGCTGAAAAGGCAAGAATTCCTAATTTGAAAAATATGTTGCCTGATGTAATTTTATGTAAAATAAATATGGGAATATAGTCAGCATCGTAGTGGATGCTGCTTTTAGTAAGTTGAGAGGGTTGTTCGAGGTGAAGCAGGAAGTGTTATAGTAAAAGTGGGAAAAGCTGTTTAGGGAGTTTGGCACGACTCCTGCTTATAAGAATAACCTTAAAGCTATCGTTCTTGAAAGTGAGGTTTTGACTGATCCTTTATGAAGTGACTCATAGATAAGGATTCGTCTCACTAACAAAAGGAGGTACCTATGTACGACATTACAATCATCGGGGCAGGAGTAAGCAGTGTTTTTTTAGCTTATACACTACTGCAGTCAGATAGCGACCTTTCTATCCATGTTATCGATAAAGGAAAAGAACTAAGTGAAAGAAAATGCGGACTGGATGAAGATAAATCATGTGAATGTGAGGATGGCTGCAGTAAATATATTGGCTTTGCAGGTCTTGGCATGTCAGAAGGGAAATTCAATTATACGAACGATTTCGGTGGGGAACTCGGCAAAAAAGTCGGCGAAGAAAGAGTTATCGAACTGATGAAGGAAGTGGATGAGATTCTTTGTAACTTTGGAGCGGAGCAAGCCGACCTGTATAGCACTAAAAATGCATCATTAGCTGCCAGGGCATCCGCCCATTCCTTAAAAGTTCTATCAACTGAAGTCCGTCATTTAGGTTCAAATCTTGCATTGGAAGTTTTTCAGAACATGTATGAAGCTATTAAAGACCACATAACGTTTACCTTTAGTGCCCACGTAGAAACAGTAAGCTTAAAAGAGTGTTTTGCTATTGGTACAAATCAAGGTGACTTTCACAGTGAAAAATTAGTGCTCGCAACAGGGATGAGCGGGAGTGAATGGCTGACTGCACAAACAGCCAGTCTCGGGCTCCACCCGGGAAAAACGCGTCTCGATCTTGGGTTGAGGGTGGAAATGAAAGGAGATCAGCTCGACTCAATACTTAAAGAAATGTTTGAAACGAAATTACAGTACAGAGACCGCGGTTATACTTCAACTACATACTGTATGAATCCTAAGGGAAGGATCATTCGCAAGTATCAGCACGGCCTCGTCATGCCGGATGGTCAGAACCAAAACGAAAAAGAGGTACCGAGTACTAATTTGAACTTCACTTTGTTTACACCTCGTTATTTTCATTCATATGATGCAGCAATGAAGGAAGCGAAAAGAGTGGTCGGAGGCATTAATGATGAAGGTGAAAGGGTGGTGGTTCAAAGATTAGATGATCTGAAGAAAAATGCAGCTACCTCATGCATCGAAAATAACTTGATCCGTCCATCACTTAATGGAGATACAGGGAATTTGAACGATGAAGTCCCCGGGCTTTACATAGAGACTTTGCTAGATTTCTTTGAAGCATTAGAAGGGCTGATTGGAGATACTATCCATCCTGACACGCTCCTATATGGGATGGATGCAAAGTTTTATGAACCGAAATTATATACAAGTGAGACATTCGAAACTGAAATAACAGGGTTGTATTTAGCTGGTGATTGTTCAGGAGAAACCCATTCATTGTCCCAGGCAGCGGCTAGCGGTATTTATTTGGGGAAACTGTTAGCGCAATAGAACTATAATGTTTTCATACTGAGCTTTTTATGTAATTGGTAATGGTCTATAAGTGCTAATGGAAAATAATTTACAAATAATTATAGACCTGAGACAGCAAATCATGTAGAGTATATACTAAATCATTTCCAAAATTTTAATAAATGACACTAGGGGTGCCTTTATTTGAGGGCTGAGATCAAAGTATAACTTTGGGACTCTTTGAACCTGAACTGGCTTCAAAAACCAGCGGAGGAAAGTGATAGAACTTTTATGTGATGTTAAAATTCATTAATAATCGTTCAACAGAGTATGCCACTTTCCTATCAAGGAAAGTGGCATTTTTGATTACTTTTAAGATTGGAATAGACATG
The DNA here is from genome assembly GCF_030345335.1 of Halobacillus campisalis. Classification (GTDB taxonomy): domain Bacteria; phylum Bacillota; class Bacilli; order Bacillales; family Halobacillaceae; genus Halobacillus_A; species Halobacillus_A campisalis. Next base: position 123,829 of record NZ_JAPVRC010000006.1, read on the forward strand.
ATAAACGGGTAGGTGATTTAGTAAGACAAACCCTAATATAAAGGTGGGGATGGTAATAAAACTAATCGGCGTCACAGACGGAAAAATGGAAGAATCAATATTGAGTGAAGTTATAAAAAGAATAACTCCTTTATTAGATTCAATTATCTTAAGGGAATATCAAAAAACCCCAAAAGAGTACATTTCTTTTATTAATAAATTAGTAAAGACAGGGGTAGATAAGAGAAAACTCTTTGTGCATGATCGAGCAGATATAGCGTGTATTGCTGGCGTGAATAATTTACACCTTACTGAAAGAGGGTTATCCGTTAACGAAGTGAAGAAAGAATTTCCGCATTTAAAAGTAGGAGTATCTGTACATTCTTTTCGAGCAGCAGAACTAGCAGAAATGCAGGGGGCTGATTATGTAATGTTTGGCCATGTGTATTCGACGAAATCAAAAATGGGACTTGAACCTAGAGGTGTAGCAACACTGGAAGAAATCATTTCTACTATCCAGATTCCTGTTATAGCTATTGGCGGTATTACTGTGGCTCATTTAAAAACATTGCAAGACAGCAATGTGGCGGGCGTTGCTGTTATGTCTGGGATTTTTAATGAAGAAGACCCACTTGCTGCTGTTGAAAATTATAAAAGGGAGATGGGGAAGGATGAACAAAAAACATGAAGTTCTTGTAGTGGGGGGGAGGAATAATTGGTCATTCGATTTCCTACTATTTGAATAAAAGTGGAATGTCTGCAGTGGTAGTAGATGAAAGTTCTGGGAGCGGGCAAGCTACTAAAGCGGCTGCGGGGATGCTTGGGGTGCACACTGAAAATCATATACCAGGAAAATACCATGAGTTTTGTCTCAGAAGCAGAGACCTATATGAAGAATTGAGCAAGGAATTATTTGATTTAACTGCCATAGATATTGGACTCTCCCCTTTTGGAATGCGGGAAGTTGCAACAGATGAAAGACATGTGGATGCACTAAAGTCAAAATACGCTGCTTTTCCTCATTTGGATTGGATGGAAGGTGACCAGTTAAGAAATGAAATTACATGCCTTTCCGATCAAGTGTTGGGAGCATTATCTATGAAGCGTGATGGTCATGTGGAACCTTATAAAGTTTGTGAGGCATTTAAGAAAGCGGCGCTGTGTTATGGAGGAAGTCTGGTAGAATATGAATCTGTTTTAGGTATCGAAAAAGTTGGTGATTATTTTGAAATTAAACTTAAACATGAATCTATACAAGTGAAAAGAGTTGTTGTAGCCTCGGGTGCAGCGAGTGGACGGTGGTTCACTGAAACGGGCTTAACTAATCCGATGGTTCCGACAAAAGGAGAATGCTTTGCAATTAAGCCTAGAAAAGCTTTTTTCAAGGAAGCGTTATTTTTTAACAATTTTTATATAGTTCCTAAGCCGGATGGACGATACATTATCGGAGCTACATCCAGCCCATTCAATGTTAGTACAGATACAACTGCAGGCGGTATATCTAGTTTAATGAATCTTGCATTTCACGTCGTTCCAGATTTTAAACAGGCTTCGCTTGAGAATTATTGGTCTGGAGTACGGCCGGGTTCTGCAGATGGGGTTCCTATTATAGGAGAGCATCCTGATTATTCTGGTTTGTATTTTGCTACGGGGCACTACCGTAACGGTATATTACTTGCCCCTTCTACTGGTCAGATGATAAAGGATTTAATGACCGGTCAGCAAGTAGATAAGTCGATTAAAGATATGTTATCACCAAAACGGTTTGAACCTAAAGGAGGGGCAATCTATGAATATTCAAGTTAATGGACGGAGGATTCAACTTAACGAACATGAAATCACAATTGGAGAATTGCTTGAGAGCTACAACGTCACAAAACGGATTTCAGTAGTAGAACACAATAAAGAGATCATAAAAAAAGAAGAGTATGAACAAACAAAGATCACAAATGGGGATACATTGGAAATCGTACATTTTGTAGGAGGCGGATGAACATGCTGGAAATAGGAAATAAAACTTTCAGATCTCGATTGATGCTGGGTACCGGTAAATATCCTAGTTTTGACATGCAAAAAAGAGCAGTAGAAGTTTCAGAGACAGAAATTTTGACGTTTGCCGTACGAAGAATGGATATCTTCGATGAAGAGGAGCCTAATTTACTTGAGGAATTAGACTTGCAGAAATATTCACTGCTTCCTAATACAGCAGGGGCTAAAACAGCTGAAGAAGCAGTAAGAATTGCACGGCTAGCTCATGCTTCCGGGTTATGCAACATGATTAAAGTAGAAGTGATCGGGTGTGATAAGACATTATTGCCCGATCCTTTTGAAACGATGAAAGCCTCCGTGCAGTTGTTAGAGGAAGGTTTTACGGTATTGACTTATACATCGGATGATGTAGTATTAGCTAAGCGTTTAGAGGAAGAAGGAGTCCATGCTATTATGCCGGGGGCTTCACCCATTGGTTCCGGTCAAGGTATCGTGAATCCTATGAACCTGGAATTTATTATCGAGCAATCAAGTATCCCTGTTATTGTGGATGCGGGGATCGGCTCTCCTAAAGATGCTGCTTATGCAATGGAATTGGGGGCTGATGGAATATTATTGAATACAGCCGTATCCTCAGCAGGACATCCTGTAAAAATGGCGGAAGCAATGAAGTTGGGCGTCAAGGCTGGCCGGCTGTCGTATGAAGCTGGGCGAATTCCTAAAAAAATATATGCTTCTAAAAGCAGTCCGGAAATCGGGATGATTAAATAATGGAGGAACGTTATTCCCGGCAGGAGCTTTTTTCTGGAATAGGAAGTGAGGGACAAGCGTTATTAGCAGAGAAACACGTTCTCATTATCGGTGCTGGTGCATTAGGAAGCGCGAACGCTGAGATGTTAGTAAGGGCGGGGGTCGGGAAGATTACCATTGTAGACCGCGATTATGTCGAGTGGAGTAATCTAGGAAGACAGCAATTGTATACCGAAGAGGATGCGCTCACCTCTTTACCAAAAGCAAAGGCAGCCGAACAAAAGCTACTGGCTATTAATTCAAGAGTCAAGATAGTAGGTATAGCTGAAGAGTTCCATGCAGAAAATGCAGAACAATTAGTAGAATCTGTAGATATTCTAATTGATGGTACAGATAATTTCAACACGCGTTTCATTATTAACGATGTAACTTGCAAACTTAACGTCCCCTGGGTATATGGCGGGTGTTTAGAAAGTCATGGAACCTGCCTTGCTATACTGCCCGGGAAAACGCCATGTTTGAAGTGTTTATTCGATTATTTACCCCAAGAAGGTGGGACGTGTGATACGTTAGGGATTATCGGGCCTGCCGTCCAAATGACAGCTGCTTATCAAACGGCAGAATGTTTGAAATTTCTAACGGGTCAATTGATGTCTCCAGAAATGGTTTATTTTGATGTGTGGGAAAGGCAGTCTTCTTCTGTAGAAGTAACGAAATTATTGGATCCGGAATGCTCTTCTTGCTCCAGTCAAGCTGATTATCCATTTTTGAAAAAAGAAAAAGGGTTGAGAACGTATATGCTATGTGGCAGGGAAACCGTACAAGTAAGGCCCGGGCAAATCGAAGGATTTTCATTAAAGGCTTTAAATGATCGGATAAAACAAGTTACGAGTGAAGTGAGGGGCAATGGTGAACTGCTGATCTTTCAAATAAATCACTTACGGTTCGTTGTTTTTAAAGATGGAAGAACACTTATTCATGGAATAAGTGATACAAGCGAAGCGCAGAAATTATATCAACAGTATATAGGAGCGTGACATCAAATTGTCACCAATGACTGTCTAATTTCTCTTAACCTAGTAAGGGGAATTAGATTTTTTATTGCAATAATACAGAGTAATTGTTCGGCTTCTGGTAGAATAGATGTTTAAAGTCAATTATTTTATAGATCCAATAAAAAATAGGTTATAAAGGTAATAAAAATGGGGATACCCAAACGGTGGAGGTTAAAGCCTCTTTCAAGTTCAGTTATACAGGAAAGGTGTTTGAGATTGATGATTCATAATCCAACAGGAAAAGAGCGGTTCGGACTGGCTCTGCTTCTCGGAATGCTAGGGATTCTTGGCCCGCTTAACATAGATATGTATTTACCAAGCTTTCCTCAGATTGCTGATGATTTCGGCGTCCGGGCTTCGTTCGTGCAGCTTAGTTTGACAACATGTTTGATAGGACTTGCAGTCGGCCAAATCGTGGTAGGTCCAATCAGTGATGCACAGGGGAGAAGAAAGCCATTATTGCTTTTTATTTCTTTATTCGCCCTATCTTCTCTTCTTTGCGCTATAGCTCCGAACATAACGATTCTAGTTATCGCTCGATTTTTACAAGGTTTTACAGCGTCAGCAGGTATCGTGTTGTCTCGCGCTGTGGTAAGAGACGTGTTCAGTGGAAGAGAACTTACGAAGTTTTTTGCTTTATTGATGGTTATAAACGCTACGGCCCCTATGATCGCTCCCATGACAGGGGGAGCAATTCTGCTGCTTCCATTTGCCACCTGGCATACGATTTTCTATTCTTTGGCCATTCTCGGCCTGATAATAGTGTTGACAGTGGCTGTGAGGCTAAAAGAAACACTGCCGCCTGAGAAGCGGATTCCAAGCACCGTCAAGCACTCTGTTAAAACAATCGGGAACTTGTTAAAAGATCGTTCTTTTATCGGGTATGCACTCACTATAGGATTTATCCACGGGGGAAGCTTTGCTTACGTTTCAGGTACTCCATTTGTATATCAGGGAATCTATGACGTATCGCCACAAGTATTCAGCATACTATTTGGGATTAATGGACTGGCTATCATATCAGGCAGTTTCATTATAGGAAGGTTCGGCGGCATTATCCATGAAAGGAGTTTGCTACGTCTGGCAGTTATTACGGCTGTCAGCGCAACATCGGTACTTCTAGTTATGACAATCATAGAAGGCCCTCTTGCTTCCATTGTCATCCCTATTTTCATTTACATGACTTCGATGGGAATGATTCTTACTAGTACCTTTACTCTTGCAATGGACAAACAGGGGCATCGTGCAGGGAGCGCCAGTGCTGTCCTCGGAATGCTTCCCTTATTATTTGGATCGATGGTTTCTCCGCTTGTTGGTATAGATGAGACGACCGCTGTTCCTATGGGCGCTGTATTGTTTATAACATCCCTTATTGGTGCCATCATCTTTTTCACGTTAACTAAAAAGAGTCAATTAGCACAAACTTAATTTCCAAGCTCATAAGAAAAGAGTCAGTTCTTATTTGAAAAAATAAGAACTGACTCTTTTTTAAAAAGCTATATTAAACATCGTTGTTGATTTTTCAAAAAAGTTATTCAACGAAGGGCGTTAGCCCCAGGGAGCTCACCGTACGCCCATGGAAAGCGAGTGATTTCCCCGACATTCAATCTCCACTCTTTGGAATGGAAAAATCGATAATATCTCGAGGTTAAGTTTTCAACATAAGGGAACTTATATAAATATCAACGCTGAAATTTAACCGAGCCTTTTTAAAGAGTGATTAGTAATATGGTGAGATCATCAGGTAGACGATGACACCGGTCAGACTAACATATAACCAAATAGGCATGGTCCAGCGCGCGATCTTACGGTGTTTATCCACTTTCATTGCTAAGCCGCGGAATAAAGTCAACAGAGCTAAAGGTACGATAGCTGCCGCAAGAAAGATATGTGTAATCAATATAAAATAATAAATAGTCTGCATAATTCCTTCTCCACCATAAGAAGTAGATGTGGACATAGAATGATACGTTAGATAGGAAATAAGAAACAAAGCGGTTGTCGTAAAAGCTGCGAATATGAACCGTTTATGCCAGGTTATGTTTTTCTTTAAGATCATGAATAGAGCGGCTAATAAAAACACGAAGGTGAATGAGTTGAATACCGCATTCATTAAAGGCAGTACCGTGATGTCAAAGCTCGTTCCACTGCCTATTTCAGGAACGAATAACAATGCTACAACAATGGCATTGATGGCAATTGAAAGTCCGACAACCCAGGGCACATAGTTGAAATCCTTATTTATTTGCAAAAGTATTACCCCATCTCATTTATAAGAATGTTCCCAATCTAGTATATAGAAAATAACTATCAATTTCATTATGAAAACGACTAGAATGGTGACGAAAATGTTAAATTTATTGTCGTTTTGACATAGGTTAGATAGAAAGGTTACTTTAAACCTCTAATTTATGATACTCTTTATAAAAATTTACACAGCTTTAACAGGTAAAGGGAATATATAGGATGAAGAAAGAGTAACATCTTAAGTGGTTAACGATTGGGCAATTGTGGAAAAGATTACAAAGGAGTGTAATTACTTGTCTCTAATAGAAATAAAGAATCTTGAGTTTTACAGTCAGCTGTCCTTGAAACAGGTGGAAGACCGGTTGTTGCTCACTGGAGATTTTTCTAATGAATTTCTGGCAAACCACGAAATGATAGAGCCATTTTTATACGTCATCTTGTATGTTCGAGGAGGAGAGAGAATAAAAATTCTCGATGAAGGGACAGCAAAGCTGTACATCCCTTCTAAAAAAGAATTTGATCCGCAAAATTACAATGAGATCATTCGATTTGCAATGGAAAATTCTACGCAATTTAAAATGAATAGTAAACATTGATCCAAGCGGCCTTATCATAGAAGATAAGGCCGCTTCATCTTATGAGGAAACATTTTTCTTCATCATGATAGAGGACTAACAATAAAAATAAAGGATTTCTACCAGGTTTGCCGAATAAAATAATTAAGTGAATTTTTGAGGTGATGAATATGGAAACCCTGGATGAAAAAAGATACATGGTTGAAGAGACCGCAGGCTATTCCCCTTCTATAGGAAGATTATTATCCATGATGCATTACGTTCGTATCACTACATTAGAAGCGGCAGAGGGACTTACATCTGAAGAACTTGATTATCGTATAGGTGGTCAAGGAAACTCAATTGGGTGTCTTCTGTACCACATGGCGTGCGTTGAAGAGGTATATCAAATCATTACTTTTGAGGACCGTGCTCCGACTGAAAAAGAATTTGAGAAGATTGGTTTAGGATTGGAGCTGGGTGAAAAAGCTCATCAGATCATCTGTAACCGTGACCTGTCGTTTTACATAGAGCAATTGTCTCATGCTAGATCCCGAACAATGGAGTTGTTTACAAGAAAGCATGACAGTTGGCTGGATGAAGTCTCACCTTTTGGCCCAGATCATGAAGCAAATAACTACTTCCGATGGTTTCATGTATTTGAGGATGAAATTAATCATAGAGGTCAAATTCGTCTGATTCGACGGCACATGGAAAGGAATAGATCGAGATAATTTGAAACGATCATAAAAATAAGCATGAGGCATAAAGCCTCATGCTTATTAATTGGTTTGAACTTTTTTCTTCTTTTGAGCTTTTTCTTTTTCAATCTGTTTACTTCTCAACTGACCACACGCTGCGTCAATATCCGTACCGTGTTCTGTCCTTACACCGCATTTGATCCCGCGATCCATCAATGTCTGATAGAACGTAAGAATCGCTTCTTTTTCACTTCGTTCATATGGATTGTCTGCAACTGGGTTGTACGGTATTAAGTTCACATAGGATAAGTGCCGCTTATTTTTCAGCAAGTCCGCAAGCTGCTCAGCTTCTTTTTTATGATCATTCACATCTTTTAGAAGAATATATTCAAATGTGATCCGCCTGTTCGTCTTTTCTAAATAATAATCGATCGCCGGCATCAATTTTTCCAATGGATAAGCTTTATTGATTTTCATAATCTTTGTACGCAGTTCATTGTTTGGCGCATGAATGGACAAGGCTAAATTGATCTGGATACCTTCATCCGCGAACTCGTACATCTTAGGTGCGATTCCACTGGTTGAAACAGTAATATGACGGGCACCGATCGACAATCCTTTATTGTCATTAACCACTTTCAAAAAGTCTATAAGATTTTCATAGTTATCAAACGGTTCTCCAATTCCCATCACTACAATGTGGCTGACACGCTCATCATTTCCCTGCTGATCCAAATGCTGCTGCACCTGCATGATCTGTTCTACGATTTCTCCACTTGATAAATCGCGGTTTTTACGCAGCACACCGCTTGCGCAGAATGAACAGCCGATGTTACATCCAACCTGAGTCGTTACACAGACAGAGAGGCCATAGTTGAAACGCATCAGAACAGTTTCAATTACGTTCCCGTCATGTAATTTAAAAAGGAATTTTACTGTACCGTCTTTGGATTCCTGCTTTATTTCTTCCGATAAAGATTCAATTGTAAAGTGCTCTTCTAACACGTCAATACAAGACTGGTTCACGTTTTTCATATCAGAAAATGCTGTGATACGTTTTTGATAAAGCCAATCCCAAACCTGCTTAGATCGAAACTTTTTCTCTCCATGTTCCGTAAGCCAGTTCGTCAGTTGTTCAAAAGTCAATCCGTAGATGGATCGTTTCATAAATACGCTCCTCGTAAAAAAATTCGCTATTCCTATAGTAATCGATTTAGTATTTGTAGACAACCCTTAATCTCTATGTTAGAATTTTCTATTAAATTTAAATAATACAAGCAGTAATATAACTTCTTAATATCCATGGAGGTACATATATTGAAGAGGACAGGGCTTCTATCCCTTTGCTTCTTCAGGAGGTTTCTATGGATTCTAATGTTTTATTTATGATTTTGTGTGCACTTACTACAGGACTGGGTGCGCTCCCGGTTTTGTTAATTCGCAGGATTTCGCATCGCCAAATGGATATGATTCTTGCTTATACTGCTGGGATTATGGTGGCGGCCTCTACATACGGCTTGATTCCCGCATCTTTGAAATTAACGAATCTCTATGTGCTGTGCATTGGAGTATTGGCAGGTGCCCTGCTTTTAAACTTGCTAGAGCAGTTTATTCCACATGTAGATGTACAGCATGATCGACTCCAAGTACTTCTTCCTTATCAATCTTTCATGATGGTGATTGCAATGACCTTGCATAATATTCCCGAGGGGTTGTCGGTGGGAGCCAGCTTTGCAAGTGAGACGGAACACCTTGGGGCAGTTGTCGCACTATCCATAGGATTACAAAATGCGCCTGAAGGTTTTCTCGTCGCACTATTTCTTATAAATCAGAAAGTTAATCGGTATTTTGCCTTATGTTTGGCTTTATTGACTGGTTTTATAGAGTTTATAGCAAGTTACATAGGATATAAATTAGTTAATATGGCGCTATTCCTCGTTCCTTATGGGCTTGCATTTGCAGCAGGAGCTATGCTTTTTATTGTTTATAAAGAACTTATTCCAGAAACACATGGTCATGGTTACGAAAGAGTAGCCACTTTTTCCTTTCTATTAGGGCTATTGAGTATGATTGGGTTAGTAGAGTGGTTTCGGTGAATTTTTAAAATGACCATAGCATTTATTAATATAGGAGGCTCGATTAGGGTAAAATGGAAATAAACAATACTAAAAATTAGTTAAATAACATTCCCTAAAGGTGGATTTTAAATGAATGTTAGAATCGAATGGACTTATAAAAAGCCAAAAGGAATAGAAACAACCTTTCATTCTGAGGAGATGAGTGTGGGACAAGGCATTTTAATCGCAGAAGATCTTGATAGGACGGGTCGATCGAAAAATTTAATATTTGTTGACGATCTAGACCGTACTTGGAACTTAAAGGAATTAAAGCAATACATGAAAGGAATAGAAACAGAACCTCACAACATAGTCGTATATTTTGATGGCGGGTTCGATTTAAGTACTAAACAGTCAGGGTTAGGCTGTGCCGTCTACTATGAACAAAACAATCAAAATTTCAGACTAAGAAAGAATGCTTTGGTCGAAGAATTGAATACGAACAACGAAGCGGAATACGCGGCACTTCACCTTTCATTACTTGAACTAGATCTGCTGGGCGTCCATCATTTAAGAGTTAAATTTGTAGGAGATTCTCAAGTGGTCATTAACCAGCTAAAGGGTGAATGGCCTTGCTTAGAAGAAGAATTGACAAAATGGGCGGACCGAATTGAAAATAAAATGTATAATATGGGAATTAAACCCGAGTATGCGCTCATCTCTAGAAAAGAAAACCGTGAAGCGGACAGGTTGGCATCTCAAGCTTTAAAGGAGATAGAGATAACGAGTACCAGCGAAGTAAAATAAAGCAAACAAAAGAAGGAGCTTAACTCACAGCTCCTTCTTTTGTTTTTTACTATTGGTGGTTTACAAAAAGTACGGGCTATCATATAATTTATAAATCGTAACCATTACTATTTATTGTATTGTATATGCGTAACCATTACATTAAAAGTAAAGGTGAAAGAAAAAATGCAATTATAAATTGAAGGAGGCGTTGATGGGTGGCTAAAAAATCCAAAATCGCAAAAGAAATAAAACGTCAAAAAATGGTGGCTGAATATGCAGAACTCCGAAAAGAGTTAAAAGCAAAAGGTGATTATGAAGCACTTAGGAAACTTCCGCGAGATTCTTCCCCAACTCGATTGACGGGCCGCTGCGAAATTACTGGGCGTCCGAGAGGTTATATGAGGAAATTTAACATGTCACGTATTGCTTTTAGAGACTACGCCCACAAGGGTCAAATACCAGGCGTGAAAAAATCCAGCTGGTGATTAATAGGGGAGGATTCTAAATGAAAACAAAAATACCCGTAACTGTACTAAGCGGTTACTTGGGTGCAGGTAAAACAACATTACTGAATCACCTCTTAAACAATAAAGAGAATCGAAAAATCGCTGTTATTGTAAATGATATGAGTGAAGTCAATATTGACGCGAGTATGATAAAACAGGGAGGATTCAGCCGCACAGAAGAAAAGTTAGTTGAACTGCAGAATGGTTGTATCTGCTGCACCTTACGTGAAGATCTTATAAAAGAAGTTGAAAAATTGGCATCTTTAGATATAGATCATATAGTCATAGAATCAACAGGAATCTCAGAGCCTATTCCTGTTGCTCACAGCTTTACCTATGAAGATGAGGAACTTGGCATCAACCTTAAAGAAAACTTTAGGCTGGACACTATGGTAACAGTTGTAGACGCCAACCGATTCTGGTCTGATTACGGGTCAGGAGAAAGCTTGCTGGATCGTAACGAGGCGGCTGATGAAGCAGATACTAGAGAAGTGATAGATTTGCTTATAGATCAAATTGAATTTGCAAACATTATTATTTTGAATAAGGTCGATCTCGTAGCAGATACAGATTGTCACAAGTTAACCGCTGTCCTTCACCAGCTTAACCCAGATGCCCGTATTATTGAAGCACGTTACAGTCAAACTGATCTTACGGAAGTGCTTAATACTAATTTGTTCGATTTTGAAGAGTCAAGTCAAAGTGCTGGATGGATCAAAGAGTTAAATGAAGAGCATACACCCGAAAGTGAAGAATATGGTATCAGTTCTTTTGTATACCGCCGTAGAAAACCATTTCATCCAGATCGCTTAAAGAAATGGTTAGAAAATTGGCCAGAAGACATTGTTCGATCCAAAGGGTTTTTTTGGCTTGCCTCACGAAATGACGTAGCAGGTCTTTTATCACAAGCCGGTTCATCACTAGTCATTCAAGGGGCAGGACAGTGGATCGCAGCTTTACCTGATGATGAAAGACAGAGCATATTTGAAAGAGAGCCTGAACTTCTGCAAGGGTGGGATAGGATTTACGGCGATAGATTAACTGAGCTAGTATTCATCGGTATTCATGCGGAGCAGAAATATTTGGAGAATACACTGGACGATTGTCTGCTGACTGAATCAGAAATGGAAGAGGACTGGAGAAGTTTTCATGACGATCTTCCCAATTTCGTAATTGAACAATGAGTATATTAACTATCATTCGCAGAAAACTAATTTAAATTAAATATCAAATGACAACATTAGAAGTCCGGATATATAATGAATATATTCGGATTTTTCTACGGCATTAACTAGTGCGCCTCGCAAAAATTAAAAATTAACTTAGTAATGAGGAGGGGGAATTATGGATCCACTAGATATCGTAGGTAATTTACATAAGGTAAAACCCATATATCAACCGGTCATTAGCGCAATTAAACACGACGTGGCAGGTTATGAAGTTTTGGGAAGGTTTCAAACAGAGAATGAATGGAAAAGTTTAGGTGGTTTTTTCCATGATGATGATGTTCCTGAAGAGTTTAAAGTGGAAGTCGATCAGCATTTATTAAATATGGCACTAGAAGAAATGCTGGCTGCCGATAATAGTGGGTATTTGTTTATTAATCGAAATGCCAAGCAATTGATGGTGAATGATGGAGAGGACTTACTAAATACATTGTTATCCTTTGAGAAAAGAGGCTTTGCCATGAGCAAGGTTGTGATTGAAGTGACTGAACACGACTTTGATGAAGACTTTGAAGAACTGAGTCATCTATTGCTATACTATAAGACATTTGGGCTTCAAATCGCCATTGATCATGTAGGAGCAAAAAGTTCTAATATTGATCGAATTCGACAGCTTGAACCACACATATTAAAAATTGATACGAAATCGATAAGAAATCATAATTCTGAAGGCTTTTATGATATTATGTATTCCTTATCTATGCTTGCACATCGTATAGGTGCTGCTTTACTATTTGAAAATATCGAAGATGATTTTCAGCTTTACTTTGCCTGGAAGCATGGAGGCAGGTACTATCAAGGATTCTATCTGTCGCGCCCAAACTTCCAGCTGCTAACAAAGGAATCCATCTCTTTAAATATAGGTAATAAAGTAGGCGCTTATATTCAACGGGAGAAATCACTTATTGAACAAAGACTCAATCTGAATTTAGCCTGGGAACTAAAAGTGAAAACCTTGCTTACAAAATGGGAAGGGCCGAAGAAAGTAGATGCCTTCATTGATTTAGTGAAAGGTCAATTCAATAAAGAGAGCTTTCGTATGTTTGTTTGTAACAGTGATGGACAGCAGGTTTCATCAAACTTTCGTAAACAGGAAGAAAAATGGATCGTTGAAACATCCAAGAAGGGATCAAATTGGGCGTTTCGTCCTTATTTCTTAGAAAATGTTATGCAAATGAAAACGTGGAAGAAAGGCATTTTATCTGATATCTATTCTGATATTGAAACGAAAGATTTGATCCGGACTTTCAGCTTTCCACTAACAGAACAACATTTTCTATTTATTGATTTGAATTATTCATTTATGTATGAGAATGAATGTTTACTTGTTTGAGGGGATAGAATTGGTTGAACAAAACTGGAAGTTGACGCATGAAAAAGGAATCCTTGCCGGAGATCACTTCAATAGTTTTTATCGCCCATACTGACAGTAAAATCAATAATAAAAGGCCATCACTCTCAAAGGTGATGGCCTTTTATTATTGATACACTTCATTTAATTCGTCTAAAGATACATCAAGTTCATTTTTCGGGTCACTGAGATCATAGATCCTGGCAGTTTCGCCATTTTCATTAACGTGCTGGATATAGACCTTCATATTATTAAATGTCACGCTCGCCATGACTGGAGATGCGGCGATTTCTTCAGCTCTTTGTCTATTCATCAATGCAGCCTCCTTTTACTTAGTATCAATACTATTTGCAATTAGTCAGAGGATATTCAATAAATATCGAGTGAGAATTTGAAAAAGCTTAGTACATTATTCATGTGTAGAGAAATCCTGTTGGATAGTAGCTGTTCATATCCCTTTGACCGAATGGGCGAGCAGAGTGAAGTTTTTACGTTGCGGAAGGGGAAATCAAACACATGTAATAAAGGAGAAGGGGGTATTAAATTTCTTTTTAATTAGGCTATGTTAAAGGTGGTTGTTGAATTGATAAGTGATTTATTCACAATATGGCAGGGTAGTGGAAGACTTGATTTCGAGACATTGGGTGAGTGGGTCAGGGCGGGGAATGGCTTGCTTTCCGTGGTTTTCAAGATGCCGCTCATGCGGTGAACCAGGCGAAAAAATACATTGACCCTAAAGCAGAGGGAAGAGCCATGGTTTCTTCCCATAACGATCGGCTGGATAACCATAATCAAAAATTTCGTCATAAAACTTCTACCTTAAGTAGAAAGCAGGGAGACGATATCTCACACATTAATTGACATTGATAATCATTATCAATTATAATCAATGTATTGATTATTATTATCAAGGAGAGGTTATGAATAATGAAGATAATATTAATGTACGCAAGTATGTCTGGGAATACAGAAGAAATGTCAGAAATTATACAGGGTAGATTGAGTTCAAAAGAAGTGGACGTATCGATGTTTCAAATAGATATGGACGATATTCAAGTAGATGATATGCTTAAGTACGATGCGGTGATCTTCGGTACATATACATGGGGAGATGGTGATGTTCCATATGAGCTGGAGGACTTTTATGATGATATGGAATCGGTTAATTTAACAGGTTTACCTGTCGGACTATTTGGCTCGTGTGACTCTATGTATCCTGCTTACGGTGGGGCCATCGACAAGTTTCAGGAAAGATTTAAGGCCTGCGGGGCTGATGTAGTAGTTGAATCTTTGAAAGTGGAATTGACTCCTGACTCTGAAGATGCTGAGCGCTGCAGCCAATTTGCCGAAAATTTCAAATCTCAAATTCATGTAAAAATAAAATGAACAAATTTTTAAAGAAAACACTATTCCTTTATCGGCTATAGTGTTTTTTATTGAAAAACAAGAATTTTTACTAGATGATTTTTTTATTTATCTAAGAGCTATATACGAATTTGATTACAAGTTATGACACCCACTATAAAGTAGGCATCGGTTTATAGAAAGCGAAAGAAATGATGCCTTAAGCTATGTTAAACGTGGTTGTTGATTTTTATATGTGAATTATTCAAAGATATAACAAGGTTTTTGAATACCACATTTTCTCAAACTAACGATATCGACTTTCCTTATTAAGTAGGCTATATGAACATCAACATGGAAATTTAAAAGAGCAATGCTGTAAAAGGTCAATTAAATTTCGGAAGAATGTTATAATTATGATTGATACTTAGACAGGATTTCCAGATTAAAGTTGTAAAAGACACCGTAAAGGATAAAAATGAAACAAATACTTTACTTATACGTACATAGAAATGAGAAAGTAAACATTCATCAAGAAAGACAAGATATGTAAACGTTAAGGGGGAGCAAATTGGATAATAAAACTACAAATATTAATACGAAGCAAAAAAACCAGTTGAAGAAGTTTGGGACCATCGCAGGCAAAATCTTTGGAGTCCTTGTAGTACTTGCTATCATCGGCTGGCTTTCGCTACACTGGGTGATTGATTACATTTGGATGGATTCTCTAGGATTCAAGGAAGTCTATACTACGATTTTAAGCAGTAAGGTCATATTAGGGATTATAGGTTTCGTTGTATTTTTCATTAGTACTTACTTTACAGCCTCCTGGATTCGAAGAGGATATGTGTCACACTTCAATAAATCTCAACTGCCAGCTTTCATTTCAAATAAAATGTGGAGCCGGTTGACAATAGCTGGCTTGTCAGTTTTCGTAGGATTTTTTGGCAGCAGTATCGTACAGGGGATCGGGTGGGAACTGTGGCTTAAGTTCCTTAATCATACCTCATTCGGTATAGTTGACCCGCATTTTGACATGGACATTTCGTTTTACATGTTTGTTCTTCCTTTTATAAAATTCGCTGTTTTTACATTGTTGGGTCTTGCGGTTTTTCTTCTGCTTATAATAATGGGATTCTATTCACCTTATCAAATGTACCGCAAAAGCCGTATGGCACAGCTCCATATGGGGGTGACTTTAGGAGGGATCGGACTCTTATTAGCTGCGGTTCATTTATTGCAGCCTTTTGAGTCCTTACTGACTAACGAGGTCAATATCTTTCAGGATAGTGTAGTACATGGATTAAGCTACACAGATAAAGTCGTCAATAACCCAGCTTCCTATGTGCTGGCAGCTGTTGCGGTTATCGGCGCAGTGTGGATGATCATTTCTCTGACCCGTGGAAAATTATTCGCTATGGTCCTTCCCATCATCGTGTATATCGGTTTAGTGATGGTAGCTCAGGGCGCTTCAGTAATTGTACAAAATTACGTTGTATCGCCCAATGAATTTTCAAAAGAAAGTCCTTTTCTGCAGCATAATTTAGACTTTACTCGAGCAGCTTATGATCTGGAAAATATTGATGAGAGGGAACATCCAGGCAATCAAACACTGGATGCGGCTATGGTAGAGCGTAATCAACTCACATTTGATAATGTGAGGATCAACGATGCCAGACCAATTCTCGATATCTATAACCAGCTCCAAACCTTCCGTACGTATTATCAATTTAACGATATCGATGTAGATCGATATGAAATTGATGGAGAATATCAGCAAGTATTTCTCGGAGCAAGAGAATTGAACACGAGTGACCTGCCTTCACAGGCAAAAACCTGGGTTAATGAAAACCTTAGATATACCCATGGTTATGGCGTAGCTATGAGTGATGTGAATGAAATCACGTCTCAAGGTCAGCCCGAATATATGCTTGAAAATGTTCCGTCTGAAGGTGTACTTGATATTGAACGGCCCCAAATTTACTTTGGTGAAGAGGATTCCAGAAACGTCATTGTAAACAGTGAAGTCGATGAGTTTGATTATCCGGCGGGAGACGAAAATATGTCTTCACGATATGAAGCGGATACTGGTATTCAGTTATCAGGTTTGAACCGCTTGCTTTTTTCTATCAATGAAGGTTCCTTCCGCATGTTTGTATCAGATCAGTTGAATGAGGATAGTCAGCTGCTTGATACAAGAAACATTGTGGATCGAGTAGAGCGAATAGCTCCATTCTTAGAATATGACGAGGACCCTTACATTTTTGTTAAGGAAGATGGCAGCCTTTCATGGTTAATGGATGCCTATGTTAGCGGAGAAAGTTATCCTTATTCAGAACCTCACCAGGGGGACGAAAGCTATATACGGAACTCAGTAAAAGTGGAAATTGACGCCTATACGGGAGAAGTTAATTTCTATGCGGTCGATTCAGAGGAACCATTACTTCAAACGTACCAAAAAATGTTTCCTGATCTCTTTGAAGAAGAAATTCCTGAGGATGTCCGATCTCATTTTCGTTACCCGATTGATTTGTTTAAAGTCCAGGCTGAAATGTATGGTACCTATCATATGCAAAATTTAGAAGTGTTTTACAATAGGGAGGATTATTGGCAATTTCCAACTGAGAAATACTTCAATGAGGATATAGAAATGGAACCTTATTACATTACGATGCAGCTTCCGGAATACGATGAAGAAGAGTTTGTCCTTATGATGCCTTATACTCCAAGAAATCGCCAAAATATGATTGCGTGGATGGGTGTCAGTAACGACGGTGACAAATATGGAGAAACTTTTGTCTATCAATTCCCTAAACAAGAAAATGTTTACGGACCACAGCAAATTGAAAATCGAATCAACCAGGATAGTAACATTTCACAGCAATTGAATCTCTGGTCGCAGGGTGGATCCGAAGTAATTAGAGGTAATCTTTTAGCCATCCCGATAGAAGATACCGTAATGTACGTAGAGCCGATATATATAGAATCCTCTAATGAAACGTCTCTACCCGAGGTGAAACAAGTAATTTTAGCTTATGGTGATGAAATCGTCATGGAGCCTACCTTTGATCAAGCCTTGGAAAGAATGCTTGGTTTAATTGATCCTGAGGTTGAAGAAGGAGAGGAAGAAGCTGACGCACCTGAAGAAGAACAGGCTCTAGGCGAATCTGCAGAAATGTTGGAGGAACTCTCCTCTCTCTTTGATAATTATCAAGATGCACTTTCAAGTGGCAACTGGGAAGAGGCAGGAGCCATTATGAGTGAAATCGAAGATCGTCTTAACGAAAATGAATAATTTCTTGAAGGAGCTGTCCTGAAAGTCTTTTTATTTGAGAGAACCAAGTTGGAAGTGAAAGTGCAAAGCCCTTTTAATTGAGTAACTCTCTTATGAAAAATTACTACAACGCTTAGCTTAGCTTCTTTAAAAGAAAACAAGGCAGTCTCAAAAGTCCAGGAAATAGACTTTTTGGGACTGCTTCTTTTCGTGGAGGAGTCCCCCCCTTTTTTAGAATTGCTTTGTTTTATTCTTAGCGCATAACGTCTAATCATATCGTACAGACTAAGAATTATTCCAGCTTTAAATTAGGAGGAACGTCATGAAAATTTGTTACCAATGTAGAAAATGCGATCGTCAAGTGGGGGAGCTTGAGGCAAAAAAACTGGATGTCTCACAGTTAGGATCAGACGTTTTAAATGATACGGACGTTCAGCAATCCTTACTAATGCAGGGCGGTGGGCATTTGACCATCCGGACAATATGCGATAATTGTTTAGAAGAAGAAAGGTTTTCTGCCCGTTAATATAGTGAAACTACAAGTCCTTACTACCTTAAGTAAGGGTTTTTTTATTACAACTAATTTTTGTTAAATAATAAATGTTTGGTGTATGCTGCCATTTCAAGTTGCTCAATCATATGACAATATGTTTCTTGAATGTCTCCGTTCAACTCCTTGTCATGCTTTTTAATCCAGTTGTGGGCTTTTTTGTTTTTATACCAGTCTCCTGCTTCAGCTTTTTCGTGTACCCAGTCCTTCCAAACTAGTGTTAAGGATGGACTGTAAATACGCAGTGATTTTACTTGGAGGGAGCAGGGGCTGTTATGAATCTCGTGCATGCTCCCTGGGGCGGTTTCTTTCACATCATTAAAAAGGTGAGGCCAGAAATCTTTTCGTGACCCGGTGTGAGGGTTCATATCAGCCCAATCAATTGTTTGGGCCAGACGGGTTTTTACAGAGAATAGTAAGTTATACAACCCTTTTCCAAGGTTGATGCGATCTTCTAAAGATGAAAAATGATGTACTGTACCTCCAACAACCTTAGTCTTTTTTTGTAGAGGAGTGGTATATGGAAACAATATGAGATTGAAATCGAAGAGGTCCTGTAGCTTAAAAAGTATGGTATCAAGTACAGTTTCTTTATATAGTTTATTTTGGATAACACGTTTTTCAATGTATTGTTGTTCGTTAATTATAAGAGCAAACGTCAATTCTAAGCTGTTTCTGTGAAGCCAGAAATTTTCCCAAAAAGGTCTCATGAATGATGAAACCTTCAATTCAGATAATAAATAGAAGAGAGGCTGGCTTGTTTCCTTGCTTTTTTCATATAAGAGAAGTTGAGGGTATGCATCTTGAAAAATCAGCCAGTTGCCTCGTTCGAGAAAACAGAAAAAATTATTTTGTTCTGTTTGATTCAGAAGCATTGGGAGATATTCTCCTTTTAAATCGGTCATGTTCCACCCGGCGTTTCTTGAGACGAGGTGAGCTAAAAGTGCCCAATGTATTTCATTATGTTTCTGAAAAAAGTCAAAATATGCCTGGGTTCTCGTTACGTTATTTTGGTTCAATTTTTCTGTTTCAGCTCTGATGACGCTTAATGTTTCCTTATCCTGATCGGTTATAGGACTTTCATTATTATGGGGGATACTTAATTTTAATTGCCTGGCCAGCATGTTTAGTTGCTTTTTTGCAGATTTGAACATTTTGTTACCTCCTTTCAAGAATGCACCCCGTATTTAATTGTATTTAGTTTTAGGTTGCATCATGAGGGTGTGGAAAATAATTGTAGTTTATTATTAACCGTTTAAAATTACCTTATTCGCAGAAACAATCGTGTTGACATAATTGTGTTTTGTAAAGTATACTTTACGTTAAGTTAGCTTTACAAAAAGGTGATATAAAATTATGAAGAATCTTATCAGAGAAAATCGTAAGAAAAGTAATTACACTCAGGAAGACCTTTCTCAACTACTTCAAGTATCTCGACAAACCATTATTTCACTGGAGAAGAACAAGTATAAACCATCCTTAGTGCTTGCTCACAAGTTAGCGCAGCTTTTTGAATGTACGATTGAAGATCTTTTCATTTTTGAGGGGGATGAGAATATTGAATGATATGTGGATGGGCTTATTGGGGTTAATCGGTGGAGGATTAGGAGTGTTATTAACTTTTTTAATTACGAAGAAACTAGGAAAGAAAAAGCATATCTATGATGAGCGACAAGAATTTGTTAGTGCAAAGGCAAAAGCTGCAGGGTGGAATACGACCCTTGTCCTCATTTTGATAGCATGGGGCCTTATCATTTTATTTGACGGTATTTCGGTGTCCTTTTTCATTATGACAGGCCTATATGTCGCTCATTGTTTAACACTAATGGGTACCAGTATTTATTTTTCTACTCGTAATTAACAACAAACCCAGACACGCCCCCGCTGTGGCATGTCTGGGTTTTTATTTAAAATACTTTTGTTGTCCAATCCTCACAATTCCAAACGTCGGTTACAATCCCTTCATAAAACTCGGGTTCATGTGAAATGAGCAGGACACTGCCCTTAAAGTCCTGTAAAGCTCTTTTTAGTTCAGCTTTAGCATCGACATCCAGGTGGTTGGTAGGCTCGTCGAGAACGAGCAAATTCGTTTCTTTATTAATCAATTTACAAAGGCGTACTTTAGCTTTCTCCCCACCGCTTAGTACCTGGACTTTACTTTCGATGTGTTTTCTTGTAAGCCCGCATTTAGCTAATGCTGAACGGACCTCTTGCTGAGTGAAGTGAGGGAACTCTTGCCATATTTCTTCGATACACGTATGATTGGATTCATTTTTCAGTTCTTGTTCAAAGTAGCCGATATGAAGATGTTCACCTAGTTCTACAGTACCTGAAACTGGTTTGATTTCCCCCAGGATACTTCGTAGCAAAGTTGTTTTTCCTATACCGTTCGCACCGGATAAGGCAATCTTCTGCCCGCGTTCCATTTCCAAATTAAGCGGCCTCGATAATGGCTCTCCATAACCTATCACAAGATCCTTTGTCTCAAATAAATATTTCCCCGAAGTTCGAGCTTGTTTAAAGCGGAAAGAGGGCTTAGGTTTTTCTGCATCCAGTTCAATGACATCCATCTTATCCAGCTTTTTTTGACGGGACATGGCCATTCTACTGGTTGCCGCATTGGCCTTATTCCTTGCCACAAAGTCCTTTAAGTTGGCAATTTCTTTCTGCTGTTTCTTATAGGCAGCTTCGACTTGTTGTTTTTTCATTTCATAAACACGCTGGAATTCTTCATAATCCCCAGGATAGCGAGTCAGCTCCTGGTTTTCCATATGGTAAATCAAGTTGACGACGCTATTTAAAAACGGAATATCATGTGATACGAGAATAAAAGCGTGTTCGTACTCCTGAAGATAATTTTTCAACCATTCGATATGTTCTACATCAAGGTAGTTCGTCGGTTCGTCTAAAAGAAGAATATCCGGCTTTTCTAATAAAAGCTTGGCCAAAAGAACTTTCGTCCGCTGGCCACCACTTAAGTCATGGACATCTCTGTCCAACCCAATGTCATCTAATCCCAGACCATTAGCTATTTCTTCAACCTTTGCATCGATTGTGTAAAAATCGTTATTAGTCAGAGCATCTTGAAGACGGCCGGTTTCTTCCAGCAATTGTTCTAGTTCCTCTGGATCCGCATCTCCCATTTTGCCAAAAAGATCATTCATCTCTGTTTCCATATCAAACAAATATTGAAAAGCAGTACGCAATACATCTCGTACAGACATTCCTTGTTTTAAATCGGCATGCTGATCTAAGTAGCCGACTCTGGCATGTTTGGACCATGTGATTTTACCTGCATCCGGCTCAAGTTTACCGGTGATTATATTCATAAATGAAGACTTTCCTTCACCATTTGCACCAATCAGTCCAATGTGCTCTCCTTGTAATAGACGGAACGATACATCATCAAAGATGGCACGATCTCCGAACCCGTGACTTAAATTTTTAACTGTGAGTATGCTCATTTGATACACCTTTTCCTTCGTATAAGTTTAACCTTCCCCATTATAAAGGGGATAGCGAGGATTATAAAGGTATTGGGGTCAGAAATACGGCCGTGTTATACTTGAAATACCTAAAGGAAGGTCTTATGCACAATAACTTTAACAATAAAAATTACCTAGAATGAGACACCACTCCCTGGAAAAAATAACAACGAGGGGGTGTGCGTCAATGGCACAAGATGTATTGTGTGAAGTGAATAACTGCAAGTACTGGGGTCAAGGAAACAAATGTACCGCAGATGCGATTTATGTAGTAAGCCATACAGGAGACCGGGCTTCAAAAAGTGAAGAGACAGATTGTAAAACATTCGATCCAGAAATTTAATTGTTAAGGGAGGCCATTAACCGGCCCCCCCCCCTCTTTTATAAAAATTCTCTAGATGACTAGAGGGGTGTGGGACATGGACGCAATAATAAAAAAACAGTTTGACAACCTTCAGTCAAAAGACAAACAAAATCAGTATGACGCTTTTACGTATATAATGGAGATTGTAAAACAGGAAGTCGATTGGGCTAATGAAGTGTGGAATCAGCTATTGGAAGATTTGGATCATAATGACCCGCATAGGAAGACCAGATAAGCTCAATTCCTCGCTCACTTGGCTATCAGTGATCCAGAGGGAAGGATGCTTGAAGATTTCTCCAGGGTTTGGTTAGTGACGAAAGATCCTAAATTCGTGATCGCAAGACACAGTTTGCAGGCAACTTGGCGTGTAGGTTTAGCAGGAATAAACCAAAAAGATTTAGTGATGAAGCATTTTGAAGATCGTTTCTTAAACTGTATCCACGAAAAAAATTATACATTAATCCGTTATGATATTATCGAAGGGCTAAGCAAATTATATAAAGAAAGACAAGAAGAAGATATAAAAGAAAAAGCAGAGGAACTTATTGAAAATGTAAGAGAAGATAAATATAAGAAGAAATATTCTAATTTATTGAGGAGATGAAAGGCTTATTAAATGTGATACGAACGAGTAGGTTTTGCTGTCGTGATTAGTACAGTCATTTTCGACGCTGATGGTACTTTTAGATTGAGAAAAATCTCTGGAAAGATTTCTTGTTAATCAATACGAAAGGTATTATGATTACATCGAGCACCCTGAAAAGCTTTACATAATGAAGTTTTTGAAATTGAGAGGGTATGTTTCCAAAGGTAAGGTTTATCCTATAAACTGCAATCAACATAGGAATGTACGGCATTTGGAAAAAGGGAATATCCTATATGTAATAGATGAATTAGAAAACATAGAGTCAATGATAACTCATATAAAACAGCGTCATTTTAAATAAAGAAGGCTGTAGTGCTGATGTAGACTGCAGAATTAAAAAGAGGTGTCATAATTTGGTGATCACTTACATCCCTCCTAAACTTGAGACTTCCACAAGAGAAATTGCTATTCAAAAAGGGAAATACATAATCGGTTACATGCAGAGATATCAGCAGGGTATAGAGGGTCAACTGAATACAGGGGTCAACTTAGAAGTTGTAAGTGAAGAGACAAACGATGAGTATACTATTCAACAGGAACTTTTCCATTCAAATGGAGGTTTAGTTTGGACGATATTCAAAGATGAGGTGGTTATTGGTGATATACAATCAAATCCTGATGGTACAAAGAAGCACCGGATCATCGCAAACGTAAAGGGGCACCTGCCTATCCAAGTAACTTCTACGTGGAAACGAACTGGAAAGATCAATAAAAAAGGTTCTACGGTCATCAAGGGTTTATTTAATCATAAAATACAAATTGATTCTTTACATGAACTTAAAGAGGTTGATTCCTCTCTGTTAGCAAGTATCGTATATATTTTTTGGAGCTCCCAAGAACATCCAAATAAAAAGCGATCTTAAATAAGACCGCTTATTACATCGAATGTACTCGACTTGCTTCTTTATTTGATTTTTTTGTCAAGGCATCGTCAAAAAGACTGACGTAATGCATGAAAAAGTGTATAACGACCCCGCTAAACAGCGTGATAATCAGCGTTCCTAAGCCTATCGGCCCGTTGAAAAAGAAAGCGATAATCACCAGCACTACGCTTATTAAAGATCTAGAAATCGAAACATTCAAACCTGTGAGGTTTTTTACAACAAGCATCGTGCGGTCAAACGGATTAGGCGCGAAATCGGCCTGCAGGTTTATAGCTATACCTAGACCGGCAAAAAACAGCCCCATTAATAAGCAGGTCATCTGCAAACCCCATGTTTCTGGGGTGAAGTAACTCTCTGTGGAAAAAACCCAAATATCAATGAAGAACCCCGTAAGCAACGCAGTTAGTAAAGCTAAATATTCAGGCCTCTTCTTTTCTGCGATGGCATTGAAAAGGATCATTGAAAACCCTACTACAATCTCCCAGCTTCCAATCGTCAACCCAAACGTCCGGTATAAGCCGACGAGAAGAGCATCAAAAGGCGAAGTACCTAGCTGCGAATGAATCGTAAGGGCGATTCCGAACGTCATGACGATAATACCTATTAAGTAAAAAAATAATCTTCGTGTTGACCGTTTATTCAATTTACCGCTCCTTTCTACACGTTCTTAGTCATAAGTAAATGAGGAATCCCATCTTCTACGAACTCGTCTCCCTCTACTTTATAACCCAACTTCTCGTAAAACCCTCTGGCTTGGACTTGGCCGTGCAATTTAATGGTTGTCATAGATTTTTCGGCTGCTACTTTTTCTAAGGATAAAATGATTTTTCTACCGCAGCCTATCGTACGATAGGAATCAAGAACGCATATTCTTTCAAGCTTTGCTGTGGTGTTTAAAAATCGTATTCTTCCAGTGCCAGCTGGAACTGATTTATGATAAGCGAGAATATGTTCACAGTATTGATCGTGTTGATCGAATTCGTCATCTAAAGGAACACTCTGTTCTTCAACAAATACCTTTTTCCTTATATAAAATGCTTCTTCTAATTGAGTCGAGGTTGTAACCTTTACTATTGTCAAAATAGTTCCACCTTCCTTGTTAAAGGACATCTATTCAATCATATACGGATATCCGAACTTTTCCAATGAAAAAAGGTCGGATGAAAAACTGGCCAAAGAATAAAGGTGAGGGGAGGTTCGCTGCAGCGCTATACTTTTTCTGTAAAATGCTGAGTAAGTTATGAGAATTTGCTTTCTTCATATTAAATTTCCCAAGTTTACAATGGTGCTCCTAGAGGGAACCTATTAAAAATAAGAAGGAATTCTTAGTGAGCCGTGCAAACTTTAATAGTTGCGCGGCTTTTTAATAATAGAACAGGATAAATGAAGCTGCTGATCTTATTTTGAAGAAAGACTATGCTGTTAAAAATATATAAAAGGGAAGGTTGAAATAATGGGGAAATTGGACGGAAAGGTTGCTATGGTAACAGGAGGCGGCCAGGGAATTGGACGAGCGATTGTGGAACTGTTGGCTTTGAACGATGCAATTGTTGTAATCGCTGACTATCAATTGGAAAATTCCCAGGAAGCGGCAAAAGAGATTGGTGGGAGAGTGAGTGCCAAAAAAGTAGACGTTCGATCTTCTGAACAAGTTCAATCGGTTATTGAAGGAATTGTTCATGATCATGGGCGTTTAGACATTATAGTAAATAATGCAGGAATTTCTACAATGGACACGGTCGTTAATTCGAAAGAAGAGGATTGGGACCAAACTTTTAACGTTAATGCTAAAGGTGTTTATTTGTGCTGCAAATATGGGGCGAAGCAAATGATTGATCAGGGAGGGTATGGAAAAATCATAAATATTTCATCACAAGCAGGCAAGAATGGATATAAATATTTAGGTAGTTATTCAGCTTCCAAGCACGCGGTCCTCGGTCTTACGAAAGTCCTGGCACTGGAACTGGCTGATTACCAAATTAACGTGAATGCAGTATGTCCTGGAATTGTGGAAACGGATATGAAGAGAAATGAAAGGAAAAGAGGGGGAGAACTTAGGGGGGTAAGTGCTTTGGATGTAGAAGCAGAGGATCATTCTCAAGTCCCTCTAGGACGAACAGCTACTCCAGAAGATGTCGCCCAGGCTGTTCTGTTTCTTGCGAGTTCAGGTTCTGACTATATTACTGGAGAAAGTGTGAATGTAACGGGCGGAATGACGATGAACTAATGAATAAAAGTAATTTTACTATATGGCAGGATAGTGGAAGAATTGATTTCGAGATAGTATGGTTTGTTGCCGTGTTGAGAGTCAGGGGTTGTTGTGAAGCTACCCGCTTTCCTGTGGGATCTTTGCTGTTCCGTCATCATGATGAGAGGAAGGTGGTTTTAGGAATGGACTCGCTTTCCGTGGGAGTGCAGTGAGCTTCCTCAGGCTGCCGCCTTCCGAAATCTCACCGATCACTCTCATCCCACCTCTTACACCTTAATAGTCTAGGGCGTGAATCCGTTCATATATCTCAGGGGGGGCTATCCAGCTCCAGCGCTTAGCGGCTACTGAGACTTCCTTCACTTCTGTACGATAAGTCAACATCGAATCACTCCGTTCTTCGTGTTTCCTTTATCTCCGACAGCTCAGTCCAGTCCATACGCCGCTGACCAAAGCGCTTCCGCTTTCAAAGGTAGGAGTCTCATCCATTCCTAAAACCACCTAACTTATATTAAGAGACGGAACTAAGACATGAGAAGCAAAAAACTCTCTTATACCAACGTTTTCCAACCAAACTCGTGTATTCGAGCTTCGACGCTTAGCGGTTTAACGAGTCTTCCTTCACTTCTGTACGATAAGTCAACATCGACTCCCTTCGTTCTTCGTGTTTCCTTTATCTCCGCCAGCTCAGTCCAGTCCATACGCCGCTGAACGAAGCGCTTCCGCTTTTACAAAGGGAGTCTCGCAGCTTCCCAACAACCCCATCCGATGAAGGTGAGAAACGCATCCCATAAGGAAAGGCTTCCGTCATTCCTGTCCTATATGTAGAAAACGCTGTATAGCAAGTCTTTCGAACACATGCTTACATTGAGGTTGCTGCTTTCCTTGAAGCGGTTTCGAGACACTTATATGGAAAGGGGCGGAAGGAAACGGTGAGACTCCTGTGGGATTAGCGGGACAGGTGAGACCCCACAGAGCGAAGCTCGAGGAGGCTCAGCGCCCGTCCCACGGAAAGCGAACCGTTTCCTGTAGCCCTTAAAGTCACACTATGTCTCGGAACTGAGTCTTCAACATAAGGAAGCTTATATGAATATCTACATGGAAATTTGACACAACCTAAAAATAAAATAGCCGCTGAATGCGGCTATTTACATTTCAAACCGATTGGACACTAGATAAATTGTTTCTTGCTTTCACATAAGCTAATCCTGTTTCAAAATCCTTGATTAAATCGTCCGGATTTTCCAGCCCGACCGACAGCCTCAGCAATCCATCTGTAATTCCTCGCTTCAGTCTCTCTTTTTCCGGCATAGCGGCATGTGACATTTTTGCAGGGTAAGAAAGGATGGATTCTACAGCTCCAAGGCTGACTGCGAAGACTGGAAGCTCTATCTTTTGACTAAAAGATCTTACTTCCGCTTCATCTTTTAAACGGAAAGATAAAACTGCCCCTGATCCGCTTGATTGGTAAGCGTGTGTGGATGCACCTGGATGAGTACTGAAACCAGGATAATAAACTTCCTCAACCTGTGGGTGTCCGTGCAGGTACGTGGCTACCTTATAGGCAGACTCAGATGACTGTTTCAGTCGGCAGTCCAATGTTTTTAAGCCTCGCAGCACAAGCCAGCAATCATGGGCACCTAAAATTGAACCAAACGAATTTTGTAGAAATGATAGCTGCTCAGAAAGTTCAGGATGGTTTGTGACTGCTAATCCTGCTACAACATCACTGTGTCCTGCAATGAACTTCGTTGCACTGTGCAGAACCAGGTCAGCACCTAATTCAAGTGGACGTTGTAAAGCAGGGGTCATAAACGTGTTGTCTACAAAAGTGAGGCACCCGTTGGCTTTCGCCAATTTACTTACCGCCTGGATATCCGTAATATTGAGGAGCGGATTTGAAGGAGTTTCGATATACAACACTTTTGTATTAGGCTGAATAGCTGTAGCAACTTCATGAAGATCTGTCATATTGACGAATGTATGATCTATGCCGAATCTGTACAGAACATCATGAATCATCCGAAAGGTCCCTCCGTACACATCTTCGGAAATAACGACGTGATCTTCTTTGGATAATAGCATAAACGAGGTAGAAATCGCTGCCATTCCAGAAGCGAATGCAAAACCACGGGAGCCACCTTCAAGCCCAGCAATTGTTTCTTCTAAAGCATCTCTTGTCGGGTTTCCTGACCGGCTGTAATCGTAAACGCCCGGGTTATCGAAATCGGCTTGGTGAAAAGTCGATGCTTGTTGAATAGGAACACTTACCGCGCCTGTTTGTGAATCAAACTTGTGATTGTTATGAAGCAGCCGTGTTTGAAATGAATGGGACTCAGTCATAATAAATCTCCTCCTTTTTTAAATAAGCGAGTGATTGTTCTAAATCCTGCTTTAAATCTTCAATGTGTTCGATACCGACAGAGAACCTTAACAAACGGTTACAAACTCCGTAACGGTTTCGAGTTTCTTCGGGGATGTCCGCATGAGTCTGGGTACTTGGATACGTAATGAAACTTTCTACGCCACCAAGGCTTTCAGCAAACGTAATTACGTTTAATTGCCGCAAGAGCGGGTCGATACAGTACTCAGACTGTAATCGGAAGGACAACATGCCGCCGCGGCCAGGGTAGAATACATCAGTTACCGCTTCATGATTCTGTAAATAATGAGCAAGTTCTTTTGCATTCTGTTCATGTTTTTCCATTCGTAAAGCTAATGTTTTCATTCCTCGCATCAATAGCCAGGAGTCGAACGGAGAGAGTACAGCTCCAGCTGTATTCTGAAAGTAGCCTAACTTTTCACATAAGCGTTCATCTTTTGCTACCAGAGCCCCTGCCAGGACGTCATTGTGACCTCCTAAATATTTAGTGGCACTATGAATGACGATATCCGCCCCTTCTTTCAGTGGCTGCTGAAGAAGAGGGGTATA
The DNA here is from genome assembly GCF_030345335.1 of Halobacillus campisalis. Taxonomy (GTDB): domain Bacteria; phylum Bacillota; class Bacilli; order Bacillales; family Halobacillaceae; genus Halobacillus_A; species Halobacillus_A campisalis. Next base: position 152,718 of record NZ_JAPVRC010000006.1, read on the forward strand.
TAAGGTATTATCCACAATGAAGTAGGCCCCATGTTTTTTAGCGATTTTTGAAATGGCTTTAAGATCAGCCGTATACATTAGTGGATTGGTTGGCGATTCAATGTAAATCGCTCGAGTTTGCCCTGTTATGTAGTTTTCTAGGTCATCAAGTTTTTGGCTGTCACAATATTTGAAGAGGATTCCGTAATGGTCGGTCAAATACTCGAATAAGCGGTAACTCCCACCGTATAAATCCTCGGAAACTACAATTTCATCTCCCGTTTTAAAAATGGAAAGAGCCGCTTGAATAGCCGCCATTCCAGAACTAAAAGCAAAGGCTGCTTTTCCATGTTCGAGTTCTGTTAAAGATTGTTCCAGCAAAGTGCGAGTAGGATTCCCTGTTCTCGTGTAATCATACCCGGTGGATTCTCCAACCCCAGGATGTTGATAAGCCGTGGAAAAATGGAGGGGAGCGTTAATTGATCCAGTTACATCTCCATTATTCTTCCCTGTATGAACTAGTTGGGTTTCGGTTTTTTTTTGAGTCATTAGGATTCCCCTTTAAAACAAATTTAGATATCAAAAAAAGTCTCCCTCATAAGAAGAAGACTTTTGCGCTTTATTAGCTCTTCTTCTTATCTTCCAAACCACAATCGATCATTCGGTTTGCTGGAGTTAGCACCTTGCTGGTTGAACCAGTGGTTGCTGAGGCTTCGACGGGCCAGTCCCTCTGCCTCTCTTGATAAGAGATTTAATATTTATAAAATTCTTTCATCCTAATGTACACTACTGGAAATGTTTTGACAAGGGCAAGAAAGGAATTAAATTTTATTTTAAATTGAAAAGGGTTTAGACGCCTATATCTAGAATGGAGTTAAATAACTGATTAAAGGAGTTTTTTACATATGTATGTTGAATTAGTTGTAAATAGTCAAGCGACTTTAGGAGAAGGTCCATGCTGGGATCGCCATGCAGATGTATTTTATTGGGTTGATATTTTGGAAAAAAGGATCGGAAAGTACGTTCCAGAAACAAGAGAAATTGAATATATTCAGCTCGACAGCTACGTAGGAGCGGTTGTGCCCCGGGAGCAAGGAGGCTTGGTTGTCGCCTTACAGAAAGGTTTCTATTATCTCAATTGGGAAAAAGAATCTTTGGCACCTATTGCCGATCCAGAGAATCATCTCCCTATGAACAGGTTCAACGATGGAAAATGCGATCCAGCCGGACGTTTTTGGGCAGGAACGATGGATCTGGCGGAGGAGTCCACGACAGGGGCCCTGTATTGTCTTCAAAAAGATTTAAAAGTAGAGAAAAAAATTGATAATGTGGGGATTTCAAATGGGTTAGCTTGGTCTCCAGATCAACGTTTCATGTATTTTATAGACACTCCGACAGGGAAAGTTTTTCAATATGAATATGAGGTAAATACAGGTGAAATTACAAATCCAGAAGTAGCGGTTCAGTTCCCGGAAGGAATCGGTCATCCGGATGGTATGACGATTGATGAGGAAGGTATGTTGTGGATTGCACACTTTGCCGGCTATGGAGTATCCCGTTGGAACCCTCATACAGGTGAACAGCTTGATTTTATCGAAATTCCAGCAGTTAACGTCACTTCGTGCACTTTTGGAGGAGAGAATTTAGACGAATTATACGTTACGACAGCCAGGAAAGGGATGTCAGAAGAGGATTTAGAAAGATACCCCAAGGCAGGAGGAGTTTTTAAAGTGAAAACAGGAATCAAGGGAAGTCCTTGTTACAGCTTTAAAGGATGAATAAGTTTAGCTGCGAACATTCTAAGGAGAAAGAAATTTGATTTAGAATTAAAAATTGGGCCAATTCGACTGAATTATATTTAATTTTCATATCCTTCAGTAGTGAACTATGAATTTTAAAGGTCTGCGGTCTGCTAATACGATGCTGACGCTCATAGTGTATACTTGCTGATGAATTTATATATTTGAAAGATGCTTGAATCCGAGTGAATTCAAGCATCTTTTTATTTGCATATTTTTGCACGTATGTGTATTACGAGTTTTATAGAAATATATGAGAAATTGATTTTTATAACTTGTGAATAAGTATGCTTTTCTTCTATATAAATATCACTTTCTTCCTTATTAATATAACAAAAATATATCACCATTTAATCAATAGCATATCTATGAATTTACCTACTTCAACTATTTCTGGTTTTTTCAATAATTAGAGAAGATTCATAAGCTGATCATTATTCATCCACTGCTGATGATTATTTATGCGAATCATACCCTATTAATTATAGAGGAAACTATTAAGTAGTCTTTGATGATTTTAACTATTTTGTAACGGATCTATAGAGGGATTATAAAAAAAAGTAAAACTTGAGCCCTTAACTGTGCAATATTTTGCAGGTGTATTATTGTTCTTATCAATAGAATTATTTAATATATCTTAAATAGTACGTGAAGCGCTAGTTATACTAGACAGATTGTTCGACCTTTATTTATTCATCCTAGTAAACAAAGACTTATTACAGGATAATCTCCAGGAGGTGAAATACGCTTATAAAAGGTGATAATCAGCTTTATTGCAACATTAGTCCTTCATTTTTCAGATAAAAAAGAAAAAAAGAAATTATGTGAAAAGGGCTTGAGAACAAGTGTAGCCTGAATGAAAACGCTTTCTAAATTTATTCAATAATCTAATTAGTCAGAAAACTTATTGAAAACCTGTTGACCTTTTCCCGGAATGGGTTTAAAGTAGTCCTCAATCAACTATAACGCATCCCAAAAACCAATGGCCGCGCAAGTTGATTCATGTGGAAAGATCGACCTTTTGACCCTTTGGTGCAGGAGTGCATGCCTGCACCGGGTCACCCAAACTTTAATATGTATATTAGACAAATCTAAAAAGAAAGGAGTGCTTTTAATGAGCAACCAGTGGATTTATTTAAGCGGAGAATACGTTGATAAAAATGAGGCTGTTGTAAGCGTCTATGACCATGGTTTCCTTTATGGAGATGGTGTGTTCGAAGGCATTCGTGTTTACGAAGGCAACATCTACAAATTAGACGAACATTTGAAACGCCTCTTTGATTCAGCGAAATCAATCATGCTTCACATTCCATACGAAAAGGAGGAATTGGAGCAGATTATTGCAGAGACTGTCCGCAAAAATAAGCTGGAAACAGCCTACATCAGGGTTGTCGTCTCGAGAGGGACCGGAAATCTTGGTCTTGACCCAGCGAGCTGTTCAAATCCTCGAGTGGTTGTCATTGCTGAAGCACTTGCTTTATTTCCTAAAGAATTATATGAACGTGGTGTCCGACTTGCATCTGTATCAAGCAGAAGAAACCGGCCGGATGTTTTACCACCTCAAGTTAAATCCTTAAACTATTTAAATAATATCTTAGTGAAAATGGAAGCAAATCAAGCAGGCGTAGATGAGGCACTTATGTTAAATGATCAAGGATATGTGACAGAAGGATCAGCAGACAATATTTTTATTGTGAAAAACGGAACGATTTATACACCGCCTGTTTATTTAGGTGCTCTTGAAGGAATCACCCGAAATGCAATAATTGACCTTGCAGAGGAGCATGGCTATAAGGTGAAACAGGAACCATTCACAAGACATGATGTCTATGTAGCTGATGAAGTATTTTTAACAGGTACAGCAGCAGAAGTTATCGCTGTAGTAGAAGTGGATCAACGTAAAGTTGGAGACGGATCACCTGGAGCTGTGACTAACCATCTATTATCAGAATTCAGAAAAGTAACAACTACCGATGGACATCAGGTCTATCCATCTAAAGAAAAAGCACAAGTCAGCTAATTATAATTTTATAAAATTAACTCGAAGACAGGAATAAAGGAATAAGATCAGGCTTTTACAGAGAGCCGGGGTTGCTGGAAGCCCGGAATTGCCGCTTATTTCCGACATCATCCTTGAGTGTCCCGACTGAACGCGATAGCTAGTAGGTGGGATCAGGTGTACCAAAGCACCTGTTATCAAAACGTGAGCTTGATTTAATAGAGCTCCAAGAGGCGTACGAAATGTACGTAAATGAGGGTGGTACCGTGGAAGATCCAAGACCTTTTCGCCCCTCCTTTCTTTCTACAAGTATCTTTTTTTGTAGAGGAATTGAGGACGAAAAGGTCTTTTTATATTTAAGTGAAACATAGGAGGGATTAAAAAATGAAGGCTGAAGCAACTCGAAAGGTGAATTCAGCACCTCGTACAGGTGCAGATTTGTTGGTAGATTCATTGATTGAACAGGGTGTTGATACTTTATTCGGATACCCAGGAGGAGCGGTTCTCCCGATTTATGACGCAATCTATCGTGCTGAGGGATCCTTTGACCATGTATTGCCGCGTCACGAGCAAGGTGCTATTCATGCAGCGGAAGGTTACGCGAGAGTTTCTGGTCGACCTGGTGTGGTCATCGGTACATCAGGTCCTGGAGCTACAAACTTAATTACAGGCATTGCCGATGCGATGATGGATTCCCTGCCGGTCGTTATTTTTACAGGTCAGGTGGCTAAAGGAGTTATTGGTACTGACGCTTTTCAGGAGTCAGATGTGATGGGGATCACTACTCCAATCACTAAGCATAATTACCAAGTGCAACAGATTGAAGAGCTGCCTCGAGTTGTGAAGGAAGCTTTTCATATAGCAACGACAGGAAGACCTGGTCCGGTAGTTGTAGATATTCCCAAAGATATTTCGTCCACCGTTCATGAGGCAGAAGTAGATTCCACTTTCCACTTGCCTGGATACCAGCCGAATGTTCGCCCGAATCCAATACAGATTAATAAACTGCATGAAGCTATTCTACAGTCGAAGAAACCAGTAATATTGTCTGGTGCAGGAGTCATACATTCGAAAGGTTCGGAAGATTTGGCGAGTTTCGCTAAAAATTATAATATCCCGGTAGTTACTACACTGCTTGGCCTGGGAGGTTTCTCAGGGAGTGACAAACTTTCTCTCGGGATGGGCGGTATGCATGGAACGTATTCCGCGAACATGGCACTTTACGAATGTGACTTGTTAATTAATATCGGAGCGCGGTTCGATGATCGTTTGACGGGTAACCTGGAGCACTTTGCACCTAATGCGAAAGTGGCTCATATCGATATTGACCCAGCTGAAATCGGCAAAAACGTTCCGACTTCCCTACCGATCGTGTCGGATGCGAAAGCAGCGCTTCAAGCACTGAATAATCGAACTGTTTCTCAGTTGGATCATAAAGACTGGATAGAAAAAACTAGTTCTAATAAGAGTGAGTATCCGCTTTGGCACGATGATTATGAGGATAAGATATCGCCACAATGGTTAATGAAAAAAATCCATGCCTATACTCAAGGAGAGTCAATCGTAACTACTGACGTAGGGCAGCACCAAATGTGGGCGGCTCAGTACTACAGTTTCCATCAGCCGAACAAATGGGTTACTTCAGGTGGTTTAGGTACGATGGGCTTCGGTTTTCCTGCCGCCATCGGTGCCCAATTAGCTGAGCCAGAAGCGAGCGTGGTAGCGGTCGTCGGAGATGGTGGATTCCAAATGACGATGCAGGAACTGTCTCTTTTACAGGAGAGGAAAATTCCAGTCAAAATCGTTATTGTTAATAATGAAGCACTAGGTATGGTAAGACAATGGCAGGAAAAATTCTACGAGGGACGTTATTCTCATTCGCTCGCCCAATCACAACCTGATTTTGTTAAGTTGGCAGAGAGTTATGAGATACAAGGCTATAAGTTGGAAACAAAAGAAGATTTGGAGAAAGTACTGCCTGAGGTATTGAATGATCCGAACCCAGCCGTTATAGATTGCCGTGTCATGCAAATGGAAAATGTTTATCCGATGATTGCTCCCGGCAAAGGACTTCATGAAATGATAGGGGTGACACGATGAAACGAATTGTAACAGCGATCGTTCACAACCGGAGTGGTGTTTTGAACCGGGTGACGGGACTGCTGTCGAAGCGGCAGTTTAATATCGAAAGTATTTCCGTTGGGAGAACAGAGACGGAAGGTGTATCAAAAATGACGTTCGTCGTGGAAGTTGAAGATGAACGGAAGTTGGAACAGCTGACGAAACAGCTCAATAAACAGATTGATGTATTGAAAGTTTCCGATATTACTGATAAAGCGATTGTAGCTAGAGAGCTGGCAATGGTGAAAGTTATCAGCAACCCACAAATACGCAGCGAGATCCAAAGTATTATTGAACCGTTCAGGGCAACCGTAATTGATGTAAGCCGTGAAAGCATGACGGTTCAAGTTACTGGAAATTCAGACAAAGTTGATGCTTTGATCGATCTTCTAAGACCTTATGGAATCAAAGAACTTGCAAGGACGGGGTTAACTGCCTTCACAAGAGGGCACCAACCTCAAGTAGCAGAAATCAAATCATATTCATTACTAAAATAACTCACATTTGAAAGGAAGATTATAATGGCTAAAGTTTATTATCACAATGATATCCAAGATGAGGTACTAAAAAACAAAAAAGTTTCAGTTGTAGGTTACGGTTCACAGGGTCATGCGCACGCACAGAACTTGAAGGAAAGCGGCTATAATGTCGTGGTAGGACTAAGAAAAGGGAAGTCCTGGGATAAAGCTGAAGAAGACGGACTTGAAGTTAAAAGTGTAGCGGAAGCTGTTGCAGAATCTGATGTAGTGATGGTTCTTCTTCCAGACGAACATCAGCCTAAAGTTTTCGAAGAGGAAATCAAACCGAATCTGAAGGATGGAGCTGCTTTAGCTTTTGCTCACGGGTTTAATGTTCATTTCAACCAGGTTGTACCTCCGAGCAATGTCGATGTTTTCCTTGTTGCTCCTAAAGGTCCAGGTCATCTTGTACGCCGTACATTTGAAGAGGGTGCAGGTGTTCCCGCTTTATTCGGAGTTGAGCAGGATGTAACTGGTGAAGCTCGTGAAGTAGCTTTAGCTTATGCTAAAGGAATCGGAGGAGGACGCGCAGGAGTTCTTGAAACGTCTTTCCAAGAAGAAACAGAAACGGATCTATTTGGGGAGCAGGCTGTACTTTGCGGCGGGCTGTCAAGCCTTGTAAAAGCAGGATTTGAAACACTTACTGAAGCTGGATATCAGCCTGAAGTTGCTTACTTCGAATGTATGCACGAACTGAAATTGATCGTTGACCTTATGTACGAAGGCGGACTTGAAGGCATGCGTTATTCTATCTCCGATACAGCGCAATGGGGTGATTTCGTATCCGGACCGCGCGTTATCAATGAAGATACTAAAGCTCGTATGAAAGATGTGCTATCCGATATCCAAACTGGTAAATTCGCAAAAGGCTGGATCATTGAAAACCAAGTGAACCGTCCTGAATTCAACGCGACAAATGCTTTAGAAAACAATCATCAAATTGAGAAGGTGGGTAAAGAATTACGCGAATTAATGCCTTTTGTTAAGAAACCTCAATCAAAAGAAAAGGATGTGGTCTCCCATGGCTCGCGTTAATGTGTTTGATACCACCCTTAGAGATGGCGAACAGTCAGCTGGCGTAAACTTGAATCGTCTTGAAAAAATTGAGATTGCTAAACAATTAGAGCGTTTTGGTGTGGATATTATGGAAGCAGGTTTTCCTGCTTCCTCCCAAGAAGATTTCAATGCAGTAAAAGAAATCGCAGATACGGTCCGTAACTGTTCAGTGACTGGGTTGGCACGTTCGTTCAAGAGCGATATCGACTCAGCTTGGGAAGCTCTAAAAGGAGGAGCAGAGCCAAGAATTCACATCTTTTTGGCTACTTCTCCTATCCACATGACCCACAAGCTGAAAAAAACCCCCGAAGAAGTTGTTGAAACGGCAGTGGAATCCGTAGCTTATGCTAAGCAGAAGTTCCCACACGTACAGTGGTCAGCCGAGGACGCGACTCGTTCTGATTACGACTTCCTCGTTCATATTATTGAAAAAGTAATTGAAGCAGGTGCAGACGTTATCAATCTTCCTGATACGGTAGGTTACACGACCCCTGATGAATATGCGAAACTTTTCAAATATGTACGAGAAAACGTCCGTAATTCAGAAGGTGTCATACTTTCAGCTCACTGTCACGATGACCTCGGGATGGCGGTAAGTAACTCACTTTCAGCAATTGAAGCAGGTGCCGGCCAGATTGAAGGTACTATTAACGGCATCGGTGAACGTGCTGGTAATGCAGCATTGGAAGAAATTTCAGTCGCTCTGGAAATTCGTAAAGATCGATATGATTTCCAAACAGGTTTGGTGCTTAAAGAAATCAAGCGTACAAGTGATCTTGTGAGCAAGCTTACAGGTATGCAGGTGCCAGGAAACAAGGCGGTAGTAGGACGAAACGCCTTTGCCCATGAATCAGGAATTCACCAGGACGGTGTTCTTAAAGAGGCTACCACGTATGAAATCATCACACCGAATATGGTAGGAATCGAATCTAATAATCTCGTGCTTGGCAAACATTCAGGTCGGCACGCTTTCAAGCAAAAAGCGGAATCATTCGGGTTCGAATTATCGGAAGCTAAATTAAAAGAGGCCTTCAGTTCTTTTAAAGACTTAACCGGTAAGAAGAAGGAAGTAACGGATGAAGATTTGTTCGCTATTCTTACAGATAAACAAACAGAGAATGAAGATGTTCCTAAATATGAACTAAAAGCTTTTCAAGTGCAATATGGAAGTGTCAATCGTCCCACAGCTACTATCTTGCTGACTCGTCCTGATGGAAAAGAAGCAGAAAAAGCTGGAACGGGCGAAGGAAGTGTAGAGGCGATCTACAATACGTTAGATGATTTGCTGGATGAAGAAGTCCATTTACAAGATTATCAATTGAGTTCAATTGGAAAAGGCAGAGATGCTTTAGCTGAGGTATACGTCCAATTAACTGTTAATGGTAAAAAAGCATCAGGACGCGGATCTGCTCAAGACGTCCTTGAAGCTTCAGCTCACGCATTCTTAAACGCAGTCAACCGAACACTCCATTCAAGTCAAACGAATCATGTGAAAGAAGTCCAACTATAGGAGGGGAAAGGTATGGAAAAGCATATCGTAATATTGCCTGGTGATGGCATCGGTCCAGAAGTAACTAATGCAGCTAAAGGTGTTCTAGAGACCGTAGCTGCAAAATTCGGTCATAATTTTACATTTGAAACACATGAAATTGGCGGGTCAGCCATTGATAACCAAGGCACCCCTCTTCCGGAAGATACAGTTGCAGCTTGCAGAAAAGCAGACGGCATCTTGCTCGGTGCTGTAGGCGGACCGAAATGGGATGATCTCCCTGGACACATGCGACCAGAGAAAGGTTTGCTTGGAATCCGTAAACAGCTTGGTTTATTCGCTAACCTTCGTCCTGTAAAAGGATTTGATTCTTTGCTTCATGCTTCACCTCTAAAACCGGAAGTTGTAGGCGGTAGTGATTTGCTTATTGTAAGAGAGTTAACGGGCGGACTCTATTTCGGGGAACCTAGTGAACGACGAAACAACGGCCAGGATGTCGTGGATACACTAGCCTATTCTCGTAGTGAAATCGAGCGAATCGTTGATCAATCATTCAAAAGCGCCAAAGTTCGCAGAAACAAACTCACATCTGTAGATAAGGCGAATGTGCTGGAGTCCAGCAGAATGTGGAGAGAAGTTGTTGAAGAAAAGAAACAAGAGCATCCTGATGTTGAAGTTGAACATATGCTGGTGGATGCTGCAGCAATGAAACTCGTCACGAATCCGGCATACTTTGATGTGATTGTTACTGAAAACATGTTCGGTGATATTTTAAGTGATGAAGCTTCCGTTTTGACAGGTTCGCTTGGAATGCTTCCTTCAGCAAGTATCCGACAGGATGGATTAGGTTTATATGAGCCGGTCCATGGATCCGCGCCGGATATCGCTGGGCAAGATAAAGCCAATCCTTTGGCAACCATCTTGTCCGCTGCCATGATGCTGCGTCATTCATTTAATATGAGTGTAGAAGCAGATGAAATCGAATCTGCCGTACAGTCTGTATTAAATGACAAGTATCATACGGCGGATCTGAAGGTGAAAGATGGAACGCAAGTTAGCGGAAGCGAATTAGCTAAAAAAGTCTCTGAACAGATGACTTCAAACGATACGACAGATGACATCATGAGGTGTTACGCATAGAGAAAGGAGAGGCCGAAAATGGGGCGACCTAAAACGATTGTAGAAAAAATATGGGATCAGCATGTCATTCATAAAGAAGAAGGTAAACCAGAGCTGATTTATATTGATTTGCATTTGGTCCACGAAGTTACTTCTCCTCAGGCCTTCGAAGGCCTGAGAATGAAAAAGCGAAAGGTACGTCGTCCAGACCGTACGTTCGCGACAATGGATCATAATGTTCCCACCCGTCATCGTCATATCATTAAAGATCAAATCTCAAAGAAACAAATGGACACATTAGAACAAAATTGTGAAGAGTTCGGGATTCCTCTTGCCGATATAAATCACCCTGATCAAGGAATAGTGCATATTATCGGGCCGCAGCTCGGTTTGACCCAGCCTGGTAAAACAATTGTATGCGGAGATAGTCATACGTCTACTCATGGTGCATTCGGTGCCTTGGCTTTTGGGATAGGAACGAGTGAAGTAGAGCATGTACTTGCGACTCAATCTCTATGGCAGGCGACTCCAAAGACGCTGCAAGTTAAAGTAGACGGAGAGCTTGGTACTGGTGTGACTGCAAAAGACTTGATATTGGCGATCATTGCTAAATTCGGTGTACGGTTTGGGACCGGTTATGTTGTGGAATATACTGGAGAGGCCATTCGCAAACTTTCGATGGAAGAACGGATGACAATCTGCAACATGTCAATTGAAGCAGGTGCCCGAGCTGGTCTGATCAGCCCGGATGATACAACTGTTGAATATTTGCGCGGAAAACGTCATGCACCGAAAGATGAAGAATTTGAAGCTGCGGCTGAAGAGTGGAAATCATTGGCTACGGATCCTGGAGCTGAATACGACGCTCACGTAGAAATCAATGCTTCTAAAGTGGAACCCCAGGTTACATGGGGAACGAATCCATCTCAATGTGTTCCAGTAGGAGCTAAAACGCCTGATCCATCGGTACTGGATGATGCTCAGGAACAAGACAGCATCCAGAGAGCGCTTGATTATATGGGACTGGAAGCGAATCAGGAGATACAATCCATCCCTATTGAACACGTTTTTATAGGGTCTTGCACGAACTCACGTATCAGTGATTTGAGAAAAGCAGCTGAAATTGTAAAAGGCGGTAAAGTCCACAAGGATGTTACAGCAATCGTAGTTCCTGGATCACACTCTGTAAAACAACAAGCAGAAGCAGAAGGTTTGGATACAATCTTTCTAACCGCTGGATTCGAGTGGCGCGACGCAGGCTGCAGCATGTGTCTGGCTATGAATGATGATATAGTTCCTCCAGGAGAACGCTGTGCATCCACATCAAATCGTAACTTCGAAGGGCGCCAGGGAAATGGAGCAAGGACACACCTGGTCAGCCCTGAAATGGCTGCTGCTGCAGCGATTGAAGGAACTTTTGTAGACGTCAGAAAATTTGGCGCGACAGTAGGAGGGTAATTTATGGAGCCTATTAAACAACACGAAGGGTTAATTTACCCGCTTGATCGTTCAAATGTCGATACCGACCAAATTATCCCAAAACAGTTCCTGAAACGGATAGAACGTCAAGGGTTTGGGCAATTTCTTTTTTACAATTGGAGATTTAACGACGATGGGTCTCTACGTGAAGATTTCTCCCTGAATGATCCGATGTATAAAGAAGCAACGGTTCTAGTGGGTGGTGAGAACTTTGGCTGCGGCTCATCACGTGAGCATGCCCCCTGGGCCATACAGGATTATGGCTTCAAGGTTGTAATCGCCACAAGTTTTGCGGATATCTTTTATAATAATTGCTTTAAAAATGGTATTTTACCGATAGTCCTGCCTCGTCATGAAGTGAATGACCTTCTAAACCAGGCAAAAGAAGAAAAAGTAATGATTGGCGTAGATCTCGTCAATCAACTTGTTAAAAGTGATCATGGTTTAGTATCAGCATTTGATATTCAACCTTATCATAAAGATATGTTGTTAAATGGCTGGGATGAAATATCTGTGACGTTGAATTATGCTGAAGCCATTGATCAATATGAAACAGAAAAAGCCAAATAAAAAAACAAGGAGTGAAGACGTTGGGGATTTCTTAACGCTAGCTAAAGTCTTTGAAGCCAAAGAACAATTAAACGATGTGGTGCATCAAACACCGTTTAAAACCTCTGAAACATTCAATCAGTGCACGGGACAGCAAGTGTACTTGAAGATGGAGAACCAGCAGAAGACAGGTGCATTTAAAGTGAGAGGAGCTTCTTTCAAAGTCTCCCAGCTGACTGAAGAAGAAGCGGCATGTGGTGTAATTGCTGCCTCTGCAGGAAATCACGCACAAGGAGTAGCCTTAGCTGCTTCTAAACGCGGAATTCCTGCACAAATCTTTATGCCGGAGGCGACTCCTCAAGCTAAAGTGCAAGCAACTCAAGCTTATGGAGCGAAAACTGTCCTTACAGGTGAATCTTTCCAGGAAGCCTATGCAGCAGCCATGGAAGAGCAAAAGCGCTGTGGAGCCACTTTTATCCATCCTTTTGATGACGTGGACGTGATGGCTGGCCAAGCTACTGTAGCTGTTGAAATGCTTCAGGAACAGCCCGATTTAGATACGATTGTTGTGCCTATCGGTGGAGGGGGATTAATTGCCGGTATCGCTTATGCGGCGAAGCAGTTGAAGCCTGACATTAAAGTAGTAGGTGTTCAATCGGAAAGGGCACCATCTACGTTCAACTCTTATTATAAGTGTGGACCAAAAAAATTGAACTCTGTTTCAACGATTGCTGATGGTATAGCTGTTAAGCAGCATGGAACAAAAACGTTCCATTATATCCGTAAGTATGTGGATGCTATCGTCACAGTCGACGAACAGCAAATTGCTGATTCCATTATGAAACTTCTTGAGAGAGAGAAGACACTTGTTGAGGGCGCAGGAGCAACTGCTCTTGCAGCAGTTTTAGCTCAAAAGCCTGCTTTGGCTGGTAAGAAGTGCGGTGTTGTTGTAAGTGGCGGAAACATGGATGTTTCCAGATTACCACACGTTCAACAGCTAGCTACTACAAAGAGAATGGTCATGGTTTAAGAAAGATGAGGATGAAGGCGCCGGTCAAATGGGATCGGCGTTTTTTTTGTGAGGCTATGTTAAAGGTGGTTGTTGAAGTTCATAAGAGAGTAATTCAACAATAAAGAAGGATTGTAGAATACTCAAATTCAAGATAACCGTGGTTCGTTGCCGAATTAAGAGTCAGGGATGGTAGGGAAACTACTCGCTTTCCTTCTCCCACCTCTCACACCAAACAAATCTAAGGCTTGAATTAGAGTCGGTTTTAGTTTTCGGATATTTCTTGATTTGCCTAGAAACTTTTTTTCACTAAAACGCTGTAATTTTTCGTGAAGCCATTCATAAAATGTTTCCGTTATTCTTACAAACGCAAGAAGGTCCGGGAAATTGCGAGACTCCTTTTGTAAAAGCGGAAGCGCTTCGTTCAGCGGTGTATGGACTGGACTGAGCTGGCGGAGATAAAGGAAACACGAAGAACAGAGTGATTCGATGTTGACTTATTGTACAGAAGTGAAGGAAGTCTCAGTAGCCGCTAAGCGCTGGAGCTGAATAGTCTCCCATAATATTTATGAACTCGTTTACGGCTCTAGACTAATTTACGTCTAAGAGATGGGATGACAGTACATGGTGAGATCCCGGAGGGCGTTAGCCCGAGGAAGCTCACCGTACGCCCATGGAAAGTGAGTGATTTCCCGGACCTTCTATCTCTATTCTAAGTAATGGAAACTCCCTGAATGTATCGAAACTAAGTCTTGAAGAATACGGAGCTTATATATGAAAACATAAGAATCAACTTTCGAACTTCTCCCCCAAACAAACATTTTTATTGACATGATATAAAGGTTTCGATATCATTTTGATAATGATAATCCTTATCATTTAAAAGTTGGCTTTGATTTTGATATACATATTGTAACGATCTGGAGTTGACTTAATCTAATACAGAAGGGTAGAGAGTTGATGAAAAAGCTTTTAATGTTACTTTTTATTTTATCCATAATGATTTTAGCTGCGTGCAGCGGTGATAACGAGGAAGAAACGGAAAATGAAACATCTTCAGAGAACGAAACAAGATCGGTGACAGTGGAGGACGCAACGGGTGAAAAAACAATTGAAGGCACACCAGAAAATGTTGTTGTACTAGAGTGGTCCTACGCAGAAGAACTGCAAGCTTTAGGCATGGAGCCTACCGGGGTAGCCGATCTTGATTCATATGGAGATTGGGTTGATGTGGGCATTCCTTTCAGCGATTCAGTGGAAGATGTAGGTACTAGACAGGAACCGAACCTTGAAGCCATTTCCCGTCTTGAACCGGATTTGATTATCGGAGTCGATTTCCGTCATGAGGAAATTGCTGAAGATTTAGAGGAGATTGCACCAACCCTTATGTTTGCTCCTTATTCTGAGGAGAGTGCCCAGAACCAATTCGATGCTATGCTTGAAGAGTTCAATACAGTAGCAACTGCCGTTGATAAAGAAGATGAGGCTGAGCAAGCTGTAAGTAAAATGGAGCAATCCTTTGAAGAGCAGAGAGCCCGTCTTGAAGAAGCTGGCCAGGAGGATATGAATTACGTCATCAGCCAAGCCTTTACTGCGCAAAACACTCCTACACTGCGTCTATTTACAGATAATTCTATGGTAGCTAACGTGATGGGTGAGCTTGGAATGACAAACGACTATGAATCTGAAGAACTGGAAATTTACGGATATACTGAAACTACGGTAGAGACGTTGCAAAACTATCAAGATTCTAATTTCTTCTACATCGTTCAAGACGAAGACAATATTTTTGATGAACAATTAGCTGGGAACCCCGTATGGGAAGAATTGGATTTTGTTAAAAACGACAGGCTGTATCAAATGCCGGGAAGTACATGGACATTTGGCGGTCCATTGTCTGCGGAAGTATTAGCTGAGCAAGTGGTCGATTCCGTATTAGAAAAAGAAGGAGAAAGTGAGTAAGCCACAAACACTTAGTCCTGTTCGACTAAAATCCATACCACGAACAAGTGATGACTTATACTGATAGAATCTGGGCAGGAGATATTATTCTTCCTGCCCATTACTGCAAGTAAAAGGTAGTGATTGAAGATGAATCAATTATACAAAAAAGTAGTAGTAGGAGCTCTCACCTTTGGAGGTGGGAGCATCTTATTATGCTTATTGACTTTTATACATATTAATCAGGGCAATGTTTCTCTACCCTTATCTACGGTGGTTCAAGCTATCGTGGATCCAGCTAATCTGATTGAACACCATACCGTCCGTGTTCTTAGACTCCCTCGTGCCGTCATTGGTATTCTTGCAGGTGGAGCTCTCGCCGTTTCAGGTGTAGTTCTTCAAACGGTTACGAAAAACCCTCTGGCCTCCGCCAGCACTCTGGGGATTCATTCGGGTACATATTTTGCTGTAATCGTGACAACTATTTATATGCCATTTGCATTGGCCGCTAATGGAATTATCACGGCCTTTATCGGGGGTATTCTCACATTCGGATTTGTATATATACTTTCTGGTGGGAATGACGCTACTCCTGTTCGTATGGTATTAGCTGGTATGATCGTTACCTTTCTGTTCTCTTCTCTCACATCTATGCTGCAGATTTTTTATGAAAACGAGACTCAAGGTCTATTTTTATGGGGATCTGGAACTTTAGTACAGAACGATTGGAACGGCGTCCAATTTTCCTTGCCTTTTGTGGCAGCTGCTTTTCTGTTATTGCTTTTCTATGCACCAAAGTTGGATACTTTAGCGTTAGGTGATGACGTAGCTACAGCTCTTGGTCAAAATATACGTTCTGTAAAGTTCGTTTCCATTTTAGCAGCTGTGCTCCTTACTTCGGTAACTGTAAGTGTTGTTGGGCCTATCGGTTTTGTAGGACTTGTGGCGCCTCATTTGATTAAATTAATAGGATACCGTACGCATCTTCCATTAATGATCGGATCTTTCCTCTGGGGAGCTAATGTGCTGTTATTAGCAGATGTTGCAGCGAGAATCATCGACCCATCCTTTTCTGAGCTGCCGGTCGGTGCAATTACTGCTCTCGTTGGTTCCCCATGGCTGATCTGGTTGGTCCTCAGGATGAAGCAGGCTTCAAATACAAAAGAGACGGGATCAATTCTCGCAGGTAAAGTCGCAGTCAATCTGCCATTGAAGAAAATCATTCCCATTCTGTCTGTGATAATTCTTGCTGCGGTCGTTATAAGCATGTCTTCAGGGAACTACGGTTTTGAACCTCTTGTGGCGTATAATGCATTGTTCGGTGGAACGAATGAATTTATGAAGAATTTCATAATAGATTCCAGGTTACCCCGCTCGCTAGTAGCTCTATTAAGTGGTGCAGTCCTTGCCGTAAGCGGGCTCATTTTTCAAGGAGTCTTAAGAAACCCTTTGGCAGACCCGTCAGTCATTGGAATAACATCTGGCGCCGGGGTTGGCGCACTTGCAACGATGTACTTTTTCAGTGTTTCGGCTTTTTGGGTTCCTATTGGGGCGATGACAGGGGCTTTTGTATTTTTCTTGATAGTAATGGCTCTAGGTGCTAAAGCTGAATTTCATCCTACGACTTTAGCTTTGTTAGGTATAGGGATTTCAGCCTTTGGTTCAGCCTTTATACAAATCATGGTCGTACAATCGGAATTAGGAGTAGCCTCAGCGTTAACTTGGTTGTCAGGGACAACGTATGCTAGAGGGTGGAGTGAAATATTGCAGTTTCTGCTTTGGCCGATTTTGATATTTATTCCACTATTAGCTTTTTATATTAAAAACTTAGATGTCCTTTCATTAGGGGATGAAGCTGCTAAAGGACTCGGGCTTCATGTAGTTTCTGTGCGTTTTCAATTGGCTTTATTAGCAACTTTACTTGCGGCATGCAGTGTAGCTGCTGTAGGTTCAATTGGATTTGTTGGGCTGATCGCACCACACTTTTCAAGATTACTTGTCGGCAGTGCGAATCAGAAGCTGCTTCCCGTGACGATGCTCATTGGAGGATTCCTTCTCGTTGTGGCTGATTTGTTCAGCCGCACACTTCTTGCACCTAATGAGATCCCCTCGGGGATTTTGGTAGCTTTAATAGGAGCTCCTTATTTCTTATGGCTCATGAAGCGACGTTCTGTATAATGCGGTAAAATATGCTATGATAATGATAAAAAAGGTAGAGGGAGTATAAGAATGATTAATTTTATTAAGTGTCATGGATCAGGAAATGATTTTATTTTGATTGATGAAATTGCAAATAGCTACACATTCTCTGAAGAAGAGCGAAGACAGCTTTCCGTATTGCTATGCGACAGAAAGAATGGGGTAGGCTCAGACGGAATCCTGTTTGTTATGAAAAGTGATGTTGCCGAAGCGAGAATGCGCATGTTCAATTCAGACGGTACCGAAGCTGAAATGTGTGGAAATGGTTTACGTTGTGTGGCACGTCATATTATCCAGAGCGATGGCCGGGCTTCTATTCATATAGAAACTGAGAAGGCGGTGCTTGCTGTGGAGCAAGTAGAACCTATATATAAAGGAATCGACACTTTCTCTGTAGACATAGAACCGGTCTCATTTGAGGTAGAAACTTTACCAATGAATTACGAGAAGGCGGAGGCGATGGATGTAGAAATTCCCGGCCTTTCACACGATTTCACTTTCACAGCGTTAAGTGTGCCTAATCCGCATATCGTCACGATTGTTGATGAGGTTGTTCAACAGGACCTCATCGATATTGGGGAGAAAGCTAACAACTCACCTTCTGTTTTTCCTAAAGGAGTCAATGTAAGTTTCGTTCAAATCCTTGGAAAAAATAAGATTTTTGTACAAACCTTTGAACGAGGAGTCGGCTTGACGAACGCTTGCGGCACAGCGATGTCAGCTTCTACTCTAGTATCGACGATTCTTGGGCCTAACGATTTAGAAACACCGATAGTCGTTATAAACAAAGGTGGTCTTGTAAACTGTGTCGTTGAAAAAGCGGATAGACGTTACAAAATCCAATTAAGAGGGAATGCAACAAACGTGTACAGTGCGTCTATAGACGTGAACATCTCAACTAGTGAATGGAATTGGATTGAAACCGAAACGCATCACTCCGAAATCGACAAGTATGAGAAACTTAAAGAATACGCTTCATCTCAAATTTAATGAGAGAAAGGTGATATTGTGTTAAAAACTTTTCCGGTTAAAACAGACCACCATGACCAGATGATTGATATAACCAGCCAAATTTCTGATTGGGTGCGCGAGCAAGGTGTAAAGGAAGGGACGGTCATAGTATCTTCAGCGCATACAACCGCTGGAATTACAATTAATGAAAATGCCGACCCTGATGTAAAAACAGATATGTTGAGAAGATTCCGTGAAGTATACCCATGGGAGCAAGCGGAAGATAAGCATATGGAAGGCAATACGGCTGCTCATATGAAAACGAGTACGGTAGGGCATGCACAAACCATTATCATCACGGACGGAGAGCTTCTGCTCGGGACCTGGCAAGGAATTTATTTCTGTGAGTTTGATGGGCCTAGATCACGAAAAGTCCATGTGAAAATAACATCATGAACGGGTTATGACGACAGGTTTTGATTACTTCTCGATTATTCATCTTTATAAAATGGTAAAAACTAATCAGGATTTTGAAAATAATAAAAATAAAGATTAACCTCTAATTAAATAGGGAAAAGATTTATACGAATACATAAAGGAAGGTGACATTAATGGCATCAAGCAAAAGAGATTGGAAAGTAGTGTTTCTTCTCATAAGCGGCCGAGTTGTAACTCATGACTTGGACTTAAGTGAAGAGATGACTGAGAGAGAAACGATGGAATTTATTTCGAAGCAGCTGGACAGAGGTGAGTGGTGGTTCTTAGAAGATGGAGTATCTATTCATACGTCCAGTGTTGAAAGTTATTATTTGAGTGAGTACACACAACGTACGAAATTTTCAAAAGAATAATAAAAGGCAGCTCTTAATTGAAAAGAGCTGCCTTTTATTATTTAGGAAGATAAAACTTCCACTTCTATTTGCTGACGTCCATAATCCATTGCTTCACTATTTTCTTTCATGAACAAATCCACACGGTTACCTTTAATTGCTCCGCCTGTATCTCCCGCAATGGCTTCACCATAGCCAGGAACATGGACTTTAGAACCTAAAGGAATGACGTCAGGGTCTACAGCAATGACTTTTTGATCAGGATTATCTCTCAAGTCTATTCCCGTTTTCGTAACGCCGCTGCAACCTTCACAAAAAGCTGTATAGGCAGTAGCCTCAACATTCACAGTTTTTATAACTTCTTTTTCGTTTTCATCATTTATAAATCTCTGGTGTTTTTCTGATTTCTCAGAAAGGGCTGTTTCTTTCATTTCTGCTTTTTCATCTGCTTGGATATAAGAAGGGTCAGGATTAAAGCCTAGTATTCCTAAAGTATAAAAGGACATAAAAGAAAACAATATAATGGCAAACTTCATGACTTTTTACCCCTTTCTCTTTGACACTCATTGAATTATATCAAGGGGATAGATTTATAACAAATACAAAAGCACTACAAAAACATTACGTTTTAATGACAAAGCTGTATATCAAAAGTCACCTTGAAAAGGTAAGCGCTTTTTTGATTTTTTTGACTATTAAAGGCTATTCAAAGTAATTTTCCCCTTCACAAAATAGAATATGTGCGTTAATGTGGATGAAGAAAAAACTCTGCACTACTTTAATTGACTAAATCTTTTGAAAAGAGAGGGAAAATGTGATGAAGAAAGTACCATTACTTGCAAGAATTATTATTGCTATCATTCTAGGTATTGTTATTGGGTTAGTAGTGCCAGAAGGGGCGATTGAACTCTTTGCCACTTTTACAGGTCTATTCGATAATTTTCTAGGATTTGTCATTCCGCTCATTATCATAGGCTTCATCGCTCCAGGCATAGCTTCTATAGGAAAAGGCGCTGGGAAAATGCTTGGCCTTACCGCAGGGCTGGCTTACCTTTCTACTGTACTGGCAGGTGTGGCAGCTTATCTTGCTGCTTCCAACCTTTATCCTGCCATTTTAAACACCCAGGATTCGAATGAAATGTCTAATCCAGAAGAATCATTAGTAGAAGCTTCCTTCACGGTCGAAATGACTCCTATGATCGATGTTATGGCTGCTTTAATATTCTCTTTTATCATAGGTGTCGGAATGACAGTAGTTAAAGGGAATACTCTTTATAAAACAATGGACGAATTCCGCTCAATCATATATAAAGTGATTGAGAAAATTATCATCCCATTATTACCTTTCCATATATTCGGGATTTTTGCTAACATGAGTTATGCTGGTCAGGTAGCGACCATTTTAAGTGTGTTTGCTAAAGTGTTCGTTATGATCATTATTCTGCATCTTATTTATTTAGTCTCTGTATATGGGGTCGCAGGTGCTATGCATAGAGCGAATCCTTTCTATCTTCTTAAAAAAATGACGCCGGCATATTTTACAGCATTAGGGACTCAGTCTTCTGCCGCTACTATTCCGGTAACGTTGAAGCATACGAAACAGATTGGTGTAAGAGAGAGAGTAGCAGACTTTGCCGTACCTTTATTAGCCAATGTGCACTTAGCCGGCAGTACAATAACAATTACCAGCTGTGCAATGGCTGTCATGTATATGCAAGGACAAGCTACTAGTTTTATGGATGTGTTTCCATTTATTCTTATGCTAGGAGTTACAATGGTAGCTGCACCAGGAGTTCCAGGAGGAGCAGTAATGGCAGCTGTAGGATTACTGGAAAGTATGCTAGGTTTCAGTTCAGTAATGGTTTCCTTGATGATCGCTCTTTATTTAGCTCAGGACAGCTTTGGAACAGCAACAAATGTGACTGGGGACGGAGCGCTTACTACGATTGCTAATCGTTTAGCTGGTAAAAAAGCGAATTTGGATACAGTCCAAAAAAAGAAGTTCGGATAAACTATATATTTTTCAGATGAAGTCGAGTATGAAATCGCGATGATTTTATACTCGATTTTTATATTGATTGGTGTGCTTTTTCAGTACTCACCCTCCATTTAATAAGTTTAATAGCTCGCCAATATCAATTCTTAGGAACAATGCTAAGTCATCCGGTAATAGAGCTTTCATTGAATAAACATTATATGTTAAAAAGCTCGGAGCCATAGATGGACTCCGAGCTTTTTTCCGTGTTGCCAGTGAAACTAGCATTCTGATCGTATGGTAATTCGTTTGTAATTTTAGATTATCCTAGATATCTGAGCTATTTAGATTAATTTTGTTTTTTTTATTATTTTGTTCCTTTTCGCTTTTTTCCACAGCAGCTCTTCCTTGTTCTTGATGAATCTTGGGCATCTTTTTTGTTTGGACGACCACTCATGATCAACACTCCTCTCAGGTGGTTTGATTATTTTATGCAGTAAGCTAAAAGGTGGTCGTGCGTTTACAACAGAATCAAAACGAAAAACTGAATTTTTAAGATCTTAATGCAATAGAACCTTGAAAATACGAACTATTAAGGTTTTCGCGAGGTGTTGAGGAAACGGTTGATGTCGAAGTGGAAATAACTGTATATAAGTATGAGTTAGTTTATGAAAGTGATCGATTGATAATTCTTTACCTTGATGGTCAAGAAGTAGATGAACCAAGGGAGACTTTATTTTGAAGAAATTCAAAATGAGGTCTTTTTTTAAGTGTCAAAACTTACCCGCCTACATAAAATATACCTATAACTAAAAAAGTTGCACTAAGGAAAGTTTTGTACTAAACTAAATTTAGATAAACAGATATGGAGAAGGAGAGGTATTTTATGGAAAACGTGCTGCTCGCTTTTGGTTTTACATTAATGGCCGGATTGGCTACAGGTATCGGAAGTATTCTAGCTTTCTTTACTTCAACCACAAATACAAGATTTCTGTCCCTTGCTTTAGGATTTTCGGCAGGAGTCATGATTTATGTATCCTTCGTGGAAATCTTCTTTAAAGCTCAAGAATCACTAGTGAATGCGCTAGGAGATGTAACTGGGAACTGGGTGAATGTGGCCAGCTTCTTTGGAGGAATGCTAGTTATCGCACTCATTGATAAAGCAATTCCTAAGCAGGGTAATCCACATGAGGTTAAGAAAGTAGAGGATATGTCGAAGTCGCCTGAAGAGATTAAAAATAAGCAACTTCTAAAAATGGGAACATTTACTGCTCTGGCAATAGCTATTCATAACTTCCCTGAAGGTATTGCAACTTTCACTTCGACACTCCAGGATCCGTCACTTGGGTTTGCAATTGCTGTAGCCATTGCCATTCATAATATTCCAGAAGGTATCGCCGTCTCAGTCCCTGTATACTTCGCTACAGGAGACAAGAAAAAAGCATTTAAGTTATCGTTTTTATCAGGCCTTGCTGAACCAGTAGGCGCACTTGCAGCTTATTTGTTATTAATGCCGTTCCTTAATGATTTGATGTTTGGTATATTGTTTGCTGGTGTAGCTGGGATCATGGTCTTTATTTCTTTGGATGAATTGTTGCCAGCTTCCCGTAAGTATGGAGAGGCCCATCTCTCCATTTATGGTGTTGTGGCGGGAATGATGGTTATGTCATTAAGTTTATTATTATTCATTTAGAATGGTACGGATGGATGGTTGAAGACTCGATTCTAGATATTAGTGAGTGTTTCCTGGTGGTGGGGAACGGCTCGCTTTCCATGGGAGCGTAGAGAGTCTCCTGTGGGATAAACACGGTAAGTAAGAGCCCTGAAGGCGAAGCATGAGAAAGTTCAACGCATGCCTACTAAAGCCGTCATTACTGCCATAGGAAAGTCTCGAAAAGGAGTACTCAAGAAAAAAGAGCTTATATTAAGATCAACACGGAAATTTAACAGGTTCACTCATTAAAAAAGTGTAGAGCTTCAGCTCTACACTTTTTAGTAGGTTTTTTCTTGTTTTAAATCTTCAATGACTTTTGAGATCTCCTGCTTGGAACGTTTGACCAAGCGCCAATTTAAGTAGATGGCTGAATCTGTTTTTACGCCCAAGCGGTACTGATCGTTTTCCATCAGTGCGCCTTGATAAAGCTGAGGAAATTTTTCTTCAGCTTTTTTTTGTAACCAATTTTCCATTAGCTGGGTGAAAGTTTGTTCTTGTTTATTTTTTGAAAGAGAATGAGGACATGTAAATTTAAATTTACCTTTATGAAAAGTGAAACCAGGATCTTTACTAGTCGTTTCTTCTATGTTCAATTTGTATTTTCTGCCTAAGTATGCGATTTTAGCATTCTCTTTTAGTTCATTCTCTGTATAAAGATCGAGGTGGAGCTTTTTCCACTTCTCATCAAGCCAATTCTTCTTTTTTCTCAGGAAGGCTTTGACATCTTCTTCTGATTTATCAGTATGAGCTGTAACACTTACGCCATTGAGATCGTCCAAATATATCTTTACAAATGATACATCATCTTTCTTGTAATAAGCAAAATTGATTGTATCTTCTTCAATTTTTAAAACGGGCATGAGAATCCCCTCTCTCTTTTCGTTAGTTTCAATTGTAATAAAAGGGGAGATCAGCGTCAAAACTTAAAACCAGGAACTTGATACCTTGTACAAGGATGTGCCTCAGTGATTAATACGATAAACATTACTACTATGATGGTGAAGATGCCGTCCAGGGTAATCATATCCAAATCCAAAATTGCTCACATAGCCCGACTTTATTTTTCCCAATAGCTAATCTATAAATTTAAAAATGAAAAGACAATCTTTAAAAGTGGATTATCTTTACAAAACGGATTTACATAAGAGCGAAAAAGGGTAAGAGATGATAGAACAGAAGATTTACCGAACGGAGGGTTAAGATGCAGCCTACGGTTCTGGTTACTGGGGCAACGAGCGGTTTTGGATATCATACAGCGGTAAAATGTGCGGAAAGAGGAATGAAAGTAATCGCTACGATACGTAATCCTGAGAAATTGGATGTTTTCAAGCAATCTCAGCTTACTGATGAGGTTCTTGAAAATATCACGGTATGGAAATTAGATGTAACCGATGAATCCTCTTTACAGCATTTTAGCAATCTTGTTGGAAAAATGGAGCGCATAGACGTATTGGTCAACAATGCAGGGTTTGCTTTAGGCGGCTTTCTAGAACAGGTTCCAATTGAAGATTACAGGCGTCAATTCGAAACAAATGTATTTGGAGTCATTCGAGTCACTAAAGCCGTACTTCCTAAAATGAGAAGTCAAGGATACGGTAAAATATTGAATGTCAGTAGTATTAGTGGTCTGATCGGCTTTCCCGGTCTCTCAGCTTATGTGAGTTCAAAGCATGCGCTTGAAGGGTTGTCTGAGAGCCTGCGCTTTGAATTGAAACCTTTTGGCATAGATGTGGCGCTTATAGAACCAGGTTCTTACGAAACGAATATCTGGTCATCAGGTTTAGAACTGCCCCCGGCGGTTTATCATCCTGATTCTCCTTATTATCAGTATACTAAAGGGTTATGGAAAGCGTTGAATCGTGAAACACATGAAGATCCCCGTAAGGTAGCCCTTCTCTTAAGACAGTTGGCTGAGAAAAACACCTTGAAAAAACTTCGCTATCCTATCGGTCCGGGTGTTCGAATGAACATTCTGTTAAAAAGGTGTTTGCCATGGTCTTTTCTTGAAAAGACTGTGCTCAATAAAATACTCTATAAAAAGGAGAGGGATAAATGACAGTACATCAAGTTCAAAAAGGGGCAGAGGAAATTTTTCACGAAGGAAACGAAATAGGTATATTAGTTTGTCATGGATTTACAGGAACAACCCAAAGTATGAAACCATTAGTAGAAGCATATGCAAAAGAAGGGTACAGCATTGCTGCTCCTCGTTTGAAAGGACACGGGACGTCTCCTGAAGAAATGGAAGAAACCACTTACCGTGATTGGATACAGTCGGTCGAGAGTGCTTTTCAGTGGCTGGAAAAGAGGTGTTCTAAAGTATTTGCTGTAGGCTTATCGATGGGTGGGACTCTGGCTCTAAGTATGGCTGCTCGTTATGATAAAATTGCAGGGGTTGTTCCCATTAACGCAGCAATCGACATACCAGCTATGGAAAACATAGTAGAACAGACAGATGATCGATTTATTGCTGCCATTGGTTCGGATATAAAAAAAGAAGGAATTGAAGAGCTCGCTTATCAAAGAACGCCTGTCCGTTCGATTCAAAACTTGCTGACTTTGATGAAGGAAGTGCACGATCAATTAGCGAAAATTCACTGCCCGATTTTTATATTTGTATCCGAAGAAGATCACGTTGTCCCTCCTGAGAATTCAGAGATGGTATTTGAAACGGTCTTATCAGAACATAAGGAGCTGATTCACTTAGATAACAGCTACCATGTGGCTACACTGGATAACGATCAGGACATTATCATTGAAAGAAGCCTGGAATTTTTCGTGATGTATTCTAACGCAAAATAATTACGAGGTGATTACGTATTTCAGCTCTTTTGTGAATTCTTGGATGCCATGGCTCATTCTCACCATTTCAAGTATAATAGAAGTAAGGAGGGGGTAGAAATGAATAAAATTCTGCTTGTACCTTTTGATGCTTCACCTAGTTCAGAGCGTGCATTGAGATATGCGGTGGATACAGCTAAGGAAGATGGAAGTAAACTGATCATTCTGAATGTCCAATTCGATTATAATACGAGAAATGTAAGACGCTTTGCAACGCAAGATCAAATCAAGTCTTACTTGGATGACGCCGCACGAGAGTCTTTTGATAGGGCAGAAGAGTTTTTGAAAGACAGTGATGTAGATTATACACTGCGAAAAAGAATGGGGATCCCTGATCAGGTGATTCTTGAAGAAGCAAGTGATTCAGACGCCGATATTATTGTAATGGGCACAAGAGGAGTTGGGCGCGTGAAAGGGGCCATTCTCGGAAGTGTCAGTTACGGTGTGCTGCAGTCAACCACAATCCCCGTTACGATCGTACCTTAGCTAACATTTGTCACAGTTATTCTCATCGTATATAATATAAGTATAGCAAGAAAAGCAAACGAAATATGAGCCTTCAGGGGGAGCCTTTGCGCTGAGAGTGAACGTGTAGTTCAGACCCTTCGAACCTGTCAGTTAGTACTGACGCAGGGATGGTGGCTTTTTTGATGGCGATGCACGGGATTCCTCCATCAGGAAGCTTTCCCCTTTGGCATTGCTTTTTTTGTGTCTTTAAAAAGGGGAGATACAAAATGAGGAACAAAAGAGTTTTGTTTCTAGTAGAAGTAGCAATTTTTTCTGCACTTGCTATTTTACTAGACGTTATACCATTTCTATCATTCAAGCTGTGGGCACAAGGAGGATCAGTTTCTTTTGCCATGGTTCCGGTATTTATTATGGCCTTCAGGTGGGGGCTCAGCGGTGGAGTTTTAACCGGTGTACTATTAGGTATTTATCAAATTCTATTCGGAGCTATAATGGTAACTCCTCTCCAGACCCTACTAGATTATATTGTAGCTTTCGGAGTGATAGGCCTGGCTGGAGTATTTGCTAAGCCAGTATGGGATGCAGCGGCAGCTCATCGTAAAAAGAAATTGATGACATGGGTGATAGCCGGAGCCTTCATAGGTAGTCTATTCCGTTTTCTTGGTCATTTTGTGGCTGGAATTGTATTCTATGGTGAATTTGCTCCTGAAGGACAGCCAGTATGGTTATACTCATTAATCTATAATGGAGGTTATATGCTCCCGGCATTTATAGTAAGTACGATCGTTCTTGGTTTACTATTCCTAAAACGTCCTTCCCTCTTAACCCAAAGTGCATAATTGACCATAAGCCTGTCTGATTACGTATATTAATCAGACAGGCCCTTTTATTTCCACATATACTTTTATATGAAGGAATGTTACCTTTAATTTAAGGATAGCTTGTACATGATGGAGTTAAGGATTGGGGCGCTGGAGTTGAAAAAAATAAAGAATATTCATAAGAAAAAATGGTTTTGGATAATGGTTGGAATTATCCTTTTATTATCTGTAGTTACTGCGTACCATGTGTCGTGGAAAAGTTTACCAGAAGGGACGTCTTATGAAGGCGAATTCAGGAACCTTGAAGGCATAGAATTTTATAAAGACTTGACTTATGAGGACGAAAATGGTGAAGTCGTGCACGAACTCGAGATATTTGAAGAAATCAATAAAGTCATTTCAGAAGCTGAAGACTTTATTGTCATTGATATGTTCTTATTTAACAGCTATAGCGATGATGGCGATAAATTCCCTAATATCGCTGGAAAACTAACAGACCATATTATAGAACAAAAGGAAAAACATCCGGATATGAAAGTGATATTTATAACAGATGAAATTAATACGGTGTATGGATCCTACGAATCAAAAGAAATTGATCGTCTTAGAGACCATGAAGTAGATGTAGTATTGACAGATTTAAATAGGTTAAGGGATTCAAATCCTGTATATTCTAGTATTTGGAGGGTCTTTTTCAGCTGGATGGGTACGAGCGGCGATGGATGGATTGCTAATCCATTTTCAAAAGAGGCCCCAGATGTTACCCTCAGATCCTACTTAAAACTTTTAAACGTAAAGGCGAACCACAGGAAAGTACTAGTTACAGAAGATGCTGCCATGGTGTCTACGGCGAATCCTCATAATGAGAGCGGACTTCATGAAAATGTCGCTTTTAAAATGACTGGACCTATTATTGGAGATATTCTCGAAGCAGAAGAGGCAGTCGTCAATTTTTCAGGAGAAGCTGATTTTCCGGAGTATGAAAACCGAGACTTTGGAGAAGAAGCAGGTAATTTAGAGGCGCAGTATATTACTGAAAGGAAAATATTAGACGCTGTAGTTGAGGAGCTGTCCAAAGCGGAATCTGGTGATACGGTATGGCTTGGCATGTATTACTTAGCAGAAAGGAATATTATCGATCAGCTCGATAAAGCAGCTGACCGTGGTGCCGAAGTGAACATTGTCATGGACCCGAACAAGCAATCATTCGGACATGAAAAATCTGGGCTTCCGAATTTACCGGTAGCAGCTGAAATGAAGGAGCTTGGAAACGATAACATTAACCTTAAGTGGTACGACGTGAACATGGAGCAATATCATACAAAAATGCTATATATAAACAGAGATGCTGAAAGTGTGATTATCGCTGGTTCAGGTAACTATACAAGAAGAAATTTATCCAACTTAAATCTTGAAGCGGATGTAAGAATTATAGGGCCTTCTGAGGAAGAGGTATTCCAACAAGTTGATGAATACTTTACGCGTATCTGGTCCAATGAAGACGGAAATTACACGGCTGACTATGAAGAATATCAAGATAATATGACGATAGGAAGATATATTACGTACTACCTTCAGAAGTGGACGTGGTTTACCACATATTAAATAGGCAGAGCTGTCGATAAATTTATCGACAGCTTTTTTACTGCTCTTACAACGCTTTTCTGATTCTTCATATAATCTTTTATCATAAAGAATCATCTTCAAGGTATTCGGGTGCTTCCGTTTTTAAGGATGGAGCTTGAAAGCCCGGGGAATTACTCGCTTTCCATGGGCATAAGGTGATCTTCCCCGGGCTAACGCGTTGCGGTATCTCACGATTAGATAAGGGTAAGAAATATCCTTGTCTTCGTTCGCTAAGCTAACACAGTATTTCTTTTTTGAAGGTATTCTATTAAGAAAGTCGAATAATTGTAGAAAAGGGGAGTGATTGTTTGAGGCATATTATTGCTACATATTCTATTGTCGCAGCAGATCCGAGTACAGGAGAGGTGGGTGTAGCCGTTCAATCAAAATTTCTTGGTGTAGGTGCTGTAGTACCTTATGCAAAAGCTGGTGTCGGCGCAGTAGCTACTCAGGCTTTTGCCAATCCTGCTTATGGACCGGATGGCTTGGAGCACTTAAGCTCAGGCTTGAATGCTGAACAGACCATTGATCAATTAATCAAGTCTGATCCCGGAGCGAGTGAACGGCAAATTGGAGTAGTGGATTTTCAGGGGAATGCAGCTTCTTATACAGGAGATGACTGTTATGACTGGGCCGGGGGTATCACCGGCAAACATTTTGCTGCCCAGGGAAACATTTTAGTGAATGAGGAAACTGTTACTAAAATGGGGAAGGCTTTTGAAAATGCAAAAGGTAATTTAAGCGAAAGGCTGCTGGAAGCATTAAAATCTGCACAAAAAGCTGGAGGAGATCGTCGAGGTAAACAATCTGCAGCTCTTTACGTTGTAAAGGAAAAAGGTGGATATGGCGGGCTAAGTGATGTTCTAGTAGATCTAAGAGTAGATGATCATCAAGAACCTATTAAAGAATTGGAGAGGATTTATTTCCTTCACCAACTATATTTCGCAGAATCTAATCCTGCGCAAATCAAACAGCTGAAGGGGGATTTGAAGGAAAAAGTTAGTTATCACTTGTATCGGGTCGGTTATTTGAAGAATTCTAATCCAGACGACATCGACTTATATAAAGGGGTAACTACTTTCCTTCATACAGAAAATTTCGAAGAGAGAGAACAGAAGCAAGGATGGATTGATATGGAAGTTGTGCATTTTTTAAAACAGATGGGCGATTAAAGCTGCTTAAATAGGCAGCTTTTTTTATTGCATATAAAACATAAATAGATTATCATCTAATTAGATATTAATCTAACTAGAGGAGGTATCCTATGCAACTGGATAAAATGATTTCTTTTTATAAAGCAATTGGTGACCCAACCAGGATCAGAATAGTATCTCTGCTAAAGAGTGGTCCTCTTCACGGCCAGGCCATTGCCCATAAATTAGGGTTAAGACCTCCTACCATCACTCATCATTTAAAGAAATTGAGAGACACAGGGATACTTTATTCAAGGAGAGATAAGAACACGATTTATTTTTATTTAGATGCTAAACGCCTTGAGTTCATGGCTACAGCAATTCTAAGGTTAGGAGATGATCCATTGAAACAAGAAGAGATGTATATGTCTGAAACAGATCAGCTCAAAGTAATGAGAAGTTTTATTAGCAGGGAAGGGAAATTGACGAGAATTCCGAGTCAACTTAAGAAAAAGCTCGTCGTTCTTTCTTATTTCGTTCAAGGTTTCGAGCACGGGAAGTTATATACTGAGCAAGAAGTGAATGAATACGTTTTGACATTCCATGAGGATTACGCAGCGATTAGAAGAGAATGGGTTATGCATCAATTCATGTACCGTGAACAGGGTAAATATGAATTGAACCCTAAGGAAATGTGGCCGCTCGTTGTGAAGCGCTAAAAAGTCAAAATGAAATAGGTTTATAGAATAAAAGTTCTGACATAGGTCGGAACTTTTATTTCAGGAAACTAATTAGATGAATATCTAATTATGGTGGGGTTATTATGTTTCATTTACTAAAAGGTCATCAATATAAGTATTTATTTCAAGCTGGAATTGTTAATGGGATTGGTGACCGCTTCAGTCAAGTGGCCGTGTTAGCACTAGTCTTGAATTTGACGGGATCAGGGCTGATGGTAGGTCTCGTGATGGGAGCACGCATCATACCGTATATCATCTTACCTCCATTAGGCGGCAGGTTAGCAGATCGTTATGACCGACGAACACTCATGATACTAACGGATAGTATCCGTTTTCCTTTCGCTCTGTTATTTTTGTTCGTTGAAAATCAGGAAGGGTTATGGGTTGTGTACACTGCAGTAATCGTGCTTGCTTGTGGAGAGGCCTTTTATCAGCCCATTAGAAAATCCACTATTAGTTCATTAGTTGAAAAGGAATCGCTTCTTAAAGTGAACGCATTGGAACAAGTAATGATAGGAGTCGTACTCATATTAGGGTCAGTGACAGGTGGTATTGTAGCATTTTTTATCAGTCCAAAAGTTTCTTTTATCATTAACTCTCTAACATTTCTGGTTGCTGCTTTATGGATAAAAAAATTACCTGAATTGAAATCAAATAAAAAACAAATGGAAAAGACTAAAGATGAATCGGATTGGTACCGTAACTTGAAACCGATTATTTGGTTTGTCCTTTTCGTCCAATTCTTGCTGCCGATTACGGATGGGATATTTAACGTTTTAATTACTTATTACGGCGGCAACACGTTTGGAAAGGAAGATCTAGGGATCGGCCTGTTGTATGGATCTCTTGGTATCGGTCTTGTCATCAGCTTTTATATTTCAGCACGTTTTAATAAAAGGAAGTTACTGAAAGCCAGTCTCTTTTTCATTGTTGTAGAAGGGGTGATGCAAATTTTAGCCAGTCAGTCTTCCTCTATCGTTTCTATGTGCTTCCTTTTTATCATGATATCAGCAGCTGGCGGAGTGACGGCAGCCTGCTTAGACAGCTTAGTAATGGAAAAAACAGATCCTAGTCACTTGGGGAAAGTGTTTGGAGTTATAGAAGCTGTATCAAATATACAAGTCGGGATATTTATGGTTGCAGGCGGAATATTGATCGACAGTTTCGAAGCCAGATTACTTGGCTTATATGGAGGGGAGTTGAATATAGCGTTGGCCGTTCTATTTATGCTCATTCTTGTTGGCTCTAAAGTTTTTTGTAAAAGGATCAGTTAAGGTAACTATTTAAAACAACAAACGAAAGAGTTAATAATATCTTGTACCATAATCGGATAATAATAGAACTGTATAGTATTACAAAAAGTAAGCAAATAAGAACGGTGATGCTAAACATGGAATTATTTTTTAAGGTGCAGGAATTGATATAAAAAATTATTTGCAAAAAGTATACAGTGGGTAATTAACTAAGTCACATCTCTATAAAAATAATAAAGTAGCAGCAGCGGTTTATGATGGTGAGAATTTATTAAAGCAGCGAATTTAAAGAAACTAGTAAAACTCTCTGATACTAAGTCTGCAGTTAATTAAAGTGCAGGTCTGATTAATATTGCAATATAAAAATTACGTTTAATCAAAGATGAAAAAGGTTAAATGTATATAACTGTCGATTTGAGGTGGGGAACAATGAAAAGAGAGACTCGTCATATTCCCATGATAAAGTACGAAGATGGAAAAATTACACATACAGACGATGAAATTGCCGAAGAGTATCCTCTAACCATTATGGTGAATGATGAGGAGTTCGCTACTATGGTATGCACACCAGATCACCTCGAAGAATTAGTCATAGGATTTCTCGCTTCTGAAGGGATAATAAGATACGTAGACGATATCCTATCTATGCATATCGATAAAGGTCGGGGCTATGCTTACATAACGACCCATAAACAGGTTAATTCCACATCTTCCAATAAACGGTGGATCGGGTCTTGCTGCGGAATGAGCAGAGCTTTTTATTTTCAAACAGATGCAAAACAGGCTAAAACAGTAATGGATGATTTTAAAGTGAAGCCTGAAGATTGTCTTAACTTGATGAAAGCGTTTCAGGAGAGAGCCTCTATTTTTAAAAAGACAGGCGGAGTCCATCAGGCAGCCATTGCATCAAGAGAAGGTATTGAGTTGATTTTTCACGATATCGGCAGACATAATGCGCTGGATAAATTGAATGGCTTTATGATCAAAAATAAAATATCTAGAAAAGAAAAAATGGTAATCTTCAGTGGAAGGATCTCTTCAGAGATTTTAATAAAAGTATCAAAAATGAGATTGGGTTTCCTACTATCTAAATCAGCTCCAACAGATCTGGCTATTGAGCTCGCTGACGACCTGAATATTACGGCGATAGGTTTTGCCAGGGGAAAACGAATGAATATATATACACACTCCAATCGATTACTCATTGAAGAATCAACAGAGCTGGACTTAAATTAGGAGGGGTTATTTTGTTAGAAAGAGATCACACGGTGATAACGCTTAACGGGAAAGAGTACTTAGCAGATCCAGGGCAGAACTTATTAGATTTTATTAATACGACAGAAGAGCAAGTCCCGCAAATTTGTTATAACGAATCGTTGGGACCAATTGAAACATGCGACACTTGCCTCGTCCAAATCAATGGGGAACTTCAACGTGCCTGCGGTATGAAAGTCGAAGCAGGTATGAAGGTACAGACACAGCTGCCACATGTTCACAAAGCACAAAAAGAATCCCTGGATCGGATTTTAGAAAACCATGAGCTGTATTGCACAGTATGTGACTATAATAATGGCGATTGTGAAATACATAATACAATGGCCGAGTTCGGTTTAGAACACCAGTCGAGACCATTTGAAGAAAAGCCATATAATAGAGATGATTCCGGTCCTTTTTACCGTTATGATCCTGATCAGTGCATTTTGTGCGGCAGGTGCGTTGAAGTCTGCCAGGATGTTCAAGTCAACGAAACATTGACCATCGATTGGGAAAGGCAGCAGCCGCGGGTCATATGGGACAACGATGTTCCCATGGATCAATCATCATGTGTAAACTGCGGACAGTGTTCTACAGTTTGTCCATGTAATGCAATGATGGAAAAAGGTATGGAGAGAGAGGCTGGTTTTCTTACTGATCAGGAGCCGGGCATTTTAAAGTCGATGATTGAAATGACAAAAAAAGTGGAAACAGGCTATGGTCCATTGTTTGCTGTTTCTGATAGTGAAGCAGCCATGCGTGAAGAACGAATCAAGAAGACTAAAACAGTATGTACTTACTGTGGAGTCGGTTGTTCCTTTGATGTATGGACTAAAGACCGTAAGATATTAAAGGTAGAACCTAATGCCGAATCTCCTGCCAATGGGATTTCCACTTGTATAAAAGGGAAATTTGGATGGGACTACGTGAACAGCGAGGAACGACTGACTAAACCGCTAATAAGACGCGGGGATGCTTTTGAAGAAGTTGAATGGGACGAAGCGATTTCATATGTAGCCAGCAGATTCAAAGAAATTAAAGAAAAACGTGGAGCCGATGATATCGGGTTCATTTCCTCTTCAAAGGCTACCAATGAAGAGTCGTATTTGATGCAGAAGCTGTCTCGTCAAATTATAGGGACAAATAATGTCGATAACTGCTCCCGATATTGTCAGACACCGGCAACTAAAGGTTTATTCCGCACAGTGGGGCATGGAGGAGATTCCGGGTCCATTGAAGATATAGCTAAAGCTGACTTAGTAATTACTATAGGTTCAAACACAGCAGAATCTCATCCAGTATTGGCTTCCCGCATCAAGCGCTCGCAAAAATTGTTCGGGCAGAAGCTGTTTGTATTTGATATTAGAAAACATGAGATGGCTACGAGAGCTGATCGTTTCTATCAACCGAAATCAGGTACGGACCTCGTGTGGATTTCTGCAGTATCCAAGTATATCTTAGATCGTGGTTTAGAGGACAGAACATTCATCGACGAGTGGGTGAATGGGTTTGAAGAGTACCGCCAGAGCTTAGAACAATTTACGATGGAGTATGCTTCCAATTTGACTGGAATTCCTGAAGGTGAACTTATAGATGTTGCTGAAGATATAGCCCGTTCAGGTAAGGTATCCGTATGCTGGGCTATGGGAGTCACTCAGCATATGCGTGGCAGTGATACGAGTACTGCAATTTCTAATTTACTGCTACTTACAGGAAACTACCGGAAGGAAGGCTGTGGAGCGTATCCATTGCGTGGCCATAATAATGTTCAGGGCTGCAGCGATTTTGGCAGTATTCCTAACTTTTTCCCAGGATATGAGGAAACCACTGATGATGAAGTTCGCAGCCGCTATGAAGAAGCCTGGAATTGTGAAATACCTAAAGAAGCAGGGAAAGATAACCATCAGATGATAGAAGCAATACATGACGGCAATTTAAGTTCGATGTTTGTCATCGGAGAAGATACAGGTATTGTCGACGCAAATATCAATTACGTTACTGCTGCTTTTGAAAAGTTGGATTTCTTCGTTGTTCAGGATCTATTTTTCACAAAAACTGCTGAATATGCAGACGTAGTCCTTCCGGCTTCTCCAAGTCTTGAGAAGGAAGGAACATTTACTAATACAGAACGTCGGATCCAGCGATTATATAAAGTTCTGGACCCTCTCCCT
Source organism: Halobacillus campisalis (assembly GCF_030345335.1). GTDB lineage: Bacteria > Bacillota > Bacilli > Bacillales > Halobacillaceae > Halobacillus_A > Halobacillus_A campisalis. The sequence goes on from NZ_JAPVRC010000006.1 coordinate 187,752, forward strand.
GGCTCTAAGCCCGATTGGGAAATTCTCCAGCTTATTGCTCAAGAGCTGGGTGGTGACTGGAACTATGATCATCCTTCTGAGATTATGGACGAAGCCGCAAGCTTAGCGCCACTATTTGCAGGTGTATCTTACGAACGTTTGGAAGGGTATGATTCTCTTCAGTGGCCAGTGGCTGCAGACGGCACGGATGAACCATTACTGTTCTTAGATGGCTTTCCTTTCGAAGACCGTAAAGCTAAATTTTTCCCGCTGGACTTTGAACTGGATTACGATACTTCAGAGGAATATGACCTTCATGTAAATAATGGACGACTTCTTGAACATTTCCATGAAGGAAACATGACCTATAAAGTGGAAGGTATTGTTAAGAAAACACCTAACCCATTTATAGAAGTATCTGAAGAGTTAGCAAGAGAGCGGAAAATTCATGAAGGCGCTGAAATCAAACTGATTTCTGAAGCTGGAGAAGCTACGGGTGTGGTCACTGTCACTGACCGTGTTAGAGGAAATGAATTGTTCATTCCTATGAGTGCCAATGGTAAATCCGCCGTAAACTTCTTAACAGATAACCGTGTGGATAAGGATACGAACACTCCCGCCTATAAAGAAATAGCGGTGCGCATGGAAGTTGTTAAGAAAAAAGGGAAATCACCAATTCCGACGAATAATCACAGAAGAGGCCAACCCGTTCCGCAAGTTGGAGTTAAGGTTGAAGAGAAATGGGAAAGAGAAGATTATATATTCCCAGGAGATCAGGTGAATAAAGATGGCTAAATCTATAACTAATATTAAGAGGTTGGAAGTTCCTAAAGAGAAGCAGGTGGAAAGAGATTTAGATGAAGTCAGGGAAGCAGTCTCCGAAAATAAAGAAGCAATTTTAAAAGGGATAAAATTGTTAAAATCGCTTGATGAAGTAGGAACCCTGGATACGGCCAACGCTTTTTCTCATTCAAAGAAAAAAGCTTTGGAGCATCTTGTTAATGAAGTCAGTAAAGACCAATATACTCAGCTTTTTGAGAATCTGCCTGAGCTTGTCTTCCTAATGGGGGATCTTGATATGAAAGCAATTAGAGAAACGACAGGACGGGTGAACCAAGGCATAAAAGAAATGAATGAACTTGAGCCTGAGCAAAAAACGACCATTTTCGATTTAGCTAAAGCTTTAAAGGACCCTGAAATCAATAAAAGCATCACAATGCTTATGCAACTCTTAAAAGGTATGGGTAGAGATTAAAAATAACGGCAGTGCCTATTCTCAGGCACTGCCGTTGTTTTTTAAATCCAAATCTCTACAAAAAACCATATGATCATCATCAATTGAATGATGACCTTAGCAAAGCTTCCACTGAGAAAACCGAATAACGATCCAATGCCGGCCTTGAACGCTTCATCTGCTGTTCTTTTTTGAGCCAATTCGACTACGAGCACAAGTACAAATGGAACAACGATGATGCCAAAAGGCGGGATAATGAAGGACCCCGCAATTACGCCGATAGCGGCAGACCTTTCTCCCCATTTACTTCCCCCATACTTTTTAACAAAGTAACTGTTGGCGATGATATCCGATACTATGAGTACAACAGTCAGCAGAATCATCGCTATCCAGAATAGGATACTTAATTCTCCGCCGTCTATAAAAAATTGGTAAGCAAGAAATCCGAGCCATAAGACGAGCGGTCCCGGAATGATTGGGAAAATTAAACTGGCGAAACTAGCCAGGAATAATAAACCGATAATTATCCATATTACAATATCCAATGCAGTGACCTCCTGTATGATTGCAAGTGATTATATCTTAAATGATCAACGATAAAAAATCGAGCTCAATTTTTTGAGCTCGATTTTCCTTTTGATTTAAAGAACGTAATACTAAACTTCTTGTCTTGTAGGAGGAGCCATAAATTCTGGACCTACTGGGTCTTTGATATTTCTATTTAAGATCTCATCAATATCTTTCATGCTTTCATCATCAATTGAAAAATCGTTGACACCATCAACAGGGTCCAGCTGATCGGGGCGGCGGCCACCCATCAACGCAATTCCAGAGCCCGGCTGCTGAAGTACCCAGCGAATAGCGAGGTGGATGACGTCTTTGTCAAAACGTTCCTTGGCTAATTCGTCAAGTTCTTGTACTGCACTTAGATACTGGTTGAAACGAGGCTGTTGGAACTTGGGGTCGTTATTCCTTAAATCATCCCCATCAAATGAACGGTCTGCAGACATTTTCCCGGAAAGTAAACCGCGGCAAAGCGAGCCGTAAGTTATTGTGGTGATGTCATGCTTTTGAGTGTAAGGTAAAATGTCTCCCTCAATATCTCTTTCAAATAAGTTATATGGAGGCTGCAACGTGTGTATAGGTGCAGCTTCTCTAAAAATGTCCATTTGTTCAGGTGAAAAATTGCTTACACCAATTGCCCGGATTTTACCTTGTTTATGCAAATAGTGTAAAGCTTCCGCCGTTTCATGAATAGGCGTCAAAGGGTCAGGCCAGTGCACTTGATATACATCAATATAATCAGTTTGAAGACGCTTCAATGAGTTTTCAACTTCTTGATGTATTCTTTCTTTAGTGCCATTTCTAAATGGCTGCTCATCTTTCCAATCCAGAGCCACTTTAGTAGCCAAAGAGATTTGGTCTCTGCTCCCATATTCTTTAACGGCTTTACCGACTATTTCTTCAGATCGCCCAAACCCGTAAACAGGAGCCGTATCAATAAAGTTGATTCCTTTATCTAAAGCTGAATGGATAGTTTTTATGGACTCTTTTTCATCTGTTCCACCCCACATCCAGCCTCCAATAGCCCAGGTTCCTAACCCGATTCGGCTGGATGTAATATCTGTGTTTGCAATATTTATCTTTTCCATCGTTACACCTCCAAAATCTTATAATGGAATGTACCCTTAATGTTCGTCTATTAACCTTCTACTTCGGCATATATACATATTAAAAGTGGTTGAGGTATAATTAATTCAGGCTTTTTTAAAAGGGGGAGTTCCAAATGGAACCTTTAAAAGAGATTGAACACGAGAAGAGAAAAATAAAGCGCTGGAAAAAGGTCACATTAGTGATTACGGGTGTAATTATGTTGCTAATGGCTGCTGCGCTTATATTTGTAAACGCTTACATAAATCGTTCACTACCCGAAACCGTCGGCCAAATTAAGTTAGAAGGTCTTAGTGAGGAAGTCAGCATTATTCGGGACGAGCAAGGAGTCCCGAATATTAAAGCTAAGTCTGATGAAGATCTATTTAGAGCGCAGGGTTATGTACAGGCACAAGACCGTATGTTCCAAATGGAGCTTGCAAGAAGGCAGGCATCGGGTACGCTAAGTGAAGTTGTGGGGAGTACGGCCATCGATCAAGATAAGTATTTTCGAACGCTAGGGTTAAGGAGGGCTGCGGAAAAGTCTATTCAAGAATATTCCGAAGAGGCTTTGAAAAGTTTGGAAGCATTTGCGGAAGGCGTGAATGAGTACATCGCGCAGGCTGTAGATCAAAACAAACTACCTGCAGAATTCATTTTAATGGGAATTGAACCAGAACCCTGGGAACCTGTCGATTCATTGACCATCGGGAAGTACATGGCCTTTGATTTAGGAGGACATTGGGAGAGACAGGCTTTTAACTATTATGCGATGCAAGAGTTTTCTCCCGAAGAAGCAGAAGAGCTTATGCCAGCCTATCCCGAAAATGCTCCGACGATTCTGGATGAAGAAACAATAGACATAGCTTCAAGCTTTAAAGGTGCCGTCCTGCCACAAGAATTCAATGGAAGTAATAATTGGGTAATTGATGGGAGCCTCACTTCATCAGGTTCTCCTTTGCTGGCGGATGATCCTCACCTTGGTTTAGCCACTCCGTCCATATGGTATCAAATGACTTTAAACTCCCCTGATTACAATGTTTCCGGTGTTATTTTCGCCGGTGTTCCGGGAATTATTTTAGGTCATAACGAAGATGTGGCATGGGGAGTAACAAATGTAGGACCGGACGTGCAGCAGCTGTATATGGAAAAAAGAAATCCTGAAAATGAGAATGAATTTCTATTTGAAGAGAAGTGGGAAGAAGCGGAGGTTATTAACGAGCCGATACGGGTGAAAGGTGAGGATACGATAGACTATTCTGTTACAGAAACGAGACATGGACCTGTCATCAGTGAATTTGCGGAAAACACGGGTGAATCATCAGTCTTGTCATTAAGGTGGACGGCTCTTGATCCTACTACGGAACTTGAAGCTATTCTGGAAATCAATAAAGCAAGAAATTGGGAAGAATTCGAAAATGGTTTAGAGAAGTTCCTAGCACCCGCTCAGAATTTTGTATATGCAGATAAAGAAGGGAACATAGCCTACAAAGCAAATGGTAGAATTCCGATATATGAGAACCCTGATGATGCTCTTCTTCCATTAAGAGGATGGACATCTGAGGATGAATGGAACGGGTTTATTCCGTTTGATGAACTACCAGGTGCCGTCAATCCGGAAGAGGGGTTTATCGCAACAGCTAATAATAAAATAACTACAGTAGAATACCCTTATCATATAAGTCATAATTGGGCACAACCTTACCGTTATCAACGTATTATCGACATGATTAACGGCAAAGATAACCACACCTCAAAAGATATGAAAGACATGCAGTTAGATGTATTGAACCTGCAGGCTGAAGAATTCCTAATTTATCTTCTGGACCAGCTCGAAGGTTCGAACGAAGAGACAATTCAATTAATGAACGACTGGAACTATAAAGATGAAGAAAATTTGCCGCAGCCTCTCATATTTCACCGGTGGATGCTGGCGATACAAGATCAAATATTTTCAAAGAAGATACCAAAAGATATGTTGGAGTTTTTTAAAGGGGCAGGACAGACCACGGATGAAATACTACGTACGAGTATGAAAGGAGAAGAATCTATTTGGTTGGAAGAGGCTGGTGGTATAGAGAACGTCGTCCAGCTGGCTTTCGATGAAACCCTCATTGAATTGAAGGAAGAACAGGTGCAGGAACCTGCTGACTGGGAGTGGGGGAAATGGCACGCTGTAGAATTTACTCACCCGCTATCGAGCATTGGGTTTTTGGAAAGGTTTTATAATCCCGGTGCTCCTGTCCCTGTTAGTGGAAGCAGGATAACCGTAAGAGCGGCAGGTTTCAATAACAGTGGAATTGTCGATCATGGGGCCTCATGGAGGTTTGTAATGGACCTAGCAGATCCAAGCAAGGCAGAGCACGTAGTAGGGCCGGGGCAGGCGGGCCATTTTCGCAGTGAGTGGTATCACAATCAACTGGGTGATTGGGTTTCAGGAAAGTATCACACGACACTTCTTAACGAATCTGATGGCAGCGAACTTACTTTGCATCCTTAATAAGATACGTGTCCTCTCTTATTCCGATGAGGACACGTTCTTAAGATATTGTTCAAGTTGGGGAATGACCGTTTTTAAATCTTTAGTGATGACTTCATCGAACAAGTAATCTTTTATAGTTGGTTCTTTATTTATTAAAAGCGAAGGAATCCCCCTGCTTACTGCATATTCTGGTAAAAGACTGAACGGTGTAACTTGAAGTGACGTGCCCAAAACCATCAGGAAATCTGCTTGATCAATGATGGCTTCGGCTTCGTCATGAGCAGTAATCAAATCTCCGAACAAAACGACATTTGGTTTGATGATAGTATGGCAAGCATCACATTCAGGTGTTTCATGCTCCAGAACATAATCGATGGTAAAAACTTTCCCACATGATGGGCAGGATGCTTTATCCAAAGAACCATGATATTCAACAACTCGTCGGCTGTGTGCGGCCGCATGCAGTCCATCAACATTTTGAGTGATGATATTAACATCCCGATGTTCAGTTTCTAAGTTTTTGATAAAGTGGTGTACCGGATTGGGATGATACTCCTGTAATAACTTGATGCGGAAAATCTCTTTGTACTTTTTCCAGAAATCCATGGGATCATAAGCAAAATATTCACTGGACATGTAATCTTCTCTTCTTCGATCATAAGTCCAAACCCCTTTAGAGGACCGGAAGTCAGGAATTCCGCTCGCTGTAGACACACCCGCCCCCGTTAATATTACGATGGAAGCTGCCTCGTCAATTTGACGGGCGGCTGCGACTAGTTTCTCAGACATGAGTTCCATCCTTTCTTTCTAGCGTTTATTGAAACCTTTCTTCTGGACAAGGTCGGTCACATCCATGCGCATTGTCTTCATGAAGCGCCTTTTCATCTGTTCCGTCCACGTATCTGTGCGACTATTTGAACTGCGAGATTCGTAGTAACCTGCGATTTCTTTATCGAATGCTCGTAAGCTCTCATCGTGTTCTTTATATTGATTTTCAAAATAAACGGCTTTCTTTGGAAGTCTTGGTTTAAGATCCGGCTGGTGGGCCGGGTGGCCAATGGCCATACCGAATAAAGGGATGACATGTTTAGGGAGGTCAAGCAGCTGGTCAACTTTGCTTATATCATTCCTTAAGCTCCCAAGATAACAGATTCCTAAGCCGAGTGATTCTGCTGCTATAGCTGCGTTCTGCGCAGCCAGCGCCGCATCAATGGCGGAGACGAGAAAATGCTCGCTGTTCTCTAAATTTTCGATCATTTCACTGTATTCTTCATTCGACGCTAAATGAGTTTGACGGTGAAGATCGGCGCAAAAAACAAGAAGATGCCCATTTTGTTTAACATAGGGCTGACCGCTAATATCAGCTAGAGCTGATTTAAGTTCAGAATCCGTTACGCCTATAATCGAATACGCCATCATATAACTTGAGGTCGAAGCTTGCTGAGCTGCCCCTATAATGGCATCAATCTGTTCATCGGTAAGTGGTAGATCTTTGAATTTGCGAATGCTTCTATGATTTAGAAGAGTATGGATCGTAGAATTCATATTTTAAGCCTCCATTATTTATATGTTTATTAATCTTGTTAACTATTATTTCCTAATGAGAAATATTTCTAGGCTGACAGTAAGGATGAATGGTTCAGTGAGAAGCCAAGTATTCCCCAGTGTACGCTTGTTTTATGAAAAGTCTACAACTATGTTTATCATAACTTTTTATTTAAGATAACATAAATTATTTAAAGAAATCTCGTTCGAGACTTACAGATATTTGTATCATACCGCACTATAGTGTATAGAAACATCAACATACGTCATATTTGAAAGAGGCATGAGTGTAAAAGTATAAGTTTACATAAAATTTTTATAGTAATTAGAGGGTTCTGTTGAATAAAGTAGAATTATTATTATATATTTATTTGCTTAAGCACGGGGAGGGGTTCTTATGGCAGAAGTATTTGACTTCGATCGCTATAAATCCAAAAAAGAGATGAAAAAGACTACTCATGAAAATCTTGTATACGAGATTTATTTGACAACAATTAAATATGTGAAGAAACATGGAGTTTTCCAACCTGAGCACCTTGGGGACCACATCACGACAGATACTTCTCTTAAAGTAATTTTTAACGAGGACGAAGAAATTTTTAATAAAACGTTTCATGAACTGATAAAGTACTGGGAAATCAATTTAGACGCTGTTCAAACGAGTTTATTTGATAATAATTTTGAAAATTTTCCTACGGTAGGCGATCTATGTGTATTTATAGAAAAAGAGATCAACAATGCTAGAGACTAAATGGTAAAAAAGTTGATAGAAATCTATAACACTTTAAATTATAATCTTATAATCTGATTTGATATAATTGTCTTATAATGCTTCAAAAATTTAGGGATAATGAAGCACAAGGAGGCAAAAATGAAACAGATTACAGCATTACTGCTGCTGGTACTTGCTCTATTAGGCTGCTCTGAACAACCTGAACCCTCAGGCACTTTAGAAGCTTATATGCAAGCCTGGCAAGATGAGAATTTTGAGGAAATGTACGAGTTACTTAGCGAGCAATCAAAAGATAGAATTAATGAGCAAGAATTTGTTGAAAGATACTCTACTATTTATGATGGAATAAATATGAATAACCTTCTGATTACATATGATGAACCCGCAGAAGATGAAGATTTTGCTGAAGAAGATCAACCGTCCTTTAGTTATGAAGCAGAAATGGAAACACTAGCGGGTGCACTTAACTTTGCTAATGAGGTGCAGCTAACGTTTGAAGAAAATGAAGAAGATGGTAAATGGCTTGTAAATTGGGATCCTTCTATGATTTTCCCTGGCATGGAGGAAGAAGATACGGTCAGTGCACAATCCACTTCACCTGAGAGGGGTGAAATCTTTGATGTTGAAGGTGATCCTTTGGCTGAAAATGGAGAGGTACAGCAAGTCGGATTTGTCCCTGGTGAGTTAGGTGAAAACGAAGAAGAAGCGAAGGAAGAAGCAGCTGATATTTTAGATATATCTGTAGAGGATATTGATGGACAGCTTAATCAATCCTGGGTTCAGGCTTCATCTTTCGTACCCGTTGGATCGATTGCTGCCGGCGATGAGGAAAGAATTGAAAATATAAGCGGCATAGAAGGTATACAGCTTCAGGAAAAAAGTGCCCGCGTCTATCCTGAAGGGGAATCAGCAGCGCATTTAATTGGATACATATCCGATGTAACTGCAGAACAGCTTGAAGAGGTTGGTGATCAAGGTTATTCTGCTGGAGACCAAATAGGCCAGGCAGGTCTTGAATATGTACTAGAAGATGATTTACGAGGGCAGGCAGGAGGAAAGGTTTCCATCCTTGATGAAAATGATGAAGAAAAAGAAGTATTAGCAGAGAATGAAGCGGTTGATGGTGAAGACTTCAATCTTACCATCGATAAAGAACTACAGCAGGCTATATATGAGAGCATGGAAGAAGAACCGGGAGCTTCTTCAGCTATTGACCCAACTACAGGCGAAGTGAAAGCCTTAGTCAGTTCGCCCAGCTACGATCCTAATGACATAATTTTAGGTAGGAGCAGCGTGGAGACTACAGTTAATAGGTTCAATAAGACGTATTCTCCAGGTTCAACATTCAAGCCGATTACTGCAGCCATCGGACTTGAAACTGGCAACATCGATCCTGATGAGGAAATGTCGATCCCGGATAAAACATATACGGAAGACGGCTGGGGTGGTTACTCTGTCAGTAGAGTTGATGGAGCAAATGTAGACGACAAGGTAGATCTAAGGGATGCTCTAGTGCGCTCTGACAATATTTATTTCGCTCGCTCCATATTAGAAATCGGTGCGGATTCATTTATGGATAAATCCAAGAATTTTGGTTTCTCAGAAGAAGTCCCTTTCTCTTTCCCAATCGAGAATTCTCAAATTGCTAATGAGGAAGAAATCACGGAGGATGTTTTACTAGCCGATACAGGCTATGGGCAAGGACAAGTGCAAATGAGTACACTTCACCTTGCTATGACGTACACTCCGTTCATTACAAATGGAGATTTACTAGAACCAACTCTTATTCAGAGTGATGAGACCGAACAAATCTGGAGAGAAGATGTAATTAGTGAAGAGTCTGCATCTCGCATCCGTGAAGATCTTAAGGCAGTAGTCAATGATCCAGAAGGTTCCGCTTATGAACCTCAGCTAGAAAACGTAAGTCTGGCTGGCAAAACTGGGACTGCAGAATTAAAAGAGTCACTCGACGATGAAGATGGCCAGGAAAACGGATGGTTTATCGCATGGGATACAGATCAGGAAGATTTATTAGTATCCATGATGATCGAGAATGTCGAGAATGGAAGTTCGGAAGCTGTTTCCAAAGTTAAACAAGTTTTTGAAGAAATGAACTAATCAACAACAAAAAGCCCTAAGCCACTTTGATTAAATTTGGCTTAGGGCTTTTTTGATAAAAGATTCATGTTAGTCACTCGCAGCCATCAACCGAAGTCTTGCTGTTTTGCTGCTTAGACTCTCTCGTTTTATTAAAAGTCATGATGAATTTACAAATCGGAGCAACCCTGTAGAAAAGGGGCAAGTTGAAATTTTAGTAACTAATTTCTGCAAAGGGGGTACATTGCGAGGATGATAAAAAGAAGAATCAATTACTAATCATTTATACTTATCAAAATCAACTGACCAAAACCTTGGATAGTAAGATATAATAAAAATAATTAATGTAGAGGAGCTGATGTTTTATGAGAAATTATATTGATCTACCCCGTCCATGTCAACATTTTAAAAATGGAGGACCCATCAGCTGAATCGGTGTCCTCCTAAATTCAGGAGGAATAGAATGGAAAAAACCACAGTGCCCGAGTATGTTAAGTCACAGCGAGTGAGTGAGGAAAAGATTGGTCGAATTGCGAGAGTGAATGGTGAAAGTTTTGTCATATGGGATGAGCAAAAAAGCTACTTCTCCCAAGTGTCAGGTAAATTTCGCTACGAATCTAATGAATGGCCGATCATCGGTGATTGGGTAGTTCATAAACCGCATTCGAATGACCAAGCTATTATTCACAAAGTATTGAATAGAAAGACAGTACTTTATCGAAAAGAACCCGGTACTCTGCATCAAAAGCAGATGATTGCAGCAAATATAGACAGCGTATTTATAGTGACAGCGTTAAAGAATGACTTTAACTTGCAAAGGCTGGAAAGGTATGTAATGCAAGCCTATGAAAGTGGCGCTAAGCCAATTATCATTTGTACGAAAAGTGATCTAGTCGAGAATTATGATGAGTATAGAGCGGAAATTGAAAACTATATTCCTGCAGTCCCTGTTTATGTGATAAGCAGTTTTGACGGAAATGGTATGGAAGATTTTATGTCTGAGCTGAAATCAGGGGAAACTTATGCGTTGATTGGATCGTCCGGGGTGGGTAAGTCGACTCTCATCAACCAGTTATTAGGTCAAGACGTTTTATTAACGAATCAAGTTAGAGAACAGGATGGGAAAGGACGTCACACGACAACTCATCGAGAAATGTTCCTTCTTCATAACGGCTCTATCGTTATGGATACCCCCGGCATGAGGGAGATACAAGTTTGGGGAGAGTCTGAATCTTTGGATTTAAGTTTTTCTGATATTGATCAGCTGGCTGAGGACTGTAAATTTCGTGATTGTGAACATAACGAGGAACCAGGGTGTGCGGTGCAGGCTGCTATATCTAATGGGGGCATGACCATTGATCGTTTGAAAAGCTATCACAAGCTCACTCGCGAGCTTGAAAGATTAGAACTTAAAGAAAAATATGGGGCTCATCGGACAAATCGAATTCTTCATAGTCCTAATTCCAAAAAGTTCTAGTAGTTATTAAAAAAGAAGAAGGGCTGGCCATAAATAGACTTTTATGGCCAGCCCTTCTATACATCACTCAGTTAAGGCTTCATCTACGAAGAAGAGTGTGGTCTTTCATTTAAGTCGGTATAAAGTGCTATTGTTTTCCGAAACTCATTTTTTCATAACGGCCTCTTATGACTTCATATATACCGTATAGTATTAAACCTACGGCAACGATTCCTAACATCCATTGGCCAAAAGGTTGTTGTGATATTTCAGCCAAAGCCCCGTCTAAACCTTTTGCTTCATCTGGATTGGATGAGAAGGCTGTCTGAATGAAAAAGAATCCGACGGTGCCTAAAACAATTCCCCTCGAAATGAGTCCCATTTTTCCAGAGTTTTTGGCGATTTTCCTTTCATGGTCATCCATCTCACTAATATTGAATTTTTTCATGAATCTCTTAGTAATGCCGCTGTAAAATTCACTAACGCCGTAGCCGATTATAATTGCCCCGAGAAGTCCTACAAGCCAGGCCCCAAACGGTTGGGACAGGAGTTGAGCTGAAATGGATTCTTCAGAATTACCGCCACCGCTGCCAGCGTGCATGGCTATTTGAATAGCGTTTACGGCTAATGCACCATAAATCACGCCCCCGATCAAGTAACAAAAACGGATAAACAGCCCTTTACTATCGCTTCCTTTACGTGATGTATCCTTAATCGATTTAATGACGAGCCAGGAAATATAACCAATCAGTCCGATTCCAATGATCCATAATAATATTTCACCAAACGGAATACTAGCCAGGGACTGAAACATCCCGCCGGTACCGGTTGTTTTCCCACCGACTCCTACGGCAGCCATTAAGGATAATAAACCGACTAGAGCATATACGGTCCCTTTCGCCATATGTCCAAATCGCCCAAATCTTCTTATCCAAGGTTTAATGTCTTCGTTAGTATCCACACCATTCGTTTTGTTTTTTCCCTTAGATAAAGTAGTCGCCATGTGTCATTTCCCCTTCAATACAATTTTAAATTCTACCATTTAATTCCCCAAAAAAAGACATGCAAACCAATAAAAAAAAGCGGCAACCGCAAAGTTCCCGCTTTACATTATATCTATCACTACACTGTTATTTGTAGAACCTTATAATATTTATAATTATGGTTTTAAAATGACTTTAATGTTACCATCTTCTTTTTTATCGAAAATATCATAACCTTTGGCTGCATCTTCAAGACTGATGCTGTGTGTAATGATATCTGTCGGATCAAATTCATTATTTTCAACCATATCATAAAGTTTCGGCATTAGATGAATAACTGGTGCCTGTCCCATTTTTAAAGAAATGTTGCGGCTGAAAAAGTCACCTAATGGAAAAGCGTTGGCCTCTGTACCGTATACTCCAGTCAATTGTACCGTTCCGAATTTTCTAATTGATTGTGAGGCTGTAATAATCGGACTGATTGTTCCAAATTGATTATCATGGTCAGAACCGAATTCCTCACCAGGTGAGACGGTGCCATCCATGCCTACACAATCAATGATCACGTCGGCACCGCCATTGGTCTCATTGTAAAGCAGAGGCCCGATTTCTTTAGTATCTTTAAAATTATAGGTTTCCACATTGTTCGTTTTCTTAGCGTGATTCAAGCGATGATCTACTTGATCCACAGCAATTACTCGCTTAGCCCCTTTAAGCCAGGCGAACTTCTGAGTCATCAATCCTATAGGACCGCTCCCTAAGACAATTACTGTATCTCCATTCTTAACTCCGCTATTTTCCACACTCCAGTATGCTGTTGGAATGACGTCAGATAAAAATAGCACACTTTCGTCATCAAGGCTGCTTGATTCGGGCACTTTAAAAGAGGTGAAGTCAGCATAAGGTACACGTAGAAATTCTGCTTGTCCTCCAGGATAGTTCCCGAATGGTTCTGTAAAACCGAATAGTCCGCCTGCATCACTGTGGGGGTTGGAATTGTCACATTGGCTTTCCATTTGATTGCTGCAGAAAAAGCATTCTCCACATCCAATATTGAATGGGATGACCACTCGATCACCTTTTTTAAGATTTTTCACGTCTGGTCCAACCTCTTCTACAATACCCATAGGTTCGTGCCCGACGATATAATCTTGCTCCGGTTCAATACCACCTTTATATAAGTGGAGGTCAGAGCCGCAAATACCACTTGCAGTAATTCGAACAATCATATCATCACTTAATTCTATAGAAGGGTCTTTTACATCCTTTACGACCATTTTTTCTTTGCCCTGGTAAGTAACTGCTCTCATTCATTACACTTCCTTGTTAACAGATTTAGGGTACTATAACCATTATTTTAGAATAGTAAACATAGTGGTGAATCATCCATTATGGCGCACTGATAGACGTATCAATTAATTTCCCTTATAATCGGAACTGGAGTTTAACTACATAACGAATAGAAAAGGAGAGTGTCTTATGACAAAAAAATTAGTATTCGGTCATAAAAATCCTGATACAGATACCATTTGTTCGGCTATTGTTTACGCTGAGCTGAAAAACAAAATCGGGGAAGAGGCAGAAGCTGTACGTTTGGGAGAAGTAAGCAGTGAAACCCAATACGCATTGGATTATTTCCAAGTGGACGCTCCGCGTTTAGTTGAAACTGTGGCGAATGAGGTGGATAAAGTCATTCTAGTGGACCACAATGAACGCCAGCAAAGTGTTGATGATATCGATGAAGTGGAAGTAGCTGAGGTGATCGATCATCACCGAATAGCGAACTTTGAAACCAATGGTCCGCTTTATTACCGTGCTGAGCCTGTTGGATGTACGGCTACCATATTAACTAAAATGTTTAAAGAAAATGGGGAGGAAATCTCTAAGAGCCAAGCTGGGTTATTGCTTTCTTCCATTATATCGGATTCTTTACTTTTTAAATCTCCAACGTGCACAGACGAAGATGTGAAGGCAGCGAAAGAGCTTGAGGCTATTGCAGGTGTTGACGCTGAATCGTATGGTTTGGAATTATTGAAAGCCGGGGCAGATATAAGCGGACTTAGTGCAGAAGAGCTTCTTTCTCTAGACGCTAAAGAGTTTTCAATGGGTAATTCTAAAGTCGAGATTGCACAAGTAAACACAGTAGATACCGAAGAGGTGCTTCTACGTAAAAGTGAAATTTCAAAGGCGATTAAAAATACGATTTCAGATAAATCTTTAGGTTTGTTTGTATTTGTAATCACAGACATCCTGACAAATGATTCGACAGTCATTGCTTTAGGTGATGAGGCTTCTTCTGTAAATAAAGCCTTCGGAGTGGAACTGAAAGACAATCAGGCCGTCCTTGAAGGTGTAGTTTCCCGCAAGAAGCAAATAGTGCCTCCTTTAAATGAGCAGCTTGACTAAGAAAACAATCATGAAGAAGGGCTTATTCCAATTCACGGAGTAAGCCCTTCGTTTTATTTATATGCTCGTACCATTCTTCTCTTAGAACACCCATACGGATGGAGTCGTAATGTTTTCCCTCATAGATTCTGCACTTTCTCATTCTTCCTTCTAATTTCATCCCAAGTTTACGTCCGACTTGCATCATTCTTTCATTCCTGGACCATGTAGTCAGACCCGCTCTTGCAATAGGTAAGTTTTGAAACAGGTGGTCTATCCACAACGTTAAAGCAGAGGTACCATATCCCCCGTTCCAATACTCTTTATTATATATGCCGATACCAACCTCCAGCCATAATGACGGCTTATGCTCCCAGTAATATGTGACCGTGCCGATGATTACATTATCTACTTCGATAAGAAGCCTCGAATCCGGTTCCCCATTTTTAATTCGTTCCTTTCGAGCGTTCTCGTGACTGCGATAACTTTCTAAAGTGTGGGGTTCTAAGGGATAATACGGCGCATCCCATTCTTTCCATTCAGGATTTGGGCTGCTGTAAATCAGCTCCCACAATGTTTTGGTATCTGCTTCATTAATACTTCTTAATTGTAGTTTGTTATTCAACAATTTAGTTTCTGTAGCAACCATGATTTCCCCTCCTAAAAGAAAAGCTTTATTAGTCATCGTATCACACGATTCATGAAAAGTATGTTTTAGAATGAATGAGCAGGGTAATTAATTTTCGTAAGCAGAAAAGGGTGATTATATGATAAGTGTTTACGGTTATTCAAAAGAAGAAGGTCTTCAAACTTTTACTTCTTTAGAAAATATGGATCAGGCTGCTGTAGAATGGTATTGGGTGGACCTTGATTCTCCGACTGAGGAAGAAGTGAAATGTTTAGATACATACTTTCAGTTTCATCCCTTAGCTATAGAAGACTGTTTGCATGACTTGCAAAGACCAAAGCTTGATTATTACGAGGACCATACTTTTTTTGTATTTCATGCCCTGCATCAAGAGTCAATGGACCGCCAGGAAATCAATTTGTTCCTTGGTGAGGGGTTTGTGGTTACATTTCACAAAGAGCCTTCTAAAGAAATAGAAGCTGTAAAAAGTATGCTGACCCGACATAAAAATCAGCAGGAGCTGGATGAGTATTATGTTCTTTATCAACTATTAGATAAAGTCGTGGACCGTTATTTTCCAATCGTGTATGAAATAGAAGATCATATCAACGAAATAGAAGATAATACACAGAATTTGTCTATGGAACAGTTGTTAGAAGAATTATTTGACCGCAGAGGAGAGCTGCTGCGAATAAGGCAAACGGTACATCCTATGAGAGACCTGCTATACCGGATGTTGAATACGCATCATCTAGATGGAGTGAAAGAGAGAAGAGAGTACTTTGCCGACATTTATGACCATCTGATAAAGGTAGCTGAAATCGTCGGGTCGAATCGGGAAATGACTCAGGATATAAGAGACAGCTATTTATCTTTGAACTCTCATGAGACAAACCGGACAATGCAGATTCTTACAGTGATTTCAGTTATTTTCATGCCGTTGACTTTCGTTGTAGGAGTGTACGGGATGAATTTTATGAACATGCCGGAACTGAATACAGAGTATGGTTATTTCGTAGTGTGGGGACTGATGATCGTTATGGCAGTCGGAATGTTCTTTTGGTTCAAGAACAAAGGGTGGTTTGACTGATTGATGAAGCAAGCCGAATAAAACAGGCTTCTAATTATAATGTTTCCTGTTCAAATCAGTTTATTTCGTTAAATAAAAGATAAACAATGCCGATATTCCTCGTCAAGAGGATATCGGCATTGTTGTTTATCTATTCAATTTAAACTAATAAGTAATTTGCAATGACCCAAAGTATTGAAAAAAATATAAGTAAATAAAGAATATACTTCAATCGTTCCAATGAACCACTGGTTTTCCGGCTGGATTGATCTTCTTTTTGATTACCTGAAGGCTGGCTCATTTTATACACCTCATTAAAGATGATTAAACGAATATAGATGTTTGACTATTCACTTGAGCCTCGCTGTATTTGGAACGAACACTGATATCATCAATACAGTCTTCCAGTTCATTGTGTATCGTATGATAGACTTCTTCAATGTTTTCACCATCAATGATCATTACCGCAGGCTGGTCTGTATTCACGAACAAAAAGAAAGATAACAGTTTAGTTAAGTGACCGGCATCTGCGATCAAATGGTCCTGGTGCAGGTAAATGTTGCGCTCTTTATTGGAAGAGTATTTATAAATATTTACAATCTGAGTAGTAGATAATGGCTGGTTGAAACGAATTTGATAAGAAGATAATTGACTCATTCCTTTCACCCCCCTGCTGCTTCATTTTCTTACAATAATATTACCCGAGTCATCTTTTTTTAAAACATGACAGATATCAATGTTCATAAATCATTTTTCTTGTCATTCCTCCATCTACCGTCAAGTCAGTTCCTGTTAAGAAATCGTTCTCTTCATCTGTCAGATAAAAGCAGGCTTTTGCTACATCTTCAGGCTTTCCTACCCGATTACTCATGTGTTGTTTATGATCGATCTCTCTTAGATCAGAATAGTTTTCTGTTTGGATCCATCCGGGACTGATCGAATTCACTCGAATTTGAAATTCAGATAGAGAAGCTGCAAGAGCGTGGGTGATACCTATAATTCCGCCTTTACTTGCTGCGTATCCTTCAGAATTCGGTTCTGACATGTAAGCGCGAGTTGAAGCGAGATTTACGATTCTTCCATTTACCCCGTTCTTTTTCCAAATTTGTGTCGCATGTTTTGAAAGTAAAAAAACACTTCGTAAATTCGTATTGATGATCGAATCCCAGCTTTCCACTGACAGCTCTTCTAATGGTTGAAATTCACTAATACCGGCATTATTAATTAATATAGTAAAAGATCCCACTTCATCTAGTATTTTATTATATAGCTGATCAATCGACTGAGGGTCGCTGACATCACAGTAGAAGAAAAAGCCATCTCCACCATTTTCACGTATTTCTCCTAACAATTGCCTTCCGTGCTCTGCGTCATGGTCGGCCATGATTACTGTAGCGCCATTTCTAGAGTAAGCGTGAGCAAGATGTCTGCCAATCCCGTTGCTTGCCCCTGTAATTAATACTGTATCGTTTGCAAATTTCATATTTTATTTCCTCCTATACTTTGTTTCTATTTCCTTATTCCATGAAAATATAAACCATTAAAGTAAACGGAGTGCTTGAGGATTCACCTGATAAAATGGTATATTCTTTTGAAAAGAGGTGATAGGATGGCCCGCGTAACTTTAGTAGACGTTTTTAAACATAGAATTACTCAGAAGTATTTGCAGCGCTCAGGAATACATCATGCGGTCACAGTGGCAGGCTATGCCTATGATTTAGCACTTGAAGCTTCAGTATCTCCCGACTTAGCCACAAAATCTGCTCTCCTGCATGACATGGGACATTACGAATGGTACCTTGATGGGAAATGGGATTATGAGGAGTATAGAAAACATGATATCCATGCGATTAAAGGAGCTGAAAGAGCCCATAAATTGCTCATTCGTCTAGGGGAAGACCGCTTAGTAGCAAAAGAAGTTTCTTTAGCTGTATTGCTGCACACAGACAGCTACCTTCCTTTTTCATTGTCAGGGAAAAGAACTTCGTTACAGGATGTAGTGGCAGAAGCTGACCGCAAAGATGAACAGCCGAATGGGCTGCATCATTACAATAAAATGAGCCCAAGCAGCGCGATCAAAAACCTCAGTGTTCTCGATAAGAAAATAACAGACTATTATGAAAATAATATAGAAGCAGAATAGTACACATCCTCTGATTAGACCTCGCGTAAGGTAATCTTGTGGCTTTTTTAACACGGATTATTCATTTGAGGAAGGAAGAGGTCTGATGGTCTTTAACATTTTTTTCTATAGAGTTTCAATTACAGTAAAGAAGAATAGTAATACTGTAAAGCAGGAGGAATATAAGAAAGCTAAGGAAAAACTATTGAATCGAAAAGCTCAATACCACAACTTGTACTAGATTTAAATCCTTACCTGAGTCGGGGAAGGATTTTTTTATGCTTTAAAATTTTTGTATTTTATTATAATTTTCGTTATGGTCAATTAAAGACGTTATTAGAAGGTAGGAAAGAAAATGAATTTACATAGAGAGCCAATACCTGTTGCAGAAGCGGTGAAGCGTGTGCTTAGTTTAGAAGCAGAAAATTATATAGAGAAAGTAAAAATTGAGAACAGTTATGATAGAATTCTGGCTGAAGATATAGTAGCCACTCATTCTATTCCTCCATTCAATAAATCTCCTTATGACGGTTTTGCAATCAATTCGGAAAGTACGAATGATGCTTCAAAAACATCTCCGGTCCATCTTCATGTTATAGAAGAAATTGGTGCCGGACATAGAGCCAGCCGGGCTATTGCACCTGGAGAAGCTGTTCGTATTATGACAGGAGCAGAAATACCTGAAGGTGCTGATTGTGTAGCGATGTTCGAAATATGCCAAACCTATGAGGCAGAGGACAAGTCTTATATGACAATTAAACGCCCAATGGAAAAAAGACAGAATATTATTGAGCAGGGCTCAGAAACAAAAAAGGGAACCTTATTGGTTGAAAAAGGCACGGAAATAAATCCTGGGGTCAAAGCTTTACTAGCCACATTCGGTTATTCAAACGTGCAAGTCTACCGAAAACCGGTAGTTGGAGTTTTTGCAACGGGGACAGAGCTTCTTGATGTAGATCAGGCATTAGAGCCAGGAAAAATCCGCAATTCCAATGCATATATGGTAACAGCTCAGATTGAACGGAGCGGTGCGGAACCTTTATATCTAGGAAAGCTGGCGGATGAATTTGATCGTTGTTATGAAGCGGTAAGTGAGGCTTTGAATAAGGTGGATATGCTCATTACTACTGGCGGAGTATCTGTAGGTGATTATGACTTGATGCCTGACGTATATGAAAAATTGGGAGCAGAGGTCCTTTTTAATAAAATCGCAATGAGACCGGGCAGTGTCACAACTGTTGCTCAAGTCAACGGACAGTTAATGTTCGGTCTATCTGGCAATCCCTCAGCCTGTTATGTAGGGTTCGAGTTATATGTATATCCTTATATCCAAAAATCATTAAATAAAACTGAGCCGTATCACTCAATCATTGAGGGTATTCTAGGAACTGATATAATGAAACCTAATCCATTTACCCGTTTTATAAGAGGGTCCGTAGCTTATGAAAAAGGAAAAGTTACAGTGCACCCCGCAGGAATTGATAAATCAGCCGTTGTAACTTCACTTGCGCACACAAACGCATTTATAATTTTAAAAGGCGGCACTAGAGGTTACCAAAAAGGGGACGAGGTTCAAGTCCTTCTTTTGAGCCCAAATGAGGGATCACAGTTTTTTCAAATAGACGCTTAAATTAAGAAAGGGGATGTCGACTTTGGTTCAATACGTTTTAGACAAACACGAGAGACCGATGAAAGACTTACGCATCTCCGTAATTGATCAGTGTAATTTCCGCTGTACTTATTGCATGCCTGCAGAAATTTTCGGCGATGATTATGCATTTATGCCCCAATCAGAATTGTTAAGCTTTGATGAAATCGTTCGATTGGTTAAAATATTCGCCCAATTCGGCACTGAAAAAGTCCGTATTACTGGTGGGGAACCTTTGATGCGCAAAAACATGGATGAATTAATTACTCGAATTAAACAAGTTGAGGGAATAAAAGATGTAGCGATCACAACCAATGCTGTGTTTCTAGTAAGACAGGCGCAAAAATTAAAAGCAGCAGGACTGGATCGTGTCAATATCAGTCTGGACGCTATAGAAGATGATGTTTTCAAAAAAACGAACGGTCGCGGAATCAAGACGGCGCCCGTAATTAAAGGTATAGAAGCTGCAAGAGAGGCTGGACTGCCAATCAAGATCAACATGGTCGTAAAAAAAGGGATGAATGAAGACCAGATACTTCCCATGGCACGTTATTTCAAGGAGACAGGAGACACATTAAGATTCATTGAATTTATGGACGTAGGAAACCACAATGGCTGGAACATGGATACTGTCGTTTCAAAAAAAGAAATTATCGATGAAATTCATCAAGAACTCCCTTTAGAAACGTTGGAACCAAAGTATTATGGGGAAGTTGCCAATCGTTATCGATACAAAGATGGGTCTTCAGAGATAGGGGTCATTTCATCCGTGACAGACGCATTTTGCAGCAGTTGCACAAGAGTGCGCCTGTCTGCAGATGGTAAGCTATTCACTTGCTTGTTCGCATCAGAAGGGTATGACATTAAGAAGATGCTGCGCAGCGAAGAAGAGGATAAAGCCATCATCTCTAAACTGGTAAAAATATGGACAAGACGTGATGATCAATATTCTATAGATCGTAAAAATAAAAAACCGGTTAAAAATAAAATTGAAATGTCATATATAGGGGGATAAAAAAAGCGGACTCATTAAATGATGAGTCCGCTTTTCATTTTTAGACTACTTATCAGTTTCTCAAGATTCCTTCACTTAAAAGGTAGTTTCGAGTACCTTCCAAACAAGGGGATTTATTGATCAATAAAGAAATTCAGCAGAGCCTTTTTAAAAATAGGCTATGTTAAAGTTGGTTGTTGATATTGATAAGTGAGTTATTCAACAATATGGCAGGATTGTGGAAGCCTTGATTTCGAGACATTTGGTGAGTGGATCAGGGCGGCGCGGAAAGCAGTGATTTCACGGAGCTCTAAACGCTGTCACTCATAACGGAAACGGCCCGAATATCTCGAATCTGAGTCTTCCACTAAAGGGAGCTTATTTGAATATCAATACGGAAATTTAACAGAGCCAAAATTAAAATAAAATTGAAAGGATACTTTGCTCAATCCTTTATCCTCATCTATAATGATGATAGAATTCATACGGAGGTGCAGACTGTGAAAACCTTTAAGCTTGTATCCCTTGATATTGTGGAAGAGAAAAACGAAGACATAACTCAAAGAAGGATTAAGCTGAATGATGGTTTAATTATAAATCGTGAGGATGATCGAGGACGCTGGGTTATTGAAGCATACGTGGATAATATATATGAAGAGTACTTCAGCAGCATTTTACAAACGGAAGAAGAATTGTTCATACAAGTTAAAATTACTAAAAGCAGTAATCAGCCGGCAACATTTATAGCAAAAGTAATTGATATGAATGTAATCGGAAATGATATGAATGTGATATTCATGGGGACGATGATCGATCGACGAAGAGAAAATATTGAAAAAGTACTTAAAACATTATTGGATGAAGGATATCAAGGAGACGAGCTTCTTGACGAGTTCAGAAGAAGAGGCGAAGAAGCCGGGGCATAGGCGCTTCGTCTAGTACATAATGAATTAAAAGGGGCAAAAATTTATGTTATGGGTGAGAAAGCGCAGTTGGAGATGGATTAATGCATTATCCCCATTCCAATTGATTGCGATGTTTTATTTGTTTGCTGTTACAATTTCATCCATTTTAATTGCCCTGCCAGTAGCTCACAATCCAGGGGTGGAATTGTCGTTTATTGACATATTATTTACGGCAGTAAGTGCTGTCAGCGTGACAGGGCTGACGACTGTTCCGACTGCTGAAACATTCAGTACCACAGGTTATTTCATTTTAGCCTTTGTCCTTCAGTTTGGCGGAATAGGTGTTATGACTGTTGGAACAATGATATGGCTGGTTATGGGGAAAAAAATCGGTTTGAAAGAGCGCCGACTAATTATGACGGACCAGAACCAGACCTCTTTCCAAGGCATGGTTCGAATGGTGAAAGAAATCGTCATTGTCGTATTGATTATTGAATTTATAGGGTTTTTAACATTAGGAACTTACTTTTTACAATATTATGATCCTGGCGAAGCCTATCTTCAAGGTTTTTTTGGTGCGATAAGTGCTATGACTAACGGAGGATTCGATATTACCGGACAGTCGCTTATTCCTTTCAGTGATGATTATTTTGTCCAATTCATCAATATGATTTTAATTGTAGCTGGTGCAATAGGTTTCCCTGTACTGATTGAAGTTAAGCAGTATCTTTTCAACAATTATGAAATTCGAACCATACAGTTTTCATTATTCGCTAAATTAACGTCATTCACATTTTTTGCGCTAATTCTTTATGGTGTTGTCATGATTATCGCGCTTGAATTCAATAATTTTTTCGCTGATAAAAGCTGGCATGAGATGTTTTTCTATGCACTGTTCCAATCCGTTACGACACGGAGCGGAGGGCTTGCAACTATGGATATTAATGAATTTGCTGAACATACTCAGCTTTTCATGTCATCGCTTATGTTCATTGGTGCATCCCCAAGCAGCGTAGGAGGGGGTATTAGAACCACCACGTTTGCACTTGTTGTCATTTTCATTTTGACTTTTGCTCGTGGAGAAAAGAATATTCGCGTCTTTCGAAGAGAAATCCATCACGAGGATTTGAATAGGGCCGTAGTGGTAACTATTATGGCGCTGATTACAGTATTCACAGCTGTAATAGCTCTAACCATCAGCGAGCCGTTCTCACTCAATGAAATTATTTTCGAAGTGTGTTCTGCATTTGGAACCGTTGGACTTTCTTTAGGCATAACCCCAGGATTGAGTTCGTTCGGGAAAGCCGTACTAATGATTCTTATGTTTATTGGAAGGATCGGCATATTGACATTCTTGTTCAGTTTCTCAAATGATAGGAAATCAACGAATTACCATTATCCTAAAGAACGAATATTAATCGGTTAAGTAAAAAGCTGCCCCGCTTGTAATAAGCGGGACAGCTTTTTTTATCAGCAATAGAATGTTGCACCTACAATGATCAGTAGGATGAACAACACAACAATTAAAGCGAAACTGCTGCCTGGTCTAGGGCACCTGCGCCCGTGTTGGTATGGACTGTTTGCGTACATGATCTCACCTCCCAAGTGTCTACATTTCAGCCTATGCATATGATGAAAGATCGTATGGGCGAAAAATAAACAATCTTCATTACCTGCAAAGCATCTGCTGCCAGCTCGATCAAACATAACCTGGCTTACGATCGGTTTTTAGAAAGGGCGGCTCTGTCTCCATTTTAAAAATTAGCTTTGCCAAAGGTTCAAATAGAGTAGCGTCATTTTCATTGCTTTTTTTTACCATTTTAGTTATTAACTGATGGTCACAATTAATAACCTTCTTCTAATTTTCACATTATTGTAAAGAAACTATTAGAAAGTGAAATATTATAAGGTAAACTTAGAGTATATAAGTTTATCGAAGGGTATCGTGGAATATAAAACATATTAAAATCCAAAATTTAGCATAAGCACATTAAACAAATGTAATCAATTGCAAGTTACATATTTCATTTGTATACTTTTTGTATAAGTTTTGTATTAGAGAGCAGGTGTAGTGACCATGAAGAAAATTGCAATAGTAGGTGCAGGGCCGGGTGGATTAGCAGCTGCAATGATTCTAGCCAGCGAAGGGCACGATGTTCATGTCTTTGAAAAGCAGGGTTATGTAGGTGGAAGGAACGGCCATTTTAATTTAGGCTCATATACATTCGATATAGGGCCGACGTTCCTAAGTATGCCTCATATTGTAGAAGAGCTGTTTAATCAATCCCACAGAAATGTTCATGATTACTTAGACCTGGTAGAGTTAGCGCCTATGTACGAGCTGCAATTTTCGGATAAGCGTGTCCCTATGTATCGGGATCGTACAAAAATGTTAGCTGAGATTGCAAAGCATTTCCCGGGGAATGAACAAGGTTACTTGAATTTCATGGAAGATACGAGAAAAAAGATGAACGCCTTGCTTCCATTGCTGCAAACCCGACACCATCGTTTGAGGGATTATGTCAGTAAAAGAGCCTTAAAGGCGCTGCCAAGGCTTTCATTAGGAAAGTCTGTATACGATGTTTTATCGGACTATTTCACTGATGAGAATTTAAAAATCGCCTTTACCTTCCAGGCTAAGTATCTGGGAATGTCACCATGGGAATGCCCAGGCGCCTTTTCCATCTTATCCTATATGGAGCATGAATACGGAGTTTTTCACCCGTTAGGTGGGGTGAACCAGCTCTCTAAAGCTATGGCTAAAGTAACGGAAGAACATGGCGGCGCTATTCATTTAAATCAGGGAGTCCAGGAATTTATGCTGGATGGGAAAAGGATATCCAGTATAAAGCTCGATTCAGGAGAAACGTTTGAAGCGGATGAGGTTATTGTTAATGCCGATTTCGCTCAAGCTATGAGCCACTTGATAAAAGATGATACCCTTAAGAAATATTCAAAAGAAAAGATTGAAAAGAAAAAGTATTCCTGTTCGACTTTCATGATTTATGCCGGTGTCGATAAATTGTACGATATGCCACATCATACGATATTGTTTGCTGAAGATTATAAAAAAAATGTCGAAGAAATGACTAAGGATTTAGTGCTTTCAAAGGAGCCATCGATTTACATTCATAATGCCAGTGTTACAGATCCTACATTAGCACCAGAAGGTCACTCAGCAATCTATATATTAGCACCAGTGCCAAATAATTACGCAGAAATCGACTGGGCAGATAAAGAAGAGCAATTTAAAGAACTTGTCTTAAATGAAGTGGAACAGAAGACAGGTTTTAACAACCTTCGTGCTCACATTGTTGAAGAGAAAGTTTTGACACCGATGCAGTGGGAAACAGACCATTTCGTGCATAAAGGAGCAACGTTCAGTATGGGTCATCAACTTTCTCAAATGATGTATTTCCGTCCTCACAATCGATTTCAGGAATTTGATAACTGCTGGTTGGTAGGAGGAGGAACGCATCCCGGAAGCGGACTGCCGACCATTCTTGAATCTGCAAGAATTACGACGAACTGGATAAACGAAATGGAGGCGGCCCAATGATAAAGTCTCATACAGCTATTGTAGGAGGAGGGATTGGCGGACTAGTTACTGCTTTGCTCTTGTCTAATAAGGGAAATGACCGCATTTCAATTTTTGAGAAAAATGACTATCTTGGTGGGCGTCTCACTTACGAAAGGCACGGAGAGTATAAGATCGATCAAGGACCTACCATTATTTTACTTCCTGATATGCTGTTAGATATATTGGAAGAAGGCGGAATGAGACGTGAGGAAATTCCAATTGAGCTTTGTGACCCGCTTTATCACATTCATTTCAAGGACGGAACTACTTATACGAAATATGCAGATACAGAAAAGCAAAAAGAAGAACTAAACAAAAAGTTCCCGGGGAATGAACAAGGTTATGATCGATTTCTCAAGGATATGAAGCTAAGGTTTATGCAAGGAAAAGAGCAGTTTCTAGAACAATCATTTGTAGACAAGAAAAGCTTTTTCACTCGTAAAAACCTTCAAACCCTGTTGAGGCTGAAAGCTTATCAAAATGTAAAGAAAATGATGAGGAGCTATTTTAACGATGAGCGTCTGGTCGAAGCTTATACACTTCAAACTTTATATATAGGTGGACACCCTGAACAATCACCTGCAATGTATTCATTGGTCTCTTACAGTGAGCATACCCACGGAATCTGGTATATGAAGGGTGGGTATGCACACCTTGTGGATCTAATTGTCCAAGAATTAGTAAACAGAGGAGTGGAAATACACACGAAAAGTGAAGTCGAGCAATTGCCGATAACGAATAAACGAATCAATAATATAGAGGTCTCAGGTGTTACAACACCCGTCGATCAGGTGGTTTTAAACGGTGACTTCCCCGTGATGGACAAACTTTTCAATAAAAAAGATCGATTAAATCGTAAATATACTCCATCATCAGGCTGTGTGCTCATTTATATGGGGGTTAATAGACATTTTGAAAATGACACTATTCATCAATTTTTCATGTCTGATAATTTCGACGCTCATATGAATCAAGTATTTACCCAAAAGATTTTGCCTGAAGACCCGTCTTTTTACACCTTCCAGCCTTCATTGATTGATTCTTCTTTAGCTCCTGAAGGGAAAGGTGTACTTTATACGCTGATACCGGTCCCTGCGGGGGAAATGGTAGATTGGAAAGATCGGGAAGTTCTCGTTCAAGCAGTTCTCGATGAAATGGAAAACAGGGGTTTTCCGAATTTACGAGAACATATCGAGTGGATGAAAGTGAGAACTCCAGAAGACGCATCCAAAGAGGGGCTTTTTGCAGGAGGAAGTTTTGGAATTGCACCGACTTTATTTCAATCCGGTGTTTTTCGCCCTCAGCTTCAGCCTTACCCTGTAGATAATTTATATGCTGTAGGGGCGTCTATTCACCCTGGAGGAGGTATCCCTATCGTTATGCAGGGAGCGAAATTACTGGCTGATCATTTGCAAGAAAAGAGGACTTCGAGGCATAATTACAAGCGAGGTGGGTAAAATGACGGACTTGAACAAAGCTTACGATTATTGCAAAAATGTAATTGATAACCATTCTAAAACTTTCTCTAAAGCATTCTCGATGCTTCCGAAACAGCAGAAGAAGGCTGTATGGGCTATTTATACCTTCTGCAGACGAGTGGATGATATAGTAGATGAAGGACTGCATCCCGAAGAAGAGTTAAAAGCCTTTTCTCAAGAGTTTGACTTATTCATTGAGGGCAAACTGAAGACAGATCACCCAGGATGGATCGCGTTAGCTGATGTGTTCGATCATTTCACAATTGATGTAGAACCGTTTCATCAAATGATCGAAGGACAGTGGATGGACTTAAGGCCAACGGATATCGAAGATAAGAAAGACTTATTACATTATTGCTACCACGTAGCAAGTACAGTAGGATTAATGCTGCTACCAGTAATTGCTCCGGGCAAAGAAAGAGATCTGAGGCAAGGGGCGATCGAACTGGGATACGCCATGCAGATCACTAACATTCTACGTGACATAGGGGAGGACTTGGAGCGAGGACGAGTATATATTCCTAGACAAACTATGGAACTTCATCAATATACACATTCAGACCTTATGAACGGCACGATTGACCCATCATTTATTGCATTGTGGGAAGATTTAGCGAAAGACGCAGAAAGCTATTATACTAGTGCTATCTCCACTTTGCCGCAGTATCCTATCTATTCAAGGACTCCTGTTAAGGGCGCTGCGTACATGTACAGAGCTATTCTGACTTCTGTAAGAAATAATAATTATGACGTTTTTAAAAAAAGGAATTATGTTTCTGATCAACAAAAGAAGCAAATTATTGCTGAAATGCAATAATTTGCTTCTTTTACTCTATAGAAACAATTTTCCCTAAAATATGATTAGCGACATTTTGACCGCTTAATACGACCATAGGAGAACCACCACCTGGGTGTGTGCTGCCACCGCAGAAATAAAGGTTACTATAATCCTGCGATTTATTGAATGGACGGCGGAATGCCTGTAATCTGGTGTTGGAAGAAGGTCCGTATATGGAGCCGCGATAAGCTCTGAACGTCGATTGTATTTCTCCAGGGTCAATCACTCTTTCAGCAGCTACGTAGTCTGAAAGCGGGAGACCTGTCCTTTTCAGCTTACTATATATCAAATCCTTATAACCTTCAGGTGCAGATTCATTATTATTTAAAGGAGGGGCATTTACTAAAATGAAGCAGTTATCCCCTTGAGGTGATATGCTGGGATCGGTTTTTGATGAAGTACATACATAGATAGTAGGGTCTTCGCTATATTCTTGATTTTTCAACATTTGAAATTCCTTTTTGTAATCTTTTGAAAAAACTACATGATGATGATGTAGCGGATCGATTTTAGTGTTTAACCCTGCCAATATGACATAGGCGGAGGTAGAAGCGTCCATTTTGTGAATGATGCGGTCGCTGAAAGACGGTCTTTCTTC
This sequence comes from Halobacillus campisalis, assembly GCF_030345335.1. Classification (GTDB taxonomy): domain Bacteria; phylum Bacillota; class Bacilli; order Bacillales; family Halobacillaceae; genus Halobacillus_A; species Halobacillus_A campisalis. The sequence goes on from NZ_JAPVRC010000006.1 coordinate 216,156, forward strand.
GTCTTTCAAGAGCATAGGAAGAGAAGACAGTAGATCTCCATTTAGAATCACATGATCTGCTTCAACTACTTGACCGTTCGACAGTTTGACACCTGTAATTCTATTAGAATCCGTGATCAGCTTTACTACCTCCGTACGGTTATGGAGAGTAGCCCCCAATTTTTTTGCAGCTTTAACAAAGGACTCTGCGATTTTCGTATTTCCTCCAGGAAGGTAATATACGCCGTCTCCTAGTTCAAGGTGGGCAATCATAGCAAAGGTTGCGGGGGAGGTGTATGGGTTTGAACCCGTGTACGTAGCATAACGGTTCAACGATTGGATGATATGAGAATTCTGAAAATATTTTTTGAAAAAATGATCCATAGACTCAAATGGTCTTACCTTGGCCATGCTGGCGAATAATTCAGGAGAAAGATAGTCCATATAGCCTGTGAAGCTTCGATTCAAAAAGTGACGATTGGAAAGAGTGTATAATCGGTGGACTTCTGTTAAAAATTCATCATATAATGCCATACCTTTAGGATCAAGCCGGGAAAATTGCTCTTTCATATAACTTCTGTCAGTAGAAAAATCAAAAATGGTGCCGTCTTCGAATTGGTTCCTTGTATGATTTTCTATTTGAATGAAGGGAAGTTCTTCTTCGGGTACAAGACCTGCTTGCGAAACGATTTGTTTAAACACATGGGGCATCGTAATCGTATTGGGGCCGAAATCAAAATGATAGCCATCTTGTTTAACGTCCATCATTTTACCTCCAAAATGCTCGTTTTTTTCAAATAATTCAACATCTACCCCGTGCTTGGCAAGCGTCACGGCTGAAGACAAGCCTCCAAGTCCTCCACCTATAATTATAGTTTTCATTTATAAGATCTTCCTTTCCATTGGTAAGATTGCCCTCTTATATGCACACTCATAGAAGCAAAAAGGATTGAGATTAAAAGGATGATAGATACTGGCAGCAACCAGGCTAACCAGAGGGGATGCCTCGTTATAGTGTCTATATACATTTTAAAACAGACAGTGAGTAGAAAAGGGAGGACAAATATCCAATTTTGAATCAGCACTCCGTAAATACCTAAAGTAAAAGGTAGTAGAAAAAGAATCAAGTAAGAAATCGTCAGAAAAATTACCATCAAAGGAGAGCGTCCGACTCCAGTATAAATATTCTTCTTGAAACCCTCCCACGTTTCTTTTGAGGAGTCATACATGAATGAAATCACTTCATCAGTGATATTACATAAAAGCATTTTATAGCCCTGTTTCTTTACCTCTCTTGCGATATGTACATCTTCTACTAAAGAATTTTTTACAGAAGCATGCCCGCCGATATTTTCATAAACCTCCCGCTTGATCACGATAAATATACCGCAGGCTGCTGTGAAGGCAGGACGTAATGTGAAATTGGCTACTGCCAATGGAAGGTGTAAAAGTACGACCATGTGCTGCAGGGGAACCAGCATATGTGCTAAAAAATGGTAGTTAGGATATTTCGGGAATCCGCTCAACATAGAAGCGCCATGTTTTTCCATAGTCGCGATAGTTTTTTCAATGACAGAGGGTTGAACCCGTGCGTCTGCATCTAGAAAAAAATAAAGGTCACCTTCTGCTTGTTCGGCAAGTTGATGACAAGCAAATACTTTCCCATTCCAACCTTCAGGCAACTTTTTTCCTGTAACAATCTTGAATCTTGAATCTTCTTTAGTCTGCTCTTGTAAAAGGCGCAGAGTGTCGTCTTCAGAATGATCATCTAACAAAACAAACTCGATATCAGTGTATGTCAGTTTTTTAAGGGATCTCACCAGCCCTTCAACATTTTCTTCTTCATTACGTAAAGGTACGAGCAAGGATACCTTGTGATGTATCGGTTGTGAACGCCTAAGCTTAAGTTTAGGAAGAAAAATCGAATTGATGATTGTCCATACGTTCAAGAGGAACGTGCAAATGACAGCGGTCGTTAACAATTTGCATCATTCCCTTCCGTAGTTAATAAAAGATTTGTGGTCCTCTGCAATAACGCATTGTTTCAACTGATCAAGCTGATTTGTAGCCTTGTCTTCAAACAGTTGAGTTCTCGCTTTTCTGCTGTAATTCGCGTATGCCTCTGGTTTCAAAGGAGGGCCAATGTGAATATACAAATTTGGTTTTTTATGATGTTCCATCGAGTAATAAATTGATACTTGTACAATAGAAAGCTGCTCAACTTTTTGGGAAATATAAGAAGCGCCACTATAGAACCCTAATGGACGTTTCTCCAGGTGCTGCTCTTCACCTTGAGGAAAGATCCAGACAGTTTTATCATGATGCAATAAATCTACACTATATCGTAAAGATTCAAGTAGATGTTTGCGGTCATCCGTGTTAATAGAATACATACCGATTTTTCTAAAAAAAGGAAATCGACGAATTCCTTCTTCATGCATCATTCCATAGGCATCAGACCTGATGATTTGTTCGTTCAAGAAGAAAATGACCAATGAATCCCACCAACTTGAATGGTTGACCATAAAGAGGGTACGTTTGTTCATTGGTTTTTTAGTTGAATTCTTTACATAAATGTTATGGAAGTGATGTTTTAGAAACTTGCGGTTGAATCTAGTGAATCCCCATAGAATAAAATTGTTCTTATCTGCTTTCAGCATTTCGCAACCCCCAATAGTACAAAGCGTACCACAGCAAAGTAAGGAAAGTGACGAGGAAGGCTGCCCCTGGGACCCCTCCAGTAACTGCCAGTAAGCTGAACATAAATATTATCGCGCCGAACATAAAAGCCATACGTTTTTTCCATGGAGAGTGACCAGTTGATAAGTTGTTTTTAAATACGAAGTGAAGACTATGGAAGAACAAAGCCAATAAAAACCACCCGGTAAAATTGGACAAGGGAATGTCATAATAGATACCTGGTTCCTGCCATAACCAATACTCCTGTACTTTAAAAGCTACAGGATCTAGAATTAAATCCATTGTTACTGAAATCAGAGCTCCGGAGAGGATGAAAACTGCAGCTCTTTGCCATCCCTTAATACGTGCCGTTAAACCTCTGGCTATTTCATGAGAACACCCGATGATTAGCAGCCAAGCGAATCCAATGGTAATGGGAGTATTGTATATTTTCACCCCGAAATTTTCGTTATAAAGATACTCCCCGAATAGAAACCCAGTTTCAACTCCGAGGTGCTCTACATATATACTAATAACGATAATAAGTATGCTGTAAAGGAGGCCTTTAATTGTCCCATACAATTGTGTGAAGTAAATACCGCCTATAGCTCCTGCTGTTATGAGAAATACACTGTTGGCCCATTCCAGCCATGAAGGGAGCCAATTAAAAGTTAGTAAAAAGATACCGCATATGTACCAAAAAATAAAAAAACGAAATATGATAGTTAGCATTCATGCACCTCTTAAGAAGAATATATTTCTATTGTAAATGATGATGGAAAGTGTTGTATAATGTAAAGCAACAGTTTATATAAAGATACCTCAGTTTTATTCAATTGAAACTAGGTGAATGTGCTATTTGGAAAGTAGGAATGACATGACACCATCTTTAAACGTCTTAAAAGAGGACGACCTCCAGCTTCTTAAAGAATTGGGAAGCTGTATGAGTGACTGTCTCTTTATCATGAAAGTTGAAGGCTCACAACTGATTTACGAGTTTATGAACGATTCAGGGTATGAATTGGCGCGACTAAATCGTAAAGATTTAGGAAAAAGCCTTTACGAATGCTTACCGGAAAGTGAAGCTGCTTTTTTAACCAACCAATATGAAGAAGTATTGGAACTCCACCATAAGATCTCCTACAAAGACACCGTCGTGTTTCCAGATGTCCAGTATCTTGCAGAAACGACACTGTTTCCACTGAAAAACGCTCAATCCCATATTACATATATCCTTGCTGTTACGAAAAACATTTCCATGTACTCAATGAAATCACCTGAAATGCGCCATTTGAACAGGATTTTTTCATCTTATACTGAAAATACTGAAGAAGCCTTCGCATTATTTGATGTCGATTTGAACTTTTTAAGAATAAACGAATCTTTCTACCGCATCTTTGGATATCAGAAATCCGAACTCTACGCCCAATCGTGGTTTGTGATATATCCGAATACACAGGAAGACTTTTTAAAGTTAATAAAAAAACTTAAAACAGGGATGAAATTAAAACGTTTCGAATATCAAATGCAGCGTAAAAACGGGGAATGGATGACCGCTTCAATCGGTCTAACTGCGATTACTGATGAGAACGGGGATTATACGAGAATCGTCATGATTTTAGAAGACATTTCCGAAAAAGTGAATACTAAAAAACAACTAGTAGAATCAGAAAACAGATACCGGTTGATCGCAGATCATTCTCAAGACCTTATTAAAATCATTGATAGGGAGGGAATCGTTCAATACGCCTCCCCTTCTCATTCGCATGTACTTGGCTATGAACCCTCAGATTTAGTTGGAAATAAGTATATAGAGCACATATACTCAGAGGATCATAAAGTGATTAAAGAGAATTCCTTATCATTGTTAACGGACTTACAAGAGCTTCGTTATGAAGTAAGGATGATCAAGAATAATGGAGAGGTACTATGGGTAGAAACAAGGTTGACACCCGTCAAAAATGAAGAGGGAGGCTATACAAAGATTGTCTCTACTACTCGTGATATTACAAAGAGAAAAAGAGCTGAAGATAAGCTGAGACAATTAGCGTATACAGACCATCTGACAGGGCTGACCAATCGAAGAGTCTTTGAAGACTATTTGAGTGATATTCATGCAGGAAGAACTGAAGTACAAGTAAATAAATTTGCTTTAATCTATTTAGATGGCGATCAGTTCAAGTCTGTGAATGATGAATTCGGCCACAACATTGGTGATGAATTACTCAGATACATCGGCGAAAGGCTGGAGCGAGCTGTCCGAAAAGAAGATATAGTTTCACGAGTAGGAGGGGACGAGTTTGCTATTCTTTTACCGAACGTCTCTTCCTCCAAAGAAGCAGAGTCAGTGGCACGCAGAATCATAGAAAGTATCCGCCAATTGTTCTATATTCAAGACCATACCTTTAATTTTACATGCAGTTTAGGCATCAGTATATATCCTGATGACTCCAATGAAATCGAGGACATTCAGAAATTTGCAGACCTGGCTTTATATGAAGCGAAAAAACGGGGGAGGAGCCAGCATATTTTCTATTCATCCCTGCAGTCTGAGAACCAGCATAGCTAATAGCTATGCTGGTTCAGACATCAGGCTGCCTTCTTTTTCACAGATGTAAGATTTTTCTGTTTCATAATAGATTTAACATAGCGGTCAAGTCCAATGCGTCCGGCGTTTGTTCCACCTAATATAATCAAACTGCCTATTATTAGCATTTCCGGATTTGAACTGATCGTACCGCTAAGTAAGAAAGCCATATTCATTAACATCCCGAAAAATGCACCCGTTTTAGTTAGTAACCCAATGAGCAGTGCCAGCCCGACCAGCAGTTCTCCCCACATCACAAGGAAAGTGAACAGCCCGCTGTTTGGAAGAGCGAAAGTCTCTAGAAAAGCACCCCACCATGGTTGAACTATGGCATCTTCGCCTTGAGCCTTCCCGATTGCTCCCTGTAAATAACCACTCGTATCGAAACCACCAGTTATTTTTCCAAGACCTGAGGTAAACCAGGAATAACCTAAATAAATTCGTAACCCGAGTAAGATGATAGCGGCACTTACGTGTTCAGTAAACCATTGTTTGATCATTTTTGTTTCCTCCTTATTATGTTCAACATTTCACAATATCTTTACATGTATATAATAACTTTAATCATGCATTATGAATATCGATTGTTCAACACTTCACAAACTGTTCGAAACTTTTTGTCTGTTTTATGAACATGGTGAAACAAGGTTATGGAGTTATGCAGTGACTTTCCATAAAGGAACGTGCATGAGGTTTTAAAAAAATGTTATGATAAAATTATTAAAAGTTCAGGCTAACGATTGAAAGTTTTGGTAAAATTAATAAAGATATAAAGGGGGGGCGAAATTATGGCGGAAATTATCATGTTTATTGTATGTCTTGTTGTATTGTTTGCGTTAATCGGGTTTTGCATTTTTGACCGCGGGTAAGCGCTGCCGACATAAATTGATAGTATATATACACAGAAGATAAGAAGTGAGAGCTGTATAAGGCTTTCACTTTTTTTATGTTTATTGACACCTCTTCTTCACCTTTTTCGATTATAAAAGTGAAAGGAGGTGATAAACATGGCAGTAACATCCGACTTGATGAATTCGCAATTGCAACTCGTATTTGAAAACGGCGCTGATGATAAGGGAAACGTGAAGTTTCGCAGAAAGTCCTTCAATAACGTAAAAATGGAGGCGACCAAGGAGCAGCTTTACAATGTGGCTATCGCGTTAGCCGATCTTCAGCAAAGCACTCTTTCTACAGTTGAGAGAAATGATAGTTCACTACTAGTAGATCTTTAAAATGAAAACAAAATAGAAAGGAGGCGTTATTATGAAGAAACTAGAGTTAAAGTTCTTGAATGAGGAAGGTAAAATCGTAACCATTTCCGTAGATCACCCAATTGAACCAGTGGTGGAACAAGAAATTGATGCCGCAATGGATACAATTATCAACGAAAATTGCTTTTACTCAAGTGGAGGAGATTTAGTGGCGAAGAAAGAAGCCCGAATCGTAGAAAGAAATGTTACAAACATTGAATTATAGAATGTGGCCGCTGAGATAGCGGCCTTTTCTTAGCAGGCTCCTCACTACACTATTTATAGGAGGAAGTGATGTTACGTGGAGAATTGGATGACTTTGATAACAGAACTTGGTTTTCCGATTGCGGTGACCTTTTATTTGCTTCATCGCATTGAAGGAAAGTTGGATCTGCTCATAGAAACTCTTCACCAACTCCCGAATAAGGTGCATTAAAAGAGCGCTTTAACCTTTTTAAGGTTAAAGCGCATTTTAATTGGTCAGACTAATTTCATTAAAAGGATATATTATGAGTTCTGTACGACCAATGATTTCATCTTCGCTCACAAACCCGAGCCCATTTCTACTATCTTTACTAATTGACCTGTTATCACCCATTACGAAATACCTTTCTTCAGGAACTTTGATAGGACCAAAATCACGGGTGCCTGACAGAGACTGATGGTCAAGATAATTTTGGTCTTGTACTTGGTCGTTGATATAAAGCTGGTTATTTCTGAATTCGATTGTGTCTCCCGGTTTTCCAATTACTCTCTTGACATAATTCTTTGAGGGTTTTTCAATAATAACGATGTCCCCATGAGTCGGTTCATCTAAGTAGTAAATGATTTTATTGAACATTACTCTCTCTCCACTTTCAAGGGTGGGATCCATACTAGCCCCTTCGACGATTGAGGTGGCAAAGAAAAAAGTTCTTAGTATAAAAGCGAGTGCAATGGCTATCGCTATCGCTTTTATCCATTCCAACCATTCATTTTTAGTTTCTTCGGACAATCTTAATCTTCCTCTCTAGCTGAGCCGTGTTAATCACTATACTCTATTTCATTTTACCACAGCATTTAAAAATACATGGATGGAAATGGTCAATGTCATAAAAATTTAATGATTCAATAACTCAAAGTGGATCAAGCTGTCTAAGTAACTGTTAAATATTTTTCAATTCTGTCCATTCCCTTTTCCAAAGTTTGTTGACTATAAGCATAAGAAAGTCGCATATACCCTTCACCATAAACTGAGAAAGCACTGCCCGGCACCAGGGCAACTCCAGCTTTTTCGACTAATTCTATAGCTGTATCAAACGTTGAGTTCTTACTTTCAGGAAATTTGACAAACATATAAAAAGCACCGTCAGGCTGAGCATACTCTAACCCCATTTTATCCAGTCTGCCTTTTACATATTCACGTCTGTTTTTATATTCTTTTTTCATAGCGGCAGGGTCTTTAGTGCCATTTTCGAGAGCTTCCAGAGCTGCATATTGACTGACCGAGGATGCGCAGGAAACATTATATTGGTGAACTTTCAGGATGTGCTGGGACAGCCAATCAGGAGCAAGAAGATAACCCAACCTGAAGCCAGTCATAGAAAACGATTTTGATACTCCATTCACAACGATGACCTGGTCTCTCATCCCTGGCATAGAAGCTATTGAAGTGTGGACTTGTTCATAAACAAGTTCACTGTAAATTTCATCAGATATCATAAAGATTTTATTTTCTTGAATGACTTCAGAGATTTCTCTTAGTTCCTTTTCGGACAAAGTTACTCCGGTAGGGTTTGATGGATAAGGAGTAATAACGCATTTAGTTTTTTCTGTTATGGCTTCTTTTAAATTTTCAGCTGTCAGCTTGAAATTTGATTGTTTAGTGTCCACATATTTTACAGTTGCACCAGCCAGCTTGATCAAAGGTTCATATCCAGGATAAATAGGGCCGGGTAGAATGACCTCATCCCCGGGTTCAATGATGGTGCGGAGTGTGATATCAATAGCTTGAGATGCTCCTACAGTCACAATCACTTCCTTCATTGGATCGTAGTCTAATTGATAGCGGTCTTTGGTGTATCGGGTGATTGCTTTTCTCAATTCAACGATACCTGCATTATGTGTATATGTAGTTTTGTTATCTTTAATCGCTTGAACAGCCGCTTCTTTAACGTGATCAGGTGTAGGAAAGTCAGGCTGGCCAATCGTCAGCGATACTACATCTTCATATTCTTCAATTAAATTAAAAAACTTACGGATACCGGAAATTTCAATAGTGGATAAATTTTTATTTATTTCTGGCTTCATACAAAGAACCTCCATTTACAAGATGTTAACAAAATGTTCAAACAATTTTGATTTATCACTTATTTTTTCTGATACAATGAAAGCGTATTAACTAGAGAGAAAGGAGTTTGATCATGAGACCAAACCGAATCTCATTTGAAGAGCTCGTAGATCAGAATAAAAAGCAGTTACTAGCTGATCAACAGGCATTAGACAAAATTGATGCCCAGGTTGATGAAAAAATGCTGAAAAATACGGATAAAAACAAAACGTTAAACTGATCATATCATACAGGAAAGGCAACCGCATTTGTGGTTGCTTTCTTTGTGGTTATGCTAAAAATTGGAATAGTAAGGAGGTGTGTCTGTTGAGAAATATTGGATTGGTATTAGAAGGCGGTGGCATGAGGGGCAGCTATACTGCTGGCGTGTTAGATTTTTTATTAGATGAAAACATACATTTCGAATATGTAGTGGGAACATCCGCCGGTGCGTGTAATGGCAGTTCCTATGTAGCTCGACAAAGGGGAAGAAATTACAAAGTCATGGTTGAATATGGTGGCCACCCTGAATACATATCTTATAAAAAAATATTAACTCACAAACAATTAATCGGGATGGATTTTATCTTTGATACATTGCCCAACCAACTTGTACCTTTTGATTATGAGTCTTTCATGAACCGATCTGCGACTTTTATAGTGGGAACCACAGATATGAAAACTGGAAGAGCACACTTTTATGATGACTTCCCTGATAATAAAAGTTTATTGCAAATCATTAGAGCCGCAAGTTCGCTTCCCTTGATTGCTCCGAGCATACGCTACTTAGGTAAAGATTTAATGGATGGCGGGATTTCAGATCCCATCCCTATTCAGCAATCCATACATGATGGTAATAAAAAACATGTAATCGTGCTGACCCGAAATGAGCAATATGTTAAACCTACTATGAAATGGAATTGGCTTTTTCGAAGAAAATTTAAGGATTATCCCCGGTTCACCCATGCTCTTAAAATGCGTCATTTTGTTTATAATGAAACACTTAAAGTAATTCGAGAATTGGAAAGAACAGACCAGGCGTTCGTTATTCGGCCGATAAGCCCGCTTCATGTCAGTAGAATTGAAAGAAACAGAGAGAAACTTCACAATCTCTATCAAAAAGGATATGAAGATTCACAACTAAAACGCGAAGAGCTGCTCAGGTTTCTAAGCAGCTGAAGGGAGCGTTCGTGCATTGAGCGGTCAAACGATCAGCAGTGAAATATACTGTACCCTTAAAGATCATCAGAACGAAGACCAAAAGAATCCGATGCAAAAATATATGAAAAACCAGTTCTGTTTTTTTGGAATCAAAACTCCAGAAAGGAATAAAGTTTTCAGGGAGGTGTATAACCGTTACCCCAATCTGACTTATGGAGAAATTGTAGAAGCTGCCTATCTGCTTTTTGAAAAAGATGAAAGGGAATGTCAGTACGCTGCACTGTCTCTTCTAAGTAAAGCTTCCTTATCCCCTCCTGTTTCAAGTATTGCGGTGTACAAAGATTTATTGTCTATAAAACCATGGTGGGACACAGTTGATATGATTTCTTCAAATCTTTGTGGAGATTATTTTCTGTATCATCGTGAAAATTTATGGCCTATCATCGAGAAATGGTCATTTTCTGAGAATATGTGGGTCAGAAGAGCGTCTATCATTTCCCAACTGCGTTTTAAACAACAAACTGATTATGAATTGCTTTTTCAAACGATAGATCAGTTGAAAGAAGAGAAAGAATTTTTTATTGAAAAAGCAATAGGTTGGGCTTTAAGGGAATACAGTAAAACAAATCCCAAGCTCGTAATTAACTTTATTCAAACTCAAAATTTAAGCTCCTTAAGTAAGAGAGAAGCTTTGAAATGGCTTAAGAATCGAGGAAGTTCAATAACCGTATAAAATGGAAGATGATTGTCTAGAATGAGGAAAAGTGACCAAAGGGGCGTGCTCTTATGATTAGTTTTTCCATTTTAGACTCGATTTTCCAATGGTTTGACAATGATTTATTACAGATATTCGGAATTGAAGCATGGCATGTTCTCTTTGGACTCGTTTTTTTACTTGTTATGAGCAGTATGTGGGTGATAAAGCCAGTTCTTGAGTGGGGGATCAGTAGAAATTGGATCACTTTCATGAGCTATGTATGCAGTTTACTCGTAGTTTTTTTGTTTCTTCAATTAGTTGATCGATATGCTATAGATGTAGATGGATCGCTGCTGCCTCCATATTTTTGGTCGATCAGTCTGCTTGCTATGAGTGCATTTGGGACTTTTCTAGTTCTTGGCAGAAGCTTATCCAAACTTGCCAAAAAGTTTATGAAAAAATCTAAGAAAGCTGCTTAGTGCAGGTGAAAATCATTGATACAATGAGGGATTAAATCAATAATTTGATTTAACAGGGTTAAAAAAGGTAGAGGTTCACTTACTATACTTAAGTGACTTCTATCTTTTTTTCTGCTATTTAAATATTTACTGGCTCATTAATAAGAAAGAATTAACTTTTAAATACCAGGACCAAACCGTGGAGGCGGTCCCAATAGTTTAAGAAGATTACCATAATTCTACTACTGTTTTCTAAAGTTATATCTCAATTAAGGAGTTTTTGGTCAGTCACTTTTATAAAAGGTAAGCATAATTTCCTCTTTCACAAGTACTAAGAATGTGTAAATTATGGTAGAGTCTATATTGAGACTGCACCTTACAAAGGAGAAAGAATTATACATATGATTAAAAACGAAGGCATTTTACTTGAAAGTGGTACTAACGAACTGGAAGTTGTGGAATTTAGTGTTGGGGACAATCGATTTGGCATCAATGTCATTAAAGTTAAGGAGATTCTAAATCCAGCCCCAGTGACTAAAATCCCTCATTCTCACTCATCTGTAGAAGGGATTATAGAAATAAGAGGGGATGTAGTACCTGTGGTGAATATGGCCAACGCTTTAGGTTTTGCCCCATCCGATCACCCTCATCAAGATAAATTCATTCTTGCTGAATTCAATCAGACTAAAATCGTATTCCATGTTCATACTGTAACTCAAATACACAGAATATCCTGGGAAGACATTGAAAAGCCAGGAAGGATGTACCAGGGGCTGGAAAAGCAAATTACCGGGATTATCAAAAAAGATGATGAAATGCTGCTTTTATTGGACTTTGAGAAAGTTGTAGCGGATATTACACCAGAAACGAGTATCCACAAAGATCAAATGAAAGCTCTTGAAAAGCGGGAGAGGTCAGATAAAAAAATATTAATTGCTGAGGATTCCGCATTATTAAGAGGTCTCTTACAAGAAACACTGAAAGAGGCGGGATACGTTCATACCTTTCTATTTGATGATGGAAAAGAAGCGTACGACCATTTACTGAAGCAAGTAGAAAACGGAAAAAATATTTTAGACGAATATCAGCTTATTATTACGGATATTGAAATGCCGAGAATGGACGGCCACCATTTCACTAAGTTGATCAAACAGCATAATGAGCTTCAAGTATTGCCTGTAGTGATTTTTTCTTCTCTAATTACAGCTGATCTCAAGCATAAAGGGGAGAAAGTCGGAGCGGATGCCCAAATATCAAAACCTGAAATTGTAGGTTTAATACACACGATCGATAATGTAATTCAATAGGAGTGAAATGGGATTTACTTACATGCTTCAGGGAAGTATCTGAATGGATAAAAATTAATGGTTTGTAATGTAAAAACTTTCAATATCCTGCAAAAGAAAGTTGTTTCTAAAGCAGCACTTACTCTTCAGTGATTGTCGTACATGGTTTGATATTCGAAATACCCTACAAAAATATCTTTTAAGTAAAAAAGGCCTTTAACAAGGCCTTTTTTACTCCTGATCTTTTCCCATTCTTTTAAATAAGTTATCGTGCCATTGGTACACTTGTTTCGAGATAACCTCAGGGCTGTTTCCATCTGGATGGGACTCTACAATCATTTCTTTCTCTTGAGCTGTGAGGTGTTCATAGGAAGACCTCATTTCAGTAGTATATTCCATGTAACGCTTAAGATGATATAGAAAATCATCCATTGGATTCATAGTCATTTAATCAACCTCCTATACCTCTACTAACCTTTTTCCAATAATATGAAACATTTGAATAAATAAAAACAGCCAGTAAATCTGACTGCTTTACCTGCGTTTATGACGTTGGTTCCAAGGGGTGATGTTCTGTTGTCCTAACATAGTTGGAGACGTTTGATAAGAAGTAGGGGAAGGTGAGTGGTTCTTAGCATTCCAACCTAAGTAACTGTATAGAATTTTCTTTGCTCTGGAAAGGGAAAGTTTAGGTTTAGGATTTCTGTAAGCTTGATCAATGTTACCTAAGTGTTCCAACTGATCAAAATCTTTTTTCTCAGCGGGTACATGAAAATAATACCCGCCCACCTCAATAAGGAGAGTGGAATGTTGTTTACTGTACTTAGGGCGTTCTGAAAAATGTAAGCCGATTTTTTTTGCTTTATTTTCTTTCAGCAATTTTGAAATCGCTTCTTTTTTTATATCGTATAAATGTTTAGGCTGAGGTGCAGTTTTTGCGTGTCTATTTACAATGAATAATGATTCGGCAAGTTCTCGGTTAGAAAGTTGTGCTCTATCCATAAATGTCCTCCTTTCTTGAATTATCTTCCATTTTAGTTGAGAAAGTAAAATTTAGCAAAAAAAAGCTATTGAACTTTTTTTATATCCTCTACGATATTTTCCATTTCTCCTGCTTCCGTACCATTATACCGCTTAACTACCTCTCCATCTGGATCAACTAAGAAGAAGCTGGTACCATGTGAGACTTGGTCTGTATTATCTAACTGGCTAAGAGGAGATTGAAACGATTTTATCGACAATTCTTTGACTTCTTGAAATGAATATCCTGTTAGAAAGTGCCAGCTGTTTAAATCGGCATTGAACTGTTGAGCAAATTCTGTTAGCTTTTTCTGGCTATCATATTCAGGATCAACTGAAAAGGAAACTAATTGGTTATCTAAAGACTCTTCCTTCAATTGCTGCTGCAGCCTTGACATATTGCTCGTCATTGGGGGGCAAACTGTATCACACCTAGTGAAGATGAAATTAGCTACCCAGTATTGCCCTTCTAGATCATGAGGCAGCTGTATGGTCGTACCATTTTGATTATTCCCCTCGAACTCTTCTACATTTCGAGACATATTTTCATCGATAGGAGAACCGCAAGCAGTTAATAGTAGTATTAAAATGATTAAGTTAAAAAGTTTCATGGTAATCCCCCGTAGGCATGGCTACTCTTATTTTATCACTGATTTGCTTAAATAGCGCTGGCTGGTCAAGACTGTCACACAAATGTTAAGTCTTTGATACTAAAGTAAAAACTGAAAATTCAGGTTTGCATAGAAACCTGTATGGCATTCGGGTTGTACCGATCCCGCGGCTGATGTAAAGCGTCAGACGCTCGCTAATGCTATGTTTGCCATCGACGTACTTATCGGCGTAGGGGGGAGTGACCATCGATCCTAATAAAGGAATGCGTATTTGTCCACCATGACTGTGGCCAGACAGCTGAATGTCTACAGGGTAATTTTTCACTGAGTCGGCTATATCTGGCTCATGCACTAATAAGATCGTATAAGCGTCAGTATCTAATTCCCCAAGGGTACCTTCAAGATTTGGTGAACCAAGAATCACGTCGTCCAATCCTGCCAGATTGATTGTTCTGCCATCACGCTCTATTTGCTTCACTTCATTTTTTAATAACGTAAACCCGCCCTTAGACATTACTGATTCTAGTTTTTCCGTGCCATAGCCCCCATGATCGTGGTTTCCATAAATCCAGTATTTACCGAGAGGGGCTTTTAATTGATTGAGTAAGGATGGGATATCTGCACTGAAATCAAAACGCTGGGGTTCATCTACTAAATCTCCAGTGAATAATATTACATCAGGTTTTTCTTTGTTTATTTCCTGAATCAGCTTACGGAATTGGTCCAGAGAATAATGGAACCCTAAATGAGTATCTGAAAACTGTACAATTTTTATTCGATGAAATGATGATGGTATTGCAGAATGCTCGAGCAGGTGAGACTGTTTCGTAAGCATAGCTGGTTCAATATAGCGTGCATAGTAATATCCACCGCCAGTTAAGCCAAGTATTCCTAGCCCGCTCGCCATCATTTTCTTTAAGAAACTTCTCCTTGTCAAAAGCACAGAGTCTCCCTCCATTTCTATATTTCGCAATTATACCACTTTTACATTTTATGAAATATAAAAATAATTTTTAAAAAAATTAAAAATGAACAGGAATTCAGTTTTTTATATGGAATTTAATATAGACGGAGGGATGTTAATGAATGGTCAAGTAATCATAGTTACCGGTGGAACGAGCGGAATGGGTATGTATATGGCTAAACGATTTTTAGAAGAAGGGGCCAAAGTAGCTATTACAGGAAGGAATATGGAGCGGCTTCAGCAAGCTAGAGGTCAAATCACTAGTGGGGCCAAAGACGAGTTGTTGTTAATTGAAATGGATGTGAGAAATGTTGAAGACGTAGAGCGGATGGTGGAACAGACGGTTGAAGCATTTGGTCGAATCGATCACCTCGTCAATAATGCCGCAGGTAATTTTATCTCGCCAGCTGAAAAGCTCTCATCGAATGGATGGAATTCAGTTATTGACATTGTATTAAATGGAACTTTCTATTGCAGCCAAGCGGTCGGAAAGTATTGGATTGAAAACAAGATTAAGGGATCCATATTGAATATGGTGGCTACATATGCTTGGAACGCAGGAGCTGGCGTCATTCATTCTGCTTCTGCAAAGGCTGGTGTTCTTGCGATGACAAGAACATTAGCCGTCGAGTGGGGTAAGCAATATGGTATAAGAGCAAACGCAATCGCCCCTGGGCCAATTGAACGGACTGGCGGAGCGGATAAATTGTTTGAATCTGAAAAAGCTGCACAGAGAACGTTAAACTCAGTACCACTGGGCAGGCTTGGAACACCTGAAGAGATTGCAGGATTAGCCCGTTTTATTTTGTCAGATGAGGCTTCATACATGAACGGGGAAGTCGTCACATTAGATGGTGGACAATGGTTGAACCAATTTCCTTTTTAATCAAAAGAGGCCGCGCTTAAATTGCGCGGCTTCTTTTAATTTTGCAGTTCCGGCGGTGCCGGATGCCTCCCCGCATAAATCACAGGGCTAAACTCAGATATAATAGAGCTTAATATTAGATAATGTAAAAAAAGATGGTAAAGAAATGAAAGATAGAGCCTCCGAGGACAAATAAATGCCAAACCATATGGTGATACGTAAAGCTTCTCCATACATAGAAAATCGATCCGATAGAATAAAGTACTCCACCTACAACCAGGTAGGTAATTCCGGCAGCTGGCACCTCCGCTGTCAAAGGTCCCCAAGCCAGAATAATCATCCACCCCATTAATACGTAAAAAATGGTAGAAAGAAGTACGAAACGCTTTACAAAAAATACTTTAAACAATATTCCTAATATGGCCATACCCCAAATAATCGCGAACAAAGTCCATCCTAAAGTACCTCTTAGAGGAATCAGCAGCATTGGTGTATACGTGCCTGCGATAAATAGATAGATGGCTGAATGGTCGAAGATCTCAAACAAATCTTTGGCCTTACCTGGTGGAAAGCTGTGTACAAGAGTGGAGGACACAAATAGTAAAAGCATGGTGCCTCCATAAATACTAACAGAAACAATATGCCAAGCTGTGCCGTGCAAGCTAGCGAATACAATTAAGAGAACAAGCATAGCAAGACTTAATACTGCGCCAATTCCATGAGTAATTGCATTAGCTATCTCTTCTCTTTTGGAGAAGGTGTGTGTCATCATTTTTAAAATCAGCCCCAAACTTCATTTGTTCTATTATAAGCTTTTTCTGTTACTTTATAAAGAAAGGATAGAAAACTGGTTTATCTTATGGATAATTATGGGTAATAAAAGGTGGAGTAAGTTTTTTGAAAGAGAGATAGAGGTGGAAGCCATTCGTTATAATCCTTAAAGTATGTTAGGATAACTATGTATGAGATTGATCGTTTCGAATTGCTCCTTCAGCGAAGAAGTAAAAGGAGTGTTAATGGACTATGATAAGTGTACAAAGCAATGACCTGAATTTCCCTTTAGTTGAAGAATTAATGATTCCGTCAGAGAAAGTGGCTCATGTTCAAGTAGGCAACCCCCTGGATCACGCACTCTTAGTTCTATTGAAAACAGGCTATTCTGCAGTACCTGTATTGGATGCTACTTTTAAATTTCAGGGAGTCGTCAGCAAGACGATGATTTTGGAAGAAACATTGGGTATCGAGCAGTTTGAGTTAGACAAATTGAACGATTTGACAGTTATAGAGGTTATGAAAAAAGATGTACCTTGCTTAAAGAAAGATCACTCAATGATTGATGCGTTATATAAGTTGATTGATCATCCGTTCATTTGCGTAACGAACGATGATGGAGAGTTTGACGGAATTATAACTCGAAGAACAATATTGAAGCAGTTCAGTAAACATTATCATGAAACATTGAAGAGAGCATAAATTGAAGCGATATAAAATGAATATTAACTTAGAAATGGCGCCTATTGAAGGCGTCCTTTCTTTTGTGTTTGATTGAGGTGATGAATGTGAGGCGTAGTTTAGTGTTGGCGTCGATTATGCTGGCGATGTTTTTAGCAGCTATTGAGGCCACTATAGTATCTACTGCAATGCCCAGTATAGTAGCCGAGCTTGGAGGATTCAGCCTGTACAGCTGGGTATTTTCTGCTTACTTGCTTACTAATGCTTCTACCGTGCTGCTGTTTGGGAGATTATCCGATGTTTTTGGCCGTAAGCCCATTTTTATGGCAGGAATCAGTTTATTCTTAATTGGATCAACTATGGCTGCTCTTTCAGGTCATATGGTGACCTTGATTATAGCGAGGTTCATTCAAGGGCTGGGAGCAGGTGCCCTGATGCCTATAGCCACAACCATCGTAGGAGACATCTATACAAAGGAAGAACGAGCAAAGATCCAGGGATATCTATCAAGTGTGTGGGGAATTTCTGCTGTAACCGGACCTTTGCTTGGGGGATTCTTTGTAGATATCTTAAGTTGGCATTATGTGTTTTGGATGAATATTCCTTTAGGGATTTTTGCGCTGTTAGGGATACTGGTTTTCTTTAAAGAGGATGCTGAAAAGGAAAGGCACTCTGTGGATGTGAAAGGGCCACTATTAATTATGATATCTATCAGTGCCCTCATGGTAGTATTGGTAGAAGGAGGCGTAGGGTTATCTTGGACTTCTAATGAGATCATAGGATTGATCATTCTCTTCATCGCTGGCTTCTTAGGCTTTTG
This sequence comes from Halobacillus campisalis, assembly GCF_030345335.1. Taxonomy (GTDB): domain Bacteria; phylum Bacillota; class Bacilli; order Bacillales; family Halobacillaceae; genus Halobacillus_A; species Halobacillus_A campisalis. The sequence continues at coordinate 234,293 of NZ_JAPVRC010000006.1, forward strand.
GTATCTTGAAAAAAAAGCAAAGTCACCTATGCTGCCTTTGTCTTTGTGGAAAAACCCTTCAATAAGATACGCTAATTTAACATCGTTAGTCACAGGGATGGTTCTGATCGGCGTTTCGAGTTACCTTCCAGCCTTCGTGCAAGGAGTTATGGAGAAGTCTGCTACAGTGGCTGGTTTTACCTTGACGACGATGTCGATTGGCTGGCCGATCGCTGCAACGATTGCAGGGCGGCTGATTTTAACAATTGGTTTTAGAGTTACATCTATATGTGGGGGGATTTCCCTCATTATAGGAGCTGTGATTTTCTCTCTTCTATCTCCTGAAAAGGGACCATTATTTGCAGCTGCCGGTTCTCTGTTCATCGGAATTGGTATGGGGTTATCTACTACATCTTTTATAGTTTCGATTCAAAATTCTGTAGATTGGAAAACCAGAGGGATTGCAACAGCTTCAAACATGTTCATGAGAACGTTAGGAAGTGCAATTGGTGCTGCAGTATTAGGTGGTATTCTCAATTCAAGAATACAGACCACCCTTGAAAGAGAAGGGATAGATAGGGAGTTCACGATAGATTCCACCAACCTGCTTTTAAATGAAGATTCGAGATCGGAACTTAGTGAACCAGTGCTGCAAGTGTTAAGAGATGGGCTGACAAGTGGATTGCATCTTGTTTACTTAAGCCTATTGGTGTTAACCATAGTTAGTTTGCTGCTCATTTTATGTCTTCCTAAGGAAACGAAAACTTAAAATTCTTGTCACGTATTCAGTGCTTTGATAAAGTAAAGAATGAAATAGTAAACAAATAGAGGAGGATACATATGAAACAAATGGATGCACATGAGATTATCTCATTTATTTCAAATAGCGAAAAATCTACACCTGTAAAAGTTTATATCAAAGGAAAGGGTCTTTCTGATATAGACTTTGGCAGTGAGGTACAAGACTTTATTACTGGAGAATCCGGAGTGATTTTCGGAGAGTGGAAAGCTGTACAGCCGCTTCTGGAAAAACACAGCGATCAAATCGATGATTATGTCCTAGAAAATGACCGTAGAAATTCAGCCATTCCACTTTTAGATTTGAAAAAAGTAAATGCACGCATTGAGCCTGGAGCTATTATTCGCGACCAAGTTGAAATTGGTGATGGAGCAGTCATTATGCTTGGAGCGAGTATTAATATCGGATCAGTGATCGGTGAAGGTACTATGATTGATATGAATGTTGTGCTTGGAGGCAGAGCTACAGTCGGTAAGAACTGTCATATCGGTGCCGGAGCTGTTCTCGCAGGGGTTATTGAGCCGCCATCTGCCAATCCGGTTGTTATTGAGGACGGCGTGGTCGTTGGAGCCAATGCAGTAATTTTAGAAGGTGTTAACGTTGGAGAAGGTGCAGTAGTAGCAGCTGGAGCAATTGTAACTGAAGATGTTCCTGCTAACACACTCGTGGCCGGTACTCCTGCCAAGGTCATTAAGGAAATCGATGATCAGACGAAGTCTAAAACTGAGATCATGCAAGCTTTACGAAAATTGAATGATTAATAATCCAAAAGACCTTGCTTAATTCGCAAGGTCTTTATTTAAAGTGAGGGAAAATAATGAAAGAGGATCAACTAATCAAGATACGCAGAGAGCTTCATCAAATTCCGGAGTTAGGATTTAAGGAATTTGAAACTCAAAAATATTTACTTAATATCATCGATAGTTTTCCGCAGGATTATTTGACGGTCGAAAAATGGGAAACAGGTATTTTTGTCAAAGTTAAGGGAAATGATCCTGAAAAAACAGTCGGTTATCGTGCAGACATTGATGGATTACCATTAGAGGAATCTACAGGGCTGACATTCTCATCTAAACATAAAGGCAGGATGCATGCATGCGGCCACGATTTCCATATGACCGTTGCATTAGCTGCTCTTGAAAATTTAGCGCAGGACCCACCCAAAAACAATATAGTTTTTATGTTCCAGCCAGCTGAAGAAGGGCCGGGAGGGGCCGAACCTATGCTGCAATCGAATGCAATGCAGCGATGTAAGCCTGATGTCATTTTCGCCCTTCATATTGCGCCTGATTTACCTGTTGGAACAGTTTCCTCAAGAGCCGGTTTGTTGTTTGCGAATACAAGTGAGTTGTTTATCGACCTCAAAGGTAAAGGGGGACATGCCGCTTATCCTCATCAAACAAAAGATATGGTCGTAGCTGCCAGCTTCCTTGTCACTAATTTTCAGCAAATTGTGTCAAGAAGAGTTGACCCACTTGATAGCGCAGTTATTACAGTAGGTAAAATCACAGGAGGTACTGTGCAAAATATTATCGCTGAGGATGCCAGACTTGAAGGTACTATCCGCACGATGTCTCCTCAAGCAATGATTGAAGTTAAAAAGGAAATTGAGAAGATGGTAAAGGGTGCTGAAATATCGAATGATTGCAGCATCTCTATTGACTACGGTTCAAACTATTATCAAGTAGAAAATGATGCTGACTATGTACAGGCTTTCACTGAAATCGTCAGTCAAACTGGGTATATTTATGAAGAAGCAGCTCCAGCTATGACCGGAGAAGATTTTGGATATATGCTAAAAGAGATTCCAGGTTTTATGTTCTGGCTCGGAGTGAACTCGGAAGCAGGTCTTCATCATTCTAAATTAAACCCTGATGAAAAGGCGCTAGAGGTAGGTAAGTCGATTGTAGTTGAGGGACTGAGAAAATTATAAGTGACCGACATTCTGGATGTAAATAGGGTGAGCCAGTTTAATTTGCTGAGTGTACGACCATATTTCAAATCTTCATGTACGATTAAACTTTCTATATACGATATAGTAAACCGTTTTCTCCACGTTCTAAAGTAATAATTTATTCGAAAACTTAGAAACCAACCATCACATTTATCATTGTTTTAAGCACCTACAACACGTTTAATGGGATATTATTAGAACAGACTAGGATTTAGGTGAAATTGAAAGCTCTAACATAAAATAAGGGTCTGTCCAGGTGTGCTAACATTTCCTGGACAGACCCTTTTATCAGCTTTCTTTTTTTTCAATATAAACTTGATGAGGAAATGGTATTTCGATTCCAGCTTCATCTAAGGCCTCTTTCATCGCTTTCCTAAGATCCCGCTCTACTCCCCACTGCTCCATATTTTCTGTTTTTCCTAAAATACGGATCACAACGTCTGAACTCCCAAGACTTTGTACACCAAGTACATCTGGACCTTCTTTAAAACGTGGATCCATTGCAAATTCATCTGCAACTTTTTTAAGAACGTCTAAAGCATGATCAATATTCTCATCATAAGAGATGCCGATATCCACAAGAGCCCGCATGTTTCCTCGGGAATGATTACTTACTCCTGCAATATTCCTATTGGGGATAAAATTAAGCGTGCCATCAAAACTTCTGATTTTTGTTGTTCGGATGCCTACTTCTTCTACGATTCCATCATAACCGCCCGCTGTTACATAATCATCTACTTCAATTTGTCTTTCTAGAAGCAGGAAGAACCCTGTCACTATGTCGGATACAAGCCCTTGAGCACCAAAACCTATGGCTAAACCAATGATACCAGCTCCGGCAAGAAGTGGACCGATATCGATATTTACAGCGCCTAACAGCATAATAATTAAAATAAAAAGAAGGATATAAGAAAATACATTCACAGATAATTTTTCTAATGTTTTCGTACGGCTCTCTGTGAGCTTTCTCTGTTTCCCCATTTTATATATTGCAGTACTTATGGCCTTTTTTCCTATAGGGCCGATAATAGCGAAAGCAATAAGGATGACAAGGATTTTCAAGCCCCCAGTAATTAACCATTCAACAAGTATCGTCGGGTTAAAATCAAACCCTTCTTCAAATAAATTCATAGACAAGCTCCTCTCCGGCAAAATGTTTCATGAATATCATAGCGGAAAGAGGAGGGTATTTTCAATAAATACCTTGTATTATGTCTGTTTATGTCGTAATTACGTGCATATAAATTTACATTCTAGATAGAATCATGTTTAATGGATAATAGTGTTGTGTATATTAAGTAGTGTGTTCGAATGATTTTTTGTAACTCTAGATTAAATTAATTTTTATTAAACATTGACTACAATCTTATATCTCGTTATACTATGGCTTGAGATTGATAATCATTGTTGAATAATGCAGTAAAACATATGGAGGGATTCTAAATGGCAGAACGTATGGTAGCAAAACAAGCACCACGCTTCGAGATGGACGCAGTACTTTCTAACAAAGAATTTGGTAAGGTTTCACTCGAAGAAAATATGAAAAATGACAAGTGGACAGTACTATTTTTCTATCCAATGGATTTCACATTCGTATGTCCGACTGAAATCACTTCCCTTTCAGATCGCTTTGACGAATTCGAAGATCTTGACGCTGAAGTGATCGGGGTATCAACAGATACGATTCACACGCACTTAGCTTGGATCAACACTGGCCGCGATGAAAATGGCCTTGGAGATCTTGAATACGCTCTTGCAGCAGATACAAATCACCAAGTAGCAAAAGACTACGGTGTTCTTGTAGAAGATGAAGGTGTAGCTCTTCGTGGTTTATTCATCATCAGCCCAGAAGGTGAACTGCAATATCAGGTCGTTAACCACAACAATATCGGCCGTGACGTTGATGAAACACTTCGTGTGCTTCAAGCACTACAAACTGGTGGACTTTGCCCGGCAAACTGGAAGCCAGGTCAAGAAACTCTTTAATTCAATATGTTAACAGGTCTAACCGCTGTGTTAGACCTTTTTTTCCATTACTTCTCATGAATAAGGAGGAATTACTGTGAAATTAAGAACACCAATGCCAGAACTTCCTGAAGCTACTAAGTGGTATAATAGTGACGCTCTCACAAAAGAAGATCTTGTAGGTTCTAAACCGACGTTGATCCATTTCTGGTCCGTCAGCTGCGGTCTTTGTAAGGAAGCTATGCCGAACGTAAACGAGTTCAGAGATGAATACAGTGACGACTTGAATGTGATTGCTGTCCATATGCCTCGTTCAGAGAAGGATTTGGATTTAAATCAAATTAAAGAAGTTGCTGATGAGCATGGGATTACTCAACCTATTTATGTAGATAATGAGCACGCTTTGACCGATGCTTTTGAAAATCAATATGTACCTGCGTACTATGTATTTGATGAAGAAGGCAATCTGCGTCATTTCCAAGCAGGTGGCGGTGGCATGAAAATGCTCCGTAAACGTGTGAACCGAGTTTTAGGCGTAAATCAAAAATAAAACGAAACAGCCTCATTTTTGAGGCTGTTTTTTTTTGCAATTTAACTATGTATAACTAAATATTTTTTCCTGAATTTTAAAAATATTGGTCAAATAGGTGGAAAAATATTTCGATACCCGATATATTAATACATACGGAAAAGTTAAGGGAGGGACGCATGTGGATGTATTTAAGAAATTGAAACCGTTTTATTGGCCATTTAAGTCATTTTTCATCTGGTCCGTGTTTTCACTAATATTTGTAACTGCGATCACATTAGTTTACCCGATCATTTTGAAAGTTACGATAGATGATGTTGTTATGAAGGAAAGGTATAATTTGATCCCTTATATTTGCTCTGTTTTTATCTTATTAATGATCGTAAAGGGATTCGCTACATATTTTCATCAGTATCTGGGGGAATATTTCGGTATCAAATCAGTATATGTCTTGCGGGATGAGCTTTACAAGAAGCTGCAGAGACTTCCGTTCCGTTATTACGATAACGCAAAAACTGGCGATATCATGTCCCGACTCACTGCAGATGTAGAGGGTTTCCGTTTCTTCTTATCGATGGGATTCTCAGAGTTGATTAGAATTGTTTTGTTAATCGTCATCAGTTTAAGTGTGATGTTTTATTTTTCAGTACCTCTGGCTCTCGTCACAATGGCAGCGATGCCTTTCTTAGGTATTGTCGTGTACAAATTCGATCGTAAAGTACACCCTGCTTTTCGTAGGATTAGAAAATCGTTTGGTAAGCTGAACACGAGAGTTCAGGAAAATATAAGCGGGATGAACACGGTAAAATCTCTCTCCAGAGAAGACTTTGAAGTAGGACGTTTTCTTGATAGAAGCAGTCATTATCGTGATAACTACGTAAATACTTCAAATATATGGGCCAAGTATTTTCCATTAATGGAGTTTATAGGTAACGTTTGTGTAGTAGCTCTCTTGGCTTTTGGAGGATATTTAGTTATAAATGGCTCTCTGCTTCTTGGTGAGCTTGTCGCCTTCTTTAGCCTGGTATGGTATATTCTCGGTCCGTTGATGAATTTAGGATTTATCATTAATTTATTTTCCCAAGCCAAAGCTTCTGGTGAACGCCTCCTGGAGATTTTAGAAGCCCATGAAGATATTCAAGAAAAAGATGGGGCGGTCATTCAGGACCGTCTAAAGGGTCATGTTACTTTCGAAAATGTCACACTGACTTATTCAAAGGACGATGATTCTGCATTGAAAGAAATCAATTTCGATGCCCCTCCTGGTAAAACAATCGGACTGATAGGCTCAACCGGTTCAGGTAAAACGAGTATCACTCAATTGATCACCAGGTTTTATGAGCCTGAAAAAGGAAAGGTTCTTATTGATCATAGGCCGGTAGATGACTATGGGCTGAAAACTTTGCGTAAAAATATTGGATTTGTTTTGCAGGAGTCGTTTCTTTTTTCTACGACGATTCAAGAGAACATTTCATACGGCAACCCTGATGCTACACTAGAAGATGTGAAAGCAGCCGCTAAAAGAGCCCAGGCTCATGAGTTTATCATGGATATGCCTGACGGATATAACACACTTTTAGGGGAGCGCGGTATGGGCTTATCCGGTGGTCAGAAACAGAGGATTGCCATTGCAAGGGCTATATTAATCGATCCGGCTATCCTAGTCCTCGATGACGCTACCTCAGCAGTAGATATGGAAACAGAATTTAAAATACAGAAGGCATTAAAAGAAGTAATGGAAGGAAGAACAACATTTATTATCGCTCATCGGATATCCTCTTTAAAGCATGCTGATGAAATCTTGGTACTTGAAGATGGAGAGGTAGTAGAACGAGGTGTTCACGATGAATTATTAGTAAATGGCGGACCTTATCAAAGAATTTACGATATACAGTATCAAGACAAAGAAGCTATCTTAAATTCAACAAACATGTTATGAATAGGAGGGATGATCGATGGCTAGGAAACCGAAACATGTCCCTGAAACGACTAAACACTTGGACCGTTTTAAATATACACAGGATCAGGCCATAGAGAAGCCTTTCAACTGGGCTCAAATGACTAGGTTATTACGTTACGTGAAACCTTATTGGAAAAAGCTTCTTCCTATTTCTATTATCGCAATGCTCATAGCGACCATCGTTCGATTGATAGTGCCTATTCTTATAGGGAGAGTAGCGATCGATGTCGCTATTGCTGACGGAAATACAAATTTATTAATCCAGCTTGTGGTAGGAATAGCGATTATGTATTTATTGAGTTATATAGCTAATATGCTGAGGATCAAATATGTCAATATCCTCGGACAGAATGTCATTTACGATTTAAGAGAACATTTATTTTCTCATGTACAGAAACTTTCCCATAAGTTTTTTGACAATCGATCAGCCGGATCGATTTTAGTTCGGATCATGAACGATATTAATTCTCTCCAAGAGCTTTTTACCAATGGTATCATCAACTTGCTCATGGATATCGTTATGCTTACGGGAATTATTGTCATCCTATTTGCTCTTAGTCCTAAGCTTGCTTTGGCAATTCTAGTCATCATGCCGTTGATGTTTTATATTTCTACCAAGCTTCGCAGAAATATAAGACGCTCTTGGCAGGATGTGAGAATACAGCAATCTAAGCTGAACTCTCATTTGAATGAAAGCCTGCAGGGAGTAAGAATCACTCAATCTTTTTCTCAGGAACGTGAAAACAGTGAGTATTTTGACGGGGTTAATTCGGAAAATTTTGAAGCGTGGAACGTAGCTACGCGAAAAAGTGCTATGTTTCGTCCATTTGTAGAAATGAGTAATGCAATAGGTACCGTAATATTAGTAGCTTACGGTGCATTTCTAATCCTTCAGGGCGATATAACGAGTGGTACATTTGTTACGTTTGCTTTCTTCATAGGCATGTTCTGGGAGCCGATTTCAAGGCTTGGACAAATGTATAATCAATTGTTAATGGCGATGGCTGCTTCTGAACGAATTTTTGAGTTCCTAGATGAGAAACCGAATGTGAAAGAATTGGAAAATGCAAAGGAAATCAAGGATATGAAAGGGAACATTAAATTTGACAATGTACAGTTCGCTTATGATGAAAAACGTATAGCACTTCATGATATAAACCTTGAAATGAAACAAGGTGAAACCGTTGCGTTGGTAGGACATACAGGTTCGGGTAAATCAACAATCGCAAATTTAATCAGTCGTTTTTACGACCCGACAAAAGGCAGTGTGAAAATTGACGGAGTGGATTTGAAAGACGCAACGATTGACAGCGTAAGGCAGCAAATCAGCGTTGTCCTTCAGGATACATTCATTTTCTCGGGGACAATTATGGAAAACATAAGGTTTGGGCGTCCAGACGCTTCAGATGAAGAAGTGATAGAAGCAGCAAAAGTGGTAGGCGCAGATGAGTTTATACAACGCTTAAACTCTGGTTATGAAACGGAAGTAGAGGAGAGAGGAAGTATTCTATCTGCAGGAGAACGTCAGCTGCTCTCCTTCGCAAGGGCTTTACTAGCTGATCCTCGTATTTTGATTCTGGATGAAGCCACGGCCAGTATTGATACGGAAACGGAAATGAAAATCCAGGAGGCTTTAGGGCTTTTATTGGAGGGAAGGACTGCTATTATCATTGCCCACCGACTTTCAACGATCAGGGAAGCTGATACAATATACGTACTAGAGAATGGGCGAATTTTAGAATATGGATCTCATAGTGAATTAATGGAGAAAAAAGGAGAATATTTCGAATTAGTAAAAGCCCAATTTCAAATGTTAGATGCTATTTAATAAAAAATGCCGCTCTTTGCGGCATTTTTTTTATCTTTTTGTGGTATGGACTTATATTAGTATGTCTCTAAACAAAATTGTAGACTCCTTTTGAAGGGCATTGTACAATGAATCTTATAAGTAGATTGTGAAGTTTGTCACAAAATCGTCATTCGTAGCTGCAATATAGAAGGTTGTGACGTTTTATAATAAGAAAGTGGTTTTCTTTATACAGAAAGATCTGTTAAATCTAAATTTTGATTTATTCAAATAAAATTGCCTGATCTGGAAGAACGGTTTAGTTGCTATAGTTAGGAAGTAATAGGGGGGAGCGGGTTATTCCTGCGATCTGTCCACACTTACTAAATCGTTATGACTGTTATTCGTTACAACTGTCTTATTATTGAATAACTCTCTTATGAGAAATCTCAACCACGTTTAACATAGCTAATCGTAAAAGGGGGATATTATTATGTTTTTTGAAGATAGCGTCATGATGAGCCGATTACTCACCTCTTTGACTTTAATATTTCATGTTATATTTGCCACAGTAGGGGTCGGTATACCTATAATGATATCAATTGCTGAGTTCATAGGAATTAAAAAAAATGACCGTCATTTGCAGTTACTTGCTCGCAGGTGGACGAGGGGGATGACTGTCACCATTGCGGTCGGTGTTGTTACAGGAACAGCGATTGGACTTCAGCTTTCATTATTATGGCCGAATTTTATGCGGCTGGCTGGAAATGTCATTGCCCTTCCATTATTTATGGAAGTCTTCGCTTTCTTTTTTGAAGCCATCTTTCTAGGTATATATCTTTATACTTGGGATCGTTTCAAAAAGCCTATTTATCACTGGTTTCTCTCTATACCGATTATTATTGGATCGACTCTATCAGCGTTTTTTATTACGACAGTGAATTCATTTATGAACACACCTCGAGGTTTTGAAATGGATGGGGGTAATGTAACAAATATTAACCCTTTAGAAGCGATGTTCAACCCTGCTACACCCACAAAAGTGTTCCATGTTGTTGCTTCCGCATATTTAACGTCTGCAGCTATACTTGCAACAATTGCAGCGATAATCATACTTTTCCGAAAAGGGTCTGAGTACCATACTAAAGCTTTGAAACTAACTGTTACAGCAACATTCATATTTGCGATAATGACTGCAATTGCAGGTGATTTATCTGCCAAGTTTTTAGCTGAACATCAGCCGGAAAAGTTAGCGGCAGGTGAGTGGCATTTTGAGACTGAGGTAGGCGCTGATCTCATATTATTCGGCTCATTGAATGAAGAAAATGAAGTGGAGAATGCCATTAGAATACCAAAAGCCTTAAGCTTTCTTGCCTATGGTGATTTTAATGCAGAGGTTGAAGGGCTTAATGAAACACCAGCAGACGAACAGCCTCCGTTATGGATACACTATATGTTTGATTTAATGGTGTCTATAGGGTTTTATATGCTTGGCATTTCTGCATTGTACCTTCTTTTCTGGAAGGTTAAGAAATGGAATGAGGAAAATAAATGGCTGTTATGGGCCATAGCAGCTGGCGGCCCGCTCTCTATGCTCGCTATAGAGTTTGGCTGGATCTTTGCAGAAGAAGGACGGCAGCCATGGATACTAAGAGGTATCATGACGGTGGCGGAAGGCGCGACTACTTCGGATCATGTCGGTCTTATGTTCATACTGTTTATTGGACTCTACACGGTTCTTGGTGCCGGCTGTTTAGTAGTATTACGTAAAATGTTCAAAGATCACCCAGCTGAAGCAGAATTTGAATCACGCTATCCGGAGGCAGCAGCTACAAAGGAGGTTGACGAGTAATGGGCTATGAGTATATAGGAATTACGGTCCTTTGGCTTTTCCTTTATGGATATTTAATCGTCGCCTCTATTGATTTTGGTGCAGGTTTCTTCGCTTATTATGCTAAAATCACGAAAAAAGATCATATTATAAATCAATTAATTTCAAGATATCTTTCTCCTGTATGGGAAGTAACGAACGTATTTTTCGTGTTTTTCTTCGTGGGGATCGTTGGGTTCTTTCCAGATTCAGCTTATTATTATGGACAAGCCCTCCTAATCCCTGGTAGTATAGCGATTGTATTGTTGGCGATACGTGGTTCGTTCTACGCGTTTGAAAACTATGGATTTAAAAACAATCACCTCTATATGTTTCTCTATGGTGCAACCGGATTATTAATTCCTGCCTCTTTATCGACAACACTTACGATTTCTGAAGGTGGTTTTATAGAAGAAACAGCAAATGGAGTTACGTTGTTATATGGGGAACTGTTTACGAGCCCCTATTCTTGGAGTGTAGTTTTTCTTGCAATTGTCTCAGTTTTATATATAAGCTCGATGTTTTTAACATATTACGCTAATAGGGCTAATGACCATTCAGCGCTTGCCCTGGTTAGGAAGTACGCGCTTTTTTGGAGTTCACCTACAATTATTGCAAGTATGACTACATTCATCGCGTTAAGTCAGCATAATCCAGAACACTTTCAAAAGGCTATAGATTTATGGTGGATGTTCGGACTATCAGTGGCATTTTTTATGATCGCTTTGTTCCTTGTCTACGTCGGTAAATATTACGGCTGGGCATTTATAGCTGTCATGTTCCAATTCTTCTTTGCTTTCTTTGGATATGGCGCTTCTCATTTGCCTTATATCCTGCAGCCATATATAACAATCTCAAGTGGAGTGACGAACGAAACAATGGCAATTACCTTGATTACTGTGTTCATTGCAGGGTTACTACTGCTTGTTCCATCATTAATTTTGTTAATGAGATTGTTTCTATTTGATGCTGAATACGTTAAAGGTAAAAAGTAGAGAGAAGAGTAAAATCTTTTCTCTGCTTTTTTTTGTGTTTCATTCATGAAACTGTGATAAAATATCTTTAGATTTTATTGTGTTTTTTTGGAGGCTATATTAATGAAGAGAGAGTTTGCAGTAATTGGACTTGGTCGCTTTGGGGGCAGCATCTGCAGAGAGTTAAGTCGAGAAGGCATGGAAGTCCTTGCTATAGATTTAGATGAAGACAAAGTCAACGAATATAGAGATATCGCAGCGCACGCAGTGATCGCTGATTCTACAGATGAAAACGTATTGAAAGAACTCGGTATTCGAAACATCGACCATGTTATTGTCGCTATTGGTGATAACATACAAGCTAGCATGCTTACAACACTGATGCTTAAGGAATTAGGGATTAAAACAATTACAGTGAAAGCCCAAAATGATTATCATGAAAAAATCTTGAATAAAATAGGTGCAGACCACGTAGTACACCCTGAACGTGACATGGGGAAAAGAATTGCGCATAGCATCATTTCAAATAATATTCTTGATTATATTGAACTGTCTGATGATCATAGTGTCGTGGAAGTCAAAGCGGGAAGTAAAATGAGCGGGCGCTCTTTAGTAGACTTGGATATCCGAGCTGAATACGGTTGTAACGTTGTAGCAATTAAACGTAAAAAAGAAGTGATCGTATCACCGATGGCTACTGAAGAGATATTAGAAAATGACATCTTGATCGTCATCGGAGCGGATAAAGACATCAGTCGGTTTGAAAAAAACCTGGTTATAGAAGATTAAGTAAAACTCTTTTCATAATAACTGGTTCCGTTCCTTATCGCAAAACACCAATTTTCTGCCGAACTGTATAGGAGATTACTTCATAATTTGTAGAGGTTCTCATTCAAATAACAAAAGGCTCAGTCGTTTTTCGACTGAGCCTTTTAAAGTGGTAAAATTTATTTGTTCAACTAAAGCTCCCTATTCTTGAAGACTCAGTTTCGAGACTTTTGTATGAGGATATGGTGGCTTTAGAAAACGGATCGCTTTCCGTGGGCATGTGGTGAGCTTCCTCAGGCTTCGCCTTCCGGGATCTCACCT
>NZ_JAPVRC010000007.1 GCF_030345335.1 Halobacillus campisalis
GGAAGAGAGTGCTTGGTGAGATCCCGCAGGACGGGACGTCCGAGGAAGCTCACCGCGCTCCCACGGAAAGCGAGTCATTCCCCGCCGCCCTGATCCACTCACCAAATGTCTCGAAATCAAGTCTTCCACTATCCTGCCAGTTAGTTTAACTAATGAAACTCACAACTATTTCAGGACGTTCACCCACTTCTTTTTCTTTGCATAAAGTACTTACAAATGCAGAGAGGATGTGAGGCGATGAGTACAAACCAGCTTCACTATTATGCTGGAGACCATACCGCTAAAGGATTTTACCCATTATATGCTTCGAATCTCCAGGATCTAGACCATGTCATCCGGTTAAAAGGTGGCCCAAATGATATTAAAACAAATGTCTTGAAAAAAATTGCAGAGAAATGGAGCCGTGAGGGATTTCTTTTAGAATTCATGCATAGCTCTTCCGATCATGAAGCCCTTGACGGGTTGATCAATCCTGAATTGAAGATCGGTCTATACAGCGGTCCCAGCCACACTCGAGGGTTTGGCCGATGGACGATGAACTGTATCGATATTGATAAACTGTTAAAAACAGAGGAACAGGAAAAAGTTGCACACTATCGATCAAAAATAAAAGAAGCTTGGAATTATGCCCATGAGGCTTTTCAAACAGGGCTTGAAATTCATGATGATTTAGAGGTCATTTATATATCCAACATGGACTTTCAAAGAGCTGATCAACTAACAGATGACTTTATTCAACATTTAAAAATGAAGCCTCTAAATGCCTCCCCCATCACTAAGCATCGATTTTTCGGAGCTTCGACTCCCGGCGGTGTGTTGGATCACATTCCTAACTTGACCGAAAATCTAACCCACCGTTATTTTGTTAAAGGTCGGGCAGGAACAGGTAAATCAACCTTTCTAAAAAAAGTCGCTGCTGAAGCAGAGCTGAAAGGTTACAACGTAGAACTTTACCACTGTGGATTTGATCCTGAAAGTATAGATATGGTCATTGTCAGAGAGGTGGGGTTTTGTGTGTTTGACAGCACAGACCCTCATGAATATTTCCCTGAAAAAGATGGAGATTCTATCGTGGACCTATATGCTGAAACAGTTAAAGCCGGAACCGATGAGGCACATGCCGAAGAAATTGCTGAACTGACTACGGGCTATAAATCATTCATGAAAAAAGGCATCGATTATTTAAAACAGGCTAAATATTTTAATGATGAACTAAGCAACCTTTATGTCGTACCTCCCTCGTTCGAGAATGAATTGTTTCATTCAGTTCTCCAGGACATTAGCCAATATGCGTAAAAAAAAGCGGGCTGAGTGTTTTCAGCCCGCTTTTTCATAATCTTTTCAGGGACATCGCTTCCCTCATATTTTCCAATGAATTTTTCCCTTTTTGCTGAAGAGCGATCATTAGATTGGTATAAAGGGCATCCATAATGCTCAGCTGTGCAATTCTGGAAGAAAATGCTTCTGACCTGAAATCTGTTTCTTCTGAGACCGTGTAAAGTGAAATATCCGCTTCTTTTGTAAGAGGTGACTTTGCGAAATTCGTGATGGCAATCGTTTTTATTCCACGCTCATTCAATATTTGCAGTACATCGAGTGAATCTTTTGTTGTACCAGAGTGGGATATGATGACGGCCACATCATCTTTAGTCAGTTGAGATGCAGACATTAACTGCATATGTGAATCAAGCTGCGTGCTGACCATTAACCCCGTCCGTATGAATTTATGGTAGCCGTCTAACGCCACGACAGCGGATCCCCCGCAGCCATAGAATTCTATCTTCCGCGCATTAAGTAATAGCTGGACAGCCTCTTCGATGGCCGTTCCATCCAGAATCTGCAACGTACTTTCTAACGTCTTACTATTCGAACGAAAAACTTTTTCAGAAACAGTGGACACGCTGTCTCCATCATTGATCTCTTCGTGGAGATCTTTGATTGGTGTAACAATTTCAGCTGCAAGGGCAATTTTGAACGCCTGGTACCCCTTAAAGCCGATCCTTTTACAAAAGCGAAAGACGGTCGATTCAGCCACATCCAGTTCATCTGCAACCTGGTTAATCGTGTGGTGAACGATGATCTGCGGGTTATCCAAAATGTAGTCAGCAATTTTCTTTTCTTTATCACTGAACTTTGAATAATGACTTCTAATTCGTGCTAATCCATGTTGTCCTTCAGTCTCCATCATATTGACCTCCTGTTTTAACTATTATTCTCATTATATAAGAAAAAATATTTTTTTAAATGTCTTGATAACGAAAAAATTTTTGATATAATTGCCTCAAGATAAAAAAATATTCTTTTTACAAATGGAGGAACTACGATGAAAATAGGGATGGTCGGCCTTGGAAAGATGGGTCTTAACCTCACACTTAACATGCTTGATCATAACCACGAAGTATTAGGTTATGACACAGATTTAACAGTACAGGAAAAAATTGATAATGAAAATTTCACTTATCACAGCTCTTTAGATCAGCTTGCAGCTAGCCTGCCGAAACCCCGAGTGCTTTGGATGATGGTTCCAGCAGGTAAAATCACAGAACAAGTCATTGAGACACTTTCTTCCCATTTAGAAGCTGGAGATATGATCATTGACGGGGGAAACTCGAATTACAAAGATACTCTTCGCCGCTCTGAATTTTTAGAAGAAAAAGGAATTTACTTCTTTGATTGCGGAACAAGTGGAGGCATGGATGGTGCAAGAAACGGCGCATGCACGATGGTCGGAGGAAATCCTGATAAATTTAAACATATCGAACCTATTTTTGAAGACGTTTCCATAGAAAACGGATACTTGTATACAGGAAAAACGGGCAGCGGACACTTCCTTAAAATGATCCATAACGGCATTGAATATGGAATGATGCAGTCCATAGCCGAAGGTTTTGATATTTTAAGTAAAAGTGAGTTCGATTATGACTATGAAAAAGTCGCCA
Source organism: Halobacillus campisalis (assembly GCF_030345335.1). Classification (GTDB taxonomy): domain Bacteria; phylum Bacillota; class Bacilli; order Bacillales; family Halobacillaceae; genus Halobacillus_A; species Halobacillus_A campisalis. The sequence continues at coordinate 2,940 of NZ_JAPVRC010000007.1, forward strand.
AAGTGTGGAATCATGGATCTGTGATCCGCTCCTGGCTGATGGAACTGACAGAGCAGGCTTTTGGGAAGGACGCCAAACTAGACGATATCAGAGGGGTGATGAATTCATCTGGTGAAGGAAAATGGACAGTCGAAACTGCACTTGATGTACAAGCCGCTGCTCCTGTTATCGCCCTATCATTAATGATGCGTTACCGTTCACTTGAGGATGACACCTTCACAGGTAAAGTCGTCGCCGCTTTGCGAAATGAATTCGGAGGTCACGAGGTCGTCAAACAATAGTCTATGTCACAACCATTTGAAAGCGTTTAATTATTTTAAAGGGAGGAATTTTTATGTCTGATGTATCATTGATTTTTATAGCCATGGCCGGAATTTTTCTATTATTATTTCTAGTTATCCGCACAAAACTTCATGCTTTCGTAGCTTTACTGCTTGTCAGTTTAATCGTAGGGATAGCAGCAGGAATGCCGCTTGGAGATGTTATCGATTCAATGGAAAGCGGTATGGGCGGAACCCTTGGGTTCGTTGCGATCGTTGTAGGTTTAGGTGCGATGTTCGGGAAGCTGCTTGAAGTTTCTGGCGGTGCTGAACGTTTGGCACAAACATTAATCGCCAAATTTGGTGAAGATAAAGCCCAGTGGGCGCTAGGAATCACAGGTTTCCTTGTAGCTATCCCGGTATTTTTTGATGTCGGTTTCATCATCCTCGTCCCTATTGTGTATGGTTTAGCTAAAAAAGCTGGAAAATCCATCTTGTATTACGGGATCCCTTTACTTGCGGGTCTGGCCGTTACACACAGCTTTATCCCTCCGACACCAGGACCAATTGCCGTTGCTGACTTAGTCGGCGCTGACTTGGGATGGGTTATCTTGTTTGGTGTTCTAGCAGGTATTCCATCTATGATTCTAGCAGGACCAATCTTCGGTCGTTACATCGCTTCTAAAATCGATGTCGGAGTTCCCGAATATATGCAAATCAGTGAAGAAGAACAACAAAAAGAATACGATAAGGACCTTCCAGGATTCGGTCTGATCACTACGTTGATTCTAATTCCTTTAGTGTTGATCTTAGTGAATACCATTTCTGAATTAACCTTAGCAGAAGGAAACGTGTTCAGAAGTATCGCTACATTCATCGGTCACCCGTTCGTAGCTCTGACTTTTGCTACGTTACTCACTTTTACACTACTTGGAACAAAACGCGGATACACACGTGATGAAGTGCAGGAGATTGCTACAAAAGCGATGGAACCTGCCGGAATCATAATACTAGTAACAGGTGCTGGTGGTGTATTCAAACAAGTATTGATCGATTCAGGCGTTGGAGATGTTCTTGGTGAGATTATGATTGATTCAGCATTGCCGCCCGTGCTCCTTGCGTTTGTCATCTCTACGGCAGTTCGTTTGGCTCAAGGGTCAGCTACCGTTGCGATGGTAACAGCTGCAGGACTTGTCTCTCCATTGATTGAAACATTAGGATTAGAAGGTCCAGTGCTTGGATTAGTCGTTATCTCCATTGCTGCCGGTGCTACCGTTTTCTCTCACGTCAACGACTCTGGTTTCTGGCTTGTAAACCGTTACTTTGGTCTGGATGTAAAGGATACCTTGAAATCCTGGACCGTCATGGAAACCATCATTGGTTTCGTCGGTTTTGGAGTAGTATTCGCCATCAGCTTCTTTATATCGTAAAATTAAAATTATAGAAGAAAAAGGGATAGCATATGCCTGTCCCTTTTTCTTGTTAAACTATTCAAATCGCATGGGAGGATAACAGCTATGAATGCTCTATCTTATTACTTAGGTGTTGATATTGGTACAACAAGTACGAAATCTGTACTTTTCAATAAAAAAGGTGAACTCATTACGAAACACACAATCAATTACCCTCTGCACACTCCCAATCAGCTGGTGGCTGAACAGAACCCGGAAGAAATATTCGAGGCCGTTCTAGGAACTATCAGAGAAGCTCTCAGAAAAAGCCACATACAGCCTGAGGATCTTCAGTTCGTTTCCTTCAGTTCAGCAATGCACAGTTTAATCGCTGTCGATGAACACGGGGAGTTGTTGACCAACAGCATTACATGGGCCGATACCCGAAGCTCTATCTATGCAAAAGATATTAAAGAAAATCAAAACGGCCACGAAATTTACTTACGGACAGGCACTCCGATTCACGCGATGTCCCCACTTTCAAAGTTAGTGTGGCTAAAAGCCGAACAGCGTGAAATTTTTGACCAAACAGCCAAATTCATATCGATTAAAGAATATGTATTTCATAAACTATTTGGAGAGTACATTGTCGATCATTCCATAGCTTCTGCTACCGGACTATTCAATTTGGAAAAGCTTGATTGGGATGAAGAAGCGTTAGCTGTAGCCGATATATCAATCGATCAATTATCAGACATCGTTCCTACCACTCACTCCATCTCCGGTTTAAAAGAAGAATATATAAAATTCCTCGGCTTGAAGGAAAATATTCCTTTCATCGTCGGTGCGAGTGATGGCGTATTATCTAACCTCGGAGTCAATGCCATCGATCCTGGTGTAATTGCTGTAACAATCGGAACAAGCGGGGCGATTCGAAGCGTAACCAACAAACCAACCACAGATCCTAAGGGTCGGATCTTTTGTTATGCGCTGACTGAAGACCACTGGGTCATTGGTGGTCCTGTAAACAATGGTGGAATGGTGCTTCGCTGGCTGCGGGATGAATTTGCAGCCGCGGAAGTAGAAACGGCCAAGCGTCTTGGAATCGATTCTTATGACGTGTTGACCAAGATTGCGACAAATGTTCCGGCCGGATCTGACGGGTTGATTTTCCACCCATTCCTTACAGGCGAGCGGGCACCGCTATGGAATTCAAGTGCGAGAGGTTCATTTTTCGGACTCAGCATCCACCATAAGAAACAACACATGGTCCGTTCCGTTTTAGAAGGGATCATCTATAACTTATATACGGTCCTGCTCGCGCTTGAAGAGCTCACGGGCGAACCTAAACGCATCCAGGCCACAGGCGGATTCGCAAGATCGGAAGTTTGGCGGCAAATGATGACAGACATTTTCGATAAACCTGTTGTAGTCCCTGAAAGCTACGAAAGCTCCTGTCTCGGAGCAGTAGTCCTTGGGATGTACGCTACAGGCGAAATTGAAGATTTCAGCATCGTATCGGATATGCTCGGGCACACTCATACGCATGAACCAGTAGCAGAAACATCAGCTGTATATCGTGAGCTTCTTCCGATTTACATCCGTTTATCTCGTAGTCTACAAGAAGAGTACGAATCGATAGCCGAATTTCAACGTAACCACATTCAGTAAAATAAAGCGCTCCCTCCTAGTGGAAGGGAGCGCTTTTGATTTGTACCCTTTTTCATACTTCCAATGAGAAGTTGGTTAAGTACATAAAGGGAGCTGTCCTCTCTAATCTTTTTTTTCATCACCTACGAATTTTCCATGTTTAGGCACAGCAATCTGTTCAAATTGGGAGTCTAATTTATCCAGATTCTCCTTCAAGGTGGCACCTCTCATAGGAAAACCATGCCCAGTAACGGCTAATTTTGGGTTCAGTGAATTGAGTTTTGCCACAGACGTCCGTGCCTGCTTCCAATTCATAGTCAAGTAGCGAGGCGGACCGCTGATCTCCTGCTTCTGAGTAAGAACCTTTGATAAATCCTCTTGTTTAACGGTAATAAATGCATCCCCCGCTATCAGTGCTCGATCTTCTTCACGGAATAAAGAGATATGACCTTCCGTATGACCTGGGGTGTGAATTGATTCCCACCCTTCCATGTGAGGTACTGTACCATCTTCTGGAAGTGGACGAATATGTTCGCTAATATCGATTCCTTCGTTCGGGAACATACGTGACATTTTAACGACCAGCCCGCCTTCTACGCTAGTATCCGGTTCAGGATAATCTTTTTTTCCAGTTAGATATGGCAGCTCATCACGATGCGCGTAAACCGGTACTCTCCAATGCTCAGCAAGTTTCCCTACTGCACCGACGTGATCGAAATGACCATGAGTGAGAATGATAGCTTTCGGGCGGTTGTGCTCTCCATATATTTCATCTGCCGCTTCCAGTATGCGATCCGCTGATTTAGGCATACCTGCATCGACCAAGACCCAGTCTTGTGGTTGGTCCGGATGACCGACAAAACACACGTTAACGACTTGGATCGTAAGGCAATGAATATCGGCAGCGAAGGATTGTTTAATGCCTGTGGCTACTGAAGTGACAGGAATCAATCTATCTTCCATTTTTATGCCCTCCTTTTTAGGTACATGTTCCCGCTGTAATTTGATCCTACACTTCAACGAGAGGTTTAAAGGAATCAATTAAGGTTTGCTTTTATATCAACTTTAAAAACCCGATATATATGGGTAAATAAAATCTTTTCTTTGCTTTAAAACGCTGTCATCTTCACCGTAAACTTATGGTACAATGACCGTTAGAACGTATAATAAGCGACGAAGGTGTGTGTAAAACGCCATGTATAAAGAACCCATTTTTCTACATCCCGAATTTAAAGAGCGTATTTGGGGCGGAACAAAACTTAAAAAGATTTTCAACTATGACATCCCCTCTGATACAACAGGGGAATGCTGGGGGATTTCCGGTCATGCAAATGGACCAAATACCATTTTAAATGGACCTCTTAGTGGTAAAACCCTGGCCGAAGCATGGGAGCAGCATCGTGAACTATTCGGAAATGAGGAGGGCGAGGAATTTCCTTTACTCGTCAAAATCCTTGATTCCAAGAAAGACTTATCAGTCCAGGTCCATCCTGATGATCAATATGCACGTGAAGTAGAGAATCAAAACTACGGCAAAACAGAATGCTGGTATGTAATCGACTGTGAGGAAGAATCAGAAATTATTTTCGGTCATCACGCTAAAAATAAAGAGGAACTCACTTCTATGATAGATCGCGGGCAGTGGGACAGCTTACTGCGCAGAATTCCCGTGCAGCCAGGAGATTTCTTCTATGTGCCTAGCGGGACTATTCATGCTATCGGCGAAGGTATTCAAATATTAGAAACTCAGCAGAGCTCAGATATTACGTACCGCGTCTATGATTACGACAGAACGGGTGCCGACGGTCAAAAACGGGAGCTGCATTTAGAACGTTCTTTAGATGTAACAACGGTACCTCACTTGGATCCTGATCTAACTAGAGAATCTTATTTAGAAGCGGGGCTCCGCTTTGAGAAACTCGTCGGGGAAAAATATTTTACTGTGCACCACTGGGATCTTGATGGAAAAAGTAATGATCTGATCCCAGGTAAGTATACGTTAGTCAGTGTACTTGATGGGGAAGGATTGGTTCATATCGGTTCAGAAGATTTTTCGTTTAAAAAAGGCGACCATTTCATTATGCCTGCTACAGTGGCACACTTTAAGATGAGCGGAAAAGCTAAAATGATTAGTTCACGATCCAACAAATAGCATATTCAAACGTACAGCTTAAAGCAGCCGTACGTTTTTTTATTTACTGCATTATTATCCTAAGCACTATTCTTACATTTGCAGAACCACTTCTTACATTTCCCTAAATAAAAGGCTAGATTAAAGTTCCGTGTTGATATTCAAATAAGCTCCCTATTCTTTAAGACTCAGTTTCGAGACTTTTGTAAGAGAATATGGTACCTTCAGAAAACGGATCGCTTTCCGCGGGCATGTGGTGAGTTTCCTCAGGCTTCGCCTTCCGGGATCTCACCTATCATGTACATCCCGCAGGAGTCTCACCGTTTTCTAAAGCCACCATAAGATTGTAAGGTACTCGAAACTATCACCAAGTTCAGAAATATTAACCAGTGCTTGAAATAATTTAAAAATACCGCGTATCCCTGGAGTCTCTCCATATCCTGGATCATCTTGCTTTTGTGAGGATAATGGAAACATCTTATACGGTTCTTATATAAAAAATAACTGCTTTAGAGTGATAACCAGCGAGACTTTTTGTTCAAAAAAATGCCTGGAAATACCTTAAAGTACAGCGAGTATTAAATCTAAAATACTATATACCCTCCACTGGAGTTTAATCCTCCCAGTATTACTAAGAAAGTTTTTAAAGCGATTTCGAGAAGCAAATCATAGTTAGGGGCAGCGGGGAATGGTGAAGACTCCTGTGGGAAGAGAGTGTTTGGTGAGATCCCGCAGGACGGAACGTCCGAGGAAGCTCAACGCGCTCCCACGGAAAGCGAGTCATTCCCCGCCGCCCTGACCCACTCACCAAATGTCTCGAAATCAATTCTTTAAATATCCTGCCATATTGTTGAATAACTCACTTATCAATATCAACAACCACCTTTAACTTAGCCAAATAAAAAAAGATTTCGACCGAAGTCGAAATCCTTTATTTCATAGCCAGTCCAAGAGCACCTTTGACTCCTGCTTCATTCGTCAATCCTGGCGGCACGATATATTCATTTATATTTTCTTCAGTCAGTCTTGGGGAACTTACATATCCATTAAGCATCTCGACGACCTTTTTACGGATCAGATCAAATAAGTGGGTCTGCTGCATGACTCCGCCTCCCATGATGATCCGTTCTGGAGAGATAATATAAATATAGTTCACTAACGCTTGAGCTAAGTAGTGCGCCTCAATTTCCCATACGCGGGGATCCTCAGACAGTTCTACACCAGCCTTTCCCCACCTTGCTTCGATTGCAGGGCCGGAAGCCATCCCTTCTAAACAGTCCTGGTGATAAGGACAAGCTCCTGAAAAAGAATCTTCCTCATGTCGACGGACTCCGATATGCCCCATTTCAGGGTGAGACAATCCTTTTAATGTTTGGCCATTAACGACGGCACCCGCTCCGATACCTGTACCCACTGTGATATACAAGCATGTATCTACGTCGGTCGCATTCCCCCAGCGTGATTCAGATAGCGCTGCCACGTTAACATCCGTATCGACTGTTACAGGTACTCCCAGTTTTTCGGATAGGCTATCCGCTAAGGGAAAACCGATCCAATCGATTTTAGGGGTTTTCTGAATTTGACCGTATGTGCCCGCTTTTTCATTGAGATCGATTGGGCCGAAACTTCCCACTCCCATGCGTTCAATTCCTTTACCCTTAAAAAACTCGTAAACTTTAGGCATAGTAATTTCTGGTGCTTCAGTCGGAATTACGATTTTTTCAAAAATACTTCCTTCTTCATCTCCAATAGCACATACAAATTTCGTGCCTCCTGCTTCTATGGCTCCTAATTTCATCTCATCACCATCCTTGACTAGTTATATCAATTGTATCATTTTTTAAATTCCAGGCTTGTACATTTAATTCACCTTTTACCTGAAGAGAACGATTATCTTCCTTAGCAAAAATACGCGAGGTAAAAACTTCTTCCCCATTGTTCACAAAAACCTCTAATGAGGAGTGGTCAATAAATAACTGAAGATGACGCAGGCCTTTAGGTAAACGACAGCTTCGTGTTTCCAGAGATCCATCCACATAGCTTGGCCTTTCCATTGTCAGAAGTGATGTTTGTCGGTCATAACGTAACGTAGTGTAATCAAATAACTGTACTTCTTCCACTTCTCCCTCTAATTGAAGTTCAGAAACTCTTGAGATTGACCCAGACCATTCCCCTTTCACATCTTCAGAAAAGCTTTTAGAAGCGCGCAAGTTTTTCATTTCTTCTAATGGAAGCTGATGAATACGCCCATCGATCAGCACTAATTCACGGGGCAGTGTCATCTGATGGATCCATCCATTCTTAACAGTTGGCTGCTCTGCTTCATTTTGGTCAGGGACGCCCATCCATCCAATAAGAATCCGGCGGCCCAAATCATCCATTGTAGTCTGAGGAGCATAAAATTCAAATCCTCGATCAAGCTCCACGAATGGATCGTGTGACAGCTCCGCTTTTTCATAATCAAGTCGACCGACAACATAACCAGATTGATACTGATTATTAAAATCTATCCTATCAGCCTCAAGCCCTTGAGGAGAAAACAGTAAAACCTCCTGCCCGTCCAGCTCAAATAGATCAGGGCATTCCCACATATAGCCAAGATCGCTAAACGGAGGACGATCAGCTTTTGCAATCATTCCCCTGTGTGTCCAACTTTCTAAATCTTCGGATTCGAACAACGCGACGGAACCAACCTCATCTTCTGTCTGAGCCCCGATGACCATATACCACAGCCCATTATGAAACCACACTTTCGGATCACGGAAATGAGGAGTGTATCCTTCTGGGAGTTCGAGTTTTACTCCCTTTTTTGAAAAAGTTACACCATCTGCAGATTCCGCAAGGCATTGGTAACTTTCTCTCTGTCCGGATTCGTCTTTTACATTTCCTGTGTAAAAGAGCTTTAATAGGCCATCGTCATCTACCGCACTTCCAGAATAACAGCCATTTTTATCAAACCAATCGCTAGGCGTGAGCGCAATCGGCTCTAGTGACCAGTCAACTAAATTCGTTGTACTGTAATGCCCCCAGAACTTCGCCCCATGACCCGTGTGGAACGGCATCCACTGAAAGAAAAGATGATATTTACCTTTCCATTGGATCCAGCCATTAGGATCGTTCAATAAGCCAACCGGCGGCGCCAAATGATAGGAAGGGTAGTACGGATCGTTCCTTATGTCACCGTGGTGATTTTTAACCGCCTCGTAAGCTTGCTCTCGTAATTTGCTGTCATGCGTCATAGAAATATCTCCTTATGGAATAAAAGGAGACCTAGCCGCGTGCCCAGGTCCCTTTTGAAAATATAATTATTTTTTCTTGTCTAGCATCTTATCATTAAATCCAAACAAGTACGTCAAGATGAACGCTACCGCAATCGCGACAATATTGACGATCAGGTAACCGATGATTTGTTCATTCAAGTAAAGCAGTGATCCTGGAATAACCGTAATAGCTAAGCCTGTTGCCTTCAAGTTGAAAATCGAAGCAAGGAAACCAGAAACACCGCCACCGATCAATCCCATAAGAAACGGCTTCATGTAGCGAAGGTTAACACCAAAGATTGCCGGTTCTGTAATACCCAGAAACGCAGACAATGAAGATGGGTAAGCTAGCGCTTTAAGTTTATTGGAGCTCGTTTTAACACCAACTGCAAGAGCCGCTCCACCTTGAGCTGCAATCGCACCTGTGATGACAGGGTTGAACGGGTTATACCCTAAATTCTCGAACAATTGGATTTCTAAGAAGTTGAAGATATGGTGTACCCCAGTGACAACTATGACCTGGTGGAACAGACCGATTGTCAAACCACTTAAACCGAATGGAAGATCCAGCAAGAATAGCATAGCCTGAAAAATTCCGTCCTCTGCCGTATGCAGAATAGGTCCAAGTACGAAAAGGGACAAAGCTATCATAACTAGTAATACAATGAACGGTGTCAAAATTAAATCAAGCGCTTCAGGTATTCGTTTACGACACGCTTTCTCTAGTTTAGCACCAACCAAGCCGGCAAAGAATGCTGGAAGCACAGAACCTTGATAACCGACGATCGGGATGAATCCAAACATGTAAATTGGTTCAGCATCTCCCGCTGCCACTGCCCACGCATCAGGTAATGCAGGCGATACAAGCATGAGTCCTAATACGAGACCGATGACCGGGGTTCCTCCAAAGACTCTAAACGTCGACCACGCCACTAATGCTGGCAGGAATATGAACGCAGTATCTGTTAAAACTTGAGTGAACAGAATGATATTTTCAGGTACACTATCTGGTGTCAAACCGAACATAGCTAAGAATCTTTCCTGGATCAATAGTCCGCGAAGACCCATAAACAGCCCTGTAGCTACAAGAACGGGGATAATCGGTACAAATACATCACCGAAAGTACGTACAGCCCGCTGGAACATCGTTCCCTGCTTTTTAGCTTCTTCTTTCATTTCAGACTTGGAAGATCCTTCGACTCCAAGATTCGTTACTTCTTCATAAATACGGTTTACTGTTCCTGTTCCGAAAATGATTTGGTACTGTCCAGAGTTATAGAAAGCACCTTTCACTTTTTCAATGTTCTCTAAGCTCTCTACATCAACTTTTTCCCTTTCATGCACCATGACTCTCAAGCGTGTTGCACAGTGTGCGATCGACTGAATATTTTCTTCACCGCCGACCGCTTCAATGACCTGCTTAGCAATTTCATTGTTACTAGCCATTGTTAAACCTCCCTGTTGGTTAGATATGTGATCGATTACACAACGCTAAAACTAAAATGATTGCGCTATCAAATTTCAAAACAAGGAATCGATTACACATTAAGTAAATAAAAAATGTAAGCGTTTGTAAATTGTTTTCGTAAAAAGATTACAACTGTGTGTAATCGATTACATATCATTTATTGATTTATACTATACACTATCTCTTTTTATAAGTCTATAGGTTTGAATAAATTTTTCTTTTTCTTTTTTTTGTTTCAGTTGCTGGAGCAACAACTCCGCTGCTTTTTTCCCTGCTTCTTTATTGAAATAATCAATCGTTGTCAGAGCGGGCGTCACATATTGAGACAAGGTTGACGCACCAATTCCTGCAACGGCCATATCCTGAGGAATTCGGATTCCTTGTTCTCTTAAATACTCCATCGCGCCAATAGCCATGCGATCGGTTACGACAAATACGGCAGTAGGAAGATTGCCTTCATTGCGCTTTACTATTTTCTTCATACTTTCATAGCCAGATTCAATACTGAAATCACCTAGTTGTATCCATGAATCATTAGTTGGAAGTTGGTGCTTTTCAAGCGAATCAAAGTAACCTTTTTTTCTCTCGATCCCGACTGAGGGATCTTCCTCTCCTACTCCGATAAATGCTATTTTTTCATGACCCTGACTGATCAGCATGTTGGTCATATCGACAGAAGCGTGATAGTCATCATATACGATAGAAGTTACCCCAGGAAGATCTTGCCCTAAGGAGATAAAAGGAAGAGCGGCACCCTCGATGGTAGAGATCAAGCGGTCGTTGATGTTTGTAGCAAGTAAAATAATACCGTCCACGTGACGGCTTTGCAGCAAACGAATGTATTCGATTTCTTTCTCTTTATTTAATTCGGTGTCCGTCAATAAGATCTGGAAGTTTTCACCAGCTACTACTTCGTTGATCCCACTGACAACACGGCTTGCTGTCTCTGTACTTATTTTCGGCAGGATGACGCCAATGACCCCTGATTTCTTTGTGCGCAGTGATTTGGCGGATAAACTTGGGATATAGCCGGTCTCTTCTACTATTTTCATAATGCGCTTCCGAACTTCATCACTCACATACCCGTTATTGTTCAATACCCGGGAAACCGTAGTTCGAGAAACATTAGCCAATTTTGCAATATCATTTATAGTCGTCATATCCGCGCCTCCAACTGTCATTATCTACAATTATTTTAGGGGATATACGAGCTATTGTCTATGAGAGCTATTAACTTCTTTGCTTACCAAAAGCAGAAAACTTTTTTATGTCTCTATAAAAATCGTAGCAATCCCGGCACAGTTCCATCCATTTTGTCTTTCCATCCGTTACCGTCACCATATCTTTTTCTTCTACGAGTTCCTTACATTTCCAGCAAGTCGTTCTTATTTGAATTACATCCTCTAAACCTTTCCTATCCAGCTCATTGAAATAGCTCATCAAAAGGTCACTCCTTCGTATGTTTGTCCATACTATACTCCTTCGTCCGATAAGCTGCTAATCAGCAAAATATAACCTTCTATGCTTTTCTTTATTAGTAAAACTACTTTTACAGGAGTGATTTTCATTTTTTCACTTATTGATAGAAGCTGTTATTTGAAGAAACAATCCGTTATAAAAAGATTTAACCGTGTCAATATCAACACCTGCTTGTTTGAAGAGCTCTAAAGTGTCTCTATTTAAGTGGCAGCCATCACACACCTGCTTCCATAAAGGTGTCAAAAAATCCTGTGTACGAGCGACCCACTGTGGATCTGTTCTCACATGTTCAAAAAGAAGTATTTTAGCTCCAGGGCGACTTACTCTCTTCAATTCTTTAATTGCTCGATCAGGTTCCGGAATTGTACAAAATACGAGTGTTCCAACAATTGAATCAAACGAGTCATCCTTAAAAGGAAGAGTTTCGGCTCCTGCTTCATGGAAACGGATAGTAACGTTTGATTTCATTGCATTTTTGAAGGCATGATTAATCATCCCAGAGTTCGGGTCAATAGCATCAACAGAATGTACATCTTTGTAGTAAGGAAAATTCAAACCTGTTCCAGCCCCTAACTCCAACACTCTTCCTTCTGCAAGTGTTACTAGTTCTTCTCTTATTCTATGAAACCTTTTTTCTTCAATTGGCTTCATGGCCGCGTCATAAATAAAAGGAAATACTCTTCCAGTCATGAAACTCCCCCCTTTTTATTTGTTTGTTTACCCTTTATTAAAATCAAAAATCCATCTTTAGCGTTATTGTTGATTTTTTCATAAGAGAATTATTCAATGATATGGCAGAATTGCTGAACAATTGGTTTCCAGAAAACTGGAGTTCATTGCCGTATTAAAAGTCAGGGGTGGCCGGAGTTGAAAAAGAATCCTCTCCCAGAAGGAGCCGCTTCAGTCATTCCTGTACTATAGGCAGTGTGCGCTCTATAGCAAGTCTTTCAATTTGAAACAAATACTTACATCTAGATTTCTGCTTTTTTCATTGCAGCGGTTTCGAGATACTTCTAGGGAAGAGGGGCGGATGGAAACGGTGAGACTCAAGGAGGCTCAGCGCCCGCCCCGCTGAAAGCGAACCTTTTCCCGCAGCCCCTAAACTCCCTCTATGTCTCGAAACTGTTCAAAAATACGGAGCTTATATGAATATTAACTGGGAACTTTAAGAGAGATAATCCAAAAAACCTCACATCGAAATGTGAGGTTTTAAAGCTACTCATTTTCTATCAAAGCGTCTGTCAATTCAACCGCCAGTCTTTCTGCTGATAAGGGGCCAGCAAACGTACCCATATCTCCTGGAAGCTCATACGTATGACCTTCTTCTACAAAATCAAGGTTTGTCCATGCTGGATTATCCTCTAATTGTTCGAACACATTATCCTCCTCTAAAACTAGATAGAAGAATCGAGCATCCTGGTAATTTTGAAGTGCCTCAATATCAGTTTCCAAAAATCCATAAATCTCCGGTTCTTCTGTTTCCACGGCATTATCAACGCCGATTTCTTCTAGAACTCCTGCTACCACCGAGTTATCAGTGAAGTGTCTCATTATAGTAGAGTCTTGGGCTGTGAAGGCTTGTGTAACAACTGCCTCAATAGTGTCCAGGCCAGCCTCATCTAACCGCTCGGATTGCTCGCTGAAGGTATCATCCAACTGTTGTTTCGTTTGTTCAGCTTCCTCCTGCTTGTCAAAAATCTCGGCCGCAGTATCGAATTCATTAAGTAAATGTTCATATTGATCATCTGCGTCTTCTTCCGAATAAGGCGAGAACATGACGGTTGGAGCAATTTCTTCAAGTTCCTCAGCGATACCTTCGTGATTATATTTAGCTCCAATAATTAAATCTGGCTCTAATCTTGCGATAGCTTCAAGGTTCGGTTCAGCACGAGTCCCTACATCTTCTGTCGAGTCAGGAAGCGGATCCCCTACGTTTATCCATTTATTATACCCATCTACATCTGCTACACCCACCGGCTCTATCCCAAGTGGTAATACATGTTCCACGTAGGACCATTCCAATACAACAACATCCTCAGGCGTTCCTTCAATCGTTTTTTCCCCCATACCATCTTCTATCGTTACACTTCTTTTCTCTTGTTCGTCCTCCTGATCAGTTGTTGAGCTTTCCTCTGAATCACTGCAGGCAGCAAGAAGCAGCAATATCCCTGCTATCAAATAAATGGTAACATTCTTCATCACAACATCTCCTCTCTCTTAACATTTAATCCATATGTACATCGTTCAATTGATAAAGATTATCATTATCAATACTATGATAGTCTTTTTGTTTTTCTAAGTCAAACAAATTTCCTGCTAAAAATTGACGGCTGAAAGGATTTCTTCTATACTATCGAATAACATTCAACGATATTTTCTAATGTATAGGCTTGAGAATAAGGCTCAGGTGTTTCTACCCAGGCAACCGTAAATTGCCGGACTACATACTTTCTGAAGGGACTCGTATACCCTCAGAAAGCATGGTACACCTGGACAGCTGGTCCAGGTTTTTTTTATTTAAAGTCATGAAGCGTAATGTCGATTCATTGATTGAGTTTCACCACCTTACAAAGTAAAGCAACATCATCCATCCTCTTAAAAGAGCAGGATGATGAGTTCGAGCTCTTACTAATTATCCTCAAAAATTTGAATGCATCATGTAAAAAGACAATTTATAAAAGGAGACTTCCCCATGTCCATATCAATGCAGCAGCGCAAAAATCTGGCAAATACAGCTCTTGGTCACAGAAAGGCGGACACTGTTATTACCAATGGTATCCTTGTGAACGTTCATACAAAGGAGTACGAAAAAGAAAAAGATATTGCTATTACCGACGGATGCATCGCTTTTATCGGGGATTGTTCCTCATTGATCGGTGACGAAACCGTAGTGATCGATGCGAAAGGTAAATATATTACACCCGGTCTCATCGACGGCCACATGCATGTAGAAAGTACGATGCTCAGTGTCACCGAGTTCGCCAAAGCCGCCCTTAAAAAAGGAACGACAACGGTTTTTATGGACCCACATGAAATTGCTAATGTCTTCGGTTTAGAAGGGGTCCGCTGGATGCACGAAGAAGGACAGCACTTACCCTTGCGCGTATTTACTACTGTACCTTCCTGCGTACCTGCAACTGATACACTGGAAGATGCAGGCGCCGAATTGCTCCCAGAACATGTGGAAGAAGCTTTAGGGTGGAAAAACGTAGCCGGTTTAGGTGAAGTCATGAACTTCCCAGGGGTTGTCTACGGCGACCACAAGATGACGACTGAAATTGAAGCGACAATACAATCCGGGAAAACCGTGACGGGGCATATACCTGCTGAAGACCCTAAAATGCTTCAAGCCTATGCAGCATCAGGCGTAACTTCATGTCATGAAACGGTGACTAGAGAACAAGCCCTGGCGAAATTGCGGATTGGAATGCATCTCATGATCCGGGAAGGTTCAGCCTGGCAGGATGTGAAACAATTGGCCCCGATCATTACAGAGAATCATATGCCTACAGAAAACATGTCGCTCATCACTGATGATGTATATCCACAGACGTTGACAAACCAGGGTCACCTTAATCACGTTGTTCGTAAGGCGATTCAAGAAGGGATCGATCCTTCCACAGCAATTCAGCTGGCGACCATTAATATTGCAAATTATTTCAATTATGGAAATGAGCTTGGAAGCATAGCTCCTGGCAAAAGAGCTGATCTTCTTTTAATAGAAGAATTAGAAAACGTAGACCCAAGTACCGTAATCGTCGGAGGTGATATCATTTATGATAACGGACAATATCAAGTCGATTTCCCTACCTACACATATCCCGAAAAAGCTAAAAACTCTGTTCACCTTAAAGAACCTTTAAAAGCCGAGGACTTCTTTGCTAAGAGCAGCCAGTCCCATGAAACAGAGGTGAATGTTATAGAGGCGGTTGAAAATAATGCGAGGACTGTTAAATCGCACGCCCGGCTCCTTGTAGAAAACGGGGTGATACAGATAGACCATGAGCAGGATATCATTCGTCTCTCCTGCATCGACCGTCACCACCGGTCAGGGGAAATTTCCAATGCTTTTGTTAAGGGATTTTCTATTAAAAAAGGAGCTGTTGCTTCCACGGTAGCGCATGATAGTCATAATTTACTTGTCATGGGCGTGAATGAGGAAGATATGGCTATAGCGGCCAATCAATTAGCGAAGATCGGTGGAGGAATGATCGTTGTTGAGAATGGTAAAATACTTGCAGAAGTCCCACTTCCAATTGCCGGACTGATGTCAGATCAGCCTTTGGAGTCTGTAACCGAGCAAGTGGTGAAATTAGAAAAAGCGTGGTCACAGATTGGCTGCAAAATGAATGCTCCCTTCATGACTTTCTCTTTAATTGCACTGCCCGTCATTCCAAGCTTGCGCATCACGAATCGCGGACTGGCTGATGTAGAAACCTTTGAGTTGATTCCTTTAGAAAGGTAGACACCCATCTTTTGGGAATGGCATAGGTTATTCCTAGACCCTCTGTGTCTATAAGATGGTCCAGGAGGCGATGGGTCGTGGAACTGACCGTTTCCCATTGGTTATATGGGTTCTTCACATTCCTTATCATCCTAACGATGATATTTCGTAAAGGCGTCGTATTTCCGACGTTAGTTGGCACATTTTTCGTTGCGTGGGTATTCAGCGGAAATTTGATAGGTGGATTTACGGCTATATTCAATGCAAATTTAGTAGCGGCACGTGAATTATTCAACATCTTTTTAATCATTACGTTTATGGTCGCTCTTTTGCATTCCTTGAAAGACCTTGAGGCTGACCGAAGGATGATTGAGCCGATCCAGAAGGTGATGATCAATAGCCATGTTTCGTTTTTTGTATTAATAGCGGTAACCTATGTCATCTCTCTGTTCTTTTGGCCTACTCCTGCTGTTCCGCTTATCTGTGCGCTGCTTGTGCCGGCCGCAATTAAATCTGGCCTGCCTGCAATGAGTGCCGCAGCGGCCGTTGCGCTTGCCGGTCAAGGAATGGCGCTATCTTCGGACTACATTGTTCAGGTCGCACCTGGCTTATCAGCGAAATCAGCTGGAGTTTCCACTGCAGCTGTTATGGACCAAGCGCTTATCCTATCCTTGATTACAGGAGCTGTTGCGATTGGGACGGCCTACCTTTTGCATCGTAACTCTTTCCGTGTAAGGACGGATCCTCGTAATGAGCTGGAGATCCAATCGATGCAGGGATTGAAAAACCAACATCACAGTCAAAACAAAAACTTGCACTTATGGAGCAAAACATTTGCAGTAATCTTTCCGCTGTCCATGCTTGCCGTTATGCTTTATATGGTTTCTACAAAGCTGACCGCTGGTCGTATGGGAGGATTTGAAGGCGGGGATGGGGCCGCCTTCATCGGCGGCGTAGCCGTTATTTTACTGTTGCTTTCGACTGTTGCTTTTGGCAAGCACCGTGCTCTCGATTATATTAGTGATCATATTACGGAAGGTTTCGTTTTTGCGTTCAAGGCAATGGGGCCTGTCATTCCGATCGCGGGCTTCTTTTTTCTTGGCAGTCCAGATTTTTCTGGCGATATTTTATCCGTTTCGGAAGCCGCAGGACCGGCTCTTTTATTCGATTTAGTCCAGTCCACACACGATATGGTTCCTCAAAATGCATTTTTAGCAGCTTTCAGCATTTTAATTATTGGAATCATCACAGGGCTCGACGGTTCAGGTTTTTCAGGGTTACCTTTGACTGGAGCACTGGCTGCCTCACTTGCCAACAGTGAGATCGATCCTGCTACACTCGCTGCTATAGGTCAAATGGGGTCGATCTGGACAGGTGGAGGAACCATTATCGCATGGTCCTCTTTAATAGCAATTGCTGGATTCTGTGGTGTATCAGTCATGGATTTAGTACGGAAAAATTTTGCGCCGGTCATAATCGGACTTGTCGTTTCTACTTTTCTTGCCATGTTCATATTTTGAAGCAGCTGGCTTCTGCATTGGAAGCCAGCTTATTTTACGTGGGGAATGTTTCTTGACTGATGTATGTAAACGTGGATAAACAAAACAAATTAAAAGTCCAGAGTAGACCGGACACTTTCCAAACGGATACCTGACGTTGGAGTATTAAATGAGTTATTGATGAACAAGAACATTTCGTACTCTGATTAGAACTTCGCCTGATCCCTGACGACGATGACCGCATGAGTCATTTCGTTATTCTGCCCTAGAACAGGCGTCCCTCTTGCTTCCACATCCACCCAACTTCCATCGATGTGTTTGTAGCGGTAGTTTGCTCGTTGAACTTGTTTAGTCGCCACCATTTCTTTGAATTTGTTGTAGACCCTCTCTGAATCTTCAGGATGAATAAAATCGAAAATTTGCTCTCCAAAATAGCCATCAGACGTATACCCAAGCATTTTTTCATGTGAAGGGGAGGCGTACTCCACAATCCCTTTCCTATTGATGACTTTAATTAGATCTGTGATGTTATCAGCAATGAAACGATATTTTGATTCGCTTTTACGCAACGCTTCTTCCGTTTTCTTTCTATCTGTAATATCCACGCTCGAGCCTATCACCTCAATGATCTCTCCGCCTCTGCTGATCGGTCTCAGGGAAGAAATATAATGAATACCATTCACTTCGGCTTCATAAGTGACTCTTTTGGATCCGCTCCAAGCTTTTTCATAATAAGCGGTTTTTTCCTCCGCCACTTCGTTCGGAAGGAATTCTTTCATCTCCCTTCCTACGACATGCTCAGGTGTCAGTCCCATTCGATAAAGTAATTCTCCATCACATAAAGTATGAATAAATTTACCGTCACGTTTGACGAATTTAAGAATCATACCTTGTTGTTTACGAACCGTTTCCAAAAGCTCCTGGCGCGCCATTTGTAATTCTTCTTCCATCCAATTTTTGTACGTGACATTTGAAGGTAGACCATGCTCTTCAATGACACGGTCGACAATGTGCATCTTCCTCACAAACTCTTGAGCAGGAACAGGTTTACTAAACAAAAAGCCTTGAGCTTCATTACATAAATTCCGCTGTAAGAAAGCAACATGTCCTTTTTGCTCGACTCCTTCGGCTACTACTTCAAAATTGAGCTGATGAGCCATGACGATCATTGTTTTTACAAGCGTGGCATCGTTATTATCCTGTGTGCAATTCTGGATGAACGATTGGTCGATTTTGATTTTATCGATCGGAAGATTTTTTAAATAATGAAGGGAACTATACCCTTTTCCGAAGTCATCAAGGCTTATTTGAACCCCCATAGCTTTCAATTCCCGCAGTACTTCATTCGCAACATCTATATCCATCATCATACTTTCAGTTATTTCCATCTCAAGACAGCCAGGATCAATTCCTGTTTCTTCTAGAATGTCTCGAACCCTGTCGATAAGGTCCGGCTGGTAAAACTGCCTGACAGACAAGTTTACAGACATGATAATAGGAAACAAACCCTTCTCACGCCATTCCCTGACTTGATAGCATGCTGTTTTAAGCACCCAGTCCCCAATCGGAATGATCAAGCCTGAAGATTCAGCCTCCGGTATGAATTGCCCTGGCGGCATCAGTCCGTACTCGGGATGTTCCCATCGTATTAAAGCTTCTGCACCTGTTATTTTTCCTGTTGTCAAATCAACTTTCGGCTGATAATACAGTCGAAATTCGTTGGATTTTAATGCTTGCTTAATTGTGTGCTCATTAACGAGGTGAGACGGATCATCCATTGTTTAATATCCTCCTTAACAGTCCTTTATTATTATATCGGTCAATCTTTTACGCTGCTTAGCTTTTTACTAATAAATAAATAACTTAATCACGAATTGATTCGTAATTCCTCAAAGTTTGTAATAAAATGAAAGCGTATACTTTATTCAGAATATGAGCCAAGCCAAAAACAAAAAGGAGAGGTTCAATTGAAAAAGATCGTTAACAATCCAGAATATGTTGTACGGGATATGCTAGAAGGGTTGATAGCTGCACATCCTGACGCTCTTAAACAAATCCCGGAAACTACAGTCGTCGCAAGAAAAGATGCTCCCTTGCAGAATAAAGTAGGGATAGTCAGTGGCGGGGGAAGCGGACATGAGCCTGCTCATGCAGGCTATATTGGAGACGGGATGCTGGATGCAGCGGTTTGTGGGGAGATGTTCACTTCTCCGACCCCGGATCAAGTCTTTGAAGGCATTAAAGCTGCCGACGGAGGCGCAGGGGTTTTCCTTGTGATCAAAAATTACACCGGAGACGTCATGAATTTTGATATGGCTGCTGAACTGGCGGAAGCCGAAGGCATTGAGGTTGAGAAAGTTATCGTCAATGATGATGTTGCCGTTGAAGACAGTTCTTTCACAACTGGACGCCGCGGCATAGCCGGGACAATTTTCGTTCATAAAATTGCTGGAGCTAAAGCAGCAGCCGGCGGATCATTGCAGGAAGTCAAGAACATAGCAGAAAAGGTTACAGCCAATGTACGCTCCATGGGGATGGCACTTACTCCTTGCACTGTGCCAGCAGCAGGTAAACCAAGCTTCGTTTTAGAAGATGACGAAATGGAGATTGGCATCGGAATACACGGCGAGCCGGGCATCGAAAGGAAAAGAGTTACTTCTGCAGACGAAATTGCTGAAGAGCTTACGAACAAAGTACTTGAAGACATTGAGTTCAACCGTGGCGATGATGTAGCACTCATCGTCAATGGGATGGGCGCTACTCCAGAAATGGAGTTGTATATTTTAAATAAAAAAATAAATGAAATTTTATTAGACCGCGGTTTGAATATTCATAAAACCTTTGTAGGAAATTACATGACGTCCCTTGAGATGTCAGGATGCTCAGTCACACTCCTGAAGCTGGACGAAGAAATGAAACCTTTGCTTGATGCCGAATCAAGCGCACCTGCTTTTCGTATCTGATATGAAAGGAGAATCATTATGGAACTTACGGCTCATGACATCATTACATGGATGAAAAAGACGAATGATAAAATCCAAAGCAAAAAAGAATATTTGACCTCCCTGGATCAGGCTATAGGAGACGGGGACCACGGCATTAATATGGCCCGAGGTTTTAATGAAGTCGTTGTCAAACTCGACGATAGTAGTTACGAAAGTGTCTCCGATGCACTTAAAGATACGGCTATGACGTTAATGAGTAAAGTCGGCGGTGCGGCTGGCCCTCTTTATGGTACAGCGTTCCTGAAGTTGTCTACTTCGTTGAAAGGGAAAAGTGCGGATTATACTCATTTCTTAAATGGTTTAGAAGAGTCACTAGCAGGATTGAAGCAGCGCGGGAAGTCACAAGAAGGTGAAAAAACCCTCATTGATGTTTGGGCTCCTGTTATAGAGAAAATGAAGGAAAGTGATGACTTCGATGCAAGTCTGCTCAAACATACGGCAGAAGACTCTATGGAAAAAACAAAAGATATAAAAGCTACCAAAGGACGCGCTTCTTATCTAGGTGACCGTTCAATCGGTCATCTAGACCCAGGTTCCGTCTCTTCCTTTTATGTATTTGAAGCTTTGGCTGAAACTATTGAAGGAGGTCGATAACGCATGGAACCAGCAGGTATCGTACTCATTTCACACAGCGCAAAAGTTGCGGAAGGGATTAAAGAAATCATTCATCAGGTAGCGAAAGATGTGCCTATCGAACTTGCCGGAGGTACGAATGATGGGCGAATCGGGACAAGTGTCGAAAAAATCCAGACAGCCATCGAACGAGCGCATACTGACAGTGGTGTTTTGCTTATTTACGATTTAGGAAGCGCCATGATGAACGCGGAAGTCGCTGTGGAAATGAGTGAATTCGATGATATTGAAATAGCTAATGCTCCATTATTAGAAGGTGCTTACGTAGCGGCTGTAGAATCTGGAATGGGCAAAAGTCTGGCTCAAGTGAAATTAGCTGCTGAACGAGCACTGCATGAAGACTAGATCGTGGTTTTAGCAGCGTATGAAATTAAATAGGCTATAAAGCAATAAATAACCGTCCACTTTTCTTTTGAAAAAGGACGGTATTTTTATTAGAGCGCTTACTTCTTCTACATTTACTATCGACAAGCGGAAAAGGTTGCTTCCTTCCCTCTCGGTCATTATGATAATAGAATAGACGGCTCTACAAGACTAGCAAATAGAGGTTGATCATCCATTGAAAAATTTATTAAAAGAACCCTACTTGTTAAGCCGTTTCCTCGCTTCAGATCCTGGAAGGAAACGGCTTAACCAAGCGGGAAAAGCCACCCTCAGCTTAATCTTCTCGGTTTTCACCGTCCTCATCATTATTAATTGGGCGGATGGTCCTGAACTCACTCCAGCAATCATGGGCGGAATCGCTGGCATGATGGGAATTTTAGTCGTGAGTGACGACACAACGAAACAAAAAAAGGTGACGACTCTCCTACTAAGCTTATCAGCTATGGGAGGCGTTACCTTTGGTTCTCTTTTAGCTTATAACGCATATCTCGTCTCGGCATTGATGATTGCTATCATATTCAGCGCTTTTTATTTCTCGAAATATGGAAGCCGCTACTTTTCTTTAGGTATGATTGCATTCATGACAGTTTATTTTGCATCGTTTTTAAAATTACCTTCAGAACAATTTCTCTGGTTTTATATGGCAATTTTCATCGGAGTAACTTATGCCTATTTGAATAACTTTATTCTTTTTAAAGGATCGGCCCAGCTATTAAGAAGAAGCATGAATTCATTCCATAGACAAGCCAACCTTACGTTCAAACTCCTGATGAAGATGCTGGAAGGTTCTTCTACAAGCGACAGGTATAACAAGCGGCTTTTGTACAATGTGAAAAAACTGCGCGAATATGCCGGGCACGTATCGGCAGATTTGAATGTACATGATATTAAAGAATTGTGGCCGGGTCTTACTGCCGCTCAGGTGAAGTTATACGTGTTCGACACTGCTATGTTCGTAGCCACATTAGCAGATTCTCTCACTCAACTTAAAGAAAATGAAGGACTTGAAGCTGCTGACGTGAGATACCGTTTAGCTAAAGTGGTTTTTTCTCTTCAAAAGGCTGATGTACTTGCAGTGGACTACGATGAAGAGAATTTGAGGGAAGCTCAGAAGGCCATAGGTGAACTCAGGTCAATAATAAATGATCTATTCACTCAATATAAGGGCGATCCACAAGGGTGGCACTATCTGTTAAGACGCATCGAATCCACCGCAAATCATGTGACGCGCGCCGCCCTCTCTATTCAACAAGTAAAAAATGAAGAACCATTAACTCCCTCAGATGATAAAAAAGAAGAGCAGGAGGAAGAATCCCCAACAGATCAGCCCGATAAGAAAAAAGGGCTTGAACCAACTACTAAAAAAGCGTACCAGGCGCTAGTCGCTGGATCCATATCGATCGTGGTCGGGTATGCCATCTCTCCCGTTCAGCCATATTGGGTCGTACTTACTTCGTTCATCGTTTTACTAGGAACACAATCAGTCGGACGCATTTACTTAAAAGGACTGCAGCGCTCTATAGGTACCATTATAGGAGCGGTGATCGGATTTTTCTTAGCCAATCTCGTGTCAGGTAATTCCCAATTAGAAGTCTTTCTGCTTTTTGCAGTCGTATTTTTTGCTTTTTATTTATTGACTGTATCCTATACGATGATGAGCCTTTTCATCACGATGCTCATTGCATTTATGTATGACTTAATGCTTGGCGGGATCAGCTTCTCCTTACTAAGTGCCCGTGTTATTGACACGATTGCAGGTGCAGGTATCGCTCTTATAGTTTCTTCTTTTCTTTTTCCGACAAAGACGAGAGATAAGGTATACGAAACCTTCAGCGAATATTTAGAAGAACTCGATATTTATATGACTCAATACATCCGCAGTTTTACAGAAGAGATTAATATTAAGGAGCTCGCCGATCAGGCTTTTACACTTGACGAGAAATTGCAAGCCGTTTTAGATGAAGCGGAGCCGATCATGCAGCACGCTGGTACTCGTCGTCATTCTGAACTGCCTAGATGGGTCACTATATTTACAGCTATCAACTATTACGCCGACCATTTAGTAGCCTCCTCTTACCTCAAAAACATAGGCTATCCTGAACAAGTTCGTCAAACCTTTCCAACATTAGAAAATCAGATGTCCCACAACATCACGACTATAAAGAAGATATTGGATGGAGATCAGACGGGTGGAACATTATACACGTTACAAGAGGAACGAGAGCTAATTGAACGCGGCGCGCCCTTGGAAGAGCAGCACTATATCGACCTCGTACACCATGTTTACTATATTTGGCGCGTGAATCAATCGCTTATATTACTTGGTGAAAAGTTGGGCGCATCTCAAACAGAAAAATCCTTGTAGAAAAGAATTCTACAAGGATTTTTCATTTATACGAGCTGTCTGCTCCAGTGACGGTGCTCAGCGATCGCTTCCGTAAACTCTTTAACAAAAGCTTGCGCATCATCTCCGTGAACGACACCTGGACTATTTGTGATCTTCGCTTCCTCCAGCCACTTCTTACCGTGGTGCGTCGCCCCGATCGGCTTGAAATGAGAAAAGGCTTCATTTATAAAGTACATCGCATCTTTATGTGTTTTCTCGCTTATCTGACTGCCGCCCACAGCATAGATAGCATCGAAAAGGACGGATTCACCAGTTAAGAACGTATGGCCCACTTTTACCTTTGCACCATCAGCACCTTTCAGGGTTCCTAACTTATCGCTTACGATTTCTGGCTGGATGCCCTTTCCTTTCAGTCCATCCAGGATTGAACTGACTTCTGAACCATCGAATCCTTCAGCTATTAAAACAGCTACTGTACGAGTCTGAGGTTTTTTGTTCGTATTTTCCTGACTTAAAGCTGGAGAAGATTTTGTTACACCAGAACCGCCTGTCTGCGGGATCTCAGCACCAATATTTTCAGCAAACCCCTGTGCTAATTCAAGGCTGACATTGGCGTACATATCGACTACCTGCTGCTGGATAGAAGGGTTTTTCACTTTACCTAATTCAAAACTGAACGCCTGAATAATATGATCTTTCTCTGCATCGCTCATACTATTCCAAAAGAGTGTGGCTTGAGAAAAATGATCTTTGAAACTCTCACTTCTTGCTCTTACTTTACGGCCTTCCACTTTCTCCTGGTAATGAACATAACCGCCTTCCTCCTCAGTAGACGTTTCAGGGGTATTATCGGCCAACGAGTTTTTGTGATAACTGACAGGTCCCTTATTGATTGTCATACGTCCATAGCCGTCACGCTGATTATTATGGAAAGGACAAACAGGTCGGTTGATCGGCAGTTCATGAAAGTTAGGTCCACCAAGACGGATTAATTGTGTATCCGTATAGGAGAACAAACGCCCTTGAAGAAGAGGATCATTTGAAAAATCAATTCCTGGAACGACATTACCCGGATGAAAAGCGACTTGTTCTGTTTCGGCAAACACATTATCCACATTCCGGTTCAAAGTCATTTTACCGACTATTTTTACTGGGATATCTTCTTCAGGCCAAAGCTTAGTAGGATCTAATATATCAAAATCAAAGCTGAATTCATCCTCTTCTTTGATCACCTGGACTCCAAGCTCATATTCAGGATAATCTCCTGCCTCAATTGATTCATAGAGATCACCTCTGTGGAAATCCGGATCTTTACCGTTTATTTTTTGTGCTTCATCCCATACCAGTGAGTGCGTGCCGAGCAGTGGCTTCCAGTGGAACTTCACAAAGTGAGCTTCCCCTTGATCATTGACGAATCGAAACGTATGGACCCCGAAACCCTCCATCATTCGGAAGCTGCGAGGAATCGCTCGATCTGACATTGTCCACATCACCATATGTGCCGACTCCTGATTATTAGCAACAAAATCCCAAAATGTATCATGAGCCGAAGCTGCCTGCGGCATTTCATTGTGAGGCTCTGGCTTCACTGCATGTACGATATCAGGAAACTTCAGTGCGTCTTGAATGAAAAACACGGGAATATTGTTTCCGACAAGGTCATAATTTCCTTCTTCCGTATAAAACTTTGTTGCGAACCCGCGGGCATCACGTACAGCTTCTGCAGACCCTTTATTGCCTGCAACGGTAGAAAATCTTACAAAGACAGGAGTCTTAACTGATGGATCCTGCAGGAATCCAGCTCTAGTATATTCCTTCATTGATTCATATACTTGAAACTCGCCGTGAGCAGCAAAGCCACGGGCATGTACGATTCTTTCAGGAATTCTTTCGTGATCAAAGTGAGTCATTTTCTCCCTGAAGTGAAAGTCTTCCATTAATGTAGGGCCGCGCTCTCCCGCTTTTAGTGAAAACTCATCTTCAGATACTTTTGTTCCATGGTTGGTCGTCATTTTCTTACCGCGATCATCTGTGCGAAATTTCTCCAGCTGTTCATCTTTCTTATTCTGCTCATTGTTTTTTCCCATAGAATGTAACCCTCCCTGAATGGTTAATTATGTATATTAAATACTATATTTATATACCACTACTGCCTTATACCTAAACTGTCTTACATTAAAATTAAACAATATTCAGACATATATAATACTGTCTGTTAAACTAAATAAGTCATATTTACTATCACAGCCTTACATTCGCAAGTAAAATATACAGTTTAAGGAGGTATTTTTCTTTATTTTCCCAATAATTCATATATAATTAAAGGAACAATGTAGATGAGTAAATAGGGAGGGTCAATCATGGGGTGTCATAATCTTATAGAACCAAGTCCGATTACACAGATTCAAATAAAACAAACCTCTACTGTTTATAAGACGTATCATCAGCTACTGAAGGTCCATTCTCGAACCGAAGCTACCACCTTAGTCAAGGATTATTGCTTGAACACCTCTCCAAAGACATTTGAAGACCAATTGGCCTACCTGGAATTTCTGTACATGAACGATTTTTATCAAGAAGCAGAATCACTGCTTAACACTGAACCATTCACAGATGAAGCGACAGCTCTTTATCAGATTTTATTAGACAGGAAGAAATCCCCTCTCACTTATCAGCAACTCCGCAAATTGGAGTCGCTTGAATTTCAGCATCCTTCCACCCAATGCTTACACTTTTTTACAATTGTTTATGGGTATTATGATTTAAAAAGATATACCGGGCTCGATAAGTATATGGAAGACTGTTTTGAATCATTAAACAAAGTGAACGAACCCTTATTTCATTATTTCATGAAGTTAAGATTCGAAGAGTTAGCCTTTCAGCATTATTGGAAGACTAATAATATACTCTTAGCAAAAAAGCATGCCTACAAATACTTGAATAAAGTAATTTCCCCCCACCAATTATGTAAAATGAACCACATCCTCGCTTTATGTCATGTTTTTGACAGTTTCGAGTATTCTTTTGAATACGCTCAAACTGCTTTAGAAATCGCAAAGGATTATGAATTGGAATCATCCATCAATTCTATTGAAAACCACACCATTCCGTTTATATGTGCTTTCCATCAGCGAACAGAACATATTACCACTGCAGATCCAATTGAAACGGCTCATTTGGCCATAGCCGACCGTGATTTTAAAAAGGCTCAACACATTCTGCTTCCTCTTAAAAATCCAACCCCTTTTCAACAAACTTACTTGGGCGTCGCTACAAATAGTAAAGAAATGCTTATAAGTGCCCATGAAAGATTCAAACATGAGAATGGTGATCTGTTTTTCGCCAATTTGCCTATCCATTATTTAAATCGATATTTATTTTAGAAAAATCACGTTTCTCCTTATCGTGATTTTTTTATTTCAATCATTTTATTTTATTAATATAGTGTTATAATGGATCTAATTACCAGTTAAACTTTTATACAGCCATCACTCCAACCTCACATCCTCGTTTAACGCCGTCATAAAGATTTAATACCATCCCAGACCCAGTGCAATAATCGCTCCCTTGTATTTAATTCAAAATTGCAAGACCTGGATTTTCAACATCAATAAAATACAGGAGGTTTGTAATGAAAGCTTTAATTCCGTCCATTCTGTTGCTTGTTTTATTGATCGGTGCCTCAACTACTGGAGAAACTGAGTATACAAAGGACCCAGGGGATCCTGGAATGGGGTCTATTAAAGGGAGTTTTTATGTAACACTATCGATTTAAACTTCAATGCTGACTTAAAAAGGTATATCCTTATGCAGGATATACCTTCAGCTCGTTTAAAGACATCAGAATTCTATGTATAAATTTTCTTGATTGTCAAAGACGACTGCGCCTCTGATGAAAAGTTAAGTTAAAACATCACCTCTAAATACAAAGATGACTCCATTATACTATATACATTTTCTTGAAACCCCTGTATTATGAAAGCGATTACAAAAAAAGAAGAAAGGGATGATATTTTGAAGAAATTACTTGTATCTATCGGGATTATTATTTTTTTATTGTCTTTTGCGCAATCGGTTGCACAATCGACGATAAGTGCTGATGACCATGTTTATGAATCAGTAGTTGTCAGAGGAAGCGCTGATTCTTTGGATTGGAGCTCTGACAATAACCCACTTACATACGACGAAGAACAAGGAGCATGGGTAAGTGAACCCATTTATTTAGAGGGCGGCAAAAATGTAGAGTTCAAGTACGTTTATGACGGGAACTGGATGGAAGGAAGCAACTTGGAATTCACTCCTCCACAGGATGGAAAGTATACATTTGTCTTTGATCCAATGGAGAAACGTAAGGTTACTGTAACGCTTGCCGACACTTCAAGTGGAAGTCTGACGTTAGAAGTTAAAGTACCAGCTGAAACTCCTGATTGGGTAGTACCGACCATAGCTTCAAACAAAAACGACTTCAATTACACGGCAAGTCCACTTGAAAAATCAGCAGAGGATACTTACAGAATTGAGGTTAAAGGAGAAGCTGGAGAGACTCTGGAATATACGTACAGTTTAGGAGGAGAGTCTTATCAGGAAAAAATAGAGGCACCTCGAGAAGCAATTTTTACGACGGATAATAAAGTTTACAAGGACGAAGTTACAGAATGGGAGAACATTCCCGTAGCGAACAAAGTGACACATAATTTCAACCATGAGCCATATACACCAGACAAACATGATGAAACTACCATCAAAGTGACGGTTGAACATTACGGTCCTATTGATCAAGGAGCAGTCTACTACACTACCGATGGGTCAACGCCACAAGGAACTCGAGGGAGCGTATCGAACGGAGAAGTCTCTCCACTAAAAATAAAAAATATGGAAACGAATGAGGAAGGGTTGCAAACTAGTCTTTTAGAAGCAACGATTCCTAAACAAAAAAATAATACTCGTGTGAAATATAAGACTGATGTTTGGGATTCGGCAAGCGAAGGATCACAGTTTGCTGATAACAACGCCTTGACCTCTGAAGACGCTACAGAGTTCGCATACTATGTGGAAGATTACCAGTCACCTGAATGGGCTAAAGAGTCTATGATCTATCAAGTGTTTGTAGACCGTTTCCGTGATGGTGATGAAAGTAATAATACATCTGTAGACCCTTCACTTCCCGAAGATGAACGCTTAAAAGGATGGATGGGCGGAGACCTTCAAGGGGTTATTGAGAAGTTAGATTATATTGAAAGTCTTGGGGTTAATACAATTTGGGTATCACCTATTTACGAAGGTCCTTACTCACATGGTTATCACCCTACAGATTTTCTCAATATTGACGATCGATTTGGAAGTAACGAGCTGATGAAACAATTAGTAGATGCAGCTCACGAAAAAAATATGAAAGTCGTTTATGACCTCGTACCTAATCACGTTTCCGATCAACATGAATTCTTTCAGGATGCCGTCAGCAAAGGGGAAAGCAGCTCGTATTATGATTGGTTCACTTTTCTAAAATGGCCGGAAGAGTATGAAACATTTTACGATGTAAAAGAATTACCAGAATTGAATAACGACCATTCAGAAACAAGAGACTACATGCTTAATACTGTCGTACCATTTTGGATGGATGAAATTGGTGTAGATGGGTTCCGCTTAGATTATGCCAAAGGCCCCAGCTATAGTTTCTGGGTGGATTTCCGTCACGCTGTGAAACAAAATGATGCTGAAGCATTCATTTTCGGAGAAGTTTGGGATGATCTGGATAAAATTAATTCTTACTCCGGAAAACTTGACGGGGCGATTGACTTCGAAACACAGTCTGCCATTTCCGATGCATTAATCAATGGAGAAAGCATGAACGAATTCGGCACATCTCTTACAACTATTTTCGATTCGTACCATGAAGAGTTCATTCCAGCTACATTCCTGGACAGTCATGACGTTCCACGATTCATTTATGAAGCTGATGGCAGCGTCAACACGATGAAAAACGCGGCTTCACTGCAGTTCACTTTACCAGGGGCCCCTATCATATATTATGGAAATGAAGTAGGCTTATCACAAAGCGGCGACCATAACCTTGTAGACGAGTGGAAAGATCGCTATTACCGCGAGATGATGCCTTGGGATGAAGAAGAACAAAACTTAGATTTAAAAGCGCATTATCAGAATTTGACTAAAATTCGGGATGACAATAAAGCGTTGACACATGGCGAATTCAATGTCATCCATTCTAATCAGGACACTCTCGTCTATGAACGTACGCTTCCGCAAAATAAAGTAATCGTTGTAGTGAATCAGGGAGACAACGATCAGTCTGTCGAACTGTTTGACCTGTATAATCAAAAAACGCCAAACAACGTTCGCCTGACTTCTTTATTAGACGGCACAAAGCTGAAAAGTAAAAAAGGGGAACTTAACATTGAAACTCCCGCAAATTCTGTAGAAATATATGAAGTGAAAGGCAAACTAAAAGCAGATAAGTAATAGCAAAGGACAGCCTCACTCTTAAGTGAAGCTGTCCTTTTCGATACGAGTGTGCCGATTACTATGTTTCACGTCAGAACGTATTGGGAATCACAGGTATATAAATCAAACCAATCCAAGGAGTGTATAAAATGCCATATATTAAAGAATTTACAAATGACGAAAAACTTATGGAAGCTGTTCAAAAACTTCAAAATAACG
The DNA here is from genome assembly GCF_030345335.1 of Halobacillus campisalis. Taxonomy (GTDB): domain Bacteria; phylum Bacillota; class Bacilli; order Bacillales; family Halobacillaceae; genus Halobacillus_A; species Halobacillus_A campisalis. Next base: position 33,569 of record NZ_JAPVRC010000007.1, read on the forward strand.
GAATCTCAAGCAAAGAGATTTATGTATTATCCCACGACGATGACCGTACAAAGCGTATTGCTGACAATGCCAACGCAAATACGATTGGTCTTTCAGAACAAGATGTAAAAACCTTTGTAGGAAATATCTTCAGTAAAAAAGGGGATGAGCTCCGTGCTAAGCTTCAGGAAATAGGTTTTTCTGAAGAGGATGCTCACGAATATGAAGAGGACATGGATGAAGGAAAAGTACTTCTGATTGTTACAAGCAATGAGAATGTAGAGCACATCCTAGTATAATTTAAAAATCTGCCTGAGAGGGCAGATTTTTTTTGCTTTATTTCAATGTGAAGAAGAATCTCACTTTAAGGTTCAAACAACACCTTTACGTAGTCTTCTTTTCGATTAATGATCCGTCCGAACGTCTCAGGACCGTCGTGTAAATGCAGCTTATGAGAAATCATCGGTTTCACGTTTATCTCACCGGTTCTCATATAATGAACGCTGGCTTCCCACTCTTTTCCCGGAAAAGGGGAAGATATCGCATTCCAGGAGCCTAACACTTTTAATTCATTTCTAACGATTCTTTCAAAATAAAATCGTTCAATTTGAATGTCTGCATAAGGAATCCCCATAAAAACCACTTCGCCTCCCTTTTTTGGAAGAGCAAAAATTTGAGCTGATGTGACGGGTGATCCCGCTGATTCAATAGCGACATCTACACCTTGTCCCTTTGTATGCTCGTTAATTTGTTCGTGAGCAGCTCTTTCCACCGAATTGATCAATACGTCCGCACCTACTTTTTGAGCTGTTTCAAGTTTCACTTCATCAATATCGATGGCATAGACTTTTTTTGCACCGAAGATTTTTGCCCATTGAATAGCCAATAAACCTATACTGCCGCAGCCCATAATCGCTACTTCTTCTCCTGGCTCCATAGTCGTTCGATAGAAGCCGTGAGCTACAACCGAAGATGGTTCTATGAGTGCAGCTGTCTCGAAATCCACCTGCTCTGGAAGTGAAATGATATTCTCTAAAGGGAGTTTCACATATTCAGCATAAGCTCCTGGATGACGGGCCCCAATGACCGTTAGGTGCTCACATCGTGATAACTCTCCTTTTCGACAGCTCTCACAGCTGCCGCAATAATAGGTGGGGCACCCGGCCACCCGGTCCCCCACTTGAATGTGTTCAACTTGCGAGCCAACCTCTGACACTATTCCAGAAAATTCATGACCAAACGTCATCCCTTGTATATAAGGCCCTAATTTGCTATACCTTGAGATGTCTGATCCGCATATCCCAACAGCCATTACTTTCACAATTACATCGTCTTCTTTTTCGATCGCAGGTTCTTTTGTTTCTTCAAATCGGAGGTCTTGTTTTCCATATAGATTGAGGGCTTTCATCGCTCTCCCCCCTTTCCATCAACTTGTAGTTTCTTGAGCGTTTTTATTCCTCTGAACTATTTTATAAATGGCAGCACCTACAATAATCGTGTTAAATATGGCCTGGTATTCAAAATAAACTTCACCTATTCCCCTCATAGGTCCTAACATGAAATCCAATAGTGCATCGACCATTTCATACCCCTCCTCTTTTTATTCCACAGGTTTTAAAAGTACCTTAATAGCTTCACCGCTTTTAATCGCATCATATGCCTGTTCCCATTGGGTAATATCATACTCGTGAGTAACCATCGCTTTGGCATTAACACTGCCATTATTCATTAATTCAAGGGAAGGTTCCCAGTCATCTGACTTTTGACTGCGGCTTCCTACTAAACGGATTTCTTTTTGAATAATTTTTTCAAGGTCAAAAGAAACTTCAGGTTCAGCGAAAATTCCGACTTGAGCATATTGCCCTTTTTTCCTAAGAAGGTCGAGCCCTTGTTTGGCTGCTGGAGCTGCCCCAGAACATTCAAAGACAACATCCGCGCCATATCCATCAGTCAAACTATTGACAAGCTCTTTAATATTTTGTTCCTGAGTGTTTACGGCATAGTCTATTCCGATTTCCTCTGCTTTTTTCAACCGAACTTTGTCATTAGTCAAGCCAGTAATCAGCACAGTCGCTCCACGGCTTCTTGCAACTTGTGCAGTAAACAGACCGATCGGTCCCGGACCAATGACAACGACAATATCTCCTTCATTGATCTTTGTTTTGGCTACAGCATGATAGGTACAAGCCAGCGGCTCTGTCATTGCAGCAGATTGGAAGTCCACATTATCAGGGAGGTGGTGCACACTGTCCTTACGGGCAATCAAGTATTTGGCGAATCCACCGTCCTGCTGTGTCCCCAAACCTTTTCGATAATTACATAAATTGTAATCGCCTGAACGACAATACTCACATTCGCCACAAATATAGAAAGTCGTCTCAGAAGTGACACGATCTCCTACTTTAAATTCAGTCACTCCTTTACCAATTTCAACAACTTCTCCAGAGAATTCATGTCCCAGCGTTACGGGAGCAGCCACTTTATAATGGCCCTCATACGTATGAATATCCGAGCCACATACACCAGCATACTTCACTTCAATTTTCACTTGGTCAGGTCCTGTTGTTGGAATCTCTTTCTCTTGAACCTCTAAATTTCCAAATCCTAATTCCGTCTTAACAAGTGCTTTCATATGAATAATCCTCCTTAGTTAAAGAGCGCAAATACTTTATAAATAACCCAGTTCACCATATTTCCACCCTGGTCAATACTTGATATACTTGCCGATCCTTCCGGCATATCAAAGTCAGCATTGACTGCCATTTCTGTAAATATCGGTGCAACGTCTGTCGCCAAATACAAGGACAGCGCAATCATAACAGTACCGACAATCACGGAATGAACGATGTTACCCTTAGCCGCACCTACAATAAATGCCACAATGAACGGAATCGTAGCCAAGTCACCAAAAGGAAGCAAGGCGTTCCCAGGTAGGATGACAGCCAATACGACAGTTACGGGTACAAGAATGAGGGCAGTTGAGATAACAGCCGGGTGACCTAATGCTACCGCTGCATCTAATCCTATATAAATCTCCCTGTCTCCGAATCTTTTAGACAGCCATTCACGTGCTGATTCAGAAACCGGCATCAGGCCTTCCATTAAAATCTTCACCATACGAGGCATCAGTACCATAACGGCAGCCATTGCCATACCGATTTCTATAACTTCTCCAGCTCCATAGCCAGCTAAGATACCAATTGCTGCTCCTAGAAACAACCCGATAAAAATTGATTCCCCGAAGATTCCAAATCGCTTTTGAATCGTATCCGGATCAGCATTCCAGTTTTTCACTCCAGGTACTTTTTGAAGAAGACGTACTAAGAAAATACCAGGTGCATATGAAATAGTACTCCCTGTTGCAATAGACACGCCCGGCAGTTCATAAAATTCACTGACCATCGGCGCTGTCCAGTCAGCAACCTTTAAGCAAACAATCTGGAAAATTACTGCCGCAATCAATCCTTGTACAATACTTCCTGAAATGGCATAAACCATCGCAGCCATGAATGTATAATGCCAAAAGTTCCAAATATCAACGTTCATCGTTTTTGTCGTTTTCGTCGCCAACATGATAACGTTTACAACCAGACCTAAAGGAATGATAAAGGCTGCAACTACGGAAGCCCATGCTATGGAAGACGAAGCCGGCCAGCCGACATCAATTACATTCAACTCCACACCTAAGCGATCCACCATTCCCTGAGCAGCTGGTCCTAAGTTGTTAACTAGTAAATCTACAACTAGGAAGATACCAACAAAGGCAACTCCAATCGTCAAACCCGAACGAAATGCCTTTCCCGGCTTTTGTCCGAACAGTAGCCCTAGTAAAAAGATAGCTACTGGTAATATGACGGTAGCACCCAAATCAAGAAAACCTTGAACTATATCAACAAAACCTTGCATATGAACCTTCCTCCCTACACTCGTTTAGTTAGCTTCACTCGCCTTTGTCTCTTATTTTTTTAATTCTTCAAGAATCTGTTTCTTCGTATCTTCTGTACCAATCCCTGTTAAAAAAGAACGGGCATTAATGACTGGGAACGGATATTCTTTTTTTGTCATCGCTGTTGTGACAAGTAGATCAGCTGTATCTTCGTACCCTCCAACCTCCGAAATCTTGATTTGTACTAGATCTACCTTCAAATGATTCTCTTTCGCCATATCTTCAATTGCTCCATTTACGACGGTTGAAGTGGCTACTCCTGCTCCGCATGCTACTAATACTTGTTTCTTTTTCATTATCATCCATCTCCCTTAAATTATTTTTTCAGTTCTTCAAGAATCTGTTTCTTCGTATCTTCTGTACCAATCCCTGTTAAAAAGGAACGAGCGTTAATGACTGGGAAGGGATACTCTTTTTTTGTCATCGCAGTCGTGACAAGTAAATCAGCTGTATCTTCGTACCCTCCAACCTCTGAAATCTTGATCTGTACTAGATCTACCTTCAAATCATTCTCTTTCGCCATATCTTCAATTGCTCCATTTACCACGGTTGAAGTGGCCACTCCTGCTCCGCATGCAACTAACACTTGTTTCTTTTTCATTTCTATGACCTCCTTAAAGTTTTGTGAAATCCAGCTTTTCTTCGATAAACTCTTTAATATTCTTCTGACTTTTTTCTTCTACTAAATATCTCAGCGTCTCTTCGTTTTGAAAGAGCTGCATCAGCTTTTGCAACAGGGATAGTTGTGAATGTGATTCGTTCATCGCCAGTAAAAATACAATTCTCACCGGGGTCGTTTCACTCTCGTCTCCCATCACTCCAAAATCTACGGGTTCTTTTAATATCCCTACACTGATCGTTTTACGATTCACGTGTTCAATATCGGTGTGGGGGATTGCCACAGAGAACCCTGCGGTTGGAAGTCCTGTAGCAAACTCTTTTTCTCTCTCAATAATTGCTTTGATAAAGCTCTCTTTTACTAGATTTTTATCTACAAGGTTTTGGGACATTTCTGTAAGAACTTCTTCTTTTGTTGCAGAATGTATATCTGGTAAAATAACCGATTCATCAAAATAAACTTCATTCAATATCTTCACCTCGTTATTTCAAATGATTAATCGATAGAATAGGAAGCTAATACGTTATGGATTTCATGAACAGAATTTGCGTTGATGATTCGGTCACGATCTGTTTCTGAACCTGCCAGCTTAAGAAGCTGCATGAGGGCATGAATGTGCTGCTGCTTATCAACTGCGGCAATGACAATGATGATGTTGATGGTGTAATCTTCACTGAACTTCACGCCTTTTTTTAATCGCAGCAGGCTCATCCCTACTTCGTTTACGCCTTCCTCAGGAGCAGCATGGGGAATAGCTATATTAGGACCCAAAATAATATAAGGATCTCTTTCCGTTTGATTGACCATAGCCTGAACATACCCAGCTTCAATTTTTCCTGAGTTTAGTAAAGGCCTCACACTCTCTTCAATCGCTTGTTCCCAAGAAGTAATCGAATGTCTTATTGAAATATTCCTGGCTGGAATCAGCTCATCTAAATTCAAATCCCCGTTTCGGACATTTTGTTTCAAAGAGGATTCTTCATCACGGTTAATGTAACGTTCCAAATCTCTCGCTAATTCTTTTTCATTGTGAATCGTCGAGTGGTTTTTAATTATATCCAGCAGGTGTGGCACCGTGATGTCATTAGCCATGTAACCATGAAGTTCGAGCATCACTTGCTTTCTTAACCGGTACTTTTCTTCCCAGCTGAGAAATGCTTTTGTAACGAACAGCTTTTTATTCGTTTCAAGAGATGTTGCGGAAAATACGACATCGTAATCCAGGCCATACTCCAAAAATTCCCGTACTGATAAAGAATCTAAAAAGATGAATTCAGGAAACAAATCTCTTAACTCATTAAACATAAGTCTTGAAACAGAAACACCCTGTGGGCAGACAACAATCGCTTTCACTTTTTCCTGGATACTGTCCCCTTGCTTTGTCATCCATCCGCCAATCAACATCGTGATGAAAGTGAGTTCATTCTCTGGAATTTCCTGCCCTATTAATTTCTTTAGTGGTGCTGTCGATCGTTTCACTAAATGATGTAACTCTTTGAATTCCTTACTTAATGAATCTTGAATTTCCATCGTTTCTGTCAACTGATATTTAACGCGATAATAAGCCGGCTTTACATGCTGGAGAAGCTTATTCAACAGTTGGTCTCGATCCTGTAAATAAATGCAGGCACTTTTTTCAAACTGACGGACCATTTGGTCAATAGCTGGCAGTAAGTCTGGAATGGCGTCATTATCCGTTAAGTAATCGGACCAATAGACGTTAGCTGTTAATAAGTGCAATGTCATAAATAATCGTTCTTGAACCGGTATCTGCTCAGTATCTTGAAATATCTCTTCTGTTGCCAAGTATTCTTTCGTATCAGACAATTCCTCATATTTGATGGAAAAGAACTGAACTTCATTTCCCTTTTCAATTCTTCGTAAGATTAAAATGAGAATGTATGGCATGGTTGCCATTTTCTCATCAGTGAATTTAAGGTTAAGTTTGTTTTCTACTTTTTCTATTCGTTTGTTTATATCCTCTATTTCTTCATTGTTAATTCGGGCGAGCTTGCGGATTCTTTCCGCACCTCTGCCGAGCTGGAGCAGTTGATACGTAACATTAATTAAAAGTTTACGAACTTGGAATTCTTTACCTTCTAATAGATAACCAGACTTTCTAGTGTAGCGGATCGTCAAACCGTAATCGTTTATTAATGACTGTGCCTGTTTTAAATCAGATAGAATCGTGTTTTTACTAACTTCTAGTTCACTAGTGAAATGGCTTAATGAAAGCTCTTCTTCACTGCTTAACAGCATCATGGTAATAAAATATACTCGCTGATCCTCGTTCAGAAAAGGAGTTTCCAAAGGAACAATCTCCTCTTCACCGCTTATCATCGTAAAAACAGACTGATCAATGATGAAATGGCCTTGTCGTGTTCTCTCAATGACAGGAAGGTTTTTAGCCACCAACCATTCATTGATTTTGTTAAAACTGTAACCAAGCTGTCGGCGTGATAAGTCGTATTTATTCTCTAATACCATACTAGTGATACTCGGATTACTGATAAGTTCATCCAAAATTGTTTTATTACGATCACTAAGCGACAACTTAACTCCTCCTTCCATTCAAATGATAGCACCGCACACCCCACTCATGAATACGCTTTCATCACAAATGAGCGGACATTTTATGTACAACCTCGTGATTTACATTAATAATCACAGACTCAGTGCTGATTTATCAGCATCTTTCGACTATTGTTCAACAAAAAAACCTCTATTTTGTTTGACCAAAATAGAGGCTTTACATTTCCTCCTTTTATTCAGCGTCATAAGCGTTCAACGCGTTTACAGAATGGGCAATAGCTGAACCTGCTTTTAAAGCCGTTGCTACAAAAATACTTTCCGCAATTTCCTCTTTTGAAGCTCCCTGGCTTTTAGCCCCTTTCGTGTGAATGTCTATACAATAAGGACAACCTGTCGTATGAGCGACAGCTACCGCAATCAGCTCTTTTTCTTTCGCAGATAAGACACCAGCTTTCATCGCCTTCTTATCAAAATCTATAAACCCTTGAAACGCATCACCCGATAACTTTGCAAATTCTTTGATTCTATCAAAATACTGCTGCTTGTACAGCTCTTGGTCCGAATTCCCGTCGTAAGCGTTAAGAGCATTTCCTCCATGAGCCACTGCTGACCCAGCTTTTAAAGCAGTGGCCACCATAATACTTTCGCTTACCTCCTCACGGGAAACGTCTTGTTTTTTTGCATTGTTTACATGAACCTCAATACAGTACGGGCACCCTGTCGTATGCGCGACTGCAATTGCTATAATCTCCTTGAATTTAGCTGTAAGTTCCCCCGGAGCTACAGCCTTTTGGTCGAATTCCACGAAAGCTTTGAAAGCTTCTGGTGCTAAGTCGCCAAGCTCTGGCAGCCTTGAAAAATACGATTTTTTATATAGTGCGTCATCTGTCATATATATCCCCGCCTTTTTATAAATTCATTGATTATTTTACTGAATTTTCTTATATATTAAAAGGATTTGAGTTTTGATTAGGAGTAAAGAGGGATAAAATTATTAAAGTAAAAAAAAGAAATACAGCTCTCGCCCACATTCATCAATAGCATAAATAAAAAAAGACCCTATTACGGATCTTTTTAATGAAACCCATATACCACCCGTTCTCCCGTTTAAAGTATATGAATAATTGACGACCGCAAAAAAAAATTCCATGAATTAGCATAGCTCTAATCTTCACGAATAAGCTTAAACGTTCCTGTACCTTTTGCAATCATTTTTCCTTCTTCATTAAATAACTCACCTTCTGCAGCAACGGTACGGTATCCTTTCTGAAGGATTTTCCCTTTTGCAGATAGGTGACCTTGCGATACCGGATTAAGGTAATTTACATTTAAATTGATCGTCGTGCAGCGTGTTTTCGTCGTCGATCGGATGGTCATTCCTAATATAAGATCCAGCATGGTCGAATGGACTCCTCCATGCAGCGTTCCATTAGCATTTAATAGCTGATTAGAAATAGGAAGCTTCAGGATCACTTCTCCCTCTTCAAAATGAAGAATTTCAAACCCGATATGTTTAAAGAAAGGACTAATTTCAAACTTTCTCTTATTTTATCTATTGATCTAGTCATGCACACTTCACCTTGCTTTCAGATTTGTTCAAACATCATAGCCATCCCTTGTCCCCCACCCGCACACAGGGCAGCAACACCAAGCTGTTCTTTTCGTCTTCTCATTTCGTGAAGGAGGGTCGTTATTATTCTTGCGCCACTCGCACCTACGGGGTGTCCAAGTGCTATGGCACCTCCATTTACATTAACCTTTTCCGGATCTAAAGAGAGCTCACGAATAACTGCTAATGCTTGAGCGGCAAAGGCTTCATTCAGTTCGATAAGACCGATATCCTGAACTTGTTTAGATGTTTTTTCTAATAGCTTTTTTACTGCAGGGACAGGTCCTATCCCCATAATTTCTGGAGAAACTCCTGAAGCTGACCAGTCGATTATTCGAGCGTGTGGCTGGAGGCCTAATTCTTTTGCCTTCGATTCTTTCATAATAACGAGAGCGGAAGCCCCATCATTCCTTCCACACGCATTCCCGGCAGTGACTGATCCATCCTTTTTAAAGGCTGGTCTTAAAGAAGACAGCTTTTCAAAGGTCGTCTCGGGGCGAGGGTGTTCATCGGTCTCCATTAGGAAAGGTTTCTTTCTATCTGTTATTTCAATAGAAACCATTTCTTCTTTGAATTTCCCTTCATTTATAGCCCTGCTGGCACGATGTTGGCTTTCCAGGGCAAAAAAGTCTTGATCTTCTCTGTTTATATTAAACCTTTCGGCGACGTGTTCAGCTGTCATCCCCATCCCAAGATCGTCACCGTAAATTTCCTGCGGCTGCTGACCCACTTCTACATTAGAATCGACTAATCTAGTTTGATCACCGCCAAAACGTGAGTTGCGAATGTAAATCGGTGAGTTGCTCATACTCTCTGTACCACCTGCAACTACAATTTCTGCTTGACCAAAGGTAATTTGCTGAACAGCTGAAGCAATGGATTGCATCCCTGACGCACATAACCTATTAATTGTATAAGCAGGAGAAAACTCTGGAATTCCGGCACGTAATGCGGCAACTCTAGCCACATTGGAAGACTCCGTGGTTTGCCTCACTTCACCCAGAATCGTTTCGTCAATATGCTCAAGTGGTATTCCCGAGCGTGAGACAGCTTCTTTTATAACGATGGAAGCTAAATGACCAGAGTTCAATTTTTTCAAAGATCCTCCATATCCGCCGATAGGAGTTCTAACCGCGCTTACAATAACAAAGTCTTCTGTCATGAAATCCCCCTCCTTACTACTTAAAGACTGTATTCTTTTCTCAACTGGCCGGCTATGATATTTTTTTGAATTTCAGAGGTCCCCTCATAGATTCTTGTAATTCGTGCGTCACGAAAAAATCGCTCTATCGGATAATCGGATATATAGCCGATTCCTCCGTGGACTTGCACCGCTTTATCAGCCACGCGGTTGTAGACTTCCGACCCGTATAATTTCAGCATAGCTGCTTCTTTTATAATTTTTTCACCTTCATCTGCCATCCATGCTACTCGATAAGTAAACGATCTTAATGCCTCAATTTCCACAGCCATTTCCGAAACCATATGAGCGACAGCTTGATGATCAATAATAGGAACACCGAATTGCTCGCGTTCTTGTACAAACTGCATGGATATATCCAGCAATTTCTGTGATGAACCGAGATTTCTCGCAGCTAAACCAGCTCGACCAGTTGCTAAAATTTTCAAGGCATTCACGTAGCCCTGCCCTTCCTCTCCTAGAACATTCTCAGCAGGTACCTTGCAATCTTCTAAAATAAGCTCTGCAGACTGCGACCCGTGGAGCCCCATCTTCGGTTCAACCGCTCCCACGTGAAAGCCGGGGAAGTCTTTTTCTACGATGAAGGAAGTAATCCCCTTTGCTCCTTTACTAGAATCTGTAACAGCCATGACGGTGAAGATGTCAGCTTCCGTTGCGTTTGTAATATAATGTTTAGTTCCGTTTATTATATAGTGATCCCCTTCGAGTACGGCTGTAGTTTTTAAGTTTGTGGCATTCGATCCGGCACTCGGTTCCGTCAGAGCAAAAGCTCCAATTGATTCACCACTCGCTAGTGCCGGCAAGTACTTGCTCTTCTGCTCGTCATTCCCAAGCTCCACGATTCCTACGGTCCCAATCCCTGTATGACCTCCTATCAATGTGGTGTACCCATTGTGGGTTGCCCCAATCTCTTCATATAGAGCGCATTTCCCCACCATCCCGATGCCGAGACCTCCATACTCTTCTGGAATGCTTAACCCGAATAAGCCCATCTCTTTGGACATATCAATAATCCGTTTAGGAATTTTGTCTTGCTTTTCAATATCCATAGCCACCGCTTCCACTTCTGTCTGAATAAAATCGCGCACGCTCTTTTTAAGAACCTGAATATCATCTTCTAAATGAAAATCCATGACTTCACTCCTTTTAATTGCATTCGAACAAAATATATAATAAAAACGAAGTCTTTGGGGTTATGCCCAAAGCTTCGTTTCTACCTCTAGCTTTTCCCTCTAACAGAAACCTCTTCTTTTTCAAAAGACCAGGCTGGCAATGAGTTATCCAGCTGTTTATCCGATCGATAACCGAGTAAATATTCAGCTTGCATAATGGTATGAATTTCTCGGGTTCCTTCATAAATGACAGGCGCTTTCGAATTTCTCAAAAATCTTTCCACAGGATAATCGTGAGAGTAACCGTAAGCTCCATGTATTTGTACAGCATCATTAGCTGCTTCATTAGCGAAATCACATGCCTGCCATTTTGCTAATGATGTTTCCCTCGTATTTCGCCTGCCTTGATTTTTCAGTTCACCTGCGCGAAATACCAGCAAGCGGGACATTTGATATCCTGCTTCCATTTTAGCGAGCATTTGCTGGACTAATTGGTGTTTCCCGATTTCCTTCCCAAATGTTTCTCTTTCATGACAATATTGGACACTTTCTTCGATGCAGGCTTGTATTTGTCCGCAAGCTCCGGCTGCTACGGTAAACCGTCCGTTATCTAATGCCGCCATAGCTATTTTGAATCCTTCTCCTTCTTTTCCAAGCAGGTTCTCTTCAGGTACTTTTACATTGTCAAAAAATAATTCTCCCGTATTGCCCGCTCGAATACCTAGTTTGCCTTTGATCGCTTGTGATGAAAATCCTGGCATAGTCCTCTCTATAATGAATGCTGAAATACCTTTGTGTTTTTTAGTTTTATCTGTATAGGCAAAAACTAAAAAATGATCAGCATAGTCACATAGGGAAATCCACGTTTTTTGTCCATTGAGAACGTAAGAGTCCCCATTTTTCACAGCTGTAGTTTGTAAGGAGGCGACATCAGACCCCGCGTTTGGTTCAGTTAATCCGAAAGCTCCGACCTTTTCTCCCTTAGCTTGCGGGATAAGATATTTTTCTTTTTGAGCCTCGTTTCCCCATTGTAGTAATGTCATGCTGTTTAACCCTGTATGCACAGAAACTGCTGTCCTGAACGCTGTATCACCTCTCTCCAGCTCTTCGCAGACGATAGCTAGTGTATTATAATCCATCCCGCTGCCTCCGTACTTTTCCGGAATACATACTCCCATCAAATCCAGCTGAGCAAGTCTTTTTAGAATAGACGGTTCGAAATGCCCTTCAGCATCCCATTCTTGGATATAAGGATTGATCTCTTTATCAACGAACTGCCGAACAACTTTTCTGACCATCTCCTGCTCGTCGCTTAATTCAAAGTGCACGGTATCACCCTTTCCATTTTGATTCTTCCAATCAAAAGCTTTAAGGTTGCTTTATTCATCTACTTCTATTGCAATGACCTCGCCATCCTCTATTGCGACAATACGCGTTTCTGTTCTAAATCCTCCGTCTTCACCAATCTCAGGTATCGTATACACTTGTTTATCTTCCGGTAATTGCTCGAGTCCAGCCTGCATGCTAGATCGAATAGCCTCGGGATCATCGACAGTTCCTGCTTCCTTCATCGCTTCCATAAATATATAAAGGGAAACATAGTGGAAACCAGCTTCAGAGCCTGGATCCTCATCGTATTCATTACGGTATTTTTCTACGAATTCATCCGTACCAGGATAACCTGAATCTACTAGAGGGGTTACTCCAACGGAACCTTCGAACAATTCATAGGAATCCTCTTCCGCCACTTTTCTCATCTCATCAAGCTTTGCCTGATCCATAACAATAAATCCGCCTTCAAACCCTAGCTCTCTTGCCTGTTTGGCTAATTTAGCAGTCGGTTCAGAAGGTCCGCCAATAAACAAAACATCCGGATCATTTTCTAAGGCGTTCGTCACAATAGTAAAGAAATCTGTTTCCTTGGAAAAATCAATAGAAGAATCGTACACGACTTCTCCTCCCGCTTCTTCCCAGTGAGGGAGCAATTCTTCAGCCCAATCTTTTCCATACTGGGAAGCTGTCGGCAGTGCAGCCAGCTTCTCTCCAAATCGTTCCATAGAATACTCAGTAAAAGGTTCTACATATACGTCATAACGAGGCGGAATCCTGACTGTAAGAGAGTTTCCTGCTTCAGTTACCGCTGGCTCACTTGTATAAGCACCTATAAGAAAATTGTCCTCCTCATTGAATACCTGCATTGCATTAATCCCGCCACTGTGAGGCGCATAAATAATAGGTGTCTGATTTTCTTGTACGAGCCGCTTGGCATTAGATGCAGTTTCGTTTGGCAGATACTTATCATCTAAAGGAACTAAATTAAACTTGTAAGTCTGTCCATTAACATCGAATCCTCCACCATCATTAATTTCTTCTGCAGCCAGCTTCATCCCGTTCAAAGACCTTTCACCATAGTAAGCAGCCGCTCCACTCAAAGGACCACTAAAACCAATATTGACGACCTCCTCGCCTTCTTCAGTTTCAGGCTCTTCGACTTCTGTATCAGCCTCTGTTTCTTCTTCACTTGAAGCATCGTTAGACGTGTTTTCAATACACCCTGTCAAAACGAGTACGAAGGACAACATAATAAGGAAAGCTAATAACCGTAACAATTTCATTTACTTTTCCTCCCGTTTAATGGTATTCGCTTAGAGTCGACTGCCTTGAATAATTCTCTTTCCCTTTACAGTTGATTATCTTCAAGCACCAATATAAGCCTTACGCACAGAATCATTAGTGAGTAGCTCGTTAGAAGATCCTTTTACCACAATCGAACCACTTTCAAAAACATAGCCTCTATCAGCTATTTTCAATGCCGCATTGGCATTTTGCTCAGCTAGCAAAACCGTGGTCCCTTCTTCATTTATCTTTTGAATAACATCAAACATTTGTTCAACAATCAAAGGAGCTAAACCAATTGAGGGTTCATCCAGAAGAAGAAGCTTCGGTCTGGACATCAAGGATCTGCCGATAGCAAGCATCTGCTGCTGCCCGCCACTAAGTGAACCTGCAGCACTCTCTTTCTTTTCCTCCAAGATCGGAAATAATTCATACACGTGACCAAGTGACTTTTTCACTTCTGCTTTCTTACGGCGATGAACATATGCCCCCATGATTAAGTTTTCATAGACGGTCATCCTGTCAAATAATTCCCTGCCTTCTGCACATTGGACGATGCCTGCTTTGACAATGCGATCCGGGGACTTCTTCTTAATAGAAGAGCCGTTGAACAGAATGTCACCGTCGCTCCATTTTTCAATACCACTGATCGCTTTAAAAACTGTGCTTTTCCCGGCTCCGTTCGCTCCTAGTAAAACGACCAATTCTCCTTCATTCACTTCAATATCAACGTTTTTAATCGCTGTAAAACTTCCATAATCCACGGATAACCCAGCAAGCTTAAGCACTAGCATCGCCTCCCAAGTACGCTTCAATGACATCCTGATTGTTCATTATCTCTTCAGATGAACCTTCAGCTATTTTTTCCCCATAGTTTAAAACCATGATCTTGTCTGCAAGCTTCATAATCATTTGCATTTTGTGTTCGATAAGACATACCGTAATGCCTCGCTTAACCATTTTCTTCATGAGTTCTGCCAGTCCTTCGGTTTCCCCAGAGTTTATCCCTGCAGCTGGCTCATCTAGAAACACGACTTCAGGATCGGTAGCCAGAGCTAATGCAAAAGCTACACGCTTTTTTTCTTCCTGAGTGATGTTGCCGGCCAGCTGATCTGTTATGTTCGTCAAACCGACAAAATCTAATACTTCCATCGCTTTATCTTTACACTTCTTCTCTTCTTTCTTATAGCGCTTTGTTCTTAACACAGCGTCCAATAAGTTGTATTTCGTCCGAAGACGATGGCCGACAATAACGTTGTCCAATACCGTGGCTTGTTCAAAAAGATTCGTCGTTTGGAACGTCCGGGCTACACCTAGTTCAGCAATTTTATTCGGCGGAAGCTTGGTGATATCCTTTCCCCTATAAATAACCTGTCCCGAGGTAGGAATGTAAGAACCACTGACTAGGTTAAAAAAAGTGGACTTGCCTGCCCCGTTAGGTCCGATAATCGCATTGATTTTCCCTTTTTCAATTTCAAAATCAACATCTTTCACTGCTGTCAGACCACCGAACTGTTTCGTTAAATTCCTGGTTTCTATGAGCATCCGTTATCCCTCCTTCACTTTGTCTTCTCGCACATCTTTTGAATCGGAATAGGTACTCTTCCATTTTTCTGCCGGTGTTTTCTTCTTTTTATTGAACCATTTCATTTTCCACTCACTGACCATCCCTACAATACCTCTAGGGTAAAATATGATGATCAAGGTCAGCATCGGCCCAAAAATCAACATGCGGTAATCTTGTAAAAATTGAAGTGACTGGGAAACGGAAACAATTAAAATTGTTCCAACAACCGGACCCGCTAACGTTCCGATTCCCCCGACAAGTAAATACGTAAGTAAATCAAAGATAATCGCCGTATATCCAATATCGGGACCGATAAATCGAATGAAAGATGCATATAACGCCCCAGCTAGTCCCGCAAAAAAAGTGGAAAGGACAAAAACGGTTAACTTGTTTTTCATAGTTGAAATGCCGATCGTTTGAGCAAGTTCTTCACTGTTTCTAATTGCTATGAACGTACGGCCAGTAAGAGAGTGCACAATCCGGTACATGACGAGAACTGTCGCTAATAGAAAGAATAAGATGAGATAGTATTGTGAGGTGGCACTCTGGAAGGATATTGGACCAATATTTGACGGTGCCGGAATGCCGATCAAGCCACGAACTCCTCCTGTTAAGCTATCCCACTTATCGATAACGAGATAGATGACATATCCGACGCATAACGTGTAAATCGCAAAAAAGTGCTCCCTGGTTCTAAGGGCAATCAATCCAATTAGAAATCCAATTCCGCTAGTAATGATGCATGCTAAAATCAAAGCCACCCAATAATTAAGACCGACTTTAACAGTCAACAAGCCTAATGCATAAGCTCCAATAGCGAAAAAACCGGCATGGGCAAGCGATAAATACCCAGTATAACCTGCTAAAATATTCAATCCATAAACCGCAATACTCCAAATGAACGATAACGTCAAAATATGAAGCCAATACTCATTTTGGATAATAAACGGGATGACCATGGCGCCGATGATCAAGGCAATCAATGCGATGCTTTTTTTAGTCATTGCCGGCACTTAAAATCCCTCCTTCGAAAACAATCCTTTTGGTTTGAAGGACAGAATGATGATAAGTAATACGAAAGCTATAACATCCTTATAATCATTGGATATATATGTGGCCCCAAGGCTTTCTGTGAACCCGAGAATATACCCTCCCAGGATCGCTCCTGGTACACTCCCCATCCCACCGAGGATGATGATGACAAATGCCTTTAAAATAACAAGATGCCCCATCCCTGGAAAAACTAGATTGATAGGAGCAGACAAAGAGGCGGCGATAGCTGCTAACCCGCCAGAAATCAAAAAGGTGAGCATTGCCACTTTATTTGTATTGATCCCTACTAGATGTGCCCCTTTACGGTTTTGTGCCATAGCTATAATAGTCGATCCCATAAAGGTCTTTTTCAAAAAGAGATAGAGAAGAATCATGACTACGATCGCCCCGACATTTATCAACACTCGCTGCATCGTCAATGTTGTACCGAACACGTTAACGACCTCTCCATAAGGAGTACTCATCGTGCGATAGTCCGCTCCCCAGACTAATTGAGCTAACGCTTCAAGAAACAGTAGAATTCCTATGGCTGCGATTTTGTCATGAATAGGCGGCGCATTTTTCAGTGGGTTAAAAACAAGGCGTTCCATCAATACTCCCAGCAAACCGACAACGACTATCGAAATGGCGATTGCCAGCCAATAGTTGAAATTCCACAGAAGCATCGAAGTAAGAGTCACATAAGCACCGAGCATGTATAAGGCTCCATGAGCAAAGTTGGGAATGTGTAAAATTCCATAAACAAGGGTCAGACCTAAAGCAACCAGGCTGTAAACACTTCCTATGGTTAACCCATTAAAAAGCTGCTGCGTGAGAATATCCATTCAACTACCCCTTTGGCCTCACGAATAAGCGGGAGGTGATATTCATCTAACACCTACTGAATAGTTAGTATGTATTAGGTGAAAAGACTAACTCTGAATCCTCCGCGTATTAGCAATGCCTTATTTTTTTGTTTCCTCGAATCGCACCACTTCTTCCTCCTGAAGCTTACGCCACAAAATCTTTCCGCTGGCCGTTGTAGGAAATTCCTCTCTGAATTCAACTATACGAGGATATTTATAGGCAGCCATCTGCTGTTTCGACCACTCTATGATTTCCTGTTCAGAAATCTCGCCTTTGTAACCTTTATTTAAAATGATAAATGCTTTGATCTCTTCTCCTTTCCGTGGATCAGGTATACCTACGACACACGCTTGTTCAACTGCCTCATGGTTATACAAACTAGTCTCAACCTCTGTAGGCCAAACATTGTAACCCGAGGCATTGATCATACGTTTTACACGATCAACAATGAAGAAATACCCCTCCTCGTCAACACGGCCAATATCTCCAGTTCTAAAGAATGATTTTCCATCAATCTCAATAAAAGCGCTTTCATTTTCCTCGTCCCTGTTATAATATCCGATCATCACCTGGGGGCCATGAACTACAATCTCTCCAATCTCTCCAATTTCTCCAGGTTCCTTTTCACTTTGATCGACTGGATCTATAATTCTTGAATCCACATCAAAAGATGGGATGCCTAAGCACTGCATTTTTGGCCGTTCAGGCGGGTTGAAGTGGGTTTGAGCAATGGTTTCAGATAGACCATACCCTTCCGTAAATTCTAAACCCGATAATTTAAAAAGCTTCTCTCCGAGGGCCTTAGGAAAAGCAGCTCCTCCTCCAGAAATTCCAATTAAGGTTGTTAGATCTTCAGGTTGTAATTCAGGATTGGCAAGGAAATCAACGAGCATAGTGCTTATCGTTACCCAATGAGTACACTTCTGTTCTCTAATTAATTTCCGAGCCGTCTCACGGTCCCATCTCGTCATGATCACCATCGTACTACCGCTGAAAATAGGCATATGCATACTGTGGACCATTCCCGTTACATGAAATAATGGTAAAGTCATCAGGCTTTTTGATCTTGAGGTTAGGCGTGACCAATGAGATGCACCTACTGTATTTGCCTGAACGGTTCGGTTCGTATGCATACATCCTTTAGGCAATCCTGTCGTACCAGAAGTATAAGGAAGAACCGCCAGATCATCAGCTTCTAATCGTTGATCATGTGGTTGGATATTCGAACGGATAGCATCTTTCCACAGAAAGAAGTTCTCATTATGAAAGACTGCCGGGGGAGCTAGTGCTTCCTGAGGTATATCTTTTTCCTCACCTGTATAATCTGAATATGAAGCAATAATTAATTGTCCAAGAGTGGTCTTATTTATTAAAGGCTGGACTTCTTCTGAAAGTTCCTGACCAATGATCCCATTTCGAATCTCACAATCTTTAACATAAAATTCAAGTTCATTCGACTTCAGCATAGGATTGACTGGGACTACTACGGCTCCAGCTCTTAGTATGGCATAAAAACTTATAACGAACTGAGGTGAGTTCTGCATGAATAAAAGAACCTTCTCACCGCTAGTCACTCCAAGATGTTGCTGTAAGTATCCCGCCAGACTCTCCACCTCTTGAAGCAGCTCACGGTAAGATATGGAGTGCCCATAGTAATAAATCGCCTCATGGTCAGGGTACCTGGCAGCTGATACTGTCAGATTGTCATATAAAGAGTTTTCGGGAATGGTCAATGATTTTGTAACGTTCGGCCAAAATTCATAATGCTTCGTCTGCATAAATAAATCCCTCTCCTTTTTAATGGCTTTTCCTATCTAATTAAGTAATCATCCACCCTCCATCTACGAGTAAATCTGTACCTGTCATGTATGAGGCTTCTTTTGAAGCTGCGAAGGAAATGACATTAGCGATTTCCTCAGGTTTTCCGACACGCCGCAATGCTGTATTCTTTACAATTGCCTGTTCAAATCGTTTGTTCTTTAACCCTTCTTCTGTCAATGGTGTTTCTGCGAATCCAGGGGATACTGAATTCACACGCACTCCATGTGGAGCCATTTCTACAGCCAGTGCTTTAGTAAAGTTTATTACCGCTGCTTTTGAGGAACTATAGTGAGGAATCATTGCGCCCGCCTTATGACCGGATAGAGAAGCGACGTTTATAATGGCACGGTTCTCCCCACTGTTGTTGTCTATCATGATTTTTCCTAATGCTTTGGAAACGAGAAAAACGCTCTTTGCATTCGTATCTTGAATACGCCCCCATTCACTGGCAGGCAGGTCTAAGATAGTGGACGTACCCGAAGCCCCTGCGTTATTGATCAACACATGCAGAGTTCCATAATTTTGCGTTATGAAATGAGCTAACTCTTCAACATCCTCTTCAGCCGTCACATCCGCTCGAAAGATTTCGGCCACGGGCTCGCTCAAAGAGGAATTGATTTGCTCAGCTGCTTTTTCCAGCTTAGAAACGGTCCGTCCGACAAGAACTACTCGTGCACCTTCAGCAGCCAAGCGAATAGCCGTCTGCTCCCCTATACCGCTTCCTGCTCCTGTAACTACTGCGGTAGAACCAGAAAATCTTCTCACTTTATCACCCCAACTTTAATTTGTAACAAGCTGCTCCTCTAGAACTTCTCTTATTTCTGCAGCAATAGCCTCGCTTCTTTGTTCCTCGTAATTGAAATGAACAATGGCGGCTTCTGCTTTAGCTATAATGTCCCCTGTTTCTTTCGCTTGAATCGAATGATTAAAGCGGAAACTTTTTGTACCTATACTCGATATCCATGTGAAGATCTCCAATTCCTGGTTGAAGTAAGCCTGACTTAAGAAGTCGCACTGAGTGGAAGCGATAATAAATTGACCAAATGTCTGATGATCTTTCAGAATGTGTTGAAAGAACTTCCCGCGCGCTTCTTCTAAGTAAATGAAATAACTCGTATTATTCACGTGTCCTGCGGCATCGGTCTCACAAAACCTTACCGTGGTTTCTGTTACGTATTTCACGTTCAGCACCTCCATCCCGTTGAATTATACTGACTAGTCAGCATCTACAGGCCAACATGAAACATGGCCGAATGCTCTATTCTTTTTTGTTAATGCCATTTAAAATCATTTCAAGATAAATATCGGTCAATTGTTCATCAGAAACTTCACCTTCTGGATGAAACCAGTAATAACTCCAGTTCGTCACCCCAAGAATTCCGCGTGTTATCATATCCGCATTCAAATTCTCCTGAAAGTATCCTTCCCTTATTCCTTCTTCTACTATTTGCTGCACATTTTTTCGGAATAAGTCTCTTTTTTCCATGTTCTGTTCCAAATACTCAGGGGCAAGGTTACGCATTTCCCTGAAGAAAATCCTCGCGCTTTTCTTTTGATTCTGAATACTATGGATAAGCATAAAAATAGTTGCGCGAAGCTTAGCCCGGCTATCTTTTGACGGATCGTTAAGAATTTCTTCCTGGGTTTTCAAAAGAAATTCAATATAGCCGAGGTGAATATCCCTGAGCAGCTCTTGTTTACTTTTGAAATAATAATAGAATGTTCCCTTAGTAACTTGAAGTTCGTTTGTAATATCTTCTATGGACGTTTCTGTGAAACCTTTTCTATCGAATAAATGGATACCAGAATGAATCAGCTTTTGTCTCATGAAAAAATGTTCCTCTCATTTAAGTATGGTATAACTACTATGATGTCCTGCCTATAAACCCGGCGGTAAAATTATATCATACCTAAAAGCACAGTCTTTTCAGTAGAGTCAGGGGCGCTCGATAATTGTCGCTATCCCTTGACCGCCTCCGATACAAGCGGTTATTAGAGCGAATCTTCCGCCTGATCGATTCAGCTCATAGAGCGCTTTAGTCGTAAGAATCGCTCCAGTAGCCCCCAGTGGATGTCCATGTGCGATAGCTCCTCCATTAATATTCACCTTGTCCAGGTCCATTTCCAGTTCTCTGTTGCAAGCTAACACTTGACCGGCAAAAGCCTCGTTAATTTCAATTACATCCATATCATGTAGAGAGAGCCCCGATTTTTGCAATACTTTTTTTGTTGCAGGCACGGGTCCTATACCCATAATATTTGGATCGACGCCTGCTACAGCACTTTCACGTACGATGGCTAACGGTTTCACCCCGGACTCTTCCGCTTTCTCTCTCGACATCATAACAAGTGCCGATGCTGCATCGTTCAACCCAGAGCTGTTCCCTGCTGTAACGGACCCACCTTCCACAAATGCCGCCTTTAATTTAGATAACCCTTCAATATTTGTTCGCGGACGTGGATGCTCATCAATTTGAAATTGAATAGGATCACTTTTTCGAACGGGTACTTTTATGGGGATGATTTGCTCATCAAAACGTCCCTCTTCCATAGCACTCGCCATTCGCCGCTGACTTTGATATGCGAATTGATCCTGTTCCTCTCTACTAATCTGATATTCTTCCACTAGATTCTCAGCTGTTATCCCCATTGGAGGGTCTCCTATCTCTTTTGGGGCCAATTGAGATTTTCTGAATTTAGGAGGGGCAGGACTATACGCCTTCTCCGGGCGTTCCATTAAATAAGGAGCTTGACTCATGCTTTCTGTTCCACCAGCTACGTAAATATCTCCCTCCCCAGATCGAATAGCCTGGGCTGCTAGATTGACCGCATTCAACCCTGAGCCACATTGTCGATCGATGGTTAAGCCTGGCAAATTAATTGATAGTCCCGTCTGCAGAGCGGATAATCGAGCAATATTACCTCCTCCGCTAAGTACGTTACCGAAAATAACATCCTCAATAAGTTCCGGATCTACCTGAGCACGTCGTATGGATTCTTTGATCACTTCTGCACCTATAATATGAGCAGGTATAGAAGCCAACGTTCCTCCTTGTTTCCCAATAGCTGTACGCACAGCTGAAACAATCACTGCTTCTCGATTCATAGTTCCAACTCCTTAACCAGATTTACATAGCGTGTGATCCACCATCGACGATCATTACATCTCCTGTGATATAGTCCGATGCGGGGGCAGCGAGGAATACAGCAGCACCTTTCAAATCATTCTCCGAACCGAACTTTCTTAACGGAGTTCCTTTAAGGAATGCCTCTTCTCCTTTTTCTATTAAAACTTTCGACATCTTCGTAGGAAAGAATCCAGGAGCAATGGCATTTACATAAATACCTTTAGGTCCCCATTTGACAGCGAGATCCTTTGTAAAAGTAATCACGGCCCCTTTACTGGAATTGTAGCCGATCGTATTCATATACTCCGGGTCAGAACCTTTCAGACCTGCTACAGATGCAATGTTAATAATTTTTCCATATCCTTGTTCAAGCATCACCTTCCCGACAGCCTGCGACATGAGAAAAGTTCCTGTCATATTCACGTTTATCACTTTCTGCCATGCGGCAAGAGGCATCTCCTCCACTGGCGCCCCCCAGGTAGCCCCGCTGTTATTCACTAAAATATCAATCGTTCCGTATTTCTCGACTGTTTTATTCACGACCTTTTGAATATCCTCTTCACTTGTAATATCACACTTAAGTGCGAGTGACCCTGCTCCAAGCTTAGCAAGCTCGTCACTTACTTCCTGACAGGCCTCTTGTTTTCTTGAGCAAACGACAACATTTGCACCAGACTCTGCATAACCTTCTGCAATTTGTTTCCCTAACCCTCTTCCTCCACCAGTTACTATGGCCGTCTTTCCTGAAAGGTCAAACAATTGTTTAATATGCATTGGGGCTCCCTCCTGTACCGCTGATGGTTGGTTTACGGCTGCCTCGTCATTTCTCCTACCTGTTCGCTCTATCCTTATGTAGGAAATGCTTCAGATTTTTTTAAGTACGACTGTACCTGTAATGACTGCCCTGCCATCCTGATTCTCCGCATTCACTTCAAAGCTCATTTTTTCTTCACTGTCATCTTCCAATCTAGCATGCAGAGTGATCACGTCATCGATAAAGACCATCCCTTTGAAACGAATCGCGTAGTTCTCCATGAAGGCTTCTTCATAGTAGGGGGTAAACAGCTTCGCAAGATTTCCCATCGTCCACATCCCATGAGCAATGACTCCAGGCAGGCCAGCCTTTTCAGCTTCCTCGTCAATGGTATGAATGGGATTATAATCTCCTGACGCTCCGGCATATTTGATCAAATCAATTCTGGCTACAGGGGGAAGAGTGATTTCTTCTAAAGACTCACCAACCGGCAGACCTTTTAATGAATTCACACCCTCATCTCCCTTCGAACCGCTTCTGTAATAATAACGACCTGTTCCTCCGTAAAAATCAGTCGTCCTTCGAGGTCTTCCCCGAACCTATTTAATAGTAAAAATCCCATCTCTCCACTTTTTCCGTTTCTTTCATAGTAATCTTTGACCTCTGAATAACAGAGAATGTCTTCTCCTACAAGCAGCGGCCGCTCGTAATGATAGATTTGTTCACCATGTATGAGACCTTTGTTTGGAAGCTTCAACTCCTCAATCGTTCCATAATCAAAAACTCGAGGGAAAGTGGGTGGAGCAATGTTTTGGTGATAACGAGACTGCTTCCCTGTTTCTTCACAGACAAAAATAGGGTGAAGATCACCGATAGACTCGGCGAATTTTTTGACTGCTCCTCTTTCCACCGTGTTTTTCACCTTTGCTGATCGTTTACCTATGCCATGCGTGAACATGAAACCACTTCGCTTTCATTAATTTTTAGGCCCTCCGGCTACATACATCACTTGACCACTGACAAAAGAAGATCGTTCATCAGCAAAAAAGGCTACGGCATTGGCGATGTCCTCAGCTTTGCCGCTTCTTCCAACTGGAATGTTTTCTACACTTGCCTTAACTAGATCTTCAAACGAAATGCCAATGCGTGCAGCGGTTTGTTTCGTCATTTCAGTTTCAATAAACCCTGGTGCGACAGCGTTACACGTAATTCCAAATCTGCCCAGTTCAATTGAAAGCGTTTTCGTAAAACCTTGTAAACCAGCCTTGGCTGTTGCATAATTCGCCTGCCCACGGTTACCTAATGCAGAAGTTGATGAAATATTGATGATTCGTCCATATTTATTCTCGACCATATACTTCTGAGCGGTTTTTGCTGCGTTAAAAGACCCTTTTAAATGAACGTTCATCACAGTATCCCAATCTGAACCTTCCATTTTAAATAACATGTTATCGCGTATCACTCCGGCATTATTTACGAGAATATCAATCGATCCGAACTTTGAATGGGCCGCTTCCATAGCAGCTTCTACCTGATCAGCCTCTACTACATCAGCTACCTGGGTCATGACATCAAACCCCTTTTCTCTCAACTCATTTTCAGCCTCAAGTAATGCTTCTTCATTAATATCAATAATAGCCACTTTTGCGCCTTCTTCAGCCAGTCGTTCGACAATTCCCTTTCCTATGCCACGACTTCCTCCGGTTACAAATGCTGCTTTTCCTTCAAACTTTCCCGCCATAACTATCCCTCCAATATAGTAAACTGCTCCACGCCTTGTGCGGGGCTGCCGCTTGACCCATGCAGGATCAACCTATTTTGACATGTCCTTTTAACAGGTTTCTAGAAATAATTAATCGCTGGATTTCATCTGTGCCGTCGTAAATTCTCCACAACCTGGCTTCTCGATACCAGCGTTCAATCGGAAGCTCCCTCGTGTAACCCATGCCTCCATGGATCTGAAGCACACGGTCTACCACCCTATTTCCCATGTTGGCTCCATATAATTTTGCCATCGATGCCGCATGACGATTATCTTCTCCCTGATCGAGCGTGAATGCTGCATTGAGAACAAGCCATTTGGCTGCTTCAATTTCAACTGCAGAATCTGCGATTTGCCACTGAATTGCCTGCCTGCTCGAAATCGGCTTACCGAACGTTTCGCGCTCTTTCGAATAGTCGACCGCCATTTTCAGCAGCCGTTCGGCAGCTCCTACAGCCCGTGCTCCGACTATCCACCTCGCGAATCCGATCCACTCCAGACCAAGATCATATCCTGCGTTCACTTTCCCTAAAATATTACGATCGGGAACTCGGACGTTATCAAAAACCAAACCAGCAGGTCCCCATTCCCCCATGGTATGAATATACTCAGATTTCCAGCCCATCTCCCGGTCCGCAATAAAACAAGTTACTCCTTCACGACCTCCAGATGATTCGTGCAGCTCCTTATTGGTAATGGCGACTACCATGACGAAATCGGCTTCATTTCCTCCCGTTATAAACGTTTTTTCCCCGTTTAAGATCCATTCATCTCCGTCTTTGACCGCCGTCATTTTCAGATTTCTCGTATCTGAACCTGCCCCCGGCTCTGTCATCGCAAAACATGACCTTTTCTCTCCGTTTATTGTAGGCAATAAATAATTTTGTTTCTGTTCCTCATTGCCATAATAGAGAATATTATCGGCCGACCCTCCAAATTGAAACGGAACAAAAGTTTTAGATACTTCTATAAGGACGATGGCCATCATCATCTGTCCTAAATCAGCACCTCCGTATTCTTCGGGTGTATTAATGCCCCAAAACCCTGCATCTTTAGCTTTTAATTGAAGTTCTTTCATTTTTTCCGAGGAAATTCCAGGCTTACCTTCTCTTTCATTTCTTAACACATCATTTTCCAAAGGTATTAATTCTTTTTCAACAAATTTACGAATAGTTTTTTGAACCATTTGTTGTTCGTCAGTTAAACGTAAGTGCATACAACGATCTCCATTCTCTTAGGATTTTAGAAAAATTACTGTATGAACCTTCACATACTAACTAGTCAGTATGTATTACTACCATAATATTTTAAACTTTCAGAAAATACAACCCATATTTTGTCACTTGTTGAATTCATTTAAAGTATAAGCTGCCTTTTCACAAGAAATTTCTTCTGCTTTTATTAGAAAAAGGAACGAGGAAAACGACTTGCCATCCTGCCCAGTTCCATTCCATTTTGCTACACCCGCCACTAGCTTATCCTCTTTTTTTACCGGTATTAAACCTTCTCGTTAGACATCGACTAACACTTTGTATAACGAAAAAAAACCACATTTTTTTGATGTGGTTAACTTCCAACTCCCCCTGAATTCACGGAGTATTATAATAGGATCGATTCCTTTTTCTAACAATAAACAAATCTATATATTATAATTAATATAATTCTTCTTATTGATACGAAGGAATAGGACAAATACCTTTACTCATAACTTTCATATAGGAGGGGATTGTATGGATGCTGTAACCGTTGCCTCAACTTTAGTAATCGGTTCGATGGCTATTGGAATATATACACTTCATTGGAAAACGAAATCTTTGAAGGAAGCTAAACTAGACTATATTTTTTCTAAGTCTAATAAATCTCCTAAAAAAAGAATCATTCGTCTAATCGATCAATCGAAGAAATCTTTGGATGTTGCAATCTTTTTACTGACTGAAGAAGCTTTTGTCAGTCACATCGTTAATGCCTCAAAGCGAGGGGTAAACGTAAGGGTAATCACAGATATTACACAAACGAATACTTTGCCTGCACAAAAGGACAATGTACAACAGCTCATTGATGCCGGGGTTCCTGTGAAGGTAAATTATCACGAAGGAAACATGCACCTTAAAGTGATAGTATCTGACAAAAAAACAGTTACTACTGGTTCATATAATTTCACTAAGTCAGCTGAAAATAAAAATGACGAAATCCTTCTCACTATAAAGAGTAAGGAAATCGCTAAAGAGTGGTCGAGCAAGTTTGATCACATGTGGAAAGACGAAGAAAATTACGGGCCATTGAAGAGAATTCCTTTAAAAAAAGATGCATAAATATAAATAAAGGTTCGTCCATGCACGGACCTTTTCTCATTTGAATATACCAGGCTTCGGTTATTTCTATAGATATCTATTTCGAGCTCTCGCTCTCCAGGGTATACGCTGTCCCGCTATTTTCACGGGAGTCTCACCGTTTCCCTCCCCTTTCCATATAAGTATCTCGAAACCGCTTCAAGAAAAAGCAAACATTTATGTTAGCATGCTGATTGTTAATACGGCAGCGAACCCGGGGTGAAACAAAGTCTTCCAGAATCCTGTCATATTTTTGAATAACTCTTTTATAAAATCAGCATCCGCCTTTAATATAGTCTTTTTTAAAAAGATAATCCACCTCCGCTAGATCTGCCTCAGTAGCTTCTAAATGAGTCACTTATTTATTATAGTCCCACAAAATCACCCATTCTCCTTCCACTTTTGCGACAAATACCTCTTGATGAAGCTTGAAATGCCCATATTTACCTTTATATGTCTGAATGACAGTAGTGGCATATACAACTCCGATTGGATCACGGTCTTTTTCCATCGTCCAGTTTTTTATTTTTTTTGATCCCTCTAGAGAAAAAGTGAAGGTGGTCACTCCGAAATGATTCATAAATACATGAGCCCGATCCTGAAGGTAACTGCCTTTTGCGAATTTTTCTTTCATAAAAGGGTGCAGCAGTTCCCATGAATCTGAAAAATTCCCTTCCTGCTCATATGTATAAAAAGATTCAACAATGCGCTTTGCTTGTTGTTCAGGTGATGTGTAGATGAATATAGCAATCGTAACAGCTATCGGGATGAGGGCTATGGCACTGAAAAGCATGATTTTCTTCGGTGATCCCATAATAAGCTCCCCTCCTTTTTCTATAACGATATGCTTGGACTTCCTAAGTAAACACAGAAAAAGAAGGGTTTCCCTAATAATGGTGGGTTCAAAATCAAACTTATTTGCAGGAACGAAAACCATAAAGAAATAAGCAAGTACTAAAAACGTCCAGGGGTTAACCCCTGGACGTTTTTACATGCATTTCTATATAACGAAATTCTCTTTACTTACAAAGGTGCTTATGATTTATCTTTCGAATTCAGAAATAAACCCTTGCTTCTTCATCCATAATTAGCATTCGTTCACCACTCAGACCTTATGCTTAAACGCTTTTTTAAAGCAGGTTATCATTATGAATAACTCTTATTTAGACTGCGGCGATATTTACTCGCTGGATGATCCTCCGGCAGCGTGCTGCTTCCATGTGGAAAAAGTTTTTCCCTCATCGTTCCTTGCTCATACTCTGTCTTGTACAATCCACGATCTTGTAAAATCGGAATGACAAGATCGATGAAGGATTCTAAATCTCCCGGGGACACGAGGTGATTCAAGTTGAATCCATCGATACCTGATTCTTCGAATTGATATTGGATTTGATCGGCTACTTCTTGTGGATTACCTACGATGATATTTGGTCGATCTAAGCCTTCAAAGCGCTTTAGTACTTCACCGACTGTCTGCTGCTGTTTAGGTGCATCTTTGGTAAGAGTAGCCGCTTTATAGTGGCCGCCTTCTGTTTTCTTTTTGTATTGGAAAATTTCATCCGGATCCTGCGCTTCGAATTCTGCTACATCATAGCCGCTTGCTCCATACTGGGCTTTAGCTGCATCAGGACTCCAGACATTATTATATTCTTCAAACTTCTTCTCAGCTTCTTCTGTAGTTTCGGCTACGATTACAGTTAGAAAGCAAATGATTTTCAAATTTTCCGGATTACGGCCGTGCTTTTCAGCTCTTTCTTTTATATCGTCTGAGTAATAACGAATTCGCTGGGGCGTCGGTCCTCCGACAAAAATGCATTCCGCATGTTTGGAAGCGAATTCTCTCCCCCGCTCTGAAGTCCCTGCCTGATATATCACTGGAGTCCTCTGTACGGATGGTTCGCTTAGATGAGGCCCTTCCACACTGAAGTAATGACCTTCATGATTAATTTCGTGAACTTTCTCGGGATCTACGAGCGTTTCATTTTCAGCATCCTCTACGACAGCTCCCTCGTCCCAGCTTTGTTCCCAAAGCTTGTATGACACATCAAGATACTCATCAGCAATATCATAGCGTTCATCGTGCTTAATCATATTTTCCAACCCGAAATTCCTTGCCGCATTTGGTAAATAAGAGGTCACAACGTTCCAGGCAACCCGGCCTTTCGTTAAATGATCGAGCGTCGAAAACCTTCGCGCATTGCCAAACGGAGGTTCATATGTAGTACTGACCGTAACAGCAAAACTCAAGTTTTCTGTAACACTTGCCATCGCTGAAACGAGCATAGCCGGATCGTTCAACGGTACACTCAACCCATCACGAATAGAAGGTTCCTTACTTTGACGATACACATCATAGATACCAAGAACATCCGCAAAAAATACAGCATCGAACTTTCCTTTTTCCAAAAGTTTCGCCAGCTCCACCCAATAGTCCAAATCTTTGTAACGGCGGTGCCGTTTACTTTCCGGGTGTTTCCAGAACCCATGGGAATTGTGCATCGAACTATTCATATCGAATGCATTAATAATCATCTTTTTACTCAATTGACATCCTCCTCGACTCTTTAAAATACAAAAAACCTCTTCTCGGGAAAAGAAGAGGTTTTAATATACAGATACTCGTATACAGCTCTCCTTATCTCCCAAGCGTAACGCTTGCTGGAATTGGCACAGTACTGAATACAGTCTGCTGCCGAGGCTTCAAAGGGCCAGTCCCTCCACCTCTCTGGATAAGAAAGTACATAATTTATTGAATTATCCAACAATATACAGGATGGCTATTTCAGTGTCAAGTGAGCTTTTAATGCTATTCCGTTACGAACAGCTTTAGTAAAAATTAGAGAACTAGTGGAAAAGGCCTCTTTCAACACGAAAGAAGCTCGTCAAATAAAATATAAATAATAGCTTATTGCTTTTCAAGTTCGTGTTGTTCAACCATCCACTTTATGAATTCCAATTCCTCTTCCTTTAAATCTCGGCTGACTTTTTCTCGAAATTCCTCTACTAATGATTGATAGAGTTCTTCTGAATTCATCAATATTCCACCTTAGACAATATTCAACCTCTATTACGCCCCATTTTACTATATCGAAATAACTTTTGCATCGTTTAAATTCACTTAAGTTTATCAAATTATGAATGAAAAATGTGAAACATGTCATATTTTCCGTATATTTCTGAAATGTTTAAAAAATGTTCATATAGGAAATTCAGTAATACACTCTACAAATTTAAAAGAAGGTGAACCTATGTCAGAAATAAATAAATACTTTACTAGCAGCTACGAAGAATCACGGACAATATTTCGTAAGCATTTAACAACTATCCAGGAGAAATGGCCAGAAGCAACCCTTTCCACTAAATCTATAGGTGAGGAAGCAGATAATACAATTGACATCATTTTTTCAGAAGCTCGCACCTCAAACGAACAGGTTGTATTCATGACCTCTGGTGAGCATGGAATTGAAGGCTATGCCGGGGGGAGCGTCATTCATTTGTTCGTAGAAGAATATATCGATAAGATAGACCCTGAAACTACCGGGATATGCATTGTACACGCTCTAAACCCATGGGGAATGAGACATTATCGCAGAGTGACTGAAAACAACGTAGACTTGAACCGCAACTATATATATAATTCTTCAGCTGTTCCCGAAGACATTAATGAGAATTACGCTAAAGAAAGCGATCTTTTTTTACCAAACGGTAAGCTAAAAGATATAAATAAAGAAAAAACTCATTTATTCGCACAGTTAGGTAAAGGAATTGCTGATGAAGGGTACCAGGGTATTAAAAAAGCGAAAGGTATGGGACAATTTGAATTTGAGCGCGGAGTTTACTACGGTGGAAAAGCTGAAGAAGAATCAGCCTTATATTTAAAGGAACTGCAAAGAAAACTTCTATCATTGTTCGACCGTGTCATTCACATGGACTGGCACACCGCCCTTGGTCCAACGAATGAAGTAACCGCCGTCATTTCTGAGCACGATCCTCGTGAGGAAGAAGAAATCAAAGCGGATTACCAAATGAATAACATTCAAAAATTCAGCCCAAAAAAGGTGAAGGGCGATTCAACTAATCACTTTTTTAAATTAAAAAACGAAGAATACCCAGACACCCATTTATTCTCTGCTTTATTCGAATTCGGGACATTCGGTACTGGAAAGAGAGCTGAATTGCGTGAATTAACTACAATCGTTTTAGAAAATCAGCTCTACTGGGAAGGCGCCGAAAAAGAGAAAGACAGACAATGGGTGCTGGAAGAATTTCAGAATATGTTCTATCCTGAAGAGACCGACTGGAGAGAATCGGTATTAAAAGAAGCGCGGCTTGCGATCGACAATGTATTAACAAAAGAAGGAATACTTCATTAAGCTAAAAACGCGGAGAAGGAACCCCGCGTTTTTTGTCATTTTGCTCTAAATTCCTTGTGTCAGCTACAGCCTGAATAACTCTTATTTGAAACATCTCACAACCAAAATATTCGGGGGGTGTGGTAAAATAAGAATCGTGGTTTACCCTAATGGCAGGAGGATTGAAAATGTCCGATGAGTATAATTTAGCTGCATCAGAATTCCGTTCCTTAAGAAAAGCCTCTAGAAAAATGTTTCAAGTAATCAGTAAGCAGCTCGATGTCAACACTGCTTATGTTACAAAAAGAGGCGATCATGCGATGACGGTTCTTAGCTCGTTTAACGCCAAGGAAGAGATTATTCCTGAAGGATACTCCGTGGAGTACAGCGGAACTTATTGCCGAATGATTATTTCAAACGACAATGAGGCTATGACGACACCTAACTTAATCAGAGATGAAATAACGCGAGAACTTGAAGTTACCAGCCAGTTAGAGGTGAAGGGTTTCCTGGGAGTTGCATTGAAGGATTTGAACGGAGAAGTTTTCGGCACATTGTGTGTCATGGATAAGCAGGAGAAAGAGTTTAAAAAGAAGGATATAGATTACTTGAAGTCGATGGCTGAAGTATTATCCCACTTGATTGAATTGGATGAAACTAAATATAATATGTCATTACTGAATGTTCCAATCATCCCGATCACCAAAGGAGTTTCTATACTTACGATTCAAGGTATCATTGATAATTATCGTGCAGACAAAATTATGGAGAAAGTCCTTAAATACGGCTCAGAAAATGAAATCGATCACTTTGTGATTGATCTTTCAGGCCTTGTCATTTTAGATGGTAAATTCCCTTGTGTACTGGTTGATATTGTCCAATCGCTGCAGCTTATGGGCATCGAAGCCATCATTACAGGGATTTCACCAGAGATTGCAAAACACGAGGTTAACAACATCCAGCTACTCTCCTTAAAAACGAAAACCGTAGCAAACCTTGAATCCGCACTTGAATATATAGGTTTTCATCTCGTAGAAAAGTAATAAATGGCTGGGAGATTTCTAATTTCCCGGCCTTTTCTATATCCTGCTATGTATGTTAAAAACCTCAAACTAGCTGTTGGAGGGTCATGACCGGATGCACCTTTATGAGCTATATTCAAAGTTTGCCTGCGGACTTTGCGTTTTATTTCATCAGCTAATGCACTATTAATCGGAATATGAACCCCTCCTGGAAATAAGCTTTATACTAAAAATATGAAAATAAATCGACGCATATGCCTTTTCTCCTTTCGTATTTTCACTCATTACTATAGCTGACATACGTAAATGAAACATGAATCAGAGGTAAATAATTGTATTTTTACTATGAAAAACTCACTGGATGCACCATGCTGAAGTGTTGTTCCTTATATTACTAACTCCACCCCAGCTATCTTTATTGGCCTTTACGTGGTATGGTTAAAGTAACGACAAAGGAGGTCGATGTATGTCTAATCCCATATTATTGACAAAAGATCGGCAGCAGACGCATTCACTACAGGTGAAACGCATGGCGATTTATAAACAGAGTAAGATCATTGAAGCTACCGACGAACTTGAACACAACTACTATTTCTTCTTTCACGATGATCGGTTTTTAGACTATGCTTCCTCAAAAAAAATCCTGAAACGCTCCCATACACATTCAGCCTTTCAGAAAGGTCTCGTCCTACCATACCCTCACCCATTGATCCAAACATTAATTGCTCCTTATTCCCACTTTGAAAAACAGAATTTTAACATGCTCTTCAGAAGACTCCAAAAGCAGTATACCCTGCAGCAGTCCGCTTTGATCGCGACTTATTTTGAATCTTTTATTCATAGAGATGAAATTGCCGAGATGATAAAGTCCCTTCTTTACAAAGAACGACGAGATGGAAAACTACTATCCTGCTACCGCATTTTGCAAATACTCAGAGATTTCGCTCCAAACCACAGCCTTCTGAATGCTTTTGCAAGTGATATTAAATTTATTCAATATGATGAACGTTATCAAAAAGGTGATATGAAATTAATCTCCAAAGATCCCGTTTATATTGAAAATAAATTATTCTCTGCTAAACATAATGAAAAAGCGTTTAAAAAATTAGCCGCACTTTATAAAAAGCAATCACGTAATACAGACGTTGCAGCTCTCTATATATCCCGTGTAATCCATACCCATAACCCGGAAGATTACCAGCATCTTCATTCGTTGATCAGCGAACACTTTGACAAAGAAGATCAGCTTAAAATTTTAGAAGACTTATATGGAAAAGGTGTCCATATCGATCTACTGGTTCAGGATTTATTTCAGAGCTATATGACTAATGAAAAGTTCACAGAGGCCTTCAAACTAATGGATAATCATGCAATGACACTTCCATCCTCTCACTCTAAAGCACTTATCAGCGCTTTAAAAAAGAAAGGGATGGATACAGAGTCTATTCCTCCTAAAGAGTTAGGCCAGGTACTTCTCACTCTATTTAACTCCGATGATGATCAAGCCGGCGAAATTCTCGATCAGACTGTCAGTACTCTATTACGCACAGAAGGTCTAAACTTCACCAATGAGTGGCTATTACCCTTTCACAAAATTACAGCCGCTCAAGGTACAGTTAATAAAATCAATGAAATGAATGAAATCGCCGAAGACCCGAATCAACAGCAGCGACTTGGCGAACTATATCATGAATTTAATTACCCGCAAAAAGCGATCGAGTGTATGAGCTGGGAAATGGAGCTTCGAGACGACGATCCTATGCCCGTCCGCTGGCTTGCTAAATTATATCGAGAATTAGGGATGGACGAAGAAAACAAAGCGTACGAACAGCTTTACATCAATATGGTCAAACATTCTTAACACAAAGAAACCGGCAGAGCTGCCGGTTTCTTTGTGTTCTTAATTTTTCCCTCTCAGCCCTTAATACATTTACAAAAATAACCTAGGCTTAGGGATACCTTTTTCTTCCCTGCCGACTCCGAAGTCATCAAAATCTCCAACTAGTGACGAGCAATCCCCTGGAAAATCGAAAGGAATGAATTGACGGTAGTTGTCTGGATTTATGTTTGCATTTCTATAATCATCAATCGGTTGATCCACAGAAATATTCACTCGGTGCTGCCCTTTCAAATGATCTACGATGACGTCCCCAATATACCTGCCCAACCTTAACCCTTCTTCATTATCTGAAGGGAAATGTACTCCTCCATACAAACGGCTTACCGCATCATCTTCTGCAATCCTTTTAAGTTTTTTTCTTTCTTTAGGAAAAAAGTAGCTGAGTACTACCTCCGTACATCCTGACATTGTGGCATGACCGGAGGGGTAAGTTGGAAAGCGGGGAGTACAAAGCAATGTTTTCATTTTTTGATCATATTGATTCGGTCTTGCTACGTCCCACTTGTATTTCAAGTCCCACACAATGATCATCGTGTCATTGACAGCAGCCTGCACTACAGCTAATATCCTTGCAGCGGCAGTCGGGGTGACATTATAAGTATCTATGAGACGATCGATCACAGGGGTCCACTGTTTTGTCGGAACTCCCGTACCATAATAAACGGCAATATTTTTTTGTTCAGTCGTTAAATTACCGAGGGTGTGCTGTACTTCAAACAACTCTTTTTCAAAATCCACTTTATTCGGATGAGTGATAGGAAGGCGCATTTTTCTTCCATATGGATCAAGAAAATTGCCCTTTTTGTCTCGCTTTAAGAATATTAGTGGCCATGAACCCGCTTCTGGCGTTACAGCATCAGTTGGCGGATGACGTTCTCCAGCATAAGCGACCTTCGACCACCGCAAATAATTGATATCCACTTCCATCATCTCCTAATTATCTTACCCTATAATATGAAATGAAAGCGGAGATGAATGGACGTTTCAAAATTTTCATCAGTAAATTGATTGTAATCGACCTAAGCTTTACCTTAGATCTACCATTGCGGCGACCCTTCTTCCCTTATACTTTATTTTTCATATTCGACTCACACCATGACCCCATTATTTTTCCTATTGGTACTGGGAGCATTTAACATCCATCGAGTTTTAACTCATATATTAAATGATTACGTTGATCATATCTCAGGAACCGATGAACATAGTCCGGCTAATTCACTCATCCTTTAAAACTGTGTTACATAATCTAACAACTTCATTGAATCTCTTAATAAAAATGATTATTCTGAATATTCAGGAGGATGATTATGGAACATAAAAAATATTTACAACAATCAATCCAATTAGCTGTAGAAAACATCCAAACAGAAGGCGGCCCATTTGGGGCGATCGTAGTCGATCAATATGGAAACATTGTAGGAGTCGGACAAAATAAGGTCACATCTTCTAACGACCCAACTGCTCACGCTGAAGTTCAGGCCATCCGAAAAGCCTGCCAAAACCTTGATACATTTCAGTTGACTAATTGTGTACTTTATACCAGTTGTGAGCCTTGTCCAATGTGCTTAGGTGCTATTTACTGGGCACGCTTAGAGGAAGTGTACTATGCTGCAGACCAGAAGCTCGCAGCTGCAGGTGGTTTCGACGATCAATTCATTTATGAAGAAATCAATAAGTCTCATAGAGAACGAACCATTCCCTTTTATGCACTGGATCTGCCCGATAAAAACCGCCCTTTTGAAACGTGGGCAAGTCAAGAGGAAAAAGTGGAATACTAACAATGGACGAATCATTCGCTTTTGTGGTTGAATTTGCATAATTTGTCGTCGGATTACGGCCGCATATGGAGGAATTAAAACCAAAAGTGGTTGAATACTTCCGCAACACTCGAAAACCCAGTCAAATGACTGGGTTTTTGCTTACTTAAAAAGTCATGTTATCATAGTGTCCACCCCTATAAAATTTGAAATAAGTAAACGTTTACTCCCTTCTCCCATCAACAATTTGTTATACTTGTAGTAAGTCATATTCTTATTCGAGGGATTATCTAGTGAAAAAATTGACACATGAACACTAAAAAATTTTCTTACCCAACTGTCATAGTTTTTCACTTATACGACCACTCTTTTATTAGACTCATAATAAATATAAGTACGAAGCATAGAACTTAATTTACAACCCACAACCATAGTTGAATCTGTTCACCCTGGAGGAATACAAATATGGAAATCAAAGAAAAGTTACTCTCAAACGGCTGGAAGAAGTTCACTTTCTCAAACAACAAAGGTATAACCATCTCTGTCTTGGATTATGGCGGCATCATTACTGAGATCAACGTTCCAGATCACAAAGGTACAATTGAGAATGTTGTTCTTTCCTACAAAGATTATGACAGTTACATAAACGATCCAAATTATTTTGGAGCTCTGATCGGCAGAGTCGCAGGCCGAGTTGAAGGTGCGTCTTTTTCACTGAATGGTAAAGAATACACTCTAGATGCAAACGACGGCGATAACTCTCTCCATGGCGGGAAACAAGGCTTCAATAAGAAAATTTGGGAAGCTTCTCCTTTCCAATCATCAACAGATGCAGGAGTAGTATTTACTTGTGAAAGTCCTCATTTAGAGGGCGGCTATCCAGGCAGCGTTTCTATAAAAGTTACGTACCAATTAAACGATCAGAATCAGTTTATAGTTGATTATCAAGCGATCAGCGATCAGGATACTCCTATCACCTTAACCAATCATAGTTATTTCAACTTAAGCGGTAATGCGAAGCGCCCCATTTGTGACCATAAAATGAAGATAGCGAGCGATCGTTTTGTCGAATTAGATGAACACCTAATTCCTACAGGAAATATAAATTCAAATCAGGATACCCCTTTTGACTTAAGAAATGAAACGACTCTGAAGTCCCCGCTAGGTTCAGATCATTCTCAAATCCAGTTGGCAGGCAATGGGTACGATCATTATTTTATCTTCAAAGAAACAGGTGAAGAACAAGTGACGTTAAGAGATGAAGACAGCGGCAGAGTATTGAAAGTCCATACGACTCAACCTGGAATGGTTTTATATACGGGAAATGGTTTGGGCGATGAATTTCAATTAGCCAGCGGCCCTGCGGAGAAACACTCCGGCTTATGTTTAGAAACCCAGGCTTCTCCTGCTTCACTTCATCACGATGGATTTCCCAGTGCTTTACTGAAAGCTGCAGAACCTTATAATAAAAGAACAACATTTACATTCGATACTTTTTAAAAATTACAGCCTTCCCCCGGTTTTATTACTGAGTGGGAAGGTTTGTTTAGTATGTGATATAGTATATATATACATACTTTTTTACTAAACATAGTTAATGAACTTTGAAGGAGAGAACATCATGGCAACGATTCGCGATATAGCGGAAAAGTCAGGATTTTCCATCGCTACAGTTTCCAGGGTATTGAATTACGACGCC
Organism: Halobacillus campisalis; assembly: GCF_030345335.1. GTDB lineage: Bacteria > Bacillota > Bacilli > Bacillales > Halobacillaceae > Halobacillus_A > Halobacillus_A campisalis. The sequence goes on from NZ_JAPVRC010000007.1 coordinate 71,174, forward strand.
ACTTTGTCTGTCTCTGAAGAAACTAAAAAACGGATATTCAAGGCCTCTGAGGAATTGAACTACCGAACGTTAAAACAACGTGCGACCAAAAATGGAAAAAAGAAGCACCGTCTTGGCATCGTTTTATTCCATTCCGAACAAGATGAAATCAGCGACCCTTATTTTTTAGCCATCCGTCTGGGAATTGAGAAAGAGAGTACCGCTAAACAGATTGATTTAATCAAAATTTACCGAAAAAACGATCAGCTTGATTTGTCTGATGTAGGTGACATAGACGGGATGATTGTTGTTGGCAGAATCCCTCCCGAAGAAATCGAAGAGATAAAAGATATCACAAACTACATCACATTCGTAGATTATTCTCCTTGCGAATTAACTTATGACTCTGTAGTTATTGATTTTCAAAGGGCCATGATTGATGTACTGGATCATCTGTTAGCGCTGGATCATCGCGACATCGGTTTCATCGGAGGAATTTTGAACCCCCGTCCGAATGAAACTTTGATGGACTACCGTGAAAGATCCTTCAGGGATTATTTAGCTTCCAAACGCATTCTTAATGAAAGATTCATATTCATTGGACAGTTCACGACAGAGGACGGCTATCGCCTAATGCACAAAGCCTTACAACAGTCAAAACTCCCTACTGCTTTTGTTGTAGCCAGTGACTCAATGGCCATTGGAGCATTAAGGGCGCTTCACGAAAACAAGATCCGCGTACCTGAGCAAGTCTCCATTGTGGGTTTCAACGATATTGCCGCTTCCAATTATCTTCAACCCTCTTTATCGACGGTGAAGGTATATACGGAATTCATGGGAGAAACCGCAGTAGAGCTTATGATCGAACGTTTGAACACAAAGAGAGAAATTCCGAAAAAAATCGTCATTCCGACAAAGTTGATTCAAAGGGAAAGCACGGTGAAACTTCGCTAAAAAAGGCTTGGCGCATATGCCAAGCCTTTTTGTTTACTAATGTTTTACTTTTAACTTATATAGTGTCGATGTAAAATCTCCGAGTTTTTCATTTTGTGGAGGCACAGACCCAGAATATTCATTTTCAAGCATCAGTCCGGCTCTCATAAGTTCATCTCCGTAAAAGCTGGCTGCCCAGCCTTCGATTTCATACTCCTGGTGTTGATCCAAACCTTTTAATACCAATCGAGGAAACCCGGGATTCGGTTCAGCGAGCATCTTGTAATAACCGACGAGTGCTTCCTTTTGATCTGGAGATACCACCATCCATGCTACACGGTTGCCTCCATCTTCAAACGGGCTGAGCAGACGGTAAAACGTTCCGAATTGCAGCAGTTGTCGGTGCTCTTTATAAAACTGGACTTGCTGCCTCACTTCTTCCTGTTCCTCAGAAGACATACGTGTAATATCCAGTTCATAGCCGAAGGTTCCAAAGAAAGACACATTTCCACGCATAGATAGACTCGTATGTCGATGAACTTGGTGGTTCGGCACGTCAGAAACGTGGGCTCCAATCGAACTTAATGGATAAGCCATCGAAGTTCCATATTGAATTTTCAATCGTTCAACAGCATCCGTGTCATCACTCGTCCACGTCTGCGGAGCATAGTACAACATCCCAGGATCAAAACGAGCTCCTCCGCTGGCGCATGACTCAAATAGCACATCAGGGAACTGAGACGTCAATCGTTCGTATAAATCATACACGCCTAAAATATAGCGGTGGGCTACTTCACTCTGTCGTTCCGCCGGCAAATCGAGAGAGCCGATCTCTGTCATATATCGATTCATATCCCACTTCACATAAGAAATTGGTGATTTGCTCAATACGTCTGCCATCTGATCATACAGATTGTCGACTACTTCTTTTCGTGAAAAATCCAGGACGTATTGATTTCTTCCATGAGACTGGCTTCTTCCTTTGACTTGAATTATCCAGTCTGGATGTTTCTTGTAAAGTTCACTCACTTTATTTACCATTTCCGGCTCAAACCACAACCCGAATTTCATGCCAAGATCCGTGATTTTCCTGGCGACCCCTTCAATCCCATTAGGCAGTTTTTCTTTATCGGAAAACCAGTCTCCAAGCGAAGTGGTGTCATCATCTCTTTTGCCGAACCAACCGTCATCCAGTACGAACAACTCAATACCAAGGTCTTTTGATTCCTTAGCAATAGACAACAGCTTTTCTTCGTTAAAATCAAAGTATGTCGCTTCCCAGTTGTTTATAAGTACAGGACGCTCTTCTTTTTTCCACGGTCCACGTACGAGACGTTCACGATAAAGTTCATGATAGGTTTGACTCATCCCATTTAATCCTTCATCTGAATAGACCATCACGACTTCAGGGGTCTGGAACGATTGACCAGGCTCGAGCACCCAGCGGAAATCAAACGGATTGATCCCCATCGTCACTCGTGCCACATCATATTGATCAACCTCTACCTGGGCAAGGAAGTTACCACTATACACGAAATTGAAACCATAAACTTCTCCTTGAAATTCATCTGTATTTGTACGTTTCAAGGCGAGAAACGGATTTTGCTGAGAGCTGCTCGTTCCCCTCGTGCTTGAGATACTTTGTATTCCTGACACCAGCTCTCTTGATTTCACATGACGCTCTCTCGACCAAGAACCAGATAGCTGAACCATTTCAAAATCGGCATCAAAGAGGTCAACACTCGTGCTGAGCGCACGTGTCAATTCAAGCTTCTCTTCCCCTTTATTCACAAACTCTGCACTGCGGGCTACGGCATTACGAGTTTCATAAATGGTATAAGTCAACTTAATTTCTGCATCAATCAATGAATCAAATAATGTAATGACAAGTGTAGATGCCTCCTCATCACTTTCAGTATAAGTAGCCGGCAGACCGTTCAATTCAGGCTTCCCCTTATAAATCTCATGAGAGTGATACTCGAATTGAGTAGTCCGGCTTCCATTTTCCTGAAGAATTTGATAAGCAGGTTCACGGTAATCCGTCGTCCCATAGGAAGGGTATTCCTGTTTAATGATATCTAAAGAAAATTCGAGATCCCCTTCATATACACTGGACATCCCTGCTCGTGCCTGCGTCCTGAACAGGTGTTGGAAGGAATCGCGATGACGGATTGCCTTCCCATAATATAAATGACCAAGCTGTTTATTTTTCATAACCGTGAAAATATAGCTGATTCCCTCGTTTTGCAAGTGAAATTCTTTTGTTTTTTCATTAAAATATATTGGCATCCCTAATCCTCCATTACTACGATTTCAGTAAAATTACCCTTTGACTGCCCCAGATGAAAGTCCAGCGATAAAGTACTTCTGTAGGAAAAGGAACAAGATCGCCATCGGAATCATCGCCATAAAGGCTGCTGCGGCTACAAGGCCAAGGTTGTTCTGGTTTTCGCCAAAGAAACTTGCCATTGCTACGGTCAGTGTTTGCACATCGCTGCTCTGCAGGAAGAAGATCGCAAATTGATAGTCATTCCAAATGAATACACAAGCAATGATCAGAACAGATGCCGTCACTGGTTTCAACAATGGAAACACGACTCTGAAGAAAATACCGATTGTGCTCGCTCCATCGATCTTCGCCGCTTCTTCCAATTCTTTTGGAATTGTAGAGCGAATGAACCCTGAGTATAGAAAAATAGTCAAAGGTAAAAATGCGGCGACATTGTTCAGTATGGCAATTGTACGTGTGTTCAGCATACCTATATCTACTACCAGCTGATAAAGCGGTACAAGAGCAGTTAGTGGAGGAACAACCATAATGGCTATGAAAAACATCATCGCTGCTTTGTTTAATTTAGTATTGCGCCTGGCTAGTGGATAGGCTGCTAGTGAACCTATGAAAATTAATAAAACTGCTGCAAAAAAAGTGATAATAAACGAATTGACAAAAGCAGGTCCCAAATTCGCTTCCTGCCAAGCAATGGTAAAGTTTTCAAGGGTGAAGTATTCCGGAATAGCCCAGCGGGAACTGAAATCTCCGCGCGTTTTCAATGATGTTGTAATCAAAATATAAAACGGAATAGCGTGTAGAGCTGCTACAAGGATAGCCAGCAAAGTCAACAAACCTTTTTTCTTATTTTGTATCATTACGCTTCAATCTCCTTCCGTTTGAAGTACCATAGAGCAAGCAAGCTGAGAATCAAAATTATGAAGGCTACTAACACACCTTGAGTAGCTGCATATCCGGCGTCCTGCCTGCTGAAATAAAGATCGTACATAAAGGTAGAGCTGGACTGCGACGCATTACCCGGGCCGCCGCCAGTCAAAGCTACGATGACATCAAACAGTTTCAAACCACCAATGATATTGATAACTACGTTGATCGTGATCGATGGTGCAAGCATTGGCAGCGTAATTTTCTTGAATTGTTGAAAGGCTGTAGCACCGTCAATTTCTGCTGCCTCATAAAAATCTTTCGATATGCCTTGTAAACCTGCCAAATAAATGATCATCGCAATACCGACAAACTGGTAAGTATTCACTAGCACAATAATGTAAGGGTTGATATCAGCATTTCCAAGAGCGTTGATTGAGTCAAAACCAAAGAACATCAAAGCATCATTCAGAGCTCCATTTTGGAATGCGAAAAACAGATAAAAAATGTACCCCATAATTAACGGACTAATGATAACGGGAAGGTAAACAATCGTTCGGGTTACTGTTCGAAATTTTATTTGATTATTTAATAAAAGTGCGTAAAAAAGACCGAGCGCGTTTTGTAAAATTGTACTCCCTATCCCATATAGTAAGGTGTTTCGAATAACTGTCCATGTCGTCGGATCATTGAACATACGCGTATATTGTTCAAGCCCTACAAAATTGAATGATTGTGAAAAACCGTTCCAATCCGTAAAGGAAATCCTGACACCATCCATGAATGGATAGACAATGAAAACGGTGACAAATAAAACGGCTGGAAGATACATCCACCATAATGATTTTTCTCCGCTAATCCCGCGTTTTTTAGCAGATTTCCCTGGTTTGCTTTTATTTTTCTCAACGAGTTCGCTCATAATTTATGTCATCTCCTTATCACTGCGCGATTGCATTCATTAAAACAGAAGGGAGAGAGCATCCTCTCCCCCTTTTCTTTCTATTGAATGAATATTATTCGCTGTCACTTTCTTCTCTTAAGCGCTCATATTCAGATTCCATAGTTGATGCCGCACCTTCAGGGTCTCCCCCAGCCAACAACTCTTCTGTTGTAGTAGACATGACATCCCACATGCCGCTTGGTAAATAGACGCGGTCGAAATAGCTGACAATTTCGTTATCTGAATATTTTTCTAAATCCTCAGAGAAATAAGTGTCTGCTTCTACACCTTCAATAGCTGAAGCTAAATTCGTTCCTTCTGCAATACGCTGTGCATTTTCAGGTTCAGCCATAAACTCGATGAACTGCTTCGCTTCATCTTTCATTTCAGACTCTTCAAAGATGGCAAGTGTAAAACGTTCTCCGCCAATCCAAACTTGCTCGTCCCCTTCATGAACGGTCGGTGTTGGCATCAGACCAACTTCCACATCTTCATTCATTGCTGTTGCATCAGGTCCAACTGAACCACCTGCAAACATGAAAGCTGCCTGTTCTCCCGCCATAATTTCTGGAGCCTGGGCAAATTTAGCTGTCAAAACATCTTGATTTAGCAGTTCATTCTCCTGCAACATCAACAATTGTTCTGGAAGCCACTCATATTGGCTCCAGTCGAATGAGCCATCAAGAAATTCTTCTGTATAATCATTTTCTTCATCCGTCGCAAACATCGGCGTCATCATTTGGTCAACCATCTGACCAAGCGGCCAACCATCGCCTCCACCGATCCATAACGGAGCAACTTGACCTCCACTCTCATCACGAACAGTTTCCAGAGCTGCAACGAACTCATCCCAAGTTTTTGGTACCTCAATACCATATTCTTCTAGAAGGTTCTTATTATAAATGACACCATCTTGAGCCATGTTCACAGGATAGGTATAAACTTTTCCGTCTTCATCAGTAACGATATCTTCCATTGCAGGTTTCATATTGTCGACCCAGTCCATGTCCTGTTGGTCATGAGTATATTCACCATAGCGGAGCTGGGACCAGCCATGAGTATCAAAGATGTCTGGAAGATCGTTCGCTGCCATCTGCACTCTCATTTGGTCTTCATAACCTCCACCTGGAAAGCTTGCTTCTACATCAATTTCGGTTTCCTCTTCAAATTCACTGATTAAGTCTTCAAACGTATCTCTTTCTCCTTCACTACTTGCAGAAAGAGCCATTGTCAACTTGCCTTCCTGGCCGCCGCTGACTTCTCCTTCGCTTCCACCATTTCCATTACCACTTTCTTCTCCGTTGCCGCCACAAGCTGCTAACAATGCGACCATCCCGATACTGCCTGCCCACTTTACAAATGAGTTCTTCATAAAATACCCCCTTATTTGTTTTAAAAGCTCTAAAACGTTAACCTGGTACTTCATCTTTAGTAAAACGAATAAACAAAAACTGATTTACTTTTACTAAAATTTTATCTTTGTTAGATAAAATATATCAGAACAAGAAAACGCTTTCAAGTACTTTTAAGAAATTTCTCATAATTTTTTTAGTAAGTTAACAATTATTTTCTTCTTATTTAATGTTGTTTTATATTTTCACTAAAGAAGCCATTATACCTTTTCATTAATATTTCATTTAAGACGTTACTAAATCAAGAGAGTTATATAATGATGTGTCAGTTTTGTTGAAGATTTTATTTAGAGATTTCAACTAAACAGGGGATCCCTTAAGCTGATTCCTCTTCAGTTCCGTGCGCTGAGTCTCCTCATTATCTTAAAGAATTTTGGATTCTTTCCCGAGAATAACGATCTATTTTTAAAACCCTATTTCTCTAAGTCTAAAAATATCAATCAATTTTACACCTTAAAATATTTTTTTGTATTAAATAGTAAATTGTGATACTTTTAAGTTAAGTAAATTTTAGTAAATGAAATGGAGGTGTGACATGGCGAGTTTAAAAGATGTAGCAAGAGAAGCAAATGTTTCCATAGCGACTGTTTCTAGAGTATTGAATGAAGATAAAAATTTATCCGTAGCCAATACTACCAGAGAGAGAGTTTATGAATCTGCAAGGAAGTTAAATTATTTGTCTCTGTCTCATAAGAAGAAATCCAATGCACGACCTTCCAAAAAGGCTATTGGAATGATCGTATTCTGCTCAAAAGATTATGAGTACGAAGATGAATACTTCTCTTCTATTCGAAGAGGCATTGAATCAGAATGTTTAAGGCAGGATATCGTTATATCTACTTTAGTCAGGCAGGAACAGAATCTATTAGAAGAAAACAGCCTGGACGACCTTAGTGGTATCATCGTCGTCGGAAATATCTCCCCCCAATTAGTACATCAAATTTATTCTAAGTATGAAAGAGTCGTATTTGTTGATGAATCACCCGGCCTCGAAAAGTTCGACAGCGTAACGTCCGATTTTCATAGTGCGACTACTCGGCTTTTGGAGCACCTTGTATCACTTGGACATCAGAACATCGGCTTTATAGGCGGTCCAGAGTTCGTCCATTCTCCTATGAAAGACCCTGAACTTCAAGTGATAGATAACCTTGAAAAATTAAGGTTCGAACCTTATAAAAAAATCATGTCAAAGAGAGGATTTTATGACGAAAGAAACGTGTATATAGGAGATTGGTCAACAGACGCAGGCTATCAACTAATGACTCAAGCCATCGCAAAAGGCGATCTTCCTTCATCATTCATCATTGCAAGCGATCCACTCGCAGTCGGCGCTCTTCGTGCCTTACATGATGCAGGGTTGAATGTTCCAAACGATGTATCGATCGTCAGCTTCAACGACATAGAAATGGCAAAATATTTAAATCCTCCTTTAACTACGGCAAAAGTTTTTTCAGACGAAATGGGGAAATCAGCAGTAAAATTATTGAATGAACGAATAGAAGGCAGAGTTGTCCCATCTAAAATCATTCACCCCTGTAAGATCCAATTCCGTGAATCCTCGGGTTCAGTAAAGGAGATCACCAGCCCAGAATTACCAGTTTAAATGAATGGCATCTCATATGATATGGATTTAAAAACTCTTTATCTTTATTTTTAAAAGCGCTTACAATCAAGTTCACTCATAATAGGAGGAAAATACATGTCCAAAATTACTTTTATCGGAGCAGGAAGCACGATCTTTGCGAAAAACATACTCGGTGACTGTATGTTCGTTCCATCCCTCAAAGGCTTTGAATTCGCTTTGCATGATATTGACGAAAAACGACTGAAAGAGTCTGAACAAATGCTGAAAAATCTTTCTCAAAAGTATAATCAATCGATTAAAATAGTTTCTTATTTAAACAGACGGGAAGCTTTAAGTAATGCAAAATACGTCGTTAACGCAATACAAGTCGGCGGATACGAACCAAGTACAGTGATCGATTTTGATATCCCTAAAAAATATGGGTTACAGCAAACTATCGGAGACACCATCGGCATCGGAGGTATTTTCCGTACGCTGCGTACGATACCTGTTATGCTTGGAATCGCAAAAGATATGGAGGATGTTTGTCCGGAAGCCTTGTTGTTGAATTATACGAATCCGATGGCTGCATTAACTGGTTTTATGAATCGCCACACGAATGTGAAAACGATCGGACTCTGCCATAGTGTGCAAGTCTGTACAAAAGAATTGTTTGAAAACCTGGATATGGAACACGATGGAATTGAGGAACGGATCGCCGGAATCAATCATATGGCTTGGCTGTTAGAAGTGAAGAAAGACGGAGTAGACTTGTATCCTGAGATTAAGAAACGTGCAAAAGAAAAGCAGAAGGAAAAGCACCATGATATGGTTCGCTTTGAATTGATGGATAAATTCGGTTACTATATCACAGAATCTTCCGAGCATAATGCCGAATATCATCCCTATTTTATTAAAAGTCAATACCCTGAACTGATCGAACGCTTTAATATTCCGTTAGACGAGTATCCACGCCGCTGCGTCAATCAAATTAAAGAATGGGAAGACATGCGTGAGGAAATCGTGCATAACTCCCAGCTATCGCATGAGCGTTCAAAGGAGTATGGTTCACATATCATCGAAGCGATGGAAACTAATATTCCATTCAAGTTTGGCGGAAATGTGATGAATACTGGAGGACTCATTTCAAATCTCCCAGAGAATGCTTGCGTCGAGGTGCCATGCGTAGTCGACAGAAACGGAATCCTTCCCACTTATATCGGAGAGCTTCCTGAACAATTAGCTGCCTTGAACCGTACGAATATCAATACTCAATTGTTAACGATCGAAGCCGCAGTCACTCTTAAAAAGGAACACATTTATCAAGCGGCTCTTCTCGATCCGCACACAAGTGCTGAGCTTTCTATGGATGACATTATCGCTATGTGTGATGATCTTATCGAAGCTCACGGTGACTGGCTGCCTGAATATAAATAAGTGCATAATAAAAAACGACTGAGAAGGCTGTAAGTCAGCCTCTTTCAGTCGTTTTTTTACTTAGTTTATATGTATCGATTAACCTTTGAAATTCTATTATTCACACCAGCCTCATTCTGATCCCCCTTCAAAAAACGCCCGGCTCCCAACTAGAACCAGGCGCCACTTACTATTTGATCGTTTCAAGTAAACGATAAGCTTCCTCTTTTGTTTCTACACTCAATAACTCTTCTCTAAATTCCCCATCCATCAAACGGCGTGAAAGCATCTGAAGAATTTTTAAGTGATCATCTCCTTCATGCTCTTTCGGGACGGCGATCATGAAGATTAATTTGGCATCGGTTCCGTCCATGCTGTTCCAGTCGACTCCATCTCGTTTAATACCAAAGACAACTGCAGGCTTTTTCACTGCCGCAGACTTTCCGTGCGGGATGGCAATGTTCATGCCAAGGCCTGTCGAACTTTCCTTCTCTCTGCTAATAATGGCTTCTTTAAATTGGTCAGTTGATTTCAAAATAGCATTTGCATCCATTGTTGCAATGAGTTCATCTATGACGTCATCTCGTTTTTCTCCTGCTACGTCAATGTTGATTAACTCCTGCGTTGTAATATCAGTTAGTTTTGTAATACCCATTTGCTTTGTTTCTTTTTTGTCTTCAATTTTTGAAGTTTGTTCTGCCTCTGCGGCTACTTCTACATCACCTACTCCAGGCGCACTAGCTACAGCCGCATCTTTTTTCAAGAGGTTGACCATTAAGGCCGTTACGACCATACCAACTGCAGCTGCAATAAAGAACATCAGAACATTATCAACGGCTCCAAGCACCGCAACAATCGGTCCACCGTGAGCGACCCGATCGCCTACACTGCTTAACATTGCAATTACTGCACCGACCATCGAACCGGTTACAATACTAGGTATGACTCGCAGCGGATCTTGTGCAGCGAAGGGAATAGCTCCTTCCGTAATTCCGAACAACCCCATCGTAAAGGAAGCTTTTCCTGTTTCACGCTCTGCTTGCTGATACTTTCGTTTGTTTAAAAAGGTAGCCAGTCCCATTCCAAGGGGAGGGATACAAATAGCAACCGCGATGGCTCCCATAATTTCATAATTACCTTCTGCGATCATCGCAGAACCGAATAAGAAAGCAACCTTATTAAAGGGACCACCCATATCAACAGCGATCATTGCCCCTAATATAAGGGCTAATAATACGGCACTTGTTCCTTGCATGCCTTCTAACCAGGCGGTTAATCCTTCAAAAATACCAGCTACTGGTGCTCCGATAATGAAAATGAATACCATTCCTACAATCAATGATCCTATAATAGGAATAAAGATAATCGGCATAACAGGCTGTACAGCTTTTGGTACTTTAATTTTCTTAATCCAAAGCACAACATAACCGGCTAGGAACCCAGCGATCATTCCACCGATAAATCCTGCTCCTGCTTCACTTCCGTAAAAGCTTCCGTCGGTTGCAATGTATCCACCAATAATTCCTGGAGCCAATCCCGGACGGTCGGCTATACTGTAGGCAATAAAACCAGCTAATATCGGGACCATGAAGCTGAAAGAAGCAGCTCCTAAACTTTCAATCTGTTTCCAAATAGAATCATCAGGTATTTGAATGCCCTCTGGTGTTTGGTTACCTCCAAGAGCTAGTGAAATCGCAATCAAAAGTCCCCCGACAACAATAAATGGAATCATGTACGAAACCCCATTCATTAAGTGTCGGTATATAGGGTTTTCTTTATCCTTTTTCTTTTGCTTTACCGTTTCAGCAGAAGGAGCACTCCCCTTGTAAACGGATACATCTTTGTCCAAAATTCGCTGAATTAATTTTTTTGGCTCACGAATACCCTCCTGCACACCTACAACGATCAGAGACTTTCCGCCAAAGCGCTCTTTGGAGACATCTTTGTCACTGGCAATAATAATTCCATCGGCTTCAGCAATCTCTTTTTCTGTCAGTTCGTTCTCAACACCTATTGATCCTTGCGTTTCTACTTTCATATCAACGCCCATCTCATCCGCTGCTTTTTGTAAATTCTCAGCAGCCATGTACGTGTGGGCAATACCTACTGGACATGCGGTCACAGCTAATATTTTCATGTGGAAACCCCTTCCCTCTTTTTTCTAACTTCAGTGTACTCCAATTTCCTAGTAAAAAAATAATTCATTTTTACCGTAGCTCTGGTAAAAATGAATTATTAAACAAGTTCTTTTTGGATTTCGGAAAAACTGTGAGAGTCGATAAGTCGTTCCACTCGCTCCGGCTCTGAGCTAATTTTTGCTACGGCCTTCATAAGTGGCCGAGTCAGGCCTTGATCCTCTTTAGCCACAGCTAATAAAAATACGAGCGAGACTTTTTCAGACCCCCATTCTATAGGTTCTTCTAAAACGGCTAAAGCTACAGCTGATTTATTCACTTCATCAGGATGAGCGTGCGGGATCGCAATCCCACCTCCAATCGAAGTTGCAGAAGATCGTTCCCGCAGTAAAGCCCGGTGACCAAACGTCTCTTTGACGAATCCTTTTTCTGCTAAATTTTGAGACAGCAATTCTATCACCTTATAACGATGCGTAAGATTTAATCCTGTGAAGGTCAATTCCTCCTGCATAAATTCAGTTAGCTGACCTGCATCAGCTGGTTCACTGCTCTCCTGATCAAGCTTTTTCAAAAATTGATCTACCTGCTTTTTATCTTTGGATTCTAAGAGAGGTGAAATAACAAGAGTCGGAACTTCGCTCACATTGAGCGCCTTCGTAGATAAAATAAAATCAGTGGTATGTTCCTCTAACATTTGAGCAACATTCCGTTCACCAACACAACCGACAATTTCCATCCCTTTATAAGATTGCTCAAGCTTAGCCTGTAGCAAGTGAGACATGCCCACTCCAAGTTCACATACGATCAGCACACGTTTAGATGTATCTCTTTTCTTCTCGACACGCTCGACGGCTGCTTGAAAATGAAGCACCAAATAAGCTGCTTCGTCTTCAGGAATTTTCAAGTTCTGCTTATGATTCACTTCCTCTAACGCTAAAACGACCATGCTTAACATGTACGGGTACATTTTTTTAATTTCCGAAAGCATTGGATTTCGTATAGAAAAACCATACCGAACCCTGTGTATCGCAGATTCCAAGTGAACCCGTAAGCCATTCATCAACACACGATCCCCACGGAAGTCCATCATTGTCATAATTTGAAGCTGCATCGTTAATTGTTCTATAACTTCATTAAGGACGTCATTCATGGACGAAGAAGGAGGTTTATCAGGTCTCTTGCAGCTAATGAGATGCCACGTAAAATAGATTTTTTCTTCTTCTGGAAAGTGAAGCCGAAGTACCCTTCCAATTTTCTCAAAAAACCACGAAGCCATGTGATATTCTTCTGTTTCGACGGCCAGTCTTTTATCCGTAGCTTTCATCTGAATAGCGGAATGCTGCCTCGTGCGCTTAATCATCACTAAAGCATGGATGAGTAAACTTTCTAATTCACCATCATTAAAATAGAAATCATATTCTCGCTGCATGCGTTCTATCGCCTGACGCACCGTATCCAATTCATATACAGGAAATAACTGCAACACATAGTCCCTTGAAGATTCTGATGAAGAGATAAGCTCACTTAAATGAGCTAACGCATTACGCTTATTTAGCTCACCGCCAACAATTCTACTCCCTAATCGCTGCTTTGAAACTAGGTTAAGGTCGTATTCTTCCAACCAGCACTTGATTGATTCCATATCTTCTTTAATAGCGGGGATAGTCGTAAAGTACTCTTCTGCCACCTTAGCTAGTGTTAACGTTTTCTCCTCAACGAGCATTCGATAAGCTAACTCCAGTATGCGGTCCTTCTCAGACTTGGAGTCTGTTCGGTGAATCTGCTGAAACAGATGCGACCTTTCATCATCTGAAGCTGATATATACACACCGATTCCGGGCTTGCGTATTAATTGAGCACTGGATTCTTTTTGTAACCATGCTTCAACCACCTTCATGTCATTACGCAATGTTTTTTCCGAACACTCTAAATCACGAGCAAGATCATTCACATTAAACACGTCTTGTGAATGGACGAGCAGCTTTCGTAATAATTCCGTTTGTCTATCGTTCATACGAAACACCTACTTCATGATTATGAAACCATTTTCATTTTAACGGCAAGAAGATGGATAGACAACCTTTCAACAGACTATAGTAGAAGGCTTTCTTAAACATGTGGAGGAATTTTTTCATTTATTAGATTGTGAATCGGATCATGTAGAAGCATTCAAGTTCTTACAAGCTTCCGCATTAACAAGTTCATTATTATTAGAAAAATTATTGTTAGTAGTTCCTCTCCGTCATTTTTTTGCCATAACCTTTTGTCTATACATCTTCCTTGCGGGTTTCTATTCCTTACTTCTCCCGAACATGTGCATGCTTATCCCCCTCCGATTCTCTATACTTGCCTCTCCTTCCCTCTAACAGCCAGCTGTAAAAATTACTACATTCTAAACAAAGCTCCACCCAAAGCTTATTATTCTCAGTAATCGGCACAACCTTTACCTGATCTGTTACGACCTCGCAAAAATAGCAAGTATTCTTCATCCGATTGATCGCTCCCCAAATGTAAGTGATTAAATAATACCTCTTATTCCCTATTAAGTTGAATCGGCACTATTTTAGTTCTCCTTGTTCATAGTCCTCGAAATTTCAAGATTTAATTATATTAAATCCGCCTTACGACTTCGTGTAAGCTGTGAAAATAAAAGTTTAGACATATTAAATAGTTTCTTTTTTGGAAATGCTTTTAATATATACGAGACAGGAGCGATTAACTATGAAAGAATTCCTTATGTTGGTCAGTATTTTCACATTAACAACCTGCGGCAGTGAAAGTTATCAGCAACAAGCCAGACCCGCCCCAACCTTTGAAATCACCGATGTTCATTACAACGACTCACTTGAATACGATCATTTTTTCAACTTTACAAGTTTCCACCTAAAAGTCGGTTACATGGAAGATTTATCCTTTATCGTGAATTATGAAATCGATTCAGCAAACCAGATAAAAGCAAACATCGAAGAGTTAAGCAACGTCGAACTTAGAGATGAAGAAGCGTTCAATCAATTATCTACTACTTTTAATGGGTTTACATTTGACGAGTACACTAAAGAAGATGAAGTGATTGATGAGGTTATTGAAACTTTCGATTTGGGTCCTGATTTCAATGAATTTGAACTTGCTGTGGAATATGAGAATGGGGAAAGGAAATCCTACTACAAATAAAGAAAGAGCCCTTATTCAGGGCTCTATTTCAACTATTTTGTTATGAACATCTGTGTCCAATAATGTCCCATGCTTCCACCTTCAAAATAGCCTACACCGATCCTTTTCAAGTTTCCATCCAAAATATTTTTCCGGTGACCTGGGCTATCCATCCAGCCATTGACGACTTGTTGTGGGGTCGTCTGTCCAGCAGCAATATTTTCAGCACCACGGCTATAAGAAATGTTGAAATCCCTCATCATTTGAAAAGGAGATCCATACGTAGGGGAATTATGAGAAAAATACCTTTTTTCAGCCATGTCCTTGGATTTGTACCTGGCCACTCGTGATAATTGCCAATCCTTTCTGAGGGGGGCTAACCCATTGGCAGTACGTTCTTTGTTCGTTAAATCGATTACTTGCTGCTCAACGGACTTGACGTCTCTTTTTAATGGAATAGTCACTAAATCGCCTGGATAAATCAAATCCGGGTTATTAAATCCAGGGTTCGCATTGATAATTTCAGAAAGCCCTATTTTATAACTTTTTGATATCTTCCATAAGGTATCTCCGCTTTTTACTGTGTAAGTATCTGTCTGTGCGTAAGATGGATTCGGCAAAAGAAGCAGCGCTGCTGTAAGTGTCAGTATACCTATCACCAATTTCAATTTACATCACTCCTTTTCACATAGTCTGGCTCATAAATTAGAAATCATGTAGTTCTCAAAAAAAATCACCCCTCTGTTAAAGGGGTGACATGCGGTCAGTTCTTACGTCCAGTAAAAACTCTTTTTATAATTTTGATATAATTTTAGCTCGAACTCTCTCGTAATGGGATCTCCTTTTTTGTAAATTGGTCCTTCTTCAATCTCATTTAAGGTCAAATCAACACGGAAACGTCCTTCGTCCCATTCGGTATCTGTAATCCAATCAGGGGAAATCAAAGCCAATGGATGTGTAGACCAAGTACCACAGTCTACTTGAAAATAGCGGACATTCCAACTGTCAATTTCAATGACCGCATCGCTGATCGGCCCTACTATTCCATCTTCAGCTACGACATTCGCGCGATTAAAAATTCCTTTCAAATGATTGATGCTTCGCAACTGCCTGTTCTGCTGAGTCTTAGGGCCAGCAGTGCCTAATGAAGAAGTCTCGTCGCCTCTCTTCTCTTGTTGGACCCAATATTGGCTCCAATTCATACGGGACGCAAGTTCTTCTTCTCTTTCAGGCGTCATTTCAGCTTCCTCTTTAACTCCTGCCCCTTCACTTAATTCATCTCTACTATGATTAACAGTTATTAACTGTTTTTCTAAGTCAACCTCTTCTACTGCAGAAGGTGATAAATAAATGACTTGATCAGGGAACCATTTTTTTGATTCGAAGGTTAGATAACGGATCGTGTAGCTGCTTTCATCAAAATAAAGATCTTTAATTTTACCCATTTCACCGTCCGTAGCTTGCAGGGTAAGTTTTTCTAATGTCGTGGCATTTACAAACATCTTTTTCACCTCTCTTTAAAATTCCTTATATTGGGATGTTCCCGCGAAAAATATTATTCAAACATAGTAAAATTCCAATTAAATGGGATAAAAGATGACAATTGAGGGATTATTCGATGTTTTAGTGGAAAAAACACAAAAAACACCCGGATAACCTTGCACGAGTAAAGGCCCCAACTGACGCTATCCACCACCTACGCGGAAAGTCTTACTTTTAGTTTAAATCATAAAAAAAGCCTTACAGATCTCTCACTGTAAGGCTTTCTAATTATTTACCTATAAACATTTGTGTCGAAAAATCTCCTTCGAAACCTACACCGATATGAGTGACACCTTTTCTTAGAATGTTTTCTCTATGACCAGGACTGTCCATCCAGGCGGCCACTACTCTCTCAGGTGAGTAATACCCTTCAGCGATGTTTTCACCAGCAACATTGTAATTCACATTGAAGCCATCCATCATGTCAAACGGCGATCCGTAAGTTGGTGACTCATGTTCAAAATAACTGTTCATTTGCATGTCTCTTGATTTATACCATGCAATTTTAGATAACTTCTTATCAATGGAAAGTGAGTTAAGTCCTCGTTCTTCTCTTTCATCATTGGTCAGCTCTACGACCTTCTTTTCAAAATCATTCAGGCTATAGTTTTTAAACTGACCTTCAATCGTATTCTCATTAATCAATTGGCGATTTAAAGTAGAACCTAAGATGACAGAAAACTCTGCTCGATTAATCGATTGCTTTGGCTTGAACAAACCATCGGGGTATCCATGAATAATATGCTCTGCAGTCAAATCCCGGATGCTATGTACGGCCCATTTTAATGAGGTAGTATCACTGAATCCGATCCCTTTCACATCACTGTCGATATTGTACGCGTTATCAATCATTACCGCAGCTTCCGCTCTTGTGAGGGAATCATCAGGTCCAAACGTACCATCCTCATATCCCTCTATTACTCCTTTTTCAGTGGCTAAAGCAATAGCATCTTTGTAAAAATTACTTTCAGACACATCTGGATAATTCACAGTCTGACTAGCTTTCTCACCTGGATAAAGATCTCTGACAATCATTAGAGCAGCCTGCGCACGAGTAATATTATCAGCCGGGGCAAACGTACTAGAATCATAGCCATTTACAACTTCCCGGTCACTTAAATAATTAATGTGATTTTTAGCCCAGGGAACTTGCTCGATATCCTGAAACGAACTAGCCAGTACAAATGATTGAGGCAAAGACAAAGCAACAACGGCAGTCAACACCATTACAGCCAATTTTTTCATCATAAATCTCCTTTTTATATGTTATCTAAATTATATCACAGCTTTATTATTATAATACGAACTGCAGTGAAAAATTGTAAAAAAACCCGTTCAGAGATTCATAGAACGGGAGATAAAATCCTTCATTTGGACTTATCACAGTAGCAATTCTCTAGTTCATTCAACACATCATCTAATTGTTGGGAGATTTTTAAAACTTCTGTGTCCGTAGGATTTTTTGTGTAAATTTCATACATCCTCTGTCTAATCTTTTCAATTTTATTTTCCAATTCTTCAAAACACGACAAACCTATATCTTCCTCTCCACATGAATATTGATTGAGCTGTGAAGTATAGTGGAGAAATGACACTGTCTTTAAATATCTATCTCTTCTCGGCTTATTCGCCTCAGCTATCATTCCACTCAATAATCAGAGGTTCTCCTAAGCATGACTTCCATAAAAAATGGATATTAGTGAATAGGCTGGATAAGAGCTCTTCATACCTTAAAAACGTTAGTGATTCAAATAAAAATTCCTCTTATAAAAATCACCTCAACATACTAAATTTTTTCACTAAGTTTCCATTCGTTCAAAATGTCAGCTTTGGAAGTCATTTACTTTTAATTACCCCTTATCATTCATAAAGGAAACATTTTCATGAAATTTTTCCGAAAAAAAAGCATAGCCTCTTAGACTACGCTTGATATTGTTTAAAGCCCCATAAAGAATTTGTCCAGTTCGATATTGAATTTATCAGGCTCCTCTAAAAATAAACAATGACTGCTTTGTTCAAAAGGAATAAGTGTGGATCCAGGAATTTTATTCTGAATATATTCTCCAGCCGCCACAGGGAAAAATTTATCATCACGACCAAAACAAATGAGAGTGGGTACATCGACTTTTGAAACCGTCTCCCGATAATCTACGGCTGTCTGGTTGAAAACGATAGTAGTGGCGATAGAGGTTGGTACCTTCATCATCTCTTCTAAAATCCATTCGTGCATCGATGGGGCGGGTTTATCTTTGAACATGCCGTAGATAAATTCACTATTGAAAGCTCTCTGATCATCCTGGATGGCCTGCATGACACCTTTAATCGCGTCAAAATTGAAAGCTCCGTATTCCCAGCCCTCCCATAAATAATCCGAAGGCGATTGATCCACGATAGTAACCGCCTTTATATTGTCGGTGCCGAACTGGTCGATATAATCCCATACGACAAACGCCCCCATCGACCACCCTACGAGAATCACATCTTTCAGTTCCAGCTTCTCAATCAGCACATGTAAATCTCTCGCATAGTTCGCCACAGTATGTCCGTGCTCTACCTTACTGGAATTTCCGTGACCTCGCAGGTCAAACGTAATGGTTCGGTATTTGGCCTTTAAGTAGGTGAGCTGCTGTTCAAAAAACTTGCTGCTCATCATGACGCCATGAATGAAAATGACAGTTGGCCCTTCTCCTTCATCTTGAAAATAAAGGTTTGTATCTGAATCTATATTTATCGAAGGCATTTGTCCACACTCCTTATGAGTATAAAATAGCTATGCTATCAGTCTATTAAAGAGCGGACCGAGTTATGTGAATTGCTTTCTAATTCTTTTTATTTAAAAGGATAAAAGCAGCAACGATGCAGTTAAAAACTAAAGAAAGCCCTGCAGGCGATCACACTCTGCAGAGCTTCTTCATTACAAACTTACGGGATCGTCAATACGATATAAATAGATCCTCCAAGCAGAACTCTCATTTTCAAATTCCTCTTCCAGCACCAGTCCAATTTCTTCATGATTTTCCAGAGGAAGACCCGACAGAACGTACTCGCCTCCTAATTCACTTAAAGCTTTCGTATCAAGCAATAACTCTTCTATCTTACGATCGCTTGTTTTTTTGAACATATAATTCTCACCTAGTTCGCTTGAATAGATGTACGCTCTCCCTCCCCACGTATCGAAATAATGGGCAAGCGAAGGACTTTTCTCTAACTCGGGGCCGATGACTTCCCGGAATTGATGTTTATATTCGAGAGGGTACGTGTTGTTATACGTATCCAGTGTATAAAACCCATTATACTGGGCGATCGTCGGATGCATCGCTGCGCTGACAACCCGGTAACTTGAAGGATCCTTACCGATATAATCTTTAATCTCGTCAAACAGGTCTGTCGAGTAAAATTCGCTGAATGTCGGGGTATTGAATTCCCCATACTTCGTTTCCTCGTGAACTTGGTAAACGTTCCAACACTGCAAAGCGATAAGGATAACGGCTATCCATTTTCCACCAATCATTTGTTTGGCAATAATGGCTAAAGCTAGCGCGAAACAGATGTACCAGATCATCGGGTCAAAAAAGTGTATACGCGCGAAATTGAACGTATTGAGAATGTCGATAGAATCTTTGAGCGGCCTCCAGCCCTCCCAGTACCAAAAAGCGTACCATAAGGAAAGGACTGGTGTTGCCGTGAACAATAAAATGAATCGAGTCGGATAACCTCCTCGTAATATCGACAAAAAAAGAGCCGCGATCAATACAGGCAATACAATCGATTGATGGAGCGCCAAATCATGGGTATGCCCATTCAAGAAATTATGTTCAAATAAATCCAGTGTTCCCGCCAAGTCTTTATGTCCGAGATCGTTCTCCTCCCGATGGGACGAGAAGGAAGAATCGATGAACATCGTGTAAATCAACATATAATTCTTTATTAAATAAATCGACGTCATGCCGGCAATCGCTATAAATAGAGGTGGATTGAACTGTTTCGAGCGTATCCAGTCAAACAGCCAGAGAATTCCCATAATGCCTAAGAAAAAAATAAACGTCAATATGAAGTTCGATAAAAATGGAATCAATGATAAAATCAGCCAGTAATACCATGGCGTGTTCCTGCCCTGTTTCCGAATGGTCAGAAATAAATAAAAAGCTAAAGGCAGTCCTGCGATTGTCAGTACACCTGACGGCCAAAAAGGAAGCATGGCAAACGCCAGCGCACTCCCTGCTGAAATCCAGGAGCTCGAGCGCCCACTTATCAGGAAACGATTTAATAGAATATACATCCCAAAGAATGCGGTGAACCTCATGATCGTCTGGCTGATCGTATAGGCAGTAAACGGTTCAAACCATACATAAATCCAGACTACGGCATCAAGAGCTGAAGGAAGTGCACTTCTTGGCAGCCCGTTGATGACGTTTGGAAGTGTTTCTCCAGGCCCTGCAAAAATCTGACCGCTTTCAGCAAGCAGCTGATACCACACGATATTGGAATCCATGTTATCGTGCACACGGATGTGAGTATTTTCCCCAAGGATATAGTAAGGGAGCAAATAAACGATTAATATGCTACAGGCTAGTAAAATCCATTTATGCCTGATAAAAAAGCTGAATACGTTTGACGACATAACGGACATCCTCTTCTGTTATTCCGTAATATAAAGGCAGACGAAGAATACGCTCACTATCCTGTGTAGTAAAACGATCTTCTCCTGCGAACATTCCATAAACTTGCCCAGCGTAAGAGGAATGCAGAGGCACGTAATGAGGAACAGCTACCACATCGTGTTCCTTCAGAAAGTTCATTAGTTCCGAGCGTTCTTCCCCATCACGGCATTTCAAATAAAACATATGGGCATTATGATTGGCTTCTTCCGGGATCACAGGACCTTCAATTCCATCTATCGCCATGACTTCTTTCAGTAGTTCTTTATAAAAGTTCCATGCCCTCAGCCGACTTTCGTTGATTGTATCGATCTGTTCAAATTGTTTATAAAGATAAGCAGCATTGAGTTCACTCAGAAGATAAGAAGAACCGATGTCCCTCCACGTATATTTATCTACCATTCCTCTGGCAAATTGGGCGCGATTCGTTCCTTTTTCCTGAATCATTTCAGCGCGCTCGATAAAAGGATAATGGTTGACGATCAACGCGCCCCCCTCGCCGCACACATAATTTTTCGTTTCATGAAAACTGAAGGCGGATAAATGACCGAATGTTCCTAAAGGCTTCCCTTTATAATGGCTCGTCAACGCTTGCGCAGCATCTTCCACTACCCAAATATCACGTCCATCAGCCAGCCGCATAATTTCATCCATTTCACAAGAAACCCCAGCGTAATGGACGACTACAATTGCTTTCGTTCGTTCCGTTATCGCTTGTTCAATTTGGACCGGATCGATATTCATTGTGCTTGGATCAATATCTACGAAGCGAATATCCGCTCCCCTTAAAGCAAAAGCGTTTGCGGTGGAAACGAACGTGTAGGAAGGCATGATGACCTCGTCTCCAGGTCCCGCTTCCGTAAGAAGGGCTGCCATTTCAAGGGCTGCCGTACAAGATGGGGTCAAAAATGCCCGTTCACATCCCAAATAATTCTCCAGCCAATCTGTGCACTTTTTTCCAAATGGACCGTTTCCAGAAAGCTTCGACTGAGTCAAAGCTTCTTGAATCAACTTTTCTTCTCCTCCGACGACACATGGGACGTTGAATGGAATCATCAAATCACCTCATTACGATAATGCCGAGCACGATAAAGGAAACACCCATCACTTTTTGAAAAGTGATAGGCTCTCCAAAAAAGAATACAGACAATAAAAAAACCAGTACAAAGGAAAGACTCATAAAGGGGTAGGCATAACTAATATCAAACTTGGTCATCGCTGCCATCCAAAACAAGGAGGCAACAAAGGCCGATAAAAAACCAGATAAAATAAACGGATTCAGCAGCAGCTGAATGATGAAGATGAATTTATCTCTCCACAATTCAGGAAGCCCGCCATATTGATCGATTTTCCATTTCAATATAAGTTGTCCATACACCGTAAAGAAAATCGTTCCAAAAATATAGGCATATCCCATCGGTCACACACCCATACTGGAGCGATTTATTTTGTGATAAACGTCCTTCGCGCTCCTTAACCGGAACCCGAGCGAATAAAATAAATTAAGCGAAGGTGCATTGGCAGCTGAGATGGACGTTTTCAACTGTTGCAAGTCAAGATCTTCCCACTGTTTTCTACATCCCATACTCGTCAGCGGCTTCGCCAGTCCTTTACTTCTGTATTCCTTTTTCATTCCTAACAGCAGAACGTTCTCTTTTTCAAACCCATAAAAACCTATCAGGCTTCCTTCGTAAAAGAGAGCGTAAATCTGGTTTTTATCCATTAAATCACTGACCCAATTCATGTACCTAAGATCAGCCTGTTCATCAGGAATGTTGAAATCACGATGAAAGCGTCCATGCTCAAAAGATTCTTTAGCGATTTCAAGGATACGCTCGCGGTCGTACTCTAATGAGATATCCGTCCCATCTTTTTCAAACACGGTAAGCTTTCCTTCTTCACAAACAGGCTCGATCAATGTATCCACATAATAGAAGCCATGATCCAGAAGTATTTTAGAGCTTTTGAATGGATCTACTTTAATCGTGAAATGTCCTTCAATATTCTCCGTCTGTGCAAGGGCTTCTTCTTCCAGGCTCATTACTTCAAATGTATCCATTTGGAAATTTCTTTTATCCCATGGGGTAGGTCGTAAATAGTCTGCCACATCATCCACTCCGATCCTTTGACTCTTTCTTCCCATTCACATGTTCACGAATGAGATACAGCGGTCTACCTTTTACTTCATTAAATACTTTCCCTATATATAATCCCAGCACACCAAAATTGAAAAAAATCAATCCTGCGATGAAATATAAACTAACCATGACACTTGTCCATCCGGGTACATGCTGATCCATGAAAAAAAATCGGATGAATAAATAAAGCCCATATAAAAAAGATCCGAGGGAAACGATGAACCCGAACTGGATCGACAGTCTCAAAGGTTTATTCGATTGCGCAATAATCGTATCCGTAGCAAGCGTTACAAGCTTCTTAAAATTATAAGAAGACTCTCCCTCGCTCCGCTCGTTATGTTCAACAGGGATACTCGTTGTTTTATACCCCATCCATTGCAAAAACAGCGGAAAGAGCCGCCCCTGTTCTTTCATTTGTCGAAAGCCTTCGATCACTTTTTTGTGACAAATACTGAAATTAGCAACGGTGTGGTCAGATGAATGACCTGTGAAATAATCGTACACACGATAAAACAGCTTGGATTGGACCTTTTTAATCAGGCTATCTTGACGTACGATTCTTTTTGCGAAAACGACCTCATACCCTTCCTGCGCTTTTTTATAGAGAGCCGCTATTTCTTCAGGACGGTCCTGTAAATCACAATCCATAACTACAACCCAGTCTCCAATCGTATGATCGAGTCCGGCTGTGATGGCGTGATGCTGACCAAAATTTCTCGCTAAATCAATTCCTCTAATCTGTTCATCTTCCATAGCCAATTGATGAATGGACTCCCAAGCATGATCAGGACTTGCGTCATTCACTAAGATGATTTCATAATCTGCAGGTATTGCTGTAATTACAGCACGTAATCGATCACATAGTTCCCGTAAACAAGAGCGGCAGCCATAAACAGGGACAACAACAGAGATCAGCGGCTGGTTGGTGTCCATTGATTTACGTACCATTCCACAGTTTCTTCAAGTCCATTTTCCATTGCCACGACTGGCTGCCATCCCATCGCACCTCGTAATTTCCGATCATCTACTGCATATCTTCTATCGTGACCAAGACGATCCTCTGTATAAGTGATTAAATCTTTGAAACTATTCAAGGAACCTTTTCGATCTGGATAATTATTGTCTAGAATCTCACAAATTTTCACTGCTAAATCTATATTCTTCAGCTCATTTCCTCCGCCAATATTATAGCTTTCCATCGATTGACCCTGATGAAAAATAAGGTCGAGGGCGCGACAATGATCTTCAACGTACAGCCACTCCCTTATATTTTTCCCATCTCCATAAATAGGAATTGGGTTATGACGAAGCGCATTAGAAATAATGGTAGGAATCAATTTTTCTTCATGCTGGCTTGGACCATAGTTATTAGAACTGCTGGATATCACGATATTCATTCCATATGTATACCCAAAGCTTTTGACGAGCAGGTTAGCTCCTGCTTTAGAGGCACTATAGGGATTTCTTGGATCATATGGAGTTTGCTCATGAAACTTCTCATCATTGTCCAATGAACCATACACTTCATCGGTTGAAATGTGATGAAAGCGTGCAGCCTTCAGTATTCCTTGCTCAGTCCACACTTTTCGTGCGATCTGCAGAAGTACCATCGTGCCCATCACATTTGTATTTACGAAAGAAGAAGCATCTTCAATCGAACGATCAACATGAGATTCGGCAGCGAAATTAATGACGCCGCCGATCGGGTAGTCGTTAAAAATACGGTCTACAGCCTTTTCATCGGTAATATCTGCATGGACAAAATGATAGTTGGGATGATCAGCCACGCTTTCTAAATTAAAGGTCGATCCGGCATACGTCAGCTTGTCCACGTTAACTACTTTGGCGTGAGGATATTGGCTCAAATAATATTTGATGAAATTTGAGCCGATAAAACCCGCACCTCCTGTAACAAGCAGATAAGAATCCGATTTATTCATGACTCATCACCTCCAACATAGGGTGACCTACTAAATCATCCCAGTACTGTTCAATGTGCTTTCTATTTGCAATATCGAGTAAATATCGCCCATAATCATTTTTGGCCATAGAATTTCCCATATCAATTAAGTCATCTTTATTGATATAGCCCATGTAATAGGAGATCTCCTCAAGACACGCGAGTTTGAACCCTTGCCGCTGCTGAATATTTTTTACGAACTCAGAAGCCTCGAACAACGACTCGTGTGTCCCCGCATCCATCCAGGCGAAACCACGACCGAGAAGTTCCACATTGAGTTTATTCATCTTCAAGTATTCTTTATTCAAATCAGTGATTTCGAGTTCTCCGCGTTCTGAAGGTTCAAGATGCTTTGCTATCTCTACCGCATGGTGGTCATAAATGTATAACCCCGTTACGGCAAAATCAGATTTAGGATCGTCCGGCTTCTCTTCTAAAGATACTACTTTTTTTCTTTCATTAAATTCAGCTACGCCGAACCGCTCCGGATCCTTGACTCGATACCCGAAAATCGTTGCATGTTCATGATTCTTGATCGCTTTTCGAAAAAGCGTAGTAAATCCCTGCCCGTAAAAAATATTATCACCAAGCATCAACGTCACATCATCTTTTCCGATGAAATGCTCGCCGATCACTAACGCTTCAGGGATCCCGTTTGGATCTTCCTGTGAGAGGTAGGAAATTGAAATTCCAAGTGATTCACCGTTACCAAGTAAATCTTTAAACCTCGATACATCATGAGGAGTACTGATGATCAGGACTTCTTTGATACCGCCCAGCATCAGTACAGATAGAGGATAATAAATCATAGGCTTATCGTAGACAGGGATTAAATGTTTATTGATACTTAATGTGCTTGGTGACAGCCTCGTACCGCTGCCGCCCGCAAGAATGATTCCTTTCATGATCGATTACCTCGTCTCTTTTAATAAGATTTTTTCATAGTACTCTTCTATTCCTTCTTTTACGATTACATAACCTTACATTTTAGTAACATTTTCTGTGATTTTGGTCGCACGCCCCACTGCCCCGTTTTGATTAATCGACGGTGACATGCCTAAGCGGAACGTATCACGTATTAAATCTTTTAATAAACAAAAAATCACTCCATTCGTTATCAACTAAGCGACTAAACTTAGTAAAAACGAATAAGAGCGATTTCTATGAAAGAATTCTTTTACTGCTTTCAATTTCTCTATGGCCGTACAATTTTACAAATGACAAACGAATCTTCCATCAATTAAAGAAATCTTCCATTTCAAAATGCTCAGTCAAAGGAATGACCCTGCCTTCACGATCCCAATTTTTGTATTCATTCAAAATCATTTCCACATCGTTACTTGCCCTCACTTCAACCAAGAATTCCACGGCAAGATAACTGCGCCAGAAATCGAACATCCGATTGATTAAAATTGTTCCTTGATCAGAAGGTCTGCCGAAATCCTCTAAAGAGTGACCTCCATATCGTTCCTTATGAACTTCAACGAGTACGAGCTCAATATTCGTGATCTCCTTAAACTCCCTTTCCTCTAAAACAAGTTTTCTTGATAAATAGTCGCACATTCCTTCTTCAAACCAATTATTATCTTCTTTACTGAACGCACCAGAATAATGAGTCAATTCATGTGCCAATATCGTAAATAGATAGTCCTCTGAACAATTTTCATAAAATTCCTTAATTTCAGGGATGTCATATGCATCAACTTGTCTAATCAACAGCTTTCTCCAAGCTTCTAAATCCGGGGAAATGTAAATTACATCTCTATCTGTATAGGCGGGTATAGGAACGTCGGAAAACAGAGTGGTAGCTAAGTCTTCGGAAGTCCATACTACTCCTTTTGGCAAAGTAGTTAATGGATAATTATCTTCCAACAGTCGCTGGTAGTCTTCCAATTTTTTATTGAATCTTTCAATCACCTCTTGATACCTTCCGTACTCTTCTTTTGTCTCAAAAGCATATATTTGCTTCATACAATGCCTCCTCACTTTAAACGAGACTTTACCAAACGACGATTACCTTATTTAAAAGCATAAAAAAGACGCCCCTCATTATCCGAAAGCGTCACGTTCCTTTACCTGACTGAAAGCTCACTTATATGAGCTGATTTTATAGTTTCCGATTCTGTACATTTAAATTATAAACATCTCTTCACATATTTACTGAAGAGGTCATGCCTATATCAGCTATTATACCACTTTCTATCATTATATTCCAATTTATCCCTTTCAATATTATAAGAATCCAGTTCGTTAGCCCGCTCCTGCATAAAGTATGCGAGTCATTTCAGGGTGATCAGCTTAATAAATTTTTTGTTTCATTATTAAAAAGTTGTTCAACAATATGGCAGGATAGCGGAAGACTTGATTTTGAAATAGCCTGGGTTCGTTCCCGTATTGAGAGTCAGGGGTGGTTGGGAAGCTACTCGCTTTCCTGTGGGGGAAGTGGCGAGCTTCCTCGGGCTTTTCAGCCCTGTGGGATCTCGTCTACATCCTTCTCCCACGGGAGTCTCGCAGCTTCCCAACAACCCCGTACGAAATGGAATGAACGAACCCCCTGGCATTGGAAAAGACTTCTGATTTCTCATCTAAGCTGCGTATTCCGGCTATAGAGCTTAGCGACTAACGAGACTGGCAAGTCAACACCGAGTCATTTTGTTCTGGTTTCTTTTATCTCTGCCAGCTTAGTTCAGTCCATACACATTCTTTTGAAATGGGTTATTGGAAATGGGGCGACTTCTCGTTGCCTCTCAAAATAACTGTACTTCACTCAATGCACTGTCTCAGATGTTTCCGTGAACCTGACAAACTTAAAGGAGGTCCGGGAAATTGCGAGACTCCTGTGGGAAAAGAGTGCTTGGTGAGACCCCGCAGGACGGGACGTCCGAGGAGGCTCACCGCGCTCCCACGGAAAGCGAGTGATTTCCCGGACCTCCAAACGCTGTCAAACGTACCGGAAAACAGCTCTAACATCTTGAAACTGAGTCTTCCACTAAAGGGAGATTAAAATGAATATCAACAAGGAAATTTAACATTTAAAAGATACCGAAGAGCGGTGTAAGTTCACCAAGCCTTTCGATTAGTATCCATTTCCAGAACAAGTAAGACAGCAAAAGAATCAGAATGCTTGTGCCGACACTCCAATAAAATACAGGAGCTCCGCTCTCACCTGTAACCCCATGATGATAAATGACCAGGACGGGCACCATGAGTAATACATAAAAACAAGAAATCCCTAACAGAAGTAAAGTGACCGAAACGGTTCCGCTTAAAGAAAATAATAACGTCAGTACATTCAATGCCAAAAATGGCGTAGTTATCGCTCCATACTGGGCGATTATTTCTTTAATGGTTAAATTAAGCTTCATAGCGCTTGCGACTATAATAAGAGCCAGTATACTTATGATTACGCCAATAAATGAGAAAAGGAACAGCTTCGAACTGATTTCAAAAAAAGGAAGCGGCTCCGTTTCCATCCAGAAAGTGTTTAGCTGCTTCATCAAAGAACTTGCCAGAAAGTATAAGCTTAGAGTAAAAGTGATCATATAAAGAAGCAGGGTCATGATTCCTTGAGCGAACACTGACTATGTTGATCGAAAGGCTTCTAAAGGCTGTTTTAGCAAACTTCGAGAATAATTCCAAAAATCCTCCACCTTATTCATCCATTCAGAATTAGTAATAGAAGCAGCAGGTGCCTGTAAATCAGGTGTGATAGAGGGGGACTTGCTCGATGGATTGGTAGACGTATCTTCTTGCAATTTAGCTCCGCATTGTCCGCAGAATGTTCCTGTTGTCTGGGTGTTTTCACATGTAGGGCACTTCATTAAATCATCCTTTTTATTAAATATTGGACTCAATACGCTATGTATACGCCTCTTTATTGCAGGTTATGTACGAGGAGTAACTGTCTCACCCTCACTTTGCTGATAAAACGGTATTTGATATTCTTTGATAAACTGGACAGCTTGAAAATTTCGATTAAAATAAACAGCTTCAGGAGGGAAATCTTTCATGAACATACTACTCACTGGATTTGAACCATTTTCAGAGTTGGATTCAAATCCAACCGAACACATCGTAAAAACAATAAACGAAGAAGCTGTCGCCGGGAAGACAATCTTCGGTAAAGTTCTCCCCGTTGATTTTCAACTAGCAGGTGCAATGCTGACTGATTATATGAAGGAATATAATCCTGATGCCGTAGTTTTACTCGGGTTAGCCGCAGGTAGAAATCGAATTACTCCGGAGAGAATAGCCATCAACTGTATGGATGGCGATCAGGATAATGAAGGGAACCAATATACCGACAAGAAAATCATCGCAGGTGGACCCGATGCATATTTCTCAACACTGCCTATCAGAAAAATAACCCAATCCCTGCAGCATCACTCTATTCCCAGTTCGATATCAAATACAGCCGGCACGTATGTATGCAATCAAGTGATGTATCAGGCTGCACACTTTATAAAACTTCATAAACTCGAAATCCCCTCAGGATTCATCCATATGCCCGCCCATCACGATCTGGCAGTATCAAGGCCCTCATTGCCATCGTGGTCATTAGATGATTTGTTGAAAGCGACTAGAATCATTCTTGAAGAAATATGAGTTGATTCATTAAAAAAGCCCAGGCTCCCTTTCTTTAAAAAGAGAGTCCTGGGCTTTCGATCTATTAGACTATACTTTAATCTTTATGGATTGATGCTCTTCATAAATCTATCCGCATGCGAATGTCCATGTTTGATTTAAGATGAATGTAATACTATCAGCCACTTGGTCCTTTTATCCTTTATTAAAATAACAATACAACTTTTCACAAAATTCAAGCCTTGAAGAAAGAACACCAAAAGCTTTACTCCCGATCACATCACTTATCTTCAGATGAAAGTGAAGCATAAGGGTAAATCGGATCCCTCAACTCAAAGTCATACGATTCACCATTAACTATCCCTACCGTTTTTTGACTATCATACAGCTCCAGCATGAACTGCGCCATTTCTTTCGCTGTATGGTATTTAGGAATGTTCCCTTCGTATTGAATGTCATCATTGTCCATTGAACGGTTAAGAAATTCAGTTTCTGTTGCTGCTGGAGCTAAAACTTTTGCTCGCATAGAGGATCCTTTGCCGGCCAGTTCCTGATCGAGTCCTTCAGTAAAGGCGCTCACGAAAAATTTCGTCGCGCAATACGTGACGGCATCCTGGACAATCGTGTACCCTCCGCCAGAAGACACGTTGATTAATTGGGTGCCTTCCTTATTTTCATAATCACGGACATACAGAGACGATAGAATTGTAAGTGTTTCGTTATTCAAGCGAAGCATTTTTGTTATTTTTGACAAGTCGTGGTCGCTGACAGGGTCGAAATTTCCGAACCCGGCGTTATTGATCCACGTTTCTATGTCATAGTCTTTCAAGTCTTCATAAAAGCTGTAGGCGTTTTCTGTTTCAGCTAAGTCAGCCACTTTGATGATGACATCTACATCCTCATTGTGCTGTTGGATTTCTGTTTTCAACTCTGACAGTTTTTCTTCTCTTCTTGCCGTAATAATCAAGTTTTTGCCTCGTAAAGCAAAAGCTAATGCTGTTTCATATCCGATACCAGAACTTGCTCCTGTGACAACTGTATATTTTTTCATTATAATCGTCCTCCATTACGTAGGATTTAAATGGTGCCCTTTGGATGTGTTCCCGGTCCATTCGATAACCAATCATTTCGATAGGTCATCGAATGGATAAAAAAAGTGACCGCAATTATTTATGCAATCACCTAACGTAATCTATTAAGTTTATAACAGCACTGTTACGTTCCGGTGAACACAGAAAGGAGGGCCAGGAAATAGAGTCATTTCCTATCCCACCAAGTAACGAAAGAACATAACTCATTTAACTGACAGCCTCTCAACAAACTCTGTGCCCAGATTATACGTACGATCTACATCTTCTCCGTCTAACATTTGAAAAATGAGATGGACAGCCAGCGCGCCTGCTTCATATTTGGGCTGTCTTACTGTAGTGAGAGGCGGCTGCACATATTCAGACAATTGTATATCGTCAAAACCTACCATCGAAATATCTTCAGGAACCCGTACCTTCTTCTCTGAAAAAGCCTGCAGTCCTCCGATAGCCATTTCGTCGTTGGCGTAAAAGACAGCTTCAGGCATATTCTGCTGCGCCAAAAGCATTTTGGTGGCTCGATAGCCCCCTTCTCGTGTGAAATCTCCGCTGATTTTCCAGCGTGATTGGTAAG
Organism: Halobacillus campisalis; assembly: GCF_030345335.1. Classification (GTDB taxonomy): domain Bacteria; phylum Bacillota; class Bacilli; order Bacillales; family Halobacillaceae; genus Halobacillus_A; species Halobacillus_A campisalis. The sequence goes on from NZ_JAPVRC010000007.1 coordinate 102,401, forward strand.
AAAGGTTGTTATGTTCCAGTGCGCTCAAATACCCTTGAAATCTTTCTTCATTATCATGAGAGTTCATCGGTCCGCTGACGTAGGCGATGGAGCTGTGCCCTTTTTGAATCATATATTCTGTAGCTTCATACGCTCCTTTCCTATTATCGACTTCTACGTGGACAACATTTGGATTATCTACATCCCGGTCAAGCACGATGATGGGGAAGTCTTTTCTGGCGGATGAGTTGATTAAATCTGCGCTAATATTATGGGCAAGAACGATGGCTCCATCAACCCTTTTTTCTTTTAAGAACTTTGAAGCAGTGGATTTATCACCGCCGACCGAACTACAGGCGATCAGGTCAAAGCCGTTAGAAGCGGTGACTTCCTGGACACCTTTGATTAATTCAGAGAAATAAGGACCGGATAAATCGCTTAGAATGAGAGCGATGGTGTTCGTTTTTGACCTTTTCAAATCAGAAGCGAAGCCGCTCTTTTTATAGTTGAGTTCTGCCGCTGCTTTGTTCACTTTTTCAACGGTCGCTGCACTGACTTTATTAATGCCGTTTAAGGCGTAGGAAGCTGTCGATACTGCAACTCCGGCTCTTTTTGCTACATCTTTGATTGTCGTCATCCTTGCCCTCCTTCCTTATTGAATACTAAATCCTATTGTACTAAATCATTTGATCCCTGACATGGTAAAGCCTTCGACAATGTACTTTTGGAAAAACGAAAAAATGATAATAATCGGCACAACCATGAAGGCAGCACCTGCCATCTGCAAAGCGAAGTTGTTGGCATATTGACCCTGGAGCAAGGAAAGTCCGACGGATAACGTATATAGACTTTCATCATTTGCGATGATCAATGGCCATAGGAAGCTGTTCCAGCCGGCGATAAAGGTTAAAATACCTTGCACGGCAAAAATCGGCTTTGCAATCGGCATAACCAATTTGAAAAATATATAGAATTCTCCTGCCCCATCTAGACGAGCTGCTTCAATCAAGTCGTTAGGAATCGTAGTCATGAATTGACGGAATAAGAAAATGCTGAAGGCGACCGCAAGTCCTGGCAGGATAATGCCGGTCATCGTATTAGTCAGTCCCATTTCATTGAGCAGCAAATACACCGGAATCATCGTAACCTGACCTGGTATCATCATCGTCGCCAATACAAGGTAAAAGACTTTCTCTCTGCCTTTAAACTCATATTTGGCAAAACCATACCCTGCCATCGCGTTGAACAACAGACCGATGAACGAGAAGAATACAATGATCAGCGTATTCCGCAAGTATACGGTAAAGTTCATATTCGTAAATAGATTAATATAATTATCAAGTGTCGGATTTTCAGGAAAAATCGTCGGCGGAATGGCCAGTACTTCACTCTCCGGTTTAAAAGAGCTCGATATCATCCAAATAAAAGGAATGGATACGGCTATCCCTCCAACAATCATTAAAACAATCACAAGGTAATTTCCTGCCTTACTTTTCTTCTTAATTGCCATCGTGTGCCCTCCTTCCTTAATATTCGGTGTCTGATTTTCTCAGTTTGAATTGAATCATCGTGACGATAATAATCATTGCAAACAGAATGAACGATCCTGCCGCTGCATAACCGAATTCACTGAACTGGAACCCTTCTTTATAAATGAATAACGCAATAGAGATCGTCCCGTCCAAAGGTCCTCCATCTGTCATGACGAACGGTTCCTCGAAGAATTGCATCCAGCCGATCAACGTTGTAATCGTCACAAAAAATGTCGCGTACCTTAATAGAGGTAATGTTACGTTGAACAGCACTTGCAGACGATTGGCCCCATCCATTTCAGCCGCTTCATAATAGGAACGCGGGATTCCTTGAAGCGCCGCCAGAAAAATGATCATATTGATGCCGATCCCCTTCCAGACTGCCAGCAGAATCAAAGACAATTTGGCAATTGTCGGTTCTTCCAGCCAGGGAATATTATCTACAGTCAGCAGTGAAAGCAAGTAGTTGAACAGACCGTACTCCGTGTTATATAAGTAGCCCCAGATTACAGCCACCGCAATAATATTCGTAATGGAAGGCATGTAATACACTGCCCTGAACACCGTGAAAAGTTTACTCGTTCCATAATTCAGCATTAAAGCAATCGATAATGAAAAAAAGATAACGAGCGGAACTCCGAGTACTACATAAAATGCTGTGTTGAATATTGATTTGAGAAATGTGTCATCTGAAAACAATTCCGTGTAATTTTCCACTCCGATAAACGTAATCGATGACCAGTCTGCCAGTCCTTTCAAATTTAAATCTGTAAAGCTGATAACGAAAGCGATCAGGATTGGAATAAGACTGAAGACGGTCAGCAATAGTACGGCTGGAGCTATGAACATATAAGGGTGTCTGTTTTTTATCATTTTATTAAAATTGCTCATGAATACCCACCTATCTCCATCCATCTTATAGTTTGACTATCTATAAAAGGAAAGATGGAGTGAATGCACGATTATATTCACTCCACCCTTTGTAATTAATCTTCTAAAAGTTCATTGGCGGTTTCATTGAACTCTTCAAGTTCCGCATCCAAATCAGCATCGCCTTCCACAACTCGTTCTATTGCACTTAGCAACTCTTGAGCGATACGCTCGAATTCTTCTGTCTGCAAACCAGGTTTAGTATTTTCAAGCTGTTCCCCGAAGGTTGCGTACATCGGGTCTTCAGTCATTATGTCTTCTTCCCACGCTTCCGTTAGAGATGGAAGCGTATTTGAAGTCTCAAGCCAGTCCATCTGCGTATCGACTTCGGTCATATAAGAGATATACTCTAACGCGCCGTCTACGTTTTCAGCATCTTTAAAGACAGATAAATTGGCTCCACCCATGCTGGACGTATTCGTTTCTTCGGTCGGCATTACAGCCGTTGCCCAATCCCCTTCAATATCCGGTGCTTGATCGTTAATGATATTAATCATCCACGGACCGCTGAAGAACATCGGTTTCGTTCCTTCTTTAAACGCCTGGACGATATCGACACCTTCCTGTTTCTGGCTCAGCCCTTCATCGAAATAACTTGTATAGTATTCAATCGCCTCTTTGAATTCCGGGGTATCGAAGTTCAGTTCATTTTCCTCAAGGTTCGCTTCATAGCCATTCTGCCAGGCAAAAATGAACGGAGTAATCTGATCATTACGATCAATGTCTAAACCATAAGAGTCTTCTCCGCGGTCAGATAACGTCTGAGCTGCTTCTTTAAGCTCGTCCCACGTTTGCGGAGCTTCTTCATAGCCCGCTTCTTCTAATACGTCTGTACGATAATACATAACTCGTGTATCTACATACCAGGGAATCCCTACTAATTGATCATCATATTCCATGGTGGAAGCTGAACCTTCAAAATAGTTCTCTTTGGCAAATGACGGATAGTCCTCTTCGTATTCAGAAAGGTCCATTAATGCCCCTGCTTCAGCAAACTCAGGTACCCACGTTGTTCCTAACTGCACGACATCCGGTCCATTTCCTGAGGCGACAGCAGTCAACAGCTTATCATGAGCGGTATCCCACGGAATCGCTTGAACATCTACTGTCAATTCAGGGTGATCCTCTTCGAAACCTTCACTGAATTCTTTAAGCATTTTACCTTCTTCTCCCATCGCCCATACAGTGACCGTGTCATCGCCTCCTCCAGATGAAGAATCACCATTAGAACAAGCTGCTAAAGTAATAGATAGTAAGACTACCACGAACAAAGCAATTATCTTCGATTTCATAACGTGCACCCCTTTGAAATTTAATTTGTTGAAACGTTTCGATAAATTTATTGTACTTAAAATTGAATGCGCTTTCAACATTTTTTTCAAAAAACTTTAATTTTTGCTTAAAACCATTATTATAAAGCTATTATTCATTGACTAAAAGATAGAACAGCCTTATACTTCTATCCATAAAGCTCAATTGAAACGTTTCGAATTTTTTGCTAGGAGGATTATAAATGACCGACCATCAATTAATGGATTTACTTAACCAAATGACACTGCAGGAGAAAGTTGGACAGCTCGTTCAATTAGCTACTCCTTTTTTTGAAGGCGCTTCCGACCGCGGCCAGATCACAGGCCCGATGGAAGATATGGGGATTGATGATGAAGATATTAAGAACACTGGATCAGTGCTCGGGGCTTCTGGGGCTGCTGAAGTTAAATATATACAAAAGAAGCATTTAGAAAGCAATCGGTTGAATATTCCTTTATTGTTCATGTCTGATATCGTTCACGGTTTCAAAACCATTTTCCCAGTTCCGTTGGCTATCGGCTGTTCGTGGGATACAGAATTGGCCGAGCAAAGTGCAGCGATTGCAGCTAAAGAAGCGGCGGTTTCCGGTGTGCACGTTTCATTTGCGCCGATGGTCGACCTGTCGAGAGATCCCAGGTGGGGCCGCGTGATGGAATCTACAGGAGAAGATCCTTTTCTAAACGGTTCGTTTGCCCGCTCATTTGTCAGAGGGTTTCAAGGAAACTTAGAAGAAGACCACTATAAAGTGGCGGCGTGCGTGAAACACTTTGCTGCGTATGGGGCTCCTGAAGGTGGAAGAGATTATAATACGGTCGACATGTCTGAGTGGATGCTGCGCGAATCTTACTTACCCGCTTATAAAGCCGCATTAGATGAAGGGTGCGAAATGGTGATGACTGCGTTCAATATTTTAAATGGCGTTCCTTCCACCGGAAATAAACCGTTAATGCGCGATTTGCTGCGAAACGAATGGGGATTTGACGGTGTGTTGATTTCTGATTGGGGCGCTGTAAAAGAATTGCTCCCTCACGGCGTGGCAGCGAATGAAAAAGAAGCTGCCGAACAGGCACTTACTGCTGGTGTCGACATTGAGATGATGACCTCTTGTTATGTGAACCATGTAAGTGAACTGATCGAAGAAGGGAAGTTGACAGAAGCATTAGTTGATGAAGCCGTATTACGCATCCTTACACTGAAGAAGAAGCTCGGTCTGTTTGAAAATCCGTTCCGTGATGCGGACGAAGAGGCAGAAAAAACATTCATTCTATCATCTGAACATCGTGATGCAGCTCGTGAACTCGCATCGAAATCGATCGTCCTCCTAAAAAACGAAGAGCTTCTGCCTCTAAGTTCGAAAGGTAAAACCGCTCTCATCGGACCTTTCGCAACCAGTACAGACATTCTCGGACCGTGGTCATGGGCCGGGTCGCCTGAAGACACGATTACGCTGGAAACAGGGATGAAGAACTACGTACCTGGAGACGAATTACTTATAGCAGAAGGCACTTCCATTGAAACAGGAACAGCAGAACAAATGCAAAAAGCTCTTGAAGCAGTTGAGGAAGCGGAAACCGTCATCGTCGCACTCGGTGAACACTCAGATATGAGCGGTGAAGCAGGTTCCCGCACAGACATCCGCCTGCCAGAAGTACAATTAGATTTGCTGAAGCAAGTGAAAGAGCTTGGTAAACCAGTCATCGCTGTGTTATTTAATGGACGACCGCTCGACCTTACAGAAGTGATTGAACACGCCGATGCCGTCATCGAGGCATGGTATCCAGGAACAGAAGGCGGCCATGCGATTGCTGATATTTTATATGGAAAAGTCAATCCATCAGCCAAGCTATCGATGTCCTTCCCTCATTCCGTGGGACAGGTACCTGTTTATTACAACAACTACAATACCGGACGTCCTAAAGGCGCACCCGACGCGCAAATCCGCTACGTCTCTCAATACTTGGACAGCCCTAACGAAGCGCTTTATCCGTTCGGTTACGGCTTAAGTTACAGCACCTATCATTACAGTGAGCCTGAACTTTCTGCTGATGAGATAACGAAAGAGGAAAGCTTGACGGTGAGTGTAGAGGTTAAAAATACGAGTGACGTCGCCGGGGAAGAAATTGTTCAGCTTTATATAAGAGACCTCGTAGGAAAAGTGGTCCGCCCATTGAAGGAATTAAAAGACTTTCAAAAAATTCTCCTTCAGCCCGGAGAGGCAAAGCAAGTCCAGTTTACGATCGACGAACAGCAGCTGCGCTATTATCATGCCGATCTCGAGCATACGAGTGATGCAGGTGATTTTGAAGTGTTTGTCGGGGGAAGCAGTAAAGACGTACAAAGCAAAATGTTTAGATTAATAGACTAAAAGCTAAAACTCCTCCTGTCTTTTTGATCAGGAGGAGTTTTTTATGCGTATCGGTTCACAGACTACGCATTTTTTATTAATGCTATATTATTCGTCGTAGTTGTTTTTTCATAAAAAGTTTTGTTTTGCAACGAAACTGGTAGGATTGTTGAATACTCATTTCGTTATAACTGGGGTGGAGTTCGCCGCCGTATTATGAGTTAGGGGTGGTTGGGAAGCTACTCGCTTTCCTGTGGGGGAACTGGCGAGCTTCCTCGGGCTAAAGCCCTGTGGGATCTCGCCTGGATCCTTCTCCCACGGGAGTCTCCCAGCTTCCCAACCACCCCATGCGAAATGAACGAACCCACCTGGCAGTGGAATAGAAAAGTCTTTCGAGCTCTCATCTAAGATACGTATTCCAGCTATAGTAAGTCAACATCGAATCACTCCGTCCTTTGTGTATCCTTTATGTCCAAAAGCTGAGTCCAGTCCATACGCCGCTAAACGAAGCGTTTCCCCTTTTACACAAGGAGTCTCACAGCTTTCTTCATCTGTGTACTATTAAGATAAAGAGCACTATAACTAGTTTTTCGATATAAAAGGAGTAGTTGTATATGATTTTCTGTTTTGCTTAGGTTTCGAGGTACTTATTAGGCAGAGGGGCGGAAGGAAACGGTGAGACTCCTGTGGGAGCAGCGGGACAGGTGAGACCCCACAGAGCGAAGCTCGAGGAGGCTCAGCGCCCGTCCCACGGAAAGCGAATCGTTTCCTGCAGTCCCACACTCCCACTATAGCTCGAAACTGAGCGTTTAAGATTAGGGAGCGCTTATATGAATATTACTCATATTTAACAGAAACTTTATTAAAATAGAGAAAATGAACGATTCCTAGCGCTGCAAGAATGCCCGTCCCATTTTTAACTAGATCGATGACCGTAAACGACCTTCCCGGAACATAAAATTGATGAATCTCATCACTTACTCCGTAAAGCATCGCCGCGCCAGCCGCTATATAGCTCGTCACCACAGACAATCTATGATTTGCTGCAAGAGCACCAATAATCAGCACGTACAATATCGCAAATTCAACGAAATGCAATAGTTCAAATAAAGCACCTGCTGTCATGGAGATATCCCCAGGAAACTTTTAATTTCTTCAATGGGGTAACTAGATTGAATCCATATTAGGGCCATGTATGTGATCGGCAGGGCGGTTAGTACTAATCTTTTCATAGACTTCCCCTCCTTTTATAGTTCATAGACTATTAATCATTATAGAAAGAGAAGCCGAGTTTTATACGGAAGTGTGAGAAAACAAAAAATGTGCAGCCAAGGAAGTTCCTCAACCACACATTTTAAAAAGACAATCCCTAACCTTCAATCGAGGATCATTTACCGAGAAGCTTAGATTCAAAAGGAAAGTCAGAAAAGTTCTCTACTCCGTTTTCTGTAACGAGCAGCTGCTCTTCAAGCTTGACCCCTTCTTTTCCTCCAGGCGATCCAATGTAGCTTTCTACGGATAAGACCATATTCTCTCTTATGACTCCATCATACCCTTTTTCTTCAAAATCCTGAGGATAAACAATATAAGGGTATTCTCCGCTTAGTCCCGTGCCATGAGCTACAGTGAAATAGCGGTTCGGGAAAAACTCTTCAGGAATGCGCCAGCTTTTTTCTGCATATTCCCTAAAAGTCATCCCAGGCTTCAACAGCTCGATATTAGTCTGGATTTGTTCATAAGCTGTTTGATACAGCCGCTTCTGTTCGTCAGTTGGTTCACCTTCCCCGCAGTAAAAGGTGCGGCTGATATCCGTAAAGTACCCGAACGGACCGTTCATATCAGTATCAAACGCTACTAATTCTCCGTCGTTAATGACTTTATCACTGCATTCTTGAAACCACGGATTCGTGCGCTCACCAGAATTAAGCAGCCTCGTTTCAATATAATCGCCGCCCTGAGCAATATTCGTTTGATGTAGATGAGACCACAGTTCATTTTCTGTAATACCAGGCTTTAGGGCCTGCTGCATCCGAATCATGCCTTCTTCTGCCGTACGCACAGAAATTTTCATAGCTTCGATTTCTTGTTTATTTTTAATGCTTCGTGCATGTTCAATCGGCTCTTGTCCATCCATAACCTCTATCCCGAGTTTTGCCAATTCTATGGCTCCGACTGATGGTATATAATCGACCGCAAGCTTATTGTTAGATCCTGCATGCTGCTTCAACAAATCTGTTATTTCTTCAGCCCACTGTTTCGCGTTATCGTGAAGATTTTCACCAGAAGCAACGTACGATAAAGTGGTCGCCGGTCTAACTTCATCTATTGTTTCAAGTCCTTCGGATAAGTGCTCACAGTTTGGAAAATCGAATAAAGTAATCGGACCTTCCGTCGGGATGAAGACGTAACGCCCCGGATTTCTCAGCATAAACACTTGCATATTCCGACTACCAGTCGCATATCGCAAATTCACCGGATCGAAAATGACTATGCCGCCGTATCCTAACTCTTTCAGCTGTTCTCGAACTCTTCCCAAACGATATTGACGCATTCGGACTAAATCAATCTGCGTCTTGTCATGACGAATACTTTGTAATTTCCCCACATAAATCTCCTCCCTCATTGATCATCAAGAATATCAGTTATCTTACATATTACAATAAGTTATAACATATTACAATAAGATACTCATTTTCCGATCTCTACTCGGTACGAAAAGGAGGAAGGGATATATTTCGTGCGGCTGTATTCGATGGGAAGGTTGTCACCCCCCAGGGTCTTTCTTCGGATTTCAATTAGTGCCTCCCCCGGAGTGATCCCTAATAAATCCGCCTCATAAGCCGTAGCGTTAGAAGCAGTAACTTGTTCTTTAATATTAGTGTAATGAATATTATGTCTCCCTAAAAAAGTGATGAAATCAAACGTTTCTGCTGCTTCATCTTTCAGTTTATGTGCAATGGACATCGGAAAAAATGACTGCTGACAGGCAATTGGGTTTCCTTCTGCCGTCCGTACCCTTTCAAATACATACACCTCTTCTTCATCAGATAGTTCCAGCTGATTTTGGGCGAAAAAATGGTCATTTAAAGCTTCCGAACGGATTACTTTGACCCCAAGCTCTGCTCCTAACTCGTGATGGAACACCCCTGGATTTTCCATTTCTTCACTCGGAGTCTGGCGGACTTTCGTGGGTGCTCCCCGTTTTGTTACAAGAACACCTTTCTGTACTAAGTCACGAATCGACTGCCTGACTGTGGTACGGCTTACGTTATACTGCTCGATCAATTGACTCTCTGAAGGAATGGCCTCGCCCGGCTGCCAAACTCCGTCTTGAATGTTTTGAACCATCTTATTTCGTATTTGCACATATAAAGGTAATTTTCTTTGCTTTTCGGTCATACGATCACTCCCTTACTTGCTAAATTACCCTTTCCGTTCTATAAAAACAACTATATCAATGAACGGTGTTTAGAAAATACGAACGTTACCCCAGCTATTTTAACTCCGAAGGAAGGAAGGCAAACCTAAAAAACAGCCAGGATAACCTATCCTGGCTGTTTTCATCCACTTGTTATCCGCTTCGCTCCATAATACTTCGGCCCCCAGTAATTACTAGCCTCGATGTTCGTTACGGTTACTCCATCTTCTGGAGTCACGTGGACGACTTGCTCGTTTCCTGCATAAATCGCAGGGTTTAAATAATCCGCTTCTAAAAATACGATATCTCCCGGGATAAGATCTTCTCTGTCTACATGCTCCCCTTCTTCCCACTGTTCGTCAGCATAACGAGGAAGCTCGATTCCTTCAGTTTCTTCGAAAACGTACTCGACGAATCCTGCCGTGTCAAAGCCTTCACGGGTCGTACCTCCCCTTTGGTAAGGAATTTCTCCGATATACCTGGCTGCTTCTGTCACGATGGGACTGTCACTTGATATTTTTAAGTCCGAGAATCTTTTAACGCCGGTAAACTTCTCCTGCCAATAATCAGCGCTCACATACGAGGTAGTGACCTCCTGGGTCCTTGAGGCATGGATGAATTGTCCCCCTCCAATATAAATTCCATTGTGAGAGATGCCTTCCCGGTACGTATCACTGAAAAACAACACATCGCCCGGCTCTATATCTTCCAGATCCACTTCCTCCCCAGTTTCCCACTGCTGGTCCGTCGTGCGTGGTAAATAAATATCACTCACTTCCTCAAACACATGTTGAATGAACCCAGAACAGTCAAACGCTTCAGGCGTTTCGCCGCCAAACTCATAAGGTACTCCCAAATATTCGTGAGCCCCGGCTACAATGTCGTTATCTTCAGCTATATCAGGCGGCTCGGTAATTCTACGAGCCTCTACAAAGTTATCACTCCAATAGCCGCTTTCCTCAAAGCGGGTCACTTCTACACCGTTCGAAGCCGTAGGATGGATAAGACGATCATCCCCCATATAAATCGCTGAATGGGAGACATCTTCACCGTCTTTACTGAAAAAAACGACGTCTCCCTCCTGTATGTCCTCACGCCTTATTTCTTCTCCCTGCTCGATTTGTTGCTCCAATGTGCGGGGCAGCATAAATCCCTGCACTTCATTAAAGACATATTGAACAAATCCCGAACTGTCGAAGCCCTGCTCCGGAAAGGATCCCCCTTCCTCGTAGGCAACTCCGACATGCTGTTCGGCTTCCTTGACGATCGGACCAGGCGTTGAAAAATCTATCTGCCATATCAAAACGATAATCATTATAGTAATTGGTATAAATACGAAAGGTTTTTTGAAAATCTTCAACAAAACATGTCCCCTTCAAGCGTTTGTTTCATTTTACTACTCTTATAAAATTTACCAAAACAAAAGGTTCAGAATGGCTTAAAAAATCACTCGAATCACTTTCTGAACAAGCGATTTAATATTGGCGTGTTTTGGAAAATATTCAGCCGGGTATCTCTTATAGACGAGTTCAAATCTGAAGGAGGAAATTTTCCATGAGTAAAACTATATTTATAACAGGTGCAGGAACGGGGCTAGGCAAAGGTACGGCGATCGGATTAGCCAAAAAAGGCCACCACGTCATCGCAGCTGTTGAAATAATTTCTCAAGTAACTAGTTTACGCGAAGCGGCATCAGATGCCGGCGTTGAATTAGAAGTCATAAAATTAGACATTACAAGCAAGCGTGACCAGCAGTTGATTGAAGACTATGACTACGATATTTTTGTAGCCAATGCAGCTATCGGGGAAGGCGGCCCGATTTCAGAAATACCTGTTGACCGCGTGCGACGGGTATATGAAACGAACGTATTCAGTACGCTTGAAAATGCACAAATCGCTGCTAAGAAATTTGTCAGCAAAAAGCAAGGCAAGATCATTTTCCTAAGCTCCGTTGTCGGCATCGTCGGCATGCCTTATTTAGGTGCTTACACGTCATCAAAGCATGCCATCGAGGCGATCGCAAAAACAATGAAAGCCGAGCTCGATGAATTCGGTGTACAAGTCGCGACGATAAACCCCGGGCCATTTGAAACAGGGTTCAATGACCGTATGTTTGAAGAAAAGCACAAATGGTACGATGAAAACGAGAATTTCACACCTAGAGAATCTATTGCAGAACAAGAGAAGATGCTCGACGACCAATACGATCCACAGGACATGATAAACAAAATGGTAGAAGTGATTGAATCGGATCACCACGCGTTCCGCACGGCGTATCCAAAAGACGTGGAAGATATGATGAAAGAAGAAGAGAAGAGTAAATGGGAAGAAAAAGTATAAATAAAACCTATAACTCCAGCCGTTGGACACTCATTATCCAGGGCTGGAGTTATTTTTTGCAAAAGCTATATTAAACGTCGTTGTTGATTTTTCATAAAAAGTTATTCAACAAAGTGGCAGGATAGTGGAGCTTCCTCGAGCTGAACCCCCGTAGGATCTTGGCTGTTCCGTCATTGTGATGAGTAGAAGGTGGTTTTAGGAATGGACTCGCTTTCCGTGGGAGTGCAGTGAGCTTCCTCAGGCTGCCGCCTTCCGGGATCTCACCAACCACTCTCATCCCACAGGAGTCTCGCCCATTCCTAAAACCACCTAACTTATATTAAGAGACGGAACGAAGAAATGAGAAGCAAAAAAACTCTCTTGTACTAACATTTCCTCCGTCCCTTACTATAGACGTGCTTCTCGAAATCGCCTGGATAAGAACTTTCTTACTCATAGTGGGAGCATTAAACTCCAGTGCTCTGGTTTTAGCATTTTAGTTATAAAACCTGCACTTTAAGGTAGTTCCAAGCATTTTCTTGCATGCGACAGTCTCGCTGATTATCACTCAAGAGCAGGTATTTTTTAAGTGAAGCACCGCAAAAAATGTTTCCGTTATCCTCGCAAAGGCAAGAAGTTTCAAAAAAGGCTAGACTCCTGAAATACATGGTGTTTTCTAATATTTCTAATCAGTGGCTACTATTTTTAAACTTGGTATAGTTTCGAGCACCTTCCCATCGGATGGTGGCTTTAGAAAACGGTGAGACTCCTGTGGGATGTACATGGTAGGTGAGATCCCGGAAGGCGAAGCCTGAGGAAGCTCACCACATGCCCACGGAAAGCGATCCGTTTTCTAAAGCCACCATATCCCCATACATAAGTCTCGAAACTGAGTCTTCCACTAAAGGGAGCTTATATGTATATTAACAAGGAACTTTAACGGAGCTTTTGCAAAAATAAAGCACTCGAATGCAGAATGGATTCAAGTGCTTCTAATAGACGCTCACCTATTTCCGGAATAAAGAGAACAGCTTCCCTAAACTTCCCTTAGACTTATTGGCTGCTTCAGCCAACTGCTGATTGAAATCATTTTGAGCGCGCCATTCTTTTCTTTGTTCTTCCCGCATATCTTGGAGCTCCTTATGCAAGGCTTCACTTTTCCGCTTTTCTTCCTTAAGCAATTCCTCATAATGATTCTTCTGCTGTTCGGTCAATTTATCTATTTTTGTATGAGTTTTCTGAGAAAAATTCCCTACCCCTGAACTGATGACATGATGATCCTGTTGGAGACGAGCCACAGTGGTTTTCAACTGCTCCATATCCTGAGTCAATTGGACATTCATTTCCCTCGATGCGGCAAGCTCGTTGGCAATCACCTTTAAGAAATCGTGCAGTTGGGCAGGATCCTGGATTGAACCTGCATATGTATCAGGAATCGTCATATCCGTCGTGTCGGACTCTTCAAGCCTCTCCTTCTGCTGCCGGGCAAGATCTTCCGCCATCTCATCCTTTGGCCTTTCCGTATCTCGAAACGCTATAAGGGCTTCGATATCGGATCGTACAAAAATACGCCGCTCGCCATCTTTAAAGAACTCATAGCCATTCCGTTCTAAAATCTGGCCATACCTTCGGACAGTAGCTGAGGCAATGTTCATTTCTTCCGCTACTTCTTTCGAAGAGAAAGCTCGTTCATTTGGTTGTATATCGTGTCGCATATCGCGCCTCCTTTTCTAAAATAATGAAGGTTTTTGTCCTAATTTGCAAGATGAAGAAGCATCGAATTCAACCACAAAGCAAATGCTGATCTAAATGACACATAAGGAATTGGAATTATGGAAATGGAGAAGAATGTATAGTAAGGAGGAATGTTTATGTCTGACTTTGAAGAGATTTATAATGAGTATAAGCAAAAAGGCGCACAACAGTCTGCTCCGATTATGCATCAGGAAGGCAAAGAAGCCATTATTGCTGTTAGGAAAAATGATGATGGAGATATAATTGCCATTAAAACTGAAAGCGGCCGTGAGCTTGACTACGTCACAGCTCTGGAAGAAGCTAAACGGGGAAGTCTTGCCCATGTTGATGTGTTTCAGAAATATGGACGCGATATTTTACGAAGCGAGCCTGACGGTATTAAAAGCAATAACTTAGATAACCTTCCTACGTTCTAAATTTAAACCACCGAAGCTCGTTTCGGTGGTTTTTTTACTCTTAATTTTTTTATACGGCTATGAAGATTGTTGATTTCCTTGAAGAGGTTTCGAGACACTTAATTCAGCTCAGCATTATATAAAATTAAATAATTTGGGAACTTTTCCGAATTGACTCCGTATATAAATTAAGAGCTTTTTTAAATGTGGCTGTATACATTGCGTATATGTGCCATATGCTTAAATCACGGAATATGGGGGGATGAATTTGAAACGAACCGGGGAAAAAATCCTATCGATTATTGCGCTCTCACTTCAGTTTATAGTTCTCGTGCTTGGAGTCCTTTTGGCCATTTTTGTGGGAGCTCAATTCCCAGAACAATTACCACAGTACAGCGAGATGTGGTATGTATGGATTGTGTTTGCCGTGCACTTGCTTGGCTTTATTTTAGGGCTTGTGGCATTGATTATAATGCGAAGCCGTGCGAAAGCATCAGGGATTATTTTTATATGCACAGGTGTATTCATGGCATTTCTCACCCTGGGTGCAACCTTAATCCAATCTATTTTGTTTATCGTTGCCGGGATGATGTGTCTAGTTAGAAAACCATATGAAAGCTATAAGGAAATTGAGATAGTTGATTAATTGGATCAAACTAGAACATGATTATCGATAAGGTTCTTATTCAAGTGTTTCGAGAGACATGTATAGCGTGGGCCGAAAATGAGGAGAGACTCGTTAGCTGCTGAGCGCTATGGATTGAATACACGGTTGCAGGCAGGATGAGCTCTTGGGGATCATTCCATTCCAAAGTCAAGGGGACGTTCATTCCCTTTCGAAAAAAAAGGAAGGGAAACGATGAGACTCCCGCGGCAGAAGGGGCCAGGCGAGATCCCACCCAGGAAGCTTGCCAAATCCACCGCAAGAAAGCGAATTGTTTCCCAATCCCCCCCTACTTTACACGGTAGCGAACCCCATTATCTCGGAACCGAGTCTTGCATATAATTTTATTACTTTTTTTTACAATCATAATGCGTTTGGTTGAGAGTAGTTAAACCCCTTCTATTGATTAGTAATGATTCATCTACTTAGATACCACATATGAAAAGGAGTAATCGATGTGGAATATGATTTAAAGCAACTCATAAAAGAACGAGAGCAGACCCATTTGAACATGGACGTAAGAAAATCCAACGAAAAACTTGATGAAATTCTAGCTGACGAGTTTTGGGAAATCGGAAGCTCAGGAATTACGATCGATAAGAGAGAATGTCTTGAAAGCGGCGTTCACTTAATTGAAATGACCATGCATCATTTCGAGGCCGAGCAGTTAGCGGATGATGTGGTTTTAACTACATATCTTATAGAAACGAAACATCGAAATACACTTCGCAGTTCGATTTGGAAACGGATCGATGGGAGATGGCAATTATTCTTCCACCAAGGAACGATCACTTCACTCCAGCCCCACGAGGGCATATCCCGATCAGGGGATATCAGATGAAAATTCATCTAGTGAAGATCCTGATTTCCGTCCTGCTCTTTATCACGGGATGCCAGACTTTTTCAGGAAAAGAAGTGACTTTAGGGGACCAACTGGGAACACATCCCCCCATTAAAACCATCGACATGAGATGAAATAACCAGGACATCAATGTTCAGGAACAATCAAGACGATTATCGGTGACATAAAAATGCAGAAACTCAGTAAAAATGAAATTACTGAGTTAGATAAGGGTATGCTTCCCTATAGAATGGAGGGGGAATCTCTCATCATCCTTATAGATTATGAAGATTCAACGGACAGGTCGACGATAGAATTGACTAAAGATGATTCAGGTTTGTTTGCTGGATTTGAAGATCGTAAAGCTAATGATGTATACGAAGTAATCCACAGCGAAAGCTTTTCCTATTCAAGGCTTTATGCTTTTTATCAATCCATCTATGAAGAAGTTTCTTTCTAACGCACTTAAAAACGTTAAGAAGGCGAGCCCCTCAACTGGGACTCACCTTTTTTTCTAAGACACCCAAAGCTTCTTTGGCGACTTTTTCATATTCTTCTGAGCCTGCCAGCTTCTGCAAACTCCTCAACATCTATCGTAAACGTAGACGTGAGTTCGATGACATGCTCCTTCATGGCTTACAAGGCCAACCGGATTGTGTACGTAACTCATAATAAGGAAATGCTATGATATTGTTGTCACTCAGCTATCGCTTCACTTTCCTTAACTATGCACGCTGCTTTTTCTCTACCATTTCATTGTAAACACAACCTTGCAGGAAAATTCGTTCTAGTACAATTTCCACACAAAAAAAGAGCCCTAAAAAAAGGACTCTTCAACTTCATGCTTTATTAAGTTCTCCCATAGATTTCATTAATATCGTCCCATCACGGGAGATTCTATCAGCAGCAAGTGTGCCCTGATAAGAATTATCTTCAATATCGAATAATTGCAATCTGTGATTTTCCTGTGAATCCTCTGCTTCTGTAAATACTTCTGTATTTTTGACTTTAGATAGACTGACCGTCCAATTATCGGTCGGGCCTTTGTCATCGATAAGCAGTATCCCTTTAGAGAAATTAACTTCTTCGTTACTTTCGAGATGAAACACTTTTTTCAGTTTGACGGATTTCATGAGTGTCACTCTCCCTCCCTACTTACTATTCCATATGTGAAAAGAGTTTTCCTGAAAGGTCAGTCAGGTAATTCAGTTCTATTAAGGACTTCACCTTTCCGTACTGATTGACAAATTGTCTCTGCCACTTCAACGGTAACCACGATCTGTTCATCAGTCACCTCAGGCTCTCTAATCATTCAGTATACATTGAAACCGAAGCCTGGCTTTCCGGTCACTACCATTTTCATCTTTTCCGCTGCATTTACTATTCCCAGACAACCAATGATTTTGACGCTTAACATGGTCGATTGACTAACCTCCTGATTGATTTCACCTAAGTATAATTAATTTTTCAAAGGCTGTTTTCCTGTTCCTATATAGACCAGTATATCACTAGATGAATTGTAACAAATCCGTAATTTTAAAAAACCCTGCAGAAGATTTATCTGCAGGGTTCCATGATCATTGAAAAGATTATTCAGCTGGAGGACCAAACTTGCCGTTGCGGTAATCCTCATAGGCTTGTTTGATTTCTTCCATCGAATTCATTACGAAAGGGCCATGCTGAACGATGTCTTCGTTGATCGGCCGACCCGAATAGACGAGTACTTTCGTCTGGCGTTTATTCGACTTAATCGTAATCTGGCTTGCACCTTCGCCTTCCTCATTGAACGATAAGGTCGCGACGCCGTGCTTTTTTAAAATCACTTCGTTCTCACCAGCCTCGATTTCACCTGCAAGCACATATAAAAAAGCATTGTGATTTTCAGGCAGATCAAGCGTATATTCCGATCCCTCAGCCATCGTCCATTCACTGAGCGTAATCGGCACGATCGAATCGAGCGGCCCTTGAACACCTGCCAGGTCACCAGAGAAGACTTTGAGTGATCCACCTTCAAATGGCACGACAGGCGCTTGTTCTCCGTACACGTTTTGATAGATCGTCTCAGATTTCTTTTTGTCTTTTGGCAGGTTCAGCCACAACTGCAATGTATGAGCGACGTCATCTTCCACTCCGTCTTCGGCATGCCGGGCAGCCCATCCAGCATTCATATACTGAACATCACCCGGCTCGAGAATATCTCGTCCGCCGGCATTATCAATATGCTCCAAACGTCCATCAACGACATAGGTCACGGTCTGGAACCCGCGGTGAGGGTGGTCAGTAAAGGTCCCTTTTTTGAACCAGTCTTCTGCCATTAATATAAACGGATCAAACTCTTTCCAACGATCTGCTGGCAATACCCAGCCCTTCTGAATCGCCGGAAATCCCATTTCGTTATAATCCACATACCAGTGCTTCTTCACTTCTCGCTGAAATTTAGACATCTTCATCATCCTTTCGTCGTTTTAGTTGCTATATCAACTATTTCTCCATATTCTTCTGCATTTTTGTAAGAAGCCGATCAAACTGCTCCAGCTCTTCATCAGAAATACCCTCTGTCACTACATCATTGAACGCTTCAGCCACAGGAAGCACTTCTTCTTTTAAAGCCCTGCCACTAGCCGTAAGGTGCAATTCCAACGAACGTCGGTCATCTGAACAAAATCGACGGGTAATGAATCCCTTTTTCTCTAAACTCGAAGCCATTCGGGCAATATTCGTTTTGTCTTTATCCAATTGGTTCGCAAGCTGATTCTGCGTCCATCCATCTTTCTCCCAAAGCAGCATCATAATCAGATTCTGTTCTGGAGCGAGTCCGTAGGGAGCCAGCTGAGACTTAATATACCCTGTCAGCTTCAAGTCAGTCTGATGGAGTTTGATACTGATATAATCCTTAAACCGCAATTTCATAGTGTCCCTTCCTTTTGTCTTCTTAATAGTTGCTATAACAACTAAATTATTTGAACTTATTATAAAAAATATAAAACGGTTTGTCAATCTTACTGCAGTCTTGAAAGACAGTGGGGATAAAAATGACATACGGATATCTACTGAAGTCATTGAGCAGGGAAATGGGGGCTTTTTTTCTCCCGGGCGTTAGGGCTATCAAAAAAAGCTGCCGGAATATATGTTCTCGGCAGCTTGACTCTAACGACTATTTTTATTGCATTTCGGATCCTTCATTCTCAGTCAATATATCTTCAGGTACGAGACGCTTTGCCCCATGGTATTTCGGTCCCCAGAAGCCGCTCGTTTTAAAATTAGTCACGGTCACACCTTTCGATGGGGTAACATGAACTACTTGATCGTTTCCTGCGTAGATGGCTGGATTCAAGTAATTCGCCTGAAAGAATACGAGATCTCCTGGCTGCAGATCCTCTTTTGCTACTTCTTCCCCTACTTCCCACTGAGCCGCAGCGTTATTGGGAAGCTCTATTCCTTTCGCCTGCATGTAAATATATTGAATGAATCCTGTCGTATCAAAACCTTCTTCTGGTGTTGTTCCGCCGTTTTGATAAGGAACTTCACCGATAAATTGACTGGCTGCGGAAACAACAGCTTCTTCCTCTGGAAGGTGCAGATCATCAAACCGTTTCACCCCAGTGAATTTTTCTTCCCAGTAAGGGGAACTCAAGTAAGAAAGCGTCACTCCTTGTGTGCTGGAAGCGTGGATAAATCGTCCGTCCCCGATATAAATTCCGTTATGAGAAATACCTTCCCTATATGTATCACTGAAAAATACGACATCTCCAGGCTTTATATCCTCCATTTCCACATCTTGTCCGACTTGCCACTGCTGATCGGTAGTCCGGGGAAGATAGATTTCTTCAGCCTGATCAAATACAAGTCTGGTAAAGCCAGAGCAGTCTATTCCGTACGGGGTGTCGCCGCCAAACAAATAAGGAACACCGAGATAGTTGTAAGCCTCGTTAACCAGGCTATTATTTTTTGAAACTTCTGGAGGCTGAGGAATTTCGAATGTCACCGTCTCGCTGAATGTTTCTTGCTTATACTCAAACGTGCGTGTGTTTTCCCCGATGTCTAAAGGCTCCTCGAGATGAATAGATTCTGTGTCTCCATTTGAAAAATTGAGCTGTAATTGATAAGCGCTTGTCGCAATGGCCTCCTCAAGTTCAAGGAACATCCCTCCATGCTTATTCTCCGTATTATAAGATAATAAAGCGAAGTCTCCTCGTCTCATAAATGAATCCGGTTCAAACGTTGTAGTAGTAACACCAGAAATCAATTCATGAGAATATAATACCTCGAGATAGCTCATGTACCATTCGTCCTCATCGACATCCGTGAAGGGGAGTGAGTTTTCCTGCACCATTTGCAGCTCATATCCATTAACAATCATTTTCGATAGAGCGGCACGTGTAATGTTGCTGTATGTATCAAATTCATTTTCACTGACACCATTAATGATGCCTTTCTCATATAAGGCATTGATCGCTCCCGCATACCATTTTCCCTGGTCGACATCTTCAAAAGGAACGGCTGTAGCATTATCTGTATCAAGCTCAAGCAGTCTCGCCAGCATAACTGCCGCTTCCGCGCGGGTAATATAATCTCTAATTCCAAACGTTCCATCGGTATATCCATTAACAATATCTTTTCCAGACATAGCTTGGATGGGTTCATAATAGATTGTTCCTTTATTTACATCAGGGAATTTTTGCGTTGAGGCATCCACCGAGTGCAGCGGAATCATTAATGTGACGGGAATGACGAGGACAGCAGCGACTTTCTTAAAATACGTAGAGCTGAACATAGGGTTGTTTTTCCTCCTTGTTTTATACCAATATATGTTACATTTCTTTCTGTAAGGTATATCGACTCTGTTCAACAAGATTTTAGGAAATTTATCAATTTTCGCATATAAATCGTGAATTTAGTGAATGAGACCCATATAAAAAATCACACTAAAGGTCGAACTAAAATAGAGGTGAATGAAATGACAACTATCAAACTATCAATAGTAATAATCACGATTTCGGCTTCACTCATTGCGGCAGCCGGCTTATACAAAAAAACGAACGATGACAGCTGTTCAGACACGGACAGGTTTTGTACCTTCGAGGATTTAAGTCAGGAATATAGTGAAGGCGAGGATTGGAAGGTTGAAACACGACGTGCCTCAAGCGGATTGCTGGTGAGTGCCATCCATGGAGGAGGAATTGAGCCCGCCACTTCACAGATTGCTAGTGCTATCGCCGGTGAAAGCCATAATTTTTATACATTCAAAGGGATGCTTAGCTCCGGTAATTTTGAAAATCTACATATAGACTCCACCCATTTCGATGAACCTGAAGCTTTAGAGATGGTGGATGCCGTGAATGATCATATTACGATCCATGGAGCGGAAGGTGAAGAACCAAAGACACTTATCGGCGGGCTGAATCGTGAGTTAGCAGAAGAAATCTCCAATCAATTAAATTCCAGTGGGTTTTCAGTTAAAAAAGCCCCCGACCATTTAAACGGCGAGGACCCAGACAACTTCGTCAACCAACCGAAATCAGAACGAGGCGTTCAATTGGAAATCACCGAGGCTCAAAGAGAATCCTTTTACAAAAACGGTGATACCAGTTTCAGCTCAAGAAACGATGCTTCAAATCAAACGTCTGCTTTCGATGATTACGTGGGAGCTGTGAAGGCTGCGATTGAAGGTGAATCCTAGAATGCACGAGAAACTCTCTGAAACAATTTATCTACGAGCCGCATTTCTATCTTTGCTTCCAGACACTCACATACCACAGTAATCATTCGAAAAAGACGCGTTTTTTATCAACGCGTCCTGGCTTCAATATGTAATTCGATCTTCCGCTTTACTTCTAAGGTATGGAATTTCCTCGGATGATTTTAAGTGTTTATTAATTTTATACTATCATCAGTGGATAAGATTTTTTCAACTTACAGCAGACAATAATGTTAGAAAACCAACCCCCACCATGAAATATTGAGTCAAACCTTCATAATGATCAAGAAGGCCATATACAACGCCAAAAAATATAATAATGACGGCGAGCATCACAATTTCTTTCAAACAATCACCCACCACTTTTGTTTATAAGTAGCAATCAACTGTGGCATAGCGCTCTTCTCTTTCTACTACAATTTTTTTCATCCGCCCCTCCACCGCGTAACAGTTTGTAGGTGCTCTGAAAAACTCCCGTGCCCCATGGTAGGTCGTATACCATAGATTGTTAATGACGTGATAGTTTCTTTTTTCATCTTTCCAGACAACAGGGTGAAACGTAGAGCCAAAAACCTTCTCATCTAACTCTATAATCCCGATACGACCCTTATCGTCCTCCCACGCATTTTTGATCCCTCTCATAATTTCCCCTCCAATGGTTCATAAATATATGCAATATCCTGCTCTCCAGTTCGCTAACAATCTGTAACGGACAAGACAGCAATTCAACTAAGATTTCTGGTGTATATCAAGAGGCGAAATTACTGAATCATTTAATGTTATTGCGATAATGTATTTTAGATTGAATGATCTTTGAATAGTTGCTCTTTCATTGCATAGATGGCCGCTTGTGTACGATCATGGACCTGAAGCTTACTTAAAATATTGCTGACATGAGTCTTGACTGTTTTTTCAGATATGTAAAGGTCCGCTGCAATTTCTTTATTACTTTTTCCGAGTGTAACCTGATAGAGCACATCTTTTTCACGTGTCGTAAGCTTGTAGAGGACAGTTGCACTCGATTCCTTCTCCTGGTTGTTGTTCATTTCTGTTAAGAGAAGATGGGTCGCTTTCGGGTGCAGGTGCTTTTCTCCTGCATACGCAGCGCGGATTGTCTTCACAAGCTCATCAGGGTCAATATCCTTTAGCTGATAGCCCGCTGCTCCGGCTTGCAGGGCAGGAATGACATGATCTTGATCAGAATAGCTCGTCAACACGACTACTTTCACACCTGGATACAATTCGTTTAATTGTTTAGTCGCTTCAATACCATCCATAACGGGCATCATTAAATCCATCAGCACTACATCTGGACGCAGTTCTTCATATTTCTTTAAGACGAGCGACCCATTGTCTACTTCACCTACTACCTCGATGTCCGGCTGGGTATTTAAAAAGAATCGCAACCCTCGCAGCACAACGAGATGGTCATCTACTAGCATCACTTTAATTTTCATTGCTCACCACTCTTTTCCTGTTCTTCACACGGAAGGAAAACGTGCACTGTAGTCCCTACTCCGCGTTCGCTATTTACGTCTAATATGCCTCCAATCAATTCCGCCCGCTCCTTCATACTCGTCAGACCCAATGAACGTGTTCTTTTTTTCTGTAACTCGAATCCATCCCCACGATCTACTATCTCCATACCGGCACCCTCTGAACTTCCATACAGAAAGAGGGTCACTTCTTTGGTATTGGAATGTTTGTTTACATTATTTAACGCTTCCTGACTTATTCTCCATAGCGTCTCTTCTACAGATCGCGGCCAATTCGGAGCTGAATCGACCTTAAATACAATAGAAAGACCAAGGTGTTCTCCATATTTTTTTATCGCGGAAACCAGCCCTTCCTCTATCCCGATCGGACGAAGCTGCCAGATCAATGACCGCATTTCTTTTAATGATTCCTGCGACATGCCGAGCATTTCGTCCAGCAAATCCCTCAATGGCTGATCATGAGGTGAAATAACTTCCTTCGCTCCGCGGGCTGTAAGAGATAAAGAGAACAACTTTTGATTAACGGAATCGTGCAAATCACGGGCCAGTCTCTTCCTTTCTTCATATAGTAGCAATTCGCCTCGCTTCTCCTGGAGTCGCAGCGTTTCATATACTAAAGAAATATGCCTGGTGAGAGCCTGCAGAACTTCCACGTCACAATCACTTAATCGGTGTGAATCAGGAGCAGCCAAATACAAGACTCCAAGCTTTTCGTCTTTGATGTGGATGGGCAGGCTCACATATTCCTCTCGTGAAGCACAATCGGACTGAACGACCTCCTGAGACTGGAAAGCCCGTGCGATGGGATGATCCTCCAGCAAAGACAGAGAAACCGATTCATTAAAGGAGGAATCTTCATCCACAAATGATTTCAAGAATAAAGATTCCCCTTCTTGAAGGTAAAGACCGACTGTTTTCCACTGAAAAATTTCACTCGTTTTATGTACTACCTGGTCTGCAAGTCGCTCCACATTTTGAGATTTCCATATCAGTCGTACCAGTTCATTTAATTTCTCGTAATTTACGGCGCGCCTTTGCTGTTCTTCATACAACCTCGTCCGTTTTACTGCCGTTCCGATTTGAAAAGAGAGCGATTGAAGCAAAGTAAGCTCTTCCTCCGTGAAATGCTCCTTATTAGGAGAGGCTACATTCAAGATTCCAAACCGTTCTTCCCCGTCTGCTAAAGGGATCGTAGCATGATGGGTCACACTATTCGTATCTCCCCAGTCACACTTGATTGCATTTTCAATCCTTTTACATTCAATGATATTGATAGGCTCCTTCAACCTTCCGTTCCAATACCGATTCAAGCAGGAGCAGTCGCCTCCGCACATAGGCTCTTTATCATTTATGGTCAACGCCGGAGGTAATCGATGATCCGCTACAAATGTATAATTCGGTTTTTCATCGACAAGAAAAATCCATCCAGTCTCAAGCCCAGTTAATTCCAGCAGCTTTTCCAGTACCGTCTGCAGCATACCCTTCAAATCGTTTGTTCCATTCAGCGTTTCAGCTATCACCTTTAAAATTTGCATCTTTTCCATACTTTCATATCTTTCCAACGTTTCACCCCCGTACACCCAAGGTCGGAAGCAGTCCGGCATAATGGGTAAATTCGCGAAGCACTTGCGTTACTCTACTTTCTATGTCAGCCGTAAACGCCCCGTCTTCCTTAAAACTGTCAGGATCAAAGATCAACTGGTCAGGCACCACCATAGCATGCAGCCCGCGTCCTACAAGCCGCATTTGATTAATTGAATTGATCCCGCCTTTTCCACCGCCTGACACAGACATCAACAGAGTAGGCTTGTGACGAAAATGATCAATGTTCAAAAAATCGAGCGCATTCTTCAAAGCTCCGCTCATCCCGTTATGGTATTCGGGAGATAACCATATAAAGGCATCTGCCTCATTACTCAATTCCCGTAACCACTGGACCTCAGATACCCG
The DNA here is from genome assembly GCF_030345335.1 of Halobacillus campisalis. GTDB lineage: Bacteria > Bacillota > Bacilli > Bacillales > Halobacillaceae > Halobacillus_A > Halobacillus_A campisalis. The sequence goes on from NZ_JAPVRC010000007.1 coordinate 127,033, forward strand.
ATCCTGTTCACCTTCTCCATTGAATAAAGGCAGAGTCAGGTCGCTTAAGTCGATCACTTCTGCCGGTAGACGACTTGAAAGCGTATAGGCCACCTTTCTCGTTCTCCCTTTTTTCCTTGGTGTTCCGCTTATGATCAATATATTCATCGTGATCTCCTCCTTCTCCCTTAGAATACTTCTAAACAGGAGAAACTCCATCAAGAAAAGGTCGGAATATACCTCATACAAACGACCGAGAACATACGTTTCATTCCTGCGCCCTAAGTAGTAACCAAAAGCCCCTCCGAACGCATGAAAAAAGTTCCTGCTCAGGCACGTTATAAATTACCGCATACCTTCTTATGATTAAAGTATCAGCAAAGGAGGATGTCTAATGAACATATACGAAATCATTCTAGACGTAGAATCAAAGCGATTGAAATAAAAACAAATCCACGGACTGAGAGCAAGTTTTATGAAAATCTATTCACACTGCCTAATAATTGAAACCTAATGCCTCCTTCTCCGAGACATTAGGTTTCGTCAAACTCAGACCGGTATTTTGCACTATGAATAACAGCTTTATAGAAACTAGTCAGAAGTCACGCAAAGTAGGAGGAGGGCTTTCCAGCGTATTAGCAAGAATGATGTATACGATCAAGGAAGCTGGCATCGTCAAAGAAAATACCAGCCTGACTAATAAAGAATGAATAGAAAGAGCCTCCGCAATCCCCCCACAAACCCCATGGAGGGATTTATCTTTTGATGACTTTTTTAGCCTTTTCATTGGATGTCCTCCCTCTCTGTTTTTTAGTGTGAATTTATCATAACCTTTAAATATTGTCTCAAGAAGCATCGATTCTCCCAAAGAATTTAAATCGCCTCTTTCATTAAAGCCTGAATAACGGGCCATGAATCATAAGGCCCCTTCTTTAACGTTTTTCGGTTCATGCGCTGAGATCGTTCCCCCTAAGTATATACGTTTTTTCAGCAAAATCGTTTCAATCCTCCGCAATTAATTTCCATTTAAGGAAAAAAACGACATCATTTTAAATGAAATGGCTTTTATTGGATGCAGAAAATCGTCCGGTCAGCCTCCTGCTTCCAGCTTCCTTTTCTCCGCTAGCAACTGCTGAAATTCCTTTTCTAAATCGTCAGACGGTTCGATACTAAGTTTGCTTAGAACTTCAGATATTTTCGTTTGAAGAACGAGTAGACGATCTTCTTCGGTATTTCGTTTCGTTTGAGGTTGTCTGTTTTTGTATTGTTCGTACGTACCTTCAAACAGTTTTATTTCTTTATCCTCAATTGTCAAAATTCTTGTCGCTATATTTTCAATAAGCCGTCGGTCATGCGAAACAAAAATAACGGAGCCTGTGTACTCCATCAGCAAAGATTCTAGAGCGCGGGCTGCCTCAATATCAAGAAAGTTCGTAGGTTCATCCAAAACGAGCGTATTGATATCGCTTAAAAATAATTTGGCGAGCGCTACCTTCACCCGTTCCCCGCCACTTAAAATACCTACTAACTTATGGACATCATTTCTATAGAAATTCAAACGGGCAAGTACCGTCCGTATCAGGGTTTCATCCTGCTTTGAACCCGCACTGACATTTTCTAAAATTGACTGCTTTAGATCAACGATGTTCAAATTCTGACTGAAGTAGCCGATTTTCATAGAAGAAGAGACCTTCATTCCCTCCTCTTGATGGATGATTTTTTTCAAAAACGTGGACTTGCCGCTTCCATTTGCCCCGATGATCGCTAGTTTATCTCCACCCCGCACGTGAAAGCTCGTTGCTTTCCACAACACTCGCTCGCCGATCAAACCTTCAACGTCTTCGACACGAAGAATGATTCGATTCTTGAACGTTTCTTCATTCGGCACATTCATTCTGATAGGAGTTGCTTCTTTCACTTTTTCTACTTTCTCCAGCTTTTCCAGCCTAGTTTCTAACGCTTTCCCTGTTTTCTGAAGCTTCTTTTGTTTCTTTGCGAAATAAGGTTTCGCCTCTCTCGCTTCTGAACGACTGACATTTTTGGGGGTCTTGTCAGCTTTATCCGCTTTCCTTTCTTTTTCTTTCAAAGCTTCTTCCAACTGCTTTTTCTGCGATTCATATTTTTCATATGCGGCTTGCTGCTGACGGTGTTCTAACTCTTTCTGATCCTCATACTGACTATAATTACCTGGATACACTTTGACCTTTCCTTCTTCCAATTCCCATATAGCTGTGCAAACGGCATCAAGAAATGCCCGGTCGTGGGACACCAGTACAAAGGCGCCGTTCCATTGTAGAAGTTTCTTTTCAATCCATTCCATATGCGCCGTATCCAGATGAGTCGTCGGCTCATCTGCAAGTAAAAGTCCCGGCGCCTTAATCAGCGCCTGGTTAATATATTCCTGCGTTACTTCCCCGCCGCTTTTACTCGTATCCGTCCGTTTCAGCTGCGGCAGAATTTCCGTTTGCACATGCTGGATGACTTCTCCTTGATCGGGCTGTAATTTCCTAGCTAATACGTTCAATAACGTCGTTTTTCCACTTCCATTATGGCCCACTAAACCAATGCGATCATTTCTATCAATTTGTATGTGATCGATATCCAAAATCAAACGGTCTTTCACATAATGTTTTACATTCCGCGCTTCTAAAAAAAACATAACATCATCCCCTATTTTTCAATTTCCGGGGACACAAAAAGCCCCCTATCTCGTGTTTCAGAATAGGGGGCTTAGGTATAGGTGGACACCAAAAAGAGAGATGGCTCCCTTAAGGTTCAACTATAGAATTCCCAATCCTATTCTGAAAACTCCGAATGAAGGCAGTAAAAATAAAGCAGAAATGATCCTCTGCTGAACAACAAACCTTCAATTCTTTGCTTTCGTAAAATAGGATTAGTACTTCATGTAGTTGGGTCACCCTTCCGTTTTTTTATTTACAGTTACTTTATACGATTTGTAAAATGTGTCAAATGTGATTATAGAAAATGCAACGATGCACCTGAGCGCAATTTCCACCTATTTCATCGCTCAATATTCTTCGGTAAGCTTACCCATAAATGGCAGGATAGTTGTGAAAACCGCCGCTAATATAAGATGTTCAAGTAAGGGCAGGTGGGAGCTTGATGACCAGTAATGTAATCATAAGTTTATTTGCCATCATCTTAACGCTGATCGGCTTTTATCCATATATTAGAGACATATTGCGCGGGACGATCAAACCGCATGTATTTTCTTGGGTGATATGGTCAGTGGTTACGCTTGTAGTTTACTTCGCACAAGTGCAGGATGGTGGAGGAGCCGGGGCCTGGCCGATTGGAATATCAGGGGTACTGACGGTATATGTAGCGGTTCTCGCTTAAAAAATCGGAAGTGGTCATTGAAAGAGTGGACTGGCTCTTCTTTATTATGGCTCTAATTTCGCTGCCTTTTTGGTACTTGACCTCAGACCCGCTTTGTACCGTGCTGATTTTGAGTACGGTAGAAGTTCTAGGATTTGCGCCGACACTAAGGAAAGCCTATCGTCAGCCTTATCAGGAAAATGTGACCTTCTTTTTCTTATTCATGATGCGCAATGGGCTTTCCATAATAGCCTTAGAGCATTATTCAATAACGACGGTCTTGTTTCCTGCAGCAGGAGCCACAGCTTGTCTGCTGCTCATTACAACTGTCATCTATCGTAGAAAATCAATTTAAATTGTTAGTTACTATCAATGAATAAGGGCGTTCTCTCTCTACGCTCTATTTTATAAATAGCGGAGTAACTGCATTCATAAAATGATAAACCATCACCCCGCGAGTAAAGTCACAGCTAACAGCACGGCAAAATTGAGGAATAAGCACAAACCCGTAAGCGTTTGTTATTCTGAAAATTATTTTTGGGCAGTTTTTATGTAAAAAAGTCCTCTCGACTTACGAAAGGACGCTTTACGTATCAACTATCATGTCCCTCAGCTGCGATGGCATCAGCTTTCGTTTCATGTACCGTACCATAAGGGTGCTCAGGCGGCGCATAAATGGAGTAAAGCTTGAGCGGCTGATCCCCTGTATTGGTTAAATTGTGCCATTTACCAGCAGGAACCATGATAGCAAAGTCATCCGAAGCCTCTGCCTCGAAGTCTAACTGATCTCTCCGATCCCCCATCTGCACCAGCCCCTGCCCCTCTTCAATGCGCAGAAACTGATCAAGTGTCGCATGACGTTCCAAGCCTATATCATCCCCGACATCGATACTCATCAAGGTCACTTGTAAATGGTCACCTGTCCATAAAGCTGTTCGAAACGTATCGTTTTGTTTCGTAGCTTCATCAATGTTCACAACAAACGGTTCACCACCATAATCTTCCAAATCAATTCTTCCATCCTGATGAGAATATAACGAGCTGAAACGGTTTGCGTTCGTCATCTCTTCATTACAGGCGTGTATAAATACATCCTGCAAAGGCGAATGTTGAGTAAGTAAGCTGCTATTTCGATATTCTCCATAATCCTTAACAGCTATGTCATAAGCCTTTCGCAGCCCCTCTTGGTAGGTGTTGAACGTAATTTTTTCAGTATTGTATTGAGGCTGCCGTCCCGTAAGCGATACATACAAGTCCTTGAATTGCTGCAAACGATTTTTTTCATTGTGTAACACTCGATGGATTTCATTTTTATGATTTTGATCGGGAGCAAGTTTGGCCAGTCGCTTGTAGCATTCGACTGCCGTTGCTTCTCCTTTAATTCCAGCGAGTATTGCTTCGGCTGCTTGATCATTATTCCCTTGATAATTTCTCGACATGGAGTCAGAGCTATACACAGGCGCCCCGGCATAATAAGGATAGGAATACGTATAAGGTGCATAGTACATCCTCTTCATTCCCTTCTACAGATTTATAAAATCATCCTATGCAACAGCCCGAAGGAATGTACTTCAATAGGCTTGACAGTCAAGGCTGCTCATTCAAATATCGAGCCTTCACATGTCATTTATGCCGGTAACTAACACCCAGAGGCAGAGAATCGTTATAGATAAAGATATGATAATAGAATCTAAACCAATAAATTTTCAATTCATTATGTAGACAACGGAAATTAATATTCCCACAGCAGGAATGCCTATCCATAAGATATCCTGGAATATCTCACTTCTTGAACCCACAAATCCAAGAAAGTTAGTTAAAAACATAACAATCCATACTAACTGCAAAATAAAAACAACCTGAATTATCAATTTTGCAGTTTTCATCCCATACACTGCTTCACACCTTCAAAGAGCAATTCGTAATACTATCTTCCCCTTCCACTTTAATTCTTTAAAGCGTGTTTACATTAAAGAGGAACTGTATTACAATTTAAGGTGACCTATCACTTCACATTTCTAACCAATTTGGTGAAGTAATGTAGATAATGACTTCGTGTAGTAAAGGACTCCGCTTTTAAGCGGGGTCCTTTACTTTTCTCCCGATTAGTCATTTATAGATAGGGCGTCTATGATTCCATTTTTTTATAATCATATATGCCATCCCCACCAATACCATCCACAAAATGTAAGTGAAGAGGACTTTTGGCGTTAAAGAAAACGTAGTGAATAATTCTTCTTCGTTCATCCTAAGGTCGATTCTCAGACCTAACAAAGAATGATACACTCCTGTTTCACCTATTGAATATAAAGCGGTTAAATAATCAATTAAAAACAAAGTTAAATAAATTACAGTTCCGATCATCGCAAATTTAGTTAGTTTCATAGTTAAACCCTCCTTCACTATTATCTGACTCCCCTGCAAGTTCATTGAGATTTATGACTGCCGCTGTATCTTATCTAGTGTTTCGCAGTCAGCAACCGCTACGACCAATAGTCTTTAATAATTGCCTCTCTTAAACTTCCGAGTTGATATTCATATAAGCTCCTTTTAGTGGAAGACTCAAATACGAGATGTTAGGACTGTTTCCGATATGTTTGACAACGTTTAGAGCTCCGGGAAATTACTCGCTTTCCGTGGGAGCGCGCTGAGCCTCCTCGAGCTAACGCACTCCGGGGTCTCACCAAGCACTCTTTTCCCACAGGAGTCTCGCAATTTCCCGGAGCTGCTAGCGATGATTAGTAGAACGGAAACCCCTATGACAAGACGGTAGAATCTAAGAACCGTAAAAAAGCTTAACATTGAATATTTTCACTCAGAAAATGGCTAGCGGGAGACAGACACCATTTCCAACCATGTAGCTTGCCATACCTTCGTACGGAAGCTTCAGCTTGTTCTACGAGTACATCCTTAACGCTGAATCCTTTCATCTATAAAACATCCGCAGTTTACTATCATATGTAAATTATTTCAAATCACCTTCGTAAACTCAAGTTGTTTTGAAAAATTTAAAGGACAGAAAGGTTTCAAAAGCATGGAAATACGTCATTATTAATGAGCGGAGCAAATATAAATCTGATTGGCATCAGACCCTTTTTTTTTGAAATATATATAAGTATCAGGTAGGAGCTTTGCAACCAAGCACCTTCAATATCTACGTGGAAAACTATCCTACCCTCTATCACCTAAGTTAAAGCAAAAACTTTTTCATCGAACTAACGAACAGATGAATTTTATAAAGATATAACAATAATATAAGGAGGAATTGTATGGGGGTTGCCGCGTTTATAATCGGCCTGCTTATTTTGATCTTTGTTACAGAAAAAGTAACTCCGAGAATACTTGGGTTTGAAAAGAAAAAAATATCGGGTACACCTGCTCAAAATATAGATCGCTGGGGTAGAGTCATTATCTTTTTAACGTTTATAAGTACACAATGGTTTGTGATTACTAGTAACTCATTCATTCTATTTAAATTGCATTCCATGGCTTATCTATCACTATTATTAGGATTCCAGGCAGTCTTGGAATTTATTTATATAAAGGAATCAAAGCAGTATATCAATACAACGTTTATACTGATCATGGTACTTATTTTAGTGTATAATATGGATTATTTTATTTCTCAGGATTAAATTTTATGCTAAATTGACGCACCTGTTATTTTAGTAAAAATATGGTTCAAAAAAGAACTTCCGATAACCCGGAAGTTCTTTTTTTCTACCTAATCTCCACATTAACATTTATGAGAGCCTATAATTTAGAAAGAAACGGACGATGATTGTTCCAGCTCACCTCGACAGGCAGGCCGAAAAAGCGGGAAAGCTGAGAGCTTGTGATCATCTCAGAGGTCTGCCCTGAATCACAGACTTCTCCATCTTTAAGTAATAGCGTTTGATGGAAGACCGGTAAGATCTCTTCTACATGATGAGTGACGTAAATCATCGTCGGGGCGTCCGGTTTTTTTGCGATGTTTTCAATCGATTCGAGCAGCTTTTCACGTGCGATGAAGTCCAACCCATTGGTCGGCTCGTCGAGAATCAGCAGAGAAGGCTGCGCCATTAGTGCCCTGGCTATGAGAACTCTTTGCCTTTCGCCTTGAGAAAGGGTTTCATAATTGCGGTTGGCATACTCGATGCATCCCAGGTCCTCAAGTAAGGCAATCGCCCTTTCGCTCATTTCTTCGGTCGGGCGTTCGTAAAGACCGATAGAGGCAAAGGCACCGCTTAATACGACTTGAAACGCATTATCGTCTTGATGGATTTTTTGCTGTATTGCAGAGGAAACAAAACCGATCTGCTGGCGGAGACGTTCGGCAAGGTACGTCTTACCGAATTGCATCCCCAGTACATTAATTTCTCCTTTTGTAGCAAATGTGTAGGCATTCATCAAGTTCAGAAGGAATGTTTTTCCTGATCCATTCAGCCCGAGAAGCACCCAGTGCTGTCCTTTTTCAATCTGCCAGTTTATATTCTTAAGAATCCAGCGATCGCCTCTTCTAAGAGAAACGTTCTCCATGTTCAACACCATTATGAATGACTCCTTTTCACCAATATCATTCGTACTCTTGAGTTTGACTGTACTCTTCAATCCATTCCATATTCACAGGTCCGTTCACGACTTCATAATAATCTTCATTGTACATATGTATAACATTCTCCATTACCATTCCTGTCACCGGATTCGCATTGGAATGACGGATTGCAAATTCAAAACTTTCTTCTTTAGTAAGTCTCTCTTCAAATTTTTCATATTTAATTTTTTTCACACGGTACTGCCTTAAAAACTCTATCAGCTCATCCGCAGGTTCCTTGTCATAGCTCCACCATTCATATACTTGATCGCTGGAGACGTTTCCTCTGTCATTCGTAAATCCTAAAGACTGATAATCTCCCGGGTGATAACTGATCACATCAACTAAGCTTTTCTCTCTATAGTCGTTTAATATTTTTAGAGAAAAAAAGATGCCGAGGATAATAATAGCCATAATTACATACCTTCGTGTTCTACCTTGCATGGAAGCCTCCTTCACCCAGGGTTTTTAGCTCTTTTTCTATTACCCTTTCTTATTAACAATTAAGCTTTGGTTGCAGTCCAATGGGAAGATCAGTACAATCAGTGGATGGTTCCATCTTACCAAAGCTTCAAAATTATTTACATCCCCCGTTTTCACATTAAACTGAGTCTAGTAATAGATTTCGATTTTTTTCCGCAACTTTTCATAGACCAGTTTCCAGCATCATTTGCCTTGAGATTTCTTCATTGATTTCTGAGGTGAAACTCCATATCTTATACCACCTTTCAGCTTCATAACCGTCCGTACGTTTTGTACCTCCTCTTCTACTATTTGAAGTGATGACCTCATATTTTAGAAAAAACACTCATAATTTGTCGTTTAAATAATTTCAATTTGGTTATATAGTATTAGAATAATAAATCGTAAGTTGGACCAGAGGTGAACATGATGATTAAATCAACAAAGACTTTAGGATTGATTACAGCGCCGGGATACCCTGATAAGGTAGGGGAAAGGTTGCAGCATGAATTGCCCGATTTGCTCAGCTATTATGTCGAGGAAAGTTATCAATGGGAAGTCGAATATAGTGTGGACGCTCTTACAGGCGTGACGGAAAACTCCGAGGAAGTTCTGCAGGCAACTATGGATAAAAAAGCAGAAGAAGAGTGGGATTTTGCGATCTGCCTCACCGATCTGCCGCTATTCAAAGGAAAAAAACCTATTGTTGCTGAGGCATACGTTGAGGAAGATGTGGCATTGATCAGTCTTCCAGGTCTCGGCTCAACCCCTATGATTAAGCGAGTCCGGGAAGCGATCTTACAACTCGTTAGTGAAATGTATTATGGAAGCTCGGAAGAAGAGCGAAAGCAGGCAGAAGAAAGGCTGCAGGCCAAAGATGACGACGAGTATAAAAAGTTAAAAAATAAAAACTCCAAGCGACTGGTTGGAAAGCGAGGATTCGAGCGTTTTTCCCCTATAAAGAGGGAAACCCCCGATGAGGAAGAATCTAATATAGACGTACGATTCACAGTGAACTCACCCTTCAGCGGTGCAATACGTGTATTAACAGGGATGGTAAGATCCAACAGACCATGGTCGATGTTTCCTGCATTTATGAAAGTGATCATTTTTGCATTTACAACAGGCTCCTATGCTCTCGTCTTTCCGACATTATGGATGCTCAGTAATGATTACAGTATTTGGCGGATGTCTCTGCTTTCCATCGTATCCATTTCAGCGATGGTCGGGTGGATCATTCTTGCCCACCATTTGTGGGAAAAGCCGCATAATGGGCGGGCCGGTTATTTACGGAAGTTGTATAATACCGCTACCGTTCTCACTCTAAGTGTTACGGTCTGTTTGTATTATTTTTTGTTGTTCCTTCTCTTTGCTTTCGCAGTTATCCTGCTGATTCCGATGGGGATGCTGGAATCTCAGTTAAACGAAGATCCAGGATATATAAATTATTTCTACATTGCCTGGACCGCAACAAGCATTTCGACCATCATCGGTGCGCTCGGCTCGGCTCTTGAGAATGAAGATGTAGTCCTATCTGCAACTTATGGCTACCGACAGCGACAGCGTTATGAACAAATCAAAGAATCCGAGGAAGAGAAGAAGGAAGCGGAAGAAGAGAAAAAAGAGGCAGCCGAAGAGAAAAAAGAAGCGGCCCAGGAGAAAAAGAAAGCAGAAGAAGAGAAATAACCTGTCACCCTCTTTGACAAATTGTGTTGACCATTTTTACAACAAAAAGGCTCTTGATTAGAGCCTTTTTGTTGCGCATTCATTAGATTTATATAATTATGCCCCCACTATTATATATCAGACCTATTCGATAGTCTGTTAATCTTATATCTATTAGTTTGCATACATTTGAGGAATCATTGTATTTAACTCTATTAAATCATCGATCACCAGATCAGCTTGAGAAATTTCCTCCTCACGAGCAAAATCAAATCGGCATCCTATCGCTGTTAAAGAATTCTTTTTCGCAGCATTAATATCAGATAAGCGATCTCCGACAACGGCTGCATCATGAATATTATATTTTTCTAAAATGTGACTGACTAAATCCGCTTTATCCAGCGTTGGTATTTGTTGAATACTAAACGTTTCAGTAACCCAATGGTCCAGGTTGTAATGACGTACGATGGCTTTTAAGTACTCCGTTAATCCATTGCTTGCTATGTAAATAGAGCAGCCATTTTTCTTTAAGTATTCAAAAACTTCAACTACATTTGGATATAAAGCACCTTTCCCATTTCTAATGTTTTCAATTAAACTATTGAGAAAATATGTATTCATTTCTTCTCTTACCGCCTCTGAGTGATGAGGCAGTAATGTTTCCCAAACTTGTGGTAATGGAACTCCCATGATCTCCCGGTATGTATCTATCGGGGTCTCTGCATCCCATTTTTGGATGGACCTGAGCTGATTGAACGTATCTTCTAATGATAATTCCAGTATTCTGTCTGTCTGAAATAATGTTCCATCCATATCAAAAATTAATGATTGAGTCATTGGTTTCTCTCCTTGTGTAAAATTTTGATGTCCCTTAAAAGTTTATCAGAAGATTATACAAGAATATAAAATAAAAAATGAACCTGAAGATCGTATAATATATCCCCCTAATAAAGACGCCTAATTGAAACATAAGGTTTTTTTCTCAAATCCTAATCAAGCTCTTGTACAATTACATTCACTATTTTATTAAGTGGTAGTGTACCGTCTATAATGAGGTCGGAGTTCGGTTTTATTGTATTTATCATTTCTACATAAGCTTGTCTGCCTTTTTCCAAATAAAAACTTGCATCGTTATGGATGTCAGAAGCTGAGCTATTCTTGTGATCCCTTATCATTCTTCTCGCCATCGCTATGTCGAGTGGTGTGTCTATATAAACGGCTAAGTCAATAAAACTCTTCAAGATGCCGTTTTTATAGGCAAACGGATAATCCAGTATTATGTATGATGGGTTTTCTTTAGCAGTTAATAATGACTGGATATCTATCAATAGAGGTTCTACATTCCATTGATTGTAGTCAGGTCCTTGCTGTACCCACTCAACCAGGTCATCTGGTGAACCTTCAAAGCTGTAATCGTCAAAGAACAAGGCATTTGAAGAAGGTAGTTCCTTCTTTAATTCCTTAGTTACTGACGTTTTCCCGCCGCCTGACACAGCTCCGATGGCGATCACTTTTGTTTTTACTCCCATTGAGATGCTCCCTTCGATCAAACTATAAAGTTCTTCTTTGTTCCGATTGTTTCAAATTACAACTATTTACTCAACCTTAGCCCTGAAATGAAAGACGCAATTCCATCGCTAGGAATTGCGTTACGTTTGTTTAAGTTTTAATTTTATCTAGTTCGCAGGAAAACTTGGCTACAACCGCCATTCTGCGCCTCCCCACAGCTTACTCATATACTCTTCTGAATCCCCTGTATTCGCATTAATAAAGAATTCTTTCGTTAAATAACCAGAGTCTACGCTCACCTTCCAAAGCGGCAGATACGTAAGAAAAAGATCTTCCAGATGATAGCGGGGTTTCTTTAGTACATAACTGCGATTGATTTGCTTTTGCTGGACATCTACAACATAGATGTCCTCAACTTGCTGTTTCGTTAATTGGGCAGGGACGACTTCTCCACTTTCCACTTCGATTTCATTCATCGGCGGCACACTTGAAAAAAGGCCGCGATATCCAGACACAGCATCTACAAACGCCATGTTCGGCTTTTTTCTAGGTGGAAATGGTTTGCGGTCGGCGATGACAAGCAGCTTGGCAATCCACATGGGGTGATAGACCCGCTTCACGCTCGTCATATGTTTTTTAATATAGTCCGCATCGATGCTGCGATTCATTTTCTGCTGCACTCCGACGTTCTTATAGATCGTTTTAGGCAGGTCAGCTTCGGTTATCCCTCCACCTGTACCGATCAGGCGGAGGGATTTATTTTTCAATGTTTCCATTCGTTTCATCCTTTATGACTCGATATGAGTGTGATAGCGATCGACTTCACTTTGCATTTCTTCTGATGGCGGCAGGGTCATCAAGCTGACCACAATCGTCAGAATAGCGGACACGGGCGCCGCTACAATTGGTTCGGCCACGAGAGCAAATGGCAGAACGGCCATGATAATAAAGGCAATTGCACCGCCAATCATACCAGCAAGAGCACCTGCCATATTCGCTCGTTTCCACCAGATGCCGAGCACAAGTGGGAATCCAAAGGCAGAGAGCATCGCGCCGCTTACCCAGCCGACCATGATCGCAATAAGCTGTGGAGGATCGATGGCAAAAAATATACCGACAAGGCTGGCAAGCATCATGACGACAAAGCCGATCCTGGTGACAGATTTTTCTGAAGCGTTTTTATTAATGTGCCCTTTGTACAAGTCATGGGCAACTCCAGCGGACACCGCAAGCAGCATCGCGTCGGCTGAGGACATGATGGCAGCTAATAATCCAGCCAGCATGACTCCGGCAAGAATCGGAGGCATGTAGTGCTCAATGACAGAAATAAAAATCATATCCTGATTATCGAGTGATCCAATAATGCCGAGGCTCGCTCCTGCAGATGCAATGATTGCGCCAAAGATAAAGACACATAAATACAATATACAAGCCCCCAGTGCTGAGCGGCGGGCCGTTTTCGCATTACGTGAAGCAAAGTTACGCATAACAGCGGAAGGAGATACGACACCAAACCATAGGAAAGCGACGAATAAGCCGAAGTATGACATCCATGGCTGAGTAATATCTCCAAAGGCGGGATCGACAGCAAGAGCGTCCTGAATTAAAGTGCCCACGCCTTCATGGTCAACCAAAATAATGATGGATAGCACGAACATTCCGATGACCATAACAGCGCCCTGAATCAGGTCGGTATAAGTAATCGCCCACATACCGCCAAGCGCCGCATACAGAGTAAATCCGATCCCAAGGAAAATGACGGCCGTCGTGTATTCAATACCAAGCACGTAGGAACCAATTAAACCAGACGCTGTCAGCTGCGGTACCATATAGAACGTCATAGTAAGTACGACTATGACGGCCGCAACAATTTGAACCGGTTTTCCAAAGCGGATTTTGAAAAATTCCGGCATCGTATTTACACCGGAGCGGCGGATTTGCCCGGCAATGAGAAAGAGGGCGAAAGAGGGAATTGCTACAGCTCCGAATCCGTACGCAAACAAGAACGGAAGCCCGAGGGCAACACCAGATCCCACGGCCCCCATTAAGGAGCTGGAGCTTGCGACAGCCGCAAATAAAGCAAAGGAACCTACAAAGCTGTTGATATTACGTCCTGCCGTCCAGTAATCATCTTCGGAGGAGTGGGCTCTCTTGGCAAAATAAATACCGATGATCGTCATGATGATCAAATAGAATGCTAATATGGAAGTTTCCATTCCTTTCATCGTCTACAGCTCCTTTATGATCGTTTTTCTATTTTTTCAATCCAAATCACATAAATGATAGTTAACAACAGCCAAATAAAAAAGCAGAAAAACATGAGCCACCCGGCCAGGGATATCCCCATCCAATATACTTCCGCCGGCCACCAGATCCACACGATTCCTGCAATGATGACGAGAGCGATAACCATGATGATGCCGGGGTCTTTCCATTTTGATTTCGTCATTTGCTTCACTCTGATTCATCCTTTCTTAGCGGATTTTTTCATATAAGGCTTTGGTAACGACTAAGTCAAAAATTGCTGCACCAACTGATTTGAAGATGATCGACTGATCTTCCGGATTCTTTGGACGATGATTACGTTCAATGATTTCTTTGAGGGAAAGCGTTTGTTCGGGGTCGATCCCTAGCTCCTTCGCACGAAGCATATCTCCTGACTCGCGGAAAGCACTCGGTGCATCCACATACACTTCATCTGCATTCTTTAAGACGTTGTCAGGAATTTCCTGCATCGATGGACGAAAGGATCCGACACCGACAACTTGTTTGCCTTTATAGCTGGAAGCATCCAGCTCAGGGAGGACAGGCTTCTCAGAGGTGGTAGTCGTAACGATCAAGTCTGATTCGTGAACTAAATCTTCCAATGAGGCTTGTTCAATATGTAAGCTTGGAAAAGCGTCCCTCGCCTTTTCTATGAATGCCGAAAGCTTATCCTGACTGCGGTTGAACACTTTCACGTGTTGAATAGGTCGAACCGCACAAGCAGACTGCAGATGGCTCCATCCTTGAGTCCCAGTACCTATAATTCCAAGAGATGAAGCACCTTCTTTCGATAAATACTTCATTCCAAGACCGCCAAGCGCTCCCGTACGCAGTGCCGTAATCGGCATGGCATCACACATTAAGAGCGGCTCCATCGTCTTGCGGCTGTACAGTACCATCAATCCATGAATCGTCGGCTTGCCTATCGATGAATTGTGTGGCGCTACGCCGACGAGTTTCGTTGCATAATAATCACCGTAATATGATGGCATTAATAAGCTCGTATTGTCCCCATCCTCGATATGCATCCGATCGGGCATAATGATATCACCGTTGCTGTCGTCTAAGTAAAATTGTTCAATGGAACGGATGGTTTCGTCCATCGTAAATCGTTCATTGACTTGTTCGGCTGTCAGAAAGTTCATGCAAGCCCTCCTTTTATAATATTAAAGCCATACTACCATAATTTTCTGATTTGTTGAAATTTTCGTTTAAATGTAAAAAAACAGCACATTTTAGATGATGTGCTGCTTTCACATATCATAATATTAATGCAAATTCCGGTAATAAGCTTTACGGCTTAGAAGCTGCTCCTGTGCATCGTTATAATTTACAGATGAGTGTTTATCCCGCTTTTTTCTCGTAATATGGATTGTAAATATGAGAAATTGAATCGTCATTCTGCCCCTTCCTTTCTATATGAAGATAAGCACGGTCACAACATCAACTCACCCAAATTGCCTAAACTTGAACCAATTCCCTTTTTATGATCATCTTCGATCACTCCAGTATTTACCCGTATCAGCTGCTGCAGGCTGCCTTTTAGTGCTGCGTTCTCTACGACTACTGCACCAAATATATCTAACGTTTTCACTTTTGATAAATGGACCTCCGACGATACATCGCTTCCTAACGTCAACATCCCTTCTACAATAAACGCCGTCGGGTGCTGCAAAGCTTCCAGCTGCTCATTCGTCCATCGTTCTTCTCCTTCTATAAAGAGAAAACGGTCTTCATAAGATAATACTTCAGTATCCAAAGATGGGCACGCTTCGTAAACGAGATCCTCAATCTCCTCAGGACAAACTACAATGGACGTAGAATGAATGGCCGCGATCGAAAAAGCTTCCCGCGTAACATCCGCTTCGATTATGACCGGCTTTTTCGTGTAGAGCTTTTTGCCGTAGAATCGTTTAATGGATCGGCTGTTAAGACGCACTTGTTTCGTCAGTTGTAGATACCCTTCAGGAATAACCTCCACTTTAGCTGAAGTCAGCGATCCTGTTTTTTTATAAAAAGCCGTTTCTTGTAAGGCGTAAAGTATGACCACACCATTGACTTCGATCTGGTGGATCTTCTGCTGGAATAAATCCAAGTCTAAATCAGCATGCAATTTGAGCTTCCCATTTACAGTTAAACGAATAGCTGTTTCAGCTGAATGTAAATAAGCGTTTGTAAGCTCAAAATCTCCATTTTCAAAACGCAGCTCTTCTCCCTCATAGGATTCCACATCCATCACTCCATGGGAGATCAAGTGGAAAAGCGAACCTGTAAGCCGGCCTGGTGAATAAATCTTCCCATTTACTTTCAGCTCGAGTAAACTTTCTTTTAACTCTTCTGACTGCACATCGTGCTCAATAATCAAGTTACCATTTACAAATAATCGCAGCCCTTCTGTCAAAGAGCGAAGATACGCTTGATCCACATGCACGTCACTGTTCACTACTTGATACCCTTCCGGTAATTCCACACAGTGTCCAATGTTGCCGGCGTTCAACTTCGGTAAAAGGTGAGCTTTTTCTTTCGGATACAGCACCATACCGATATTATTAATCCTCTCAATGTCCTGTAAGCTCTCTTCCGTTGCGTTCATTAAGTTTAATAACCCTACATTTCCAATTCGCTGCCCCATCATTTATCCTCCTCTAAATATCTCCGTAATTGTTTCACTGCCGTTTGAAGCTTGAAGCGAACAGTAGAAGCAGGGAAACCCATCTGCTCGCCGATTTCTTTACTCGATAATTCCAACCAATACCGTTTAAACACAATATCGCTCAACTCAGGTGACAGGCGGGAGAGCAGCTCCGTCATTTCCATTCGACCCAGCGTCAGCTCGTGAACGGGAAAATCCGCTTCATCGTCATCCCATTCAGTTAACCGCTGGTCTTTTCTCCGTTCGTCGATCAGTTTATTTTTCATGACGCGATAGAACCAGGCTTTTTGTTTATGGCGCGGCAAGCTGAGAAGCTGCTCTTCCCTTAAGGATTTGATCCACGCATCCTGCACCAGATCCTTCCCTTCCTGTTCGTGACGAGCAATCGAAAAAGCAAAACGGAACAGATCGCTTTTCAGCTCCTCATATAGATCACTCACTTCCATACGACCACTCACTTTGTTTAATTATTGGCTCCTTCACTTAGATAACGATTGAGACCTATAAAGTGATGGAGATTTTTAAAATATGTAAAAAAATTTTGATTCCTTATATATATTGATCGAATCACACAAAAAAAGGAACGAAATCATATACGATTCCGCTCCCTCCTCAGCTGACTTATTCAAATTTTTGCTGCTCTTGTGCTCCCAATAAGCCTATCGTGATTCAGGGAACACACCAAATAAATGAAATGACATCATTTATTAGGCAGCAAAACTATTTTTCCTAATTTCCCTGACTTTTTAAAATAACTTTGAGCTTCCCTGGCTTCAGCCAACGAGAAGGTACGGTCAAGAACCGGCTTAATCTTACCTTCTGATATAGCTGCTAACATCTGTTTGAACTCGTCTCGCGTTCCGAGAACTGATCCATATAACGTGATGTGCTTTAAGTAGAGACTCCGAAAGTCGAGCTCAGTTTTTTGTCCACCCGCTGAACCGGACGTACAAAACTTCCCGCCTTTTTTCAAGACATGCAATGAGGTGGAAAATAGTGCGTCCCCTACGACATCAAGAACCGCATCTATCGGACCATCATTCGCTTCAAGAATTTCTTGAGCCAGGTTATCTGACTTATAAGATAATACATGAGTCGCCCCGAGTTCTTTCATTTGCGCTTCTAAAGCTGTATCTCCGACAATTGCGATAACCTTCGCTCCAAAAACATGGGCGGCTATTTGCACATTCAACGAACCGACGCCTCCGTTCGAACCTGTGACCATCACAGTTTCTCCCGGTTGAGGTGCGATTTGCTCCACCATATGCCAAGCCGTCATCCCACTCACTGAAAAAACACAGCTATCTGTGTAATCATCGAGAGGCATGTCGTAACAAAGCTCAGCCGGCCAAACGACATACTCAGCATAGCCTCCGTCATATTCCGAACCGATGAACGACATGTCCTCAGAAATATGCTCTTCCCCTTCTTTACCACTCGAGGTAAAAGGAAAAAGGACGACATTTCTTCCTACCATCGTCTCATCCACATTCGACCCTGCCTGTACGACTTTCCCCGTAATATCAGAACCTGGTATCCGTGGAAACTGAACTCCTTCTGGACGCCAGCCCGATTTCCCACCTGTTCCATAGGCCCCTTCTCTCATCCAGATTTCCGTATTATTAATTGCACAAGCTTCGACTTTAACCAATACTTCATGTTCTTTTGGCTCCGGAATAGGCAAATCTGCCATTTCCAGACGATCGATATCGCCATAACCAGTTACTTGAACAGCTTTCATCATGATATCCCTCCGTTGATTGTTCCGTTCTAGGTTGGTATGTTTTCATTGTTATTATCCCTCAGAATAGGACAAAATGCATCTATTAGATATGTTCATTAATATTGAAGGGGTACTGATAAAGAAGCTCCCATGAAAAACGAACACGGGTATACAACAGGATTGAGAATATTAAACGCCAGTGATTACTCTTGTACCGGCAACCCAATCATACACATTTTTCTTTTGTTTATTTGTGAGTGGAAAAATTAGATAAAGGATTATTGCAGCATTCACGGCATTCAAAATTATAAAAATCGTAATGTCCGAGAATTCTGTTGGAAGCATTAACCTCCAAATTCCGAAGTGAGCCACTTCCCATGGCAAAAATTTAATAGCTGTCCTAATAATCGAGCGGCCTACCCCTATGCGGGCACCCTCCAAATTTACGACACGCAGGCCCAGCTTCCTTTTCCCCCACGTGCCCTGCCATTTAGATTGTTCACATAATATGAAGTAAAGAGAGACAGGCAGCGTCATCATTAAAAATCCTATCAACTCAGCTGTGACCGGAGAGTGTGAAAATAAAGGCTGAATATACGGATTGAAAACAAATGAAATCGTGCCTGCAACGCAAATACCGTACACAACTATGACGAGATAATCTAATAAGAAAGCGTAAATACGTAACCTGAATGGCGCGTAGGACATATAGCAGCTCTCCCCATTTGTTTATGCTATTTTCTTAATAAGCTTATCCAAGATACAAAATACGATTGCTCTATAAACTGAATAACGTTATTTTTCCACACAATAATGCAGCTCCACAAACTGATTAAAATTTCTAGTACCTTTCAGGGATAAATCTAATTGATAGTCGCCTTCTTTAAACAAAGGTATCCCATTTCCGATTATAGTTGGAGCAACAGTTAGTATCATTTCGTCAACTAACTTTTCTTTTAGAAAAGAATGCAGCAAACCACCTCCACCAACAATCCATATATTTTTCCCTTCTTGTTCTTTTAGCTGGTTTGTGAAGGTTGTGACATCATCATTTATAAAAGTCACATCTTCCGTCCCCTGAATCTGAGACCGTGTAAAAACGAAACATTCTTTGTTTTTATAAGGGAATTCTTCTAATTCGTGATTCATGAGCCAATCATATGTTTTTTTGCCCATTAAAACAGTATCCACCGTATCATAAAACTCTGAATACCCATTATCCCCTTCGCCTTCCACTTTAAATAGCCATTCTAAGGATTCATCTTTCGCAGCTATGTATCCGTCCAGACTTGCAGCAATAAATAAAACGACTTTTCTTTTTCCAGTCATAAAACCCCTCCTCTGTTCTCTAATTTTAATACTATCTTCAAGGTTGTTGATTTTTATGAGAGTTATTTAACCATATGTCAGGATTATTGAATACTTGGTTTCGAGACAACCGAGATTCGGTGCCGTATTAGGAGTCAGGGGTGGTTGGGAAGCTACTCGATTTCCTGTGGGGGAACTGGCGAGCTTCCTCGGGCTAAAGCCCTGTGGGATCTCGCCTACCTCCTTCTCCCACGGGAGTCTCGCAGATTCCCAACCACCCCATTCGATAGAGTTGAGAAACGAACCCCTTTACCAAGAAAGTGGGTCCTCTATATGCCTGTCAGGTGAGAAGATAGCGCCTTACATCAAGGTTTTAACATAGTACACTTGTTATGGCAATCAGCATACTAACATAAATGTTTGCTTTTGCGTGAAGCGGTTTCGAGAGACTTATATGGAAAGGGGCAGAGGGAAGCGGTGAGACTCCTGTGGGATTAGCGGGACAGGTGAGACCCCACAGAGCGAAACTCGAGGAGGCTCAGCGCCCGCCCACGGAAAGCGAATCGTTTCCTGTAGCCCCTAAATCCCCACTACATCTCGAAACTAAGTCTTCAAGAATAAGTAGCTTATATGAATATCAACACGGAAATTTAACTGAGCCAAATTAATTAAACTGGTCATTCTATACATATCCAAACATCCCCGTTGGTCAATTCCGCGTACACATCAAAATCACAGCCATTTATGACATGATCCACTTCTTTTTCTTCCTCTTTTGAATTCGTTCCTACAATAATAGATTCTTCGCCCTTTCGTTCCTTGATCTCGCCATAATTTTCAACATAATAGCCTCGCTCACTAGTCCATCCTTTTATAGCATTGTTGTTTTTGGTTTCATTAATAGAAGTGTTAAATAGAGTTATAACTGCACCTACTCCTCCTAGTAAAATGAATCCCCATACCACATAAATGAATTTGTCCTTTTTATTTACGGGTAACTTTAATACCCCCTTTGAAATTGCGATCACCATCGCTATTCCCACCAGAATAACGAATAGAGATAGGGTGAGGATCCCCCATTGATCTTCTGAAGTTCCATACTCTAACAAAATTTCTCCCATCTGAAACCCTCCTTCAATACATTTGAAAAAGTCTTTTCAACCTTATTCCTAAAAAATGGCTCAATTCAAAAATAGAAATTGCGCCTTGATGACTAACTAATAAATCCTGTCACTCTTTTTGCATAAGTAGTCTGAAAAAAGTCTTAGAAAGACCCTAAAAATAAGGTCGCAAGCTCTGTCTCTTTAACTCCCTTATCGTAATCGACTCGATAGGCTTTAGCATCAGGTCTTGAACTTACGATTTTATGAACGTCCTGGTCCACGTAGTGAATGGCCACCCCATCGTCCGCTGCAATCCCTGGTTTAATTTTGTTCGCTTTAATGAATCCCTGGTAAGAAGGTCTTCTGTCAGCCTCCCCGTCGTAATGAGGACAATTGCTTCCTTTTAGAAAACCTAAACACTTTAATGGTTCTAGTCGATCACCATAAGAATCGGTGAGACCTTCTTCGAACCAGCATATCGATCCTGCGCTTATTCCAGCTAATACTATCCCTTGTTCCCAGGCCTTTCTCAAAACTTGATCCAGCCCCCACTCTTTCCATAAGACTAATAAGTTTTTCGTGTTCCCACCACCAACATATACAATATCCTGTTCTAATATAAAACTTTCTAAATCTCTAGTCGGCGGTTTGAATAATGATAGGTGTGTAGGCTCGCAACGTTGTTTTTCAAAGAAGTCATAGTAGCGTGAGGTATAGTCATCGGAGTCGCCGCTTGCTGTAGGGATAAAACAAATTCGAGGGTTCGTTTTCGCAGACTGTTTCAGGATGTAACGATCTAACAAGGGGTTATCCGGCTCCATAGAAAAGCCGCCTCCACCAAGAGAAATTATTTGTTTCATTTAAATTACCCCACTCCGATTTTATAGTAGTCTTTATCTCATTCTCTCTAACGTTAAATAGTCTTTTGTTTTTAAAACCTTAATATCATGATTTTCAGCAAACTCCATTAAATGGTCATACGCTGTTTTAGGGGTGAGAACCGCTAATCTAACGTTCAACGCTTTGTCCGTTTTAATAATCGCAGCCTTCTTCGCCCAGCCGACTCGTGTAAATTTCAGCTGATTGATTTGGGGTGGGTAAATTTCTTTTTTAATTATGGATTTATTTAATAAAAATGTCCGGTATACTAAATGATTCTCGTGAATTTCGAATGAAAACCGTAATGAGGTTAACCCTGTACCAAATAGTAATACGATAAGAAACAGAAGAATAGAACTTCCTAAATAATCGGCCAATACATTCCACAGCATGACCACAAAGAAAATGCTGAAAAAAGATAGCTCTTTAGGTTTTATTTTGTATTCCATGTACGTTACCCCTTTTTTAACTGCACACATATCGAATTAACCTATACTCACATATACGAATGAATAGTAAAATGGTTTCCTCATTAAATGAATTGTTCGATATGCTCAATCACCTTTCACCTTAAAAAAACGCTAAGAATTAAAAGAGACTGAATGCCAGGTAAATACAGCTTACAGATGATATAAAACTAATAAGAGCTATTATAATTTTTTTATCGTTATGTACGGCTTCAAATCCTTGCAGGGCCATGTGAACGGCACATAGGATTAAACAAATTGCAATAAAACGTTCATCCCCGCTTATGACGATGTAGAGCACTAAAGCTAGTACTATTATTGGTGTTATCGTTATTAATCGTTTCAAGAAAACCTCCTGTTCATTTGAGATTTAATCTACGTATGAAATGGCAATGTAAAATGCATTGTAAAAGACCAACAACTTCCGATTAATAGTAATATCCATATAGATTTAATACTTAAGATTTTCTTTCTCATATTTCTCCCTTTTTAGCTGCCTCTTCTTCACTCCTTCTCCCCGGCTCTTTTGCCCAAAAATGACTAGCCCAGTTATTTAAAATGATTTACTCTATTTTTTATATAAACTCAAACCTATTTTAAAAAGCAAGATTAAAAAAGCAAAAGTAATTAAAAACCTTATTTCTTCCCAATTTATTTCTCCATTTCTAATTACACTCACAATCATGATCCCTACAAGTAATCCCGCAATTCCAGAAAGGAAACTCTCTAACCTATTAATCAAACCACCTTCATTTCCCACAAACATCGGCAGTAATAATCAGCCAGCTCAGTAATGTTTGTTGATTCTTTTACACATACGATTTGGTATCTATTAACGTTTCACATGCCTTTTAAGATCTCGGCACTAAGTTTCTCTTACTACTTATAATTATAAAACTATCCATTTATATAAAGTGCCTTTTAATCAGCTGATCTCAAAATCGGATAGGCGAAATACAATACCATGACACTAAGAATTAACGGAATGGAACTCCAAGCCATAATGTTTTGAATGGGCACCCCCACCCCCAAAAAGAAAGACGTCACAGCATATGAAAGTGGGATCAATCCTAACGACCCTGTTCGGATCAGACTCATGACACGCCCGACTTTTGAAGGCTCCGCAAAAGATTGGACCATAGAAATAAGCGGGATATTAACAGCAGGGTTAAGCATCCCTATTAAAACAATAATCCCTACAGCTATGACAATAGAAGCTGCCTGGCTAAAAAGCAGCATCCCAAGCCCTTGAAGAGCAATTAAGTATAAAGCATACGCGCCTCTCTTTCGTTGAATGTTCATCATTCCTATAACCACTGAACCAAGGATCATACCGAATGTGAAACCTCCCTGTACGATACTGAAGTCTACAGAGCTTCCGTTCAGTACGGATTCTACGAATATCGGAAGTCCCATCAGTAAAGGGCCAGATAAGAAAAGGTTCACGATAATTGTAATGATAAATAATGCCCTTAATAAGGGAGACTGCCACGTATAGGTGAACCCTTCCCTCAGTTGAAATTTAAAAGACTCCTCCGCCTTCTTCTCCTGTGCCTCGCTCCTCTTTTTTATAAATAAAACACTTACGCCCGAAAAGCATAGAAGAAGACCGATCATAAATAAAACGAAGCTATAGCTGAAGAAATTTATTAATACCCCGGTGAGCAGCGGGCCAGTAAATAGCGCAATCTGGATAGATCCTTGAAGAACAGAGTTTGCCCGGGTAAGCTGTTCGACTTGAACGACTTTCGGTAAAAGGGCATCCCTGGCTGGTTCAAATAATCCGCCGCATCCTCCAAAAAAAGCGGCATTTACAGCTAAAACCCAAATCGGAACCTCTGACATGTACATAAAAAATCCGGCTAGCAAGATGATTAAAAAGGACAGCGACAAATCAGAAAAGGACATGATTTTTATTTGGCTGCTTCGATCTGCGACGACTCCTCCAATCACCATGGAAACCATTCGCATGCTCGTTAAGCAAACCAGCACTAAGCCGAGAGCTGCCTTCATTCCGAGCCCCTCGACCACATACCAGGACTGAATGAACATAAACATAGACAGACTTAAGCTGGATACGACGGTCGTAAACAATAACAAAACAAATGATTTGGACTTTGATAAAGGAACAGGTGTCAGTGTCTCAGCTTGGTTTAAAGTATCCATAACAACACCCCTAATAATTATTTTACACGGTAAAAATATTCTTACCGTGTATGTAAAAAAAAAGAGAATTCGCTTACGATTCTCCTTTTTCCTTTTCAAACAAGCTTTCCTCCACTTGCAGACCGAGGATATGGAAATAATAAAGCTTTGCATCTGGAGATGGCTCAGGCCGCTGTATTTCCGCAAGCTCATCCATCAAATCTGAAAATTTTTGCTGCCAAGCCGCAAAATCTTCTTCTTTGGCATGGATTTCATAAGCGCTCGACCTGTACTTCCACTCAGCAGGATCTTTAGAGCCAGACAAATCTTTCAACGACTCCTCCGGTGCAGCAAGGATTCTTCTTTTCGATTGTTCTAACATACTCACCATCATTTGTCTGACCGTTTCTGTCATATCAGAATAAGGAATGAGCGACTGATCAGGTACAAATCCACCCGCAACGGCTTGATAAAACTTTTGCACAATCCCATTCTTTTCTTCCTTGTGTACGATCTCAACAAGGTCATTCTTCTCTAATTCCTTTAAGTGATAATGAATACGTGCTCTCGAAAGATTAAATACCTCCGACAGCTGCTGCCCGGTCTTTGGTTTTTCCATCAATCGCAGAAGCAATTCACATCGAAAGGGATCTCCTATAGCTTTCAGCTGTTCATGCGTCGTCAATACTTTGATGTCTTTCATCAGTTCACTCCATTTACTCGGTAAAATTAATTTAACAATAGTATGGTATACATCCTTCAGAATGTCAATCTCAAAAACTATTAGGCAGACTGTTCAATTGTATTAGGATATGTAAATGGTGGTTGTTAAATATAGAGTTATTAAACAAATTGGCAGGATACTTTAAGACTCAGTTTCGAGATAACCAGGGTTCGTGGCCGCAATGAGAGTTTGGTGTGGTTGGGAAGCTACTCGCTTTCCTGTGGGGGAAGTGGCGAGCTTCCTCGGGCTTTGTAGCCCTGTGGGATCTCGCCTACATCCTTCTCCCACTTCTTACACTTATATTAGTCTAGGGCGTGGTTCCAATCATAAACCTTATGGGGGACTATCCAGCTCCAGCGCTTAGCGGCTACTGAGACTTCCTTCACTTCTGTACGATAAGTCAACATCGAATCTCTTCGTTCTTCGTGTTTCCTTTATCTCCGCCATCTCAGTCCAGTCCATACACCGCTGAACGAAGTGCTTCCGCTTTCAAAGGTAGGAGCCTCGCACATTCCTAAAACCCCTAACTTATATTACGGGACGGAACTATGAAATGAGAAGCAGAAACTCTCTTGTACCAACGTTTGCAGAATAATTAAACCGGTTGTTTTAGAAAAACTAACTATCCAATAGACTTTTCATTTCCGTGAAAGCAAGCTAGAAATGAACCCTTTTTGCAAGAAGGTGCGTCTTCTTTATCCATGTTCATTTTTTGGTGAGCGTTTGTTTATAGGGATAAACCGCTCAATATCAAGTTTTTATCATAACGGTAGCGCACATCTGACATCCTGAAATCGGTGTTTCCGTACCACCTAATCATCGCAAAGAGCTCCGGGAAATTGCGAGACTCCTGTGGGAAAAGAGTGCTTGGTGAGACCCCGGAGAGCGTTAGCTCGAGGAGGCTCACTGCGCTCCCACGGAAAGCGAGTGATTTCCCGGAGCTCTAAACGCTGTCACTCATAACGGAAACAGCCCGAATATCTCGAATCTGAGTCTTCCACTAAAGGGAGCTTATATAAAAGAGCATTCTACCCTTCCTCAAGTAGTAACGTGTTTTTAGGGACCTCGGCTGATAACTTTTCTTATCAATAATTATTAGCAGCATCAGAAAGGTTAAAGCTCCAAAAAAATGAGACCAAATCTATACGATTTGGTCTCATTCTTACCTACGCTATTTAAATTTATCTTCACAGAAGCAGAACAACTTATTCAAATTTCGAGTTCCTTTTTGGTCCGGTTTATTTTTTTCTGTTGAAGGCTTTATCTTTAATGGATTTAAAAGCTTTTGACGAATTGTCGACGGTCTTACCTATGACATCCGAACCTTTTTCTGATACTTTTTTAATGATGTTACCAGATGAGTCAACTGTTTTCCCAACCAATCCGCCCTCGCCCGTAACCGACTTAATAATTTTCCCGGAAGTATCGACCGTATGATCGACCACGTTTTTGGCTTCTTTCGATACCCCTTTAACAAATCCATCTTCGTTCTTATCAGGTTGTTCATTTGCCTTAGAGTAGTTGTTTTTGTTGTCGCTCATGCTGTCATCTCCTCTTTAGGAATTAATGGCTTACAATCCATATCTATGTAGGAAACGATCGCCTATGAATAAATTTTTATGGCTACCATCCAGATGGGCTGATGCCACGAGAGGCAGGCGCCAACTAAAAAAAGAGAGAAAAGCATCAACGGCTTTCCTCTCCTGGAAAAATCTTAAATTATGCGATGGAGTTTACTTAAGAAACAGTAAAACCTTCCTGTTCTTTTACTCCATCTTTCTCTGTAAACTCATCAAGCAGCGCGCGTACTTCGTCGGTGGAATGTGTACTCATCAACTCGTTCCTCAATTCACTCGCTCCCCTGAATCCGCGGACGTAAATCTTAAAGAAGCGGCGTAGCGGCTTGAATATGCGCGGCTCAAGTTCTTCGGAATACTTATCATGAAGATCGAGCTGCAGTCTCAGAAGATCGAGCAATTCCTCACTGGTATGCTCTTTCTTTTCCTTTTCAAAAGCGAACGGGTTATGGAAGATTCCACGCCCGATCATGACTCCATCTACACCATATTTCTCAACGAGCTCAAGTCCCTTTTGACGGTCAGGAATATCCCCGTTAATCGTTAGAAGCGTATGAGGGGCAACTTCATCACGAAGTTTCTTGATCTCCGGAATCAGCTCCCAGTGAGCATCAACATTACTCATTTCCTTTTTTGTACGGAGATGAATGGAGAGGTTGGCAATATCCTGTTCAAAAAGGTGCTTGAGCCAGTCATGCCATTCTTTTACTTCCGTATAACCAAGACGAGTCTTCACGCTCACGGGCAGTCCTCCGGCTTTGGCTGCCTGGATGATTTCTGCTGCCACCTCCGGACGGCGGGTCAGCCCGGATCCTTTTCCATTCGCTGCAACGTTCTGCACAGGACAACCCATATTAATATCTACACCGCGAAAGCCCATTTCAGCCATGCCAATACTCATTTGGCGGAAGTGTTCAGGCTTGTCTCCCCAAATATGAGCGACAATCGGCTGTTCATCTTCCGTAAACGTCAGCCGTCCTTTTACACTGTCTTTTCCTTTAGGATGACAGTAACTTTCCGAATTCGTAAACTCTGTAAAAAACACGTCAGGCCTTGCTGCTTCCGTCACAACATGACGAAAAACGACATCCGTCACAGCTTCCATCGGTGCCAAAACAAAGAACGGACGCGGCAGCTCGTGCCAAAAGTTATCTTTCATAATATATCTGAACCCTTTCCTTAAGGGAAACCAAGTTCCCAAAATTAAAAAGTGAAAATGTTTCGGTTTTTTATCCATTTCCAATGACGCTGGATTTCAACCAGTATATTTTAACTGTTTTAGACGAAAAGTGCAATGGAACGAGTTGTCATGTTCAATGTAAAATCCAGGGAATACATAGATAAAGAAGACAAAACCTTATTGTTAAAGATTCCCTCCATACTTGATCACTTGATAAACCAAAAGCTAATTCATAGTTTCCACCTTAGAACTGATGGGTCATAGATATGAAATGAACTCAGTAACAAAGCACTATCTATTTAGTTATATATATATCATATTTCTTTAATAAGTCCTGGAAAGCAGGTCTCTCATTACCATCTCTTCCGATAACATGTGTAGCAGTCACTAATGAGTTCAAAACAGCCTCTTCTGTAGCCTCTCCAATAGCTCGGAATGCAATATCTATATCTTCTTCATGAATCACTGGAACTGACATACAATCTAATGTTCTATCATGATTTATTTTTTTGGCTGTTGAAAAACCAATTACTACCTCCCCACTTCCATTTGTAATAATTGAACCCGTACGAGAAAGCCCAGTTACCGTTCTTTTAATAATTCTATTTAATTGTCTCTCTGATACTGGAAGATCTGTCCCAACTATAATAATAATAGAACCTTTATCTTTCTCTTCCTCACGTGACTGGAGGATGAGATCTCTCAATTCTTCCCCTACAGCCTTTCCATTCACTTTCAAATCACTTAATATCCCAAAGTTAGATAACACTAATACACCCATTGTATATGTACCATGCTCCATTTCCATCAGCCGTGAAGAAGTACCAATACCGCCTTTTAATGAATAACAAAGCATTCCTGTCCCTGCCCCGACTGTGCCTTCCTCAACTTCTTTTGAGGTATTCTTCAAGGCTTGATTGACATGCTTCTTAGTGATAAATCTTGACCGAATATCATTTAACAGCATGTCATTACATTCGCATACAACTGGATTAATTGTTCCAGTAGTTCTTCCTATTTCAGGATTATGCTCTAGCATATAACCAATCAACGCATCTGCAGCTGTTCCAATACTCAAAGTATTTGTTAAAATAATTGGAGATTCTAAAGTACCAAGCTCATTGATTTGTATCGTCCCCATTGTTTTACCAAAGCCGTTAATTACATGGCTTGAAGCAATCAGCTTTTCTTTAAATACATTACCTTTGTGAGGTAAAATAGCTGTAACACCTGTTTGAGCATCATGATCACTAAGAGTTACATGTCCGACAGTTACTCCTTCCACATCTGTAATTGAGTTGTAATTCCCTGTTTCTAATTTACCTATCTTAACTCCATAATCTCTAATTCTTTTTTGACCAGACATAGTTACCCCCCTTTTATATCTGTACCGTACTAATTAAATACAAAGATATGAGTACCTAATCTTCCACTTCTGTACTATTAAGAATAGAATCAACAGCTTTCTTTATAACTTCAGGCTTTTCAAGGTGAACACTATGCCCAGACCCTTCGGCCATAATATATGTAGTTTTATAGTTCAACTTAGTTTGATTTAGAATCAATGTTTGCCATATAAGTTCTATCTCCTCGGCCTCTGACCTATGTAAACCTTCACTTTCTACCATTTCTGTAATTGATGCTTTTGGGTCTCTCCCTATAACTATAGTAGAAGTGTTCGGGAAGGATTTATGCTGATTAGTCTCCCCGCAGGTCAATAGGTCATGTTCAAGCTCTTCACTAAGAGATTCGAACATGACTGGGTTACTCATAAACTCTTCTACTTCTAAGTGTTGGCTGCTTGATAAATTTTTTTTCATTTCAGTAATCCATTCTGCCATCTCTACTTGAAGTACTTCTTTTGAAAGGCTGGAATATATTTTGCATTTCTCTACCCAAGCTTCAGTACTACTTCCATCCTCTTCTTCAATTTCTACTTCATCTAACTTATGAGCACCGTATGAGGTAGAGTCTACTAAAATAATTTCACTTGCTTCATTTGGATATTTCATAACAAACTCCTGTAGAATAAGTCCTCCGTAAGAGTGACCTATGATAATAGGAGAAGTTATACGAAGCTTCTTCATCAAAGCATATAGATCTTTTGCGTTTTCTGTACAATTTCTTGGTATTTTTCCTTTATCACTTTTACCATAACCAGCTCTATAGTAAATAATTACTCTTGCCTCTTTGGAAAGCTCTTCGTACAAAAGTTCCCACTCGGCTAAAGAACTCATCATACCAGGTAGAATAATTATTGTTCTCCCTTTTCCACTCTTCCATACTTCGAGTTCTTTGTCACCAATGTCCACGATTT
The DNA here is from genome assembly GCF_030345335.1 of Halobacillus campisalis. Lineage (GTDB taxonomy): Bacteria > Bacillota > Bacilli > Bacillales > Halobacillaceae > Halobacillus_A > Halobacillus_A campisalis. Next base: position 156,901 of record NZ_JAPVRC010000007.1, read on the forward strand.
TCTTAATATTACTCACCCCTTTTACTTTACGTGTATCTATTAAGCATTTAGTTGAAACAAAAGCTTCCCCTTTATTAGAATAAACTCCTATTTATTGAAGATTTGAGATCGAAATATCTTAGATTATAAATAAAGAACCCTTTTAAAAAGGGTTCTTTATTTGATACTAACTTAAGATGCTACTTGGCATTTTCATCCGGTTGATGAATACCAAAAATATTGCCTTCAGTATCCGTGTAGTATCCCTGCCAGGCCATACCGGGCAGTGCATACTTTGGCAAAGCCACCTTGCCGCCATTAGTAATAATCTTAAGTTCGATGGCATCATAATCATCAACACTCATCGTACAAGCAAAACCATTCAAAGGCTGGTTTAATTCTGGAGGAGCACTTTGGCGCTGCATTAATGCACCGTTGATACCTAGTTCTTTATCATCGCCCGTCACAGCACCAAAATAAGGCATTCCAGTATACTCGCTCCAATCTTCAAAGGTCCATCCAAATACTTCTCCGTAAAACTCCTTTGCCCGATTCATATCATCTACATGAATTTCGAAATGAACTAACCTACCCATGAAGACCTCCTGTTTTACGTTTTTAATTGAGATTTACTCATTAATATCTATATTCTATCAATAGTTTAATACTCCTTCTTTGTTTTTCGTTAGAACCTTGCCATTAATATGGGTGTACATATGACTAAGGAGGTATTAGCTTAATTATCTGCTCTTTAAATCATCTAAGATTGTTTGATTATTAAGAGTCATTTGCGGTAGAGAGTTCAGATCAAAAAACTGCAACCTCTTAGTTTCAACTCGGCCTGATATAGGGGTACCTTCATATTTTTCACATATGTAAATAACATTAACAAAAAAAGACTTCATCACCATTGGGATAAGTATAATGCTGTGATTCTCCTGAATAGATATTAAAAAACTCCACTTCCTTCACTCGTAAACCTGTCTCCTCCAATACTTCTCTTTTCACAGTATCTTCTACAGATTCTCCGGCTTCTACTGCTCCCCCTGGGTGAGACCAATGAAGGTTGTCCGTTCTATGCTGCAATAAAACCCGGTTCTGATCATCTAATATTAGACAACCAGCCACACTTTCATTATTACAGTGAGCTTATCCATTTTATTTCACTTCTAAATAATCTTCTTGTTCACTATCGTATTCCTGGTAAAATCTCTTCTTATTAGGATTTAAAACTGAAATTGAAAATATAAACGAAACCAAAAGCATCACCAGGGCTAAAGTGACAATGGTAAGTCGTAAAGATACAAGATCTGCTGCAATCCCAATCACTAAAATGAAAATGACTTGCAGAGCACTTTGGATTAAATCATAAATGCTTGTAACTCTTCCCATGATATCTACAGTAACGTTATTTTGGTAAAAGGTTATAATTCCAGCACTTAGAAAAACATTGAAGAATCCTAAGACTATAAATCCAACAACGATAGAGGTAAACGACCACGAAAATGCATAGATGACATAGCCAATCGTCATCATTATTAATCCCACCGTAATCATATATCTTAGTGATATTTTATTGGAAAACACCGATAATAAAAAGGCTCCTAATACAGAACCTAGTCCAGTTATACTAATCAACAAACTATAATCAAATTCAGAGAGTCCGACGACATGCTGGGTAAAAACAACCTCTTGAGCATCCATTGCAAAAGCGAAAATCATAATCATAATGAAACCGAGGTATACAAAGGATATGTATCTATTGTTGACCATAAAATTCTTAACGACGGTAAAGTCACTCATCACTTGAGCAATAGTCAATGTGGGTATTGTCTCTTTATCAATCTGTTCTATTTCAGGAAGAAATAATAATAACGCTGATGATATTAAAAAGAATAGGGCATTCAACCATAACGTCACTTCTACAGAGGTTAATAATATAATGGAACCACCAATAGCAGGTCCCACTATAAAGGCTCCAGAACTGGTAAATGAACGCATTGAATTAAATCGCTTCCTTTTTTCTTTAGGAACCAGCATAGCCACATACGTCATGGATGAAGGGTTAAAAAATGCTTTTGCCACACTCAGGATAACCAGTATTCCATAAATCACTGCCATGTTCGGTGCAAATGGAATAAGAAAAATGAAAACCGCTCTGCTTATGTATGTTCCTATCATTACTTTTCTTTTACTCCGATAGTCAATGAAACTGCCAGTCCAGAACTTGGTTGCAATATTCGTTAATGGCCCAATGATCCATAGACCAGCAACAGCGGCTGCTGAACCTGTAAGTTGATATACGATAATATTAATCGCGACTAAATATATGAAGTCACCAATACTTGAAATTCCAATCGAGGACAATAATAATAGTGGATCTTTCCATTCTCTTGTTTTTATTTTCATACGCAGCCCCTTACATTAAATAAAAATAGATTAACCAGAGCTATACTCTATAGCAAACGACGGTCTCTCCTTAATTTAAGTTCTTCTTTTATCTGACTCTTCAAGGATTCAACTTAGGATTTCTCCCCCGGGTCAATACTGATAGAATTCTTACTTAAATATAAAATAAGCGAGAAGATTCGTTCTGAATAATTTTCATATCCATCCTCCTCGTTAAAAATATCTAAGAATCGTAATGTTATAAAAACAATTACGCCCCTTGAAAGAAACTTCAAACAAAAATAAAAATGAACATCTATGTCAGATAACAACCCGATTCTTAAAGAACCAACTTCTCAAAAATCAAAAATATCCCAAAAGCACTTCTTCAATCAATGTTAGCCTTTAAACAAGTGGGGGTTGAGTTTTTAATAACTTCTATCTTGTCTTTATGAATATCAAACGTCTTAAAAAAATTAGCTTTTCCTATATTTTCAAAATATCGGTTCCATTTAAACATTTTTAAAAATATTCTCAAGGTTGGTATGTAATTTGATTCCTCTAAACGAAGTTTCTGTTTGATAAATCTCTTTGTTATCCGATAGATTCGTGTTGCATAAGGCGGATCTAAAAAAATGATTAAATCAGCTGTCTGAAAGCAGTCCTTTACCCACTCCTCGTTGTGTACGCCTTCAATGACCCAGCTTTCCGATTTTATTATACGATTTAAGTACTCTTCTCTCTCTCGTTCAGTTCTCCTTATATCGCCTGAACTTTGTCTTATCCAAACTACGTTGTCCAGTTCGTAATGAGGCATTCCTAACTTTGAAGATAATTCTTTCGCCAAAGTTGTTTTACCGCTTCCCACAGATCCTATAATATGTATTTTTTTCGGATTTAACTTTTTCAATAGATCACCTAATCCTATAAACTATTTAGCATACACATTCTTTCTAAATGTATGATATTCCTGTTATACATTATTTTTTTATCTTTTAGTTCAGTTTGCACTTTATGGTATGGACCAAAATCGATGTCCACTTCCACCTGTTTCGTGACTTTTTATTCACAGGGTAGACTTTTAAAGAACTTCAGAAGTGATTTTTAAAGTTATCTTGCATCATTTATAGACTCACTTTATTTTTATTGCTTCCTATATATAGTATTAAGATAACATAATATCCCAATTTTAAAATGGGATAAAGTCACATATGTTTTATGAAAGATCTTGGAGAACAATTAGGTTCATGGGACGGTCACTACTTTTAGTACATAAAAAAGCTTGCAGGGAAAATGATTGTTTTCCTGCAAGCTTTCGCTTTTTTAATATGGTTGTTAACAAATACAGCTTTCTCCTAACCTGTTATCCTTCCACCATACTCTATCATTCAGACTCCCAGCTGCCTTGTCTTCTAGGGTCGCTGGCGCCGTGGATGTTGTCATTTTCGTAGTCGATGACGAGACCTTGGACGCTTCCGAAGTAGGTGGTTCGGTCAGAGTATTTGACGTTTACGTCTGAATCTTCTTCCGGGTCTTCTAAGAACACGTAATCGCTCTCGACCTGCAGCGTATCTTCATCCAATTCAAGGAATGTCCGTGGTTCCTCTACTGCGGCTTGGATCGGCTCATTGAACTTCACCGTTCGGACTAATTGCTGGGCGACGACCGATGTGATTCTCCGGCCTCCTGAGGCCCCAATGCCGATCACGGGGTTATCGTTTTTTGCTAAGATGGCCGGGGTCGTATAACTGAATGGACGTTTACCAGGCTCAGGTTTGTTTGGTGAGTTTTCGTTGTTGCTGAAATTCTTCAATTGATTGTTTAAGAAAAATCCTTCGACGTATTCGCCGGATCCGAAAAAGTTACTGAGCGTATTTGTAGCGGACACCATCATGCCGTCTTTATCGACCACGACGAAATGGGTCGTGTTTTCGTGATCCTCTAAGTCGGCGTCTGAATCTAAGTTCGATCGGTATTCGTCCGACAGATCTGATCCTTTAATATCGGACGTGAGTTCCTTAATATAATCTTCTGAAAGCATCTCTCTCGTTGGAACGTCGGTAAAGCTTGGGTCTCCGACTTCTTCCAACCGATCTTTGTAGCTGACACGATTAATCATGCCCATCATCATGGCAAAATCGACCGGCTTATCTTTCGTATCTTCGATCTGCACTTTATCAGCCATTTCTAACGATTGCAGCAGCATAATGCCGCCGGATGGCGGGGGCGGTGCCAGGACATCGTAGTCGCCGAACTGCCCTTCAATCGGTTCTGACACTTCGACTTTATAGGATTCTAGATCGTCATTTCTGATTTTATTTTCTGAATCTGTAATTTCGTTTGCTAGATGGCCTTTATAGAAAGCGTCTGGTCCTTCATCCTTTATGGATCTTAACGTATCAGCGAGCTGCTGCTGCTTTAAGATTTCGCCCGCTTCAATTGGTTCGCCGTCCGGATACATGTGGTCTAAATCCGGCATGCGGTATTGTGCATCACTTAATCGATTGTGCAGCGTTTCGGAAACCGTTACACCATTACTGGCAACATTTATGGAAGGTTCAATGAGCTGTTCCATATCAACGCTTCCAAGGTCATCATGGACGTCATACATGCCCTGTACAAACCCTGGAACTCCTGTGCCGCTTTCCGGAACATCCTCTGAATCGGGGGCGACTTCACGATAGTCATAAACGACCGGCGACTCATCGCTCCCTTTTTCCGGATGAATCAGCATCGTGCCGCCTCCGCCGATGCCGGATCCATAGGGCTCTCCGACACCTAATACAAAGCTTACGGCTATTGCTGCATCAACAGCGTTTCCGCCTTGATCCAATACTTTCATGCCTACTTCTGTTGCCATCGTGCTATCCGATGTTACACCATAAGAGCCAACCTCTTCTTCGTCGGGAGTTGCATCGTTCAACTTATAATCATCGTCCTCTGTCTTTTGTTCACTCTGCCTGAAATTTAATAAAATCAGGATGAGGATAAATAAGCCGATGATCATAATGTTGAACGTTTTACTTCTACTCATTTGTTTATACCAAATTGATGACTATAATGGCTGCTGTAACGATTAGTCCCAACGTGGCATCTGCGGTTGTTCTTTTCTTATGGCGTTTGATTGTTTTTAATACCCACTGACTGAACGTTAATTTTGATTCTTTCTTGGCTTGTCTCTTTTTTCTGTAATTTATAGTTGCTTCCATTTTAAATTCCTCCTCCGATTAAACTTGATAATGTTACGATTCCAAACGTTACCCCGCTAAGCAGCAATGTACTTGCTGTTGTCGGCAGTACGCCTTGTTTTTGAATAGTATTGGCGATCAAACCAGGGATTATAACTCCAATCGCCATCATGCCGCTGACAATATCAGGCGTAGACATTCCTGGAACCACCATGTCAAAGGTGATTTTGAGGACAATGCCCACGGTTAACATCGCCGTGAATTTTCTTCGGCCATATAAAATCGTGAATTTCGCAATCCCCTTCATGACAATTAAATAGGTTAAGAAACTTATCATAAAAATAACCGCGATGCTCACAGGAAACGTAAACAGCATGGCGATGTACCCTGGTACGACTAATCCAGCCGGCAGGACGCCTGTTTTCTCGGTATAAAATAAACTAAGAACAATTCCAGCAACTAACGCTAAATAAACATCTCCAGTATCAAATACAAACATAAGTAATTCCTTTCTATGCCGTTCCTTTTATTATTTTCTTTTGTTCTAATCGTTTAACTAACTCTTCAGCTCCGCCGTGAATATTGCCAATTCCGTAAATCGTCTTTCCAGTCAGGAATGGCTGAAGCACGCGGACAATCTCTTCCGTTTCATAGCCTTCCAGATCCAATAGGTTTCGAACAGGCAGGGCGCCCTTTTTATAGGCATCAACAATCGGCCCTGTCGTCTCTCCCATCAAAATTAACGTTTCACACGGAAGATCAGGCAGCACTTGCTTCGCAAACTGCTCGGTTCGATCGACGCGGTCCTCCCTGCAATTCATAATAATTACAGGAGCTTCTGTCGGATAGCTCAGTTGCTTGACGCGCTCCCAAATGTTCAAGGTTGAAGTAGGGTCATTGGCTGAGAATCCATTGACCAGGTAGCTCGGGTTGTGGCGGTCACCAATCGGAAGAATCTGCATCGCTCCCGGATCGGGCCACGCTTCTAACATCCCCTGCTTCGCCGTTTCATGATCGATCCCTAAAATATCCGCAACAGCCAGGGCTAATGCGGCGTTTTCCGGGAACACCATGTATTCGAATTTTTTCAGAAAGTTTTCAGAAACGAGAGATGTATCACATACGTGAACCTTCGTATTACGCTGCGCCGCAATTTCTTTAAAATGAGGCACAAACGAGCTTTCGTTGACAATCAAGTCGCCATCATAAGGGATCGCTGCCCCAAATGAATCGGCCACCTCTTCAAGCGTCGGACCTAATACGTCCATATGATCCTCTAATACGTTCACAATCAGTCCTATATTCGCCTTCAGGAGCTCCTCCTGGAAAATAACCTGATAATCCGGTTTTACCGCCATGCACTCACTCACGAGCGCATCCGCATCTAACTCCACCGTTTTGTTCAGAACCTTCCGCTGCTCTCCGATATTTGGACCTTCCATCCTTCGCTGGATCGGCTCCTCCTGCGCATCAAACCAGTACAGCATACGCGCATCCGTGCCTGTCGTTTTACCGACGGTCTTATATCCAGCCTTCTGCAGGACTCCGGTGATTAATCGCGTCACCGTCGACTTCCCGCGAATACCGTTAACGTTGACCCGCACAGGAATACTTTCTATGTTTCTGTTATTCTTAAACTTTTCTTTGGCTCCAAGAAAAAAAGCGATCAAACCCAGTAATAAAATAATGCTTAGTTCAACTACCATATTTACCTCCATGCCATTGTTTAACTTTATTTGGATGACAGCCTGTCAAAGTATAAACATTCATTAATCCGCAGACCAATATACTAGAAGATAATTACCCCAGCGTTACACATAAATTAAATTATGTATCATACTTGTTACACAAAAAGACGGAATTTTTCGAGGTAAATGCCCCATCCAATTGAACAGGTATGGAGTTCGCTTCCTTTTTTTCCATTTAAATTACATTTATATATGAAATGAATCCTAATTTTACAGTTTAATCTACTAAACCTCCCTTTCTTATGGAGGATCACGCCTGCTCCAAAAATCCCCGTAAGTGCAGGAAAATAATTATTAGATTTTTTGGTGTTTTGAAATAATCAAGGAACATTTTGGCTATGAAACTACTAATTGGAACTACTCTCGTAGGGGTTATGGGTGAAAATGCAGATGAAATTCAAAACCCCACGCTCAGTAAATTACTGAGCATGGGGTTACGTACGATTTTATTCAATATAATTGGTGGGTGACCTTATCTTTGAAATTAAATGCAACAAAATCAAAATAACAAGAAACGAACTTGCACAGCTACCCAGATAGAAAACATATGATAAGTGGATGGGATGGAATGGAGGAAGATCATGTATTCAAATCAATATGGTTTAAATTATTATGATTATTATCGGATGCCTATTGATAATCACCTTATAAATGATATTCAGAAAGCCATTAATGCCGAGTATAGTGCTGTTATTTGTTATAAGAAATTGGCCAATATGGCACCTACAGAGGACGAAAAGAATAGAATTCTCGAAATACAAAAAGATAAAAAACGTCATCTTAAAGAATTCAACAGAATTTATAAACATCTAACGGGAAAAGATGCAGCTTTCCAAATTATCGAAGAATGTCCAGTCAAGTATAAAGCAGGAATTGAATTTGCTTTTAAAGATGAACAAGAAGCTGTTGATTTTTATTTAGATATTGCAGATAAAGCGCAAGAGCCCATTATTAAAGAAAGATTCCAACGTGCAGCTGCAGACGAACAAAACCATGCTGTTTGGTTTTTGTACTTTCTAAATCAACCACAGGTAACACACAACAATCGGCAAGTTAACAATTATGGTGCTGAAGGGGCATTAAGTGTATCCGCATTAACATTACCTCAAATGTTGACATATGCTCTTCAAGACGAATATCTGGCTCAAGCAAGATATGATAATATTCTAAGGAATTTAGGATATATTCGTACTTTCGAACAAATAAAAGAAGCTGAAATGAGGCATATAAATGCTTTATTACCTCTATTTGAACGATATCAGGTACCTTTGCCTGAAGATAACTCACAGTCATTTGTTACAACTCCAGAAAGCATTAAAGCTGCATATGCTGCTGGCGTTCAGGGGGAAATAGACAATATTGCTATGTACGAAAAGTTCTTATCATTTAATATTCCTACTGATATTCAAATCGTTTTTTCTCAACTACGTAGTGCCTCTTTAAATCATCTTTCAGCGTTTGAAAGAGGTCTTGCAAGAATTTAGCCAATTGTACATTAACATTTAAAAAGCTTCGTGAGTACAAAAAGCGATAGCTACTGTGCAGCTATCGCCCCTAATACATAAAGCACTTGAAATCAAAACAATTTGATGATTACAAGAGTTTTGCCATGTAGTACTCATCAAGCCATTTACCGTCTATTAAAAGTGAGTGTCTTTTCGTTCCTTCAATTTCAAATCCCATTTTTTTATATAGTGATAAACCTGCTTCATTCTTTGTTACTGTTGTCAGTTCCAGCCTATGCATATTGTGATCAGCAGCCCACTCCTCCAACTTTCTAAATAGTTCAGCACCTATTCCCTGGCCCCTGTATTCACTTAAAATCCCAATAACTATGTAAGCTGAATGATTATTCCTTTTAGCATTTCCACCAAAAGCTAACAAGTATCCCACAAGTTCCCCACGGTTTTCAGCAAGAAGTATCGTTGAATTTTCTTTTTCTTGAACACTTCTAATCATGTTAAATTGATTTTCAGGAGTAAGAATTCTTTCTTCTGGTTCCCAAAGCATATAATATGAACTACCTTCAACTTGTTTAGTTAGAACAGAAAATTCTTTTGCATCTGTTGCTTTTATTTCTCTAACTATCATAACCTCTCTCCTATTTCACTCATAATATTGTAGAAGTATCCCTTCTTCTTTCTGCAAAGTCTTAAGGTGTTTATTTATCCTGGTTCATTAGTGAAAAAGAGATTACACGGGAAGATTTAAGATATCCCTATTTATCCTCGAGTAAATATGTTCTCGACGGAAGATAATAACTCCACACATGAAATGGTATGGAGTTCATTCGTTTACTCGTGTTTTCTTGCTTCCTTTTCCTCAGAAGTTTGTACGACCGGTTCATCCCACGGATGGTTCGGGTAGATCCCTTCTTCAATTACCTTCCTCAATAGCGCTTCATCCCTAGGAATAGAAAATTCTATACGAATTGAAGTGACTGTCGTTTTAGCTCCTGCCGCTCCCTCTGTAGGAACTGCCTCACCTGAAGGGACAAACTGCTCCATTCCATCTTTGGACTGCCACATGACGTTTCTGTAATTCCCGACTTTTAAGTCATCAATGGACAGAATACCCTGTACTACTGCATCCAAATATTCTGGAATGACAAATGTTTTGACGCGGTAAATATCAACCAATTTCAATCACATAACCTCCCTTTCCTTCATTTAAACACTAGTATAATCCACGACGATGAAAATTAGTAATTATTTTAAAAGCCTTGTCTCTTTTCCCGACTTAAAGTGTTTCATTGTCATTTACTATTCTTCTCTGCCCTTTAATAACTCCTAACCGTAAACTATGTTAAAGAATTACCTGCAATAAATCTTCTTCTATGTATGCTTGAGACCAATGATACGGATGGCTTCTTTCAAAGTTAAAGCCTTTAGAGTAGGCAGGAAAACTAAACAACGTATAAACACTTGGTTGCCGCCTAGTGATCCCATGGTTATTTCATGGTAATTTTCGAGTCTTTCAGAGCTATATAATTTTCTTAATCAATCAGAGGGACTATAGATTTTTCTGCACCAATGATCAGGTACATAGGTTTACTAACCCCATTGTAAAGTACCACAACCTTGTTCGTTCAGGTCCTATGATAATTATCTTATTTTTCTAATAATTAATGAAGGACTGTTCACTTTGTGCTATTATAATAAATGGAAACTATTTCAATTGGAGGTAAAATATGAATAAAAAATTTTTAGTGAATTCCACGCTTGCTGGTATCATGACTTTCTCTTTATTTACACCCACGGCTTTTGCTCACGATATGTTAGATGATGTTGGGGTTGAAAAAGGCGCACATGAAGCGGACCTAAATGAAATCCCTAAAATTGAAGGAGACAAGAGTCTTTCGAATTGGAAAGAAGTTGCAGCGACGCCTCTAAAAGAATATGACGGGGTCGAAAATAATACAGCAGACGTTTATTCTCACAAGGGCTATGCTTATTTAGGCACACATACGAAGAACGGCGGAGAAGGCGGAGTTCGAATCTTTGATATGAAGGATCCTAAGAACCCTGAAGAAATCGCTAAGTTTGCAGACGACATTCCTGGCACGTGGCAAGAAAAAGTGATTGTTAAATCTGTAAACACACCTGAATTCAAGGGAGAATTAGCTGCTGTCAGTGTTCAGCAGTTAAATAGAAATAACCCCGATTCTAAAGGCGGCTTCCTTTTATATGATGTATCTGACCCACATAACCCCGAAAAACTTGGCTTCTGGGAAATGGACAAGCGTGTTCCAGGAACCCATGAACTATACTTAACGGTACAAAATGGCAAACCATTTGTACTATCAGCGAACCCTTACGCCGACTACTATACCCATGGGGAGAATAAAGATTTTGCGTTAGTAGACGTCTCGGATCCAAAGCAGCCTGAAACCATTTATGAATTTGATCCCCGTACACTCCCGGAAGTATCAGATGACTTTAATGGCTATCACTGGGATTCCCCCGATGGGAAAACAAGACCTGTTTTCAACCATAGCGCCATGGCCGATACCAATGGGGACACGGCCCTCTTATCCTTCTGGGATTTAGGAACGATCATTCTCGATATTTCTGATCCTTATAACGTAAAATATGAAGGCCGTACAGATTACGCGCCAGATGTACAAGGCTCTGCTCACTCTGCAGCTCTAGCTAAGGGTGGAAACGTGTTGATTGAGACAAGAGAAGTCTACAACCCTGTTAAAGAGGGATACGAAGAATCGTACGGATACACTAGAATTTTTGACATTAAGGACCCTGCTAATCCAAAAGAACTAAGTACATTTAAGACGGATTTAGTTGATAACGTTGAAGATGGCATCACATTTGCCAACACGGTTCACGACCCTAAAGTACATGGCAACACCTTATACCTATCTCACTATGCAGGCGGTCTTATTGCAGCCGACATTACAGATCCTGCAAATCCGGTTCAAACGGGACAATACCTTCCTGAAGGAGCTTATTTCTGGGGCGTTGATGTAGATCGAAACTATATCCTCGCTTCTGATATGGATAACGGATTAAAGGTCTTACAGAAAAACAACGGCAAATAAACAAAAATTGCTTAGGCAAGGCAGTTCTCAGGCCGTAGAGACTTTCTCTACGGCCTGAGCTGTTTTCCCAACTTAAATGATAATTGGAGTTGTCGTTGTGATGACAACTCCTTATTCTGTTCTTGCCCCTTTAGCAGAAGACTAAAAATAGAGATAGTTAGAGTGGCTTTAATTTCACTGGAAATACAATTAACAATAAGGACGATATACATAACCAAGAAAAATGTTTCATATTCATCCCCTCTCAATATTACCTATTCTGCTCGTAAAAATGACCATCTTTATTGAACAAATGCCCACTGCATCTAAAAGAAGATAATGGGCATGTTTATTTCCACTTTTATGACCCAGATGGTAATAAACTTCAAGTACACTGGTAACCTTATAATAAATTTACTTACTTGATAAGGAATTGAAAGATTTTCTGATCTACCATGTGCACATATTAAGCTTTATTGGAGATAGATATCGAATAACTCACGCTTTATCAAGTCATCAATAATCATGCCGGTCTGGTAAATTTCTAAAATTAAATAAATCTATTTTCTCTTTATTTACCTTCTTATTATCTTGCCATTCAATAATTATATAAATATCACTAATGTTTTCAAGAGACATAGGTTCCACCTTTTGTTGCCCCCGTTGTAGTTTGAGTAATATCTGATTCACATCCCTTAATGGATTTCCCCTGAATGACCCTATTCCCATTATCTATTACAGCATGAACTCTAAGACTAAAGAAATCAGTATTAAACTCTGTTTTCTTTTTCATAGTTAGGTTTCCATTTCCTGCTTTTAAAGTGTCAGGTTTAAGCAAAATTTTATAGGAATCCACTTCCCAACTTTCACTTTCTCCGGATAATGATAAGTAATAATTATTTACCCTCTCTTTCTCACAACCTACAAGAAAAAATATAACTAATATTATACTTAAGAATATTACTATTCCTTTTTTTCGTAACGAAACACGTTCACCTCTTGATGCTATCATATCATTTGATACTTCTTTCTTAACTGTCAGGTTAGGGAAAAACGATTATCTCTATTGAACAGTTTCTCCCGTTTAAGCAAGACTCGGTTTCAAGGTTTCGTGCTTTATTCTTCAAGTAACCAGATTCCCTAGGATGTTAATTCTTTCTCAGTTCATCAAGAATTTCCTTTAAGTATTCATTTCTTTCTTGTGTTGTACGTAAAATAGTGTTCAAAAAATATATGGCGAAGCCTATTATTCCTATGTAAAAAAGCATATTTAAAAGCCAAAAATCAAAAAATGCTCCATTTAAATCCCCCTATTTCTTGATTTCTTTTTTATTATTTTCTCTTTGTTTCATAAAAGCTTCCATTAATTTAAAACTAGAATTCAAAATTATAACTTAAATGTTTCAGCTTCTGTTTCGGTTAACTATTTATCAATTGCTTTAACAGGAAAGTAGTACCCATAGCCAATTTTTATGCAGGGAATTTTACTTTCAATAACATCGCCATCTTTTTTAGGTAATATCTTTTCTAATTATTCGTTGCTTACTTTAGTTTAATATTCGAAATCAAGACTTGTTAAGCATTATGTTCCTGGCCCGTAGCCCTTAGAAGTAACTACTAAAATATTTAAAGCAATTCTACTATCTCAATATGAAGTTCAACTCTTTGTTAATCTCCTCTTTAGTCCAATTCATCAGTTTTCAACTTTTTCTGCCAAACGCACAGACCACTACACGCTTTTTCCATATGATAAACAGAATACTAAATGAAGGAGATGTTAATATGGCAAATGGTTTTTTGAGAGATTTTGTTCAAATCATCGGAATTGCTGATCCATCACAATTCCCAGTCATTGGCGAAGACACACGTTACACGCAGTTTTCAGTTCTAGAGAGGTTGATGATCCCAGAAGTTAAACCGGATGTGGAACAAATCAACACACTGCTTATTGAAGCAGAAATTACAGGCACACGAAATATTTTCACACCAGTGGGAGTGAAAGTAGTAGTTGAAGGTATTCTCCGTCAGAAGGTGATTTACACAGCTTTAGTCGAAGAACAATCTGTTCACTCGGCTCACTTCGAACACCCTTTCTGTACGTTCATTGATATCCCGCTGGATATTCCTGAGGGAGTAACCGTACCAGCTTATCTCGCTTCTTTAGGACTTTCGATCAACGATATTCTGGCTTCAGAAGTAAACATCCTAATTGAAGATGTTGAAATCAATCTTCTTGACCCACGAACCGTAAGTAAATGTGTGATATTGTTTGTTTATGCAGACCTTAACCCTGATTTATTCCCATTAACATGTGATTGCTCATTCAGTGCTACAGGACTTACCGCGGACGTTACAGCACCTGTATTAGGAGATGTAACAGCTACTTTAGATGTAGGCATTTGTCCTGACTGTGATCCAGACGGAAGCTTTATCGACCTCACTTTAACTCCTTTAGTCGGTCTACCATTGAACATTGCAGTCGGTTCAGACTTGATTACAGAAATTACTTGCAGCCCTGACGATACCACTCTAACAGTTTTGGCAGCCGGTGTAGATGCAGGTTTACTAGGCACCAACGTCGACTTATCACTAGTCATTGATGAGACAGCTAACACAGCTACACTTGTCCTTTCATCAGGTGCTGTAGAGATCTTAACAATCCCGATCACGGACCTACTTGGTAACACAATTACGCCATGCCCATAAAATTTAAAAAGGAAGGATGAAATAACATGGCAGATGGAGTTTTAAGAGATTTTGTTCAAATCATCGGCATTGCCGATCCAAATGAGTTCCCAGTTATCAACGATGATAATCCAAGCACCCAAATGGCGATCCAAGAGAGGTTAACTATTCCCGATGTTAAACCAGACGTGGAGCAAATTAACACACTATTAATTGAAGCTGTGGTAACCGGCACAAGAACGATTTTCACGCCTACAGGAGTTAAAGTAGTCATTGATGGTTTTCTTCGACAAAAAGTAATTTATACCGCTCTCGTTGAACAACAGTCCGTTCACTCAGCTCATTTCGAACACCCTTTCTGTACGTTCATTGATATTCCATTGAATATTCCTCAAGGACAGACGGTAGAAAGCTTCCTTGCAAGTTTAGGTCTCTCTTTAAACGATGTACTTGCAGGCCCGGTAAATGTTTTGATTGAAGATGTTGAAATAAACCTTTTGGATCCACGAACAATTAGTAAATGTGTAATTATCTTCGCATATACAACGGTCAATGAGGCTTTAGTGCCTTTTCTGACTTAAGAAGAATGGGCGCCTCTTTTCTTTGGGCGCCCATTTTCTTTATGAGGACACACCGGAGAACATTAATTCCATATACTGTTTTTAGTAACCGTTAAAGGAGTTTTTATATGTCCTCCCTCAAACCGAATGAAATGATTTCATATGCAGGTATTGCAACCAATAATGAATTTCCCGAATACCCACTTGCGTATAAACAGTTTACAATTATCGAAAATGCCTTTGTTCCTAAACCCAAACCAAATATTGAGGAAATAAACAAAGTAAGCGCTTCGGTCCTCATTATTGAAACAAAGGTAATTGAATCTCCATACGATACAAAGCTATTAGTAAGTGGAGTGGTTAAACAGAAAATAACATATACAGCAGAAAAACCCGATCAACCCGTTCACAGCTTCCATTTCGATATCCCATTCTGTGAGCTCGTTATTTTAGAGAAAAAGAAAAAAACCCCTCCTCACATCGATGTGAAAGCTTTTATTGAGGATATTCATGTTTTTTCGACTTTGAAAAGGAAAATTAAAATTTGTAAAGTCCTATGCCTGTGTGTCATTAACGATCCACCTTATCACCCGGAACCTAAACACCCTTGTGATTACCATAATAAAAGATAAAAAAACACTAAATATATGATTGATACTCACAATAACTCTAACCTTCTAATATATTATAAATAACCACATATATTTCTCTACCTACCGTTCAGTTCATTACTGATCGGTAGGAATAAAATGACGCATAAGCTTCCTTATGCGTCTTAAGAATAAATATCTCTATTTAAAACCTTCCACAATCCGACCCTTAACTTGAAGACTCAGCTTCTAGATAACCGTCTATTATAAAACAAATCGTCAATCTTCCTAACAAATATTTTTGTTAAAGATTGTCTATAGCTAAACCTGCTTTTTTGAAAAAGTCGTATGTTCCTCTCCTCACATTGGTCTTTATAAACAGAACCATATTCACCCATATACAACCAACCGAAGATAAAAGTCAGACTTTTCAGTGTTTTTTGAGTTGGCACGATTCTTGCATATTCATAATCGAGAGGTAAATAAAGAAGGGAGCAAATTCTATGAAGGTAAGTAAGCTTATCATGCTTGTGCTAGTGATGGTCGTCATCGTTGGTTCAGGAACATCCAGTCTTGCAGCTAAAGGAAAAGATGATCCCGCTATTAAGGGGAGCCTTGTCATTGCCGGGGGATCACTTGGGACAAGCAATGTGGAGGTGTATGAAGAGTTCATTGATTTAGCTGGAGGTGACAAGAATGCAAAAATCGGCATTGTACCTGCCGCTTCAGGATCTTTGAAATCCACTGAAAAATTTAAGGAAGATTTGATTTCTTACGGAGTAGAGCAATCCTCGATTGAAATCCTCGAATTATCTTCCCATGATTTCAGTGGAACAGATGAGAACGAGAGAAAATGGAAGAGTAATGCTCAAAAGAACAAAATGGTAAATAAAATTAAAGATCTCAGCGGAATTTGGTTCGTCGGTGGGGATCAATTGAAAATCACCGACACTCTTCTAAAGAAAAACGGTAAAAAGACAAAAGCTTTGGAAGCGATTTAGGATATTTATGAGGATGGAGCAGTTCTTGGGGGGACAAGTGCCGGAGCCGCCATCATGAGTGATGTCATGATCACTGGTGGAGACAGCCTTGGCGGGTTCAACCAGGAATTCACTTCAGAAGACGTTTCCAATGCTGACGAGGAGTATGCACCCGTTTATATTGAGGAAGGTCTCGGGTTTTTCCAATGGGGTATTGTCGACCAACACTTTAATGAACGGTCACGCCTGGGCAGACTAGCCGCTACAGCTTTGGAGTATGAGACACAGGGAAATTATGCTTACGGTATTGATGAAGACACAGCGATGGTCGTCCATAACAAGGAACAAACCATTGATATCATAGGAAAAAGCACCGTCGCAGTCATCGATCCATCTGAAGCTGAAACAAAGGGAAAAGAAATCGACAATCTTGATCTCAGCTTCTTATCCCCCGGAGATCAAATAAACGCAGACGATAAAACCTTCAACATCAACGAAGACAAGGTTTCTACCACAGGATACGAGTATTTCAACTTTGATCCTCTCCCGGCAACTGGAGTACTCACGTCGTATGGTACATTACCAAACTACCTTTCTTATTCACTTGTCGATAACGAAGCCGCAAATGAAGTGAAGAGTTATCTTTACGACAGTGATGGCGAAGGTTTTCAACTGAACTTTGAGCAGAAAGAAGAGACGGATGGGTTCTGGGGCTATCAGGATGGCCAGAAGGATTCTTATTCACTAGCTCATGTGAAAATGGATATTGAACCTATTCAGATTAATTTTGAAGAAAATAACCAGGCCATTACAGATTACAACACCTCCACATTCAGCGTACCTGACATTTCATTCAATCCTGAAACCAAAGGCAGCTTAGTCATGGCAGGTGGAGCTTTAGGCAGCTCCAACGAAGAAGTTTACGATGCATTCATTTCAAAAGCTGGTGACGATGCCACCATCGGAATTATCCCAGCAGCAAGTTCCAGCTTAAAATCTTCAAATACCTTTAAAGAAGATTTGATCCATTATGGAGTCGATGAAGAGAGCATCGATATCCTCCCTCTTTCCAATCACGATTTTAGCGGAACAGAAGAAGATGAGAGTGAGTGGTTGAAAAATAGAAATGATCAAGAATTAGCGGAAAAAATAAAAGAATATGACGGCATCTGGTTTGTCGGAGGCGACCAAACGGATATTACAGCGACACTATTAAACGAGGATGGTACCCAATCGGAAGTTCTGGAAAGCCTTTGGTCCATTTATGAAAAAGGCGCTGTATTAGGCGGCACAAGTGCCGGGGCTGCCATCATGAGTGACGTGATGATTGCTGGAGGCGGAAGCCACGATACGTTAGCAAAAGGGTTCACCGATACGTACGACGGCATGTCCCAGCAGGAAGGCGGAGCCTCCTACTTAGAACAAGGATTAGGTTTCTTCCCGCACGGCATCATCGACCAGCACTTCGATAACAAAGCACGGTTAGGGCGATTGATTGCCACTACCTCCGCTCACGGTAATGAAGAGGAGTTCTCTTACGGCATCGACGAGGATACGGCACTGATTTTCGATAACCAAACAGGAATCCTTGAAGTTGCAGGACGCGCCGGGGTGTCCGTTGTCGACCTGTCAGAAGCTGAGAATTCTGATAACGCCCCCTCCTTATATGAGGACATCCAATTATCATGGATCACGTCGGGAGATACGTTGGATCTGAACACAAAGACTTTCACAATCAGTGACGCTAAAGTTTCGACAAAAGATTATGAGTACTTTGATTATGAAGCCGTCCCGCATTCAGGCGTGCTCACCCCTCACCCGACCTTGGCTAACTTTTTATCTTACAGCCTTCTGGATAACTATCGCGAAGACGAAGTGAAAAGCTATAGTTTTCATGAAGGAAAAGGATTTGAGTTAACATTTAGTAAAGAAGAAAACACAGAAGGGTTTTGGGGATATCAAGATGGGAATAAAGATGATTATTCTTTCTTGCATGTGAACATGGATATCCAGCCGGTTGAAGTTGATATTGCGAAACAAAAATAATTGATCTCTTCATCCTCGGTGTTGATGTTCTTTGTGAAAAACTCCGAAGAGCAGTATTGTTAAGAATAGAGGAAGGGGGGATGGGAACCACTCGTCGTTTCCATCCCCCACCTATTACTTTCTTTCATGATCCAAAGGCAACTTCCCCGCAAAAATAATGAAGTACGCTTTCTCGTAAAAAGGCTTCAGCCTACCAGTCCATTTACTTACACACAGGAGCGCAGCTGAATATGCTTTCGCTGCAGAAACCTTAATAAGCTTTGAGTCCTCTAGTAATTATCTGCCGCTTCATCATGAGCAACCACCTGCTCACGATTCAAATCCCGACTTAGCCCCAAAAATACCAGGCTACTCAATTTCAAATTCTACAGCCAATTGTGTGGAAAGCTCTGTATTTGCCGCTTCGAATGTTTTTATTACCCTATAGGTGCCTGAGCTTACATCAAGTCTTGCTAAATCGATTTCCTGAGTATGCGTTTTGCCTGGTTCTAGCTGATATCCGATCATTTCGAAAGACTGGTCTCCCGATATGTTTTCCCATGCTCCGGAACTATACTTTTCTATAGAATAAGGCTTGCCGAAGTTTAAGTGCGTAGGTCCCCAGTTCTCTACTTGAATTTCCAATGTATCATCTGCTCCTAAAACTTCTCTTTCTGTATACATACGAGCGTTTAACTCTTCAGGCGGTACGTGATAGATGGCTACATCGGTATCTAAAATTTCATGATCTTCACTTAAGACTTCTTGACTGTAAGTGTAAACCGCTCCTTCTTTTTCAGGAAGCTGCACCCTCAGCTTTTCACCTTTTGTAAAGACTTCTTCTTTTACGACCTCAATTTCTTCTAAATCCTTTCCTCTTTCAACGAGTTGGACGCGAATTTTCTCGTTCGGAAAAGACTCGTTAGTACCCACTTTTGCACCTGGGTCCACCCTATGATAAGTGGTCGTTAAATGAATTCCTTCAAAAAATTTATTTGTGTATGGTTCATACCCTGCTTTTTCGCTTATCCCCTCTGTGGTCCAATCTTTATAATCAGTCATGCCACTCTCAGCGTCAGGCTCCCCGACTTGATTGGGGATATTGTTTGATGCTCCACCGTTTTCTGTCATCGTGGAACAGCCGGTAATAAGTAGTAATAAGATAATCACCCTCATACCTTATCCCTCCTTATTAAGACTTCTTGAAAAACTTCAACTAAATCAAATATTGTATGGCAGCTGCTGAAACACTGCCATTCCCGCTCATCATATAAATGAAAGTAAAAAATCCCCTTCGAACATGCAGCTCCCCAGAATAGAAGATATATGATTTTAAAATTAGTCATTTGCTCTAAAGTTAAAAGAGCAAATGACTAATGAGTAAAACAAAATTTAAAAGGTTCTATTATAAGGGTGAATTACCTTTAATTCATATAGCGATATTCCATCAAGCTATTCAACATATAGACTTCCTGCAGTAGTTCTTCTCCTACATTCGTTTCCAGAACCTTTTTTCTCTCGAGCTCTTTATCAACCAGTCGTTTCACCGATAATACATCTGTTCCATTAAGCAGGACGTCTTCTTTGGAGTTGAAGTGTTTATGGGCGACTAGCTGCATGCCGTACGAGTTGTATAACAACGTATAACCAGCTATGCCTGTGGTAGATTGATAGGCTTTAGAGAAGCCTCCATCGATGACGATCATTTTTCCGTTGGCTTTGATTGGATTTTCTCCGTCTATTTCTTTGACGGGGGTGTGTCCGTTTATAATGTGTCCTTGTTCAGGGTTAAGGTCGAATTCTGCCAGGATGTTACGGCAGATGTCTTCTTGTTCCCGTAAGGTGTAATAAGGGTTTTTCTTTTCTTTATGAGATTGTTTATCTTTAATAAAATATCTTTCGAAGGTAGTCATTTCTCTTTTACCAAAGAGGGAGGAATATTCACCTGTCCATAAATACCAGACCATGTCTGTTGCGAGATCGTCTGTCTGTTCTGGATTAGCAAAAGCGTGACGCAAATAATATTCAAAAATATCCAGCAGGTCACGGCCACCGTAAGTTTTGTTTTCGATCGTCATTTTTTCCATATTTCCTTTTTCGTCTAAAGGAATACATCCGTGAATCAACAGGTTTCCGTTATATTTCAAATAAAGGCTGCCTTTTTTCATAAGGAAATTCATATGTCTTGCCAGTTTTTCCGAGTGTTGGATAGAAAACAGCAGCTTGTCGATGACTTGTTCTTCCTCTTCTAACAGCTGATCCGGTCGCTCTGGATCGACAGTTGCGAAGCATGGGTTATCAAGCGGATATGTGTTTCCGTGAATCGTAATTTCGTTGTTATCGTAATCCACTTTCTCAAGCAGTCGTCTCTCAGACATATTAAAGTACGATCGTCTCTTTATGATCGGGCTTTCCAGCTTGAACTGAATCATGGCAATGGCTTGGTGAATTTTTGTAATTTGATCTTTTTCCTGCGTCGATTGTTTTTCGTCTGAATCTACTTTTGGCCTAAAGGCTGGATGGTCATCGTAGTATTTCTCCGCAAGGTTGAGAAGGGGCCTAAGGTTGATTCCATATACGTCTTCAATAATGTCTAAATTATTGTACCTGGCGCAAATACGAAGAATATTGGCTAGACAAACCTTTGATCCGGCAAACGCACCGATCCATAGGACATCATGATTTCCCCACTGGATATCTACAGATGGATAATTGATGAGAGTTTCCATAATTTTATCAGGTTCTGGTCCACGATCATAAATATCACCGACAACGTGAAGATGGTCGACTACCAATTTCTGCGTCGTATAAGAAAGCCCGATGATGAGCTTGTCAGCTTGTCCAAGCGAAATAATCTGCTGGACAATTTTTGAATAATACGATTCTTTATTGATGAAATCATTCGTTTTGTACAGCAGTTCTTCTATAATGTACACAAACTGCTCGGGCAGCGCTTTCCTTAATTTCGAACGAGTATATTTGGAGGAGGCATACGAGATGAGCTTTATCATCCGTTCGATGATTTGTGAGTACCATTCGTTCAATTCTTTCGTATTGTCAAAACCGTTCTTTATCAGCTTGATTTTTTCTTCAGGATAATAGACTAATGTCGCAAATTCATCAATTTCCTTATCGGATATTTCATCCTTAAAAAGGTCGGTTATTTTCTCTTTTACTCTCCCTGAACCATTTCTAAGTACATGTTGAAACGCTTGATACTCTCCGTGCAAGTCGCTGACAAAATGCTCTGTCCCTTTTGGCAGATTAAGAATGGCTTTTAGATTAATAATTTCAGTGACTACTTTTTCTTCCGTATCATATGTTTTAGCCAGTAAATCTAAGTATTTTGAGTTCATTTATGTATCCCCTTTCTAAATTGATTACTGTTAACTCTTTTCACTTCTTATTTTACAGGAGAAATATTAATTTGAACCCTAATGGTTAAATTAATTCGCAAAAACCGCTGAAAAATGTACAAACACTTCAGCGGTTGCTTTTAATCTATCAGCTCCGTTACATTTCCTTGTTGTTTTGTGATAAGTTATATCGAGATATTTCGATGTTTTCCGTTACTAATAATGGTGCTTGAAGGTCCGGGAAATCACTCGCTTTCCTTGGGCGTACGGTGAGCTTCCTCGGGCTAACGCCCTGTGGGATCTCACCATGTACTGTTCTCCCATCTCTTACACGTAAATTACTCTAGAGCCATAAATCAGTTCATAAATCTTATGGGGGGACGATCCAGCTCCAGCGCTTAGCGGCTATTGAGACTTCCTTCACTTCTGGACGATAAGTCAACAACGAATCTCTCCGTTCTTCGTGTTTCCTTTATCTCCGACAGCTCAGTCCAGTCCATACGCCGCTGACCAAAGCGCTTCCGCTTTTACAAAAGGAGTCTTGCAATTTCCCGGACCTTCTTGCTCTTATGAGGATAACGGAAACATCTGTGACCACGCTTCCCGTAGTAAACTGGAACTGTGCAGAATGGAACTTTTTCTGTATCACTTATGAAAGGCTTCCTCTGATGCCCGAGGGTTCGTTCATTTCATATCGCATGGGGTGGATTGGAAACGACGAGACTCCCGCGGGAGATGGTCCTAGGCGAGATCCCACAGGGCGAAGCCCGAGAAAGCTTGCCAGGTCCCCCGCAGGAAAGCGAGTTGTTTCCCATCCACCCCTGCTCTTCATAAGCTAACGAACCATTGGTCCAGAAATGGGTCAAACAGAACTCACCTATGAAAATGATTTATAAAATGGAGTATTCGACGTCGTCTCTCTCTTTTCCTACCGTCTCCATATAATTGCTGCCCCACTCATACATGGATTCTAAAATAGGAATTAATGTTTCACCGTGTTCCGTGAGCGAGTATTCAACTTTTGGCGGTACAACTGGATAAACTTCGCGGTGAATGAGCCTGTCCTCTTCCAGTTCTCTGAGCTGTTTTGTGAGGATTTTTTGTGTAATGTCAGGAAGCAGACGTTGTAATTCTCCAAATCGCTTTGTGCCTTCTTTTCCTAAATGCCAGAGGATGATCATCTTCCATTTGCCTCCGATTAGAGACAATGTGAGTTCTTTTTCACAATTGAATTGCTGCACTGGTTGTCTAGTCAATCGTCTCTCTCCCATCGTATATCTATTGCACGGTATCATTATGGATACTAGGTGTTTTAAAAGTGCGTACTATTATTATACTACTAGAGCTTATACAATGGATACTGTGACAAATCATCATACAACAAGGAGGCTATTATTACTATGAGTCGTTTTACGATCCCACGTGATATTTATTTCGAAGAGAACGCCCTGGAAGTACTAAGGGAATTTGAAGGAAAAAAAGCCTCATTAATCATTGGGGGAGGTTCCGTTAAACGAAACGGAAACCTTGAGAAAATTCAAGAACATTTGGCAGCAGCCAATATAGAAACAGAAGTGTTAGAAGGTTTCAATACAGAACCAACATTTGAAATGGTAAAACAAGGTGCAAAAGATCTTGAATCGTTCCAGCCGGATTGGATTATCGGCATCGGAGGCGGATCCGCGATGGATTCCGCTAAAGCGATCTGGCTCTTTTATGAAAACCCGGACCTTTCTTTTGAAGACGCCATTAAGCCTTTTGAGCTTCCACGTCTTCGTACAAAAGCGAAATTTGCCGGTATTCCTACTACAAGTGGAAGTGGATCTGAAGTTTCCAACCTTTCCGTAGTAGCCGACGAAACAACAAATGTTAAATATCCATTGGCAGACTTTGAACTGACGCCGGATGTCGCAATTATTGATCCAGTCATGATCGAAGAACTGCCTAAACACATCGCTGCTTATACAGGCATGGACGCATTCACGCACTCCATCGAATCTTATGTAGCTAAACCAAGAACCCTGTATACGGATATTCTTGCGCTTGGCAGTGCAGAAGTAATCAAAGATAACCTGCTTGCTTCCTATCAAGGCGATCAAGAAGCAGCTAAGCAGATGCACAGCATTCAAGCTATGGCTGGTATGGCATTTGCGAACGCAGTACTAGGTAACGTGCACAGCCTGGCCCACAAAAGCGGCCCGACATTCGGCATTCCACATGGTTATGCCAATGCCATCTTCCTGCCGTACGTGATTCAATTCAACCGTGCTGTAGTTGAAGATCGTTTTGCTGAAATTGCGCGCCGTATCGGACTTGAAGGAAAAACAGATGCTGAATTGACAGATTCACTTGTTGAGTATATCTATCAATTAAACAAAGACCTTGGTCTTGCCACCACACTCCAGGACTTTGGCGTATCTGAAGAAGATTTCAACAAACACCTTGATACGATGGCAAAAAATGCAATGGAAGATCCATGCACAGGTACAAACCCGCGTGAAACTTCCGAAGAACAAATGAAAGAGCTTTATAAAGCTTCATTCTACGGACAAGAAGCTTTAGTAAAAGCATAATGATGGATAAAAAGACGGAGCTTAGGGATATTCCTTAAGCTCCGTTTTTATTTATCGAGGAGTTATAATTTGATAGATTTTCAGTAAGCGTTAAATTCAGTGTTGATATTTATACAAGCTCCCTACTCTGAATACTTAGTTTCAAGATGTTCGGACTGATTCCAAATGGAGTAAGAACTGGACGTAAAGAGGCTATCACGCGGGGTTGACTTATCCTTCGATACCGGTGGTGGGCATTCATTTCACTTAAATGATTTCTACTTATCCCCCACCTAATTTTTGTTATTCAACGTTAGCTTTATAATATTCACCATAATGGTGGTTAAAACAACAATCGAAAAACCAGCACCTTACATTAAAATAAAATAATTAGAGTCATCAGCAGCATTGCTTGCTAGCAATATTATAGGAATTAAGGTTATTATCGGCCAAATGAATCCATGCCCTAGAGGTAATTCCTTTTTCCTTTTCTTGGAGGTGATATTACTTGCTTTGGCCATCCAGACTCCTCCCCATAAACGTTTATCGCTCATTAAAATCTTCTATTTCTCCCTTTCAAGCAGTTCATCTAATTTTTGTTCCATTCGATGTAATTGTTTATTTTTATTCTTGTCCCTCTTTACATAAGAGACAATCCCTATTACTACAGCCACAATAATAATGAAGAAAAACAATTGAAACATTATATCTCCTACATGAAAGCTGTCTGTCGTTAATAATAAGAACATGTAGACCCCTCCGTTACAGACGTGCAACATACTGCACGATTAAATGAATTTTTCTGTTATCTCTTTTATTCCATTCAAATGGCTAATCAATGAGATTCCTGCAAAACAAATGGTTGAAAAACTTAGCAGCAGAACTTTTTTCAGTGATTTCCCTTTAAGGTAATCCACTCCTACCCAATAGATCGCTACAATTATAGAAGCAAAGAACATGTGATAGTGCATCTTCTGGGATGCGATTTCATCTACTAACCATCTCATTTTCCACTCGTCATCTTGTGTAGGGGTATAGGTGATTCTTTCTTCTTCGATTCCCAATGCGTTATGTGGCTGAACGGTCACCGCATCATCCTTTTTCTCAACTACGTCGTAACCGAGCGGTGAATATTCGAGTGGATAAGCCAGGACGTAGGACAATGCGAGTGCAACCATCAGAAATGCAGTGTAAAGAAGGCCACGTCTGATTTTATTCAGTGTCTGTTCAGTCATCATTAACCTCCAATAAAGCTCTGCCTTTTATTATCTAATCATCGTCATTGTCTTCATATCCAAAACCAGATTTACCCCAGTAGTAGAGAAACGCTGCTGGTGCGGCAATCATTAAGATCCCGATGATCAAATTCATTGAACTCCTCCTTAGTTTTTGTGAGCTTACTTTCTATACGAATGAGGAAGCATTGAGTTTCACTCGCCCTGGCTTCCTTCATATCTCGAAATGAGGGAATACGGTGAAATGAAGTCTACACAACAAAAAAATCCCGCCTCAACTTTTGAGACGGTTTTTTCCTTCAATGTAAGTATGGGGATTTTCTTCTGTAAGTAAGCGGATGAATTCTGCTTCATGCTTCGGGGATACCTGAATCGTTTGATGATCCCCATACAGAATATCCAATCGATCAATAGAAAGCGCAGGAGCTGTAAAGGGATTCCTGGTCTTGCCGAGTTTCTTTATTTTTTCAATCGATATACTTTTTCTGAATGGGCCGTAGCTGATATGAACCTTGCCCTTTTCAATAGTATAACCGGTTCTAAACCATATCCATAGAAGCAGCCCGATGATTAAACCTGAGACGATATACCCGGGTATACTATTATATCTGATCAGCTGCCAACCTTCAGGCTCACCTCCAATGATATACATCGTCAGGATAAAAAGAATAATACCCCCGAACATGATAAGAAACCAACCATCTTTTTTTGAAGAAAAATACAGAGGGACCACTCCCTTTATTGAAAGCGTTGTTAAACGATTTTGAAGACTCCGTTTCGAGACTTTTGGAGGAGATGGTGGCTTTAGATTGGAAGATGCTCGAAACTACTTTCAAGTGCAGGAAGTTTCCAAAACTAAATGCTATAACCACATCAATGGAGTGTGATGCCCCCGTTATTATTAAGAAGCCTCTTATTCAAGCGATTTCGAAAAGCAGATGTATGTTAGGGGCGGCGGGGAATGGGGAGACTCCTGTGGGAAGAGAGTGCTTGGTGAGATCCCGCAGGACGAATAGTCCGAGGAAGCTCACCGCGCTCCCACGGAAAGCGAGCCATTCCCCGCCGCCCTGATCCACTCACCAAATGTCACGGAATCAAGTCTTCAGCAATAACGACAGCAGCTGGATTCCACCTCCTTCACAACGGTTCCAGAATAGCGGTCATGCGGCATAAGGGCTCCTTCTTGTATTGTAAATCCTTTTCGATCTTTCCAATAATCAATACCGCTGATCAAGTCTCGATAAGCCATCCGCTTAACGATTTGCTTTGACGTCGGCTTGCCTTCTCCTTCATTATCCAAGGCCAACCCCATAGACAAATACCCAACGGTCGTACCGCTCGCCTTAAGCTGAGCGTACTCCAGCGACCACATGACGAGAGTCGGTGTGATTAATGCGTGTACGGCTTCATTTTTCACTTTTTTGCGGAGCAGCTTTTCTACACCGAAAGTTACGGCTGTTGAAATCACGAAGTCTATACAGAAAGCTGCGGTTCTTTTTTTTGTAATTAAGTGCATGTTCTGTTCTTCTCCTTCTACTAAGTATGTTTTTTATACTAACGATTTCACCTTACAAAAGGTTTCAAAAAGATATAGTTTGCCTATGCTAAAGGATGGATAGAGATTTTAGATTCATGCTACTTATGAATCAATTTGAGCAGCAGAAAGTTCATACTGTTTACATATACCCTTACCGGGTAATAGTATGCAACATATAGAGATGAAACGGAGGGATCTCGTTATGGAACAACATCATCACTCTCATTCTCAAGAAGAACATGACCATCATGAAGACCACGATCATTCTGGTCACGATCATGGTGCGATGATTGAGGATTTCAAACTGAGATTTTATATTTCTTTGTTCGTTACGATTCCAATTTTATTATTATCACCCATGATTCAGGAATTTTTCGGTTTTAGTTTAACTTTCCCTTACGATCAATACGTTTTATTCGGCCTGGCTACGTTTGTCTTCTTCTATGGAGGATGGCCGTTTTTGACTGGAGCTGTTGATGAACTGAAGAGTAGAAATCCAGGCATGATGACGTTGATTGGTCTGGCCATTGTCGTGGCTTATGGATACAGTTCGCTTGTTGTCTTCGGCTGGACAGGAAAGAACTTTTTCTGGGAACTGGCTACACTGATTGATATTATGCTTCTAGGTCATTGGATTGAAATGAGATCCGTGATGGGAGCTTCGAATGCACTTCAGGAATTGGTGAAATTGATGCCAAATACCGCGCATCGATTAACGGAAGATGGCAAAACGGAAGAGGTCGCGTTGAACGAACTCCATGCAGACGACCTTGTGCTCGTAAAGCCTGGAGAGAAAATCCCTGTAGATGGATTAATTACAGACGGAAGCTCTGCCATTGATGAATCTATGTTGACTGGAGAATCTGTACCTGTTGAAAAAGGCAAGGATGATGAAGTGATAGGGGGCGCCATCAATAAAGAAGGAAGCCTGACCATCCAAGTAAAAAACACGGGAAAGGATACGTATCTTTCCAAAGTCATCACCCTTGTAGAGGAAGCACAAAATTCAAAGTCGAGGGCTCAGGACTTAGCGAACCGTGCAGCCAAATGGCTGTTCTATCTAGCGCTCGGAGCCGGTATTACGACATTCATCGTATGGATCGCTTTAGGATTTTCCTTTGATGTCGCAATAGAACGAATGGTAACTGTCATGGTCATCACGTGTCCGCACGCTCTAGGATTAGCTGCCCCGCTTGTCGTGGCCGTATCCACCTCTTTATCTGCAAAACAGGGACTGTTGATCAGAAACCGTACTCAATTTGAGAATGCACGAAGGATCGACGCCGTCATTTTTGACAAAACAGGAACCCTGACAAAAGGTGAGTTCGGGGTCACGAATATCATTCCTGCCAACGAGCAAGCGGAACAGGATGTTTTATACTGGGCCGCAAGCGTCGAGCAAAACTCTGAACACCCTCTCGCTAAAGGAATTTTAGAAAAAGCTGAGGATCAAGAGATTGCTCTCGGTAAAGTGGAAGACTTTGAATCCATAACCGGACAAGGGCTAAAAGGAACGATTGACGGCAGATCCGTTAAAGTTATGAGTCCAGGGTATATGGACGAGCAGGGGTATTCGTATGATCAATCAGCGTTTACTGAACTGTCTGAAGAAGGAAAAACCGTCGTCTTCGTACTTGTAGACGATCAATTTATCGGGATGGTCGCACTTGCTGATATGGTCCGGGATTCAGCGAAAGAAGCGATTGCCGAGCTGAAAGCCAAAGGCATCCACTCCATCATGCTTACTGGAGATAATGAAAAGGTTGCTCACTGGGTCGCAAAGCAGCTCGATATTGAAGAGGTTTATGCAGAAGTCATGCCTGATCATAAGTCGGACAAGGTGAAGGAAGTCCAGTCCAGCGGAAGGAAAGTCGCTATGACAGGAGATGGCATCAACGACGCTCCCGCACTGGCTACAGCGGATGTAGGCATTGCCATCGGCAGCGGTACCGACGTGGCGGTGGAAACAGCAGACATTGTGCTCGTCCAAAGCAACCCGAAAGATATCGTGTCCGTGTTGAGTTTATCTAAGAACACGTATAGAAAAATGGTCCAGAACCTCTGGTGGGCAACTGGCTACAACATTTTTGCGATTCCATTAGCTGCAGGAGTTCTTGCTCCTATCGGAGTTGTGCTCAGCCCAGCTGTAGGTGCTGTTCTAATGAGTTTAAGTACAGTCGTAGTAGCAATTAACGCAAAGCTGCTTAAGGCTGATTAAATATATATAGATGATAAAATGAGGAGGAACTGAAAATGAAAAAAAGAATGTTAGGATTGGCTGCGCTATTGTTGATTTTGCTTGTCGCTGCTTGTTCCAGCGATGAGCAGGAAAATGAAAGCACGAACGAGAACGAGGAAAGCAATGAGTCCAGTGAAGAAATGGACCATTCTGAAATGAATCATTCAAGTTCAGGCGAGGTGCCTGACGATCTTGAAGAAGCAGAGGATCCTTCCTATGAAGTCGACAGTACCGCTGTCATGAATGCAGACCACATGCCAGGAATGGATGGCGCAGAAGCAACGATTTCTGGAGCTTTCGATACGGTAGCTTATGTCGTTTCTTATGATCCAACCAATGGCGGAGAACGTGTGGAAGATCATAAATGGGTCATCCATGAAGAACTCGAAGATCCAGGAGAGGCACCTCTTGAAGAGGGAGCAGAAGTCACCTTAAACGCTTCTCATATGGAAGGCATGGAAGGTGCTGAGGCAACCATTGATTCCGCAGAAGAAACAACTGTCTATATGGTCGATTTTGAACCGACCGACGGAGGAGAAAAGGTTGAGAACCATAAATGGGTAACAGAAAGTGAATTATCCGATGAATAATATGTAAATGAAACGGACACCATTCCCAGTTTGGGGATGGTGTTTTTTTATAATGTAACCATGGTACGATAGGGGAAAAATAGAAATGACAGGTGATTCCGTGTTAAAGAGAATAGAACTTCAACGTGAACGCATTCCTTCTTTTCAAACTTATCCTTTTTCAATCCCTTCTATAAAAAATCTTCAGCATCTTGATATCAGCAACCGGGTGACTTGCTTTGTTGGAGAAAATGGCTCCGGTAAATCGACGCTGTTAGAAGCCATCGCCGATCGATGCGGCTTTCATACAGCAGGCGGCGGACGGAATAATTATTATGACGTCCATGCTTCTGAATCGGCACTCGGAGATTATGTCAAACTGTCCTGGCTGCCAAAACTGACGAAAGGCTTTTTCCTTCGCGCCGAGTCTTTCTATGATTTCGCGTCTCATATTGATGAAGTCGGCGCTCATGGAGCATATGGCGGGCAGTCGCTGCACGCACAGTCTCATGGGGAGTCGTTTTTGTCTCTATTCTTGAACAGGTTCCACGGGAAAGCCATTTACCTGTTGGACGAGCCTGAAGCGGCTTTGTCCCCTCAGCGTCAGCTTTCTTTTTTAAAAATCATGCATGACTTAGTTTCCTCAGGAGACTGCCAGTTCATTATAGCCACCCACTCCCCCATTCTGTTAGGGTATCCTGACGCTGATATTTACAGTTTTGATGAAGAAGAGATTCATAAGATCCAGTATGAGGAGACAAACCACTTTCAGATTACGAGTTATTTTTTGCAAAATCGTGAGAGATTTCTCCGCGATATTTTAGATGATGATTGAACTTAGCTTATAAAAGAGTTGAGCTGACGGTATTTTTTAAATAATTGGAATTTGGAATCTTGTTCACTCTCCAACCAACTTAACTCTTTCAAGCAAATGTACGTTTATATCACCATTGGGTTTTCTTTGGAGAGAATAAACTGATACCGTATCAAGAATGAATGCCTCGCTCATTTCCATTGATAATAATTCATCAGTTTCTTTAACTGACAGCGATGAATTATTACATAATGTGCAATGGGGCTTATAAGGAAATGAGCTATCTGTAAATTTAATATTTGAATTTACAAGTTGTTCGTGAAATTTTCGAAACGGACTTTCATCTTGTAAGGTAAAAAAGAAAATATCCGTATGTGGAAACCTGCTGACTTTTCCGAAAGTGCCCTTAATCGGTCTCGTCCGTGAAGCTATATCTTTAGTAATTTTATAGACATTGCTCGAATCTTGTTCGTACTGTAAGACTCCTATTCCACTTGAACCAGCCACAGTTATTTCGGCAGGCAAAGACATAGTATACCTATATTCAGATCTTATCTCCTTAACTTTATCAGCAATTTTATTTGGTAAATCCAATACGATGTATGTATCATGTTTCAAACTTTTCACTCTAAGTCCTCCTCTCTTTTAACCTCTCCTGCCTCTTCCGATTATAATCGATTTACTTAAATAATGTTAAAGATGGTTGTTGATGTTCATAAGAGAGTTATTCAATAATAAAGAAGGATTGTTGAATACTCAATTTCGAGATAACCGGGGTTCGTTGCCGAATTAAGAGTCAGGGGTGGTTGGGAAGCTACTCGCTTTCCTGTGGGGGAACTGGCGAGCTTCCTCGGGCTTGCAGCCCTGTGGGATCTCGCCTACCTCCTTCTCCCACGGGAGTCTCGCAGCTTCCCAACCACCCCATTTGATAGAGTTAAGAAACGAACCCCTTTACCAAGAAAGTGGGTCTTCTATATGCCTGTCAGGTGAGAAGATAGCGCCTCACATCAAGTTTTTACACTTGTTATGAAAACCAGCAAGTGTTTGCTTTTTCGTGAAGCGGTTTCGAGAGACATATATGGAAAGGGACGGAGGGAAACGGTGAGACTCCTGTGGGATGAGCGGGACAGGTGAGACCCCACAGAGCGAAGCTCGAGGAGGCTCAGCGCCCGCCCCACGGAAAGCGAATCGTTTCCTGCAGCCCCTAAACTCTCACTATACCTCGAAACTAAGCCTTCAAGAATAGGGAGATTATATGAATAACAACATGGAAATTTAACAGATCATAAATAAAAAGGGCGATCGCAGTATGAAGCAATCGCCCTCTTTCATTAACCTTTAAATCCTATTATTCAACTTGAGAAATTTATTACAATCGGTGCGAAAAAACCTTAGGATGCAGACCAGACGTCCTTCGCAAAGCGACCGGATTGTTCAAGCCCTTCCAACCAGGCAGCTGCTTCTTGATTACTTGTCTGATGAAGGTCTTGATAACACCCGATCAGCGTATCCGTCACTTCAGGAGCCATCTTGCTGCCATCGCCGCAAATGTACAAGTGGCCTCCTTGATCTAAGAGAGAGATAATCGTTTGTGCATTTTTCTTCATTAAATGCTGGACATATACTTTTTCTTCATTGTCCTGTCTGGAGAATGCACTATGAAGCTCAATAAGCCCAAGGCGTTCGGCTTCCTTCAGTTCTTTCTCGTATAAAAAGTCCTGTTCTGGATGACGGCACCCGAAGTACAGGTGAGCACTTCCCAGCGTTTTCCCTTCCTGCTGCATGACATGGCGAGCTTGGATGAATCCTCTAAACGGCGCGATTCCCGTTCCTGGTCCTACGAGAATCATCGGAGTTTCAGGATCGTCAGGCAGCTGAAATTCCGATTGAGGCGTCCTAATGAAACAGGCGATTTTGTCTCCTGTTTCTCGAGATGCGAGATAGTTAGAAGCTACTCCTTCATACTCGCCTTTGCCGCTCCAGGCTTCCCCACGGACGACACTGACCGTAACACTTGTCTGGTGTTCATCCACACGTGGTGAACTAGAGATGGAATAGTAACGGACTTTCAAGGACGGCAGCAAGGAGATAAAGCTTTCGAATTCCATTTCACAGGATGGATAAGCTTCAAGCAGCTCAAGCATTGTCTGACGTTTTTCCAAAATTTCTCGTTTGTAGATGTCATCCTCTACAAGTTGTTCAAGCTCCTTTTTGTGAGGAGGGCAAGGGTTACTGGCTGCGAGCTCGCGAATTTGTGCACGAGTGGCAGGTTCCTGCAGTTCCACATATGACGATAATAATTGTGCAAGCTGAACAGGCTGGTTGGCAGGCAGATGGGTCGCTCTTCCTGTACCTGCTCCAAGAATGACATGCTCTTCTCCTTTTATTCCAAACCGGTTCAACACCCTGTGTACAAGTGCTGGTGTATTTTCAGGAAGCACGCCAAGATGATCCCCTTCTTTGTAGGTGACGTCGGCAGGCAGCTGTACATCAATGTGACGAGTACTGCGTTCACTAGTATTCAAGAGTTCCTGGTTGTCACGAATAACGGCAGTAAAAGCATCATACGTGCGAGCAACTGGTGTATAGCTGATGCCACTGACAAATTCCATAGAGACGTGACTAGACGTATGGTCTCCATCCTCCAGCTCAAGATTAAAACGATCCGCTAAACTAGGCCATAAACGCTCCTGCCATTTTTCAAAATCGCCATCAAAGTCTTCACTTGCATCTCCTTCTCCACGTTCAAGCAGTCTTGAAGCCCCTTTGGCTTCGAGCTCTCCATCGATAATGGCCGGAATGCGCTGATAGGTGTTCGCCCAATTGCGATCCCCACAGCCGAAGACAGCATAGGTTACCCCTTCCAGGTCAGCTTCTTCAACAGAAGGAAGCCAATCCATAAAGGAAGTTGCATTATCTGGCGGGTTTCCGTTATAGGAAGCAGATACAATCAAGACAGCCCCTTCTGTCGGAAGATCCCCGGCACATTCATTCAATGGAGCGGTGGTCACTTCAAATCCTTGATATCGCGCAGTTTCCGCAAGCTCTCGGGCTACCCCCTCTGCCGTTCCCAAATTAGATCCAAATAACACAAGTAATGGCGTGCCATTTGATTGAATGACAGGCGCAGCCTTCGATTCTACAGATATTTCTTGTTTTTCTTCAGAAGCTGGCGCTTGGAATACCATAGCTTCTTTTCTCGATTTCACTTTCATCGTTAATCCGTCAGGCTTAAACGTTAACGTTTCTTTGACGTCCAGCTCATAATCTGTATGATCTTTGAGGTCAAAATGTTGCAGGACCATGCCGAGAACGAGCGTCGCTTCATGAAGAGCGAACTGCTGCCCAATGCAAGCCCGCTGCCCGTTGCCAAAAGGTTTATAAGCATGATGCGGAATGTTTGCAGGATCTTCAAATCGCTCCGGTTTAAACTCTTCCGCATCTTCCCCCCAGACGGACGTGTCACGGTGCAGCTCTGGTAAAAGCAGGGTGAACGAATCTCCCTTTTCCACCTCATATTCTCCATCAAGGGTCGTGTCTTCCTTGGCAAAAACAGAAAAAGCCGGTGCAGTCGGCCATAATCGCAACGCTTCATTCAAGATCATCCGTACATATTTCAACTGTTTCACCTGTTTATAGGAAGGTGTATCATCACCAAGCACTTCATCCACTTCTTGATAGGCTTTCTGTAATTTCTCAGGATCTTTCAACAAGAAATAAATCGCAAAAGAAAGAAGACCGCTCGTTGTTTCATGCCCAGCAATCAAGAATGTAATGATTTGAAACCGGATGTTCTCATCATCCAGGGCTTCCCCTGTTTCAGGGTCTTTTCCTTTCAACATGTGGCCAAGTAAATCGTCCTCTCCTTGATCACCTGCTTGTTTACGATCTTCGATTAATTGATCGACAAGATTGAACATGTAATCAATATCTTCTTTATATTGTCGTTTGGAACGGACCATCAGCTTATCCTGGATACCAAGCCGCTGTGACTGGCTCATCGATTCATCCAGCGCCCTCACCATTTTTTCTACGAATGGATGAGAATCTTCACGATAGAAACTGTTGAACCGATAGTTGAATCCGCACAAACCAATAGTATCAAGCGTAAGGCGTGTCATATCGTCGGGTACATGAACTTCTTCGTTCGAATTAAGACGCGCCCATTTTTGGACCAGCTGGGAAGCAATATCGACCATTTTATCATGGTACCCCTTCATCGCCTGCTGGCTGAAACTAGGAAGCAGTATATTGTGGGCTTTCTTCCAATTCGGTTCTTCCGTTTCACTTGTGAACAAACCATCTCCGCCAAAGGCGCGTACCTTTTGAAGAGCTGGTCCAACTTTTTTATCAAAGCGTGTTTCATCACAGATTTCTGCAGCAAAACGAGCATTAGAAACGAAGTTACTTACTCGACCCGGAAATTGGAATTGGTAGACCGGCCCCAGTTCCCGGGCATGTTTCATAAACGATTGCACGGGTTTATCTTTATCAATGCCCGGTAAATTTCCGAGCGGTCCATAGGATTTCGGTTGTGGAAGTTTTTCTATATGATTCATGAATAAGCACCTCTTTCATGGAATTGAAAATAACCGGAATGAATATTCATTCCTTTAATAGGATAAGAAAACTGAGCCCCATCACGAATGATGACGCACAGCATCCCAGCAACTTTCCTCTACTCCTGCCAATAATTCTTCCGACGATTCGATGTCACCTGCACGGATCAATTTAAAAAGCTCAAGAAAACCACCAAATATAATAGCAATTAACGCCTTCGATGGAAGATCTCGAATTTGCTTTTCTTCTTTCCCCTCATCTAGGAAATTCTGGAGAATCATAAGCAGATGATTAAAACTCTCTCGACTTGTATCATCAAGAAAGTAAGCAGCATTATGTGTTTTTATAAAATAAAGGGCATGCTCATGTTCATTTGTAAAACGAATCATCCCTTTAAATAAATGATGGAATTGATCACGAATACTATCTTCCTTCGGATAATCTTCCTCCAGCGTCTGGGTGAACAATGTCACATAATGCTGGAACAACGTATTGACGAGAACTTCTTTGTTCTCAAAATAGCGATATATGGTTCCTGCGCCTACGCTGGCATCATTAGCAATCATCGGAATCGTTGTCGCATCGAAACCACGTTCTGCAAATAAAGTCAGCGCACTGTGGATGATATGATCACGTTTACTTGTGGATGTCGGCATATGAAAGTTTCCTCCTTTTGTCACGGAATGAACATTCATTCCTAAGTATTGTAGTACATTATTCCATATCGTACAATCATCCAAAGGTCTCAAAAAAGCTTGCACATCTAATTTAGGTTTAGATACTAGAAATAAAAGGAACTACCATTTTTATGGATAATTAGGAGCGTAATGAGGATTGTACAGCCCTTGAATTTACGTTAGTAAAATCAAGATGAGATTCCAATAGCGTAACCAAATATTCGTACTATTACTTATTATTAGGAGGCACACAATGAGATATTTAGGTGTAAGTTTAGTTATGCTAGCAGGTTTATTCTGGGGCATAAGCGGGGGAATTGCGGATATTTTAATGGACAAGGGCTGGGATCCTATTGTGATTTCATTTTATCGAGGGGCTGTTGGATTTATATGTTTTCTCGCCTGGTTTCTCGTTCGCTTTAAACAAAATTGGACGACCTCTCCTCGTTTATATATATGGTCCTTATTAGCAGGGCTCGGTGTTGCTGGTAATTTCACTTTTTACTTTCTTAGTATCGAGTCTTCAAGCATTGCTGTTGCGGCTACTTTAGTGTACTCTGCCCCTGTGTTTGTTCTTTTAGTCTCCTTTTTAAGAGGAATAGAACGCTCTACCTGGTTCAAATGGGGATGCATTGCCGGCGTGCTTATCGGGATTATCCTGCTTACAGGCGCCTACAACCCCGAATCGATTTCAGTAAGTTTTCTAGGGGCGGCAGCTGGGCTTGCTGCTGGGCTTTGCTACGCATTGTTTATATTCGGATTTAAAAAAACCGCTTCTATTGCAAAGCCGCAGACGACCTTAACTATCGCCTTTTTCTCATTCTGCCTCATTCTTCTTCTCTTTATGAACAGGGGTGAAGCAGCCAGTGTAGTGACGTCAAGCGACTTAGGCTGGTTTGTTCTTTTAGGGCTGCTGGGAGCAGGAATTTCATTTATATTTTATGTGATTGGTATTCGACGGACTGCCCCGTCAACTGCTTCTATGGTCGCTATGGTAGAACCGGTGACAGCTTCATTATTCGGCGTTATGCTTTTGGGAGATGATTTGGGTCTCGTTCAATTTCTTGGAATGGTACTCATCCTGGCAACGGTCACCACCCTTAGTTTAAAGCAGTCTGACTGAGATAGTTCACGTACAGTTAACGAATTTAATTGAGATAAGTAAAGCAACACTAGTAAGTCGGCATTTAGCCAAAAACTATACGAACCATAGAGCCCCATACGACATTGCTTTCGTGTGGGGCTTTATCTTAGATTCATTATATCCATTGCTTGTGAAGGTTATCATAATGTTGCAAATCCGCATGAATGTTAACTTACGCTTCTTCGTTATAATCATGGACGGATAAATTGTATCGTAACTAGTAACTTTCTTATCCTATGATCCCTCTACTCTCTCAACCATCTCTCTTTATAATCTTCAATGTACCGGGCAATGGGAGTTGGTTTTGATTTTGTGATTTTTTCAAAATCATAGGTGACTCCTTTGGCCAACCCTAGCTTGGTTGGAAAATGAATACCGATTACGACATTCACAAAGTCCTCATTTTCTCCCTTTTGTAACATATACGACTTAAATTCTTTAACCGTTGGATTTGTATATTCGATTCTCTCCCCCAGAATAGAAGTCATTAAGTCAGCCACTTCATAAAAATCGACCGCTTTCTCTCCCGTAATGATATGACTCTTGTTTGTATGATCTGCAGGATTTTCAAAAGCGTGAAGAGCTGCTTCTGCAAGATCCCGTGTATCAACAAAGCTCGTCTTCCCCTTACCTGCAGGGACAAAAATCCTTCTATTCTCTTTAATTTCTTCTCCCAAAAAATCATGCAGGTTCTGCATGAAATACCCTGCTCTAATAAAAGTATAGGGGATATTTAGTTTTTTGATGAGCTTTTCATTCTTAAAGTGATGAATGAAAGGAAGAAACTGAACATCCTTAACCGATAAGTACACAACATGCTTTATACGTTTTTCCTTGACCATTTTAAGAAATTGATAAAATTCGATTTTGCCTCCTGGAGGATAAATGAGAAAGATCTTATCTACACCTTCTAATGCCTCTTCAAATGTAGCACGATTAGAAAAGTCTAATTTTACAAAAGCAAAGTCATTTCCATACGTTCTCTTTGCTTTTTCAACATTTCTCACAGCACCCTTAAAGGAAAGGTTCTGTTCATGTAACTTTTTGGCTACTTCTATTCCCATTTTCCCATTAAAACCCGTAAC
This sequence comes from Halobacillus campisalis, assembly GCF_030345335.1. Lineage (GTDB taxonomy): Bacteria > Bacillota > Bacilli > Bacillales > Halobacillaceae > Halobacillus_A > Halobacillus_A campisalis. The sequence goes on from NZ_JAPVRC010000007.1 coordinate 195,346, forward strand.
AAGTATAGTCATGTCCGAATCACTCCTATTAGAAAAAAAGAAAAAGAGCCTACCCTCTTTCTTCAAAATTTCTAATCAATAATTTTAAAAAAAGGTTTTGATACCAGCCCTGGATAAGATAATCAGGATAGAAGAGTGTGGCCATATGGTACTCATCAAGCCATGTACAACAATACAGTATATTACTTATATAATACTTTAAATTTTTCACATACCACAGGTATTTTATGATGAAAGTCTAGATTTACCTCCTGGAGCTCTTTTTTAAAAAAGTCTTCGTGAACGGTACGCCAATACTCCAATGAGCGGTCGCCTTCACCTTCTAAATAAGCGTGTTCTTCAGTAACTTCATCAAATGGAATAATATCAACCGAAGTCGTTTCGGCGATGGCCACGGCTTTTCCATCCCCATCGAGAATAATATTATGAAGACCAATATGGGGCAGCGGCTCCTTGTCTAACTCATATAACGTATAATTTGATGCTGTTGCTGTTTTCTTTCCTTCTAACACTAACTTCGCCAGTTCATCAGCCATTTCCTTAGAATCACCAAAAGCCCATGCTTCAAAATCAGTTGGTGCATTCGGGTGGGTCTTCTTAAAATCTTTCCACATTTCCTGAATTGAATCATTGCTCATATCTATCAACCTACTTTCTATTTTTCCCTTAGTTTACTTACGATTTTATTTAGAAATAGTTTCTTTTATTAAAATACTGCGAATAAGTGTTTTTTCTACTTCCCCCTTTTAGGGAAGAACTCCTCCCAATACCTAGTCATCTAAAAGACTTAAGATCGATTCATATGTAATTCCAACATATAAATTACAATATTAAGTAAAAACTTGGTTCATTAGTGTAAAGCAATGTAAATGGAATATTATTTTTCGTCTCATCCGTTTAAACCTCTGAAATAAATGGGTAAATAACAGAAGTATGAATTTACGAAGGGAAGGGATCACACATGAAGGAACGTGTATACATTAGCCCATCAAAATATGTACAGGGCAGAAATGCTATTCAAAAAATCGGTCAACATTTAGAAGGTATTGGTGAAACTGCTCTAGTCATAGCAGACGAGACAGTATGGGAGATTGCAGGAAACGATGTTGTATCTTACCTCAAAGAAACTACTATTAATACAAAGAACGTTGTGTTTAACGGCGAAGCATCTCCAAAGGAAATGGACCGAATTACCGAAATTGCTAAAGAGGCTGAAGCTTCCATTGTCATTGGTGTCGGCGGAGGCAAAACGCTGGATACTGCAAAGGCCGTTGCTGATGAGGTACAAGCTTATATGGTCATCATTCCCACAACTGCTTCTACCGACGCTCCTACCAGCGCACTTTCCGTGGTTTACTCTGATGAAGGTGTGTTTGAATCGTATCGTTTTTATAAAAAGAATCCAGACCTTGTATTACTGGACTCCAAAATTATTGCAGAAGCTCCCCCGCGTTTCTTAGCTTCCGGTATCGCAGATGCACTGGCTACATTCGTCGAAGTGAGAAGTGTCGTGAACAATAAAGGAAATACGATGGCAGGAGGACAAACGACACTAGCTGCACAGGCCATAGCAGAAAAATGCGAAGAAGTACTCTTTGATTACGCATTACTCGCATATCAATCCAATGAACGTCAAGTGGTAACGCCTGCTTTAGAAAATGTGATTGAAGCGAATACACTGCTTAGCGGTCTTGGATTTGAAAGTGGAGGACTAGGCGCTGCCCATGCCATACACAACGGATTTACCGCTCTTGAAGGTGAAATCCACCACCTCACACATGGAGAGAAAGTAGCATTCGGCACCCTTGTTCAATTAACGATGGAAGAGCATTCACAAGAAGAAATCGAACAATATATGGCATTATATATGAGCCTTAATCTACCAATCACTTTAGAAGACATTAAACTAAAAGATGTATCCAGGGAAGATATCCTCAAAGTAGCAGAAACCGCTACTGCTGAAGGAGAAACTATCCACCAGGCTTTCTCAGTAACAGCTGAAGAAGTCGCTGATGCGATTATTGCTACTGACCAATATGCTAAAAGTTTCAAAGGAATGTTAGAAATAGATGGATAATACGAAAAGCTGGGAAGATTATCTTCCCAGCTTTTTTGTAAGCGAAATACTTCCAGTCACTTCGATTGCACATATACAATAGGATCAAACTTACTTACCGTTTTTGTAAATTTAGGAGGGTAATCACGATGTCAAAAGAGCAATGGGACGAGCGTTTTTCCGATGAGAACTTTGTTTACGGCACCGAGGTAAATGATTTTATTTTAGAGCAGGCCGGCAGACTGCCAGCCAAATGTAAAATTGGCTGCTTTGCAGAAGGAGAAGGAAGAAATGCCGTCTATCTGGCATCACAAGGTCATGAAGTAGAAGCCTATGACCAATCAAGTACCGGCCTTGAAAAAATGTATAAGCTGGCTCAGCAGCATCGTGTTGAAGTAAAAGGCATACAAAAGGATTTAATCAATGAGAAAGTGGAAAGTGAGCGGTACGATGCAGCTGTTATGGTATTTGGTCATGTACCTAAATCCGGGCAACCTTTTTTAATAGAAAACATTCTTCAGTCTGTGAAAACAGGCGGTATCGTCATGTTTGAAGTCTATTCGGAGAAGCAGCTGGAGTATGGTACAGGAGGTCCGCCTTCTCAACAATTACTGTATACCCCTTCTGATGTGCTGAGTTGGATAGAACATCAGAACGTGCTTCATTTCTATTATGGAGAAGCTGTTCGAAATGAAGGTGAAAGACATAATGGTCTGGGACATGTCATCCAGGTAGTTCTTCAGAAAAAATAAAAAACGTACCTCTTCCACAGTGAAGCAGGCTTTCAAAGCGTTGATGGAAAAGTTTTAATAAAGATTGATTATAGTATATCGAATTAAAAGAGTGGGCCATTACTAATGGTCCACTCTTTTTTGTTTTTTTTGTGCGATGCGATGGATCTATTTTTCCATCTAATGAAGTATTTTAAGAAATTTTTAAGAACTTCATAAGAGCCATTTAAGTTCTTTGCATCATACTGGTGAAGGAATTAAGAAAGGGGGATTTTTTATGACAGAGCCAGTAGCTCAGATGAAAAATGTAAAGAAACAGATTGGAAATAAAACAATCATCCATGGGATATCACTCGATGTTTATCCAGGCGAAGTGTTCGGGTTCTTAGGCCCGAACGGTGCAGGTAAAACAACGATGATCCGTATGATCGTCGGCCTAATGAAGGTGACAGAAGGTGATATTTATATACAGGGACATCACGTAAATAAGGATTTTCAAAAGGCCATAGCTCAGGTCGGCGCGATTATTGAAAATCCGGAAATGTACGATTTTCTTTCCGGTTATGAGAATTTAAGGCATTATGCGCGATTGTCTGTGAAGCCGATTTCCAAAGACCGTATTAAAGAAATTGTTGAACTGGTTGGATTAAGCGGCAGAATTCACGAGAAGGTAAAAGGGTATTCACTCGGCATGAGACAGCGGCTAGGTATTGCCCAGGCTCTTTTACATTCGCCCTCTCTGCTGATTTTAGACGAGCCTACAAATGGATTAGATCCAGCGGGTATTCGTGAGATTAGAGAATATATTCGCAGGATCGCCCATGAAGAGAATTTAGCGGTGTTTGTTTCAAGTCACTTGTTAGCTGAAATGCAGCTTATGTGTGATCGAATAGGAATTATCCAGCATGGACGGCTGCTTCAGGTAGAAAAAATGGAAACACTTCTCAAGGAGAAAAAGCGGACAGTCCAGGTTAACGTCCATCCTAAAAAGCAAGCCATGGAATACCTTGAGTCGTTATCATGGTCTATCAATAATATCAACGGAATCCTGCATGTGGAGATTGAGCAGAAAGAGGATATAGCCAGGCTTGCATCCGACATAGTCAAGAGTGGCTATCAGCTTTATCAGCTTAACGAAAAACACGAATCATTAGAAAACACATTTTTAGAGCTGACGAAGGAGGAATTATAATGTACCTTTTTAAAATGCTTCAAAATGAGCATCTGAAAATTTACCGGAGAATAGGGACATGGATTATGATAGGGTTAATGATCCTCACTTTGCTTGTCTTTGCACTCGTATCTAAATTTATTTTAAACGAAGAAGATTCGGCTTCATGGGAAAGACAGGCACAAGCCGAAATCACTCAAATCGAGGAAAGGCTTAACAGCGGTGCGCCTTTAAAGGTGGAACAAGACTATTTAGAGCAGGAGCTGGCTGTTTTAGAATACCGGTTAGCAGAGGACGTGCCTCCTCTTCAATCTGATTCTTTGTGGGGATTCATGGCAGATACAACCAACCTTATAGGGATTGCTTCCTTATTTACGATCGTCATTGCAGCAAGCATCGTGGCGAATGAATTCTCCTCTGGTACCATTAAACTGCTACTCATCCGACCCGTAAGCCGCGGAAAAGTCCTGCTTTCAAAGTATGTGACTGTCATCAGCTTTGGATTTGTCATGCTTACCTTAATGATTGGGCTGTCTTTTATCCTCGGAGCCTTATTCTTTGGGAACTCTGGCGGAGCATCCGCCTTTCTCACATACAGTAACGGTCAGGTTGTTGAGCAACCGATGATCAGCTATATTCTCAGCCTATTCGGTTATAAAAGTGTCGAAATTATTATGATATCTACACTAGCTTTTATGATCTCGACGGTTTTCCGGAGCAGCGCTCTAGCAATAGGATTCTCTTTGTTTCTTATGTTTACAGGTCCACAGTTCGTTCAGCTGCTCAGCTCGTACGACTGGGTAAAATATATTTTATTTGCGAATACTAATTTAATGCAATATATCAACGGCGTTCCTATGGTAGAAGGAATGACGATATCATTTTCCATTATCGTACTCATCCTCTACTTTATATTATTTACTATTGTATCCTGGGCTGTTTTTAAATGGAGAGATGTTGCCGTATAATAATGAAAGAAGTTTTTGAACAGGCTGGGAGGCATGGGTACAATGTCGTTTGACCGCATCTTAATTGTTGAGGATGAAATAGAGCTTGCTGAACTAGTAAGGGACTACCTTGAAAAAGAAGGGTTTGAAGTGATTCACGCCAAGGATGGCGAGGAGGGGCTGCAGCAATTCCAGGATGCTGACCCCTCGCTGGTTATCCTTGACTTGATGCTGCCCAAAATGGACGGAATGGAACTTTGCAGAAGAATGCGAAGCAAAGCCATGCTGCCTATTATCATGATGACAGCTAAAGGCAGTGACACCGATAAAATCGTAGGATTAGGTATTGGCGCCGATGATTACATTACAAAGCCGTTCAGCCCCAGCGAATTAGTAGCCCGTGTGAAAGCCCACCTCCGCCGGTACCGCTATTATTCAGAACCTTCCAAAGAACAGCAGAGCCTGACCTTTGGCGATTTAGTCATCGACCCGGACGAATATAAAGTGACGCTTCGCGGCCAGGTGGTTGAGCTATCGGCGAGAGAATTTAAATTATTGTATGTGTTAGCCAGTCACCGCAGCCAGGTTTTTACGAAAGACCAACTGTTTGATAAGGTATGGGGCTATGATCATTTGGGGGATTTCAATACACTGACCGTCTACATCCGGAAGATTCGTGAAAAAATAGAGCCTGACCCTTCCCTTCCTAAATATATAAAGACGGTCTGGGGTGTTGGCTACAAATTTGAGGGGGAGTGACATGTGGGAAAGCTCAAGATCAGGCTTATTATCGCTTTTTTATCTATTATATTCCTCCCCGTCGCCATAACTGGTGCCTCTTTGGCTATTCAGTCCTCTCAGCTGGAACGACAGGACGAAACGGTCAGTGAATCTTATCAGCAGATGGAAGAATGGCTGAGAGAGCAGCTTTCAAATCATGAATTTGCCGAAATAAATATAGAAGAAGCGGTGGAACGTTTCTCCACTGATGTAAAAATCATGTATGATGAAGGCGAAACGATCTATCAGTCTTCTAATCATATAAGTGATGAAGAGAGTTCCGCAGTCAGCCTTCCACCTGATGAGTTCGAAGTCACTTCCGCAGAAGGATATTTGTATAATGTAGAAATGAGGAGCCAGGCGAACTTGACTAAGAACATCCTGCAATCCATTTTAATCAGTGTGGGGCTTGGGGCAGCTTCTTTACTAACATTAATCATTGTTTGGACATGGTATATTTCAAGGACGATCTTAATGCCGCTGAGAGAAATCTACAGAGCGACTGAAGAAGTAATGGAAGGAAATTTAGATTATCACCTTTCCTATAAAAAGAAAGACGAGATTGGCCGTTTTATTAAAGGGTTCAATGCGATGCGTCTTCATTTAAAAGAGCTTAAAGAAGAACAAAAGCAGTATGAAGCCTCAAGAAAACAGCTGATAGCCAGCGTGTCTCATGATTTGCGAACACCTCTATCCTCAATTAAAGGCTATGTGGAAGGATTAGAGGACGGAGTCGCTGATACGAAAGAAAAACGAGAAAAATACTATCAAGTCATCCGGCGCAAGACAGATCAACTAGACCGTTTAATTGAAGACCTTTTCCAATTTTCGAAAGTAGAATTACAAAAGCTTCCGATCCAGCAGGAACTGATCGATAGCCAGGTCTTTTTACAGGACGTTCTGGAAGAATTCGAAATGGAAGCGGAGAAAAAAGGGGTGGAGCTAAGCTATGACAAACCACTGCCTACCGTTACTTTATCTATTGACCCGGAGCGGATCGTCCAAGTCATTACAAATTTAATCGACAATGCGGTACGTTATGGCACTAAACACTTAGACATTGAGGCAGTAGTGAGCGAGGAAGGAACCTTTCAGTTAGCTGTTCATGACGATGGATCTGGTATTGAAGCAGACGAAATCGAGAGTATTTTCAACCAGTTCTACCGCGGAGAAAAATCCCGTTCCCGGGAGCTTGGCGGATCGGGTCTTGGGCTTTCTATTGCTCAATCCATAATCCAGCAGCACGGCGGGCGACTTTCTGCACAAAGCGAACCGGAAAAAGGGAGTACCTTTACCATCGAACTCCCTTTATTATTAGAACAAAAATAAGGATAAGACGGCGGATCCGCTGTCTTTTTTTATATCCGTTAAACAACAGCAAGTGGAACCGGCGCTTTGAGCGACATAGTATAAGTACCGCCAACGCTTTTATATAAAGGATGAAATTAGGATACGCTTTTCCTCAGCTTTCTTTTGTCCTTCAAATTAAAAATCAGCTCGGTTCCAAATGCGGCAATCAACCCACCCCAAAATATAAAAGACGTGGAAAAAGCATTCGCTGCGAATAGAAGATCGTAGGTAAGATCAATAAACAACAGTATCAAATATGTATAAAAGCCAATAATGGCTCCTTTTCTCCAATGAATCGTTTGTTTTTCTGTCATATTTTTAAAAAACACGACTTCATCTCCTTTTTCTGCCCTGGTATGCTTACTACGAACTAGCCACCCTTGTACTAATACGGATCTTTTCACTTGATCACATTAAGGAAAACCCCCGCGGCATGCATAAGAGTGGCTAGTCTACGTTATCTTTTTATAAATCGAGCAAAATAATTTCATACGTTCCTTTAAAAAACAAAATAAAATCTCCAATAAACCCTATGCAAAAGAGGACAAAATAGTAGCTTGCATCTGAGATTTCCTTATGAAAGAGCTCCTTGAATGCCTGGATGAACAGGCTATTAAATTTAAACCAGCTTAGTATCCACCCTATGAGAAGAAAAGTGACAATCGCCATTATTGATATCCTCCTTCATTCAAACTAATTTTTTCTCTTCGTGCCTTAATAAAGAAAAGACAAATTCAATTTATAATAAGCTATAAGAAAATCACCTAATACATAGGACTAGTGACTTTATCTATAAGAATAAAGTCACTCTATTTCCGCCAAAAATTCGTATATTCAGCTTTATCCTGTATATTAAACTCAATGATTTTCTCAAGTAATTCGTAATCCACCGATTCTTTAAAGCGAATCCGAAACAAGCCTTTCGTAGAGCTGTAACCCGCTTTAGCAATGTCATCGGCAAAGTGGGTGATTGCTGCTGGTTCCGGGGCCACGCTCACATGATGCTTCGCTGCATCAATGCCGATAATAAACGTTCCGTGATCGGTAAACATAGGTGTATTCCACTTCATTTGCGGTTCCAAATTCGGAAATCTCTCTGCCACCCACGTATAAATTTCTTCTAAGCGCTCACGGTGGTCAGGGTTATCGATCCCTTTTAAGTAAGGTTCAAAAGCTTCCATGTTGGTTCCTCCTAATGTGTATTTACTGAAAAGCGTACTAATCATTTAATCCTTTTCCATTGAGAATATGGTGTGTATATTTTTCGATCCTTGATACTCGAGTTTCGGATTTTTTTGCTTTAGAAAAATAAAGAACGTACGCCCTTTGTCTTCCCGGCGTCAAAGCTTCAAAAGCAACTTTCAAGTCAGGGATTTCATCGAATTTATTTTGAAGTTCTTCAGGAATTTCAGTATTCTTTTTAAGGTCTGCTTCCACCCCGTTTTTTTCAACTTCAACGGCCTCATCTATATAGGCTTTTAAGGTGTTTTCCATTTCCACTATATCTCGAATATTAGTGAAACGAACCTGTCGCCCCGCCTGTACATTCTCTGTTTGTTGGATGAGAATACCTTGATCATCTCGTAACAAGACCCCTTTGAAAAACAAAAGCGCACAGTATTCTTTAAAGCCGTGTATTAAAACGATGTTACTTCCCTGAAACGTATAGCAGGGAACACCCCACTTCAATTCTTCAGTCAGCTGACAGTCAAGAACGATGGTTCTCAACCTTTCATATTCTTCCTTCCACTTATCGGATCTGCTTAAAAATTCATCAACTTTAGGATTCGTTCTATTAGTCGTCATCAAGGAACGCTCCTTTTCAATTTTGATGGTATTTACTTGAATATACACCAACCTTGAATTAATATCTACGGACTACATATTAAGCTCAGGAGCTGTTCCTCTATACCAAACGATGGTCAGTAATAAACTATGTAAAACGATAATATTTTTATTTAATCATCGTGCTCTCCAGCATCGATAGGTTCGTCTTCGAAATCCAAACCATTCCTATCTCTATTAAAATCATACCGTTTTCCAAAGAATGATGGATTCCACGCTTCTGGTCTGTGATTAACGCTGGAAAATAAAGTACGTCTATCCCAGTACTGGCAGTGGATCCAGCCAATTTACGTTCGATCCTATAAACCTTCATTTACAGTAAAAGATTTTCATTGACGCACTACATAATCCCTAATAAAATGTGGTCACATTTCTGAGGAATTCCTCTATTGTAACCACTATTTTATGGAAGGGAGGAGTATGTCATGCTTTATCGTTCTGTCGTTTACCTGATGGGGATGCTGATCAACTTTTTTGGAGTGGCGCTTCTCATTAACGCTACGTTAGGCGCAGGCTTTTGGACAGCCTTTTTCATTGGAGTGAACGAGCACCTCGGGTTTACAGTTGGATTCTGGTACGCTGCATTTCAGCTCATTATTATTTTTGTGAACGCTCAGTTAATGAACCAGAGACCTGAGCATCGAGCGGTCATTCCTGTGTTTATGGAAGGTCTGATTCTGGACTTTTGGCTGGAGGTCGTTTTTTCCAATGTGGATCTATCTACAGCGCCGTACGTCCTGCAGGTACTGGCTTTATTAACAGGCGTCGCCCTTATCGGCCTGGGAGTTGCCATTTATATTCTCCCTCAATTCCCGCGTGCGCCGGTGGACCAGCTGTTCTTAGCTGTCAGTGCTCGCTTCAAATTAAGTATTCAAGCCGGGCAAACCGCAGTAGCGGTGTTCATGACATCTCTTGCCCTGATCATTGGAGGCCCTGTGGGGCTTGGAACGATAGCACCGATGCTGTTCCTTGGACCCGTTATTCAGTTCTGCTATACGAGAGCGTATCCTCTGTATTATAAGCTGGATCCACGCGGAAGCGATGTGCCTGAAGAAGTAGTTTAAGTCTCCTTGTTTTAAGGAGTTCTGATGTGGGGAGAAAATCACAGTACAGTTCTAATAGCAAAAAGAACGCTTGGATACTGATTTCCAAGCGTTCTTTTTTTACTTACTCTTTTGAAGCAGAAGCATTTGAATCCGCAATCGTTTCTGACGATTCAATCACATTTACAGGTAAAATCACATGCTCACTTTACTACCTGAATAAATCCATGGAACTGTAAAATAACCCGGAGTTCGTTGCCGTATGAAGGGGCAGAAGTGGTTGGGAATCTACTCGCTCTCCTGTAGGGGAATTGGCGAGCTTCCTCGAGCTAAAGCCCTGTTGGATCTCGCAGCTGCGAACGAACCCGTGGTATTGAGTGGAAGACTTCCTAAATCCTATCTAACCAGCTATTTGAGTATGATAAGCCAACATCGCTTAGTGCCTCAGCTATTAAAGGTATGAGTATATCATGTCGTGGGATCATCATATTCCAGTGCCGTGGTTATATCATTTAAGTTTTAAAAACTTACTACACTTGAAGGTAGTTTCGAGCGCATTCCAATCGTATGGTGGCTTTAGAAAACGGTAAGACTCCTGTGGGATGTACATGGTAGGTGAGATTCCGCAAAGCTTTAGCCTGAGGAAGATCTCCACATGCCCATTGAAAGCGATCCGTTTGCTAAAGCCACCATATTCACATACAAAATTCTTGAAACTGCTGCCTAGAGATATGGTCTCTTTTAAGGCCAAGTTATTTAACAGACAGTCATTGAACAATCAGTTGAATATCCATCCGTCAAAACTCAATACGATCCCGATACCGCTCCACTAGCTTACGATTATGCTCGTCTGCCCCATCCACATTTCCACTTCTGAAAATAGGTGGGTCTTCGCCCATCTCCTTCAAACTTACGATTGTTTTCGCCAGGAGGTCCTGAATCAGAGCGATGCCGACAACCGATGACAGCGGTGCAAATGCCTCGGAGATGCCTTCTTCTTTGACCGCGGCATCGCCTACAGCAATTTGGGTATCGATGACCGTGTCTACAACGTCTTCTAATCTTTTTCCTGAGTGGTGGCGGGAAGGCTGGGTCACGGCGTATTCTGCTGATAACAAGCCAATGACGTAAGCTCCGCATTCGCGTGCATATGCAGCGGTGTCAATGGGCGCCGGGTTGCGGCCGGATGTTGAGATAATGATCACTACGTCTTCTTTTCGGATGTCTTCTTTAACCAGGTACTCATGGACAAAGTGGTCAGTTTTTTCATATTTACTTGATTGGACGGCTCCCTGGCTGAGGGTGAGGGGTTCGATGATGAGCGGGCGCACGGGTACGAGTCCTCCCGCCCGGTAATAGGGTTCCTGGGCCAGGAGACTGGAATGTCCGCAGCCGAACAAGTGGATGATGCCGCCTGAACTCAATCGTTTGGCAATCGTTCGGCTGATGGTGGTCAGTTGATCGTTCGTTGCGTGTTCTAAATGGCTGATATGTGCAGCAGCTTTGGATAAATAGGACAAGCTTTCCACCCCTTACGTACGATAAATGTCGCTGATGAATTTGTAGCGGTCAGCACGGTAGGCTGATTTGACGACTTCAAATGGCGTTCCGTCGCTTAAGATACTGTTACGCTCAATATACAAGATGGCGGCATCGACTGGAATGTCCAGTAAGACTGCCTGGTTTTCATCGGCGGTCGTCGCTTCGATCATTTGACTCGCTTTAGCGATCTGCTGCTTTTTCTTTTTTTCCACGTAGCTGTACAAAGAACCGAGGACAGTTTGTTCATCCAAATCAGGAAACATGTCGACGGAAAGGTAATTCGTCTCAATCGCCATCGGTTTTTGATCGGCGTAGCGGATCCTTTGAATTTTATAAACGTCTGCATCTTCTTTTACGTTCAATTTGCGGGAGATATCAAAGGGAGCGGTTGTTTTTTCGAAGACGAGCAGTTTGCTGCTCGCCTCCATCCCTCTTGCCTTCATATCTTCTGTAAAACTGGTCATCCCTTGCAGCGGTTGTTCAATTTTCTTTTCCGCGACAAAGGTTCCTCTTCCTTTTTCCCGGTATAAAATCCCTTCACTGACGAGGTTGTTGAGCGCCTGGCGCACGGTCATCCGGCTGACGTCGAACGTTTCCGACAGCTCGCGTTCGGATGGGATCATATCGGAAGGACGGAATTCCTCCTTCTCGATCCGCTGTTTGATATCTTCTTCAATCTGATAATACATAGGGAGTGGTGACTTCTTATCTACCATAGTATTTCTCCTCTCAGTGCCCGGCTTTTTGATAAGCGGCTTCATCTGCAATCAGCGTAACATGCTTATGAGCTCTTAAGGCAGAGGCAGGCATGTTTTCGTCGGGTTCATCTTCCAGCAGGCTTCTAATGGCGTCGGCTTTTCTTTCACCTGAAGCAATGATGACAATTTTTTCACTTTTTAAAATCGACTGAATCCCCATCGTGATGGCCTGCTTCGGCACCATGTCCAACGAATCGAAAAAACGGGCGTTAGCTTGCCTTGTTGACTCTTCCAAGTCGATGATGTGCGTCTTGGTTTGAAAAGAGGTGCCAGGTTCATTGAAGCCTATGTGTCCGTTCTGCCCGATGCCGAGCAGCTGCAAATCTGGCGGGCCGATATCATCGATCAGCTGTTCATAGCGTTCACACTCGACGTCCAGATTCACAGCCTTCCCGTTTGGAATGTACGTGTTTTCCGAGCGGATATTAATGTGGTCAAATAAATGCTTCTTCATAAAAAAATGATAGCTTTGCGGATCGTTTTTGTCCAATCCGATATATTCGTCAAGGTTCAGCGTGCTCACGTTTTCATAGTTGACGGAACGCTCCTGACAGCCGTTTATCAGTTGTTTATACGTACCTAAAGGAGACCCTCCGGTAGCCAGTCCGAGCACGGAATCCGGCTTGTCGTTCACTTGTTTCTCAATGATGCCGCATGCTTTTTCACTTAGTTCCTGATAGTCTTTCGTGATGATGATGTTCATGCTTGATCCTCCCTGCGGTCATGTGCGAGTATGCCGCGGCACACGGTCATGACGACACGGAAGTCTTCATCTAAAATGACCAGATCCGCGTCTTTTCCTTCGGCGATACTTCCTTTCTGGTCATCTACACCTAACTGCCTGGCCGCGTTCGTTGAAGTAATGGACACGAGGTCTTCGATCGACAGATTCGTATCCTGTTTCATATGGGCAGCCGCCTCTTCAAGCGTCAAAATACTTCCCGCTAATGTTCCATCCGATAAGCGGGCTTCTTTTCCTTTTACGTGAACTTGCTGGCCTCCGAGGTCATAGGCCCCTTCAGGAAGACACTTCGCCCGCATAGCATCGGTAATCAGAATCGTTCGGTCCGCCTGCGTATGATAATAAGCGAGCTGGATCGATTCTGGTCTGGAATGGATATGGTCGACGATCATTTCTATCATTAACTTTTCATGTAAAAAAGCTGCGCCGACAACGCCAGGTTCGCGATGATGCATGCCGCTCATCTGGTTGTATAAATGAGTGACGTGACGCGCACCTGCCTGCACCGCTTCGGTCACTTGATCGAATGTCGCTTCCGTATGTCCGATTGATGCGACGATACCTTTGGCAGTCACGTGCTTAATGAAATCAAGCGCCCCGTCAACTTCAGGAGCCAACGTAACGAGCCGTATATTTTCTCCGCTTAGCTGATGCCATTGATCAAACCGATCGATGGAGGGCAGCGCAATATGGTCCACCGGCTGTGCACCTGCTTTATGTTTAGAAATGAACGGCCCCTCAAGATGAATCCCTAACACTTCAGCGCGTCCCTCATCCTGCTTTTCAGCCATATAGTCGCCGACATTTTTCACAGCCTTTGTGATCTGTTCATCTGACTGGGTCATCGTCGTCGCTAAGAAGCTGGTCGTCCCTTCTTTCGGCAAAACCGCAGCCATCCCGGCCACTGCTTCTTTACTTGCATCCATCACATCATGACCATTGGCGCCATGAATATGAACATCGATGAATCCAGGAACGAGTGTCCACTGTTTCCCTTTTCCGTCCACCGTCAGCTCCGCTCCACCAATCGGCTCACGTGCAATCTCCGTAATTTTTCCGTCCTTCACGTACACACAGCCGGACTCAAGCGTTTCCGTTTCGGTGACAATTGTGACGTTCGTAAATTCGATACTTTCTGCCATCGTCTCACTCCTTTTCATCAAGTGAGGGAGAAGCAATAGGCTTCTCCCTGAATATTAGCGGATCGTAATGATCCCTGTCTGTCCTTCAGACTGCGCACCATTCTTATGAAGCGTCAATGACTCTTTTTCCAGGTTGGTGAAAATAAGCGGCGTCACGATTGAAGGAGCATTACTTTTCACAAAATTAACATCTACCTGAACGAGAGGGTCGCCTTGTTGAACGGTTTGTCCTGTTTGTACGAGCGTTTCGAATCCTTTGCCGTCCAGTTTGACTGTATCAAGCCCAATATGAATGAGAATTTCCAGACCATTGTCCGTTTCAAGTCCGATCGCATGCTTCGTTGGAAAAACTTGAACGACTTTGCCGCTTACAGGTGAACGGAACGTATCTTCTGCAGGATCAATAGCAAATCCAGGTCCCATCATGCCTTGAGCAAACACTTCATCCGGAACTTCTTCAAGAGGCAGCACCGTACCTTTGACCGGCATGACGAAGTCTTTTTCATTCAGCTGACGCAGTTCGCGGGAAGTTTGCTTCTGCTTTGTTTGCCCTGTTGAAGGTTGTGAAGGAGCTGGATTTCCCTGTTCCATTCGCTTCTTCATCGCTTCTGCTAAAAATTCGACCGACGTGCCGACGATGACCTGAAGATTCTCTTTCCCGACCTTCATCACTCCACGAGCACCGTACGATTTCAATGCTTTTTCATTGACCTGATCACGCTCAGCCATCTGCAGACGCAGCCTCGTCGTACAGTAATCCAGTGACTTAATGTTATTCGCACCGCCCAGTGCTTCAATGTAACGATAGGCTTTGACATCCTGATCGCTCATTTCAGTGCCCGGCTGGCCGACTTCCTGTGTTTCTTCCACAAAATCTTCATCCTCATCTTCACGGCCCGGCGTTTTCAAATCGAGCTTGATGATCAAGAAGTAGAACACCACGAAATAAATAACGGCAAAAACTAAACCGACAACAACGAGCAGTAACGGATTCTGTGCGATTCCGTAATTCAAGGAAAAGTCGATTAACCCCGCCGAGAATCCGAACCCATGACGAATATCAAGCATAAAGGCTACAACCATCGCAGCCCCTGTCAATAAAGCATGGACAAAGTAAAGCAGTGGAGATAGGAACATGAACGAAAATTCGATCGGTTCCGTGACCCCTGTTAAGAAAGAAGTCAATCCGATACTTAAGAACATGCCGCCAACCGCCGCTTTACGATGCTTCTTCGCTGCTGCATACATCGCTAAACAAGCAGCTGGAAGTCCAAACATCATAATCGGGAAGAACCCGGCTAAGAAGTACCCAGCATCAGGATCTCCGTTTAAGAAACGGTTGATTTCACCTCGTACGACATCTCCTGACGCCGCCGTGAACGTACCAAAATCAAACCAGATGATCGTGTTCATGACGTGATGCAAGCCGACTGGAATAAACAAGCGGTTCAGCACACCGTATACACCGACACCGATTTCACCTGAATTTAAGATCCAGTTGGCGGTAGCGTCCAATACGTATTGCGGGTACACCCATAAGTATCCAAAAACAAATGAAAGAGCAACCATGACAAGAGACGTAATAATCGGTATAAACCGTTTCCCTCCAAAGAAGGAAAGAAACTCAGGGAACTTCACATCGTGATACTTGTTATAAAGCATCCCGGCGATTACACCAGCGATGATCCCGGCAAATACCCCCATATCAATTTCATCATTGATCCCTTCGATTCCACTTTCAAGTACTAAAACCCCGACAGCACCAGCGAGTGCAGCAGCCCCGCTGCCATCTTTCGCAAACCCCATCGCAATTCCGATCGCAAAAATCAGTGACAGATTTCCAAGAATACCGTTTCCGGCCGCCGTCACGAATGGGATATCAAACATATCATCCATGCCAAGGCGCACGAGCAGCGCAGCTGCAGGTAAAGTCGCAATCGGGAACATCAGCGATTTCCCGATACGTTGTAAGAAATTCAGCATGACAAGTCTCCTCTAAATTTTTTATTTTGTCTGAAAACTATCCTTATAAGTAATGTACCACTAAGATATATAGTTGTCTATACCAATTAATAAATTATTAGTCTTTTCATAATGTGCTACACTTGTAGCAACACTAGTGTTTCTTCTAGGAGGCAAGATTTATGAACGAAAAAGAACAACAGGTGATCGATTTATTTAAAAGCAGACAAACAGACTACGATGAAGAACTGTCTAACATCGTTAGGATTTGGAAAGAATTCTGCGACATACGCTCCCCCTATTGAGGGCAGCCCTTTTTTTATTCCATTCGTTTAATATAAATCTATGAAAAAAGGATAGCTGAATTCCTTTCGATATTGAATAACAGCTTCTATTGCCTGTTCATTATTTTCTTCAGCACTCAACGCCCGTTTATTTTTAATAGATCCTTCATACCAGATTTGATCTTTACCATTCTTCTGCACCTCTTCTGTACCTTCGAAGTAGATTTCAAAATCCTTAGTATTGTAATGTTCAAAAAGATCTCGTTCACTCAAGTTAGTTTTCACCTGTTGATAGGCAACAACGGTAGGATAACCACCACTTCCCCACGGACCGCCTCCATAGAGAACGCCATAATCAAAATCTCGTTCGATCACTTCTGTTTTTTCAGGTATATCAAACTCTAACAATGTGTCGGCATATTTCTTCGCGTACACATACTCCTGACCGACGAAAATATACAACATAAATAAGAGGACGCACGTGCCGAGTAAAATACATAAACTAATTATTATTTTTCTTCGTCTCAAAATACAGCACCTCTATTCTATACGCGAAAAAGGTTAATAAAATTGCCTCAAGTTTGTAGTCCATTCGTGCAGTGCTGATAACTATGAAAAAATCGTTACTACGGCTATTTTGAGTCAATATAGTTATATCTTTATTGGTATCTTGCCCCGCTCTGCTAAACTGGCAGTCACTGACAAGTGATTCTATACCTCTGCTCCCTCTCGTTTAGAACATTAATCCCTAAGCGGTGGATATACTACCGTTCCATCCTCTTCGACAATTGGCGTCGCACCCCATCGGCCAAGTTCATGACCGACTAGCTCCGTTTTTCCTTTAGAGTCATTGATCAGATGAAAAACCTCCCAGCCATTCGACTGCAGCCAGTTACTGACCAGCAGGCGGTGGCATCTTGCAGGGTGCCGCTCAGAGCACATATAGACAAGATTCTTTTCTTCGGCCAACTCTTTTAAATCCTCCAGTCCATCCTGAAACTCTTTCGTTAATGTATAATCCGCATAGTTGTGGAACGAGTGGTTATCCCACCCCGCATTTAAATTTTCCCCGACCTCTCCAGACCGGCTCCGCCTGCCCCCGAGCAACGGAAAATGACGGTACTCGATACCCGCTTCCCTAAGCCAATCTTCTATTCTATCCTCGTTAAACTGCGGGTGTTTACGGCTGGCGGGGAAAGCACGAATATCAGCCACATATTCAACATCAGCCGTCCCAAGCATTTTTAGGAATGGTTGCTTGTCATGGTTGGAATGCCCAACCGTATAAATTTTCATAAACCCTGCCCCTTTCAACAATACAATTTTCTATAATCTCTCCCCTTACTTTCAGAGATTTTACTAGAAAGATAACCCATGATCGAACGACGAGAGGGAATGGAGAAAGCTCCATAAAAGAAAGGATTAAAATCACAAATAGAGGGAATTTGTCTGACTAAAATTAAGTATATCACGGTTCGGACTTATACCATCAAGTGAAGGGAGATAACTTATGGAAAAGGAAAGTACGTTCAAGAGGCGTCCGAAGAATGTTGGGCCGGGTGCTTTTGTAGCGGCAGCGATTGTTGGACCTGAAACAGTAACTACAGCTAGTAATGTAGGGGCACAATTCGGCTATGCGCTGATCTGGGCACTAATCTTTTCCGTTATCGCAACCATGTTCCTACAGGAGATGGTTACGAGATTAGGTGTCATTACTAGAAAATATTTAAGAACCATATTACGAGAGCAATTCTCTCATCCCGTTCTGAAATGGCTGACTATGTTATTAATCATTTCTGCTATTTTCATAGGAAGTGCTGCTTATGATGCAGGTAACATTGTGGGCGGCGCGATAGGGTTGTCTTCCATCACTGGGCTTTCTACCCGGACTATGGCCATCATCATCGGATTGACAGCCGGAGTTCTATTATGGATTGGGAAGTATAAAATCATTGAACGCGTTTTCGTGGGACTGATCCTGACGATGACCCTCAGCTTTGTCATTACAGCCATTGTCATCCAGCCGGATATGTCTGCTATTGTGATCACAGGGGTTAGTACCTACGGTTTCGGTCGGATAATGTCATATTTATCGTATCTCTCATTGGAACAACGATTGTACCCTATACTTTATTCTTACAATCTTCCGTTGTACAGGAGCGATTCAAAGGAGAAGAAGAGTTGAAAGACAGTCGCTTTGACGTTGTTACTACCATTTCTATCCGGTATCATCTACGTGGCTATCATCATTACGGCTGCTGTCGCTTTCCTTTTAGGCACTGAAATCGAAAATCCCAGTGTCATGGCCGATCAGTTGAAACCGTTAACTGCTTATGCCACTGCAGGCGCCTTGAAATGAGAAAAGAACCTTCGTTCAGCGAAATTCCGCCTAGTTTGGATAGTGGTGCTTCTGGTTGGGGTCATTTTTGCAACGCTTGATTATGACCCGATTCAGCTAATTGTTTTTGCTCAATATGCCAATGGATTGATTCTGCCGATTATCGTTTTATTCCTTATGTTTGCTATGAATAACCGGATTACTCTTAAAGACCACACCAATCCTCTGTGGGTGAACATTGTTGGTGCATTGATTTTCCTTATTACCGTTACGTTATCACTCATCTCTTTTGGAATCTTTTAATACTGCTCTATCGGGAGGGTTCCAGTGTTATAAACCATCTGTATCGCTGCTTTCAATCGAATGCTATGGCCCTATCCAACCAAAATGATATCGAGGTCATCATGGTCGGAGGAACCTTATTTAAACAGTCGATGGTGAATTTAGGTTTAGACACCTTTGAAGCATTGAATTCTATGAGGGCAGACCTTTACATTATGGGGGTTTATAACTTTGATCTTGAAATAGGAATCAGCATCCTTCGTTCTTCAGAAGCACTCATCAAACGAAAAATGGCGTCTATTTCTACCGAAGTATTAAGTATGGTGACCAAGATAAATTGGACACGGTTTCTAATCACATTGTCTGTTTTATGAAACACAAGGCATTACGCTCATCGATAGCTAATAATCTGATGTGAGGTTTACATGAATGAACCATGAAAAAGCCAGCCTAATTAGGCTGGCTTTTTCATCTAATGTTATTTTACATAAATTTCAATACATTTCTAAATTAATAACCCCCTCCTTCTCTTCACAAAATAAAAAAGGGGGACGATTACAGAAGACTTGTTATCGAGATCATCAGGATTATCAACTAACGCTCCCAATACGTTAATACTCTAATTTACCTTTTCTACTTCAAATTTTAATCTATCTATATCCCAGACATTCTCCTCATAATTTTTGATAACTTTCACCTCTATTTTTTGCCCTTCCTCATATTTTTCTGGATTGGAAACTCGTATAGTTTGTGCATCTGGCTTCTTTTCAAATTCATATGACTCTGTAGAAGATCCTGCATTGCCAATTGTTGTCCATGCTTCGATTTCGATATCCATATCTCCACTTTCTTTGTTAACTTCTGTTATGTCTCCTTGAATAAAAGTTCCTTCTTGCATGGAACACCCCATCAAAATAATAGGTAAAGATGCAATAATGAAGAACATTTTGCTTTTGCTTTTCGGCATTTGGTAACCCCCTTGCGCTTATTAAATGCTCCATTGCCGTCACTTAAAAAACTACATTTTAGAGGCTCCCTATTGTTAAATAATCAGGGCGAGTGTTCTTTTAAGAAATCCCCCCGATACTTTTAGATTAAATCTTGTGATATTTGCAAATACGCTTCTCTAAGAATGCGAAATGATCGATAATCAAATCCATGCAAAAATAGCTACTGTAACCAATAATCATGAAATGTTTGAAAAGCTGCCATTTTAAAGACTTAATCCTACTATTTCGCTCTTCAATGTTTCAGGTTTGCCCCCAACAGCTTCTATTTAAAAATCCCAACAAATAAAAGTACAAGACCGACTATAAAAATAGCAGGAAAAATAAAAAACATTATTATACCTGCGAAGCCATTTCCTACAATAATTGCATAATGTAAGCCTATCGAAAAAGTTAAAGCTGGTGAAATCGGGATCATAATCGCTTAGATCGTAAACCTCACACTTACCAATTATTTCAAATAGAACACTTTTGCACAATACTCGTTTCGTTATAAGGAACCATTTAATGCTATTATCTCGAATTTCACAATACGCCTGTAAACATTAAGAAGAGAGCAATTCTTTTGCTTCGGAATTACCCCCGTTACTTTAATTACCATTTATTTTTGAACTTTTTGAACACACAGGAATTTCGAATAAGAATCAACTCTGCTTATCTTATTCATTAATGACGATGTTCCCAACGTACTGAGCAGTTCCACTATCTGAAATAAGGTCTACAACAACGACATACTCCCCTTTTTCTTTTGGGAGAGAGAAATCTTGATCGTTTACCTGCAATTCAGTCTTGTTATCGTTCTGCCACACCTGAGCGCTTAGTTCCTCGATTGCAAAATCTTGACTATCAAATAATATTGTCACTTGCTCACCAGAACTAAAGTACAATGGTTTTTGTTCTTTTGCCAATGATAAAATATCTTCTGTTTCTTTTGTGTACTCTTTATCAGAATCCCAGTTTATATTTGCTTCTTCTAATTCTTTTTGCTCTAGTGAAACACTAGGAGGGGTAAAATCATAACTTTCACCAATACACCCTGATAACAAAAAGACGAAAGAAAGTGTAGCTAACATTAAAATACGTTTCATTTTTAAACACACCTGCCTTTATACACTAAACTTAGATAATCTAAGTTTATCATAATTGGGATTTTCCCCCTTTTATTAACATGGATTATGTCAAATTTAAGTCTTCCACTATCCTGTCAAAAACGTTAAGAAGAGGGCAATTCTTCTATTTTAGAATTGCCCTCAGTTCAGGAAAACTTGAAACTGAGATTCTCGCTATTTGGTTTACTCTTTTTCTACAATAACTTTGCTCACTATCCTATTGTCGATTTCGTTATCTTGCCCTTTGTCAATCACCCATAAATGCACAATTGAATGCTCAGTTTGGTTTACAAATTTATCTAAATCCTTGAAAGCTTCCACTTCTCCACTGAACTTAGTCTTATCGTCGATCAGAATTTCATATGTTGGATAAGATGCTTCTGGGTCTACATCATCTTCGCCTACGATGATACTATTTTCTTTTACTTCATTAATTGAACCTTGGAAATCAGCATTATTAACATTATCATCTTCACGTCCGCAAGCTACTATTAACAGCAATAATAATATGGATATACTCCCCAATAATTTCTTTTGCATATTATGCACCCTAGCATCTCCTCTCCAGGTTACTCTATTGAATAATAGCCCCCGATAGCGAAATAAGACAATAACCTTTTACTAAGCAAAAAAAAAGGCTGCCCATTAGGACAGCCTGCCTCCCTGGTTATACATCTTTTTTAGAAATATACCAGTCGATATATTCAATGCCTTCTTCCTCAGCACGTTTAGCTGCTTCTTCTTGGGATTTCGGTGGTGAAACAACTGCTTTGTCACCTTCCTGCCAATCAGCAGGAGTGGATACGCCGTGTTCATCCGTCGTTTGTAAAGCTTTCACCAGACGGAGGATTTCCTGCATGTTTCTTCCGGTTGTCAGTGGATAATAGATGATAGACCGGATTTTCTGTTTATCGTCAATAACAAATACAGCGCGGCTTGTTTCTACCTGACTTTCACCTGGCATAATCATCCCGTATTTCATAGCCACTTGTTTATCAAGATCAGCAATAACTGGAAATTCTATGTTCGTATTAAAGTTTTCTTCGATACTTCTAATCCAGGCAATATGAGATGGGACACTATCAACGCTTAATCCAAGCAGTTCTGTGTTCATTTCTTTTAATTCAGGGTAGATTTCCTGAAGCCCGACAAACTCTGTCGTGCATACCGGGGTAAAATCTGATGGATGAGAAAATAGCACAAGCCACTTGCCTTTATAATCTTCCAACGAGATGTTTCCTTGACTGGTAGCCGCATTAAAAGTTGGTGCGTCATCTCCGATTCTTGGCATTTGTACTTGGTGATTCATTTCTGTTTGTTCCATTTTTCTACCTCCTTTTAAAATATAAACCCTCTTGGGTATATGTACCACCAGACCCGGGGTGGTTAATCATGGAATTTAGATAGTGGTACAAAAGACTTAATCACTGTTCAAGGTGCTCGGTTTTCGAAGGATTAAATTCTAAATAATCTCATGTGCACCCCTTCCTTTCCATATAGTAGTAAAAAGATTAACATGTTTAGGAGGTCCTCCCATGGATGTAAACGTGAGAAGGGGGGACACGTTCTGGTACTAAGATAACCCACTAAATACCAGCACAGTCATTAGATACATCTCCTTTTTGAGTAATTCTATTTAAGATTATTTATTTATTCAGTGTAATTTTCCGCCGAATGGATTGTTAGAGTATTCTATAATGCGAAATTCCCTCTAAGATAACCCTCACGAGTGTTTGTTTTCTACAATTTTAGATAACCCAGTAAGAAGCAACCCAATAGTAGCAATCATATAAGAAAAAAGATTACTGCCATTTAATTCATTATCCATAATAGCTAAAGCTAGGCCTCCAGCTGTAAACATTAAGAATCCCAACCAAAATATTTTTCTATGTATCTTACTACACCTCCAGCAAGGCAATCGCAGATCACCTTGTTTAAGTAAAGCCCCATATTCTGTAAGACTCAGTTTCGAGATAAAAAATTAAAATAAAGACATAGGAACCAGATGGAAGAGTTCCTATGCTCTACAGAAAATACTTACTATAAGTGTACTTGGATATTATTTATATCAAGTAAACCTTTATTAGCTATAGACTGTTTAATACCTGTAACAAATTCACCTAATTCCATTTCTTTCGTTGCTTTATTCCCATAGGACCTAACGTTTACATATCCTTTTTCAACTTCCTTGTCTCCTAGCACAAGAATAAAGGGTGTTTTGTTTATTTGAGCTCCCCTAATCTTGTACCCTAACTTTTCCTCTCTACTGTCCTTTTCCACTCTAATTCCCTCTTGTTTTAACCGATTCATTACTTGATCCGAATATTCTTTATGAACTTCGTTTGATACAGGGAGTACCTTCACTTGAATAGGCGCTAACCATGTAGGAAATGCTCCTCCGTAATGCTCAATGAGTATGCCTAAAAAGCGATCAATGGATCCAAACACAGCCCGGTGAATAACCACTGGACGAACTTTTTCATTATGTTCATTGATATATTCCAGATCGAATTTTTCCGGCATTTGAAAATCAAGCTGGACAGTTGCACATTGATGACTCCTATTCAAGGCATCTTTTATATGGATATCAATCTTAGGCCCGTAAAAAGCACCGTCCCCCTCATTCAATCTAAAATCGTAACCTAGTTTCTCTAATACATTTTTAAGTGCGCCTTCAGCTTGATCCCACAGGCGTGTGTCACCCATAGATTTTTCAGGACGAGTAGATAGCTCAATCTCATAATTGAAACCAAAAGTTCGATAAACATCATCAATCAACCGCAAGGCTGAAGTGATCTCTTCTTCTATCTGATTGGGTGTGACAAAGATATGAGCATCGTCTTGACAAAAGGAACGAACCCTCAGTAATCCGTTTAATGCTCCACTGAATTCATGACGGTGAACTTGACCGAATTCAGCCATACGAATAGGAAGGTCTCTATAGGAGCGCAAACGGTCCTTAAAAATAAGCATGTGACCTGGGCAATTCATTGGTTTAAGAGCGAAATGCTGCTGGTCAACTTCAGAGAAATACATATTGTCTTTATAATGATTCCAGTGTCCCGATTGTTCCCACAACCTCTGATTCATCATTAGTGGAGTCTTCACTTCTTTGTAATTAAACGATTCTTGCAAACTTCTAAGGAACGCTTCCAACTCATTTCTTATCACTTGACCATTACTTAAATAGAATGGCATCCCTGGAGCTTCATCTGAGAACATAAACAATTCAAGTTGCTTTCCCAATTTACGATGATCTCTCTTTTTGGCTTCTTCCAAAAAATAAAAGTATTCATTTAGTTCTTTTTCGGATGGAAAAGCTACGCCATATATTCGTTGTAACATCTCATTATCACTATTCCCCAGCCAATAAGCCCCCGAGATATTTGTTAAGGAAAAAGCTTTAAGAAATTTAGTTGACGGTAAATGGGGGCCTCTGCATAGATCTATAAATTCCCCTTGTTTGTAGATGGAGACATCTTCTTCTGGAGGAATTTTCTTTAATAGCTCCAGCTTTAAATGATCATTCGAAAAAATGCTTTCAGCTTCATCTCTAGATATTAACTCACGTCTAATTAACAAGTTCTCAGCTACAATGTTATTCATTTCTTTTTCAATTTTAGATAGATCATCTTTAGATATACTTTGATCCGTATCAATATCATAGTAAAAACCATTCTCCACCACAGGACCCGCACCTAGATTCACTCTTCCGAAAAGTCGCTTAACGGCCTGAGCCATAATATGCGTTGCGGTATGTCTCATCACCTCTAATCCCTCTGGAGAATTAAGTGGAAATAATTCAATCTCAGCGTTAGAGTTGATAGGTCTCTGCATATCATATAAGATTCCATTGACCCTCCCAATTACTGACTTTTTCTTGAGACTGGGACTTATAGATTGGGCAACATCTTCCAATGTATTCCCTTTTAAGTAAGATTTTTTGCTGCCATCTGGAAACGAAATTACCATTTTTTTATGACTCATACATACACATCCTTTTATATAATAAAAAAACCACACTCATCCCTCTTTACAAGGGACGAGTATGGTTTTACCCGCGGTTCCACCCAATTTCCCACTACCTTTTAAAGTAATGACTTTGGTTTGCTGTATCGTAGCACTACGGCATGAACTACTCATCTTTCGCCCAGGCAGCTCCAAGGTGGTAAGCTATTACGCTGCGTTAGGAAGATTGCACCATTCCTTCCCTCTCTGGTAACCGGTCCTAATAGCTCTTGTCCTCTTCATGACTATAACTTTATTCAATTAAAAAACACCCGTCCCTAAAAAAAGGGACGAGTGTTGTACTCGTGGTTCCACCCAACTTCCCATTACATTTATAAAGTAATGGCTTCGGTTTGCTGTATCGTAGCACTACGGCATGAACTACTCATCTTTCGTCCATACAGCTCCAAGGTGGTAAGTTATTACGCTGCGTTAGGAAGTTCTCACCTTTTCTTCCCTCTCTGGTAACCGATCCTAATAACTCTTGTCCTTTTCATCGCAATTCATTTTAAATTTATTTTACTATATATTTTTTGCCAAATATAGTCAATACAATACGAGAAATTTATTAGGAGATTATTTAAGATAAGCCCCCTTTTCTATAAGACTCAGCTTCAAGATATCTTCTTTTGTTGTATGTAAATAGATATAGCCGAATTTAGGTTAGCCAATATCGATATAATACCCATGCCTAATAATGTGAACCTAATTTCTACACTGACTGTATCAAGGAATAAAACAATTATTGATATACAGCTGGCCGTAAGAAATGCAATAAGAATTTGTACTTGATAATTTTTTTTGAACTGTTTTCTTGAACTCAAATTTGGAATTTTTAACATTATAAAAAACAATGCAGAGAGTAAGAGTATAGCAATAATCAAAGATTTACCTCCTTCACCTAAAAACTTAGTTTTGAGATTTTATTTTCTTCAACTAAAGCCCCCGTTTCTGGAACTTAATTTCGAGATAATTTGTCTTTACGTAGCTCAAGATTATCAACTGATTTTTAATGAAATTCTTTTTTTGCAGTAAAACACTCCGTTTGTTGAAGAATCGAAAAGGTGGAGGTTCTTTATGATTTGTCTCTGCGCCGAAAGTTACCTGTTATAGGAAACGCAAAACCACCTACCATTACCCCTATCACAAGTCCCCATCTTATTTCACCGTATATAAAGTATTCGAAGAGAATAGCAGCGACTGCATAAGCAAGGGCAGATTTAATACCATCTTTAATCCTACTGTTCATTATGCAATTCTCCTCCTACTGCTTAAACCTATATTTAATGACATATCCTTGTTATTTTTGTTTTTGAACACTTTGAAGTCTTACAGAATAGCCCCCGTTACCGGAAAACTCAGTTTCAAGATATTTTCATTACCTTAAGAGATGCTCGAGTCTTTCAATCAAACGATAAATTTAGTGAACCAAGCAATGTATTTAGCTCCCGGTATAAATAAGAGTTGTGCCAATAGAGTACCAAGAAGCCTTGAGCTTACCATCATCAAAGAAACATTCCTTAATTTAAGATAGTCACCTCTTTTATTTATCACATCGTCAGCCATTACTGAGATTTTAGGATCCACAAACACCACCAATAAGATAGTAGCTATTCCATTTATCAACCCCGAGGCCATAATAGCAGTAGAAGCTCTCTCTGGCGCTAATAGTGCTGCATATAAAGCAGACAAAACGCCTATAGTATATATTGAAGTTACAACCATATTTATTAAAAATAACCTTTTTGGAATATGAGCTAGTGAGAACCCTGTTAGATCATTTCTACTTGGAAAGTGCAGTTGATTCAAGCCTCTTTTAATATACTCTAGTGAGATAGTGAGAATATTGTCTTAAACAATGAAGGAATGGACCCTCCTTGTTTAGAAAGATGAATGATGGATCGTGAAAATAACGCTACAAATGTTGGTAATAAAATGACACCTACTAATGTCCCTAGAGTGGAAGCTCCTATTATGATCCTATATTGAGATTCGACAAACTCTAAAGTATTTGAGCTTGGGGCAGTATCCACCAAACTTCCAGTAAAAGGCTGCTGCATCATGTTAGCCATTCTTGATACAATAACCATCAAATTAAAGAGAGATAAAGCAGATGCAATTAGCCCTACTCTTGCCCCAGAGAGTCGTACAGCGTATGCAAGTGTTTCTATTGTATGTATTACTAAAATAAATAGAGATATGTATATTACTTTATCCGTAAGAAACTCCAAGAAAAAACCTCTATTCCTACTCAATTATTGTCATAGGAATTTTAACATAATTTGGTTATATTTTGGATTCGTAAGTCTACTTGTTTTATTGATTTACTATCATTTTTCCTATTAAAAAAGCGACCACCCTTATTGGATAATCGCCCCCTTTACGTGAAGACTTGAATTCAAGATAATCTTCATTGTTTTTCTTTACCCAGCATTCAAAGCTTTTAATATAAGCGTCAAGGACCATCAATATGACGAAAATGGAAATAATTATAACAACTGAAAAGGTGGATTGTTCATCTTCTTTTTTCTTTCTTAATTCTTCTCGATACTTTTTTATACCTTCCTTTTCTTTTCAACTGATTTCATTACGTCATTCTCCTTAATCCCATTTTAAAGACGTTCAATGCATATCTAAATATTTCATCATTCTAATGCTATTGCCCTAATTCTATAAATTCAACGTAAATAATAGCAATCCTTTTCTAATCTCATAGACGTATTTATCCCGAAGTTCAATATTAAACAATACTACCTAGAAGCGAAAAGCGATTGCTCTTATTAAACAATCGCCACTATAGTGAAAGACTTGATTTCAAGATATTAATGTAGGTATTATTCTAACGCATCTTTAGATGAATACTCGATATCAGGATAACACTACTATAAATTACACATAACTTTTATTCATTTCTTTTCAATATTTACTTCAAAGTTTTCAATATTAAGAACAATCATTAGAACTCTGAAGAGGACATACAAGACAATGCGTGAGACTTACCTTCTTTTTATCTAACTTATGAAAATAACAGCAAGTACGCCATATTTTATGCTCACCGAGAGAGTTAGGATCAACAAGATACGGTTTCATAGGATGTATGTCACAGTTGAAATACATATTATTTAATGCCTTTGTGTACCTCTCCACCTAAAAGGAGTAACACCGATGAAAGTCTGATTTTATAAAGGAAGGAGATTGATTCATGAGTGTAAGAAGTGGGTATAATATTAAAGCATTGGGAGGTGAATAAATTGGCTTTAGATGTATTATGCGAAGTAAAGAATTGCGTTCATAATGAAGGTGGGGAAAGATGTACTGCAACGTCTATTTTTATTATTAGTGAGTCTGGCAAAACAGCTTCTTCCCAAAAAGAAACTGATTGCAAGACTTTTGAACCGAGAGATGCATAATTTTTTCTATATGTTTTTTGTAGTCTGTAAAATGGCTAATTACCTCTGATGAAGTAATCTCTTTTTTTTGAATCGAGCCGCATTCATTGTTCCTCTCTTTACACCAACTTCTTTTCCTCGTATGTGGAAAAGCAACCGACATATTCTCTACCGACAATTTTTCATTGATTTGCCTTCCCACCTAAAAATTTGATATATACTTCAAATGATATTGGAGATTTTTCTAGGGTTCCAATACATTAAGTCCATTTGTCTTCAAGGGATCATAAACCTTATCTAACTGACCACCATAACCTATCTACAAGTCAGGTAAGAGCTTTAAGATGTATTTTAAACTGACAATATTCCACCAGACACCTTTACATCTTTCCTTTATCTTGAACGTAAGGAAAAAGCTTATTTATGAGTGATAGCCCTCTCCCTGAGCTAAGGTGTGGTCAATCATATGCGCCTTCTCCCCATCGTATCCCTACAACTGTTCATTGTCGCATTATTATCATGATGAATTTTTTCACGACGTTACGTTTAGAATATTGGTCTGTACATCTTTAAAGCTATAAAAAGAGGTGGGTTTCAATTTAAACACCACCTCTTCGCACATAACTAAATCTCAGCCATCTGCTTTTCTTTCAACTTCTTATTATGTTCATCCAACCGTTCGTTGTGAGAGGATACCATAGCACCTGCTGTTGCATCCGGATCAATGAAACGCTTCGCTTGATTGACCGCATTCGCTGCATCCTGAAAGGCGCCTGCGATCAAATGAAGCTTGCCTTCATGATGAAGGATATCTCCTGCAGCGTAAAGACCAGGTACAGATGAAGCACTTTGGACGTTTCCTTTTACGAAGAAATCTTTCACACGCTCTAATGCAATTGGACTCTCATCAAGCAAGGAAGAGTCACGATTGAACCCATGGCTGATGATAACTTCATCGACTTGAACAGACTTTATTCCCTTGGATGGGTGATCCAGAATCACTTGCTCAATGCATTGACCGTTTGGATCTGCCGCTAACGTTTGAATCGAAGACTGTTCATGCAAATGGACTCCCTGTTCAATCAATAAGTCAATACTCGCCTCGTGGCCCTTCAATTCCTCTTTACGATAGACCAAATCCACTCGTTCAGCCAACGGAGCGAGTTCATTCGCCCAATCAATTGCAGAGTGGCTTCCACCTGAGATTAAAACGCGCTTTTCAATAAATCGTTGAAGCGAGGGAACCGTATAATGCAGATTGCTCACTTCGAATTTCTCTGCACCTTGAATATCAAGCTTTTTTGGTTCGATAATCCCTCCCCCGACAGCCACGATGACTGTTTTTGACCAATGCTCCTGACCTGAACTGGTCAAGAGCTTAAACGCGCCATTCACTTTTTCAATTGACTTCACTTTTTCCCCGAGTACAACATCAGGATCAAAAGTCTTCCCCTGTTCGACGAGTTGATCTATCAATTGTTGCCCCGTAACAGGTGGAACCCCCCCGACATCCCAAACCATTTTTTCAGGATAAACATGTACTTTACCACCGAGGAAAGGGTGGCTCTCTATGATTTTCGTTTTCATTTTACGCAATCCACTGTAAAAAGCTGAAAAAAGTCCAGCAGGCCCTCCACCAATAATGATTACATCATGCATATCGCTACCGCTCCTTTATCGTTGTTAGTTACAGTCTAATGCAATTGATAATCATTATCAATATTTATTCGAACAAAGTTATAAATATTGCCCATCTAAACAGATCAGACGATTTTATTTCATATTGAAGCTGGATAGGGTACTCCTTTTCCTGAAACCGGAAGTCATAATAGTGCCAATTCTGCTTTTAGTTTAGCTGCCTCAATTTTAGGTTTATATATAAATCAATAATCACAGAAACCCCAGACAAAAGTTTTTTGCCTGAAGTCCCTAATAGCAAGCTATTATCCGAACAAATATCTTCAAACCTTCGTCATTTAATACTTGTTCTACTCCATAAGGCTTTTATATGCTTCTGAAGGTTATCTTGATTTCAAATATTTAATTATAGGTAGCAACTATCCAGTAGAATAAATCCCTCTATTTCATTCCAGAGATGTGGGGCTAGTGGTTAGGAAATTCACTTTTATTTATGCCGGTTTATCCTGAAGAGAAGGCTTTTTTATCTGCTGGTATACGCTACTAGAAAAAATCATAGCCATTTAGACATACGGTATGTTAGAAACTCCTTAGAAAAGAGATATGTGGAGGTGAATAAGCAATAAATAAACCTCCCCTTTCACACACCGGGCTGTTTCCCCTCTCTCTTTATAAGGATTCACCTATGTTAAAAAAATCCCTGACACAATAGTGTGCCAGGGATTAAATAATCAACTTAAAGTGACCCAACAAAAAAATCATCTTTGATTCTACACTTTTCCTACAACCAAAAAAAGCTTTGGATAGCCTGGTTCCCCTCTTTCTCTCTAAAGAAGAATGGTTCGTCATACATCCATTCTTCTTTAAGACATACAAGATAAAATTGAAGATTTCATGCCTAATTTCATCATAAATCTTATATATGCTTTCTAGGAAGGTTATGTTATTTTGAAAAGTTACACCGCTCCTTATTTATTTTTAAAAATTCTGTGTTACTATCCAATCTGCTATCTTCAAATTCCATTATTCCTATTATTTCCTTCTCTATTAGATTACTCACCTTTGAAAAGCTCTAGTAATAGTTCTTTATGAGTAACTATATATAAGCATATAAATTCAGACTATCATCAATAAGTTTGATTCTAATTATTTATCTGAATTAATTTTAAAGCCCACATGTCCTCGAATATGCGTTGACAATTCCGAATAGTCTCTATATCATTGTGAATGATAATCATTATCAAAGACATTATCAATATAGATAATAAGTCTTAACATTAAAAAATAGATAAGGTGGTAAGTGGAATGACAGCAAAAAGAACCATTTCTTTTTGGAGTATTTTAGTTTCAATGTTCATTATGTTTGTACTCGTTGGATGTTCAGCTGAAGACGCTGGCTCAGAAGAGGATGCATCTTCTGACACAAAGACGACAGAGGAAGAAACAACAGCAGATGGTGGATCTGATGAAGAAACATCTGATAAATATCCAATTGTTATCGAACATGCTTTTGGTGAAACGGTTATTGAAGAAAAACCAGAACGGGTAGCAACAGTTCAGTGGAACAACCATGATATAGCGCTTGCACTTGGAGTTGTTCCGGTTGGTTTCTCCGCTGCGAACTACGGTGTCCAGGATGACAGCGGTATGCTTCCTTGGACGAAGGAAAAACTTGATGAGCTTGGTGCAGAAGATCCAAACATATTCCAGGATACCGACGGTCTTGATTTCGAGGCGGTAGCCGATTCCAACCCTGATGTCATTCTTGCCGCTTATTCCGGTATCAAGCAGGAAGATTACGATATACTTAGTGAAATTGCACCGGTGGTCGCTTACAACAATGGCCCATGGGTCACACCTTGGCGCGATCAGGTGATTATTAATGCCAAAGGGATGGGCATGGAAGAAGAAGGTAAACAACTAGTTGAAGAAACAGATCAGTTTATCGAAGAAACAGCTAGTAAATACCCTGAAATCCAAGGTAAAACCGTTGCTTTCGCCAGCATTTCGGCCGAAGACCTGTCTCAACTTTATATTTATACACCAGACGACCCCCGTGGTAAATTCCTTGAAGAGCTCGGCATGAAGTATCCGGAGAGTGTCTTGAACGAAATCAAAGAAGATTCCGGTTTTTCCATCACGGTCAGCGCTGAGAACGCTGACGTGCTAAACGGTGCAGATATTATTGTAAGCTACGGCGATGCAAGTTTATTAGAAACGGTCCAAGACGATCCGCTCTTGGGAGAAATACCAGCGGTCAAGAATGGTTCTGTTGTGTTTGTTGGAGACGCCACTCCACTTGCAGCATCATTGACTCCGAACCCTCTATCCATCCGCTACACCCTGGATGAATACTTAAAACTACTTGGAGAAGCGGCTGCTGTAGTGAATGAATAGTCTAGCGGATAAAAAACAATATGTAAGTCCACAAGTACCGAAGTATTTCACTTCGGTACTTGTGGTTGGTTTAGTGCTTCTTGGAATCAGTGTAATTGCTTCATTAGTTTTTGGTTCCCGACCAGTCAGCTTACAGGAATTCATGAATGGCTTGTTTAGTCCAGAGGCAGATTCTTACGGTGCAAGCGTTGTTGAGAAAAGGATTCCACGTACTATTTTCAGTATGATGTGCGGGGCGGCACTCGGGGTCTCTGGTTCGCTGATGCAGGCGGTCACACGCAACCCGATAGCAGACCCAAGCATCCTCGGTGTTAATATGGGAGCGGCTTTGTTTGTCGTCGCAGGAATCGCTTTTTTCAATATTAGTACATCAGGGCAGTACATTTGGTTCGCTTTATCTGGAGCGTTGCTCACTTCAATTCTCGTATTTGGCGTAGGCTCGATGGGGCGTGGTGGTGCAACCCCGCTTAAGCTTTTATTGGCAGGAGCTGCGACAAGCGCTGCCCTTTCCTCTCTAGTAATTGCCATCATGATTCCACGTTCCTACGTAATGGATCAGTTTCGGTTTTGGCAAGTGGGAAGTGTCGGCGTAGCCGACTGGGGATCGATCCAGACGTTTATCCCCTTTCTTGTCGTCGGATTCTTTATTGCAGTCGTTTCGGCTTCAGCACTGAATGCAATGGCGCTCGGAGATGAACTGGCAACAGGACTCGGTGTCAAAACAAGTACACTGCGTTTAATTGCAGCCATCGCTGCCGTTCTGTTATGCGGTGCGACTACAGCCCTTGTAGGTCCTATCGGCTTTGTGGGACTTCTAGCTACACACGTCATCCGCCTGGTTCTCGGTTCAAACCTGCGCTACCTTATTCCGATGTCTGCGCTAGCAGGAGCTGTCGTTCTAACGATTTCCGATGTGTTCGGTAGGCTTATCGGCCGTCCAGGAGAACTGGAAGTCGGGGTCGTCACAGCGTTCATCGGAGCACCAATTCTTATCATTCTAGCTATGAAAGCGAAAGTGCGTTCATTATGAAAACTCAAACTATTGATTATATTATAACTGGCAGACGTCAAAGAAAACGCAGATGGTTTACAATCACTGGGACCCTAGCCGCCCTAGCCTTCTTACTCATGTGGGCAATGCTGTTACTCGGCAATACCATTTATCCGGTTCAAGATGTCCTCCGTGTTCTTATGGGAGAACAGGTGAGTGGTGCTTCTTTTGCAGTCGGTACGCTTCGTCTTCCTAGAATGCTGGCTGGTGTACTTGCTGGATTCGCTTTCGGAATGGCGGGCAACACGTTCCAAACGATGCTTCGAAACCCTCTTGCCAATCCAAATGTCATCGGCATCACTTCCGGATCAAGCGCGGCCGCTGTTTTCTGCATTATTGTCCTTCAAGCTGACAATACCGTCGTATCAATTGCAGCCATGATTGGCGGGCTGGTCACAGTCCTATGTTTATACTTTTTCTCTCTTTCAAAAGGGAAATCGTTCTCGATTGGGCGTGTCATTCTAGTCGGTATCGGGATTCAAGCGATGCTGAATGCCACGGTTTCCTACCTTCTGCTGATTGGAGACGAACAAGACATTCCTGCAGCTCTCAGATGGCTCAGCGGAAGTCTGAACGGCATTCAAATGGATGAAATCACACCACTTTTAGTAATCGTGCTGATCTTCGCCCCCATTCTCATTGTCTTAGGAAAACAATTAAGTATTCTAGAGCTGGGAGAGCAGTCCGCTACGACCTTGGGCGTTCGGACGAATCAAGTGAGAGTAGCGCTGATCTTAAGTGCCGTCGGGATGATCGCTCTCTCTACCGCTACAACGGGTCCGATCGCTTTTGTCGCATTTTTATCCGGACCCATAGCAAAAAGATTAGTAGGGGCAGGAATGTCTAATGTGATTCCATCCGGTCTGGTAGGTATCAACTTGGTCCTTGCGTCAGATTTGATAGGCCAGTTCGCCTTCGACGTGCGATATCCGGTCGGCATCATCACCGGCATTATCGGTGCTCCTTACTTGATCTACTTGCTCATTCGAATGAACCGAAAAGGAGATTTGTAATGAAACCGACTCATCTTTTTCAAGCTGAGAATATCGTCGCTGGATATGATCAGAAAACGATTTTAAACAATATTAGTCTTGAAATACCCAGCAACAAAATCAGTGTTATTATAGGGGCCAACGCTTGCGGAAAATCGACCCTTCTCAAAACGATGGCGCGGCTTATTCAACCCTCCTCCGGGCAGGTCAAACTAGACGGAAAGGCGCTAAGCAGCATTCCTTCCAAGCAATTGGCCCGAATTCTTGGACTTCTTCCACAGTCCCCGATCGTTCCAGAAGGGATTACTGTCGCCGACTTAGTAGGGCGTGGTCGTTTCCCCCATCAATCCATGTTCAGCGGGTGGTCGAAGCAAGACTATGAAGCCGTAGCCGAAGCGATGGAGATTATGAATGTGACCGAAATTGCCAACAACCATATTGATGAGCTATCCGGCGGTCAAAGACAGCGCGTATGGATTGCGATGGCTCTAGCCCAGCAAACAGATATTCTGTTCTTGGATGAACCGACCACATTTTTGGATATCACCTACCAAGTTGAGATTCTCGACTTGCTTACTGATTTGAACGAGAAATACGGCACTACGATTGTAATGGTGCTGCACGATATCAACTTGTCAGCCCGTTATGCCGATCACATTTTTGCGCTTCGAAAAGGAGAACTCATTTCAGAAGGAGACCCCTCAGACGTAATCACTAGCGAACTGATCGAGAACATTTTTGGGCTACATTCTACTGTGATTGAAGACCCAGTATCAGGATCGCCTTCTGTTATTCCAATTGGTCGCCATCATGTGATTCAGCAAAACCCTGCCTTCAGATAAAAATACGCCTTCTAAGCCTAAACTAACCACTGAATAAAGGACACTCATAAAAAATGCTCTTATTCGAAGGTTTTTTGTTACATGAGCTCGAATATCTATTCTTAATCAAATTAACGAATACGAGCGAGGTATAAACATATCTAAGATTACTTTTACTTAATCACAGAGAAAGAAGAGCGCTAAAATCCAACCCAAACTGCAATCCTTATAAAAATGGCAGTATATTTTTGTATATAAAAGGACCTTCAATATTATCACCAATTTATAAGATGATGTATATTGAAGGTCCTTTATTGTTTGTGAAATCTTTTTAAAGTAAAGTCCCCCGTTTCTATAAGGTTCAACTTCGAGATATTTTTCATTTGTGTTGTTCAATACACGGGACAAGACATTATGCAGTTGCCCGAGAAAGTAAAGGAAAAACAGTATATTACACTGCCTTCCTTTTTTTAGTGTGTCTCTTTACTATTATCAAAAAGTTTGACCATCTCATAATAGCGGACACCACATATCCTTGATAGACCAACCACAATGAAACATCACTCAACGTTCCTGTTCCACCGATGATCAGTGCATGATTGCTGCTCATAGTTATCCTCCATGCAATAAGAATTCAGCAGAGTTGATTCAAACCAATCGGATATAGGTCGAAGAGCATCTACTTCTTTTGATGGAGGTTAATAGTCATTATAGATGTTGCTAAATATATTTGAATATTATGGATTGGATTTAGATTAGAATTATTGAACTAACGCCCCCTTTAGTTGAAGACTCAGTTTCGAGACTTTTGTTAGGTGGATGGGGGCTGCGGGGAATAGCTCGCTTTACCATAGAAGGTTCTCGAAACCACTTCCCGAATCATCAGCTATTCAGTTTGATGGAGTATCATTATAAACTCCGATGCAGAGACACTTGAACCCTGGAAAGTCTCGAAGCTGAGTCTTCAACAATCCTGCCATATACTTTAATAACCATTAATCACCATCAGTTTACCAGATGACGATGAAAAAGCCGTGCAGATGATATCTGCACGGCTTTATATCTTTTATTAACCGATGGAACCTTCCATTTCAAATTTGATTAACGGGGGTTTATAAATGGTTTTGAACATTAATAAATATGCTTATATAACAGCTCTTTAGATATAGGGTTAATAAATAAAAATAAACATTAACAATAGCAGTCGGCACAAAATCGGCACGTGCCGATTGCTGAGTTTCTTCTATATTAATTGTACTTTTGAAAACTTGTTAAATATATGTGGTGAAGTTGTTTGATTTACTTGTTGCTTGCGGAGGTTCTCAGTTTCAAAAGGATCCTCAGAGAGCAAAAGCGAAAGTCAGCAAACCGAACAAAACCAAGAAAGTAAAACGGCAACTCCAGAAAGTTCGTACAGTAGTGAAGAGGCAGGCATTCTAAAACAAAGAAAATGAATTTGTTGCCCTCTCTGACTGAACTGATGCAGAGTCACGGTAAATTAATGGCCTTAAGTTCTATGAACCAATAATCAACTACAACTAGATTTTCCTCTTTAAATATTAATTTATCAACTGCTTAACCTTTCCTCGTAATCTCTCATTATGAATGTATTTAATTTAACAATTCCTCCTTATTCAATCCTTACCGAATAACAATACCCTACTGCTCCAATAGTGCATAAAAATGTTATTGTATTTTTTGGATATATATGTAATATAAAATTTGTACCAAATAAATGGTTCAATTTTACAAAAATTAAGGAGAAGGAGTATTTTGAAAAAAAACATAAGTATCTTATCCCAGTAATAGCTGTTGTCCTAGCAACAGTAGTTCTTATTCTATATAACTACTATCAACAAATGAATGACTTAGAGAAACTTCAGTGGACAAACACGCAGATTTCAACATGGGGTCGAGATCTAATGGAGGGGGATGTTATTCAGAATAATCAAAACAAAATAAAAGTTGCTATATTAGATAGCGGTATAAACGATGAGCATCCAGATTTAGTTGGAAAAGTAAAAGGAAAATACAATGCTTTTAATGGAAGTGATCAGACCAAAGATGATCTAAACCATGGTACAGCCGTAGCAGGTATAATAACAGCTAATGACAATAACAATGGTGTAATTGGAGTAAACCAAAATATACAGTTATATGATGTGAAGATTTTAGGGAAAAACGGACATGGTAATTTAGAACACCTTTCAAAAGGTATACAATGGGCAATAAAACAAGAGGTTGACTTGATTAACTTAAGCTTCGGGTTTCAATCTGATAGTTCTGAACTAAAGCAGATTATTAATGAGGCTGTATCCTCAGGAATAATTGTTGTTGCTGCTGCGGGGAACACTTTTAATCTTGGAATGGATTACCCTGCACAATATAATAATGTGGTTTCAGTAAATGCAATAGATTCCAATAAGGATTTGATTAATGCAGCTGCCCTAGGAAAAACTGATTTTGTTGCTCCAGGAGAAGATATACTATCAACCGATTCAGCTGGAGGTTATTCTTTATTTTCTGGTACTTCTTTTGCATCAGCTTATATCACTGGAGGCTTGTCTTATTGGATGGGAGAATTCAAGGATTCGCCAGGATATGAACCAGGAGATTATAGAGGATTATTAAACTATGTTCAAAACAATGATGGATTAGTTACATTTAGCGATAGAAATAAACAACAGTATATTAAAATCAAATAACGAGGTGCCTGATGAATACAAAAAAGATATTTGCTTCTATAATAGTAATTTCCCTTATTATTCCATTGTTTACTAATTATGATCTTATTAGTGCTGAAGAAATACCTGAATATATTGATGATAAGACTATAGAAGGTGATCAGTAATTCTCTGACACTTTAGATAACGGTCTTGAAGTAAAAGTTAAAGAGGATACAACAGAAGAGGTTGTTCTTGAAACAGAACATGTTGCTGGAGAAATAGAAGTAGATGTTCACATAGAGATGGAGAAAGAAACAGAGGATATTAATGTTTCTGGGGAAGTAAAAGACGAAAATGGTGAAACGACTTACCAGAATTATGATGTAATTGTCCATGATGTTGAAGGTGAAAAATTTATTGCAACCTTCATTGATACAGAATCTGGAGACACAGTAGAAATTGATACAACTCAAATGACAGCTTCAGCACTCCCTATTATTATTGTCGCTGCTGTAGCTAGATATGGAATTAGTTATGCAATAAAAAAATATGGAAAAAAAGCTGCACAGAGTGCTATAAAGTCAAAAAGCTATGGCAAAGTTCTTACATCAGTTAGCAGATTAAACGCTAATAGCAGATCTCATATTCTTGCTAGTAAACATAATTGGAACAAGGTTACTGGAAACAATTGGAGCGATGTTTCAAAAGTAATGTCTCATGTAATGCGAAATGGTAAAGAGAGTGCATACAAAAAAGTACGAAAAAAGACTCTTAGTATGAGTGGTAAAACTGTAACAGTTACTTTTACAAGAAAGAATGGCAAAGTATATATAAGTAACGGATGGGTGAGCTAAAATGATTGATAACTTTCGAGATTTTATATTAGAAGGCAAATATTACGAAGCCAAACAATATGCAAAAAATTTATCTATAGACGAACTCGATGGAGAATTAACGGAAATAGCATTTAATCAACCAAGTATATCTATTTATACTTTTGTTATAAGTTTAATTGTAGAAGAAGAAAAGATAGAGTTACATGAAATTGCATTCGATATGCTTGTTAACCCCCTTTGCCACATAGAAGGCGCTTATCATTCTTCGTTATATCACGCAAGACGATGTATTGATTTAGCTGATCAAAGTATGATAGCAGAGTACCTCTCTCATTTACTGTTCTTGCACGATGTACCTGATAAGGTGGTGAGTAAAACTGAAGCAATAGCTACTGCAAATAAAATTTTAGAAATGGATCCCAATTCTGAAATTGCTAAAGAGTTTATAGAAAGACACTAACCTTAGAAACCCTCTTAAAGTATAGGATCTGTTTGATATTACTACAAAAAGGCACTTCCATTTTTAGGGAATGCCTTTTTTGTATTAGGCTTATAAAACTAAAGACCCGTTAGCGTAAGACTTGTATTCAAGATATTGAAGCGTATCTTTAACTAAAGTACGCCTTGAGACCAGAAGGATGAATGTATTCTATTTATATGCCTTTGCAAATGTCGATGGTGAAAAGGAAACTTTGTATTTACCTTCAAGTTCTTTCTGTACTTTTTCTGTTATTTTCAATCCCTCTTTATTGTGTTCTGCTTCAAGTTCTACACCATTAGGAACTATTTCATCTTTATCCCAATCAATCCATTCACCATACTTCCCAATCCATTTCATTAACTCCAACTTCAAATCGCGTTCAATTGGAATCTCTTCTATGTCAAGGTTGCAATTACAGTGATTACACCAAATAGGGTCTGCACCTACATCTCCCTCAACTTTTAATTCATTTGTTTTTTGTTGTTTACATTCACATCTCATATTGTTCCCCCCCTCCATTTATTAAAGTACACTGCTCTGTTAGTTAAAAGGACGATCGTCTATATTGAACAATCGCCCCCTTTTCATCAATACTCTAATTCGAGACGTTTTACTATTCAACCACTTCCATTTTCCAAGAGGTACATGAATATTATAGGTAGTATAAACACAGTTAGGTGAATAAATAAGCAAGGAATATTTATTAATTTATCTCTTCTACTTTGCGCCATATAAATTTCCCTCGCAGCTAGTATTATACCTGCCAATGAAAAAGTCGCTATAATTGGAACTAGAATTAGTGCAAGCCCCGTATTCCCCGCGGAAAAGAAAATCGCCACGGAAATACTAGCAATTAAGATTAAAGCAGTTAAAATTAATGAATACTTTGTTGGTTTTCTCAAAAATTCCCCTCCTTTATATGAATTAAAAAACAGGCTTCAACACCCTTTTGTATAAATTACGAACACTCATCTTTAAAGTTTCAAAAATTATCCATTTACACTTACTATCTCTAAAATGAGTCCTCAACTAACCTGCTCGTTTAGTAAAAAGGCGATTGCTCATATTGAACAATCGCCCCCGTTTCTATAACACTCGATTTCGAGGTATTCTCCGCGAATCAAGAACTAACACACCCGTTTATAACATCAGGCTTTGAAAAAGCGTAATGGTTATAAATAAAGTGGATAAAGAACCAGCAGACAGTAATGTTATCATTTTCCACCGGTTTATTTCTTTTGAAGGTTTTAAAGCCTCTTTAGACACCGTAACCCATATAGCCATAGATAATATTACTAAGATAAATAAAAATTCTTCAGACATATTTCATTC
This sequence comes from Halobacillus campisalis, assembly GCF_030345335.1. Taxonomy (GTDB): domain Bacteria; phylum Bacillota; class Bacilli; order Bacillales; family Halobacillaceae; genus Halobacillus_A; species Halobacillus_A campisalis. The sequence goes on from NZ_JAPVRC010000007.1 coordinate 236,046, forward strand.
ACACCTCAATTTTAGTTAAAAAGCTAAGTACGGCTATGCTATGTACTAAGAATGCTATTTAACAATCGCCCCAAATTGTTTAAGACTCGAAATCAAGATACTTTAAAGACGCTCTTAAACTAAGGCACTCGTTAATTGAATAAAGTCACTGAAACAACCAGAATACCCAAACAATCAGATACATTGGAACTGCAACAATTAACGTTCCTGCAAGAAAATAGCAAATCGACCTGATAATAAATTTTAAAACATCATATACTGCTCCTGCTAAGTCATCAACTAATCTCAACACTGAAAGCCCCTCCACAACATAACTTTGTAATTTATTTTTAACCTTATCTCCCTTTTAAAGTTAAGTATCCATTCAATAATTTCTACTCAAACTCTACTGTAGCTTCAGTGTAAAAGCGTTCACCCTTATTGAACAATAGCCCCAATTAGCGTAAGACTCGGTTTCGAGATACCTCTTACTTTTCTTTTACTTTAGCAGCCGTTAGTTAGATGTTCCTTATACACATGATTTATGTCCCAAAATTACCGTACAAAATCATTAAAATAATATACATCACTATGCACACAAAAAACACCATAGCAATTGAAGAAATAATTAAAGCAATTTTTTTCAAAAAACCTTTCTCGCTTTTCAGTGCAGTAATGAAAGATCCCAGTAAAAGAGAACCTAATAATAAAAGTGACAAAGGTCCAAGTACCAGATTCAATAGCCATACGAGAACCAATAATACGACTATTGAAGCGACTATTAATAATAAAGAGACTAGAGCTAAATTTTTTTTAACAAAAACCACTCCTCGCATTCATTTATTATGAGGGTAAAAAAACATTCTATTTTTCTTGTTCTATTCTCTTCTTCCGTTAGCACAATAAACGATGTCCACTATCACCTACACCGTTTCTTATAACTCTACTACATATACGATAAATACCTGCAATAGTTTCAAA
>NZ_JAPVRC010000008.1 GCF_030345335.1 Halobacillus campisalis
AGATGAAATTTCCCCTTACGCCAAGTAAGTAAGATTCCTCAGAGACGATGAGGTCAATAGGTCCGAGGTGGAAGCGTGGTGACACGTGCAGCTGACGGATACTAATCAATCGAGGACTTAACTATATATCAACCTTCGTGAAAAGGTTACGTTTGTGAACATGTCCGATGTCTTATCCAGTTTTGAGGGTTTTCAAAAAAACTCTTGATTTTTTAGTGAATGGGTCATATAATATATCTTGTCCCTAAAAAAGATCTGGTGGCGAAAGCGAAGAGGTCACACCTGTTCCCATGCCGAACACAGAAGTTAAGCTCTTCAGCGCCGATGGTAGTCGGGTTTACCCCCGTGAGAGTAGGACGCTGCCAGGTTTTATACTAATCCACCGTAGCTCAGTGGTAGAGCAATCGGCTGTTAACCGATCGGTCGTAGGTTCGAATCCTACCGGTGGAGCCATTACGGAGAGCTGTCCGAGCTGGCCGAAGGAGCACGATTGGAATTCGTGTAAACCGTTTTCGCGGTTTCGAGGGTTCGAATCCCTCGCTCTCCGCCATCTTTGAAATTTCCGACTGGCCCGTTGGTCAAGTGGTTAAGACACCGCCCTTTCACGGCGGTATCACGGGTTCGAATCCCGTACGGGTCACCACTCAATGGAGGATTAGCTCAGCTGGGAGAGCACTTGCCTTACAAGCAAGGGGTCGCAGGTTCGAGCCCTGCATCCTCCACCATTTTGACTCTGTAAGAGTAAAATCTAATGGGAACTTATTAAAAGTCACCCACATTATCGCGGGGTAGAGCAGTTCGGTAGCTCGTCGGGCTCATAACCCGGAGGTCGCAGGTTCAAATCCTGCCCCCGCAACCAATTAATTTTATAACGGTCCGGTAGTTCAGTTGGTTAGAATGCCTGCCTGTCACGCAGGAGGTCGCGGGTTCGAGTCCCGTCCGGACCGCCACTGATTACTTCTTTACATAAGCTAGATCATAGTTAATAATGAGAACTTCTCATTTGTTTGGCTCGGTAGCTCAGTCGGTAGAGCAACGGACTGAAAATCCGTGTGTCGGCGGTTCGATTCCGTCCCGAGCCACCATTTTTTTGACTAGCCGGCCTAGCTCAACTGGTAGAGCAACTGACTTGTAATCAGTAGGTTGGGGGTTCAAGTCCTCTGGCCGGCACCATGTGTGTCTTTCTTATATGGAGGGATAGCGAAGTTGGCCAAACGCGGCGGACTGTAAATCCGCTCCCATCGGGTTCGTAGGTTCGAGTCCTACTCCCTCCACCATTTATTTTCATATTACAAATAGGGGTATAGTTTAATGGTAAAACTACGGTCTCCAAAACCGTCAATGTGGGTTCGATTCCTACTACCCCTGCTTTTATTTGTGGCGGTTGTGGCGAAGTGGTTAACGCACCGGATTGTGGTTCCGGCATTCGTGGGTTCGATTCCCATCAGCCGCCCCATTTTTTTATAGAAAAATGTTGGGCCATAGCCAAGCGGTAAGGCAACGGTTTTTGGTACCGTCATGCGCTGGTTCGAATCCAGCTGGCCCAGCCATCTATTTAAAAATAAGGCGCGGGAGTAGTTCAGTGGTAGAACACCACCTTGCCAAGGTGGGGGTCGCGGGTTCGAATCCCGTCTCCCGCTCCAGAAACTTTCATAAGTCATTAAATGATGAATATAATTATTTAAACGTGATTTCAATGGCGGCATAGCCAAGCGGTAAGGCAGAGGACTGCAACTCCTTTATCACCGGTTCGATTCCGGTTGCCGCCTCCATGAAATGCCGGTGTGGCGGAATTGGCAGACGCGCACGACTCAAAATCGTGTTCCTCACGGAGTGCCGGTTCGAACCCGGCCACCGGTACTAACTTTATAAAACGTCATTTACAGAAGAATTAAGTAATATCAACGTTTTTAACGTCTTTCTACAGTAATGTAGGAAGGCGTTTTTTCTTGTTTTAATGGCTTTTATTCACACGACAATATCACTTCAAATCGTGTGCACTAATCGTGTTCACAGTGAAAGGGGAATTGTCAAAATGGCTAGACGTAAAAACACCTTAGACGAAAAGGAATTGGCTATCCTAGAGAGTGAAACAAAGTCATATGTAGAATCATTCCAGGAGGCAATAAATTTATTTGTTCAGGATTGTGAGTTGCGTAATTTAAGACCACACACTGTAAAATATTACACGAATGAATTTAGTGCTTTTCTGAATAACTTAAGAGATCAGGAGATAGATACTCAGCTATTAAAGCCGTACAACTTTACTGAGGAACACGCAAATGAAAATGTAATACTGTACATGAAGAATTATAAAGGGAACAGGATAGTTACTATCAATACTCGATTAAGGGCTTTACGTGCTTTGTTTAACTTCCTTTCTAAGCAAAAGCATATCCCTAAGAATCCTTTTGAGAATATTAAACTATTAAAAGATAGGAAAACTGTTATAGCCACCTTTACTAGAGAACAGTTAAAGAAGCTTTTTAAACAGCCAGATTTAAGAACATTTACTGGGATTAGGGACTATACCATAATGATGTTAATGCTTGAAACTGGTATACGTGTAAATGAATTAGCAGGTCTTTCGCTGAACGATATAAGGTGGGAAGATGACCTGATTTGCATTAGGAACGCTAAAAGTTACCGTGAACGATTAGTACCTATTCAAAATGAAATGAAAAAACAGTTAAAAAAATATAGTGCAATACGTGGTTATGTAGAGTCTGAAGCTATATTTATAACAGTGGACGGTACTAGGCTAACGAAAAGGGGCATTCAACAAAGGGTTATCAAATATGGTGAAGTGACAAAGATAAAAGATGTAAGATGCAGCTGTCATACATTTAGCCACACATTTGCAAAGCTAAGTGTCCAGCAAGGGGCAAACATATTTGAGTTACAAACTATATTAGGGCATACCAGTATGGAAGTAGTTAAAATATATGTGAACCTGTTTGGTAATGATGTTAGAGAGAGTCATAAAAAGTTTTCTCCACTAAAAGTATTACATTGACTATCATAATGAACATTCTTAAGCCTTTAGAGTTTTTTACTCTATGGGCTTTTTTTGTGTCCTAAAATACTTCACTGCTGCTAGTGATTAAATGTGGAAGCGGATCGGTTGGTTGTGCCTATATATATGGACAGAAAAAGAGGATTTTATATGTCCTATTATCCAACTTATCCGCCAGTACATTTTTGTAAGGACAAATGAAAAGGACGGTACAAAGCTAAACAATTTAAAGGATTTAATTGTAAAGGGTAAGGATATTGTTTCCACTCATGCACTATTCAAACGTATAGACAATGAATTGATTGAACTAATAGAAATGCAAGGATACACCTTAATATTAGATTAAGTCATGAATGTTATTGATCAGGTGAAAATATCTAGGGATGATCTGAAATTACTTACCAATGCTAAAACGACAAAGGCAGACCCAGTGATAACTATTGATGAAAAAGGTTTTGTTCATTGGACCAGTGAAGACTATATAACTGGGAATTTCGAACAAATCCGTAACCTTGCTAAAGCTAATAATCTAATGATTTTCGAGAATATAGCTATGTATTGGCTATTTCCAGTCTCAGCATTTAAAGGGTTTGAGGAAGTCTATGTACTTACCTATATGTTTAAGAGACAAATTCAGAGTTGTTATTATGAGCTGTTTGAAGTGGATTACGATTATTATTCTGTAGCTAACAAAGATGGTCATTATAAATTAGTTGCCTATATTCCTATACACAAAGAAGATAAACGACATCTAAGAGAACTGATTAAAATTTATTATTCTGCACCTACAGATAGAACAAATCTAAATAAGGTGGGAGAAAAAAATTCCGCTTTTAGCGTAACTCACTTAAACAACCTGGTTAGCAATTCTAAACAGCAAACACTCTTAAGAAATAACAGATTTAATTTTTATCACAATAAAGCTAACGTGCCCAGCCATGAAGTGATGCGGACGACATATAAATATTTAGAGAGAAGGCTGTGCCCTAAAATTTAAAGAAACAATTTGTTGGAGTAACAGCAAGGGCTACAAACGACTATGCAAATAAATCTACCTGTATTTACTTTGCAAATCGATATATGAATCCAATAACGAAGAAATTCTTTAATAATAAAGGCGTTAAAATTGATGAGGATTTATTTGCTTTATCTGAATTACTGCAATGGATATTTAGAAGTAGGATAAGAAAAGGTGAGTCTATCTATGTTTATATTCCTAGCAAAAGAATGAGGTCATTACTAGAAGAATATCTAAGTAATAGCCTATAAGTGAAACGGAGATAGTTGGTTGAAATTCTCTATTCAAAAAAGGTATAAAGAAACGCTATAAACGTTGATATTTAAGGGTTTTTAAGACATTTCCTTAAAAGAAAGAATTAAAAAAGTATAAATGATAAGTAGCTATTAACTCACGTCCCTATAACATGGATTGTGACAGCTAAAGCTACCACAATCCATGTTATTAGGGCGAATATAATTGGTTGGGCGATAGTCCAAGCACGAAGCGTAGTAGATTGGGGCGAGGTTCTGGTCGTCCGACATACTGTTGGAGCTACGATTTTTTGTGGCTACTTTTCTTTTTGCGAAGTATGTGCGGTAAATCACTAAATATGAAAAGGGAGGCGTTAAAGCTTGAATAGATACACGATCAAGCTCATTCGATCTCATTACGGAGAAACTCAAATGATGTTCGCTAAACGCTTAGGAATATTGACTTCGTATCTCGAAAAGCTTGAAATCGGAAGTAGAGGCGTCAGTGAAAACGTCGAGACGAAAATTATGGCAAGATGCGATTTAACAAGCAGAAGAATCCAAGACCTAAAAGCTCATTCAAAAGTAATCGAAAGGTAGAAAGGAGTATAGAAACAATTTGTCAATCAATGCAAAAAACGATCATTCTAATGTAGTAAACAAACAGGCTCTAAGAAATGGAGCTACGTTTACTCCGCAATTACGTGAATTAAACAAGTATCTATTCATAGATAGATTCTCGAAGACTACACTTTGCGTGTATAACGAGATCGTCTATCTCTTCAACACGAATGAGGGAGTAGCATTTCCAAGTTACAATTACTTCCTTAGAGAGTTGAACATGTCTTCGGTAACAGTATCGAAAGCCATTAAGAAGCTAGTCGGGGTAAATCTGGTTGGAAAGATCGGGGAAAAAGGGCAGCGGAATCTGTATCTTCCTTATTATCCGTTAGACGAAGAAGGGTTTAAAAGAGCATTCCCTATTGCGTCAAGTAAACGGGAAGCGACCGTAGCGAAATCGAAAAGAAAAAGTAACACCGATAAGGAGCGTTTAGAAAAGTATCAAAGGAAGATCGAGATAGCTGAAGAGGAGGAATGATGATGCTAGATCGAACTACTCACGCAAATGTAAAACGACTAGTCAAACGTAGTTGCGCAAACTACTCGAATGTTAGATGTCTAATTTACGATACACAATGCGACTATGAGAGCCGCTATGGTCATGCAATATCATGCGATTATTTCGAGAAGAGCGTCCTGCCGAATGACGAAGTTCTCGAAGCAAGATACAAGAAAGCTCACGGTATAAACTATCAAGACAATCTGGAATAGTCGAAGAACATTCGCATTTGCTTGGATTGTTCCGAGGAGTTCATGCCTAAGAGCAATCGGCAAACTCGATGTAACGATTGCCAACGCAACGCTAAACGCAAAGCGAAAGCAGAGAGAATGCGAAAGTACCGAGATAAAGCGAGTAATATGTAGACAGTATAGGGGTCGGTAAATCGCTCTATGGCAGGGCTTAGGTGCTTTACAATAAAACACTCTGAAAGCCGAAATAGCCGTTCGAAAGTGTCTACAAATAAAAACAAAGGGAGAGACAATTAATAATGAGAGACAAACTACAAAAAGCTCAAGAGCTTATGCAAGGTAATACGATGCTTTTCAAGGAAGTAATCAATGAATATAGAGATCAGAAATACGAAGTAAATCGAAATACCGAGCTATCGGCAGCAGGAAAAGAAAAAGCGCTTCAACGTCTATCAAAGGAGTACGAGAAGAAATCGGTGAAGCTTGCGAATCAGCTTAAGCAGGAGCGGAACGATCTAGCATCTGATGCTAAAAAGGAAGCTCAGAAGGTTCTTACTTCGAAGCTACCGAGTGTAAATGAAAAAAAGCGAAAGCTATTCTCGCAGCAAGCAGACGATCTGGAAGCTCGAGTATTATTATGAGCTCCAGTTTAGTAGGAGCGGCAGTCAGAAATGCTTTACGAGAAGTAAGCGTGATGACCTCGAGCATGATCGATCAGTCCGAGGAGTATTTCACAAAACATGACCATAAATGATAGTTAACTAATGGACTAATGAAGCAACACCCACTCAGATTAAAGCCTGTTTAGGGTGTGCTTTGCTTGTTCTCTTGTAGAAAAGTCTAAATCAATGTTGGAGGTCCAAACTTTTTAACTTCATTGACAATATGACCTTTTGATTCAATAAACGACCAAAGTTGATTGATAGACTCTGATTCATGTGATGGATTTACAATATAAAACGAACATCTTTCTTGTAATTGGGAAATGAAAAAATCAATCTCTTTCCTATCTACTTTTGAATATGAATGCCCTACTATAACGAAATGGTTTACTTGAAAATGTTTAGTAAAATCAGTGTACGTTTTAAAGAGGTTCTGAACCCACCCTAAATTCTCATGATAGTTTTCCTGTGTAGGTGGTATGATGTCAGGTTGTTTTGGAACTCTTGTGTTTTCTTCATAAGGAACTGTTGTAATATAGCCATTTCCATATGAGTCAAAAACTTGATTTCTACCTAAAACACTACCCCATGCGGATTGTTCATCTTCAAAGTGTATAAGATTGTTAGGAATTTCGAAATTAATTGAACCATGGGGCTTAAAGAAAGGTACTCCCTTTACAGGATTGTCAGTTCCAACCATGAAGTAACCTTTATTTGGAGAAGCTAATCTAAAGGATTTTTCTAAGACTAGATCGTAATTAAATGACACAACCCCAACAATATCTTTTCGGTTTTTTTTCATCCACTGACTCCAGGACCATTTTACAAGGTTAGCATTATCGATTCTTGATTGTAATTTAGAATAAGCTAATGCCAAGAATCTTCTAAGGTCTGATTCTCTTTTGGAAAAGTCCTTATCACTTAAATCAAACTCACCGTAATTTAGGAACTCATTCATAGAATCAAAATCACTCTGCCTTTCAGACAGTGGTAGCAATACATCTTTTATTGTACTTAGGTTACCTAGATAAGGTTCTAAATATATTTCAGGATTTCCAAATGATTTTAAAGGTGAAGAGGTATCTATATCTAAGTCTAAATGGTTTAGTAGGTCTATGGTTAGTCCGTTACCAGCTAATATGCATACTCTTCTTTTTCGCATGACAAAACCTCCTCTTTTATTCGCTCGAGGTATATTTTACCATTGTCGAATATTCCTCGAAAGTAATCGAGTAGTGTACGAACCGTTACGAATATTACGCACTACAACCCTTTGAAGAAAGGCGTTATAACAACCGTCAAAGTTTTTGAATATGAAAAAGGCTCGTGAAGCCGACTCAAAATCGTGTTCCTCATGGAGTCCCGTTTTGAACCCGGCCTCCGGTACTAAATAACACATAAAGACGGTGTCTAGCGACGACTAGATGCCGTCTTTTTTACGTTTAATGCAACGTGAAATGTTTTAGTTTTCATACGATTATTTATTAGCAAAGGATCAGATCGACATAAAAACTTCTCACCTTTAAAAGGCTAAAACCCCTAGAAAAAGAAAAAAGGCACAACCGCTAAACATATGGACTTGCCACATGTCAGCGATATGCACCTATGCCTACATAGAGAATATCGAAAATTGGAAGGTTAGTCAACTTTGGATGGAATGCTCAATACTAAAACGTATGTAAGTTTTATATTAACAGGATGACTTCATTTATAGATAATACAACGAATAAAGAAACTGTTCTGCCGCTTTTGAGAACGGTTTCTTTATTTTGTTGATGAGAATTTAGATGAATTTTAACTTTCTATGGTCATTAGTGTTAGATAATCTAACAACTTTGTTGCTTTAAAGAGGGACCAGTGATAACCTTTTGAAGTACTATTCAGAATTATCTAATAATATTTACCAAGGAGTGGAAAATGTAGTGGAAATTATCATGGAGATTATTGGACAGATTAGTGGGTTCCTGTCTACATATTTGACGATTCCAGTTTTATTAGGAGCAGGACTATTTTTTACTGTATTTTCTAGGTTTGTTCAGTTCAGGTACTTAAAAGAGACGCTGAGAGTCATTTTTGAGAAAACTCCAGGGAATAATGGGAAAGAGATTTCTGCTTTTAAGTCATTTTGTATAGGATCAGCCACACGTATTGGTACAGGGAATTTAGCGGGTGTGGCTGTCGCTATCACTGTGGGTGGACCTGGTGCAATTTTTTGGATGTGGATTGTGGCGCTTGTTGGTGGTGCTACCGCCTTTTTTGAAAGTACGCTTGCGCAAGTCTACAAGGTACGTGATGGTGAAGATGCTTTTAAAGGTGGTCCAGCTTACTATATTGAGAAGGGTCTTAAACAGCGCTGGGTAGGTATTGCTTTTGCATTATTTATAGCGGTAACGTTTGGTCTTATATTTAATTCTGTGCAGAGTAATACGATAGCCGCATCTTTTAATGCTTCATTCAACATCCCTACGGCTGCTGTTGGAATTGGTTTAGTCGTACTTTCAGGTATTGTTATTTTTGGCGGTGTTCACCGTATTGCGAATTTCTCAAGTATTGTTGTTCCGATTATGGCTGTTATTTATATTTTAATTGCATTCGTAGTCGTGGCGATGAATATTACAGCAGTTCCTGAGATTTTTGGTTTTATTCTTTCTAATGCATTTGGTTTTGAACAGGTCATTGGCGGTGGATTCGGTGCTGCGATTATGCAGGGTGTTAACCGAGGCTTATTCTCTAACGAAGCGGGTATGGGAAGTGCGCCTAACGCTGCAGCTTCCTCTCATGTTTCTCACCCTGCTAAACAAGGATTTATCCAGGCTGCCGGTGTTTTTCTGGATACGCTTGTTGTATGTTCGGCTACGGCGTTTATCATTTTAGTTTCTGATCAAGCTGAATATGGTACGGAGGCAGGAATTACATTGCTTCAGGATTCTCTGGCTACTCAGATAGGTGGATGGGCAAGTATTTTCGTATCCATTGCTATTTTCCTTTTTGCTTTCAGTTCGATTGCAGGCAGCTATTATTATGGGGAAAAGAACATTGAATTCATTAAAGAAAGTCCAAAGGCGATTATGGTTTATCGCTTTGCCACTCTTGGAATGGTTATGTTCGGAGCGGTAGCCAGCCTTGACCTGGTGTGGGCCCTGGCGGATGTATTTATGGGATTAATGACAGTTATTAATATGTACGCAGTCTTAAGGCTTAGTAAAATTACGTTTGTCGTCCTTTCCGATTACTTGGAGCAAAGAAAAGCGAACAAAGATCCTGTATTTGAGCCGAGCAAGCTCGGCATTAGTGGAACAGAAACGTGGGGAGATCTTGATTTTGAAGAAGTAAAGAAGAAAAAGGTGAGTTAATCATTCTAGTTAGAAATGTATACAAAAGCCTGCTGCGAATTGAGCAAACGCAGCAGGCTTTTATACTCTATGAGTTTACTTGGCTCAAAGAAAACAGGAAGTCACAAATATAAAAAAATATCTTGAATAGGTTGTCAGTGGTATATTGGATTGTTATAATGTAAACTATCACTTTAACAAAGAGAAAGAAGCATGGAAAAACAAAGCTAATGAAACTTTATTGTATGCGGGTGTAGTTTAGTGGTAAAACCTCAGCCTTCCAAGCTGATGATGAGGGTTCGATTCCCTTCACCCGCTCCATTTTTAATTGCAATCATATTTTTACTACGTGTACAACGCAGTGTTTCGTTAAAATAACGAAGCATTGCGTTTTTTATTGAAGATAGAAGGTTATAAACCTATATATAATAGAGGAAAGGAGAACGAAGCAATGAACCAATTAAAGAAACTACTACAACAGATTGATGGTAAAAGTTATAAAGGATACAAACAAATACAAGGCAGTTACTCTTTTTCTAATTACAAACTGAAGGTCGATTATGTGCAAGGGGATCCGTTTGCCGCTCCTTCAAAAATAAGAATTCAGGTCGCGGATCACATTAAATCGATTCGCCCTGAATGGAAGCGTACGAAAAAGCGTCGTATTTATACGGAGGATGTAATCGCGCGTAAAGTAGCGGAAGTCCTCGATAAAAATAAACCGAACGTCAAAGGGTCTGGTAAAAGCGGTATGGTATCCATTGATCAGCCGAAGCAGGAGATATTAGAGCGGACGGCTGTTAGTATAGAAGGAGACCAAACGACGGTATGTCTTACGGTCGGACTGCCGGCGAATGGACGCAGAATCAATGGCAAGGAAGCGGACAAGCTGTTTTTTACGATCCTGCCGAATTTAATTAAGGATTCTGTACTTGCGATTAAGGAAGAGGAAATCACTCCTTTTGTAGAATTAGCTGATCAGCATGATGCGATATTGGAAAGAATGAGAGAAGAGAAGCTCATTTCTTTCATTGCGGATGATTCTATTTTACCGAGAGCAAGCGGCGTGAGTGATCGCCCTATGAAGAATGCGGTGCCTTTTGAGAGTCCTGAGCAGAATCGGATCACTATTGAAGTGCCTCATCGAAATGAACCGCTGACTGGTATGGGAATACGAGAAGGTATTGTCCTTATTGTAGGGGGAGGGTATCATGGAAAAAGTACCCTGTTGAATGCGATGGAGCGTGGGGTGTATCCTCACATTAAAGGGGATGGCCGAGAGTTCGTATTGACAGACCCGGACGCTGTGAAAGTAAGAGCGGAAGATGGACGTCAGGTTACGAACGTTGATATTTCTCCGTTTATTAAAAACTTGCCTGGAAACGTAGATACGTCAAGATTTTCTACGGAAAATGCCAGCGGCAGTACTTCCCAGGCGGCGAACGTGGTTGAAGCGATTGAAGCAGGTGCCCAAACGCTGCTAATTGATGAGGATACGAGTGCGACGAACTTTATGATCCGGGATGAACGGATGCAGCAACTGGTCGCGCCTGAAAAGGAACCAATCACTCCGTTCATCGATAAAATAAAAAGTCTGAGGGATGAATTAGAAGTGTCGACGATTCTAGTTATGGGTGGTTCTGGCGAGTACTTCAGTGAATCTGATCAGGTCATTATGATGGATGAGTATCTGCCTTACAACGTAACCGATCGAGCTAAAGAAATAGCGGAGCAGCATCCAAGTGGCCGGGAGACAAATCATGCAAAGTTCGGCTCGTTGCCTTCTCGTCACTTCCTTTCGCAATCTATTCAGGCTCGTAAAGGCAAGAAAGAGAAAGTCCAGGCAAAAGGAAGAACGTTGATCCTTATGGGTTCTACAGAAATTACCTTAGATGGTGTGGAACAGCTGGTGGATTCTTCCCAAACACGTATGATTGCCGACATTCTAATGCATGTTTATAAAAAAGGGACGCTGAAAAAAGAACAGACGCTTCACCAGCTGCTTGATCAAATTGAAGAACAGTTCGATCAAAAAGGGCTATCGTCGTTTGCCCCATTTCAAGATCAGCACCCCGGTGAATTGGCTCGGCCGCGTCGTTTTGAAATAGCTGCCACATTAAACCGTCTGCGGACAGCTAAAGTTAATGATTTGAGATAGATGAAAGGAGGGTAGCCAAGATGGATGTTCATAAGCTGAAAGAAGAAGTGGTCGCTTATAGTAAGGAGATCGGTATCGATAAGATCGGTTTCGCTTCAGTGGACGTTTTCGAGGAATTAAAAGGAAGATTGAAACGTCACGAGGCCCTTGGCTACCACTCTGGATTTGAAAAGGGAAGTCCTGATGAACGATCAGAGCCTAAGCTGTTGATGCCTGAAGCCCAATCCATTATAGCCATTGCTTTAGCGTACCCGTCTAAGCTGAAGGATGCACCAAAGAATAAAAGGGGCGACAGGCGCGGAGTTTTTGCTCGTGCTTCCTGGGGCCAGGATTATCATGACGTGTTGAGAGACCGTCTGCATAAACTTGGTGCCTTTTTAAAAGAGCGAATGCCGGATGTAGAGATGAAATCGATGGTTGATACCGGGGAACTGTCTGACAGAGCAGTAGCAGAGCGTGCAGGTATCGGGTTCAGTGCTAAAAACAGCTGTATCATAACGCCTGAATTCGGATCATATGTGTATCTAGGGGAGATGTTAACGAACATTCCATTTGAACCTGATGAACCTGTGGAGGATGGGTGCGGAGATTGTAACATTTGTGTGGATACTTGCCCAACTGGGGCACTCGTACAAGGAGGACAGCTGAACGCTCAGCGATGTATCGCTTTTCTTACACAGACGAAAGATTTCTTGGCCGATGAATTTCGTACGAAGATCGGGAATCGGGTGTATGGATGTGATACATGTCAGACCGTTTGTCCGAAAAATAAAAAGATGGATTTTCACAATCATGAAGAATTTGAACCGGATCCAGAGATCGTAAAGCCAAGGCTGCTTCCTTTATTGTCAGTTTCCAATCGTGAATTCAAAGAAAAGTTCGGACCGCTTTCTGGTTCTTGGAGAGGAAAAAAGCCTATTCAGCGTAACGCGATTCTAGCATTAGGTCTCTATAAAGAAGAAGCGGCCGTTGATGAACTCATCCGATTAATGAAGCAGGATCCTCGTCCGGTAATTAGAGGAACAGCAGCCTATTCCCTGGGGAAAATCGGGACAGATGCTTGTTACGAAGCGATTAATGAAGCTATGGCGAATGAAACCGATGACGAAGTGAAGGCTGAAATGAAAAAGGGATTAAAGTTCCAAAAAGTTTAAACGGTTCTCCCTTTTCAGAATATAATAGGTTTTGTATAATAGAAAAAACTGGTCATTAAGAGGGGTAAATTATGAGCAACCATTCTAAGATCTATTATGGAGTGATGGATTCTCCCGTTGGATCATTAACCATTTTGGCAGCAGATGAGGGAATATTACGTGTGGATTATGGTCACTACGAATCTCTTATATCATTTTACCAAACATGGACAAAAAAACATCTAATGAGAAGCTCCTTTGAACATCAACCTGACCACCATTATGTTAAACAGGCAGTTCAAGAAATTAAAGAATATTTCGCTAAAGAGCGCACGACTTTTTCACTGCCTCTCCTATGCTATGGCACACCTTTCCAAAGAAGTGTATGGAAAACATTGGTGGATAGCATACCGATAGGGGAAACGAGGTCTTATAAAGAGATCGCGATCGCTCTAAAGGCTTCCCAATCGGTGAGGGCTGTAGGAGGAGCGATTAATAAGAACCCTTTTTCCATTGTGGTTCCTTGTCATAGAGTCATAGGAACAAATGGAAAACTTGTAGGTTATGCAGGTGGATTAGATCGCAAAAGGAAATTGTTAGAACTTGAATCAAGTGAGCATTTAATAGAATCCCATTTATAACATCTGAATGATGGTGTTATCGTATGGTTTGAATCCCCCTTTCATATAGTTGGAGAAAGGGGGATTCTTTATGGAAACCATAAAGTTATACTGGGATGGAATTTTAACAGGTCTTTATGAACAGGAATCGGAGCCCTGGCTTCAGAGGAAAGTCCAAGGGTACAAAGATAGAGGACAGAAAGTAGAAAGAGGAACATTCAACATTCTTCCGTATCATCGAGTTACATATGAGGAAGTTGAAGAAATTCAATATTTATTAAAGGTTCGCTTCTTTATTAAAGACGGGAAGAAACCTTATGTGGAAGAAGGCATTTATCCTTGCAAAGCAAAAACTAGCGGGAAAGCTCTCCAGGAACATTCCGTCAATACGGAGAAGATCCTCCCGAAGGAAAAAGCGTTCCTCAGCCCTTTTATTGAGAAAGAGTCGGAGGCTAGAGACCCTTTTACGTACGACAGAAGAGAAGCCGTTCGATATGCAGAAAGATGGTGGGACAGCTACAATCCTGCTTACAAACATTTTGAAGTTGATTGTACGAACTATATTTCTCAATGTCTCCATGCCGGCGGAGGGAGGATGTGGGGGCAGCCCAATCGAAGTAAAGGATGGTGGTATGGATCTGGTAATTGGAGCTACAGCTGGTCGGTCGCTCATTCCTTTCGCTGGTATTTGAGCGGTGCACGCCAGGGGTTAGTTGCCCATGAAGTATCTGAGGCCAGTGATTTGTCTGTTGGTGATGTTATTTGCTATGACTTTCAAGGAGATGGACGTTTTGATCATACGACCATTATCGTGAGTAAAGATAGTCACGGAGAGCCTCTCGTCAACGCTCACACAACTAACAGCCGTCAACGCTACTGGACCTATACAGATTCTACAGCCTATACTTCTGATATCAAGTACAAGTTTTTTCACATTGGGGGTTGAAGGGTGTGGTATAATAATTTAGTTGATGATGTTGAGATTGAGGTGAATAACATGGCAAATCATATTGTACTTTTTCAACCAGAAATCCCTGCCAACACAGGAAATATTGCACGTACTTGCTTAGCGACGAATTCACAGCTCCATTTGATTCGTCCGCTTGGGTTTTCCACTGATGATAAAATGCTGCGAAGAGCTGGACTCGATTATTGGCATGATGTTACCATCCATTACTATGATTCATTGGAAGAACTTTATGAAAAGAACAAGAACGGGGAATATTATTATATAGAGAACTTTGGTACGAAATCATATGTGGATTTTGACTTTAGTGATTCAAATAAAGATTGGTTTTTCGTATTTGGCAGGGAAACGGATGGCATTCCTAAACATCTTTTAGAAGGTCTTGAAGATCGTTGTCTGCGTATCCCGATGACGGATAAAGTCAGATCTTTGAATTTGGCGAATACGGCATCCATTATTTTATTTGATGCGCTTAAGCAGCAAGGTTTCCCTAATTTAATAAGGTGAAAGTATTTCCTTACAAAAATCGCTCTTTTTCATTTTTTGTTAAGCTTAGCTGCTTACACTAAATGTACTGGGCGATTTTTTGTTATCTCATTATGATTTCAGGTGAGGGTATTGTTTAATTAAATGGGGTATTATTGAAGACTCTTTTTTGTATCTTTAGATGGGATCCCTGTTTCACTTCTTTAGGACTTGATACGATATTCACTCAAAAGTGATTCGATGTTGACTTATCGTACAGAAGTGAAGGAAGTCTCAGTAGCCGCTAAGTGAGTCCCCCATAAGATTTATGAACTGGTTTACGGCCCTAGACTAATTTACGTGTAAGAGACGGGATGACACTTTCAAGAATAGGTAGCTTATATGACTATCAACTCTGAAATTTTTCAGGGCAGATGAAAATAAAGGCTGTCCTAAAAGTCTAAGAATTAAACTTTTAGGACAGCCACTGTTAGGGTTATGTTCTATTTTTTCGGTCGGCCGGCTTTCGTATCATAGCCAGCAGAAAAGATGGATACTAAGTACGTTACACATACGAGAATAATTAATGTCAGCTTCATCTAACATGTCCTCCTTTAATCTCTCAACAGACAAGCACTTTGATTGTTATTATACCCCATTTATCATTTTCTGTGAATTGTTTAAAGAGATATTAATTGAAAATTCAACTCGTTCGCCCATACAAAGAGTGCTCCTTATACATATGGTGAAATGTAGGTGAATACCCCAATCAGTTACACAGGAGGGATGAAATGTTACCTGAACCGTATAATTACGATTCTTTTTATGGAATGAATGATGAATACCGTAATCCTCATTATGAAGAGGATGAAAGATTCTTTTTCGGTGGACCTTTTGTCGGAGGTCTGCTCGGAGGGTTTATTGGAAGCGCACTTCCCCCATTGATTTATGGAGGCTTCGGTGGAGGCTATGGAGGAGGGTATGGCGGTTATTATGGACCACAATTTTATGGCCCTCAAGGCCCGCCAGGACCGTATTCCCCATATAGTTATTACTGGTAGAAGGAAGACCGTTTAAAAAGCGGTCTTTTTCTATGTCATAATGTGGTATAATCAACTCAAAAGTTCGACAAGTATTTACATAAACCTATGATAAAGGGAGCGGTACGTGGATGAGGAAAATAGGTTCAGTTATAATAATTTGCGGTATGGTGCTGCTGTTAGCGGCATGCGGTTCTAGCAAAGCGAGCGAAAAAGAACCCGCAAAATTAACATTAAAAGAAATTGAGCTCGAAGAAGAGAAGGAAAATGAAGAACTGGTTCAAAAAGAAATTGAGGAAAATATTCCTGAAAATGAAGTAGGGGAAATTTCCCCACCTGTGAAAGTAACGTTAGATGATGAAACTCCTGTAGAGCAGGAGGAGCAAGAAGTTCTAGAGGAAGAAGTGGAGGAAGTTGCTCCGCAAGAAGTTTCCGAAGTGGGACGTACCACCAATGACAGTTCCGAAACGACTGAAACGAATACATATGAAAAAAAGTCTTCCCAGCCATCAGAAGCTGTATCAACTCCGGAAGTGAATGAGCCTGAGCAGCCGACAAGTCCGAGTAATAATTCATCTAATGATACTCCTTCAAAACATAAGTCTGAAAAACCAGCTGAAAAAGAGAAAGTGAACGACGAATCATCCAGCAAAGAAGACGTGGAAGAAGAAAAAGAAGAAGAAAGTGAGAAAGTCGAAGAAAAAGAAAAAGATGAAGAGAAAGACAAAGAGAAAGAGAAAGAGAAAGAAGAAGAAAAAGAAGAAAAGAAAGACGAAGAGAAAGAAATAGGGGAAGACGAAGAAAAAGAGGAAAGCGCAACAGAAACTGAAGCTTCCAAGGTAGATGAAGAGGAAGAAATGGAAGAAGATTCGACAGATGAGAGCGAAGATTCATATGAAGAGAGTTCTGAAAAAGACGATTCAAATGATGCTAGTGAAGAAAATGAGGATGAAGAAGAGAATAAAGATGGAGAAGAGAATAAAGATGGAGAAGAGAATAAAGATGGAGAAGAATCATAAAAAAAGATCGCCTTTTTGCGGCGATCTTTTTTCGTTTCTTAGAATGTAGTTTTGTTTAAAGTTTCTCCTTGAGATTCATATCCCTGCATATATTTTATGCGGCGCTGAGCTGAGGTTTCGTTTACTTGTTCATCTGCATGGTAAGAAGAACGCACCATTGGGCCTGCTTCACAATGCTGGAAGCCTTTTTCCATAGCAATTTGTTTCAGTTCTTCAAACTCATCGGGGTGATAGTATCTTTCTACGTTCAAATGCTTTTTCGTAGGCTGTAAGTATTGGCCGATCGTCATGATATCGACGTTATGTGCCAGAAGGTCGTCCATTGCCTGGATAATTTCTTCCTTAGTTTCGCCTAGTCCTACCATAATGCTTGACTTCGTTGGTGTATTCGGACGGATTTCTTTTACACGGCGAAGAAGTTCTAACGATCGATCATACATGGCACGAGCCCGGACTTTTTTCGTCAGACGGCGGACAGTTTCGATATTATGGTTGAAAATATCAGGTTCTCCGCCCATAAGTGTATGAAGGCTATCGTAATCCCCTTTCATGTCGGAAGGAAGGATTTCAACCGTACATCCTGGAACCCGGCGGCGGATCGCTTTAACTGTTTCGCCAAATACGGCAGCACCGCCATCGTTCAAGTCATCACGCGCTACGGCTGTTACTACGACGTGTTTAAGCCCCATGATTTCAACTGATTCCGCTACACGTTCCGGCTCTCCAAGATCAAGCTCGTTTGGCAGCCCCGTTTTCACGGCGCAGAAGCGGCAGCCTCTCGTACAAGTATCCCCAAGAATCATAAAAGTAGCTGTTTTTCGTTCACTCCAGCATTCGTGGATGTTCGGACACCGTGCTTCTTCACATACCGTATTGAGTTTCTTATCACGCATCAGCTTTTTTAAACCGGTATAAGATTTGTTCGTGTTGATTTTAATTTTCAGCCAATCCGGTTTACGTATGTATTCGTCTTTTTTAGCCAAGTTCAATCACTCCTTTTTTAACGTGCATAATTCCAGTCATCCGAACTATATTTTTCTTTAGCAAGCTCCTGGACTTCTTCCCATTGTTCCTTATTTAACTCAAAAGGCTTCAATTCAATATCCAGCCCTTTTTCAAACCCTTTTTTGAATGCATCGCAAGTCTCTTCGAAGCTGACGGGTGTGTCCAAGATGTCATTGATAGACACCGCTTTGTCGCCAAATGCATGGCGCGCTCTTTCTTTCAGTCGTTCATTTTTATAAATAAACATATCAAAAAGTTTCGTTTCATCGACCTCAATCGGTATTGAACCGTGTTGTAAAATAACACCCTTCTTTCTAGTTTGAGCGCTTCCGGCAGCTTTCTTGCCATCGACAATGAGTTCATACCACGAAGGTTCCTCAAAGCAAACCGCTGAGCCCGTAGTATTCAGCTTCTCTTTAGGAATTGCAAAATCCGCGGATATATGAAGCTCTCTGAACCCTTCTAGTAATCCTTGAGATAAGACAAGGTAGGCATCTTTAACAGAGGCGGGCATTCGGGGATGTTCTTCAGAGACGATTACACTGTACGTGAGCTCATCATCATGTAGTACAGCTCGTCCTCCCGTCTGCCTTCTGACTAATTCGAATCCATTTTTTTCAATACCCTCAAGGTCAATCCTGCCTTTTACTTTTTGAAAATATCCAACCGATAGACCGGCCGGTTTCCATCCATAAAAACGAAGGACAGGAGGGATCAGCCCTTTCCTATGCCAATTCATAAGTTTCTCGTCCATCGCCATATTCAGAGATGGAGTAAGATGTCCTGAATCAACAAAGTACCAAGTTTCCATCATTTTGGCCTTCTTTCTCAGAAAATCCTTTATTCTATTAAAATGTTCAAGATAATTCTAACAATGGAGGTTCCTAGTGTCAAAACGGGTAAGCCCGTTTTTGCGTGAATTTTATAATTATTGCGGAGGTTTGCGGGATGACGCAAATTGGCATTTTGATAAAGGGAATGGAATAGGATTAGACAAAGTGAAATTTTGTTATTTGAGATAGAAAGAGGGACATGTCTGCTTCAGTCTTTGAAGGTCTTAGCCCAATAAATCGAGCATAGAAAAGAGTGAGGGGGGCAAAAGGGAGGGAAGTACAAACGGGAAACATAGCTTGTACATCGATGAATGATTCAGCTTTTCGCAGCATAGGATATATTAAATTTGCTAGTTACGACGAGGGAGGTCGTTGAGTGGATATTATTAAAAGAATACAAGATCATAGAGAGCATGAAGAAGAGTTGAAATGGGAAGGAACGTTCAGGGATTATTTAGAGTTGTTGAGAGAGAAACCTTTCTTAGCCCAGTCGGCACATTCTCGCGTGTATAATATGATCACTGAAGCAGGGATCGAACAAGGGAGCGCACATAAAAAATATTCTTTCTTTGAAGAAGATATTTATGGCCTTGACGAAGCAATGGAAAGACTTGTGGAAGAATACTTTCACCCGGCAGCTCGTCGTTTGGATGTAAGAAAGAGGATTCTGTTATTGATGGGTCCTGTAAGTGGAGGTAAATCGACGCTCGTCAACTTGTTGAAACGCGGATTAGAGAAATATTCTTATACTGACAATGGGGCGGTATTTGCCATCAAAGGCTGTCCAATGCACGAAGATCCACTTCATATGATTCCGCATCATCTGCGGGATGAGTTCAGGGAAGAATATAATGTCCGCATTGAAGGAAGCCTGTCTCCACTCAATACGATGCGCCTGGAACAGGAGTATGGCGGAAGAATTGAAGATGTTCTAGTCGAAAGGGTTTTCTTCTCTGAAGACAGACGAACGGGTATCGGAACGTTCAGTCCTTCGGATCCTAAATCTCAGGATATTGCTGATTTGACCGGGTCTATCGACTTTTCAACAATCGCTCAGTTCGGTTCTGAATCAGATCCCCGTGCTTACCGATTTGATGGAGAACTCAATAAAGCCAATAGAGGAATCATGGAATTCCAGGAAATTCTTAAATGTGATGAGAAATTCCTATGGCACTTATTGTCGTTAACACAGGAAGGAAACTTCAAGGCTGGGCGTTTTGCTTTAATTTCTGCTGATGAATTGATCATAGCCCATACGAACGAAGCAGAATACCGCTCGTTCATCTCCAATAAAAAGAATGAGGCGCTGCATTCCCGTATGATTGTTATGCCGATTCCATATAATTTGAAAGTTACAGAGGAAGAGAAGATTTATCATAAGATGATTCGTGACAGTGATATCCGCGATGTTCATATTGCACCGCACACCCTTAAAGTGGCGGCTATGTTCACTATACTCACGAGACTGAAAGAATCGAAGAAAGCTTCTATCGATGTACTGAAAAAAATGTACCTATATGATGGGGAAGAAGTGGAAGGCTTCAGTGATGTAGATGTAGAGGATCTAAAAAGGGAATTCTCCGATGAGGGAATGAGTGGCATTGATCCACGATATGTCATCAACCGCATTTCTTCTACGATTATCAAAAAAGAAATGACGTCGATCAATGCTCTAGACGTATTGCGATCCTTAAAGGATGGTCTGGATAGTCATGCGTCGATATCTAAGGAGGATAAAGAGAAATATCTTGAGTTCATTTCATTAGCGAGGAAGCAATATGATGATTTAGCTAAAAAAGAAGTGCAAAAAGCTTTTGTCTACTCTTATGAAGAGTCTGCCCACACGCTTATGGATAATTATTTGGACAATGTGGAGGCATATTGTAATAAAGCGAAACTTCGTGATCCTCTGACCGGTGAGGAAATGAACCCTGATGAGCGCCTCATGCGTTCCATTGAAGAGCAAATTGGTGTATCGGAAAATGCGAAGAAGGCTTTCCGAGAAGAAATTTTAATTCGGATTTCAGCTTATGCCAGAAAAAACAAGAAGTTCGATTACCAGTCCCATGAGCGTTTAAGAGAAGCGATTCAGAAGAAACTGTTTGCAGACCTAAAAGATATTGTTAAGATCACCACCTCGACGAAAACGCCGGATGAACAGCAACTTAAGAAAATCAATGAAGTTGTAGCGACTTTAGTGGATGAGCATGGATATAATTCCACCTCCGCTAATGACCTATTGAAATATGTAGGAAGTCTACTCAATAGATAGTATTTAAGAAAGGTCCCAGCCATATGCTGGGACCTTTTTGTGATATAATGTGCAGAAATAAAAGGTAAGGAAGGTGGAACGAATGTCTAAACAATATTATGCCATAATCGATGTCGGTTCCAACACGGTACGTCTTGTCATTTATCTAAGAGACAAGAGCGGCCGCTTGCGCGAAGTGGAAAACGTAAAGTCTGTAGCGCGGCTCAGCACCTTCTTACATGATGATGGAAAACTTTCAAAAGACGGAATTAATAAGTTGATCAGCACACTGAACAGCTTTAATGAAGTATTAGAGACGTATCAATTAGAAGAATCTATTTGTGTGGCGACGGCAGCTATCCGCCAATCAGTCAACCAGGAAGAAATCATAGACAATGTTTCCAGGAAGACTGGAGTGGATATGAGAATAATATCAGAAAAAGAAGAAGCGTTTTACGGGTATCTAGCGGTCGTCAATTCTACTTCAATTTCTGAAGGATATACCGTGGATATTGGGGGAGGAAGCACTGAGGTTACATACTTCAAAGATCGGAAACTCATCCACTCTCATAGTTTTCCTTTTGGAGCTATTACTCTTAAGCAGAGATTCTTTAAAAATGATTTACCTACAGAAGATGAATTCGCAGACTTGCGTCAATTTTTGAAGAACAGTTTTGCAACTTTATCTTGGCTGCGTGATGGGAAAGTTCCACTGATTGGAATCGGCGGTGGGGCAAGGAACGTCGTACAAATCGATCAAAATTTGAAGGAGTATCCACTCGCGGGACTGCATCAATATAAGATGAACGACAGCGACCTATCATTTATTAAAAATTACCTGTTCACACTTTCAATGAAGAAACTGCAAAAAGTAGAAGGTCTTTCAAAAGATCGAGCGGATATTATTTTACCAGCTACTGAAGTCTTTCATACGTTGTATGAGACTGTGCAAGCAGAAGGGTTTATTCTTAGCCGAAAAGGACTGAGGGACGGAGTCTTTTATGAATTGCTGACGCAGGGGATGGGGACGAATCTATTTCCCAGTGTGCTCGAGGAAAGCATTCAAGAATTAATCAATGATTATGATCTGAATATAAAACAAATTCATCATGTACAGCATTTAGCGAAAGAATTGTTCGATCAGTTCCACGAAAAAGGGGTAGGTTCTTTTTCAAAGGAAGATTGGAAAGAGCTTAAAATGGCGAGTTATGTTTTTAACCTTGGTCAATATATTGATGATGAAGCCAGCGCTCAACACACCTTTTATTTACTGGCGAACCGGACGATTGACGGTTTAATGCATATTGATCGACTGAAGCTGGCCTTAATGGCTTCTTTTAAGAACAAGACTGTATTTAAACAGTTCATCCATCCATATAAGAAATGGTTTTTAAAGGATGAGCAGCACCGAATTCGTAAACTAGGCGCCTTTCTGAAGTTTTGTTATTGTCTCGATAGTACAAGACGAGGGGCTGTGCAGGACTTGAAAGTGGAAACAGAAAAAGATGATTTAAAAATCACGCTCTATTGCACGAAGGACTATATGCCTGAAGAATACCAAACCGAAAAGCAGAAAAAACATTTAGAAAAATCATTAAAGAAAAAGATCGAGTTAAACTTCGAGGAAGTAGAAAGCTAAGAGTAACTCCGGTGAAAATTTACTGGAAAATTACATGACTCTTACAATTGACCAATAGAGTTCTAGTAAGGTTGTTGTGAAATACATTGTCGGAACAAAGGGAGTGTCCTATGTCTAACAAAGATAGCAATAACAACTTAGATCATCCCAGTTATTATAATAATCGTGAATTGAGCTGGCTCGCTTTTAATGAAAGGGTGCTTGAAGAAGCTAAAGATTCAAGCAATCCACTGTTGGAAAGGCTTAAGTTTTTAGCGATTTTTTCTTCGAATCTAGATGAGTTTTTCATGGTCAGGGTAGCCGGGTTGAAAGATCAGGTGAAAGCCGGTTATAACAAGCCTGAGAATAAAGCTGGCTTAACTCCAAAACAGCAGCTTAGTGAAATAGCTTCTATAAATCACGAGCTTGTAGAAATGCAGTACGAAACATACCAAAAAATAAAGCCCGAGCTCGAAGAAGAAAAGGTTTCACTGACTTCGATTGAGGAGCTTTCCAACACCCAGTTGAAAGGGTTGGAAAGATATTTTAATGAAGAAATTTTTCCTGTGTTAACACCGATGGCAGTAGATGCTTACCGTCCTTTTCCTATCTTGCTGAGTAAATCGGTTAACTTGGCTATAGTTTTAAAGGATAATGTGGACCTTAGTGATGAAACGGAGAAAAATGCCATCGTTCAAGTCCCCTCAGTGATGCCCAGGTTTGTTGAGGTATACCATCCATCCAAACAACAATTCATCCTTTTAGAAGAGGTTATCAGCTATTTCATAGATGAATTATTCAAAGGGTATAAGGTTCAGTCGATAACTGAATTCAGAATCACAAGAAATGCTGATATGACGATTCATGAAGAAGGCGCAAGAGACTTATTGAAAGAGATAGAAAAAGAGTTGAAGAAAAGAAAATGGGGAGCCGCTGTAAGACTTGAAGTTCGAAAAGGAAAATATGATGAAAAAGTTGTGAGATTTCTGCTGAATGTATTGGAAATTCACCATAACGATTTATATGTTACAAATGGGCCGTTAGATTTGACCTACTTGTTTAATTTCTATAAATCTATTTCTGAAACAAAGGAGCATTTGGTTTACGAACAATTGATCCCACAGCCGCTAAAGGACTTAGAAGTTGGTGAAGATTTGTTTGAGGCTTCACTGTCTCGTGATATTTTCCTTCATCATCCGTACGAGTCATTTGAACCGGTCGTCGACTTCATCTCTGATGCAGCAGATGATCCGAACGTACTCGCTATAAAACAGACACTTTACAGAGTGAGCGGTGATTCACCAATCATTGATGGTTTGAAAAGAGCCGCGGAGAATGGTAAACAGGTGACAGTCCTCGTTGAGTTAAAAGCTAGATTTGATGAAGAAAACAATGTGCAATGGGCAAGAGAACTTGAAAAAGCAGGCTGTCATGTCATATACGGTATGACTTATTTGAAAACCCATAGTAAGATTACACTTATTGTAAGAAAAAGAAAAGATAAGATTGAGCGTTTCGTTCATCTAGGAACAGGGAACTATAATGACCAAACAGCTAAGATTTATACAGATATGGGAATTATAACGACTGAAGAAGAATTTGGAACAGATGCGACCAATTTCTTCAATTATTTAAGCGGGTATACGGATAAGCCTCAGTTTTATCACATAGCCATGTCGCCTTTTGATATCCGCACAGGTTTCCTCGATAAGATTGACAAAGAAATTGAATACCATCAGCAATATGGTAATGGTAAAATCATTGCAAAGATGAACTCGCTGACCGATAAACCTATTATTAGGAAACTATACGAGGCTTCCCAAGCAGGTGTAAGCGTACATCTGATCGTAAGAGGGATTTGCTGCTTAAAACCTGGTATTCCAGGAGTAAGTGAAAACATCAGGGTCATCAGTGTTGTTGGAAGGTTTTTAGAGCATAGCAGGATTTTCTATTTTCATCACAACGGTGAAGATAACGTCTACTTATCTTCCGCCGATTTGATGACAAGGAACATGGTGAAGCGTGTGGAGTTACTTTTTCCTATTTATGAAGTTCGCATCAAGAATCGTCTGATTAAAATTTTGAACCTTATGCTCGCCGATAATGTTAAGGCAAGAGAGCAGGATCGATATGGGAAATATCATTATGTCGATTCATCAAAAGATGAAGAAGAGATAAACAGTCAGATGAAGTTATTCGAATCGGCTTACAACGTTTTAGAGGATGAAGAGTGAAAACTTCAATTTGTTTCGGCAAAAGTGAAAAAGGCGTACCAACCGGTGCGTCTTTCTTGTTATAATGTAGATGATTCAGAATAAAGAAAAAAAGAGATAAATGTTGAATTCACAAACGTTTGAACCCTATAATAGTAAGTGTGTTTGCAAACGTTTACGTTCCAGCATTAGACAACAACTACTTGGAGGTATTTGACGTGGCTAATCAAGGTGCCAATGAAAGATTTTGGGAAGGGTTTCATGGTCCGAATATGGGCTACATTGAAGAACAATACGAATCGTATGAAAAAGATCCACAGTCAGTTGATGCAACTTTAAAACAATTATTTGATGAACACGGAGCGCCGGATTGGATGAGTGCTTCAGTTTCTACTTCTGCAAATGGAGAAGCTAAAGCCTCTTCTGTAGATATAAACAAGGTAACCTCAGCCCATAAATTGGTTGAGGCTATTAGACGTCATGGCCATCTTGATGCAAATATTTATGCTGTGGGCAGTAATGATAGGGCACCTACAAACATGTTAGAGATATCAAGGTATGGACTGAGTGAAGAAGATCTTGAAAATATTCCTGCTGAATGGGTGTGGCAGGATTCACCGGTCAAATTAGAAAATGCTTTACAAGTCGTCAAAACTTTAAAAGAAAGATATGCAGGAACGACTGCTTTTGAATATGACCATGTCAGTCATGAGAATGAAAGACAATGGCTGCAGAATCAGATTGATTCAGCTTCATTTAAAGTGAACTTAAATAATGAAGAGAAAAAACAGCTGCTTAAGAGGTTAGTTGATGTAGAGGGATTTGAACACTTTTTAGCGAGGACGTTCGTCGCACAGAAGCGCTTTTCTATTGAAGGTCTTGATGTAATGGTTCCTATGCTGGATCATATCGTCCAGGCTGCTTCCTCCGATAGAATCAGCAATATCATGATGGGGATGGCACACCGCGGCAGATTAAATGTTCTAGCCCACGTCCTCGGGAAACCTTATGACCGTATCTTTTCTGAATTCCATCATTCTCCGGATAAAGAACTTGTTCCTTCCGAAGGATCGACTGGAATCAACTATGGCTGGACCGGAGATGTGAAATATCACTTTGGTGCTCACCGTGAAATCGGCAATGGGCAGCAGTCCACCACCCAAGTGACGATGAGCCATAACCCTTCACACTTAGAATATGTGAATCCAGTAGTACAAGGTTTTACACGGGCTGCGCAGGATGACCGGACGAAACCAGGGTATTCTCAACTCGATGAAGAAGAAGCTTTTGGTATTCTAATTCATGGGGATGCTGCTTTTATAGGTGAAGGAGTTGTAGCAGAATCACTGAATATGAAAGATTTACCTGGTTACCGTACAGGGGGTACTATTCACGTGATCGCAAACAACTTAGTTGGTTTCACGACCAATCGTAAGGATGGCCGGTCTACCCGCTACGCTAGTGATTTGGCCAAAGGTTTTGAAATTCCGATTCTTCACGTGAATGCGGATGACCCAGTAGCTTGTTTATCAGCGATCTCTTTTGCCTATGAATACCGTAAAAAGTTCAAAAAGGATTTTGTCATCGACTTGATCGGTTATCGCCGATACGGACATAACGAAATCGATGAGCCAAGATCTACTCAGCCTAAACTTTACAAAGAAATAGATGATCACCTTACAGTACCTCACATTTTCGAAAAACAATTAATTGAAGAAAATGTGGTGGAAGAAGGCACGCTAAAAGCGATGTTCGAAGAAGTAGAAAGCAATTTGCGTGATACTTATAACAACATGAAAGAAAATGAAACAGCGGAAGCGGATGTCAAAGATCGTCCAGGCGGGGTTGAAAAGCCTCTGGATGAGATCGTTACCGCCATAAATCTAGACCGTTTGAAAAAACTGAACAAGGAACTGCTCAAGCGCCCAGAAGGCTTTAATGGGTTCAAAAAGCTTGAGAAGATCCTGCAGAAACGCAGCAATATGCTGGAAGACGGCAATAAAGTCGATTGGGCTACAGCAGAAGCTCTAGCTTTTGCTTCCATTATTGAAGACGGCAAACCGATTCGCATAACGGGTCAGGATACGGAGCGAGGAACATTTGCTCATCGTCACCTGGTTCTTCACGATGTGGAAACGGACGAAACCTATTGCCCGCTTCATGGAATTGAACAAGCTGATGCTTCTTTTGATATTTTCAATAGCCCACTGTCAGAAGCAGGTGTACTAGGATTCGAGTATGGATATAGTGTACAAGCACCTGAAGCTCTCGTAATATGGGAGGCACAGTTTGGTGATTTTGCCAATGCCGGCCAAGTTATTTTCGATCAGTTTGTTGCAGCAGGCCGCGCCAAATGGGGTGAGAAATCCAATATCGTATTCTTACTTCCTCATGGCTATGAAGGTCAAGGCCCTGAACACTCGAGTGCGAGGCTTGAACGTTTCTTGCAATTAGCGGCTGAGAATAACTGGACCGTGGCTAATGTTACATCGTCTGCTCAATATTTCCATCTCCTTAGACGACAGGCGGCTATCAGCAATGAGGAAGAAGCACGCCCATTAGTCCTCATGTCACCTAAAAGCCTGCTTAGAAATCAGCGCGTAGCTGATGAAGGCAGCAAGTTCAGCAAGCTTAACTTCCAGCCCATTTTAAGACAGCCGGGGCTGACTAAGGATACGAAAAAAGATAAAGGAAAAGTGAAATCGTTATTGTTAGGCAGTGGGAAAATAATGGTTGAAATTGAGGATTATGTTGAAAAACTTGAAGAAACCTCCTTTGAGACTATAGATGCTGTTCGTGTTGAACAAATTTATCCATTCCCGACCAGGCGTTTACAAGAAATATTAGGAGAATATCCTAATTTAGAAGAGCTCGTCTGGGTGCAGGAAGAACCTCAAAATATGGGAAGCTGGTATTTTGTTGAAGGAATTTTGCACAAACTGCTGAGTAAAGGACAAATCCACCGATATGTAGGAAGGCCGCACCGTGCTTCTCCGTCAGTCGGTGAACCGAATATCCACAAAACAGAACAAAATCGTATAATCAGAGAAGCGTTACAGTTGTCTAAAGGAGGAAATACAAATGAAGGAAATTAAGGTCCCTGAATTAGCTGAATCAATCACAGAAGGTACGATTGCCGAGTGGCTCGTAAAAAAAGGTGATCAAGTTGAGAAGGGAGACGCCATCCTTGAGCTTGAGACAGACAAAGTTAACGTAGAGGTTAATGCAGATGCAAGCGGTGTTTTAGCTGAAATCTTGAAAGAAGAAGGAGATGACGTTGAAGTTGGAGACGTCATCGCTAAAGTAGATGAAAACGGAGAAGCTGGAGGCTCTTCCGAAGAAGAAGAAGAAAGCACCGAGGAACAAGAAGATACTGGTGATAAAGAAGAAAATACAAAAGAGACGGCTCAAAAAGAAGAGTCTTCCGATGATCAAGAAGAAGAACCTGCAAAAGAAACTTCTTCTGATGAAAAAGTATCAAAAAATGATGTCGTAGCCACGCCGGCTGCTCGTAAGCGCGCACGTGAGCTCGGTATCAACCTCAGTGAGATCAGTGCTAAAGATCCTTTAGGTCGTATTCGTCCTGAAGATGTTGATGCGGCTGCTCAAGGAGAAAGCAAGAAAGAGGAGAAGAAAGAAGCTCCTAAAAAAGAAAAGAAAAAAGAAAGCAAGCAGGAATCCAGTGAAAAGACAGAATTTGAAAAGCCTGTTGAACGTATTAAAATGTCCCGCCGCCGTCAAACGATTGCTAAGCGTCTAGTTGAAGCCCAGCAAAGTTCAGCGATGCTGACGACATTTAATGAAGTAGATATGACGAATGTGATGAAGCTGCGCAGTGACCGTAAAGAGTCATTCCAGAAAAAGCATGATGTGAAACTAGGATTTATGTCATTCTTTACTAAAGCTGCAGTAGGAGCACTTAAGGAATTCCCTAACATCAATGCTGAAATCCAGGGCAATGAAATCATCCAGAAGAAATTCTATGATATCGGTATGGCCGTTTCAACAGATGAAGGCCTCGTCGTGCCGGTCGTGCGTGACGCAGATCGCTTAGATTTTGCAGGAATTGAAAAAGGGATTATGGATATGGCCAAAAAAGCTCGTGATAAAGAACTGCAACTTGATGATCTTCAAGGAGGTTCTTTCACGATCACAAATGGCGGAATCTTCGGTTCTATGCTCTCTACACCGATTCTGAATTCACCTCAAGTCGGAATACTAGGGCTGCATAATATTGAGAAACGTCCTAAAGTCATGCCGGATGATACGATACAAGCTCGTCCGATGATGTATATTGCTTTATCCTACGATCACAGAATCGTAGATGGAAAAGAAGCTGTACAATTCTTGCGCCGAATCAAGGAAATGATAGAAGATCCTTATGACCTGCTTTTAGAAGGATAATAATGAAGCCCTCGCTGCTCAGCGGGGGCTTTTTTATAGGGCAGAATAGTGGAAGGCTTGATTTTGAGACATTGGTGAGGAGTCAGTATGGCGGGGAATGACTTGCCTTACACGGGAGCGCGTTGAGCCTCCTCGGGCTGTGGAATCTCTGCTGTTCCGTCACCATGATGAGCGGAAGGTGGTTTTAGGAATGGACTCGTTTTCTAAAGCCACCATCTTCTCACACAAAAGTATCGAAACTGTGTCTTCCACAAAAAGGTATATCAACGCGGAACTTTAACATAACCTTCTAATTAAAAGGAACAGCTTTTGAATGCGGATATTTTACATAAGCGTACGTTCAAAAACACTTAAGTTTGCACTTCTTCCTCATAATTATAAATAAATCTTAATAAAAAACCGATCATATCTGATTTCGCTTCATCCATTGAACTTGTCCTGCATATGATAGAGTAATCCACAAAGAGGAGGGGGAAAAATGTGTTGAATGATAAGAAGAACTTTGTCATTGCTGAAGACGACTGGTCCCTCCATCGAAAAGGCTATGATGACCAGAGGAGACACCAGGAAAAGGTTAAAGATGCAATGAACAAACAGTTACCAGATTTAATTACGGAAGAAAATATTGTGATGTCAAATGGAAAACGTGTTGTGAAGATACCCATTCGGTCACTTGATGAATATAAGATTCGGTATAATTACGACAAAAACAAGCATGCAGGTCAAGGAGATGGAGATAGTCAAGTAGGTGATGTAGTTGGCCAGTCTCAAGAGGCTCAGAAAAAACCCGGGCAAGGAGAAGGTGCTGGAGACAAAGCTGGTGAGGATTATTATGAAGCAGAAGTCAGCTTAGCTGAGTTGGAAGAGGCCTTTTTCAAGGAGCTTACACTTCCTAATTTAGCTGAAAAAGAAAAAGACACGATCATGCATGAGGAAATTGAGTTTACAGACATTAGAAAAACGGGACTTGTAGGCAATATCGATAAGAAAAGGACGATGCTTGAGGCGTTCAAGAGAAACGCTCTCGGGGGGGATTCCTCCTTTGCTCCGATTTATCCTGAAGATATTAGATTTAAAGCATGGACAGACCAAGATAAGCCTGAGTCAAAAGCTGTCGTCATCGCTATGATGGATACTTCCGGGTCTATGGGCCAGTGGGAGAAATATATGGCCAGGAGCTTTTTCTTCTGGATGAACCGATTCTTGAATAAAAATTATGAAACGGTTGATGTAGAGTTCATTGCCCACCATACGCAGGCTAAAATTGTGAGTGAGAATGACTTTTTCTCTAAAGGAGAAAGTGGGGGGACGATTTGTTCTTCTGCTTATAGAAAAGCATTAGAGTTGATTGATCAAAAATATCCGCCTGAGAGATATAATATTTATCCATTCCATTTCTCTGATGGGGATAATCTGACATCTGATAATAAACGCTGTGTCTCGCTGATTCACGATTTAATTGAAGTATCCCAGATGTTCGGATATGGTGAAGTCAATCAATATAACCGTTCATCAAGCTTAATGCAGGCATATAAATCAATTAGTCATCCTAAGTTCCGCTATCATATTTTAAAGAAAAAAGCTGACGTATTCTATTCAATGAAGCATTTCTTTAATGAAGAAGTGAATGAAGAAATGGCATGGACAGAATGAGCTGAGGATTAAATTCCTTGGCTTATTTTTTTGTGTGGAATATGTTTGTCTGTACTTTTCTTAAAAAGCCATGTTAAATGTGATTGTTTATTTTTTATGTGAGAATGTATCAATGATATTACTGTAATTAGATAGATAAGGTTCAGAGAGATAGAGTGGGAGAAGGGGTGTTTGGGAACGACTAGTGTATGGTAATGGGTTCTTGGATGGAGATGGTGAGACTTGCTATACCCAGCAGAGAGGTGGCTCTAGGAGGTCGGCGTCATCGCCGTGGAGTCATTTCCAAGACTCCATTTTCCAAGCAGAACAACGAAACCGATCTTCTGGATAAAATGAAAAAATCTATATCAATAGGTATTAAAGCATACAGAAAGAGGGTATAAGCTGAATTACTCCTATTTTGAAGGGGGTTGTTGTTATAATTGTATTAAGATACATAAAAGGAGTTCCGAATAATGATTCATGAAATATTAGAGTCTAATCAATTTATCATGCTCGTCGCTTTACTGCTCATTATGAGTGTAGTCGTAACTAAGTTTTCTTCCCGCCTGGGTGTCCCTTCTCTTGTGTTGTTCATCGCTGTAGGAATGCTCGTGGGAAGTGATGGTCTTGGTTATATTTACTTCGACAATGCTGAAATCGCTCAATTGGTGGGTATTTTCGCCTTAATCGTCATTTTGTTCGAAGGGGGAATGCAGACTCAGTGGAAAGCTATTAAGCCTGTTATCGCTCCCTCGGTTACTTTAGCAACGTTGGGCGTTATTTTGACTAGTACGATTGTTGGGGTCGCAGCTAAGTATGTACTCGGCATTTCGTGGCTAGAGGCTTTTCTTTTAGGTTCCATAGTAGGTTCTACAGATGCAGCTGCAGTATTCGCGGTGTTAAAGGGGAAAAATATCCGCAACAAGCTGGAGGCTACTTTAGAAGCGGAGTCAGGCACTAATGATCCAATGGCTGTGTTTCTTACCATCAGTTTTATTCAAGTTCTTACAATGGATGAAACAAATGTATGGGGAATGGTGGGGTCCTTTTTCTGGCAAATGGGTGGAGGATTAGCGATTGGCCTGTTAATCGGTTATGTAGCCAGCTTTGCTTTGAATCGGATTAATTTGGACTCCAGCGGATTATATCCTATTTTCGCTTTAGGGTTTGCTTTCCTTACATATGGAGCCAGCTCACTTATTCAAGCAAGCGGATTGCTGTCTGTTTATGTAGCCGCTGTATTGATTGGAAATTCAGACTTAGCCTATCGTTATTCAATTTTAAGATTCCATGAAGGATTCGGCTGGATGGCCCAGATTCTCATGTTCATACTACTGGGACTGTTTGTTTATCCTTCAGAGATATTTACGTGGGACGTCATCGTCGATGGGTTGTTTATTGCTTTAGTACTCATATTCATCGCCCGTCCCGCCGCTACTTTCCTGAGTCTCATTTTCTTCAAGTTTAATATAAAGGAAAAGCTGTTCCTATCATGGGCGGGCTTACGGGGAGCAGTACCGATTGTACTGGCAATTTTCCCCTTGTTAACTGATGTAGAGAACAGTCAGCTGATGTTCAATGTCGTATTTTTTATTGTCATCATTTCTACTCTGCTTCAAGGTTCTACGATCACATGGGTGGCTGAAAAGTTCAAGCTCGTGTCTGAAAGTAAAACGAATCCCATCCACTCTTTGGAATTAATATCGATCGGAAAAGCGAACGTAGAACTTATGGAATATGATGTGAACGAAAAGAATTTAGTGGTGGGTCAGACATTGGAAACTATGGAACTTCCTAACAAAGCTTTAATTAATGCTATTATCAGGGATGGAGAAGTCATTACTCCTTATGGACAGACGACCATTAAAGCAGGGGACACGTTGTATATCATGGTTACGAAAAAGGTTAAAAAAGAAGTAAAAGAAATGTTGGAAGCTGTTGCGGAAGAAGAGGTTGAAGAGGTCAAAGAGGAGAAAAATTATAACGAAAAAAACCGAGCTTGAAGGTAGCTCGGCTTTTTTCGTAGCAGCTATGATATTTGTGGTCAATCGTTATGATATGAAGAATACACTGTTAATTATAGATAAGCTGCCTTGATTTGTAAAGGCTTTAAAGATAAAACATGTATTTTTTACTAGAGAGGCCTCTGAATTTTTCAAAAATTTAGTCAATGGATTATTGTCGAAACGTTGTCGTGTTGGGTCTAATCATATACAATTGAAGACACGAAAGAGAGGGGCTGGTATTGTGAGTAAAAAGATTGGTTTTTTAGGATGCGGACAAATGGGACAAGCTATGATACAGGGAATGATCGATTCAAAGGTGGTAGAAGCAAAACAGATTTCTGCTACAGCTGTAACAGATGAGACCATTGATTTTGTGTCAGATGAATATGGAATTTATATTTCAAATGACAATAAAGAGTTGGCTGCTTCAAGTGATATTCTATTTTTAGCGGTCAAACCTTATATATATGAAGGTGTGCTTCAAGAAATAAGAGATTCTGTACCGGAAGACACCATTATTGTAACTGTTGCTGCAGGGATTACTCTCGCTAAAATTAATGATGCATTTGACTTTAATGTAAAAGTCGTACGATCAATGCCGAATACCCCTTCTTTAGTCGGCGCAGGTATGAGTGTACTCTGTCCGAATGATTTTGTGACAGAAGAAGATCTGGCTAGTGTGAAGGAGATTTTTGAAAGCTTCGGAGAGGCCGAGGTCATTGAAGAGAAGCTGATGGATGCGGTACCTGCCGTAAGCGGTTCCTCACCGGCTTTTGTATATATGTTTATAGAGGCAATGGCTGACGCTGCAGTACAGCAAGGGTTTCCAAGGGATAAAGCGTATAAACTCGCTGCTCAGTCTGTTCAAGGTGCAGCTAAAATGGTTCTGGAAACGGGCAGACATCCTGGTGAATTAAAAGATACGGTTTGTACTCCAGGCGGTACGACTATTGAAGGTGTGACCAAATTAGAAGAAACTGGCCTGCGCAATTCGATCATCCAGGCGATGAATGCTTGTACAGCCCGTGCTAAACAATTATCCGGAGGTAATAAGTGACCACTATAAAATCCAGGCTGTTAAGTCTGGATTTTATAATGAAACCTAAACGACATATATACGTATAGAGTAAGATGAGGGAGGTTTTAGAATTGAATGAACCTACACAGCGAATTTCCATCAGGGCTCTTACTCTGTGGCGGATCCACGGGGTAATAAATGCAGCCGTTGTGGCGCTTGCTGCTATTGGCATAGGGTTACTTACATATTTTTTTGAGTGGTCGATGTGGCCGTTTATCATCATCAGCATCATCTTAGCTTTAGAGATCATTTTCTATATTTTCGTTATTCCTACACTCAGATGGAAAAGATGGCGATATGAAGTAAGGGAGCAGGAAATCGAACTGCAATACGGATTGTTCATTATTAAGCGTACGCTCGTTCCAATGGTTCGTGTACAGCACGTTGATACCGAACAAGGACCTTTACTGAGAAAGTACCGTTTAGCTACGATCAGCATTTCTACCGCCGCTACCACTCATAAGGTGCCTGCTTTAGACGAAGTGGAAGCTGAAGAGCTTAGACACTCTATTTCTTCATTGGCGAGGGTGGCGGAAGAAGATGTTTGAGCCGAAAAGATTACACCCGATTTCTGCACTTATTAATTTTATTAAAGGATTGAAAGATGCGATCCTTCCGCTGATTGCTGTTCTTTTTCTGAACAATAACCAGCAGGACGGTTGGCTTGGTTCGATTCCTTTACTTATTTCTGGTTCTCTTTTATTAATTATATTAACGGCGGGGATTATTAAATGGCTCCGTTTCAGTTATTGGATTGAAGAAGGGGAGTTGAGGATAGAACACGGTTTATTTGTGAAAAAGAAACGATACATCCCGATTGATCGTATACAGAGCTTAGATTTTTCTGAAGGTATATTTCATCGTCCTTTTCAACTCGTCAAAGTGAAGGTGGAAACCGCTGGATCCTCTGATGCATTGGAGGCTGAAGCCGAATTAACAGCTATTCACAAAAAGGAAGCCGATCAAATTCAGCTCGTCATCGATGAACGAAAGAAGGAAAAGTTCTCTGAGAATGAATACGAAGAAGTGGATCGTAAGTTAGTTTACCAAATGGAATTGAAAGACATTATTATTATGGCACTCACATCTGGCGGTGCAGGCGTTGTTATTTCAGGTGTACTCGTTTTTTTATCTCAAGGGATGGAGTTTTTACCGGTCGATGCCATATATGATGAAGTAATCAGCTGGCTGCAGGTAGGGCTGCTAGTCTTCGCTGCAGCTATAGTATTTGTTCTGTTTATTGCCTATGGTATCTCAGTCATTCTTACTATCTTTCGATATAGTAATTTCTCTGTTTATATCGATAATGGGGATATCGTAATGACTAGAGGTTTACTGGAAAAGAAGCAAGTTACAATTCCTTTGAATCGTATCCAGGGCGTTCGAGTTGATGAAAACCCGATACGCCAGCCTCTTGGGTATGCTACGGTTACTATTATTAGTGCTGGAGGGAGTGTTAATGATAGCGATCAAACGTTGACAATCCTTCCTTTGATTAAGCGGAATCAAATTACGGACGTGTTACGGAGAATCATCGACGACTATGAATTGGATCTTCCTGCAAACCGAGTGCCTAAACGTTCATTATTTCGGTATATTCTAAGGTTTATCTGGCTGCCTGCAATCATAGCAGGAGTTGTAAGCTATTATTTATTTCCATTTGGTCTTCTTGCCTGGATACTAGTCCCGGCAGCATCCTTATTCGGGTATTTGTCCTTTAAAGATGCAGGGTGGAATATAAATGATAACCAGCTTACATTGATTAGACGGATATTAGTTAAACAAACTTATGTTATGAAGAAGCGCCGTATTCAAGCTGTCACTAAAGACCAGACGATTTTTCAAAAAAGAGCTCGTTTGGCTTCTATAGAAGCTACATTAAAATCTGGTGCTGGCGGGGCAAGCGCCCGTTTATGGTATTTAGAAGAAAAAGATACGGATATTGTCATGTCATGGTATCGCTACAACGATTCTTATAATAACGGTTCCCTCGATTGAGAGGGAACCGTTATTTTTGTCCTAAACACGAACAATGTAAAGTAATGGTTGAAATTTGTTCGGGAAAAGAATAGTATATTAAATGTTGGTCATTTCACTTGGAAAGTAAGGTGTTTTTTGTGTTTAACATGTTTCGTTTAGAAGAAAATAATACGAATGTACGAACTGAGTTGCTGGCAGGATTTACGACATTCCTCACTATGGTCTATATTGTAGTTGTGAACCCAGCGATCCTTTCGGAAGCAGGTCTGCCATTTGAACAAGTATTCATGGCTACTGTAATCGCTGCAATTATAGGTACATTAATTATGGCCCTGGCTGCTAATTATCCAATTGCTATTGCCCCTGGTATGGGGATGAATGCATATTTTGTAACTGAAGTTGTGCAACAGGATGTGAGTTACTCGGTTATATTAGGTACAGTATTTTTAGCTGGTGTACTATTTGTCATCTTAAGCATGACGAGTTTACGGGAGGTATTGATCACAGCGATCCCCCCTTCATTAAAGTATGGCATCACATCAGGTATTGGATTATTTATTGCATTTTTAGGACTAAGAATGTCTGGAGTTATTGTAGCGAGTGAATCAACGCTGGTAACGTTAGGTGACCTGACTGCCCCAGGTACACTACTTACTATTGTCGGTTTGTTTGTTACGTTAGCCTTGATTGCAAGACGTGTGACAGGTGCTCTATTCATTGGTATGTTAGTCACAGCTGTAATCGGAATGTTTACAGGCCAGTTATCGTTTGTGGATGGTTATGTCTCCGCTCCGCCGGCTCCTGTATTCTGGGATATGGACCTTGCCGGTGTTTTTAGTAACGGACTTTATACTGTGATTTTCGCATTTTTACTAGTGACTATTTTTGACACTACAGGAACGATGATTGGAGTAGCAGAACAAGCTGGATTTATGAGGAAAGATGGAAGTCTGCCAAGAGCTAGAGCAGCATTAATGGCAGATGCTACAGCGACTACGGCTGGAGCGATGTTCGGAACGAGCCCATCTTCTGCTTATATAGAATCTTCTTCAGGAGTTGCCGTCGGCGGGCGCACAGGTTTGACGACGATTGTAGTAGCTGGTTTATTCCTACTGTCCATTTTCTTCTCTCCTATTGTAGGGGCAGTCTCGGGATTGCCTGCTATTACAGCTCCTGTCCTTATTATTGTAGGCTGCTTTATGATGGAGGGATTGGCTAAAGTGGACTGGAAAAAGTTTGATGAAGCTTTTCCAGCTTTTATCATTATTTTGACAATGCCGCTTACTTCTAGTATCGCATCAGGAATAGCTATTGGTTTCATTACTTATCCCTTATTGAAATTATTTAGTGGAAAAGGAAAAGACGTTCACTGGATTTTGTATTTGTTTGGCTTTATTTTTATCATTCAAATGATTTTCTTTCCAGGTCATTAGATTGTATAACCACTGCAGAAGCAGTGGTTATTTTTTATCCTTCCATCCATACTCCACTGCACGAAGCGATTACACTTTCACATAAGGAGTCGCGTCGTTTTCCAAACCCCCTTCCGAAAGGGGATTACAGTACATAGTGAGGTCGAGCAGCGCTTTAGTACGAGAGTAACTTCCTCGACCTTTCAGCTCCATTCTTAGAAACAGCATCCATCTCGAAGCTAAGTCTGTTGGGGAAGGCAGATTATATGTCTATCAACACATGGAAATTTATCAGAGCTTTTTATTTTCGATATGAATCACGGACTTAGTTCTACCACCAAACTGGGGGAGAGGATACATTTATAATTGTTCGTTTTCCCAGTGTTGAATTTTACAATTTAATGACCTTATTGACGTTGTATAGCAAAACTTTTATTCACAGACTGACTTTATTTTCGCTCCTTTCCATGAATAGGAACACATAGTTTAAGGCATGCTAATTTCAGGTGATGCATATGGGATTTTTCAGGAAATTTTTTCAAGGTGAACAATTACAGGATCGCAAAATAGCTGATGATCAACAAGAACCGCAACAACCAAGCACAAAAAATCTTTCCCGCAATATTGATTATTTGTTAAACGAATTTAAATACACGGATGATTTGAAAATCCGCGTGCTGAAAAAAGGCGATGCAGCGCTGCTCTATTTTGAAGCAATGACCGATCAGGAAAAGGTACAGCAAATGATCTTCAATCCCCTCGAGATCGGGAAAGTCGATCATATTTATGATATTCCCAACGCTAAGGAAACGACAAACCTTGAAGAATGTATCCGGTCTTTATTAAGAGGTCACGCCATCTATATGGAAGATGGACATGAACGAGTCACGATGTTCAATGTGACTTCAGTTTTCAATAGATCTGTAGAAGAACCTGCGAATGAAAAAGTAGTCAGAGGGGCTCATGACGGATTTGTAGAGAACCTTATGATCAATATTAACCTTGTAAGAAAAAGAATTGAACATCGAGATTTGACCGTGAAATTTTTTAAAGTAGGTAAAAAAACAAATACGAATGTGGCGATTCTCTTTATGGATGGGATTGTAAATCCTGAGCTTGTCCAAAAGGTTGAAAAAAGGATTCAAGCGGTTCATACGGATAAAGTTCAGAGCCCGGGTTTTATGGAGGAGTTCATTGAAGATTCTCCCATATCTCCCTTTCCGCAAATGTTAAACAGTGAGCGTCCCGACCGGATAGTAGCCAGCATTATGGAAGGACGTGTCGCACTGTTTACAGAAGGTAGTCCGACTGCGATTATAGCGCCCTCTACATTTTTTATGTTCTATCAATCACCGGATGACTATAATACTAGATGGTATGCAGGAACGTTCATCAGACTGATCAGGTTTGCCAGTTTTTTAATTGCTGTCGGTTTGCCGGCTTTTTATATTTCTGTAGTTAGTTTTCACTTCGAAGTCATACCACATGACTTAGTTACTCCTATTAAGAGTTCTATTAATGAAATTGCTTATCCCCCGATATTGGAAGCTTTGATAATGGTGGTCATTATTGAACTTATACGTGAAGCGGGGATAAGACTTCCTTCGCCCGTTGGCCAAACAATCGGTATCGTTGGAGGTTTGGTCATCGGAGACGCTGTTGTCAGAGCGGGATTAGTATCCAACATTATGGTCATCGTGGTAGCTCTTACCGCGATCGCCTCTTTCGTTGTGCCTTCTAATGAATTGAGTATGACTTTGCGTATGCTTACGTTTCCATTGATATTTCTTGCAGGAACGTTGGGCTTTGTAGGACTGATTTTCGGATTTTTACTGATCGCTGTACATTTGACTAAACTAGAGTCGTTTGGAACTCCTTACTTCTCGCCTGTAGCTCCATTAAGAATAAAAGATTTAAAAGACACATTTATAAGGCTCCCCATATTCACAATGAAGCAAAGACCTAAAGGTCCGCAGCCCGTCAGCACAACAGCTGTAGAAGAGGGAGCAAGGGAGTGGAAGAAAGATGAGCGGTCAAACCAATCAAAAAATAAGTAGACGGCAATTTTTCTTCGTGATCATCCAAACTCAAATCGGGGTAGGGATTTTAGCTCTGCCTTTTGATTTGCATGATAAAGTGAAGCAAGACGGGTGGATTTCTCTTTTGATTGCAGGAGTAGTGATCCAGCTGCTTTTATTCCTCCTATGGTGGCTGGCTAAAAGATTTCCATCGAAAGATTATTTTCAAATTCAAGAGTATGTGTTGTCACGATGGCTTGGAAAAGTTACTTCTTTCTTATACGTTCTATATTTCTGTTCAGTGGGCATACTGATCGTCCTTATTTACGGTCGTTTGATTAGTATCTGGGTGCTCCCAAATACCCCTTTTTGGGTGTTGGCGTTTATGATGGTATTTATATGTTTATATATGGTTTGCTGCAGTCTGCTCGTCATTGCAAGACTATATACAATGTTTGCCGCCCTGTTGATTATAATGGTCATTTTTATTTTTTATTCAGCTAAAGATAGTAAGTTTATGTATATATTTCCGATAGGAGAAGCAGGGTTGACTAATATTATTGCAGGAATAGATATGGGAATTCTCTCTTTTCTCGGATTTATCGTTGCCTTAGTACTTTATTCCAAGACGGAGGGAACGGCTAAGGAAAAATTGGTGACAATTCAGGTGGCGCAAGCTTTTGTTTTCACATTTTACTTAGCCATCGTATTAGTGACCTTCACTTTCTTCAGCACGCAGGAAATGGCGCTCGTACCTGAACCAGTCTTGTATATGTTGAAATCGTATGAATTTCCGATTGTAGCGAGGATTGATTTGTTTTTTATATCTACTTGGATTGTCTTTGTGGCGACCTCATTATCGACATACTTACTCATGTCTGCACTCGGTTTGACAAATATTTTCCAATCTCTTCCTACTAAATGGGCGACTATAGGAGTAGCAGTGATCATTTTCATCACGGCCTCTTATATGGGTTACGATATTAGTAAGTTGAATAATTTCAACACATACGTTAAAAAGGGTGGCTATATTTTTTCTATTGGACTGCCACTCATGGTGCTTATATTCAGTTTTTTCAGGAAATCATCTGCTAAAGAGGGGACGTCCTCATGAAAAGGTTTATTATTTGTATTCTCTGCACTTTGGTTATCTTAACGGGGTGCTGGGACCAGAACCAATTCAAAAATATCAAACTCACTCTAACGATTGGATATGATAAAGCTGAAGAAGGAAAAATTTATGAGACGGTATCGATTCCTACTGTCAAAGGGTCTGAAGGTGTAGTTGAAGAGACTGTCCAGGTTCTATCTTCGGATGCCCGTACTCCGTTAGATGCCAGGGATAAAATTGATCAGATGATTTCTCAATCCTTTAATCCGTCAAAAGTAGAAGTAGTTCTCATTGGTGAGGAATTAGCTAAAAGTGATATATACCCACTTCTTGACAATTTCTATCGTAACCCAAGCAGCAACCTTAATGCGCAGTTGGCCATTGTGGAAGGGACAGCTAAAGAAGCGATTAATTTCAGAAGCACAGGTGATACGAAAATAAGTGAATACATCGGTGGTTTATTGAAAGCTGCTACCTCTTCCACTCATGCACACGGTCACAACATGCAAATGCTTTGGGGGGAAATGATTGAAGAAGGGGAAGACTTTGCATTACCTCTTCTTAAGGTGGATGAAGAAAGCAATGTAATTAAATTCGATGGCTTAGGGTTGATGCATGAAGATTATTATACTGGAATTAAAATACCCCCAGAACAATCTACACTATTATTGCTGATGCAAGGTAATAAAGGGAACGTGGCTCGTATGACGAGAAAGGTGAGAGATGACCAACCAACTCCTATCCTTGAATATATTACGTTTCAAGTGATGGATTTCGATCGAAAATTGAAAATAAGACCAGAGGGAGATGAAGTGAATGTGGATATGACCTTGAATTTAAATGTAACCGTTACCGAGTATCCCCATGATCACTTAGTAGATGAGAAAATTATTGAAAAATTAAATAAAGATCTATCGAATGTTCTGACTGAGGAAGCAAGTGAAGTTTTCAACATTACGAAAGAAGGAAACAGTGATGTATTTTCAATCGGCCGCATGCTGAAAGCTTACCATCCTGAAGTTTGGAAGGAGATGGATTGGGCGGAGGACTACAAAGATGTAACCTTTAATCCTAAAGTGAACGTAACGATTCAAAACCATGGGATTATTAATTAGCGAATCTTTTATAAGAAATTGAAACCTTTGTAATGTTCGTATCGTCTATAGTATAGGAGCGCTTTAAAGCATTATTGAATAACCAGTTTGGCTAAGCTTAGCCTCCTATGAGAAAGCTGGCATCCGTAGAATCGGCTGCATTTTTCA
Organism: Halobacillus campisalis; assembly: GCF_030345335.1. Classification (GTDB taxonomy): domain Bacteria; phylum Bacillota; class Bacilli; order Bacillales; family Halobacillaceae; genus Halobacillus_A; species Halobacillus_A campisalis. The sequence goes on from NZ_JAPVRC010000008.1 coordinate 41,801, forward strand.
AACAATATACCTCCCCTAAGGTATAGCACCCTCCGTCTGACCACCGGAGGGTGCCTTTTTGTTGTGAAATCTTTTGATAGAAAATGTTTCAATTCCCTTGCATTTATCGTATCCAGCGTTGAAAATGTAATATGGTAAAAAAATTAGTCGAAATTTCACCCATTTTGGAATGGGTTGAACCTTATGTTAAAAGGAAATGAAGCATTGTAGTCATTTCGTATGAAAATTCAGTCTTTATAAATTGTCTTGCAAGACGTCTGACAACCTGTTAAAATCCGTAGTAGAAAGATCGAATGTAAGCATTTTCATGACGCGTGTAACAAAGACGACTTTATAACTATTTGAGGGGGAACCAAAGCGTGGATATTATTTTAGGAATTTTGGCCATTGGTGTTATTTTAGGTATAGCTTTTTTAATGTCTAATGACAAGAAGAACATTAATTATTTTGGTATTGGTGTTATGTTGTTAGCCCAAGTTATCACTACTTTTGTCATGTTTCAGACAGAGGTAGGAGCCTGGATTATTGATCAAATATCAAAAGGTTTCAATAAACTGATTGAGTTCGGTACAGAAGGTGTCATGTTTGTACTTGGTAACATCGTTGTTGAAGAAGGTACAACTGTATTCTTCTTTAATGTGCTGCTTCTTATCATTTTCTTTGCTACTATTTTATCTGTTCTTACGTACTTAAAGATTCTGCCATTCATTATTAAATATTTAGGACAAGCACTATCATATATTACCCGTTTACCGAAAGTTGAATCTTTCAACGCTGTAAACAGTATTTTCTTCGGGCAGTCTGAAGCTATCATTGCGATTAAATCACAATTCAAGCAATTAAGTGATAACCGTTTATATATCGTCAGTGCTTCCGCTATGGGTTCTGTATCTGCATCTATTGTTGGTGCTTACATCGGGATTCTTCCTGCAGATTATGTATTAGTCGCACTTCCATTGAATATGTTCAGTGCGCTGATTGTAGCTTCACTAATTGCTCCAGTACGTGTCCCTAAAGAAGAGGACCATGTTGACGTTCAAGATGTTTCCAATGCGAAGAGCTTTTTTGAAGCTATGGGTAATGGAGCACTCGATGGTGGTAAAATTGCCTTGATCGTTGCTGCAATGCTAATCGCCTTCATCGCTTCACTTGAACTTGTCAATGCCATGTTCGCTGGTATTTTCGGCGGCTTGACTCTTCAAGAAGTATTAGGTTATATTATTGCGCCTATCGGAATTCTTATGGGAATACCTACAGGTGAAGTTCTTGACGCTGGTGCCATAATGGGTACGAAAATTGTAACCAATGAATTTGTTGCAATGCTTGAATTCCAAGGTATGATGGATGCAGTTTCTGAGAAAACTGTCGGCATCGTTACAGTATTCCTGACCAGTTTCGCTAACTTCTCTTCTATCGGTATTATAGCTGGTACTGTTCAAGGGATCGATGCTGATAAAGGTGCTCGTGTATCTGGATTCGGTATGAAACTATTGATTGGTGCTACTCTTGGATCTATGCTTTCAGCTACAATGGCTGGCCTGTTCTTATAAAATAATGAACCGCCTGGAGAATCATTTTCTCCAGGCGGTTTTTTTATGACTTGCGCAGACTTTTTATTACCAGCCCTGATTGGTTGGTCGAACAAGAATTTCGTTAATAGCTACCTCGGAAGGTTCTTCTACAGCAAACCGGATGGTTCTTGCAATACTATCCGCGTCAATTGCTTCTTTGTATACGTCTTCGATTCCTGATTTGACATCTTCGTCTGTGATAGACTCTGTAAGCTCAGTAGAGACAGCACCAGGTGAGATAATCGTAGCTCTTATATTGCTATTCGGAGATTCCTCCTGACGAAGTCCCTCAGTAATGGCACGAACAGCAAATTTAGTTCCGCTGTATACCGCACTCCCAGGAGCGACAGAATGACCGGCAACTGAAGAAATGTTGATGACATGTCCTTGTTTTCGTTCCTGCATATACGGAAGAACAGCACCGATTCCATATAGTACACCTTTAATATTCACATCAATCATTGTATCCCACTCATCATATTTTCTTTTATGAAGAAGTGATAGCGGCATTAGGCCGGCATTGTTTACAATGACATCGATTTGTCCATAGGTGTCGTGAGCATACTTGGCCAGTTCATCCATTTCTTCCGATGAGGTCACATCCGTCACTTTATAGACGGCGTCGCCTCCTTCATCGTTTAATTTCTTTTGCAAATCCTTTAGCCTTTCTTCTCTTCTTGCAGCCAGTACGAGTTTTGCACCATATTTCGTAAGCTCTTTAGCAGTTTCTTCTCCGATTCCGCTGGAAGCACCTGTTAGTATAACTACTTTATTTTCTACGTTTGACATGAATACTCATCCTTTCAAATTAGCTCTGTTAAATTTCCGTGTGAAATTCATATATATTCCCTTTTCTTAAATGTTCCTTTTGAGCCTTTTGACTGGCCGAGATGGTGGTTGGGAAACGACGAGACTCCCGCTTAGAAAGCGAGTTGTTTCCTAAACCAACCTACACTTGCATACGGTACCTAACCCATTTTCTGGGGATGAGCCTCCTACAACCCGCTGTATCAATCAATAACTCACTTATGAAAAATCAACAACGATATTTAACATAACTTTTAAAATAAAGAAACCAGACTTCTATATGTCTGTAGAACAGAAGTTTCCCAGAAGAAAAAGTAATTAAACATCATAATGCTTTATCAATGGGGAGAAGAGTATTATGATTTGAAGTAAGTGAGGTGATACTGTGGAAAGAAAAATTGCGATTGTCACAGGTGCTAATTCTGGTATGGGGTTAGCAACAACGATTGAATTAGCTAACAAAGGTATTCATGTAATCATGGCTTGTAGAAACAAGGAAAGGAGTAAAGAAGCTCTTTCAGAAGCAAAGAGCGTGACCAAAAAAGACCACATAGAAATGTTGAAATGTGATTTAGGAAGCCTGACAAGTATTAAGGAGTTCGTCAGTCATTTCAAATTGAAGTTTGATCGCTTAGATATTCTGATCAACAATGCCGGCGTCGTTTCGTTAAAAAGAGAGCTCACTGGTGATGGGTTTGAATCTCAAATGGGCATAAATCATCTTGGGCATTTCTTATTGACGAACCTGCTGCTCTACGAGTTGAAGAAATCCAAAGACGCTCGAGTGGTAGTTGTATCTTCAGGTGCTCATAAATGGGGGAAAATCCACTTTCGCGATCCTCATTTAAGGAAAGGGTACAATGTTATGAAAGGGTATGGTCAGTCCAAATTGGCTAACATATTGTTTGCGAACGCATTAGCCGATAAAACAAAAGACGATAATATCTCTGTAAATTCTCTGCACCCCGGAGCTGTAGCAACTAATTTAGGTGTGAATCGGCAGTCGGGTTTTGGAACATCCATAATGAAAACGTTAGAGCCATATTTCAAAACTCCGGAACAAGGAGCGGAGACGGCGGTTTATTTAGCAACTGATGAAAACATACGCGGTGTAAGTGGGAAATATTTTTATAATAAGCAAGTCTCCCCTCGTTCAAAGGCAGCCAGTGACCGGAAGTTGGCAGAAACGCTGTGGATATGGAGCGAGAGGGAAGTTGGACTACGCTCCCTGTAGTTTAAGTAACACTTGGAAAGGAAATAGTGTCTATAGATTCCAAATAAAGGAGAGGGCATGTCTATGGCTGAGGAATATCAATTATATATTGATGGAGAATGGGTGAGTACTGCTGAACAAATTGAAGTACTTAATAAATATACACAAGATACTTATGCCAAAGTGTCAAAAGCATCAGAAACTGAAGTGGATCAGGCGGTTACAGCTGCGGAACAAGCTTACAAAAACAATGCAATGTCTCCATATGAGCGTTTTGAAATATTAAAAAGAGTGAGTGAATTATTGGTAGAAAACAAAGAAACGCTCGCACAGGTCATCACGATGGAAGCAGGAAAGCCGCTTAAGCAGGCGCGCACGGAAATTGAACGTGCAGCTCTTACCTTTGAAGTCTCAGCGGAAGAGGCTAAGCGCATCCACGGAGAAGGGGTTCCTGTCGAAGCAGCTCCTGGTTCAGAGAATCGAATGGCATTTACTATCAGAGTTCCTGTTGGTGTAGTAGGTGCGATCAGTCCTTTTAACTTTCCAATGAATTTAGTGGCTCACAAAATAGGTCCTGCCATAGCTTCCGGTAATGCGGTTGTATTGAAGCCTGCGAGTAAAACACCTGTTTCAGCGATTAAATTAGCTGAGCTGTTTCATAAAGCCGGCTTGCCTAAAGGTTTTTTTAATGTAGTGGTCGGTTCAGGTTCCACTGTCGGAAACCAGATGATGAAAGACTCCAGAATAAGTCTCTACACGTTTACGGGCAGTGCCGAAGTCGGCTTAAAGCTTAAACAAGAAACAGGGATGAATAAATTGATATTGGAGCTTGGAAACAATTCACCGGTTATTATTGATAAAGAGGCTGATGTTGCTGCTGCGGCTAAAAATACAGCCGCTAAAAGCTTTGCTTTCGCCGGTCAGGTGTGCATTTCTGTTCAAAGACTCTACGTGCACGAAGAAGTTCAAGAAGAGTTTCAACAAGCATTTTTAGAAGCTATTAAAGATCTTAAAATTGGAGATCCGAACGATCCAGAAACCGATGTCGGACCTATGATTGGCGAGGATGAAGCGAAGCGGGCGGAAGAATGGATTGAAGAAGCTAAACAGGCTGGGGCTAAAATTTTGCATGGCGGTACGAGAAAAGAAGCTTTACTGCAGCCTACAGTCCTTACAGATGTTACACATGACATGAAAGTCGTGTGCGAGGAAGTTTTTGCACCTGTTGTTACTTTAATACCATTCAGCGACATCAAAGATTGTATCGAAGAAGTAAACCAGTCCCCTTACGGTTTACAGGGCGGGATTTTCACTCAAAACATCGATACAGCCTTCTACGCTGCAAAAAAAGTACAAGTCGGTGGTTTTATGATCAATGATGCCTCCCAATACCGTGTAGATCTTATGCCGTATGGTGGTGTGAAAGGCAGCGGCTGGGGGAAAGAAGGTCCGAAATATTCAATCGAAGAAATGACGGAAGAGCGCTTAGTTGTTATGAATTTAAATCAATAAAAAGTTTACGTGATTACACACTATCTTATTGAAGAGAAAACAAAAACTTTTCAACTCACAGATTGATAAGAACAGTGATTAACACTAAAAAAGCCCAGAATTCCTATTAAGGATCTGGGCTTAACTTGAGTATGAGGTTTACTCAGTTAAAGCTTCCGAACGTTGAATTAGTATTTTAATCATTCACTTATAGTTGATTTACACAGCCAAGCCATTGGTTTTTTGTAAACAGTGGACTTGAAATTCAGGGCGTTATGCGTTTGCTTGATTCTGTATATTTCTGCGCTGCAGCTGTAGCATCCTGAATAAGAGAGTGATAGCCCCTGCTGTCAACCCAATGATCAGGCTCATCCAGTAACCGAAAGGTCCGAGATCTGTATAATTGGCAAGCAGGTAGCCACTCGGTAAGCCGATGACCCAATAAGATACAAAAGCCATTACTAAAGTAATATTCACATCTTTATATCCACGTAATATTCCCTGTAACGGAGCTCCAAAACCATCGGATAACTGAAAGAAGATGGCGTAAAATATAAAACTTTTCGTCAAAGCGATCACTTCTTCATTTGAACTGTACAATCTGGCTACAGAATCATCGAAAATATACAAAATGAGTCCAGCTGCTACCGACATGGCTACAGCCAGGCTTATCCCCATATAGGAATAAGTTTTTGCCTCTTCGTAACGCTTGGCTCCTACTTCGAATCCGACAGCAATGGTCAGTGTGAAAGCTATGCTGAGAGGCATCATATATACGAGTGAGGCAAAGTTAATCGCTGCCTGATGAGCGGCAATCGTATAAGTATCGTAAACGGTCATAAAGAAAGTGACGGCGGCAAAAATACTCGTCTCAAAGAAGATAGCGAATCCTATGGGAATTCCGATTCGCAGCTGTTCTGCCCAGCTCTTCAAGGATGGCTTCACCCATTTACTGAAGATTCCGTAACGGCGAAGCGGATAAGTTTTATGAATGACAGCTACTACTATACCGCATGCCACCCAATATGTAAGTGCAGAAGCCAATCCCGCACCTATTCCGCCTAACGCCGGAAGCCCTGCCTTACCGAAAATCAATACGTAATTGAATACTATATTGATCGGCAGTGTGAGTAGAATGATACCCATTGAAATTTTTGTCTGGCCCAGGGCATCGATGAATGACCGAAGAATATTGAAGACAAACAATGGTACAATACCAAGCCCCAGTGTAATCAAATAATACTTAGCTATGTAGCGGACTTCTTCTTCAATACTGAATAATGAAAGAATAGGATCTAGTAAAAAGAAGCCAATAAAACCAATCAAAAGGGCAAGCACGATTGCTAAATATACCCCTTGCTTGACGGATTCTGGTATTTCTTTTTCTTTTTTTGCACCATTCAATTGAGCAATGATAGGAGAGATCGCCATCATGATCCCATTAAGGCCTGTGAAAACGGGCAGCCAGATGTTCGAACCGATAGCGACACCAGCCAAATCCTCAGCGCCGGCTTGACCAGACATGATCGTATCAAAAAAGTTCATAGCATACATGCCGATTTGAGTGATTAAAATAGGAAGTAAAATGACCATGAATAACTTGAATTTTTCGGACAATGTTTTTGTTTCGTACATAAATGTTCTCCTTTTTGATACAATTCCTTTAGGCCACGAGGATTATAGCACACAAATGTGTAGAAGCCTAGCTGCGCAAATGAAGAAAGGACGTTGAAGATTTTGACTAATAAACGTATTTTATTTACAGGAGGCGGAACCGCCGGGCACGTTATCGTTAATCTTGCCCTTATCCCCGAATTTCAAAAAAAAGGATATGAGATCGATTATATAGGATCGTACGAGGGTATTGAAAGAAATTTAATTGAAACCTTGGAGGGTGTAACTTATCATGCCATTTCGACTGGTAAATTAAGAAGGTACATGTCTAAAGAGAATTTCAAAGATCCATTCAAAGTTTTAAAAGGTTTGTATCAATCACTTAGAATCATAAGTAAGACCAAGCCGAAGGTGATTTTTTCGAAAGGTGGTTTTGTTTCTGTACCAGTTGTAGCAGCGGCAAAATTGAAAAAAGTCCCCGCCATTATCCATGAGTCTGATTATACACCTGGCCTGGCCAATAAGTTATCATTTCCATTTGCGCAAAAGGTGTTGGCGACATTCCCGGAAACGATGAAATACTTACCTGAGGCCAAAGGGAAATATATTGGTGCTGTAGTCAGAGAAGAGCTTTTTGAAGGAAACAGGCAAAAAGGGTTGGCTTTTTGCGGATTTACCAATTCGAAGCCTGTTGTGCTAGTCATGGGCGGAAGTACAGGCTCAAAAAAAATCAACGATTCGATACGTGAAAATATTGATGAATTATTACAAAACGTCCAAATCGTGCACCTTTGCGGAAAAGGACAAATGGATGAATCGATTCACAGGAAAGGGTACGTTCAATTCGAGTATGTGAATGAAGAACTGAAGGACCTGTTCGCTGCATGTGATTATATTATTTCAAGAGCTGGGTCTAACGCTATATTCGAATTTTTAGCTTTAAGAAAACCGATGCTGCTCATTCCATTATCAAGGCAGGCGAGTCGAGGCGACCAAATACTGAATGCCGATTCTTTTGTAAAACAAGGGTATGCTTTAAAACTTGAAGAAGAAGAATTGAATGCCGATCGTCTTTTACAAGAATTTAATCGACTGATGGAAAGAAAACCTGAACTACTGAACAATATGAACACCTATGAAAATAAAAAGACAAAACAGGAAGTCATTGATCTTATCCAGCAATCTGAAAAATGATAATTAGGACCATGCATTAAAATTGTGCATGGTCCTTTTATATAATTCGAAGAAAATGGCGTAAACTGAACTGGAGAAACTTATGCAAACAGTTCAAACAACAATTTACGGACAAGAGTGAACGGCCTTCATGATACATGTTCCACATAATAGCCTGTCTGAGTTATAATAGAAATAGATATCAATTCGATTAGGAACTTTACAGCTTCGATCTTTTGTTTAGGAAAGCGCATACTTCGTTAGGGTTTCGTTGTGTTAAATTGGAGAAAGGGGGTCTTGGATATGGCTCGCTTTCCGCGGGGATGACGGCCAGCCTCCTCGAGCTAGAGCTCTCCGGGGTCTAGCTAGTCCATCCATTCCCGCAGGAGTCTCACCATTTCCAAGACCCCAATACCATGATGTGAGGAACGAAACCATCACATCGTAAAGGGCGCATTGTGGATAAAGCTCTCCATAGTAGTTTGATTGGTGTTTTCTTCTATATATGATTAAATTGGAGTGATTGCGAAAACTTTTACATCACGAGGGGCAGCGGGGAATGACCCTCTCATCAAATGTTTCGAATCCAAGTCCTCCACTATCCTGCCATATTGTTGAATAAATTTGATACAGAAATGATGTATCACCTCTAAACGTAGTTTAAAAAAATCATTAGGAGAAGATGTCATGCGTACTCAAGTATGCCGCTATTGTTATAAGCAAATCCGTGATCGAGACGAATTGATCACCGCATCTAATTGGTTCAGAATACGCCCTTTTCACTACCGGTGTTTTGATTTAGTTGAACAGGAAACGTCTACACTTGCCGGCACATGGAAGCCCATTAATAGCCAGGCTTCCTTAATTTCCGTAATATTGATGCTTGCTTTATCCGTGTGGATGTTTGCGACAGATACATTAGGATATGTCGGGGATCTAATTGGGTTGATCGCTTTATACCCGGTTGTCTTGCGAATAATTTCTTTTGTATGGATAGAGAGTCGTCTGCCAAAGTTCATCGAAAATAAACGCCACTATTAGAGGAGTCTGCTATACAAGCAGGCTCTTTTACGTTTACTTGAGATAATCAAAGGGGATATTTCTAAGAGAATAAGGAGGCTCATATCAATGGATATAACTAGTAAGGTTCTTCTTTCAAACGGTGTAGAAATGCCCTTGATCGGTCTAGGAGTTTATAAAGTTGATGGAGGCGGGGAAGTCTATGAGACGGTAAAGACAGCACTTGCTGCAGGTTACCGTCATATCGATACGGCTTCATTTTATGATAATGAGACCGGCGTAGGTAAAGCAATACAAGACAGCGGGATTCCTCGAGAAGACATATTTTTGACGACAAAGGTATGGAATGATGAGCAAGGATATGAAGAGACGTTGCAAGCGTTTGAACGAAGTTTGGAAAGGTTAGGCGTTGACTATGTTGATCTTTACCTTATCCATTGGCCAGTTCCAAATTTATTTAAAGAGACTTGGAAAGCCTTTGAGAAACTCTATCAGGAGGGAAAAGTGAAAGCTATTGGAGTCAGCAATTTCACCATCTCCCATCTTAGTGAGCTGCTTTTAAATGCAAAAACCGTGCCTATGGTCAACCAAGTGGAATTCCACCCTAAGCTTTTTCAAAAGGAACTTATGGAATATTGTAACGAGAACAACATTCAATTAGAGGCCTGGTCTCCTTTAGCGAGAGGATCCTACTTAAAGGATCCAGAGCTTGAAGAAATAGCAGGCAAATACGGTAAAAGTACAGCGCAGATTATATTACGATGGGATGTTCAGCATGGGATCGTAACCATCCCGAAATCTACTAAAAAAGAGCGTCAGATAGAGAACGCGGACATCTTCGATTTTGAACTGACAGAGAAGGATATGGAGCAAATTAATGAGCTTCATGCTAATGAAAGGGTTGGATCCCATCCAGATCACTTCAATTATTAATATATACAGGCCAAGCCGTTTCAGCATTTATGCTGGACGGTTTTTTATTTGCTTTTTTTGGGTAGGTCATTCCGTTTCTTCTTTATAAATCAGTATGAAAGGAAGAAACAAGATCAATACAAGAAAGAGCATCAAAAATAGCTTAGCCACCCCCTCCATAAGAAAAAGTATAGATAGAAAGAAGCATGCTATCAGCACGATAGGAACAATGTAAGCGAGTATCAATTAGCCAACCTCCTTAGCTCCTATCCTCTCCAAAAATCGAATAAAATACAGCGTTTTGTTAACAATATTAAACAAATAAACTCCCGCTAATCTTTTAAGAACACTTGCTGGGTGAAGGAGTTTTCTCATGTGGAGACCGAAGAAAAAGGAACAAGAGAAGACCATAGATCGTTTTCAGGCATTATCGTCCGGACAAACGGTGCAAACGTTATTTGACAGATTAGAGCATTCTAACGATTTTAAGCGTTATAAAGTGGGTGCCAGTGGCTGGGTAATTTCGTATGTGTCGACAATGTGCGATGACAAAATAATAAATAATGCACTCCTTCCTGTTTTAAAGAAGAATGAAGTTCAATCACTTGAAGATATGAAAGAGAAGCTCCTAGTGGATAACATCCGAGTGACAGAGGATACAAAGAAAATCGAAGAAAATGTGATGGCAGGTCATATTATCGTGCAGGAAAAGAGTGCAGATCAAAAGGTACTTTGCATACCTGCATCGAATAATGAAGGCAGAAAAGTTTCTATTCCGGAAGTAGAATTCAGTGTGGTCGGTCCAAAAGAAGCATTTGTAGAATCCATAGACACAAATATGAGTCTTATGAGAAAGCGGCTGCCAATTTCTCAGCTTACACTCAGGGAATTGAAAATGGGGAGTATCACTCAAACTCGAGTCGGTGTTGTATATATTGATGGAATTGCCGATGAAGATAATATACAAACGGTATTACAGAGATTAAAGAATATTGATTATGATCAAATCATTGATAGTTCTTTCATTTCTCAAATGATATCGGACAACTCTACTTCACCTTTCCCTCAATTATTGGATACTGAAAGGCCTGACAGGGTAGTCGAGGTGCTGGTGGAAGGTAAAATCGCAATTGTAGTAGATGGATCGCCCCATGTACTTACATGTCCAACGACCATTGTAGAATTCTTTTCAGCTTCCGATGACTATTTTCTTCCGTGGCATCTTGCTACTGCCTTTCGACTGATCCGTTTATTCGCTGTGTTTTTTTCGGTGCTCAGTACTCCGTTGTATGTAGCGATTTTGACTTACCACCATGAAATGATTCCAGAAGAACTCATGTCTACCATTGTGGCTTCAAGAGCAGACATCCCTTTTCCACCAATACTTGAAGTTATCATCTTAGAATTGACCATTGAGCTATTGCGTGAAGCGGGGGCAAGGCTGCCTACCAAAATCGGTCAGACGATCGGTATTGTAGGAGGAATTGTAATTGGTACAGCTGCAGTAGATGCGGGTCTTACAAGTAACGTGCTTCTAATCATCGTAGCCCTCGCTGCGCTAGCGTCCTTTACTACACCAGTCTACCAAATTGGTAACACTATTCGGTTGATCCGCTTTCCTTTCCTTATTGGAGCTCAAATGTGGGGGTTAGTCGGCGTAGCCATGGTCATGATGTTTTATATAGGTCATTTGATTAAACTTACTTCGATAGGAAGGCCTTTTTTCGCGCCTTTATACCCCTTGAGGTTTCTTGACCTCAGAGATGCATTCATTCGTCTGCCATTTAGTAAACAGACGGATCGTCCACTGCAGAACCGCCCTGAGGCACCCAGGCGATTTAATAAGAAGCATGTATCGGAGAGAAGGGATATAGATGAATAAGATTGATAACATCACAAGTGTTTATGTTCCTGAGAAATTTTTGATCACTCCGATGTTCGTGTTCTTCATTATCCATTCTATGCAAGTAGGGGTGGGGATTTTAGGATTTGAGGGCTATATTTCAAAGCATTCAGGGTTTGACTCTTGGATATCGATAGTGATAGCCGGCGTATTTATCCACATTTTACTATGGATGGTTTATCAAGCCCTTCAAACGGGCGGAGGTGATATTGTTGCGATTCACCGTCAGTGTTTCGGTAAATATTTTGGAGGAATTCTCAGCCTTGTGATATGTGTCTATTTCTTTCTTCTGGCTTTGACAGTTTTACGTACATTTATTGAAGTCATCCAAGTATGGATGTTTCCGAGCCTCAACTTAAAAATCTTCTCACTAGTGTTTCTGCTTCTTATTTTCTATCTTGTCATAGGAGGCTTCCGGCTTGTTACCGGGTTTTGCATGATTAGTGTTATCATGACGATTCCGTTACTCCTGCTCAAATTCTTCCCGATTATGGTCGGGAACTTTAATTATTTATATCCGGCAATCGATCACAGTATATTCGATTTGATAAGATCGACAAAAGACGGAATTTTAAGCTTTCTAGGGATTGAATTACTGTTGATATTCTATCCGTTCATCAAAAATCCACAAGCTTCAAAGAAATGGGCTCATTTTGGCGTTTTTTACACAGTCTTAATTTATTTAGCTACAGCTCTAACAGCTTTTCTATATTTCAGTGAAGAGCAGCTTAAGTACGTGACGTGGGGAACGATTTCTTTATGGAAAATTGTCGAATTTCCTTTTATTGAACGATTTGAATATATAGGTATTGCATTATGGATGTACGTAATCGTACCTAACGTTTGTCTGGCTTTATGGGGGGCCAGCCGAATTCCGAGACGGTTATTCAATATTAATCAAAAAATCACCATCGGATTGTTTTGTTTAGCACTGTATATTCTTATTTTATTATTTGATGACAGACAACGCGTTGAGCAATTGAATGTTTTTGCAAATGAAGTAGGTTTTTATGTGCTTTTGTATATTCCGGTGATTTTCTTACTGTCGAAGATTATGTATAAAGTGAGGACACGTCATGAGAGGTAAACTTCTAAGTGTAATTTGCTTAATGTTCGCAGCTGGTTGTAACAATATAGATAGTGTCGAGGACAGGGCCATTATACAAATATCAGGCTATGATTACGTCGATGAGGGTCGTATCAAGGGTACAGTAGGGATACCCCAGTACGGGGAGGAATCAGCAAGAACGGTAGAGGAATTAAATTTGACGGTAGAGACCGAATCATTGAAGGAATTTGACATTCAAATTCAAAACGAGTCTTCCAAACCACTTTCGATGGGGAAACTTGAAGTGAATCTATATAATGAAGATTTAGCGAGCCGAGGAATTACGGACTTTATGGACATCTTAAGTCGCGATCCTCGAATCGGGAGAAATATCTATTTAGGAATCGTTGACGGTGATACACAGAAGTTGATTGAAGGGGATTATAATCAAAATGAAACGACAGCAAAATATCTAAAAGGTATTATTGAAAATAATATAGATCAGAATCTTCCTAAGACGAATCTGCATTATTTCTTATATGCTTATTATGCTGATGGTCTTGATGGATTCCTGCCTTATTTAAAAAAGGTAAACAGTCATATTGAAGTTTCTGGTATTTCTATTTTTAAAGAAGCTTCCCAAGTTACCGTCATACCTGCTGAAGATACCCTTATCTTGAAGCTTTTGAAGGAAAAAGTAGAAAAAGGGAGCCAGACGATCCAATCGGATGAAGGGGTTATAGGGATGGAAATTACAGATTCAAATACTTCCTATCAAGTGAAGAAAAGCGGGGACTCCCCCAGGTTCATCGTAAATATGACAATCAAAGGGTTCATAAATGAAATGAAGGAGACAGGAGTAGAAAGTCAGAGAAGTTCTGCTCGAATAGATCATTTAGAAGAAGAATTCTCCGCATATTATAAGTCGAAAGCAGAAGAAATGATCGAACTGTTTAAAGAGAATGAGACGGATCCTATAGGGTTAGGTAGTTTGTATAAGAATCGAATGAGAAATTTTGACAAACAAGCATGGGAAGAGCAGTATCCTGAAGTACCTGTAGAAGTGAACGTGGATTTGGAAATAACGGGCATGGGTATTTCCTTATAGAGAGAGAAGCTAAAAGGATTCAAGCTGTTCAACGAATCAATCCAAAAGGACAAGGGTATTCTCCGCATAATACACATAGAATAGAGCAAATGCCATGAGTTTACAATTAGTTGAAGTTCATGTTCCTCCAACCCACCTTGAATTTTTCCGTGATCAATTGAACTCTTACACCTATGAATCGTGCTGGGTGGAAATACAGACAGATGGAAGATCGTTATTCAGGATACTTTCAAAAAAGGGAAATGTGGAAGACATTCTAAATGATTTAGAAGGGATTTCACAAAGTGTAAAAGGGTTTGAAACGGTTTTGTTTCCGGTAAGGGCTTATTTTTCTAATGAAACTATTAAAGCTGAGAAAAAAGAAGAACAGAACGTAAAGCTTCAAAGACTTAGCCGACATGAGCTTTTAGCTTCTATAAAAAAGAACAGTAAAACGACATGGAACTATTTATTACTTATTATCCTATCGGCAATAGTAGCGACTGTCGGATTCCTTAAAGACAGTGAGGCTGTGGTCATCGGGGCAATGGTGATTGCGCCCATGATCGGTCCTGTAATTGCTGTTGCATTTTCTTCCGTATTAGGTGATTACAAAGTACTGACGAAATCTCTGATAACCTCTCTGTTAGGAGTAGTTATTGTTGTCGCGATATCCATACTGTTCGTATTATTTTCTAGTCTTGAATTGACTACAAATCAATATTTGAGCCGGACGGTAGTCACTCCAATAGATATTATTCTCGGCGTTGCTTCTGGAGCGGCCGGAGCACTAGCTTTCATAAACCGCCTGTCAGGAAATTTAGTAGGGGTGATGGTCGCTGTAGCTTTACTGCCTCCAAGCGTTGCTTTAGGAATTTCAATAGGCAGTATGGAATGGGACCTTGCTTATGGAGCATTCTTATTGGTTACGGTCAATATCATGTCTATTCTGTTAGCGGCGGTCATTATTTTTTCGATTAGTGGAATCAGACCTGTACAGTGGAGGGAGGTCCAAAGAGCCAATGTTTCCAGACCTCTATCTATACTATTTGTAAGCGTGATCGTCGTTGTGCTGGCTTTGCTTATTTTTATAAGTGAAGGCACATTTAATTTGTAATATACAAAAATCCCGTTGCAATAATTTTCCGAAAACTATATAATTAATAATCATTAAGAAAAGGAGGTCACGAGCATGAAGAAGAAAGACGTATCAATCAACCTGAATTTCATAGCACTCGTGACCGGGCGGCCTTAATTTAAGTACTCAATGTAAGGTGAAAAGGGTCACGTATGTCCGTGGCCGTAATATGTTTGTTTTGAAGCATACGTCACGCACGTATGCTTTTTTGTGTTTTCGCGGGTGAAACCGCTTTAAATATAGCTTCATTAAGATTAGAAAAAACATGGGAGGTATGTTGATATGGAACATTTACAAATTACTGGAGCAAAGAATGATGATTGGAAAGAAAGCGGCTAGCGGGAGCTGTTTCGGGAAGGGTGATGAGAAATGTTTAGTGTGTTATTCAAGCTGGGATGGTTTTTTAAGGAATACTGGAAAAGATATACGTTTGCGATTTCCGCACTCATTGTTGTAAGTGCGATTGACTTAATTCCGCCTAAACTCGTAGGGATGGCCATAGATGAAATGCAGTTCAATACTCTTACGTGGGATAGGCTGACAGAAATTTTATTGATATATGGCTCAATTATCATAGTAAGCTATACGCTTTCCTATTTGTGGGATTACACGTTATTCAGTGGAGCGGCTACGCTTGAAAGACGGATGCGTTCAAATCTGATGGACCATTTTTTGAAAATGACTCCGAGTTTTTTTCAAAACAATAAGACAGGGGATTTGATGGCTCGATGTACCAATGACCTAAAAGCCCTGACAATGACGGCAGGGTTTGGTGTGCTGACTCTAGTTGACTCGACCATCTTCATGATTCTGATTATTGCCATGATGGGGTTTACAATCAGCTTTAAATTGACGTTGGCAGCATTATTACCCTTGCCGATCATGGCCTATATTATGAATAAATATGGAAAGGTCATTCATATGCGATTCATGGAGGCTCAAGAGGCATTTGGTGATTTGAACAATAATGTACTAGAGTCTGTTCGCGGGGTAAGAGTCATTCGAGCCTTTGTTCAAGAAGAGAACGACGAGCGCTCCTTCAACCAAATGACGGACGGAGTTTACAAGAAAAATGTTCAGGTGGCTAAAGTAGATGCTTTATTTGAACCGACGATTACGGTATTAGTAGGATTCTCATACACGATCGGGCTCGGTTACGGCTCTTCCCTCGTATTTCAGAATGTGATTACACTAGGCGAAATGGTATCCTTTAATGTTTATTTAGGCATGTTGATCTGGCCTATGTTTGCGGTAGGAGAATTGATCAATGTAATGCAGCGAGGGAACGCTTCTTTGGATCGAGTCACCGAAACTTTGGACCAAAAACCTGATGTGAAATCTCCTGAGACCCCTGTCCAAGTAAATAAACCAGAGGTCATTAAGTTTAGCAATGTTGATTTCCAATACCCCGGGTCAGAAACCTGTGCTTTAAAAGGTATTCATTTAACCGTAAAACAAGGGCAGACACTCGGTATCGTCGGTAAAACAGGCGCCGGGAAAACGACCTTGCTGAGACAGCTTTTAAGAGAATACTCCGGTTTACAAGGATCCCTGACAATCAATGATGTAAAGTTAGAAGATATTGACCTTGAAGTTAGTCGCTCATGGATCGGGTATGTTCCCCAGGACCAAGTCTTATTCTCAAAAACGATTCGTGAAAATATTCAGTTCGGAAAAGTGGATGCAACCGATGAAGAGATTTACAAAGTGATGGAACTTGCTTATTTTCTAGAGGATATTAAAGCACTGCCAAGAGGTCTGGATACAACGGTGGGTGAAAGCGGAGTTACGCTGTCCGGCGGACAGAAACAAAGGGTTTCTATAGCTCGAGCCTTTATTATGAATCCTGAAATTCTACTTCTTGACGATTCGATGTCAGCGGTAGATGGAAAAACAGAAGCGAATATCATCGAAAACCTTCGTAAAGAGCGTTATGGAAAAACTACGTGGATTGCTGCCCACCGATTGTCAGCTGTTACACATGCTGATCATATCATTGTGCTTGACGAGGGGAGAATCATTGAAGAAGGAACACATGAAAACTTAATGAAACAAAATGGCTGGTATCGCACTCAGTATATGCACCAGCAATTGGAGAATAAGGGGGTGGGTGATTGATGAAAAACCCATCGACTGAAAGGAAACTGCTTAATTACGCCTTAACATATAAAAATAACATTTTAATTGGGCTTATATGTTTGATTATCGCCGTCGCCCTAGAACTGACAGGACCTTTCATCGCTAAACGATTGATTGATGAGCACATCGTGGGGATAGAGGATCAGTGGCACGAAGTAGAAGTACAGGACAGTTATACCGTCTCTTATAATGATAACCTATATAAAAGAGAAGATAGAATGAACAGCGGAGAAGACATACTGGGAACTGCTGCAATTATACAAGTGGGACGCAGCTATTATTTTACTGAGGAAGAAATACAGTTTACGGGCACTCGTTCGATTGAAGGTGGAAATGTAGTCATCGAAACCAGTGATGAAACGACTACTGCCGAAGTCCGTAAACTATCATTGAATGAACTGTATCGCTTCTTCCAGCCTGAACAGACCTCAATATATTGGCTGCTTGCTATTTATGTAGCTATATTATTGGTGGCAGCAGGTTTCCAATTCGTTTACACGTATGTTTTACAGAAAACGTCGAATCGAATCATCCGTAAGATGCGAGATGACTTATTCCATCATATTCAGAGGCTTCCTATAAACTATTTTGTGGACCAGCCAGCAGGAAAAATCGTGGCAAGAATCACTAACGATACTGAAGCGATAAGAGAGCTGTATGTAAAAGTATTAGCAACATTTGTAACAAGCTTTTTTTACATGGCTGGAATTTATATTGCTCTCTTTCTCTTAGATGTACAGCTGGCCTTATATTGTTTATTGGTCGTCCCTATCATCTTTCTGTGGATGAGAGTATATAAACATTACGGTGGCAAGTACAATACTGTGGTCCGCTCTACTGTAAGCGATATGAATGGCAGCATAAACGAGTCCATTCAAGGAATGCCGATCATCCAGGCGTTTCAACAGGAGAAGCACACATCACAGGATTTCGAAAAGCTGAACTCAACTCATTTTACGTATCAAAGAAAGCTCGTCAGACTAAGCGCTTTAACCTCTTTTAATTTAGTGAATGTCATAAGAAACTTAGCATTTGTATTATTTATTTGGTACTTCGGATCAGGAGCGCTTGGAGCTGAAGGGCTTGTAACAGTAGGCGTGTTATATGCCTTTGTAGATTATTTAAACCGTCTATTCCAGCCCGTTACTGACCTTGTCAACCAACTGCCGCTATTAGAACAGGCGCGTGTAGCTGCCGGCAGAGTATTTGAATTGATGAGCGAGAATGGAGAAGAAGTAAAAACGGAAGCTCTCTCAAGATATAATGGCCACATTAAATTTGAAGGCGTGTCATTCGCTTATAAGAAAGGAGAGTACGTGTTAAAAAATATTAATTTTGAAGTGCAGCCGGGAGAAACTGCTGCATTTGTAGGCCATACAGGTTCAGGGAAAAGCTCCATCATGAACTTGTTATTTCGTTTCTATGATCACGAAAAGGGAATGATCAAGATTGATGACCGGCCGATCAGTGATTGGTCAAGACAGCAGTTGAGAAGTCACATGGGGATTGTCTTGCAAGATCCCTTTATCTTTTCTGGCAGCATTCTGTCGAATGTGACAATGAACGATGAAATGATTTCCCGGGAAATGGCGATCAAGTCGTTGCAAGCAGTAGGTGCCGACCGCTTTATTGAAAAACTGCCCGATCAATATGACACGGTTTTGAAGGAAAATGGCGCATCCTTATCTATGGGAGAGAGACAGTTGATATCATTCGCCCGTGCTTTAGCTTTTGACCCTGCTATACTGATTTTGGATGAGGCGACGGCGAATATTGATACGGAAACTGAACAATTAATTCAGAATGCATTAGACGTATTAAAAGAGGGAAGAACCACGCTTATTATTGCTCATAGACTATCAACAATCCAACAAGCCGATCAAATATTTGTACTTGACCATGGTACAATGATTGAACAAGGAACACATACTTCACTTATCGAATCAGGCGGCAAATATCATCAGATGTATAAGATGCAGCAAGGCGCTAAGAAACAGCCAGCGATATAGTGGTTTCTTGATCTTCAGAATTTTAGAGGTGTAAACATGAGCAAGTATGATGATGAACGAAAAGATATCATTGATGACGATTTGTATGAAGAAATTGATGAGGAAGAAATGTATGAGCTCGTTCAGGCTGAAAGAAGAGAAGCGTTAGAAAAAGCTAGAAGAGAAAAGCAAGGTCCGAAAGAAAAAAGGCCTTTTCCTAAGTGGATATTTTACCTTATCGCCTTTATGATGGTCATGAACATAGTAGCTGTTCTGCCTAACACTTTTTCCATTCCAGCGGTTGATTTTCTCATAACCTCTGCTAAACTTTCGACAGATGACGATATAAAAGAATTTAAGAGATCTATCGTAGTCGTTGATGCGGGAGAGAGTAAAGGAACTGGCTTTTCCATAAGCGATGACGGGAAAATACTTACCAATCACCATGTAATTGAAGGAGAAAGAAGAATCTCAGTAGGCTTTCAGGAAGAAGGTTTATATCAAGCTGAAGTTGTAGAATCTTTCCCGGATATTGATCTGGCCATCCTGCAGGTTGAGGGAGGTGGATTTCCTTCACTAGATTTGGCGGATGAAACATCTTTTGAGGAGTCCGAACCTTTTTCATTCATAGGGAACCCCTTGAGTTTTACAGGTGTGGCTAACGAGGGGACGATTATAGATTATATTGAATTGGAAGATTGGGAAGAGCCGGTTCTTATGCTTGATGCTCCAATTTACAGAGGGAACTCAGGCAGTCCGGTAATTAATGAAGAAGGAGAAGTCATCGCTGTTGTGTTCGCGACATTACGTGAGGATGAACATGGAAGAGTGGGCTTAGCTGTCCCGATTGATTACTATTATGAAAAGCTGGAGGCCTCCTGATTTAACCAGGCGGCCTCCAGCTTCTTACTGACTGGATATAAAGGAATGGAGAAGGATCAGGATTTAAACTTCTGAGGTATCTTCGATCAAAGGGATGGGGCTGAAGTCAAAAATCTCCGCGAAGTTAATTAAATTTGAACACATGCGAAACACCTTTTGTCCTGTTTGTGCAGCTGAGTCTGTATCATAAGGATCGCTGCAAATCGTGCTGGAATGAGGGGGAATGGTAAACCCTAGCATTGATAAGCTGTAAATGATTGATTGAACAGCTAACCTGGCTCCGCCCTCACCTTGTTCGACAGCAATGACTCCTCCTACTTTGTTGTAGAATAACTGCTGTCCTTTCTTATTTTTCATATCATGATAACCTTGTAATCGTTCAATGATTAAAGTAGCTATACTGCTTTTCTCACCAAGTGTGATCGGTGTTGCGAACAAGATGATATCTGCTTCGCATATTTTTTCGAAAATAAAAGGCCAGTCATCATTGCCGTCCAGATTACTGGTAATGCCAAAAGTAATTTGGAAATCACGTAAATGGACCCTTTCGATATCTACTTTTTCTTTTTGGAAGACCAATGCTGATTTATTCAATAATGTTTCAGTTTCAGTTTCGTTATGACCTTTTTCAAGACTGCAGTTCAACAATAAGGCTTTCATAATTTTCACCTCCTGGAAATTGATTAATCAGTGGAGGTTTAACCTAAATAGTCATGAAATAAACTTTATTGCTTTTTATGAGCACAAATGACTAGTTACAATTGGTTAGTTAAGGATAAAAAGCCTATTAAGAAATATGTAGGTTATAAGTCCTGTGTTTTGAAATGATTATTTAACAAAATGTAAATAGAGTGTGGTGGAATTATAGGTAGTTATTAAGTAAAATTGGTTTGCTCGATAAATTACCCATACTCATTCTCCTTATACAATTAGATAAGAGTACTTCAGTTGCATCGGTTGATACACATTTGTAACTAAAATGAAACTTTTTTGAAAAAACACCCAAAGAATAAAAGAGAAACCCGAAAATATATGAGTGGCCGGAGGTGATAAAGGTTGATTAAACGCCTGTTAAGAAGTGATGATGCCTCCCTTGATGAAAGAGTTACTGCGGCTAAAGAGGGAGACGAAGAAGCAAAAAATGAAATTCTGATACAGTATCAACCTTTTATCGCCAAAAGTGTATCTGAAGTATGCAAACGATATATAGACCCTGATAGAGATGATGAATTCAGTATCGGTTTATCCGCCTTTAATGAGGCGATCCATGCATATTCTTGTGAGAAAGGATGTTCTTTTTTATCTTTTGCCAAGTTGGTGATCAAGCGCAAAGTCATCGACTATATCCGTAACGAGCAGAAGAAACCAAAAGTCGTATCCTTGGATGAAGAATATATAGATGATGAACATATGGAGAATCCATCTGAAATCCAAGCAGCCAAAGATCGCTATGTGCTGGAAACTGAATCGTGGTACAGGAGAGAGGAAATTAAGGAATTTCAGTCTCAGCTTCAAAAGTATAATTTGACGTTTGAAGAATTGACCATATCCTCTCCAAAACATGTGGACGCTAGGGAATCTGCGATCCAAGTCGCCCGCATCGTTTTCAATGATGAAAATCTAAAGGAAACCGTGCTTTTGAAAGGGCGTCTGCCTATGAAGGAATTGATTCAGAAGGTAGAGGTCAGTAAAAAGACGCTGGAACGTAATCGTAAATTCATTATCGCCATGGTACTCATCCTAGACGGGGACTACATTTATCTAAAAGAATATTTGAAGGGGGTGGGTATGTGAGAAAAGGTATTGTCATGGAGCAAAGCAAGAAATACACCATCATTATGACTCACGATGGTTTTTTTCATAAAGCAAAACGTTTACAACGTGCAGAAGTTGGAATGGAAGTTCATTTTCAGCCACTTCATGCGTCTAAAATCAAGCAAACCTTTTTTCTCCATAGAACAAGATTTGCTGTTGTCACTATGGCTCTCCTTCTTACGTTATTTCCTACACTTTATTGGTTTGAGGATAATAAAGCCTTCGCTTACGTAAGTGTTGATATAAACCCAAGCGTGGAACTGGAAGTAAACGATGACATGGAAGTATTAGACATTCAAGCGTTAAACGAAGATGCAGAAAAATTAGTCTCGAAACTTGGTGGGTGGAAAAAAAAACCAGTACCTGAAATAGCGCTTGAGATGATTTCTATTAGTCAGAATGAGGGATATTTAAAGCTTGGTCGAGAAGTATTGATTGGGGTAAGTTATATTAATGAAGGCGACTTTGATTTTTCTAATGAAATAGAAGTTTTCTTGAACAATGAATTAGAGGGATTGATGCTAGCTTCTTATAATGTGCCTAATACCATTCACCAAATGGCTGAACAGGAAAACACTTCAGTTAATAAATTAATGGCAGAATCCCTCGACGGCGAGAACGACAAATTTCACCTCGATTCAGGGGTCATTGAAAATGAGGATCGCGCAATAATTCAAGCTTTTTACAATAATTCACTACATCCTGAAAAAGAAAAAGGGTCAGACGATAGTCAAAAACTAGACTCGGACGAATCATCACAAATTCCAGTTAACGATTATAAAGGTGCTCCTGATCAACATCCACATTCAGTTCCCCAGCCTTCTGCTCAGGTGAAATACTCTGAAACGAATCTCCCAGATAAGCCAGATAAAGATCAGGCAACTCCGGGGACGGCAGGGAAAGAAAAAACCCCCGATAATGATAAGCAGTCAAAAAAGCGTCCTTTGTCCAATAGTAATAGTGAAGATAAAGGTAACCACAAACCTGAAAAGAAAGCAAAAAGCCGAACGGATACAGTAGAAAAACAATCTGAAAAGAAAAATAATCCCCCTTCAAAGAAGGATGAAAATAAAACAGACAAGCCATATACAAAGAACAATGAAAAAGGCAAAGCTGATAAAGATCAAGACAAGGACAAAGATAAAAGTAAAGCTGATAAAGATCAAGACAAGGACAAAGATAAAAGTAAAGCTGATAAAGATCAAGACAAGGACAAAGATAAAAGTAAAGCTGATAAAGATCAGGACAAGGACAAAGATAAAAGCAAAGCTGATAAAGATCAGGACAAGAACAAAGATAAAAGCAAAGTTAAGGATAAAGGTACAACCAAAGAGAAAGACAAAAACGAAGACAACGACAAAAAAGATAAAGGTCCAGGAAATGAAAAGCAGAAGAAATATAAAAACAACAACAATGGTAATAATAACGGCAACGAAAAAAAGAAATAATGGACTTTATTCAAAGAATGACACTTCCAAACCTATGGAAGTGTTTTTTATTGAAGAAAATAGTGAATATACTAGGGAAGAATGAAGGAGGAACTGATTATGAATAAGAATTACTTAGGAGTAAAAGAAGGGGAATTAGCCCCGTGTCCAAAGTCCCCTAATTGTGTATCTACAAATACAGATCAACGGGATAAATTAATGGAACCACTGCCGTTTGTTCAATCAAAAGATACGACCAAGACGGCCATTAAATCAATTATAGCCAAGATGGGAAGATCAGCGATTAAAGATGAAACAGATGACTATATTCATGTAGTTTTCACTTCTAAATTGTTGAAATTTAAAGATGATGTGGAGTTCTATTTAGATGATTCCTCAGGCTTGATTCATTTTCGATCGGCTTCAAGAACAGGTTATTCAGACCTGGGAGTTAATCGTAAAAGGATGGAAGATTTTTCTGAGCACTACCACAATTGGATTGAAGAGGAGAAGAATTAATGAAATATGATTATCAAATAGCCGTTATAGGCGGGGGATCCGGCGGACTTACTGTCGCAGCAGGTGCGGCAAGTTTCGGGGCTTCCGTTGCTCTAATTGAGCGAAAGGATGAGCTCGGCGGAGACTGTCTTCACTATGGCTGTATGCCGTCTAAAGCATTAATACAAGCAGCATCCGAAGTGCAGGTAGCTTCTGAACAGACTGAACTTACTTCAAACCAATACGATCTCCTCTTTAAAAAAGCAATGAATAAAGTTAGAGAGGCTGTAGCCGATGTTCAGTCCCATGATTCAAAACAACGATTTATAGATATGGGAGTCGACATTTATGAAGCGTCCGCACAATTTGTAGACAATCATACCCTGAAAATTGGCGACCGTGCAATTACTGCGAAACGTATTGTAATTGCTACTGGTTCTTCACCGGCAGTACCTTCTATTGAAGGAATTAAAGATGTGGAATACTTGACCAATGAATCCATTTTTTCGTTAAAGGAGAGACCAGGGCATCTTGTGGTTATCGGAGGAGGAATCATTGGTTTAGAGTTAGCCAATGCGATGGCACATTTAGGAGTGAAAGTGACGGTCATCGAGAACTCTGAGTATATTCTTTCAAAAGAAGATCATGAAATTGCTAAATCAGCTCAACAGATCTTATCAGAACATATTGACTTTGTAACTCAAGCCAAGGTGAACAAAGTAGAAAAAACAGGACAGCAAATTCATGTGCACTATCAACAAGGATATCGTATGGAACACGTGGAAGGTTCTCACTTACTTGTCGCTGTAGGCAGAAAACCGAATGTGGGAACACTTGAATTGAATAAAGCAGGAGTTCAGGCAAAAAGTGGAGCTATTGAGGTCGATGAAACGTTAAGAACTCATCAATCACATATTTATGCTGTCGGGGACTGCAACGGGTCGATGCCTTTTACACATGTAGCTGGAATGGAAGGGAAAATCGCTGTTTCGAATGCTGTGCTAGGGTTATCACGAAAAGTATCATACAATAAAATTCCCTGGGTCGTTTATACATCTCCTGAAATTTATCATCTAGGTTTAACTGAAGAGGAGGCAAATGAGAAGTACGGAGATCAGCTGTTAACCTTTAAAACAAAGCTTAAGGACGCTGACCGTTTTATGGCAGAGAGGAATACGGATGGACTAGTAAAAGTGATGACTACGGAAAAAGGAAAAATAGTAGGTGCTCATGCGATAGGTGCTGGAGCCGGGGAATGGATGCAGGAAATAGGCACTTTACAAGCTTTGAACAAGAAGTTTCAGACTCTATCCAATGTCATCCATCCGTACCCTGCGAGAAACAACGTCGTATCTCAGACAGCGGACTTATACTGGCGGGAAAAGCTGTTCAACAGCAAATGGAACGACGCCATAAAATGGTATGTGAAGAAATTCCGATGAACTCTTATAGAGAGCTAGACAATAGCTAAGTGGATTAAGTAGGATAGAGAAGAGTGAACACTTTGATTTAGAAAGGAAATCCGTGATGTCTAAGATTGATTTATCTCAATTTGAGAAAAAAATGATCGTACGTAATACGCAGGATGGAGATATTGATCAATTATTTGAGTTGCAGAAAAAATGTTTTCCTAATATGGAACCATGGAAAAGAAAGCATATTGAAAGCCATTTGCGCCTTTTCCCTGAAGGACAGTTTGTAGTGGAGTTTGATGGAGATATTATAGGTAGCTGTTCAAGTTTAATCGTCAACTTTGATGAATATGATGATAAGCATACATGGGATGATATTACGGATGAAGGTTACATTACGAATCATGATCCTGACGGGTATAACCTTTATGGGATTGAAGTAATGGTTCACCCTGATTTTCGCGGAATGAAAATTGGAAGAAGATTGTATGAAGCACGTAAGGATTTAGCTAGAGAATACAATTTGAAAAGTGTGATTATTGGAGGAAGAATTCCGAATTACCACAAGCATGAGAATGAATTATCACCAAGAGAATACGTAGAAGAAGTTCGCAATCAGAATATTTATGACCCTGTACTGACTTTTCAAATTATGAATGGGTTTACGGTAATGAGAATCAATCCAAATTATTTGCCCGATGACAAACTTTCTTCTAAATATGCTACGTTGATGGAATGGAACAATATAGACTATAGGGCACGTACGAAACGTCATTTTAAAACAAGTCATCCTGTCCGAATCATGGTGATTCAATATATGATGAAAAATATTGATTCCTTTGAAGAATTCAGCCGTCAGTGTGAATATTATGTGGATGTTGCGGCGGATTATGGCTCTGACTTCGCTGTATTTCCGGAAATTTTTACGACGCAGCTTATGTCCTTTCTAGAAGAGAAAGTTCCTTCTAAATCCGTGAGGAGACTATCTGAATATACAGAAGAGTACATTGAAATGTTTACTCATTTAGCCGTGAAATATAATGTTAATATTATCGGTGGCTCTCATTTCGTCGAAGAGAATGATCAGATTTACAATATATCCTATCTGTTTCGACGAGACGGCACTATTGAAAAACAATATAAAATTCATATCACGCCAAATGAGCGGACTTGGTGGGGAATTCAGCCAGGAGATGCTGTGAAGGTTTTTGATACGGATTGTGGAAAAATAGCCATTCAAATTTGTTATGATATTCAATTTCCGGAACTTGCACGATATGCCGTAGACCAGGGCGCAAATATAATTTTCGTACCTTTCTGTACAGATGACAGGCAGGGATATTTGCGGGTGAGATACTGTGCGCAGGCTCGCGCAATAGAAAACCAAGTCTATACAGTAATTGCTGGTACCGTAGGTAATATGACGCAAGTCGAAAACATGGATATTCAGTATGCTCAGTCCGGCATATTTACGCCCTCTGATTTTGAATTCGCAAGAGATGGTATTGTGGGAGAGTGCAATGCTAACGTCGAATCTGTTGTCGTGGGAGACGTTGATTTAGAAATATTAAGGAGACAAAGAAAGTCTGGAACTGTAAGGCAGCTCCATGACCGCCGCAGAGATTTGTTCGACCTTTCATTTAACGTCAACACAGAGTTCAAACCAGAAAGAACGTAAGAAAAGCCACCCGGCCAGTTCATTTAGGCGGGGTGGCGTATTTATACATAAAGAGTCGGTTGTGTCGCAGCTTGTGCATGGTCTATATAATGTAATAAATTTTCATGTGTTACATATAGAGACGCTTCAGAGTCGGGGTAATGGTAAGCGTGCAGAAAAGATTCGATCTTTTTGGCTAAAAAATGATCATTGGTCCTTACCATGAGGACGAGTAAGTCGTCCCATTGACCCCAGATCATAAAGTTCAAAGCTTTTTCATAGTCGTCTTGGTACATTAGGTCACTTCCTTAAAGTAAGGAGTGTTTTTATTATCTCCATGGAGGGTACCAAGAAAACAGAGAGTTCCTCACATTAATGGAAATATCGACAATTAGGAAAAAGGAATAAAGAACATCTGATTAGATTCTTCAGGAAAATGGAAGGAGTCGTAGGTTCATGAGTGCAAGACAGTGGGTTTGGATTAATTTAGGTGGTGTTTTTGCATTTGGGTTATTTTTTGTCTTAAGCTTAATCACAAGAGGTCACACAGCTTTTGTAGTTTTAACGGAAATCATCGGTTTAGCTACACTTGGTTTTGCAATAGCCGCAATCGTTTACAAAAAAAAAGATTTAAGGTGGTTAGCTATATCCATTATCAGCTATATGACGCCTTGGCTTGTTTTCGCGATCGGGCATGAAGCGGGAGTAAATGCATCGAGTACTTTGAAAGGGCTCTGGTTTTTCCCTTTCTATATAACCATTGTTGCTGGAATGTTTTTTATAAAACGCAGTTATCATTATTTAGAAGGACTATTTAAGTTACTTCCTGCTTTTTTCTTATTTTTTCATTCGATTCTGCTTTTATACATGATTGCTCTACATATATGGTGGGTTCTTCCCATTCAATCGTAAATCTTCTTCGGGAGGCTTTTTTATAACTTTGTTTCGGGCACTTAAATATAATTTAATTTGATGTTGATACTATAGTTAGAAAATGAAGAAAGTCTAGTGTTAGTGAAAGATTGTTCTTTAACTAACTGGCAGGATAGTGGAAGACTTGATTTCGAGATAGTATGGGTTCGTTGCCGTGTTGAGAGTCAGGGGTGGTTGGGAAGCTACTCGCTTTCCTGTGGAATCTCTGCTGTCCCGTCATTATGGTGAGTGGAAGGTGGTTTTAGGAATGGACTCGCTTTCCGTGGGAGTGCAGTGAGCTTCCTCAGGCTGCCGCCTTCCGGGATCTCACCAATCACTCTCTCCCCACAGGAGTCTCGCCCATTCCTAAAACCACCTAACTTATATGAAGGGACGGAACTAAGAAATGAGAACCAAAAAACTCTCTGGTACCAACGTTCCCTACCCACCCTATCATTATGAAGTGACTGCCACGATCTCATCTCACCCGCGTATTCGAGTTTCGACGCTTAGCGGGTTAACGAGACTTCCTTCATTTCTGTACGATAAGTCAACATCGAATCACTCCGTTCTTCGTGTTTCCTTTATCTCCGCCAGCTCAGTCCAGTCCATACGCCGCTGAACGAAGCGCTTCCGCTTTTACAAAGGGAGTCTCGCAGCTTCCCAACAACCCCATTCGATGAAGGGGAGAAACGAACCGTCACATAAAAAAAGAGCTTCTTCCCGATTCCTGTGAAATGAAGATATTGTGTCCCACTTCAAGTTATTTAACGAGAGACCTCTTTTACGCACCTTCAGTATTTAACATTCATGTTCGTATTTTCATGCTAAGGCGGTGCCGTAAACAACTTGGACATGGGTGGTAATAACCTCCAGCGTTTAGATTTATTAGGTAAGGAGAAAAGCTCTTCTCGGTTCGTAGATGATAATGTTATATCAACGGCGTTTCCGAGCTGCTCATCATCGTAAAGAGCTCCGGGAAATTGCGAGACTCCTGTGGGAAAAGAGTGCTTGGTGAGACCCCGGAGAGCGTTAGCTCGAGGAGGCTCACTGCGCTCCCACGGAAAGCGAGTGATTTCCCGGAGCTCTAAACGCTGTCAATCATAACGGAAACAGGCCGAACATCTTGAAACTGAGGGAGCTTTAGATTAACAGGTGGTTTTTTAAAAGGGTTGATTATTAATATCCAAGGGTTCTTTTTTGTTATTAGTTTTGGTATTTATAGTGAGTGGTAATTAAGCAGTTTTTTCGTCTTCTCCTCAGTATTGGCGATAACTAAAAACAATACTATACTTATATCAGAATTTTTTTTAGCAATTTAAAAAAGAAGTTACTGCCGTAAATTCCTTTTCGAATAAATCATTTCTCCTTACACATACTACCGTTAAGAACGGAAGGAGGGATGAACATGAAAACGAAAATAAAAGCAGTAATGTTTGGATTACTTGCAGCTTTTACGTTAACAGCTTGTCAAGCTGAACAAGAATCAAGCCCCAATGATGGCAATTATGATGGAGTAGAAAATACACGATTTGAAAGAACAGCTGACCAGGATAACAGTGAAAGCACCAACAACAATCAGTATGATAATGACAGAGGTATGCGTCATAACACTAATTATCATGTAGCAGAAAAAGCAGCTGACCGTATAGCAAAAGACGTAGACGGAGTGAAAGACGCATATGTTTTGAAAACTCGCGATAATGCTTATGTTGCGGCAGTTTTGAATAATCAAAATGGAGACTCTGAAGAGGTTTCTGATAAAGCTGAAGAACAAATCACAAAAATTGTGAAAGACTCAGATCAGGATATTGAGAATGTTTATATTACAACCAATCCTGATTTTGTCGACCTCTCTAATCAATATGCAGAGGACGTTGAAGAAGGAGAACCTGTGGAAGGTTTTTTCCGTGAATTCGGAGAAATGGTTGATCGGGTATTCCCAAACGAAAATAGCTGAGCAGCAGTCAGGATTCTCTAAATTAGAGGACCCTGACTTTTTGTATACTTATCGAAAATTGCCTCCATGTAGTTCATTTATATAGCATTTCGTCATATAGATAACTATGTATATTAAAGGAGGGGGCACTTTGAGAGCGGAAGAACAACTGAATTTAGAACGGGCTATTCAAGAGATTACGGAAATCGCCATAGGGTTTGGTCTTGATTTCTATCCTATGCATTATGAAATTTGTCCTGATGACATTATTTATACATTTGGTGCTTACGGAATGCCTACACGTTTTTCCCATTGGAGCTTCGGAAAGCAGTATTACAAGATGAAACTCCAGTACGACTTGGGTTTAAGTAAGATTTATGAACTCGTAATCAACTCTAATCCTTGTTACGCATTTTTATTGAACTCCAACAGTTTGATACAGAACAAGTTAATTGTAGCTCATGTGCTGGCTCATTGTGATTTCTTTAAAAATAATGCTCGTTTCCAAAATACGAAGCGTGACATGGTGGAGAGCATGGCGGCTACAGCTGAAAGGATTGCCGCATATGAAAAGAAACATGGAAAACAAGAAGTGGAATCTTTTTTGGATGCTGTTTTAGCTATTCAGGAGCATATAGACCCATCTCTCGTGCGTCCTAAGCTTTCGTGGCAGCCTGATCAGCCCGAGGAACAAATGAAGAAGAAGCGTACACCATACGATGATATTTGGAAAATAGGCGAATCTCCTGATGAGCCCACATTTAAGAAAAGTAAAAAATTTCCTCCTCAGCCTGAAAAAGATATTCTTTTATTCATCGAACAATTCAGTCGAGAGCTCGATGACTGGCAATGCGATATTCTAACGATGATGAGAGAGGAAATGCTTTATTTCTGGCCGCAATTGGAAACGAAAATTATGAACGAAGGCTGGGCATCATTTTGGCATGCAAGGATCATCAGAGAAATGGATTTGACGAGTGGAGAGTCAATTGATTTTGCTAAGTTGAACGCGAGTGTCGTCCAGCCATCCAAAACCCAATTGAACCCCTATTACCTAGGTTTGAAAATATTTGAGGATATAGAAAAACGTTATGATCACCCAACAGAGGAGATGATCCGACACGGTATAAAACCCGGGTCTGGCCGAGAGAAAATGTTCGAAGTACGGGAAGTAGAGTCCGATCAGAGCTTCATAAGAAACTATTTGACGAAAGAACTTGTTCGCGAAGAAGATATGTACTTATTCCAAAAACAAGGGCAAAAATACAAAATTACAGATAAAGATCACGAAGCTGTGCGTGAACAGCTTGTGACGATGAGAGTGAATGGAGGCTTTCCATATATCACTGTTGAAGATGGAGATTACATGAAGAGTGGTGAACTTTATTTAAAACATCATTACGAGGATGTAGAATTGGACTTGACTTATTTGGAAAAAACTCTTCCTTATCTATACCAGCTGTGGGGCCGCCCAGTGCATATGGAAACGAGAGTAGAAGATAGAGATGTAGCGTTTAGTTACGGCGGAAAAAGGGTTCAGAAAAAGTATTTATAAGTATTACTGAAAAAGGCTATCCACATAATGGATGGCCTTTTCTGGGTATATGGTATGATATTGATTTGATTTGACTAATTCATCCATTAAAATCAGATTTTTTGGTAAACTAGTCGTTAAACAGAAAAGCTTAGGAGGCCGCGCGATGAGTGTGTATGAATATGTGTTAACCCAGAAAGATTTTGTTCATAAAAACGATTTGAATTACCCATTTGAAGAAAGAGGATTACAATTCGGTGATGGGATTTATGAAGTCATCCGTGTATATAAAGGACGTTATTATTTGATTGAAGAGCATGTGGAAAGGTTATTTCGTTCGGCGGAAGCCGTAAAAATCAAAATGCCTTTCACAAAGCAGGATTTTTATCACCAGTTAGATGAACTTCTTCAAAAAAATAAAATTGATACAGACGCCAAAGTATATTTGCAGATTACGAGAGGATCCGCTCCTCGTGATCATGCTTTCCCGTTAAGTACAGAAGCGAACTTATATGCATATGTCCAGGACTTACCTAGAAAAGAAGACCTTATGCGAGAAGGCGTATCGACCATTACTCAGCCAGATGTACGCTGGGACTGGTGCTATATCAAAAGTTTGAACCTGCTGCCAAATGTGATAGCGAAACAGGAAGCGAGCGAAGCCGGCTGTTTTGAAGCGATCTTGCATAAAGATGGGGAAGTGACAGAGTGCAGTTCTTCCAATGCCTATTTAGTAAAAGATGGCAAGGTCTACACCCATCCCGCAAAGAAAAATATACTTCACGGGTGTGTAAGGATGAAAGTGGAACAGTTTTGCAAAGAGGAAGGCATTCCTTTTATAGAGGAATCTTTCCGTGTAGAGGATATTCAATTTGCTGATGAACTTTTCTTATCAAGCAGTACAGCTGAAGTGATGCCGATCATTGAAGTCGATGGGAAAAAAGTGAAAGAAGGCAGACCTGGTCCAGTGACGAGAAAAATCCAGGAAAAATATGAGAAGGACGCAAAGATTGGGGAAGAAGCTTCAATTTTCGCAAAATAGACGTTTTATCCTAAATATGCTATCATGACCCTGCTTACATTATGCGCAGGAGGGTTATCATGAAAAAGATACACCTTGAATTGAACGAAAATCAATATAAGAAGCTGGTCGAATCTGTATTCCTCGGAACTTGGATGGTGAATTCCACTAAAATGGAATTGGATGAAGACTTTGAAGAGGTTCGGGAACTTGTATTATCAAAATATAAGGAAGCTGAATTGGAAGATAAAATTAATTATCAAGAAGCTTTCGGAATACATGATCTCCAAATGGATTATGAGAAAGAGTTATTTACTAAGTATGTAGACGAGTATGAAGAATTCAGTTTCTGGGATATGTTAATCGAGAAATTATCTGAAAAGCGATTAAAAGAAGAGTATGGTGAGCTTACTTCTCCGTTATCAGAAGAAATGGTTGAACGTCGTCTTCAGCTTGAGGAAGAGATAGGGGAAAAGTTAGAAGAACAGGGTATCACAAATCTGGACTTTAATAAATAGCACCTGAAAGGACGTATGAACTAGTTCATACGTCCTTTGTGATTTGTTGACAATTTAATGCTGACTAGCTAAAACTGCTGAACATAAAGTATGCTGTTTTAAATCTAAAATTTGTAAATCTATTTAAAATTTTGAAAAAATCATGTAAAATGATGATGTCCCATTTATGTAAACTTTCATTACATTTGAGGGCGGTCATTTGGTTTTTAAACTGTACATACTTTGACACGGTTTACGAATCAAATGTTGTCATAAAAATTAAAAGGGGAGGAATTTTTATGTTTAGTAGGAAAGGCTTATTAACGATTGCAATGTTGTTAGCGCTATCTTTAGTTTTGATCGCTTGCGGCGGTGGAACTTCTGACGGCGGCGGTGACGAAGGCGGAGACAGTGAGGAAGGTGGCGATGGTCAACAGTTCGTACAAATCTTGACAGGCGGTACTGAAGGAACTTATTACCCACTAGGCGGTACATTTGCTCAAGTACTTAACGATAACATGGATAACGTAGAAGCGAATGCCACTTCTACCGGAGCTTCCGTAGAAAATATGAATTCTATAAGCAGTGGTGACGGAGAGATTGCTTTTACTCAAACTGACATTGCTTCCTACGCTGCTAATGGTGAAATCATGTTTGATGAAGCTAATGAAGATTTCGGTGCAATCGGAACTCTATATCCGGAAACGATTCAAATTGTAACAACTATGGACAGTGGAATCGAATCTGTGGAGGACCTGGAAGGTAAAACTGTTTCCGTAGGGGCTCCTGGTTCAGGAACAAATGCTAATGCTGATAACATTTTAGAAGTACATGGAATTAACATTGACGAGGATATTGAAGCTCGTGACCTTGATTTTGGTGATTCTACTACGGGTATTCAGGATGGAACTATTGATGCCGCATTTATTACGTCCGGTACTCCGACTGGAGCGGTCGAAAGTTTAGCGGCTACTGTTGATGTCAACATCCTCGCTATTTCTGAAGATAAAGCTCAAGAACTGATGGATGAGTACAGCTATTATTCTGTAGACGAAGTACCTGAGGGCACTTACGGTCTCGAAGAAGCTGTTCCTACTGTAGCGGTACAAGCCATGCTAGTAGCTCACAGTGATCTCAGTGAGGATCAAGTATATGAAATGACGAAAGCTATTTTTGAGAATACAGATCAGATTTCTCATGCTAAAGGGGAAGATATCAACGCTGAAAGTGCTCTTGACGGAGTTGGAGTAGACCTTCATCCAGGTGCGAAAAAGTATTTTGATGAAGAAGGTATCAGTGAAGAGTAAAGAAGAATTTTCATAGGTTAAAGGGGCTGTCCCGGGTTTTCACTTACGTGATGGAAGCCTGGAGCAGTCCTTAATCTTTTATGTTACATTTTTTTTCAGAATGACAATTCTGTTTGAACATAATTTAGCGGGTGAGGATGAGCATGAAGCGTCGGAGAGTATACACCATCATAGCTAGCTTGGTTATAGGGACATCGCTTATAGGAATGATATTTTATCCTTTCCGATCTGTTGTTTCTTTTGAAAAAATGGATCGGCAAGGACCAAATATTTATTTGCCTCTCACTGAAGGAGAACATTTTCAAATGAAGTACACTCATTCAGTCCATTTATCAGATGTTATTGAAGAATACAAAGTCAGGAACGAGCGATTATATCCCGTCCAGCTTATTTATGAAGATACCGGTATAGGTATGCCATCAAGTGCAGGGGATGGAGAAACTTTTGAAATGAAAGATGGAAAGTACTATATTTCTAACATTAAAGGGTACCATGATTCGATCAGCTTGTCCGTCGGGTCTGTACGTGCTGAGCACACGATACGCTATGTGGACCGTTCCTATTTGTTAAAAGACTACGTTGGTGCAGGCTCAGTGATTACTATTAAGCCGCTCCATGTTTCCAATTGGAATTTGATGAGGGGAGAGACACTTAGTGAGTGAAGAGAATAATTCAGTTTCAGAAGAAAAACAAAAAGAAATTATGCAAAAATACGACCCTGATGGGGGAGTGCGAGAATTAACCGGGTGGTTAGCGAAAGTAGCATTCATCGGCTTACTGGCCTTTTCCTTATTCCAGCTTTACAGTTCTACCATTTACCCCTTACCTGCCCAGATTTTGAGATCTGTGCACGTAGGATTTGGTTTGGTATTAATCTTTTTACTTTATCCAGCCACTAAAAAGAATCGCTCGAAAGGTAAAATCGCGTGGTATGATATAGGGCTTGCCCTTTTAAGTATAGTGGTAGGAACGTATTGGCTGTTCTTTTATGAAGAAATTGTTTCAAGTGCCGGCTCATTAACGACTCTCGACTTCTATGTAGGGGCACTGGCCGTTCTTCTTGTTCTTGAAGCTACTCGAAGAGCAGTGGGAATTCCGATTACTGTGATTGCTATCGCCTTTCTTGTCTATGCTTACTGGGGTCGACAAATGCCAGGATTTCTCGTGCATAGAGGGGTGGACATAGATAACCTTGTGCAATCGATGTTCTTTACAACCGAAGGGATTCTGGGTACACCTATAGCCGTATCCTCTACCTTCATTTTCTTATTTCTACTCTTTGGTGCTTTCCTTGTCAAGACAGGGGTCGGACAGTATTTCAACGATCTAGCCGTTACTCTTGCCGGTAAACGCACTGGAGGACCAGCTAAAGTAGCTATATTTTCAAGTGCCCTCCAAGGAACGATTAGCGGTAGTTCAGTAGCTAACGTTGTAACTTCGGGTGCTTTTACGATCCCGATGATGAAAAAACTGGGTTATCGAAGGGAATTCGCCGGTGGTGTAGAAGCGGCTGCTTCTACAGGCGGGCAGCTTATGCCGCCGATTATGGGTGCTGCTGCATTCCTTATGATTGAATTCATTGGCGTGGATTACTGGACGATTGCTAAAGCTGCCTTGATTCCTGCTATTTTATATTTTACAGGAATCTGGATTATGACTCACTTCGAAGCTAAACGAACAGGACTTAGCGGACTGAGCGATGAAGAGATGCCTGATCGTAAAGAGGTTTTCAAGAAATTGTATCTGCTACTTCCTATCTTAGCTATCATCCTTTTTTTAAGTAGTGGGATGAGTGTTATGCGTGCAGCCTTATACGGAATATTAACAACTATTCTCGTCGGCCTGCTTCGTAAAGAGAAGTTTAGAAAGGTTTATATTGCTGCTTTTGGGGCAGGTTTTGCCGGGTACGCAATATACAGTTTTACCACTGGCGGATTTAATTTAGTTTCAGCAATAATTGCAGCAATTTTGGTGACCATTGTAGTAAGTTATTTATTTGACGGAAATTTAGTAGAATCTATCGAAGCACTGGTGGATGGTGCGCGTACCGCTCTTGGTGTGGTGGCTGCCACTGCAGCAGCAGGTATTATCGTAGGTGTAGTTACAACTACAGGACTTGGCCTAAAATTAGCCAATAGTCTAGTGACATTAGCTAATGGACAGGTTCTGCTTACGCTGTTCTTTACTATGATTGCTGCAATAATATTGGGGATGGGGTCACCAACAACCGCAAACTATGTAATAACCTCTACCATAGCCGCCCCAGCTGTGATTTTATTAGGAGTACCTGATTTGGCTGCCCACTTGTTCGTGTTCTATTTTGGAATTATCGCCGACATTACACCACCTGTAGCACTTGCTGCTTTTGCTGCCTCTGGTGTAGCATCATCTGAACCCATACGGACAGGCCTGAACGCCGCCAAGCTCGCAATAGCTGCATTCATCATTCCGTACATGTTTGTGCTTGAGAATCAGCTGCTGTTGATAGGTGTTGATAGTGCTGTTGAATTGATTTGGATCCTGTTCACAGCCATTTCCGGAATGATTGCTATAGGAGCCGGACTTGTAGGTTACTGGTTCCGTAAAGTTGAATGGTATGAAAGAGTCCCAGCAGTTATAGGAGGATTGTCACTCATTTATCCGAGTACAATGAGTGATGTAATCGGGCTTTCAATATTTGTCGTCCTGCTTGGTCTGCAATTCTTAGTAAAAAAAGATATGATCGGTGTGCCCGTTTACAAAGCGAAACCTGCTAAGACTTCTCAACAATCATAAAGAAAATTCCTTATTAGACGAAGCTGCTGATTTTTTAGGAGAATAGTTCAGTTAGTGTAGAGAAGGTAAAATATTACAAATTAAATAATAGTAACATCAAAATAAGTTCGGGGCCGGTATATGGCTCTGAACTTATTTTGTAAAAGTTATTCAAAATAAGCTCCTTTATCTGGAACGTTGATTTTTTGTTATGTTTGTTTGGAGAAATGGGGTATTGGAAACTAAATAATATAACGAAATTGAGCCTTCCGGATAATTGTTAGTTAACAAAGCAGTAAAATTATATTTTAACACCAACTTGAATGATAACTTTAACCGATATTGGTCATTAGGAGTCCGCTGATTGGTATGCTGCTGCAATTCCACCGTAAACTAAACCCTTATATATAAAGAAACCGAGTACGACACCTTTGTGGCATCATACTCGGTTTCTTTTAAATTGTTTTTTTGCAGTTTTCTGATTAAGAGACCTTTTTAACTTCTGATAGTGGACTCGCTCCACATCTCCCCTACAGGCCTGGATAACTGATAAGACCATTGGATGAAGGGGCCAAGTACGAGCGCGACAATTAATGTACCTATTCCGACAGGAGCTCCCAGTAAAAAGCCGATAAGAGCCATACCGGATTCGGTAAAAATCCTTATAGTACTTTTTGATTTTTTTGTTCTTTGATTCATCACCATCATAAAATGGTCAAGAGGTATACGAGGGAACGGAGTGCGCAGATAAATAGCTATTCC
This sequence comes from Halobacillus campisalis, assembly GCF_030345335.1. Taxonomy (GTDB): domain Bacteria; phylum Bacillota; class Bacilli; order Bacillales; family Halobacillaceae; genus Halobacillus_A; species Halobacillus_A campisalis. The sequence continues at coordinate 79,322 of NZ_JAPVRC010000008.1, forward strand.
TGCTGCAGTAGCAAGCAAACCTAATGTGAAAATCCCCCACTGAGAATACCAAGCTGAGTAACTCGCGTCATTCAGCATTCCGTATAGAAAAAAATCAAGGGTCCGCCCGCGAATTATGATCGGAAGTAAGGATTCATATTGAGGCCTCTTATGCTCTAGCTTTGCATTGATCAGTAATAAAATAACGAATGCGATGATCATTACAGTTCCCACTGTAATTGGAGTGTGCATGGAGATACCGACAGCGACACTGTCGCCTGGACCAACTCCTAAACCGGAGCGTATAATCAAAGCAAGACCGAGACTTGATACTACCAATCCCACTGTGTAAATAATGAACAAATATAAATATTTCATAGGTGACTCCTTCATCTTTGAAGAATCTTTCATTATCATATATGTTGAAATCTCTATTGTAAAGGTATAGTCCTCCACTGATGTTTTATATGCAAAGGGATGGGGAATTTTAATAAAAGTTAAAAGGAGGAAGAAGTATGCAATATGCAATCGTTACAGGTGATTCAAAAGGTTTAGGTCAAGCTATCGCGACAGAGTTTATTGAAAAAGGAATCCATGTGATTGGGGTATCGCGGACTTATAACCATTCTCTTGAACAATTGGCAAAAGAGAAAGAGGCTGACTACTCCCATATTCGATGCGATTTTAGCGATACTGATGATCTGGCACAAGGTATTGATAAGGTCATGTACTTAGCTTTTCAAAAAGACTCTGAAATGGTTTATTTGGTCAACAATGCTGGAGTCATCGACCCAATTGAGACGGTAGGAAACCTTGAGGCAGATACACTATATAAACATATGCAGATAAACGTTAATACTCCGATATTGATGATGAACAGGTTTTTGAAGGAAGCGGATGAACAAGGAGTGACAGGCAGGATTATCAACATTACATCGGGAGCGGCCGAAAAATCTGTACACGGTTGGAGTGTTTACAGTACTGGTAAAGCAGCAATCAATCGTTTTACAGAAACCACCGCTTTGGAGCAGAAGGAAGCTGGTAAGGAGCACCTTGTGATAGCATTCAGTCCAGGTGTAGTTGATACAGATATGCAAGGTGAGATTCGGTCTGCTGACTCGTCTGCTTTTGCAGATGTCGATAAGTTCAAACAATTGAAGGAAAAGGGACAGCTTCGGTCACCTGAAACTGTAGCCCAAGTATTAATGCAATTACTTGAACAACAGGAGATAGAAAATGGGAAAGTCTATAAATTATATGATTTAATTGAAGAGTAAAAAGGCAGAATCTTTTCCGGCCTTTTCTGAAAAACCCCCTCCTCAAATGGGGGTTTTTATAAGGCTATGTTAAAGGTGTTTGGTGAAATTGAGAAGTAAGTTATTCAACAATATGGCAGGATTGTGGAAGACTTGATTTCGAGACATTTGGTGAGTGGATCAGGGCGGCGGGGAATGACTCGCTTTCCGTGGGAGCGCAGTGAGCTTCCTCGGACGTCCCGTCCTGCGGGATCTCACCAAGCACTCTCTTCCCACAGGAGTCTCCCCATTCCCCGCCGCCCCTCTCTATAGTTATGCTTCTCGAAATCGTTTAAAAAAGAATCTTCTAAGTAATAGGGAGAGCATTAAACTCCATTGGTATGGCTATAGCATTTTAGTTATAACACCTGTACTTTAAGGTAGTTCCAAACATTTTCTTGCATACCACAGTCTCGCGGGTTATCACTCAAGAGCAGTTATTTTTTATGTGAAAAGCCGCATCAGTTGTTTCCGCTCTCCTCACAAAAGCAAGAAGGGCCGGGAAATTGCGAGACTCCTATGGGATGACAGTACATGGTGAGATCCCGGAGGGCGTTAGCCCGAGGAAGCTCACCGTACGCCCATGGAAAGCGAGTGATTTCCCGGCCCTTCAAGCTCTATTTTTGTGACGGAAACAGGCAGAATGTCTCGAAACTGAGTCTTCCACTAAAGGGAGCTTATATGAATATCAACACGGAAGTTTAACAAAGCCTTTTATAATCATGTACACATGAGAGGAGTGTAATAGTTGAATTACAAAGTATTTGACGGTCATAATGATACGTTATTGAACATTTATCAACAACAACTTGGCAAAGAACGGTCTTTTTTTGAGGAGTCTATTTACGGCCACGTGGATTTTCCAAGAGCTAGAAGATCGTTGTTCAGTGGAGGTTTCTTTGCCATCTTTCCACCACCGACGGCGGAATTAATGGTGCCCGATCCAGAGGATCACTTGACAGAGGATGGGTATGATGTGCCTCTTCCTTCAGAAGCTGATCCTGAAGCCTGCCGCAAAGTGACGCAAGATATGATAGACCTTTTATATGATTGGGAAAAGGAATCAAATGGGCAGTTTAATGTAGTAAAGGATGCCTCATCCTTAGAAGAGTCTCTGCTGCAAGGGCAAATAGCTGCTGTTTTACACTTTGAAGGGGCAGAGGCTATAGATCGAGATTTAAAAAACCTCGAAACATTTTATCAACAAGGTTTGAGGTCCTTAGGTCTTGTGTGGAGCCGACCTAATGCATTTGCAACTGGTGTGCCTTATCGTTTCCCTTCTACCCCTGATATTGGAGAGGGTTTGACAGAAGCAGGGAGAGACCTCGTGAGAAAATGCAATGAATTAGGCATCATGATAGATACATCCCATCTGAACGAAAAAGGGTTTTGGGACGTAGTTAATGAATCGAATGCACCTATTATAGCTACCCATTCCAATGCACATGCTCTATCCCCTATATCAAGGAATTTGACTGATGATCAAATCACAGCTATCGCAAAGTCAAAGGGTGTAGTCGGTGTTACGTATAGTGTAAATATGCTGCGTTCGGACGGAAAGATGTCCACGGATACTTCTTTACAGAAAATCATCGATCATATTAAATACATTGCGGACCTGGTTGGTGTGGATCATGTGGCATTAGGCTCGGATTTTGACGGTACTACTATACCCGATGCAATGAAAGGTGTAACTGGAATGCCTGAGCTAGTGCAGCTCCTTAAGGAGAACGGCTTTTCTTCATCGGATTTGAATAAAATCACTCACGGAAACTGGCTTCGCGTACTTAAGGAGACATGGATTTAATAAATGAGCAGGCTGTAGGTAATATTGTGTGAAAATAGGATAAGCGATTATCCATAAAAGGACAATCGCTTATGTGGCAGCCGCCTCTTTGTTGTTCCTCAAGAACATATAGAACGAAGCACTGAAGATAATGATGTACCCTAAAATACTCAGCCAGTCTGGCACTTGTCCGAATAAAAGGATACTGATCAAAGCCGAATAAACTACGGTAGAATAAAAGAAAATAGAAATTTCTCTTGCTGGAGCAAACTTATATGCGATCGTTAGCCCGAACTGGCCGATTGTTGCGAATCCACCGGCGGAAAGCAAATATATCCATTGCTTAACTGTCATAGGTTCATAAAAAGCGATCGTAAATGGAGTTAGAGAAACTGTCGTAAAAAAAGAGAAATAGAAAACGATTGTATAAAATTTCTCTTTATCTCCTAACACGCGTAAAAGCGTATAAGCTCCTGCAGCGAAAACAGCAGAAAAGAAACCGGCCAAGTATGGAACGAGTTCTACTGAAAATTGAGGTTTGATAATAAAAAGAGTCCCTAAAAAAGCGATAATTATTGAAATGACCTGGTATGGCTGTGCTTTTTCTTTAAGGAATATGGCTGAAAAAATAATCAATAAAAACGGACTTAATTTATTCAGCATATCGGCATCAGAAAGAACGAGGTTATCAATGGCATAAAAAAATAAGACCATACCTATTGTTCCTAGAGCCGAACGTGATAATAACAATTTTTGGTTTTCTTTTTTTCCAAATATGCGTTCTTTATGATAAATGACGAGTACGAAGGCAATAATAGCAGAAACAAGATTACGGAATAATGTTTTCTGCACTGTCGGTACGTCGCCGGATAATTTAACTAAAGCGGCCATCATTGAAAATCCAAAAGCTGAAATAAGCAGTAAAATGATGCCTTTGTTTCGATTACTCATTCTCGTGTCCTCCATCAATCTATAGCTTTTACAAAAACACCTTTACTATCCTAATACAAATCGTTTTAGATGAAAAGGATAAAGCGGATAGATTGACGAATAAGCTTTGCGCCGTTAAGCTTTTAAACAAAGAGGAGGGATGTTTTGATATATTCCCAGCCCATCGTCTGGACAACGCGTAAAATTAAGCATAACCAACAGCATTACATTGAGAAAGAGGCTTCGGTGGATTTATATAAAGATGAGGTCGTAACCCCTTTCGAACGGTTTACCATAAAAGAAATCCATGATGTTTCCTACCGTCCTTTACCTGGTAAATTGAGTTTTTTTTATTTACACACAGTGCGCGGCGTTTATACCTATAGAGTGAAAAGCTCTCCGGAAGAATGGATCGCTGAATATAAAAAAATTCAAATTAAATGAACCTTCTCTCCGAAAAAGGAGAGAGGGTTCATTTTTTATGGTAAATATTATTGGTGTATAGAATAATATTGGGTGCGAATAACTTTTCTTAGTATCAAATGGCAGACAAAAGAAAGAAGGATAAAAGCAGCTGTGAGAATAGAAGAAGTCATCCACAAACCTTCGAGCCAGTCAACATTCCATAAAAATAGAATTATGCTTCCGAATACGACGACCTCAATTATTAGAGCCAGTATGCCGATCAGTCTTCCTTTGAATACTTCCCGTTCATCGGTCCATTGTAAATTCGGGGTGTAAAGATCAAGTGTCGTTCCGGCAACCGAAGTGATCCAGTTTATTATAAGAGACAGCCCGAACCAAATAACTCCAATGCCGATCGGGATATTTACGAAAATAAAAGCTACGGCACCAATGACAAGTAATGTGAGTAAATTGATGCAAAAAGCTGCCCATACTTTGCTCATGATAACGGTCTCGGCTTTAATCGGCATGTATAAATGGTTGAACCAGCTTTTCCCGTCACGAGAAACAGAAGAGATCGAGGCTGGGTTAATGCCTAAAGCAAAGACGGTAAATCCAGTCATCGCAAGTATAAAGCGCTTTGGTTCTATTTCTTCGACCATAGCCCCCAAACTACTTATAGAGAAATCACCCCCGCTTGAATCAAACAGGATAACAACGATGAATAAAACAGGAAAAACTAAAGACTGCACAATAATTTGAGTGAAGAAAGTCGGTGTGCGAAAGATGGTACGCATCTCCCTGACCCAACTAATAAAAAGAACATTGCTTTGTTTTATTCTTTTAGTGATTTTTTCTTCATCGAATTTCTTTTTGGAACCTCCGGAGAGCCCTAAAACTCCTTTGAAATAGATTTTCTGGCCAGCGGTTAAATAGAGGGCAAAAGCACAAGCTATAATCAGTAAACTCAGTACTAAAAATAGAAAGCCCCGTGCTGACGCAGGATCTGTCAAACTGATTGAATGTAAATATGCAGTTGGAAAAAACGTAGTGATGGTGTTTAATAAACCATTTTGCTCTTGGATCAAGCGAGCGAGGTCTTCTCCCGTATCCGCAGAGGAATTGTTCGTTCTCAGCACTATGTTGATACCGATTATAAATATGAAAGTGAATAGTCCAGCAAAAATTTTCATCCGATCTTTATTTTTCGAGAGGTTGAGAAAACGCATCCCATACATAACGATGATAGCAGTCAGGACAAAAGGGAGGACAGGCGTGACAGTCCATAAGATAAGTGCGTATATATAATAGAGAACCCCCGATCCGCTATGCAGCCCGAAGACGATTAACCCTGGAGCGAGAATTGCCGCATTCGTCACATAAAGGGTAATGAATGGTACGGCCGATTTACCAAGCATTATTTGAAAAGGGTGATAGGGAAGGGAAAGAAATGATTCGATATCCTCCGCAAAATAGAATGAACTTAATATGGATCCTACACTTACGAGAATAAGTACAACAAACATTGATATAAACAGAAGTCCCAGAATAAAGCTTTCATTACCTGCAGGCTCCAGTATGGTATAAAGTCCACCCACAATTCCATTAATCGCATAAAAGATAAAAATAGAGAAAGGTATGGCAAATATGAATAAAAAAGCATAGCCTATTTGTTCACTTGTACTTTTACCTGCTAAAGAGAACTGCATTTTGACGATCGTACGAATCAGCTTCCAAGTTTTATTCATTTTGGGTCAGCTCCAGAAATACCTTTTCCAGATTATCTTCATCCTGAAACTGTTGTTTCATTTCACTCATGTTCCCAAGAAATTCAATGTGGCCATTATTGATAATGGCTACCTCATCACAGAGCTGTTCGACCACTTCCAAGACGTGGGTCGAGAAAAAAACTATATTTCCTTTGTTCGCGTGTTCTCTCATCATTTCTTTTAACGTATAGGATGATTTAGGATCCAAACCGGTTAGTGGCTCGTCTAAAATCCACACTTCAGGCTCGTGCAGCAAAACTCCTGAGATTACTATTTTTTGTCTCATACCATGAGAGTAAGTTAATATATGATCGTTCAAGGACTCGTATATACCGAAGCTTTTCGCGTAATATTCAATTCTTTTTTTTCTGATGTCTGTCGGTACGTCATACACATCAGCAATGAAGTTCAAGTATTCTATTCCTTTTAACCTTAAAAAGACATCAGACCGATCAGGAACATATCCTATGCGTTTCTTTGCTTCAAGCGGGTGCTCAGTGATATCGAATCCGTTGATCGTGATCTTTCCTTGCTCGATAGGTAAAATGCCGGTAATCAATTTAATGGTTGTCGATTTTCCAGCTCCATTTGGACCTAGAAACCCAAAGATTTTTCCATCATCAACTGTTAGAGATAGATTTTCAACTGCTATTTTACCAGAGAATTCTTTTGTAACTTGTTGAATGTCTATCAAATGAAGGCCTCCTTTCTACTTGCGCGTATTATTTACGGTTGAATTGGACGTTTAGTTTCATGAGGATAGGAATAATGTCATCCAATGTTCATCTAGGTAGCCATTCTGAACCTTGATTGCGCGATGTTCAGTGCCATACACCGTGAAATCCAAACTCTCATACAATCTAATGGCGGGTTTATTTTCAGTTACTACGGCAAGCTGAAGCACTTCGATAGAGGAAGTCCGGGCGTGCTCGATAATTGTTTGGATGAGCAGTTTAGCTATCCCTTCTCTTCTATGTGAAGAAGTAACATACATTCCTACAATGGATCCTTTATGTAAAAACTTCGGATGGCTTTGCTGAACAAGTGTAACGATTCCTATTAGTTGATCTCCATCAAACGCTCCAAAAGTCGCTGATTCACTTGAGTCGAGTCGTTCAGCTGTGGAATTCAGCGGGTCTGGGCGCTGCTTTTCCTGTTCATATGTTGTAATATAGGCCTCCGGATTAGTAAGCAGAGCCTCTAACCTAAGCTCACGGTAAGCTTTTGCGTACTCTCCTGTTAATTGTATAATCTCCATCACAATTCCTCCTCTGATTGTACTAAGGTTAGCGAATCAGTATGATAAAGTAAAGGAAGATGGCAAATTCAGAGAAAATAGGTGACATTCATATGACTGAAAAAGGAAAAATGTTAGCAGGCCAACTGTATAAAGCGTGGGATGAAGAATTAGTGCATGAGCGGATGAGGGCGAGCCAGATTTTGTACAATTTTAACCAATCCAAAGTTACCGAAGAACATTACCGCGCACAACTTTTGCAAGAACTGCTGGGATATTCAGGAGAGGGAGCTTACATTGAGCCTTCTTTTCAATGTGATTATGGATATAATATCAAAGTGGGCGATGGCTTTTTTGCTAATTACAATTGTGTTTTATTGGATGTTTGTCCCATATCAATAGGTGATCGTGTGCTGTTCGGTCCTAATGTACAAGTCTATACCGCTACACATCCTTTGAATAAAAATGAACGTGCAATTGGTTTAGAAGCGGGCAGGCCGGTTACAATAGGTGACGATGTGTGGGTGGGAGGAAGTGCGGTCATAAACCCCGGTGTCTCTATTGGAGAGGGTGCGGTGATTGGTGCAGGAGCCGTTGTGACAAGAGATGTTCCGCCTGATGTATTTGTTGGAGGGAACCCAGCTAAAATAATTAAAGAAATATAAGGTGGCAGGGTGGTCGTAAGCGTGTTTTTTCGATATGATACTAGGTGGCTTAAACTTATTTGTAAGGAACAAGGGGGTTCGGCATTATGATCAAAAGAAAAAGTAAAAGGGAAATTGAGCTCATGCATGAAGCAGGTAAGCTGCTGGCTAATGTTCATAAAGAATTAAGAAAAATGATAAAACCAGGGGTAACCACTATGGAAGTTGAAAGGTTTGTTGAAAACTATTTAGCTAAACATGGGGCGACTGGAGAACAAAAAGGTTATCAAGGCTACGAATTCACTACATGTGCTTCAATAAATGATGAGATTTGTCATGGTTTTCCTAGAGATGAAAAGTTGAAGCAAGGGGATATCGTCACGATCGACATGGTTGTCAATTTAAACGGGGCGCTTGCTGATTCAGCGTGGACTCACCCTGTTGGTGAGATAAGCGAGGAAGCGGAACAATTATTAGAGGTAACTAAAACGTCCCTTTATAAGGCGATTGAACAAGCAAAGGTCGGGAATCGTATCGGAGATCTTGGGCATGCAATCCAGTCCTATGCAGAGGGTAAAGGCTATTCTGTAGTTCGTGACTTTACAGGACATGGCATAGGAGAAAGCATTCACGAAGATCCATATATTCCGCATTTTGGAGCGGCTGGCAAAGGAGCTCGTTTAAAAGAAGGTATGGTTATAACTATAGAACCTATGATCAATATCGGTACGTATGCCAATAAAATGGATGAAAACAACTGGACAGCAAGGACACTTGACGGTACCTTATCTGCTCAATATGAGCATACGGTCGCTATAACTAAAGACGGACCATTGATATTAACAGAGCAGGATACAGAATAAACCAAAGAAAAAAGCTCCCATTAAGGGAGCTTTTTTTATATTATGCTTTTTGAACGTTAGCAGCTTGAGGTCCGCGTTGACCTTCTTGGATTTCGAAGTTAACAACTTGTCCTTCTTCAAGAGATTTGAAACCTTCTTCTTGAATTGCAGAGAAGTGAACGAATACGTCGTCTTGACCTTCAACTTCGATGAATCCGAAACCTTTTTCTGCGTTAAACCATTTAACTGTACCTTCTACCATGTAGAATACCTCCTGCGTGGATCTAAATCCACATTGTATTACTATTCTTGCTCTTCACAATCAAGACGAAAATTACTTTGAAGCAACTTCTTTCTTTGATTCGTATCCGAACAACAATAACTAAGTTTAGTATAACAAATTCCCAAAACAAATGAAACCGTTTAGCGAAAAATTCTTATAAATATTCAAGTATATTCAATACTTAAAATCAAAAAGACTCCCGTAGAGGGAGTCTTATGAAGCTTACTTACGCTTTTGTAACGTTAGCAGCTTGTGGTCCACGTTGACCTTCTTGAATTTCGAAGTTAACAACTTGTCCTTCTTCAAGAGATTTGAAACCTTCTTCTTGGATAGCAGAGAAGTGAACGAATACGTCGTCTTGACCTTCTACCTCGATGAAACCGAAACCTTTTTCTGCATTAAACCATTTAACTGTACCTTCAATCATGTACAATACCTCCTGCGTGGATCTGAATCCACATTGTATTACTATTCTTGCTCATCATATTCAATCAAGACGGAATCACTATTACGCTATCTTCTCTGTTATGAATCTTATCGAACAACAATAATTAATTTAATTATAGCAGATAATATTAGAATTGCAAATGCCTATAGAAAATTTATTCGTTCGATCGAATATATTTCGCTTCCTCCATCACCTGATAAAGAGTTTGTTCAACTATTTTTAGGATCTGCTCCTCCGGAATGTTTAGAAGACTAGCTAAGCTGTTTCCTTTTTCCAACATATGCTTGATGGTTCTCCACCCTACAAAGCTGGCTTCATTTGTGTACCCTGAAGCTCCCGTTCCTTTAGTAAATGAATAAATAGCTTTATAGTCCGACCGTCGCAGGTGGGGCAGAAGGTTCATCATGATCCTTGTAGGTTCGCGGCTGCATTTACTTAACCATGGGTAAATATTCAAGCTGAGATAGTCTTTCGGCGTAACCCAATCTGCAGTGTGAAGAGCTAATCCTTCTAAGTAAACAACGTGAGCGACATCATTCAGTGATCGAGGATTAAGCTTAGATTGATTCAAGTATACGGTTTTAGCCAATTCGTTGACTAAAAGGATAGGCTTCCACTCGATTTCTATAGGAAAATATAATGTGTAAGCATCGTTGGGTTCTTTTTCTATGAAAGGATCTGTTTCAAAATCTCCAATGAAGAAGACTATAGAAAGCTGCATAGGTTCAAAAGCATTTAGACTTTCACGTATCAAAGAAATGTATTGAAAGATTTCTTCCTCATCCACCTGGAAACTTTCAATTGTTGGCAAGGCGCGCTCATACTTAGGGAATGCCTGTTCCAGCATTTCTCTGGCTAATTGTTCTTTCGGGTCTTCTTTCATGTAAGGGTTGAAACCATAGTACTTTTTCCAGGCTGAGAAGCGATCATTTTCATTAAAAGAGTGCTGGGAAGCATCGTGATAAAAAGATAGGAACTCGTCTTTATAATGGGTTATCTTGATGGCGTCCACTTTTATCCTCCTTCATTCATTGACTAATGAATTCTAGTCTTTTATTCCAAACTTGTGCAGCGTTTTCACCTATCCATATGAGATGGCTGTCTGATTTCACCTCATAAATTTCACATGTAGGTACAGTGGATTGAAGCAGGATTGCGTTCGAGTAATCCACGCTTTTATCCTTTTGCGTATACATGCCAAGTACCGGAACAGTAATTTTACTTAGGTCGGAAACAGTGTGATCGATATCCATAACGAATCCTTTACCGGAACGTGAAGTTTGCAGCATATCATAAATAAAACGACGGTCATTAGGTGATAGTTTATTCAAGTATTCATCTACAGGATCAGTAGTAAGTGAACTCATAATCTGCTTCATCGCCAGGTTAGGGGAGACTTTTAAAAGGGTGCGTACACCTTTCCATACAGCTTTTTCGCCTTTCCCGAACAATAGTCTTGCCTGTTTTTTTGTCTTCGCATTCCAAGGAGTCGTAAGTGCGGCTTCCATTATGAGCTTCTCAACGCGATGAGGGTGGTTTACGGCTAATGCAATGCCTGTCGGTCCGGCTGCTGAAATGGCTATGACCGTCACTCGATCTATTTGAAGGTGATCTAAGATTTCAATAATAGTCTCAGCAAAAGCCCTTGGTGTCCGACCTGTGGAAGTGTCCGTAAGATCGTATCCAGGGCGTGAAATCGTTAGCAGTGAGTATCCTTCATAGATCAAACTGTTGTGTGACAAATCTGTATCCCTGCTGGAATGTCCACCTTTTAATAAAAGGATAGCAGGTCCTATTCCTGCGTAAGAATACTCCACCAAACCTTTAGAAGTATCGTACAAAGTTGCTGTCACACTGTTCACCCTTTCTATCTTTTTCCTTATTCTAAATATAAGCTATAATGGTTGAAAATGAAACATCAGAGGATTCTGAAAAATGAGGTGTTCCTATTCGAATTGTGTCGATTTGCCCAAGCAATACTGAAATTGTAGCGTATTTGGAACAAACAGAGTTGTTGATTGGTGTCGACAATTATTCTGATTTTCCTGAAGAGGTGAAAAAGCTGCCTAAGCTGGGACCCGATTTATCCATTGATATAGAGAGGATTGTTTCGTTACAGCCTGATCTTGTGCTGGCGTCACTGAGTGTCCCAGGGATGGAAAAGAATATAGAAGGTTTAGATGCTCATAACCTTCCCTACATCATACTCAACCCTAATTCACTTGAAGAAATTGCCGAAGATATAGCCAGAGTAGGGGAAGCCATAGGAGAAAAGAAACTGGGGATAGAAAAATCTGAAGAATTCAGGTGTGCAATTGAAATGTATCGTGAGAAAGCTTTAGATAAAGAAGAAAGACCTTCCCTTTACTGGGAATGGTGGCCGAAGCCTATATTTACTCCGGGGCGGGCAAACTGGCTTTCAGAAATAAGTGAGCTGGCTGGTGCATACAACATTTTTCAAACAGAAAAAGAAGCAAATGTAAAAACAGATTGGGATGAAGTTAAGAAGAGGAACCCTGAACATATTTGTATGGTTTGGGTAGGAGTGAAGGAAGAGAAGATGAATCCTGAACTCATAAAAAAACGTCCGGGTTGGAGCGATATGACTGCTGTTAAGAATGAACATATTCACGTATTAGAAGAGTCTTTATATTGCCGTCCAAGTCCTCGCTTGTTAGAAGGCTTAAGCAAACTAACTGAAATTCTTGATGAGCTCCAATAAAAAAAGACCGTGCATCGGCCTTTAGTGTAATTTACTTTGATGTTTAGGTATAGCTAGCTCTTTAAAATTCATTGCGAGTTCTAAGAGTTGTTCTTGAAATATTTCCCCTTCCATAGGAAGTCCGTGTCCGGTTAAAGCCGTCCTGGGGTTAAGAGCGGCTAGTTTCTTAACAGATTTCTCTGCCTCAATCCAATTAGGTGTGAAATAAGCGGGAGGACCGTGAACATGCTGGTGTTGAATAAATACAGCCATACTCGATTCTTGCTTTACGGTAATAAAAGCATCTCCTGATAATAGGGTCCTATCCTTATGGCGAAAAAAAGAAACATGTCCTGGAGTGTGTCCCGGGGTATGAATCGCCCTCCAGTGTTTTAAGTGGGGAACGGTTCCATCGTCAGGCAGAGGATGTATCCACTTAGACAGATCTACAGGATTTGTTGGGTAAAAAGGAGAAAGAATGGACATCAATCCGCCGCCTACTGTTGAATCACCAACAGGATATGACCTTTTACCTGTGAGGTAATCCACTTCAAAGGGATGGGCATATATACGCGCATCGTAATGCTGAGCAAGTTTTTTAGCTGACCCGACATGATCGAAGTGGCCATGTGTAAGTAAGATAGCTTTCGGGGCTATGTTTCCAAACCTTTTTTCTGCCGCTTCAATAATTCTTTTTGCGTAATGACCTATCCCACAATCCACAAGCACCCAGTCTTCTGTTCCTGGATCACCTATGAAGGCCACGTTCACCATCAAAGTTCGGTAATAAGCTACATCAGCTAAAATTTCTTCAGCTACCGCGTGTTCCATATCGATAATTTCATCTTTTGGCTCTTCAAATGGTTCTTGGTTCATCGATCCGCACACTCCTTTATGTGGTGATAAATATATAAATAGTGTGAGTGCAGGATGAGTGTTCTATTCGTGATCGTCAAAATAAATTCCGGAAAAGAGTGGTTGAAATGAAGGTTGGAGAAGCAGTAGTAGGGGATGCCGAAGCCATAGCAAAGGTAAGTGTAGATTGCTGGAAAACGACGTATAAAGGTATTGTACCAACGACCTACTTGGAAAATATGTCAAATGAAAAAAGATAAGAAAAATGGAAAAAGCGAATTTTAATACAAGATTCGCAAACTTATGTGGGACAAAAAGAGAATGGAGAGGTAGTAGGTTTTTGTGATGGAGGTCCCGTAAGAAAGGAAAACTTGCACGAGACTTATGAACTGTATGCCATTTACATTTTAGAAAATGCACAAGGGCAAGGTATAGGGAAATCCTTACTCTATGAGTTGGTATCGAATATGACCGACAGGGGTTATAAACATATGATTGTATGGGTTCTTGAGAAAAATGAATACGGCAGGTTTTATGAAAAGCTGGAAGGCAGGTTATATGATAGGGAGGAAATTACGTTAGAGGGTGAAAGGCTCCCTATGGTCGTTTACATGTTCTCAAATTTATCTGTTTTGAGAAAGAATTTATTATAGTGCAGGGGGCATAATAGCCTCCTGCCTTCATTGATGTGTTCTTTTTCATAATAGAATTATTGAATACTACATTTGAAGACCTATGTTTAAGGTGGTTGTCGATTTTGATATAAGTGAGTTATTCAACAATATGGCAGGATGGTGAAGACTTGATTTCGAGACATTTGATGAGTGGATCAGGGCGGCGGGGAATGACTCGCTTTCCGTGGGAGCGCGGTGAGCTTCCTCGGACGTCCCGTCCTGCGGGATCTCACCAAGCACTCTCTTCCCACAGGAGTCTCCCCATTCCCCGCCGCCCCTCACGATATTTGCGCTTCTCAAAATCCACTTAACAAGAAAACTTTGAATTAAAGAGGGAGAATAACACTCCAGTGCAACGGTTAAAATGTTTTGAACTCCACAATTTTAAGTTAGTTTACGTGCCGTCCAATGCAAGGTGGATGAGAAAATGGAAACATTCCAATCCTTTCTCAACTCAACACACAGGAATGAGGAGACTTCTTTCACTTCTGTGCGGAATCATCGAACCTCTTCGTTCTTCTTGTTTCCTTTATCTCCTCCAGCTCAGTCCAGTCCATACGCCGCTGAACGAAGTGCTTTCGCTTTCAAAGGTAGGAGCCTCGCACATTCCTAAAACCCCTAACTTATATTACGGGACGGAACTATGAAATGAGAAGCAGAAACTCTCTTGTACCCACGTTTGCAGAATAATTCAACCGGTTGTTTTAGAAAAACTAACTATCCAATAGGCTTTTCATTTCCGTGAAAGTAAGCTAGAAATGAACCCTTTTGCAAGAAGGTGCGTCTTCTTTATCCATGTTCGTTTTTTGGTGAGCGTTTGTTTATAGGGATAAACAGCTCAATATCAAGTTTTTATCATAACTGCAGCGAAGCATCTGACATCCTGAAATCGGTGTTTCCGTACCATCTAATCATCGCAAAGAGCTCCGGGAAATTGCGAGACTCCTGTGGGAAGAGAGTGCTTGGTGAGACCCCGGAGAGCGTTAGCTCGAGGAGGCTCACTGCGCTCCCACGGAAAGCGAGTGATTTCCCGGAGCTCTTACCTCTGTTAAACATAACGGAAACAGTCCAATCATCTCGAAACTGAGTCTTCCACTATAGGGTGCTTATATGAATATCAACTTGGAAATTTATCAGAGCCATTTATTTAGAAGATGGAGTCAGTGTTTTTCCAGTGATTCCATATAAAATGGTCAGCAATGGAGAAAGTAGACAGAAAAAGGCGAACGGAAGATAGACTAATACAGGGACACTCAAGACGTCTGATAGAAAAACACCGCATACACTCCATGGAACAAGCGGGTTGATTACTGTACCAGCATCTTCTAATGTTCGGGACAGGTTTTTCCTCGCTAATTTCACTTTTTCATAAAGCTCCTGATAAGCTTCTCCTGTTAACAAAATAGAGAGGTACTGCTCCCCAATTGCAATATTAATTCCAATCGCAGTCAAAGCTGTCGAAAGTGTAACGGACTTCGCTGAATTCAGGGAATGCTGAACTTTTTCTAAGATGGAAGGAATGACTCCTGTTACAAAAAATAGCCCGCCTAAAGATAATGCTAAGAGAACGAGAGCGATCGTAAATAACATATTGTTCATTCCGCCTTGCGTCAGTAACTCGTTTACGACTTCATTACCCGTTTCGTGAATGTAACCCCCAAACCAAGTATTCCATAACTCACTCCACGACATCGTCCCTCTTACTCCTGCAATTAGAGTAGCTGTAACACTGGTAACCGCTAATGAGAGGAAAGCAGATTGTTTACTTATCGTCAACAATACTAGTAGTGCAAAAGGAATCCATGAACTCCAATGCAAAAGGCCGGTAGTTTGCAGGCCTTCTTGCACGGAGGACAATTCACCACTGCCCATCTGTGCTGCAGGTGAAAGAATAGCGAATAATATGAAACTAATGATAAAAGCGGGGACTGTGGTCCATGCCATGTTTTTAATGTGATCGAATAAATCAACGTGTACAACTGTTGAGGCTAAATTGGTTGTGTCCGATAATGGAGACATCTTATCTCCAAAGAATGCACCTGAAACAACAGCTCCTGCGGTTATTGCAAGCGAAAAGTCAGTAGATTGTGCCGCTCCAATTATAGCCACACCTACGGTTGCCGCAGTAGTAAACGAACTGCCGAGAGCCACACCTATAATAGCTGTTATTCCGAAGGCAATGGCATAAAACCAGGGACCGCCTGTTAGTGCGAAAGCAGTATTCATAAGAACGGGGATCGTTCCACTGGCCATCCAGCTCGATATTAAAATACCAATCAAAAAGAATAGCAGTACAGCCCCTAATCCGGTTTGAGCTCCCTGAACCATTCCATTCTGCAAATTAGGAAATGACATTTTTTTGAACAAGCCATAGGTGATCATAATAAATATACTGAGCAGGAGAGGAATATGAGGTACACTTTCCAAACCTATGATGAAATAGCCGATGATCGTCATGATTAGTAATATGATAGCAGTGGATTCAAGAAACCCTGGCAGCTGCTTTGGTTTAAGATGAAACATATTAATACCCCTTTTACATATATTGAATTTCGCCAATGGTAAAACCATAGCCGAAGCAAAACGGTGTGCCTTGATGTGGCACATGTTATAATTTACAAACATGAAATTTCCGATTAGCAGGAATTCCATTTTTCCACTTAAACGCTTTTATGTGGTGAAGAGACAGGTGTAATATTAAAACACGGTATGATGAATGTCAATTTATTTTCAACCTTAATTGAATGTTAAATGTTAGTATTTAAATCCCTGATCTTGAATACTCAGTTTCGAAGTATTAGTAAGTTTTCGTAAGTGAAGATAGAGATTGAAGGTCCGGGAAATCGCTCACTTTCCATGGGCGTACGGTGAACTTCCTCGGGCTAACGCCCTCCGGGATCTCACCCTGTACTGTTCTCTCATCTCTTACACGTAAATTAGTCTAGAGCCGTAAACCAGTTCATAAATCTTATGGGGGACGATCCAGCTCCAGCGCTTAGCGGCTACTGAGACTTCCTTTACTTCTGTCCGATAAGTCAACATCGAATCACTCCGTTCTTCGTGTTTTCTATATCTCCGCCAGCTCAGTCCAGTCCATACGCCGCTGAACGAAGCGCTTCCGCTTTTACAAAAGGAGTCTCGCAATTTCCCGGACCTTCTTCCGTGTGCGAACCCTGTCATATCATTAAATAAATCTATAAATCGTTTAACATAGATCACCTTTACAGACGAAGGTAATCTATGATTGAAAGAGAGGAGTAACGTACATTGAACAATACTCAATCCATACATATCCCAAAATCTGAAAGCCGCTTACACATGGCCAGGCGTGGAGCCGCTGCTGGTTTCCCGATTGTGCTTGGATATTTGCCCGTAGCTCTGACATATGGTGTCTTAGCCGGCCAATCAGGGATGTCGATTTCAGAACTTACTTTAATGAGTGTTTTAGTGTTTGCGGGTGCTGCTCAATTTTTAGCTGTCAGTATGATCTCAGCAGGGGCTGGAGCCATTGAAATCATAATTGCTGCATTTGTATTGAATTTCAGACACTTTGTCATGAGCTTGTCATTCATGAATCGTTTAAAGGAGATCACATTTCGTGCAAAGCTGCCTATGTCATTAGGGTTAACAGACGAAACATTCACGATGTCTTCTTTACACAAAAAAGAAGCAAAGGAAAAGTACGGCGCCTATTTCTACGCTTCTTTAATACTAACTGCTTATCTTTCGTGGGTCGGAGGTTCGTTCGTTGGAGGGGCATTAGGGGACGTTATCCCTTCCAGACTGAGCGAAAGCATGGGCGTTGCACTTTATGCTATGTTTATTGGACTTCTTATCCCTTCTGTAAAAAAGCATCATCGAATTGTCTTTATTGCCCTTATTGCTATGACAGTCAATTTTATCTTACAAGCGTGGGGAATGAGCGAAGGGTGGTCAATAGTAGCCGGTACCCTTTTAGGCGGCCTCAGTGGTGTTTGGATTTTAGACGATGAGGGGGAAGATATATGATTATTTGGGCAATTATCGGTATGGCGGTTGTGACTGCAGTACCAAGAATACTCCCGGCTTTCATAGTGGACTATGTTCATTTCCCTAAATGGGTGGATCGTTGGTTGAATGCTATTCCTTATGCAGCACTCGGGGCATTGATCTTTCCGGGGATCTTGAGCGTAAAGCCTGAGGCTCCACAAATTGGTGTCATTGCAGGTATGGTCGGCATTTTACTTGCATGGCTGAACTTGAACATCATAATAGTCATCATCGGGGCTATAGCCTCCGTCTTTTTAATGACTTTTTAGCACGCCCGCCCAGTCCTGGCATAACGTATATTGAGACTTCACGAAGGGGATGAATTGTTATGCACAGACAAAATGGCTTTCCAGGGTACGGCCCAGGCGGACCGGGCGGTTTGCCCGGATTTGGACCTGGCCCGGGCGGCGGCCAAGGTGGCCCAGGCGGCTTTCCAGGGTACGGCCCAGGTCAAGGTGGCCCAGGCGGCTTTCCAGGGTACGGCCCAGGTCAAGGTGGCCCGGGCGGCTTTCCAGGATATGGTCAGGGTCAAGGGGGTCCAGGCGGCTTCCCAGGTCAGCCTGGCGGTGGATCACCTCAAGCCCCGCCTTTTTCAGCGGATCAGCTGCCTCCACCACCTAGTTCTCCACCTGCATCAGCTCAGGGAGCGGAACTTTTCGCAGTAGACCCTGGATCTCTTTATGGCTGCCTGTACCGATATACGTGGATTCGTTTAAACAATGGTCAACGCTTTTGGTTCTTCCCTGTTTTCATAGGCAGGACTTCAGTCGCAGGCTATCGATGGCGACCTAATCGCCGTCGCTGGGATTACTTTGGAATCGATTCTAATCGTATTGCCAGCTTCAGTTGTTAACCTTATTAAAGTGCTTTTATCAGAGGGTATCACAAGCGCGATACCCTTTTTTCTGATAAAATATAATCATGACCTAGGGGAAAAAGGGGAAGATAATAATGGCACACGTGAGAGTGGCTCAGCTGGAGGATGCTGAACAAATTGCAAATATCCACATTAAAAGCTGGAAATCTACATATAAAGATTTAATAGACGAGCAAGATATGAGTAATATCACGTTAGAGAATAGAATGGCTTTGTGGGAAACGGTGTTAAAATCGCCTATTAACGGGCAAGTTGCCTTTGTGATCGAGAATAATAAAGGGGAAGTAGTGGGATTTGTTTCCGGTGGGAAGGAACGGACGAAGAATTATACCTATGATGGGGAAATTTATGCCATTTATTTATTGGATGAGTACCAGAGAATCGGATATGGAAGCTGGCTTCTCAATTCATTTGCACAGGCCATGAAAGCCGCCGGTTATCAGTCTTTGCTTGTATGGGTGTTGACTAGGAACCCGTCTGCTAATTTTTATAAAGTTTTAGGAGCCAAACCGGTAGAAGCAGAGGAAGTTACAATCGGATCGGGTACTTATGAAGAAACGGCATATGGGTGGAATGATATTAATGATTTGTTAGACAGATTATGATCCCTTCATTGTAAAAAAAGCTGTCAACCTTTTCTGATTGACAGCTTTTTTAGAAAGCAGAAATTTTATTCATTTTTATAATCATAAGGTTCTATATGGATATGAGCATGATAAATGTGCAGCTCTTCTTCTAGTATTTTTTCTACTTCATCAGTAATCACATGGCCTTGTTCGATAGTAAGACTTGGGTTTATGTGTATTGTCGCATCTACAAGGGTCTGGTTTCCTTGCAGTCTGCCTTTTACATCTTTTACAGCCCATACGTCTGGATGGGCTTCAATTAATTTACGGATCGATTCAATTTCTTGTTCATCGAACCCATCAGTTAATCTGTGACTCGCGTCATAAAAAATATCCCATGCCGTTTTACATATTATAATTCCCACGATCAAACCGGCTAAAGGATCTAGCCAGTAAATACCGAGCTGAGCTCCGAAAATCCCTATCGCCGCACCGACACTTACGAGCGCGTCAGATTTATTATCTTGAGCGGCTGCATAGAGGGCGTTGCTATTTACTTTACTGGAGAGGTTAATATTATATTTATAAACCCCGAACATAATTGCAGCTCCAGTCAGGGCGGTCCATGCTGTTAAAAGTGAAGGCTCAGAAACTTCTTGATTAATAATGTCCTGGAACGTACCGAAGATTACTTCTAATCCTATGGTGACCATAATAAAAGCTGCGATTAATGAGGCGATCGTCTCAGCCTTGAAGTGCCCGTAATGATGATCTTCATCTGGAGGCTTTCTGGAAATTTTCAAGCCGATGAGAACAGCCACAGAGGCGACAATATCTGTCGTATTATTTAAACCGTCCGCACGTAAGGCTTCAGAGTTACCGATTGAAGCAACGAACAATTTTGTCACCGCAAGAATCAGGTATGCGATAATACTAACCCATGCTCCGCGCTCTCCCCTTTTTAAATTTTCATATTCGCCCATACTTCTTTCCTCCACTCTCTAACTTTAAAGCATGGTTAAGCTTACCAAACCCGATGTATTTGGGTCTAGAGAAAAAAAACTACCCTGATTCACATCCCTTGGAGATGGTAAGGTTATTTGCGCTGGCTCAACTCCTTACGTATTACAGGGAAGGGCTTCATAATTATATAGTTACCCTTCGTAAGATTAAATATAAGGGAAATGGATTATTCATAAGAATATCCCTCAGGAGAAAGTTCACAATAATAAACTATTTCCTCGTGTTGCCTTATTAACAATAAGTCCTCCACTTGACATTAGCACAATATAATCTCAATTTCGAGATTCTTAGTTTTGAATAAAAAAAGATTGGGTATATGTATCGTGTATTACGAATAAAGACGAGGTTACAATAAGCCGGAGAACGATTCATAAACCCAACTAAAGGAGAGATTTGTTCATGGCTGATGTAAAATTAGCGATCATTTATTACAGTTCAACCGGAACGAACTACAAGATGGCTCAATGGGCAGAAGATGCTGCAAAGAACGCAGGTGCTGAAGTTAAATTAGTACGCGTACCTGAATTGGCGCCAATGGAAGCGATTGAACAGAATCCGGCATGGAAAGAACACTACTTGGCAACGAAAGATAAAGTGGCTTTAGCTACAGTGGAAGACCTCGACTGGGCTGATGCTTTTATTTTCAGTTCGCCTACCAGGTTTGGAACGCTTCCGGCTCAAACTAAACAATTTCTTGATCAAGCAGGCGGTCTTTGGGCGCAAGGCAAACTAGTGAATAAGGTTGTCAGCGGCATGACTTCAGCACAAAACCCGCATGGAGGCCAAGAAGCAACACTTCTGAATTTGTACACGACAATGTTCCACTGGGGTGCAATTGTCGCTTCTCCTGGATACTCAGATAATTCTATTTTTTCTGCAGGAGGGAACCCATACGGCACTAGTGTGACGGTGGATGGGGAAGGTAACATGAAAGAGGATGTTGAAGGAGCTGTACGTCATCAGGTGAACAGAACATTGGAAGTAGCCAAAAAAATCGTAAACGGTTAATATGCAAATCAAAGATCCCGTATCAAGGGATCTTTTTTTGTCTCTTCTCAATCATTAAGGATTTTTAATATAAGTTCCTTAGATGAAAGAACGGTTTCGGTGATTGTCAGGAGGTAAGGTGGGTGAGAAAAACGTTAACTTTACATAGATTGCAAACAAAATCGAGCGGGGTATGCAAATACAATATGTTCTAAAAAAAATAAATGAGTGTAAATGGCTCTACAGAGGTTTATATTCGAACTTTCCTGGGAATTATATAACTAAATATTCAGAATATTATTGCGTTATGCTTCGAAATGCTTCATAATGAAAAAAAGCAATAGGGGGTATTCTCATGAGAAAGCAAAAGCTAATATATGTGCTACGTCGTGATCCTGGATTCAGAAATCGTGAAATCACTGCCAAAAGAGAATTGTCCTTTGGAATTAAGCTAGCCTCGAAACTGCTTCTAGACCAACTATGTTTTCAGTTCAATAAAGAAAGATTGGACGAAAAGATAAATTTAGCAATTGATAACAACGATCGTGAAGAGTTTGAAAGATTAAGTCAAAATTATAAATATTACACTTTGAAATAGATGTACAGAATGCCGCTCATTGTGAGCGGCATTTTTTTATGAACCTGTTAAAACTCCTACTTGATTTATCGTTTCGCATAAGATGCGTAGTATGGAAGAATGATTTTGCTTTCTATTCTTAGAAGCGAGTGTGTAGATGGAAAAGCATGTCATTCCCACGTTTAACATAGCTGTTTATTTTGTACAGAAAGATTTAAATAATGTTATAGTTATGAGGACTATTTTACAATTAGGAAGGTACTTAATCATGCGAAGAAAATTAACGGTTATTTTAATATCTTTTAGCTTTTTATTGACTGCTTGTTCAGTAATAGACACCACAAGTGAACCTGAAGCCCCACAGGAAGATCAAACTCCTGAAACAAATGACGAGGCAGAAGAAAATGGGGAGGCTGAAGCGTCGTCAAATGAGGAAGAAGAATTGCAGAATGAAAGTGAATATGCGAATGCTTTCGCAGAGAATCTGGATGAACGAGAAGATGAAGATGGACTTACTGTTATTCAGGAACCGGATATTAAAGAGGTAGTAGTAAATAAAAACCGCAAACTTCCAGAAGGCTATGAACCGGATGAATTAGTTGTGCCAGACGTTCGTTTTCCATTTGATGATGATCATCCGAAAAAGTATATGCAGCCAGAGGCTGCTGATGCCCTGGAACAGCTTTTTAATGCGGCTGATGAGCAAGGGTTAGATTTATACGCAACCTCTGGATACCGTTCTTATGATAGACAAAAAACGATTTATGAAAACAATGTGGCGGAGAGAGGTCAAGAGGAAGCTGACAAGTTTTCTGCCAGACCTGGTACGAGTGAACATCAGACGGGTCTTGCGATGGATGTAACGTCCCCTGAGATGGAATTTAAATTGGACCAGAGTTTTATTGACACTGAAGAAGGAGAATGGCTGGCAGACCACGCCCACGAACATGGTTTTGTTATTCGATACCTGGAAGGCACTTCTGATATAACAGGTTATGAATATGAACCATGGCATTTAAGATACATTGGTAAAGATTTATCAGCAGAAATACACGAGAGTGGGGGAACTTTAGAAGAATTTTTTGGTTTCTATCCCGAATAATATATGTGGCCGGCTATAAAAGTCTAAGAAGTAGACTTTTATAGCCGGCCTTTTTTCTATCCTAGTCTTTTGTAAATGGCTATGTTAAGGGTGGTTGTTGATGTTTATAAGTGAGTTATTCAACAATAGGGCAGGATAGTGGAAGGTGGTTTTAGGAATGGACTCGCTTTCCGTGGGAGTGCAGTGAGCTTCCTCAGGCTGCCGCCTTCCGGGATCTCATCAATCACTCTCTTCCCACAGGAGTCTCGCCCATTCCTAAAACCACCTAACGTATATTACTGACGGAACTAAGACATGAGAAGCAAAAAACTCTCTTGCACCAACCTTTCCCAACCCCACTTTCAATATAAAGCGAATGCCACGATCTCATCTTACCCGTGTATTCGAGCTTCGACGCTTAGCGGGTTAACGAGACTCTCTTCACTTCTGTACGATAAGGAAACATCGAATCCCTCCGTTCTTCGTGTTCCCTTTATCTCCGGCAGCTAAGAACGAAGCGCTTTTGCTCTTAAAAAAAGGTGCGGCGCAGTTCCCCAATCCCCAATTAGAAGTAATTGAGAAAAAGAACTACTTTCACTCAAGCGAAGCGTCTTTCATCCCTCCGTTCTTTCGGATTATAAAGTTTTATAGCAAGGTTTTGCAACATTAGAAACTTGGTACTAGAATCAGCGTACTAACAGAAATATTTGCTTTTTCTTGAAGCGGTTTCTCGATACTTATTAGGCAGAGGGGCGGAGGGAAAGCGGTCCGTTTCCCTCGGCCCCTAAATTGTCATTATGGCTCGAAAGTCAGTCTTCCACTAAAGGGAGCTTATATGAATATCAACACGGAACTTTAACAAAGCCTTGTAAATAGTAGTGATGACATTCGCTTATTTCACTTGGAGATGGGTTTCGTTGTTTTCAGGAACGAAACTACTAATGCTGTGTTTTTGGTTGGTCAATAACTTAAACCTACTCTTGTATAATGGAATTCATTTTCCTTAATTTCTTTAAAAGCAAAAAGGGCGGTATCTTTCACCGTTATACGGGTTCCCCCTTCAGGCAGGAAATTTTCCTCGTAGCGCACCTCTCCTTCGTTCTCACCATCTGGTAAGTAGGTAGGGCAAAGGATGACCCAGTCCAGGTTGCTTTTAGCCAGACTTTGATAAACCTTCTGATGTTCTTCAGCAGCGAAAGTAGATCGTCGTTTAGACTCCTTGGACTGATATCTATATTTCCCTTTTTCAAGCCTGCTGTTCAAAATACCTGCGGTCCCCACGGTAATGATTCTGTCGATTCTATGGCTGATCATATGATCTATAATAAGGGGGAAGGTCTTCGATAATGTATCCGTTTTGTCCGTACTCAACGCACTGAAGACGAGGTCACACCCTTGAATTGTTTTTTCTACATCTTCGCTGATAGTTGCGTCACCCTCAATTAAATGAGCACCTGGAATCAAGGACTCAGCTTTTGGTATATCTCTGACGAGTGCCTTTATTTCCCAGCCTGCCTGTAAAGCAAGCTGCACTACGTTAGAACCGACACGGCCGGTTGCACCGAATACTGCAATCTTCATAAAAAAACTCCTTATAATATAAATATTTTCTCTATTTTCACGTATCTTTTGCTAAGCTGATTATAAGACAATTAGGAGATGGGGAGAGCCTTATGAAAAAGAAACCTGTGTTGAGCTGGGTCTTGTATGATGTCGGAAATTCAGCTTTTGCAACGACCATCATGGCGGCAGTTCTGCCTATATTTTATTATGATGTAGCAGCCAAAGGATTAGATGAATCTTTAGCGACGAGCTACTGGGGATATTCCCAATCTATAGCCGTTTTAATCGTCGCTCTTCTAGCACCAATTCTTGGAGCGATCAGTGATTATTCAGCAGCTAAAAAGAAATTCCTGATGTTCTTCGCTTTTATGGGGATGATCGCGAGTGTGATGCTAGCGTTTGTGGGAGAAGGCGGGTACCTTTTAGCTTCCATTTTATTGATTGTCGGAACTATAGGTTTTTCTGGAGGCAATGCTTTCTACGATGCTTTTTTGCCTGAAGTGTCTGAAGAAAACAATATGGATAAGGTTTCTTCTTGGGGGTTTGCGTTCGGTTACATGGGTGGAGGAGTTCTATTAGCAATTAACTTGCTTATGATCATGAAATACGAATGGTTCGGACTTCCTGACACGCTTGCTGGCACAAGGCTGGCTTTTATTTCTGTAGGGGTATGGTGGTTTATTTTTTCCATTCCGTTATTTAGAAATATCGTGGAAGAGAAAAAACATACTTCTAAAAGAACTAAATCCTTTATCAGCATAGGGTTCAAACGTGTAACGCACACTTTTAAAGAAATAAAGAAATTTAAGCAGCTGTTGTTATTCTTAATCGCATTCTGGCTCTATAATGACGGCATTTCCACCATAATAAAAATGGCTACCATTTATGGCAGGGATATAGGGATAGACAGTAACTCCCTCATCATTGCCCTTTTGATTACTCAATTTGTAGGTATACCCTGTACTTTCTTTTTTGGATTTTTGGCTGGCAAAATTTCAGCCAAAAAGGCTCTTACTCTCTCCCTATATATATATTTAGTAATCGTAGGCCTAGGGTACTTTATGACGTCAGCTCTTCATTTTTATATACTTGCGATTTGTGTCGGTCTTGTACAGGGAGGGGCACAATCCTTAAGCCGTTCGATTTTTGGAAAAATGGTGCCTGGGGACCGGCATGGTGAATTTTTTGGGTTTTACGGCATTTCTGCTAAGTTTTCAGCTATTTTCGGCCCATTCGCTTTTGCACTAGTCGGCCAGTTGACTGGCTCTAGCCGCTTAGGAATATTATCTCTTATCGTATTTTTCATTGCAGGCATCGTTTTATTGAGATTTGTAGACATAGATAAAGGAAAAGAAGAAGCGGAGGCGCAAACGAACCCGGAATTCGAACCTGTCATAAAAACATAAAACAAGCAGGAAGGCCTGCTTGTTACACTATCGGAGAAGCATATTTATTAACTGCTTTTAAAGATATAGGCAAACCTGTATCGTAGGATATATTTTGAACCATGCTCTTAATTGTTTCTATACGAGCGTCTGAATCTTCACTCCAATAAAGAAGGATTTCTTTATAAAGGGCGCAAGCTTCTTCTAAAGCCTGGGCATAGAGCTGCTCAAATGAAGCTCTTCTCACTTCGTTGGTTGCGGAATGTCTCCACATAAGCTGCTCCATATTCAAATAATCCTTGTCATCAACTATAGGACGATGAGAGAAAGAAGAAACAGCAGAACCAAGCAGTTTATTTTTATAGCCATATGGATCGAATAAAACTCGTTGGGCCCGCACTATATCTTTGAAGGATTTTTTGATGAAAGAAGAAGGCACATCAAGATCATAATGGTTCTCGATACATGCTTTCAGCCATGATTCTATTTCCTCAACTGTTTGATCCGACAGGTTAATATAAGGGTGAACCGGTGTCAGCCAAGTGATGACCCGGCGGTGCTTTTCCATCATAATTGTATCAATAGCCACCTCCAATGCTTGATGCTTATTCCCTTCATACCCTGATTTATAATGGATATAAGGGTGAGTGATCCGATCTAACATATGATGACTGACGAAACCAAGGATATAAGCTTGAGAATTATGTTTTCGCGACTTCCCGCGCTCAATCATTTCGATTAAAAAATCACCGCAATTCATTGTATGTAATTGCATGCCTGCTTCAGGGACACCATGATCGCTTGCTTTCGGCCAAAAATTATAATAGAAGAATGGATCTGGACCTTGGGCTCCTAAATAAAGCGAACGTTCTGAAGTAGCCAAAAGATCCTCTCTTTCTAATTTCATACAGAGATCTTCCGCAAATAAAATGTGTGTCCAAATATTTGGCATGATTTCACCTCCATTTATAGTTTACTACATAAAAAAGAGCCTACCCAGGCTCTTTTTCTAAACCATTACCCATTTGAAAAGATCAAGCAAAAACAGCTTAAGCTCTCCAACCCTCCTTAGTGGAAAATATGTAGGACTTTCTGTTTCTGCCTCCTTTCTTCTTGTTAAATTTATAATACAACAAAGTTAGAATAATGTAAATACTCTGATTATTTAAATTTCGACATAATCGAAAGGGTTGTTAATGATTGTTTATTAGAAAATTGATACAATTATAGGTGGAATCTTAGTTCAATAAGGGAGGATCTTCATGGATTATCGAATTGAAAAAGACACATTAGGTGAAATTAAAGTCCCAAACGATAAATATTGGGCAGCTCAAACACAGCGCAGTAAAGAGAATTTCCCAATTGGCCAAGAGAAAATGCCGACAGAAGTTATTGAAGGCTTTGCGATTTTGAAAAAAAGTGCGGCTAAAGCTAATTTTGAATTAGGATTATTAGAAGAGAAAAAAGCGCAGGCTATTGGATATGCAGCTGACCTTATCATAAGCGGGGACCTAGAAGAACATTTTCCATTAGTGGTCTGGCAGACGGGCAGCGGCACCCAGTCAAATATGAATGTTAACGAAGTCATCGCTTATGTAGGTAATAAGTGGCTGGCTGAGGAGAACAGCGATTTGAAGCTGCATCCCAATGATGACGTCAATAAATCCCAAAGCTCGAATGATACGTACCCTACAGCTATGCATGTTGCTGCAGTGCGTAAAGTGGAAGAAGTATTACTTCCAGCAGTTACTCAATTCAAACAAACATTAAAAGAAAAAATGGAAGCGTTTCAAGACATTGTGAAAATCGGAAGGACCCACCTTCAGGACGCGACTCCGTTGACATTAGGGCAGGAAATCAGCGGATGGCACCGTATGCTTGAGAAAACAGAAAATATGCTCATTGAAAGTACAAAATATGTAAAAGAATTGGCTATTGGCGGTACAGCAGTAGGCACAGGCTTAAACGCTCATGTCGATTTTTCTAACAAAGTGGTCGAACATATCAATAAAGAAACGTCCAATACGTTTGTTTCAGCACCTAACAAGTTTCACGCCTTAACGTCCCATGATGAACTTGTTCACACACATGGAGCGGTCAAAGCTTTAGCTGCTGATGTTATGAAAATTGCCAATGATGTGCGCTGGTTGGCTAGTGGCCCTAGATGCGGAATTGGAGAAATCACTATTCCGGCAAACGAACCAGGCAGTTCCATCATGCCGGGTAAAGTAAATCCAACACAAAGCGAAGCTATCACTATGGTAGCTGCCCAAGTTATGGGGAATGATGCCACCATTGGATTTGCCGCTAGTCAAGGGAATTTCGAATTGAACGTTTTCAAACCGGTCATCGCTTACAATTTCCTTCAGTCCTCCCAGCTTCTTGCTGACAGTATTGTTTCATTCGATGAAAGATGTGTAACTGGTTTGGAACCTGATCATGAACAAATTGAAAAATATTTACGCGATTCTTTAATGCTTGTGACGGCGTTGAATCCACACATCGGTTATGAAAATGCCGCAAAAATCGCTAAGGCTGCTTTTGAAAAAAATCAAACACTTAAAGAGACGGCTGTTGAATTAGACTTATTGTCAGAAGAACAATTTGAGCAGTACGTAGACCCTAAAGCTATGACAAAACCGAATTCTTGATTGATTTTATTTAGCCATGTTCTCAAGCTTTTAATATACCGTTTATTACCAATTAAAATTTGTGATAAAAATTAAAGGCAGTGCTCATACTACTATCACACACAGGAGGTGAGACAACATGGCTAACAACAGCTCAAACAATCTAGTTGTACCTGGAGTACAACAAGCTTTAGATCAAATGAAATACGAAATCGCTCAAGAATTCGGAGTACAGCTTGGTGCTGATTCTACTTCCCGTGCTAACGGTTCTGTAGGTGGAGAAATCACTAAACGTCTTGTACAAATGGCTGAACAACAGTTCGGTGGACAACAAAAATAAATAAATTGAAAGAAGAGAAAGGGTGCGCCCTTTCTCTTTTTATATTTCTCGAAGTTATAAGTGAATTTTATTCTAACTTGATTCTTTGTTCGGTTATGGCATCAAAAAAGTGTGCCTTCCCCAAATCTAAACCTAAGGAAAGCCGGCCTCCTGCATGAATATCATCTCTAGACTTTACGCGAGCTACGAATTCCTGGCCGCCCATACTTGCATATACATATGTTTCGGATCCCATCAATTCCGCTACTTCTACGTTCACGCTTATTTTGTTGTACGAATGATTATTTAGAACTGCATCCTGGAAATCTTCAGGTCTAATACCCAGGATAATATTTTTTCCGATTAAGTTTTGTTTTTCCAATGCTTGGAGCTTATCTTTCGAAATAGATAGTTTGATTTTTTCCATTTTAAAATAACCTTTTTCAATTTTTCCATTAAAAAAATTCATAGCAGGAGATCCTATAAAGCCGCCGACGAATACGTTCTCAGGTGTATCATATACTTCTTTAGGTGTTCCGACTTGCTGAATGAACCCGTCTTTCATTACGACTAGCCGGGTAGCCATTGTCATCGCTTCAGTTTGGTCATGTGTTACATAGATAGTAGTAGTTTTAAGACGTTGGTGCAGCTTCTGGATTTCTGTTCTCATCTGAGCTCTTAATTTTGCGTCAAGGTTAGACAAAGGTTCATCCATTAAAAATACTTTAGCATCACGTACGATGGCTCTACCTAACGCTACACGCTGTCTTTGACCACCGGATAGTGCTTTTGGTTTACGGTCAAGCAAGGCCTCTAATCCAAGGATTTTAGCAGCTTCCTGGATTCGTCGGTCAATTTCTTTTTTATCCATTTTCCTTACTTTTAAACTGAATGCTAAATTTTTATATACGTTGATATGAGGATAGAGGGCATAATTTTGAAAAACCATCGCGATGTCGCGATCCTTAGGTGGAATGTCATTCATACGGATGTCGTCAATTAAGAAGTTCCCTCCTGAAATGACTTCAAGGCCTGCAATCATGCGTAATGTTGTAGATTTTCCGCATCCAGAAGGACCGACAAACACTATAAATTCTTCATCTCCAATATGTAAATTGAAATCTTTTACAGCTTTAAATTTTTTGTCATAAATCTTTTCCACTCGATCCAGGACTAATTGAGCCATAAGAACCCACCTCCAGATAATATTCAGTATTTTCTGTATATTAGAAGTTTAGCTTAGAAGGTAAGGAAGGTAAATGTAAGTTATGCACAAACCCTTTAGTGTTAATTTGTGCATAATGTCGGTGCATAAAAAAAGCAGCCTCATTTTGAGGCTGCTTTTGTATTTACTATGTTATCGGATACGCAGTTCACTGTCTGCATCAAAGAAATGAACTTTGTTCATATCAATGGCAAGCTCAATTTTATCTCCGCCGTTCACATCAGAACGGGAATCAACACGAGCGATAAATTCTTGATCATGGATGCGGGAGTAAAGGTAGGATTCGGCACCCATCAATTCAGCAACTTCTATATCCGCCTTAATTTTCTTGTCAGGGTTAGCATCAATAAATAACTGCTCATCATGCATATCTTCTGGGCGCACTCCAAGAATTACTTCTTTCCCGATATAATTTTGGTCACGAAGTGTTTTCAGTTTACCTTCAGGAATAGCGATATTGACGTCTCCACCTAAGTTAACATGTCCTTCACTTAATGTTCCGTTAAAGAAGTTCATAGCGGGAGAACCAATGAATCCGCCGACAAATACGTTCTCGGGTTTATCGTAAACCTCTTTTGGAGCGCCAACTTGTTGAATGAGTCCATCTTTCATGACAACAAGACGAGTCGCCATGGTCATCGCTTCAGTTTGGTCGTGTGTTACATAAATAGTTGTTGTCTGCAGGCGCTGGTGAAGCTTTTGAATTTCAGCACGCATTTGCACACGTAGTTTGGCATCCAGGTTGGAAAGAGGCTCATCCATCAAGAATACTTTCGCATCACGAACGATAGCGCGGCCCAGAGCAACACGCTGACGCTGACCACCTGACAGCGCTTTCGGTTTACGGTCTAATAAAGCTTCCAAACCAAGAATATTCGCTGCATTGTTTACACGCTGTTCAATTTCTTTTTTATCCATTTTGCGCAGCTTTA
This sequence comes from Halobacillus campisalis, assembly GCF_030345335.1. GTDB lineage: Bacteria > Bacillota > Bacilli > Bacillales > Halobacillaceae > Halobacillus_A > Halobacillus_A campisalis. The sequence continues at coordinate 110,364 of NZ_JAPVRC010000008.1, forward strand.
GTCCAAATGCCATATTATCGTAGACATTCATATGTGGATATAGTGCGTAGTTCTGGAAAACCATCGCTATATCACGGTCTTTAGGAGCTACATCGTTCATTCTTTTTTCATCAATCATAAAATCTCCGCCCGAGATTTCTTCCAATCCAGCAATCATTCTAAGGGTAGTGGACTTTCCGCAACCAGAGGGACCTACAAAGACGACAAATTCTTTGTCTCCGATATGTAAATTAAAATCATCAACCGCCTTCACCTTTTTATCATATACTTTTTCAATATTATTTAACTTTAGCTCTGCCATTTTAAAATCCTCCTCATGTGAAATCGCTTTCTTTTGTATGTTTATAGTGTAGCGAAGTTACGAAGGCTGGTAAATGGACAAAGTGCACAAAGAACCAAAATGGCTTTTGTGCACTCTGATTACGGGTTCAAGTAGATTAGCAATAAGTAGACGATGGCCGCCTTTTCAAATTGCTTGATATCAACACCAGTTTTATCAATGAATTTATCTACACGATATTGCAGTGAGTTACGGTGCATAAACAAAAGCTTGGCAGCGAGCGAGGTATTGGAACCAGACTCGAGAAATACTCTAATGGTCCGAAGCAGTTCAATGTCCTCTTCCGCTTCAGATAAAATAGAATGCTGAAGAGATGCAAGGTCCTCTGCTGGGATTGCGTCAATAAACAAGTAGGGGATGACATCATGGAAGTGAACTACTTCCGCCGGCTGATATTTTTTTGAAAGCACAGAACAACGGTTAGCCCACTCAAATGCCCTGCGATATTGATTTATATCGTAGATCTCATCGCTGATGTAAAATTGAAGCTTTGTATAAAAATCACTCATTAAGATGTCGATCACCATTTCAAAAGAAATCGGTTCCTGGTCTTTTTTAAAGAATTCTTCGATAATGAAGCCTTCCTGACTGTTTTGCCATATTAGGGGCATTTCTTCGGGAAAAAGAGCTTGAAGGGCCTCTTGGAAATCGTCAGTGTCTAAACTTTGATCAGCTAGAGAAAAGAATACATAACGAATTTTATAAGGATTACTAGGTAAAATGAGCTCCTCTGTATCACCTTCAAGATACTCTTTCCACACGCGTTCTTGATGAGAGAGTTTAAAGTCAGGAAATTCAAAAGGGGTCATGAATGCCGATAGAAGTCTGGCCTCTCGTTCGCTCATTTCCTCTTGTGCAATACCTATAATTTTATCTTCGCTGGTGCGAAAAAATTTGTAAGGATGAGAAGGGATGTGTGTGTGATCCTTTACTTCAATCAAGGATGGATAATCTTCTTTTAATTGATCAGTCAGTGACATAGAAAACTTCCTTTTTACAATGAAATTTATTAATATGATAATATAGATAAAAATAATCGGTTATCGCCAGTATACACGATATTTTGGTTCTAATTAAGTTAAGTAGGGGGCAATTAATATGACAGATATAAGAAATAAATACGAGTATCCGCAAGAAACGAAGAACCGTTTAAAAAGAATCGAGGGCCAAGTGCGCGGAGTTTTGAAAATGATGGAAGAAGATAAAGAATGTAAAGATGTCATCACTCAGTTATCGGCTGCCAGGTCAGCAATGGACCGTGCTATAGGCTATATTGTAGCGAAAAATTTAGAAACTTGCATCAAGGTAGCAGAAGAGGAAGGCGAATCTGCGGAGGAATTGATCAATGAAGCCGTTAATATGATTGTTAAAAGCCGATAACCATTAAAATTAGAAGATGCTGCTCAAGTGAGCAGCATCTTTCTTTATTTTGCATCTTCTTCAGGAATAGGGTGAACTTCTCCAATTTGCTCATGCCCATAGGAAGATCGAGGCCGTCCCCCGGCCATTCCTTCATTGATCATGCGATCGACATCGAGCTCGAATCGATCTTTTCCTTCAGCGGATTCACTTCTTCTTTTATCCAACTCATCACCTCCGTGTCTATATTGTCTCCCTCTTAATCCTCACGTATCCGAATAGTAAAGAAACATATTACCTGCCCTCTATCATAAATATAAAAGCAAGGGAGGCATAACTATGAGGGAAAAGAACTTTTTGAGGGTGCTAGAACGCGCCATTGAAAATGAGTGGGCTGCCAATGAGTTTTATCAAAGATTAAAAAAAGATGCACCAGACGAATCGTGCATGAATGACATTGAACTTGCAGAAGAAGATGAAGCAAAACATTATTACATGTTTCAACATCTTTATTACCAACTTACAGATTGTTATCACTCTTTTGATCCTAAATTCGTTGAATATATTACTTTTGAACAAGGTGCGGACAAGGCCAGACGCAATACATTTGAAGCAGTTGAAATGTATAGGGAAATGCTTTACATGATTCCCAGTCCAGATGCCTATCAGCCATTTTTCATCGCAATGACAGACGAAATGGAGCGTGCAAATCGTCTTGAGAAGATCTTAGTGAGATTATAAATAAACATAATCAGGAGTGGAACCTTTAAGTGGTTCGCACTCTTTTTATTTTTAGGATCTGTTAAATTTCCGTGTTGATATTCATATAAGCTCTCTTATGTTGAAAACTCAGTTTGGAGGCTTTTAAATGAGAAGGAGGTGGCTTTAGAAAACGGATCGCTATTCCCCGCCGCCCTGATCCAATCACCCAATGTCACGAATCCAAGTCTTCCACTATCCTGACATATTGTTGAATAACTCTTATGAATATTAACAACAACGTGTGCTTAATAAAATGATAGGGTACTTATCTTAATTATATTTTAACAAGACGACTGGGTGGAGGCCTGGCGGATCGTTGCAGTTTTCACGGACACCAGCAAAAAGAACAGCTCTTTTAGATGCGAGAGAGAATTTGAAAATCGATACTGAGTTTTAATTTACGCTATTTTAAAATAATTAGATAATCTCAGAATTTTGGTCGTCATCTCTAGTTGGCCAGTGAAGCATTATTGCTCTATAATTGGACTGAAGTTCATTGTTTGAAAAGAGGTAAATAATTTATGAATGCAATCGTACTAATTATTTTAATGATGGTCATAGGAGCGGCCATTGGCGGTGTTACGAATTCGTTAGCCATAAAAATGCTCTTTCGTCCTTATAAGGCCATATATATAGGTAAGTATAGGCTTCCTTTTACGCCTGGATTAATTCCAAAAAGGCAGCCGGAATTAGCGAAGCAGCTAGGGAGAATGGTTGTCGAGCACCTTTTGACGGCAGAAGGATTAAAACGGAAAATAGAAGGACAGGAATTTCAGAATCAACTGACGAATTTCGCTCAACGAGAAGTTGAAAAAGCATTGAATCATGAGGCGACCCTCCAGGATTTATTTGAGAATTTAGAAATGAATATAGATACGCAGCACGTTGAAGAATCCATTTCGACTTGGATAGAAGATCGCTATGAGGGATTGATGGAAAAATATCGTGATCAAAGGCTTAAGGATCTTATTACTGATAAGTGGTCGGACAAGGCAGAGGCCGGAGCTGACCAACTCGCTGTTTATATTCAAGAGAAAGTGCACCTTTTCTTAGCGAGCCCGGAAGGTAAAGAAAAAGTAGGTGACTTAATTGATGATTATTTGAATAAACAAGGATTCCTGGGTAATATGATTCAATCTTTTATGGGATCAGAGCGAGTCATCGACCGAGTGCATCCTGTCATTATTCGATATGTTACAGCAGGAGAAACGACGGACTGGCTGCAAACTATGCTTCGCAGTGAATTATATTCCGCGTTAAATCAGCGGTTAAGCTATTTTGAGAACCAGGTAGGTAAACATACGATTACAAAAGGACTTGGACAAGCCGTTACAAGAACTCTACCTATTGAAAAGTGGCTGAATACATCAATAGCGGAGTGGTCAAAATCGTTTCAATCTCGGATTATATTTGACGTGGTGCCTCTTCTCGTTCCTAAAGCCACTGTACTTATCTCTTCCAGAATCGAAAAGATGATGGAATCGATGCACTTGTCTGAAATTGTCCAAGAAGAAGTCGATTCATTCAATGTTGGCCGTCTGGAAGAAATGGTGCTTGGAATTTCTAAAAGAGAATTTAAAATGATCACATATCTAGGGGCATTATTAGGTGGGATGATAGGGATTTTTCAAGGAATTCTAGTGCTTTTATTCGGATAACCCCCTATTCCTATACATGGCTTAACATGTTTGTTATAGTGAGGAAGGAATTCGAAACTTATTAACGTAGGAGGTTCAAATCATTTATGTCTAATATTTATGATCACGCATATGAACTAGAAAAAGCAATTCGCAATAGCGAGGAATTCAACGGTTTAAAAGACGCTTATGAAGCGGTAATGAATGACGAAGCTGCGAAGAAAATGTTCGAAGATTTCCGTCAGACCCAAATCACTCTTCAGCAAAAACAAATGCAAGGTGAAGAGATTTCAGAGGAAGAAGTTGAGCAGGCACGTCAAGTTGTCGAACTTGTTCAGCAGCACCCTCAAATTTCTAAACTTATGGAAGAAGAGCAGCGTCTCAACACTGTAATCAATGACGTAAGTAAAATTATCACAAAGCCTCTTGAAGAGCTTTATGGTAATCCTGAAGAACCACAACAATAAGAAACAACCTTTAAAGAGCCACCTGTAATGGGTGGCTTTTTTTTATGAAATTTTTGTAAAAAAAGCAAGGGATTTGGAGCGTCGTGGCGAACTATTAATATAGGGACACTACTGTCGAGGGGGATACTCATGAATTATTTTAAGGTAAAGAAGAAAAAATCCATTACTTTTTTAAAACTGGACCGCGGAGAAAAATACAATGCTTTACATGTAGAGATGCTGCGGGAATTTGCTGATATCGTTGAGAACGTGAAAAATGATGAAGATACACAGATCGTCGTTTTATCGGGTGCGGGCGGTGGCTTCTGTGCAGGCGGAGACGTCACAATGATGAAGGAAGTTAGTGATCCAGAAGTTTATGATCAAGTCATGAACGATATTGAACGAATAGTAACTGGCTTCTATTCCATGCCTAAAATTGTTCTTGCTGCCTTGCACGGTCCTGTCGTCGGTTTAGGTTTAAGCATCGCCCTGTCTGCTGATTATTTAATAGCTGAAGCAAATGCGAAGCTATCTATGAATTTTATCGGAATCGGTCTTGCACCTGATGGCGGCGGTCATTTCTTTTTAGAAAAGCGATTAGGTACTCACCGAGCCAAACAGTTTGCCTGGCAGGGAGAGAACTTACAGGCTGAAGAAGCATATGACCATCAATTGATCGATTCAGTTTTTGAAAAGGATATTCAACTGGAAGCAGAAAAGCTTGCTGAAAAATGGACCGTGAGACCGTTGCAATCCATGATAGCCTCAAAAAAAATCTATCACCAATACGGTATGGATCAGCTTTTGCAATACTTAGCAAAAGAAAGGCGGTCGCAGTGGAAATTAAGGCAGACTTCCGATCATAAAGAAGGAGTACAAGCCTTTTTAGAGAAACGTGAACCTAAATTCAAAGGAAAATAAGTAAAAAGTCGCGTGTCTCACGCGACTTTTTATGTGGTTACCTATGGAACAATACAAGGTGACCTTCAGGTGCGGCACAGCGGTGTGTATATTCTAAAAATCCTTTATCTTCTAGAGTTGCTTGACCTATTCGTTTAGCCTCTTTATCATCACGGGCCTCAATTATTTCATCAAGAACATTCGTTCCATCTTTCTCAAATACGGTAAGATAATATTTCTTCATTAAAAGAACCTCCTAGGTGAATGGTGCCTCATTTTATATATTAGGCATAAACTGCCGAAATTCCTGCTAAATTATCAAAATAAATGAAACAAAACCAAAATGAATCCGTATGTATAATTGGAAAAAGGGGGAATAGTTGATGACTTTGAAATTACATAATGTTACGAAAAAGTTCGGCTCCTTTACAGCTGTCGATCATCTTTCTTTAGAAATTCCAGAAAAACAAATATTTGGTTTTCTTGGGGCTAATGGTGCAGGTAAAACTACTACATTTCGTATGATCCTGGGTCTTATTCAACAAAGTGGAGGGGATATAACATGGAACGAAAGTGGGATCGGTTACGATAAAAGTCACCTGATTGGATATTTACCTGAAGAGAGAGGGTTGTATCCTAAAATGAAGGTACAGGACCAGCTCGTCTATTTAGCTCGTTTAAGAGGAATGAATAGTAAGGAAGCAATCCATGAGCTTGAGCAATGGCTTGAAAAGTTTAAAGTACCAGACTATAAATCAAAAAAAGTAGAGGACTTGTCTAAAGGGAACCAGCAGAAAATTCAATTCATCTCTGCCGTCCTTCACAAACCAAAATTACTTATTCTAGATGAACCATTTTCCGGCTTGGACCCAGTCAATGTAGAAATGCTGAAGGAAGCTGTAGTTGAATTAAAAGAGGCGGGCACTTCAATCGTTTTTTCATCCCATAGAATGGAGCATGTAGAAGAACTTTGCGAGCATTTATGCATTCTTCATCATGGAAAACCGGTCGTCCATGGCAAGCTGAAGGATATTAAGCGCTCGTTCGGTAAGAAAAATGTAAGAGTCCGCGCTGATTTTGATTTAGCATTTCTTAAAGACCTTCCAGGTGTGACAAAATATAAAAGTTTAGGAGACAGTTGCGAGTTACAAGTGGAAAATGAACATATATCCCAAACCATCCTCACCGAGCTTCACGGAAAAGGTTTTATTCGCACATTTGATTTGGAAGAACCATCATTGAACGACATCTTTATTGAGAAGGTGGGGGATTCCTATGAATAAGTTTTTTATAATGGTAGGGCAAACATTTAAGTCTCGGGTTAAATCGAAATCTTTTTTTATCACTACTCTCGTTACACTAGCTCTGATTTTTTTAATAACAAATATTCAGACTATCATTGAGATGTTCGATGATGAAGAAGAGGGTGCGGGTACTTCTGAAATAGCTGTTGTAAGTGATGAAGAAAGCTGGGCTATACTTCTCGGAGAAACTTTATCGAGCCAAGAGGGGCTTTCAGTAGAAGTCAATGAAGTTAATTCAGATGAAGCAAGGGAATCTGTCGAAGAAGGCACCTACGATTCGGCCATATCCCTTGATTCTGGAGAAGATGGGTTGCCTGTTGCCACTCAATACACAGGAGAAGACTCATCTCTTGCAGAAGCGGAAATGATGCAGCAAAGTTTACAGCAAGTAAAAGTAGCGATTGCCGCCGAAGAAGCTGAAGTTGACGAGGCAACATTGCAAGCGATTAACACTCCTATTCCATTCGAAACTGTTTTTGTGGGAGAAGAAAGCGGCGCTAAATCATCAGAGGAAATGGCACAGACCCGTGGATTGGTCTACGTTATGCTATTTTTGCTATACCTATCAGTCATGCTTTATGGAAGCATGATAGCTACCGAAGTTGCAACGGAAAAATCTAGCCGTGTTATGGAAATCCTCATTTCCAGCGTCTCGCCTGTTTCACAAATGTTTGCTAAAATAACAGGCATTGCTCTGCTCGGGCTTTTACAGTTTTCATTGATTCTTGGAGTAGGGTATATAGGAGTCCAGCAGAATTCAGGAGAAGGGTCTTTTCTGAATGAATTTGGACTAGGAGACATTCAGTTAAGTGTGATTGCTTACGGCATATTATTTTTTATTTTAGGATATTTATTGTATGCCACTTTGGCTGCAACATTAGGCTCGCTGGTCAGTCGGTTAGAGGACGCCCAGCAGATGATATCACCAATGGTCTATCTGATTATTATCGCCTTTTTTATCTCCGTGTTCGGTTTAAATGCACCTGACTCTACGTTCATTACGGTAACATCCTATATACCATTCTTCTCACCGCTCATCATGTTCTTAAGGGTAGGTATGCTTGATATACCGCTGTGGGAAGTCATTTTATCTGTAGGCTTTCTCGTAGCCGCTATCGTAGTATTGGCAATGATAGGAGCTCGGGTATATAAAGGCGGGGTTCTAATGTACGGCAAATCTACATCCTTAAAAGATGTCAAAAGAGCATTTCAACTATCTAAAAAGGAGAATTAATAATGGACCCTCACTTTCTAATTGAAAGTGGGGTTTTTAATTGAGAAAGATATATTGTTCATGAATACCCACGTCATAGCGTTTTGGTGGATTTACATACTCTTTGAAGACCGCTTCACTCTGTCATTTTGCTTATGTGTATTGTCCTGAACACTCGCTTTCGCTTTTCTAGTGTCCAGCTGCAGCTCGTAGGACCTATCGCCATAAGCAATCCGACTGTGTGAAGGAAGAACACTTCACTACGTCGTTTTGCTTATGCGTACGGTCCTGAACACTCGCTTCCGCTTTTCTAGTGTCCAGCTGCAGCTCGTAGGACCTATCGCCATAAGCAATCCGACTGTGTGAAGGAAGAACACTTCACTCCGTCGTTTTGCTTATGCGTACGGTCCTGAACACTCGCTTCCGCTTTTCTTACTTCGAACGTGCATTCGTACTTTTTGTTTGCTAAACTAGAATAAAAATCGTGGGAGGTATTTTATGGCGGGTTTACGTTTTATACATAGCGCAGATTTACATTTGGATAGTCCTTTTAAGAGTAAAAGTCATCTCCCAGATCGTTTGAAGGAACAGATTAGGGCTTCTACTTTTGAAGCTTTTGAACGCCTGGTAGATGAAGCGGTTCATTATCAGGTGGATTTTGTTATTTTAGTTGGAGATTTATTCAATGAAGAAACGAGGAGCTTAAAGGCTCAGGTTAAGCTGAGGGAAGGTTTTGAGCGATTGCATCTTCATAACATTCAAGTATACGTGAGCTATGGAAATCATGATTTCATTGAGGGAGCTCATTATCCGATCACTTACCCTGCAAACGTACATATTTTTATGGAGGAAGAAGTTACCTCTTTTCCTTACTGGCGTGATGGGGATCATGTGGCTAATATTTATGGCTTCAGCTATAAAAGAAGGGCTGTACATGATAAGAAAGTTCGTGAGTTTAAAAAAACGGGTGAGCCGGATTTTCATATTGCTATGCTTCACGGAAGTTTAGAAACTCAAACGGAGCATGATGTATATGCACCATTTTCTCTTAACGACCTGTTGGAACAAGGAATGGATTATTGGGGACTGGGCCATATTCATAAGCGGCAGCAGCTTTCTGTACATCCTCCTGTTTTTTATTCAGGAAACATTCAGGGTCGGTCGAGGAAGGAGAGCGGAGAAAAGGGCTGTTACGTAGTGGAATGGAGGGGCACTCAATTCGATAATACGTTTGTTCCCCTTCATAGTTTCGCATATGAAGAAGTAAGTCAGGCTGCCTATAATATTGAGTATCCAGAGGCCATAGAACATTTGCTTGAACAGGCAAAGCAGTCTGTTAAGTCTGAGCAGCCAGTGTTATTAACAGTTACATTAAAAGGTGACGAAGGCAGGCTTATGAAATGGAAATCTGAAGGGATATTATCGGAATGGATAGACCTTGTAAATGAAAGAGAGAACTTGGAATATGGGTGGGTATGGATTGACCAGATTTTCATCGAGGACGAACCCGCGTGGGATGAACAGGAGTTGAAAGCCAGTTCGCAGTTTGCTGGAGAGTTTTTGAATAACCTGGACAGCCTTAGCAACCGAGAATGGGAAGCTGCTATTGCACCTTTATATAAACATCGGCGTGCAGGAAAACAGTTGGAAGAGATAACAGAAGGTGAACGTGAAGAAATTAAGGAAGCTGCCAAACAGCTAGTGATGCAGCAATTATATAGTGGAAGGGAAAGTGGCTTATGAAAATCAACTCCTTCCATATTTTCGCCTTCGGAAAATGGAAAAATTATTCTCTGAACCTTGGCGAACAAAAGATGGCGATCATATCAGGAAACAATGAGGCAGGCAAATCTACTATTCAGCAATTTTTATTATTTATTTTATTTGGTCTGCCTCCAAAAAAAAGAGAGTTTTACCAGCCGAAGACGGGCGGATCGATTGGAGGCAGACTCGTTGTTGAAACACCTGAATATGGGGAGATCACAATTGAAAGAATAAGTGATCGTCGTCAATCCCAGGCTATTTGCCGGCTGGTCGATGGAGAAGAGTATGAAGAAGAATTCCTTAAGCAGTTGATTGGTGGGATGTCTAAAGCTGTGTATCAATCGATCTACAGCTTTAATGCTGAAGATTTAAGTGGTTTGCATCAGGTCACCGGGGAAGAACTTGGAGAAGTACTCTTAAATGTAGGGTTGACTGGGTCTGATCAAATTTATCATACAAAAAAAACATTAGAAAAAAGATTAGATGATCTGTTCAAGCAAAAAGGCCGGAACCCTTTCCTTAATCAAGAATTACAGCGTCTCGAAAAGCTGGAGAAGAAGCAATCAGATATTATGCAGGAAGTGGGAGACTACAGAAAAGTTGTTGAAAAAATTGATCACCTTGAGAATGAAATCGTGGAGCTTGAGCACCAAGTGAACGAAGCAAGAAGTGATTATTATACTCTTGTTCAAATTAATAAAGCTATTCCGGTTATCCAGGAGTATCATGAGCTAAATGTTACGGGAGAACCAGGTTCTTTGATGTCCTTCCCTGAAGATGCCGGCAGCAAAATGCGTCATCTGCAGGAAAACCTCCTGCCTTTGGAAAATGAGCATTCGAGGGTAGAGGCTGATCTTAAGGACAAAAAAGAACGTTTGCAATTTAATCAAAAGAATGAACAAGAGTTTGAAGAGAAAGAAGTGCGGCGTTTAATAAGTAAAATCAGTACGTATGAACAAGCCGTCCATGATAGGAATAGGTTAAAAAAACAGCTGGAGCAAAACAGAACTGAAATGAAACATGAACTTGACGATTTAGACATTCCTATTGAAGAAGAACGTTTATACGAGTATGAATTTCCTTTTTACGTTGAGGAAACTTGGCGGGGACTGCGTGAACAGGAACAAATCATTGTACAGGAGGAAAAACAGCTGGAAGAAGAGAAAAATTCTCTTCAATTACAAAAGAAGCAAACAGAGCAGCAAATCAATGATTTAAATGAACAGACAATCAGTGATGAAGAAGCGGCAGCGAACTCTGAACTTATTGATTTTTATATTCATTCTAATACCAATAAGAACACCAATGCCCCTCAAGACAGAACATCTGCATATTTGTTTGGACTTATTATATTAAGCGGAATCATCATTTCTTATATGACTTCAAGTTTCTGGCCGATAGGAATTGCTTTATTAATAAGTGCAGGAATAATTTTTGTCAAAAAAGACTCTTCTTCTAAAGAGAGTTTACAATCCGTACAGGTCAGCAAAGACAATTATATGCATGCTAAGCAGCAGCTTCAATTGTACGAACAAACTAAAGGGGAGCTTGCATATTTAAGTGAGCACCTAAAGGAAATAGTACAGAAGGAACTGCGTTTAGATGAACAATCCCGTACCTTACTTAACAGAAAAGAACGTTTCAATCACTTGGTAAATGAACAATACAGGAGCTATCCTTTTCTGAAATCATTAAAAATGCTTCACTGGGAAAAGCTTTATCATCTCTTGAAAAGGGTAAAAGATAAACAGAAAGTTATCGAAGAAAGGTCCAATGAAACAATAGAGTTAGATGCACAGATAAAAAATATAGAAGACGATGTTCACAAGTTTTCTGAACAGATGAAATGGGACGACTCAGACCAAACTGTCAGTGAAAAATTGATAGGGATCAGAGATTTTTTTCATTCGCAAATGAACGTAAGAGAAAATAATGAACAATTAAATCAGGAAATTTATCTGCTGAACAAGCAGTCGGAAAGGATTAAACAGGAAATTGCTCCGCTATTCGAAGATAAACAGAAGCTTTTAGAAGCGTCTGCCTCTATAAACGTCGATCAATTTTACGAAAAGCTTGAGTCGTATGAACAACTTAAGTATAAACAGAAAAGGTTTAATAATGTGCGGGATCAAATCAAACTGATGCTAAATGAGAAAGAACAGAGGGACTTTGAAATCTGGTCAACGTTACCTAATGAAGCCCAGCTCAATTTTCAGCTTCAAGAAAAAGAACAGGAGATTGACCGCCTGTTGAAAAATCAAAAAGAAATACAGCAAGAAAAGGCTGATTTACACTTTCAAATGAAACAATTAGAAGGATCTGATCAATTATCGTTATTAAATCATCAATATGAATTTGATCGGTCTCAATTTAATGAACATGCAAAAGAATGGGCGGCTTACAAAATTGCGTCAGAAGTTCTGGAACGCACCAAAGAAATGTATCAAAACCAATATTTACCGCGTGTCCTTCTTGCAGCTCAGAGTCATTTTAACAGGTTGACGTTAGGTAAATATGTTTCTTTGTCTGTAGAGCGTGATGAAAGCCGCATAATAGTAGAGGATTATGGAGGTTTTCAATATTCTACTGAGGAACTTTCAAGAGGGACTGCTGATCAGCTTTATGTTTCTTTACGTCTGGCTTTGGCTCAAACATTATCGGAAGAGCTGAAAGTTCCATTTATAGTGGATGACGCATTTGTGAATTTTGATGAAGCCCGCCTGTCAGTTATGCTGGAGATCTTAAGTGAACTCTCACGAGGAACCCAAGTGTTTCTATTCACCTGGCGTGGTGATATAGGGAATCGTCTGGAAGAGAATAGGACGGAAACTTTTCACCTGCCTCTTGAGAGTTAATAAAAATAAACCATACTTTTTTACACAGAGGAGGGGAAGTATATGAAAAAAGGAATTGCCAATTATCAGATTGGAGATACGTTTGACTACTTTTTATTTATAAAAACTTCAAGTAAAGGTGTAGCAAGTAACGGGAAAGCATTCTTATCTTTATTGCTGAAAGACACTACCGGGGAAATTGATTCAAAGCTTTGGGAAGCAACGAAAGAGGATGAAGAACTTTTTCAGCAAGGGGAGCTTGTGAAAGTACAAGGGGAAGTGGGGCAATTCCGAAACCGTCCTCAGCTGAAAATTCAGAGCATACGTCCAGTCCAGCCAACAGACGGGGTCCAAATATCAGATTTTATTGAAAAAGCGCCAGTAGAGAAAGAAGATTTGATGGAGAGAATAACTGAAGCGATTTTTGAGATGAAAAATCCAAATATTCAAAGGATCACTCGCCATCTTGTGAAAAAGTATCAGGAAGAACTGCTCATATACCCGGCAGCCGTAAGGAATCACCATGAATACGTATCAGGGTTAGCCCACCATATCGTCTCCATGTTGAATATTGCTCAACAGTTAAAAAAATTGTACCCTGAGATCAATCAGGATTTGTTATATGCAGGCGTGATCCTTCATGATCTTGGTAAACTGAAGGAATTATCGAATGCTGCTTCTCCAGCTTACACATTAGAGGGTAAATTAATAGGTCACATTACAATTATGGTGGAGGAGGTTCAAGCAGCAGCTCAGGAACTTCAAATCGAAGGTGAAGAAGTGACGATTCTGCAGCATATGGTATTAAGCCACCATGGTAAAGCAGAATGGGGGAGCCCTAAGCCGCCACTCATTCGGGAAGCCGAGCTTCTCCATCACATCGATATGATAGATGCGCAGATGAATATGCTGAACCGATCCTTGAGCAAGGTCGCTCCAGGAGAATTTACGGACAGAATTTATGCTTTGGATCAACGTTCCTTTTATAAACCAACCTTTGAAAATTAATTTGAGGCATATGCTATAAACCTTGTTCATAAACTAATTGTAAAGAAGTGGACAAGGAGGATAAACATGATCTTTGGACTTCCAATTTGGGTGTTCGTATGTATTTTATTCATATTTCTAAGTGGCTATATGGCGTACCGTGCGATGAGGGCCGAACAGCAGATAGAACAACAGTTTATAGAAAAAGAAGGTAAAGTATATTTGACCCGTATTGAAGAAGAGAAAGAAAAACGCAAAAACACAACAGACCTAAGACAAAAAGCAAGGTAGACATACGCTGTCTACCTTGCTTCTATTTGTAATAAATTATTCTTCTGTCGATTCTTCTTCGTCAGCAGGTTCTTCTTCAACTGGTTCTTCGACTTCAGGTTGTTCAAATAGATCTTCGTACTCTTCAATTTTCACATCAATTTCAGCTTCTTCCATCAATTGATCCAATTGAGCCTGTAATTCTTCTTGATCAACTTTTTGACTAACTAGAGTCCGTTTGATTTCATCTTTAGAGTCCTCATATGATTCCACATCTTCCACTTCGCGTTTATCAGTGACTTTAATGATGTGATAACCAAATTGTGTTTGTACAGGGTCGGAGACTTGGTCTACTTCTAACCCGTATGCAGCGTCTTCAAAGTCAGGATCCATCGCTCCAGGTCCGAAAAAGCCTAATTCTCCACCTTGCTCAGCTGAACCGTCTGTAGAGTATTCACTGGCTAAATCTTCGAAGCTTTCCCCATTATCTAACTTGTCTTTCACTTCATTTGCTGTTTCTTCATCTTCGACTAAAATGTGACTCGCTTCCACTTCGTTTTTCATACGTTCATAATATGCTTTCATTTCTTCTTCTGTAATATCAACGTTTTCAGCAGCTGCTTGTTCCTGCAGCAAGCTTAAACGGATTGTTTCTTTAAATTCATCTTCATCAGCAAAACCGCTTTGTTGAAGGACCATATCGAATTGGTCGCCATATTGTTCTTTAAGGCCTTCAAGTTCTTTTTCAACTTCTTCATCAGAAATTTCATAGTTTTCACCTAGTACTTCATTCATGACGAGCTGCTGCAAAACTTGCTCACCGGAAGTTTTCTTTAATTCTTCATAAAATTCTTCTTTAGTAATTTCTCCACCGCTCGTCTCTACTACAGCTTCGGAATCTCCTTCTGAAGAACAAGCAGATAGTGTTAGTATACCTGCAGCAAGTAGGGTGGTCACAATTCTTTTTCTCATTTTCTCGTACACTCCTCAGACATGTTGTAATTTCTATGGGATTTTCACACTCACTTTGTCTATACCTAAGTAAGAAAGCGGCAGTTTATCCAACTACCCAGTAAATTTGAAGAAAGTATACTCTTATAGCAAGTTAACTGAAAGTCCATAAACTAATATAACATATTTTGTCTTACAAGTTCTAGATGTACTAAAAAAATAGGAAAAAGGATAGGTTGATGCCCATTCAGTTTTTTCAATGGCGGCATATGATGTGTTATGTCTTAAGCATGGGGGTGAAGTTATGAGTTACGGATATGGTGGAGGTTTCGCTTTAATCGTCGTGTTGTTTATTCTACTCATTATCGTAGGTGCAGCTTGGCTGTAATTGGACATGAAAAAACAGGCTATGTAAGCATAGCCTGTCACCTACATATGGTTGATAACATCTACATAGGAAGTAATTAGCAAGATCGTTATTAAAATATTGATGGTGCGGAATACTTTGGATTGTTTTTCATTAGACATTTTAGTTTTAATACATAAGGAATGTGTAAGAGAATTAAATATGAATAAAACAATTAGTCCGTAGATGACAAACAGAATTGGTATGATTGTAAAAACCTCCTTTATTCCCTATGAAACTACTCTATCAAATAAATCATCTGTTGAACAGAAGAAACCCTCATAGAAAAACAGTGCTCCCGGATTTTTAGGAGCACTGTTTATATTTTTGACTGATAACTAAATTTCTTGATTCCTTACGAGTATATCATAGCCCTCTTTTGCATTTTCTATTAAGCATTTTCTAGGTGCTCGGACAAATTGGTTCAAATATAAAAAATCGCTGAAAGAAAGACCGATATTTACAGAAGCGAAAATCACTAGATAGGCAAAATAACCTGGAAAAGCATAAGCCATAACAAGCGCCGGCATAGTAATGAAGAAAGTTGGCGCCAATGCCATGATGATAGATGTTTGTTTTGAAAGTTTATTTTTACACTGATACGAAAAAGTTGGTGTAAATCTATTGTTTACTTTGAAATTCACTCTGACCCGTTTGTATAAAAGGATCAAAGGCAATAAATGCATAAGTCTGTGAATGGAAGGGAGAAAGAATAAGATGATCAACAATGGTATAAACCCGTGATCCCTTATGTCTTGAGCACTATGCATGATGGAAAAAGGTAAATATAAAACTAGAAATGACATGAGACCCGTCAAAAATGACATAAGGTAAACGCGGTTAAGACCGAATTCTTTATTGATGTTTACTGATTTCCAGCAATTCATCTTAGAATCCCCCTTTGCTATATATATTTATGTGAATTTTAATTGAATATCGAGTACGATAAGTTTGGGTTTTCTTAAGAGCACAAGACGAATAATAGTATGTTTTAGGAGAAAAAGCAATAGGTTTTTCTTAAAAAAATATTTAGAGTTTTAAATAGCAGTTGAAAGTGCATTGAAATAGGGTTTGTTAAAGTAAAATAAGAAAGAAAATATTGTCGAATAATGCTTATTTGGAGTAAGATTTATTTCACAAAATGGTTCCTCGATTGATCAATACCTGTTTTGATATTTTAATGCCCGTTATTACATAAAAAAACACCCATTCCTTTTAAAGAAATGAGCGTTAGCGTTATTTAAGATGATTTAGATTGCTCTTTGTAAGCTTCGATACGTGTGGTCTTATCTGATATGTTATCATCGTCTTCAATATTCTCGAGGGAGCGCTCAAGAATTTCCATATATTCATCGCCATATATCTCTTTAATGAGAGCAGATAAATCTTGGAATTCAGGAAGTTTGCCATACATCTCTGTCATAGGAAGAACACCACGTAAAACGGAATTGTTGTTAGGGTCATACTCATTTAGTGTATCCTCTAACAAATCAGTGCCTTTTGACGTTAATTCAATATACGTATTACGTTTGTCATTTTCGCGCTTAGAGAATTGAAGAAGTCCACGTTCCTCTAACTTTTTTGAAAAATTAAAGGCAGTTGATACGTGCATGACACCATATCTGGATATTTCTGATATTGTAGCGCCTCTTAAGTGGTAAGCGATCCACAAAATATGATGTTCATTTATGTTCAACTTAAACGGCTTAATCCATTCCTGCCAGTCTTTTTCTATTGCTTTCCAAAGTGCTTTTGATAATTGTGCCATTTTATGACTATAGAAAATGGCATCTTGCTTGGAGATTTTATCTTTCATGCATCTCACCTTCTCTTGGGGTAAATTTATTATGCCTAATCAGTTGAGTTCAACCCATAAAAGAAATGATGTGCTCCTCGAAAAATTATTCTTACTTATCATTGTATTAGTTATTTGAATTTTTACAAGGTGTAATGTGCTTTTAAATTATATTTGAAAAATAATCCAATCTTAATCAGACGCTGAAAATTGTTGTGAAAGGTCATCATGAAGACTGTTAACGGACAGCTTTTTTATTCCTTGACAGTGATAATCAACAATTATTTCTTGTGGTTGTACAGTAAAGACACTCCCTTCAATAGTTTACGCTCGTTCTGAACTTAAAGATATTTTTCTGTTTTCATAATTTGAATTTAACATCAAAGTTCTTACATTAAGCAATCATAAGTATTATATGATTTATCGATATACTTAAAAGGAATTGAAGCGAAAAGTTAAGACAAACTAAGAATCAATGAAAATCAAAGGAAAGTTGTGATTATGGGTTCTTTATGGCTTTAAACTGAAGCTGTTAGTCCCATTGGAGCTGTAAAATCAGACTATATAGTTTGAAACTTATGTTACATTTAGGTTACAGTATATAAAGTAATCAAAAATGATATAAATTAACTAGTTTATAGAAGGGGTGAGACAAGTGCCAGTCGTTCAAGTAAAGAATTTATCTAAAATTTTTGGTAAAAATAGTAAAAAAGCCACGAGACTTTTGGATGAAGGTTTATCAAAAGATGAAATTTTAAAGAAAACCGGAAATACTGTCGGAGTCAATCGTGCTTCTTTCGATGTAGAAGAGGGAGAAATATTCGTAATTATGGGTCTCTCCGGAAGTGGTAAGTCCACACTCGTTCGATTAGTCAATCGATTAATCGAACCAACCGAAGGCAGTGTACTTATTGATGGAAAAGACTTGGCTACTATGGACTCTAAAAGCTTAAGAGAGGTACGCCGTGAAAAATTAAGTATGGTCTTTCAGCGTTTTGGGTTATTTCCACACCGTACAGTGCTAGAAAATGCTGAATTCGGCTTGGAAGTCCAAGGGATGGACAAGGAAGAACGTAAGAAAAAAGCACAAAAATCTCTAGAGTTAGTTGGATTGGGGGATTATGTCAATCAATATCCTGGGCAGCTCTCAGGGGGAATGCAGCAGCGTGTTGGATTAGCACGTGCTTTAGCAAATGATCCTGAAGTTCTGCTAATGGATGAGGCATTCTCTGCGTTAGATCCATTAATTCGTAAAGAAATGCAGGATGAATTATTAGAGCTTCAAGAATCAATGAAGAAAACAATTTTATTTATTACACACGATTTGGATGAAGCTTTACGAATCGGTGATAGGATCGCTCTAATGAAAGATGGACGAATCGTGCAGATTGGGACTCCTGAAGAAATCTTAGTCAACCCGGCTAATGATTACGTTGAAAAATTTGTCCAGGATGTAGACCGCTCAAAAGTCCTTACAGCTGAAAATATCATGAAGCGGCCTGAAACAGTTGATATTGAAAAGCACGGTCCTAGAACTGCTTTAGAAAGAATGAGAAAAGAAGGATTATCCAGTATATATGTAACTGATGCTAAAAGAAGATTATATGGATATGTAACAGCTGATGATGTTTCAGAAGCTACTAAAGAAGAAGTGAAGGATTTAAAGGATATTTTGAGAACTGAGGTTCCAAAAGTAGATAAAACTACTTCTATGCATGAGATATTTAACATCATTCATGACACAGCTGTACCTATTGCGGTCATGGAAGATGAGAAATTAGTGGGAATAATTGTGCGGGGAGCTGTAATTGCAGCATTAGCAGGAAACGAGGTGAACATTAATGGAATTGATTCCTAAATTGCCGGTAGCAGAATGGATTTCAGATGCTACAGATTGGCTAACAGACACATTTGAGTTTTTATTTGACTTTGTTAAAAATGATTTCGGCGATTTTATAGAATTTTTTGCTGAAAGTTTATTAATGCAAATTCCTATTTGGTTATTTATTGCGGTCGTAGCTGTTCTAGCTTTCTTTGTTTCTAAAAAGCGGATAGGGTTGCCGGTCTTTGTTATTTTCGGACTTTGGTTTATCCAGAACCAAGAATTATGGGAAGAATTAATGAACACATTTACACTCGTTATCTTCGCAAGCTTGATTTCGGTTATTATCGGAGTCCCTTTTGGAATTTGGATGGCTAAAAATAAAGTTGTCGAAACCTTATTGACTCCAGTACTGGACTTTATGCAGACAATGCCTGCTTTTGTTTACTTGATACCTGCTGTTGCCTTCTTCAGTATCGGTATGGTTCCAGGTGTTTTTGCATCGGTAATCTTTGCAACACCGCCAACAGTTCGATTTACGAACTTAGGAATCAGACAAGTTTCCCATGAACTGATTGAAGCATCTGATGCATTCGGAACAACCGGTGCCCAGAAATTATTTAAAGTACAATTGCCTATGGCGAAAAAGACGATCATGGCTGGGATTAACCAGACAGTAATGCTTGCCCTTTCTATGGTTGTTATTGCATCTATGATTGGAGCAAAAGGACTTGGGCAAACTGTTATTACTGGGTTACAGCGTGCTGATGTTGGTACAGGCTTCGTTGCAGGTCTCGGCATCGTTATACTGGCGATCATTATTGACCGTTTCACGCAAAATTTAAATACACAGCGTGGCGATCAATCATAAGAGGTTTGTTAAGAGCTGATGCAGCTCTTCTACAATAAAAAGAAAATATTAAAAGGGGAGAGGTTATTTATGTTAAAGCTAGACTGGAAACGTCTTGGTATTACTGCTGGACTTTCACTTACACTAGTAGCTGCAGGTTGTGGCTCGTCTGATGAAGGAAGTTCAGATGAAGGTGAAAGCGGAGATAGTGGAGAAACTAATTACGGTGAAGAATTAGGTTACTCAATTACTGGCATTGAAGCTGGCGCAGGCGTAGTAGCGGGTGCTGAAGATGCAGTAGAAACATATGATAGCCTAGAAGGCTGGGAAGTAACAACGTCTTCTTCAGGTGCAATGGCAACTGAACTAGGTGAAGCGATCGACAGTGAAGAACCAATCATTGTTACTGGCTGGACGCCTCACTGGAAGTTTGCTGAATATGATTTAAAATATTTAGAAGATCCTGAGGGTGTTTTTGGTGAAGCTGAAGAGATTCGTACAATGGTACGAGAAGGTTTAGAAGATGAAGAGCCGGATGCTTATCAGATTCTTGATCAATTCAGCTGGACTGCCGAGGATATGGAAGAGGTTATGTTAGATATCAATGGTGGCGCTGAACCGCAAGAAGCTGCTCAGAACTGGATTGCAGATAACGAAGAGGCTGTAAATGAGTGGACGGATGGTACGGAAGAAGTGGACGGAAACGAAATTGAACTTGTATTTGTAAGCTGGGATTCTGAAATAGCTTCTACTAACGTAGTAGCAGAAGTGATGAAAGAGCAAGGATTTGACGTAACTATTACTCCTCTAGATAACGGACCAATGTGGGAAACTGTTGCTACTGGAGATAGTGATGGTATGGTAGCTGCATGGCTGCCGGCAACTCACGGAGATCAATTTGAGCAACATAAAGATTCTCTCGTGGACCTAGGTGCTAATTTAGAAGGTGCTAAAGTAGGGTTAGTTGTACCTGATTATATGGATGTAGATTCAATCGAAGATCTTCAGCCGGATAATTAATATATCTAAAAGCCCGTCTTTAAAGACGGGCTTTTTTAATTAAGGAATCCGTTTCCTGACGTAAACTAAAAAAGTGTAGTTGAAATGTCTAACAAATTATTTGTTAGACATTTTTTGATGGGATAATAATTTTTTCAGCTTTTCTAGTTGAGCTTTGCTGAATAGAAGTTATTAGTAAGGATATATAACTTCATGTATGCAGCTATTTTGTTATACATTTTCAATTGCAGAAATTACTTTTTAAATTTTAGAACCAGAAAAGGTGAATGCGCAGAATTTTCTTAAACAAACGGGCAGGATAGTGGAAGACTTGATTTCGAGACATTTGGTGAGTGGATCAGGGAGGCGGGGAATGACTCGCTTTCCGTGGGAGCGCGGTGAGCTTCCTCGGACGTCCCGTCCTGCGGGATCTCACCAAGCACTCTCTTCCCACAGGAGTCTCCCCATTCCCCGCCGCCCTTCACTATATATGTACTTCTCGAA
>NZ_JAPVRC010000009.1 GCF_030345335.1 Halobacillus campisalis
CTCGCTTTCCGTGGGAGCGCGGTGAGCTTCCTCGGACGTCCCGTCCTGCGGGATCTCACCAAGCACTCTCTTCCCACAGGAGTCTCCCCATTCCCCGCCGCCCTTCACTATATATGTACTTCTCGAAGTCGCTTGAAAAGAACATTTTTATGTAATAGTGGGAGCATTAAACTCCAGCTCTCTGGTTATAGCATTTTAGTTTTAAAACTTCCTGCACTTTGAGGTAGTTCCAAGCGTTTTCTTTCATAAAGAAGTCCCGCTGGTTATCACTCAAGAGCAGTTATTTTTTAAGTGAAGCCGTATCAATTGTTTCCGCCTCCTCACTAAAGCAAGAAGGTCCGGGAAATTGCGAGACTCCTATGGGAGAACAGTACATGGTGAGATCCCGGAGGGCGTTAGCTCGAGGAAGCTCACCGTACGCCCATGGAAAGCGAGTGATTTCCCGGACCTTCAAGCACTATTTTTGAGGCGGAAACAGTGCAAACATCTCGAAATTGAGTCTTCCACTATAGGGAGCTTATATGAATATCAAAAAGTAAATCTAACAAAAAAAAGCTAATGTGATAGACACATTAGCTCTGCTTTCCTTATTGACCTAATACTTTGATAAACTCTTTGGAAACAGCAACAGTTGACTGAGGATTCTGCCCAGTGATGAGGTTACCATCGACTTCAACATGTTCAGACCAATTAGGGGCGGATTGGAAGGTAGCTCCCAGTTCCCTCAGCTTGCTTTCAAGTAAGAAAGGCATATGCTGATCGAGCGTCGTATCGACCTCTTCCGCATCTGTAAATGCGTTGACGCGTTTACCTTTTACGAGCGGCTCCCCGTTAGATAACGTAGCTCCTGTCAGAGCTGATGGTCCGTGACATACAGCAGCAACTACCTTGTCGGATTCATAAAAATCACGAAGCAGTTGTTGAAGTTTTTCGTTATCTGGAAAATCAAACATCGTACCGTGCCCGCCTGGCAGGAAGATGGCATCGAATGAACTAGCAGAAACTGAATCAAGAGGCAGCGTATCTTCTAAATACGTTTTTGTGTCCAGGATTTCAGTTGGTTCATCCTCGCTCACACTGTTCGGGTCAACAGGGGACTGCCCGCCTTTAGGGCTGGCTACAGTGATTTCATAGCCGTGTTGTTTAAATTCGTTATAAGCTTCACCGAATTCAGACAGCCAAATGCCTGTCGGCGTATCTTCATTAATTTTTTCGTGGTTTGTAACGACCATTAATACTTTTTTAGACATTGAAATTACCCTCCTGAGATAGGTTTGGTTTCACTGTCCTCTATTTCCCTCGATTTAAAAATATCAAACGTATAACTTATCATTCAGTATCCTTGGATAGGAAAAGCTGAAGGCATTCCTTGTCCGATTGTACGGAATACGCATAGGCTTGCTGGTAGGATTGATGGCCTTTTCCAGTAATGGCGACCCAATCACCTTCTTCGGATAGGCGGATCGCCTCTTCAATGGCTAAAGTACGGTCTTTCATAATTTTTCCCTTATCATTACCGTACTCGTTCTGCAGTTCATAAAGATGCTCAATCATTTCATTTTCAGGAACATTATTTAAATCATCCAGTGTAAGGATATACTGATCGCTTATTTCTGTGCTGATTTTGATCATTTCTTTTCTCTTATCCATATCCTTTTGTCCCTTGAATCCAAAAACATGCACGAGCCGCCCTGTCTTGGAATCAGAAGCGGTTTGTAAACAATTCAAAACGGCGTCGGCTGTATGGGCATGGTCAATTACTGTAGTAACTCCGTTAGGAAGTCGATAAATATTAAAACGGCCTTCTACTCCAGGGAATTTTTCAAGAGAATCAATAATGGATTGGCGTTCTCCAAAAAAAGCTTTAGCAGCAGCATAAGTAATCGTGGTATTATACAAGTTATGATAGCCTGGTATAGGAGAGACTACCGGGAACTTTTCTCCATTCTCTTTTAAATGTACAGAGTATGGGTGAGTAAGGTTCAGCTCGTTCATTTGGAGGTCGGCATTTCTCGACTCTCCGAACGTATAAATGTTCATGCCTTTTTGGTGAAGCTCTTCTGCTAATTTTTCTCCATAGAAGTCATCGACATTGATAATAGCTGTACCATTATGCTTCAGTTTATAAAAAAGCTGTTTTTTTGCTTCGAAGTAATTGTCCAGACTGCCATGATAATTAAGGTGTTCATGGGAAAGATTAGTGAACAGGCATAAATCAAATTCTATTCCTTCTAAACGATACTCGGCCAATCCTTGCGAGGAAGCTTCCATAATGACGACATCATCCGTACTGTCAGCAAGCAATTCATTTACTCGCAAAGCATTTGGTGTCGTATTGTTCGTCTCGAATTTTTCGCCATTTACAATGTTTTGAATTGTACCGATAAGTGAACAAGAATAGCCTATATCTTCAAGTACGTGCTTGACCATATAGCTGGTTGTAGTCTTGCCATTTGTCCCTGTTATCCCAATCATTTTCTTTCGGTGTGAAGGATTCTGATAGTAAATCGCTGAGACTGTTCCCAGCGCTTTTTTACTATTTTGAACTTTGATATAAGGAATCGGGCACTCAAGAGCGTCTTTCTCTCCTATTATTGCGGAGGCTCCTTTTTTAATAGCGTCTGTAATGTAACTGTGACCATCTGATTGATAACCTGTAATGGCAATGAAAATGTAGCCAGGCTCCACTTCTGATGAAGAGTCTGTCAAACCCTTGATTTCTGGATCAACAATAGGTTTTTCGTTTTCAAAGGGTATATTCTCTAGGAGTTGGTTTAATTTCATTAATGTATGTTCACACCTTTTTTCTTAGGTAGAGTAAAGTAAATTTTGTTCAAAAGCTATCTTATCAGAATATAAAGTGGCTACGTTAATTTTAAGTGAAAATGATCATATTGATTCATGCAGAATATAGGTAAATAATGGGCTTTTTAAAAACATATAGTATGCCCATAATATAAATAGATGAAATTCTGCCCATGCTGGTACTTGCCAAGTGATGACTGCTTAAGCTAATAAACACATAAGTGGGGAAGAAAATGATGAAAATTGAATTCAATCAAGTATACCATATCGGCCTTAGGTCTATTTATGGTCCTAGTACACAAACCATCTCAAACCTGATGTTCCACTCAAAACATGTAAAGGAAGGCTCGGTATTTTTCAGTATTCGAGGAGAAAACCAGGATGGTCATGAGTTTATCGACGAAGCGATTGCGAACGGTGCTGTTGCGGTTGTAGGGGATCATGACGAACATCTGGAATCATTAAGCCGCAGTTATCCTGAGTGTTCATTTGTGTTAGTGGAAGATGTAAGGAAAGCCATGGCCTATATGTCCAAGCATTTCTACGGTCGGCCAGATGAGAAACTGTTAACCATCGGAGTAACAGGCACGAACGGGAAGACTACTGTGTCAGCTTATGTCCGCTCTTTATTGAATCTATTAGAAAAGCCGACAGGTCTGGTCGGAACGACAGGGATTTGGAGCTCCAAGGAGAAATTCAAATATAAGAAAAGTACGCCTACTACTCCGGAAGCGATTGATCTTCATCACATTTTTTCTCTGTTAGATCAGCAGGGAGATGTGGCTGCTTCCATGGAGGTTTCCTCGATTGCGCTTGACCAAAAGCGTGTGGAAGGAATTACGTTTGATGTAGCCATTCACACAAATTTCTCTGAAGAACATTTAGAATATCATAAAACGATCGATCACTATAAAGCATGTAAGCTGAAATTGTTTGCGCAGGCGAGGTGTGCCGTGGTGAATGCAGATGACGAAGGTATGGGGAAAGAAGTCCTCGAATTATTTGAGGGGCCGAAAATCATATACAGCTTACTTGAGGAATCAAATGCTGATTTGAAAGCCTCTCATTTAGAGGTTGGGGAAAAAGGATCCTATTTCAAGTTGGATTATAAAGGGGAGACTTGTCAGGCTTTTGCCCCTGTATATGGGACTTATAATATCTCAAACGTACTTTCTGCTATCGGGGCTGCTTTGCATTTCGGGTATTCAATAAAAGAGATTGTTGAAGTTCTCCCGCAATTGAAAAGCCCTGAAGGAAGGTTTCAAGTGATTCAAGCAGATAATCATCCGAAAGTCATTTTAGATTACGCCCACACACCTGTGGCTTTAACTAGACTGGTCGAAGAAGTGAAAAAATTAAAATACAATAAGCTCATCGTTATGATTGCCGGAATCGGCATACGTGATTTTAAAAAAATGCCGAAGATGGCAGCAATAATTGAAGGAAAAGCCGATGAAATCATCGTTACCGTAGATCATCCTGGATTTCATGATCCTCAAATCATTGTCGATCAGGTGATGACTGGATTTAAGAACCCTGATGCTCACAATATCCATACAGCGTTAACGAGAGAAGAGGGAGTAAGGAAATCTCTTCACCTGGGACAAGCTGACGATATTATCCTGCTGACAAGCGGGTGTATCAATAATGCTCAAATCATTAAAGGGAAAGAAATCCCCCATTCAGATGAAGCTATCATTGAAGCGCATTATTTACAATCCTCATAAAAAAAGAAGCCGGAAGCTGCTTAATTAGAGCTTCTGGCTTTATTTGTTCGAGAAAAATCTTTGCACAGCATCCGAGTAGCTTTTGAAGAACGAGGGAGCTTTTTCTTCGAGGCCTGCGTACATATTGTTTTCGACTGATTGGTAGTACCACTTTTGCAAATCGTAGCCAGCGTTGAAATATGACCATACCGCTTCTCCAACGATGTTGTAGTGTTCTTCGATGGAACGGAGATTATCCAGCTTATCCGCAATAATGAGAGATTTTACATCTATGCTGCTGATTCTTACCGTTTCAATTGTGTGGGCTTTTCTCTCATACCAGGCCTTGGTTTTATCTTCGGTGTGGGCAGCGACGAGACTGCGAACGCGGGAGCCGAATTCTTTTTCAATATCTTCAAGTTCATAAGGCGTGTCTTCAACTACATCATGGAGGTAACCCGCACAAACCAGTTCTTCGCTGCTGCCTGCTTGCTTCAAGGTTTCTGCGACTCTGATGGGGTGGACGATATAATCTTCATTGGAACTCTTTCTTTTCTGCCCTTGATGTGCTTTAACAGCAAAAGCTTCAGCTTTTTTCAACATGAAATCGTACTCCTTTCATATGCGTATATGCAGATTAGTTGAGTGTCAGTCAGGATGGTTATACTATAGAAAATAGAGTATGTACGAACGTAAAAAGGGGAGTATAGAGATATGGAAACGATCGAAGTGACCGCTTTACCACCAGCTAATGAAAAACCGACCATTTTATTGATAGGTAAATTTGATGGACTTCACATTGGACACCAGCAGCTCCTGGATCAAGCGAATGCTTACCGGGAAAATGGTGAAGACGTAGCCGTTTTCGGATTTTCCGACCATCCATTATGGGTGCTGAAGGGTGATCCCGCCTATGAAAAATCTCTATCTTCCTTTAAAGATAAGCTGCAGATGCTGAAACGTGCAGGGGTTGATCGTTATTATAATATCTATTTTACTAAAGAATATGCGCAAATTACACCGGAACAATTTGTGAATGAACAATTAACCCAGCTGAACATCAGCCGGATCATTATAGGGGAAGGATTTAAATTTGGAAAAGGCAGAAATGCAGATGCAGAAGGGTTAACGGAGCTTTGCAAAGAGCACCGCATACCTGTAACCGTCCTTCCACATGTAAGCTTCAACCATGAGAAGGTCAGCAGCACTAAGGTTCGACAACTAGTAGCCGGCGGGCAGATGGAGGCCGTGCAGGCGCTCCTGGGACGTCCATTTGAAACGACAGGCGTTGTGGAAAAAGGGGAACAGCTTGGACGTCAGCTTGGATTTCCTACACTGAACTTAGGTGAAATCGAAGAGTATGTGGAGCCTAAGCCAGGCGTTTACCTTGGAGTTGTCGAGGTGCATGATGAACAGGCATCTGCACAATATTATTCTTTGATCAGTGCAGGATATCGACCTACTGTCAATGGCCAAACTTATAAAGTCGAAGCATACCTTCTCAATTTTTCAGGTGATTTGTATGGGAAAAAGGTGACTGTAAAATATTTGCGGTTCATGCGCGGAGAAGAAAATTTCAATGGGCTGGATGCACTTGTGGAACATATGCAGCAGGATGAACAGCAGGCACGCGAGATTTTGGGACTAGCAGCAGAGTAAAGGAGAATGACCGTATGGGGTAGTCGTCGTGGAAATTTGTGACGGGAATTTGATTAACGAGATTGATGTTGAATCAATTATTGAATCTGAGTATCCGGACGTAGCCGTGCTTATGAATGAGTGCCTTTCCTTTTGCGGGTTGTGTGCCTTAAAGCCATACGCAATGGTCAATGGTACCCGGGTTTTTGCCAATACTTCAGAGGAAGCTCTAGGGAAAATCCGGACTAAAATAGAAGAGGAATTGGCATTTTATGCTGAATAAATATAGAAAAACGGCTTAATTAACAAACAAAGCGCTTGGATATTGAATTCCAAGCGTTTTTGTATGTTGAATTTTCTTATTTTACTAAAGCTTCATTACCTTGAACATTCAGTTTCGAGACAAAGTGGAAGTTTTAGGGGCTACAGGAAACGGATCGCTTTCCGTGGGGCGGGCGCTGAGCCTCCTCGAGCTTCGCTCTGTGGGGTCTCACCTGTCCCGCTCATCCCACAGGAGTCTCACCGTTTCCTTCCACCCCTCTGCCAAATAAGTATCTCGAAACCGCTTCATGAAAAAGCAAACACTTGCTGATTTTCATAACAAGTGTCCTATGTTAAAAATCTTGATGTAAAGAGCTAACCTCTCACCGGACAGGCATACAGGGGCCCCTCTTTTTTGATAAAGGGGTCCATTCATTTTATTTCTTATGGTTGATTGGGAAGCTGCGAGACTCCTTTTGTAAAAGCGGAAGCACTTTTGGTCAGCGGCGTATGGAATGGACTGTGCTGGGGGAGATAAAGGAAACAAGAAGAACGGAGGGATTTCGATGATTCCTTACCGCACAGAAGTGAAGGAAGTCTCCTCGTCGCTGTGTGTTGAGTTGAGAAAGGATTGGAATGTCTCAATTTTCTTATCAAACTTGCATAGGAAGGCAAGTAAACTAAATTAAAATTGTGGAGTTTTAAAATAAAACATTTTAACCGGTGCACTGGAGTGTTATTCTCCCTCTTTAATTAAAAATTTTCTTATTAAGTGGATTTCTAGAATCGCATATATAGTGAGGGGCGGCGGGGAATGGGGAGACTCCTGTGGGAAGAGAGTGCTTGGTGAGATCCCGCAGGACGGGAGGTCCGAGGAAGCTCACCGCGCTCCCACGGAAAGCGAGCCATTCCCCGCCGCCCTCACCACTCACACAATGTCTCGAAACCAAGTCTTCGCATATCCTGCCAGTTAGTTTAAGAAAAATTCTTCATAAACTTTACTTTGATTTTTTAATGTTAAATTACACCTACCTATCTTAAGAGCTTATTTTTTCTTCTTTTTTTGCAGGCTGGTTCGTCATACGCAATGGTATTTCTTTTAAAAATAATATTAATACCCAGGCACCCAGTAAAATGAACGTCCCGAATAAAAAGGAGCCGTTGAGCGATTGACTTAATACCTCACGCATAGAAAAAATCATTTGTTCGAATTGAGCACTCGGTACTTTTGAGGTTTCTGCTAATGAACTGATCTGATTTGGATCCATCAACACTTGTGGATCCTGTAACTCTGACGTCTCTTCGAAATCATTCGCTGCACTTACATTAGCCATTTTCCTTCCCATAATCATGTTCATGATCGAACCCATAATGGACACACCCATCGTTCCACCGGCTTGACGAAAAAACTGAGAAGCTGATGTTGAAACCCCAAGATACTGATGTTCGACCGCATTTTGCACCGTCAAAGTCAGTACCGGAAAAGTCAATCCAAGGCCAAGACCCACAAAAACCAAGTTTCGCACGACTCCTGTCACAGTAGTGTCGACGGACATGAGAGACATAGAATACATACCTCCTGCCATAATCAACAACCCAGCTATCGCAAAAATTTTATACCGACCGGTCCTTGTAATGAGTTGGCCGCCGATCGTACTCGTTAAAACCATACTCAGCATCATCGACATCATGATGAATCCTGTTTGTGTAGCTGAGATGCCGAGGACTCCTTGAATAAAGAATGGCATGTACATAATAGCTCCGAACATTCCCATCCCCATCAATAGCCCGGCCATATTAGATATGGAAAAGATACTATTTTTAAAAAGGTGGAGAGGGATGACTGGGTTTTCTACTCTTCGTTCAACTACTATGAAAGCTGCGAGACCGATTATCGACCACGTAAACAGCCCTATAATAATAGGTGAGCTCCAGGCAAAGTTTTGTCCCGCCCAGGAGAAAGCTAATAATAAAGGGATGATCGTTAAAGTAAGAAGGATCGCCCCAAGGAAATCAACCGACTGTTTCTCGTTTTGTTCAGGATTAGGGAACATCTTCCATATCATGATAAAGGCTACAAATCCAAAGGGTAGGAAAACCCAGAACACCCAATTCCATTGCCACGTATCGACTATATAACCGCCGAACGTAGGTCCGAATACGCTGGCCAATCCAAATACAGACCCCATCATCCCTTGCCATCTCCCTCGTTCGCGTGGCGGAAAAAGGTCACCGATCGCTGTGAATGAAGTGGAAATGATCATTCCGCCGCCAAGCCCCTGAATCGCGCGGAAGATAATGAGTTGATAGATATTGGCAGATAGGCCGCATAGTAAGGAGGCGACGATAAAAACTCCGATGCCTGTAAGAATAAAGACCTTCCGTCCATATGTATCAGATAATTTCCCGACGAGTATGGCGGTTATACTTGAAGCCAGCATGTATATAGTAAAAACCCAATTGAAATATTTCATCCCGCCAATATCAGCAACGATGATCGGAAGTGCCGTGCCGATGATGGTTTGGTTCAAAGCAGCAAACAGCATAGCCGCCATGATAGCGATCATGATGGTTACTTTTTGTCTTTGTTCTAGATGCTCCATACATTGTTCATCCTTTTATTTTATAAGATATTAAATATCCTTATAAGTTCTTCGATTTCTGAAATCGAGAGTTTCTCGAATCGCTCCTGCATATATTGTGTTCTTTTTTCATTAAGAACAAAGAATAATTCTTCTCCATGCTCAGTAAGCTCAAATATCACTACACGACGGTCGTGTTCTGAACGTGTACGTGTAATCAGCCCTTTATCAGCCAAGCGGTCCATAATCGTTGTAGCATGGCTGTTAGATACATTCAAAGCTGCTGCGAGACGAGAGACGTTTTGTTCACTGTTTTCATGAATGGCACGTAAAAAGGCGAATTCACTGCCTGTAAACCCTTCACCCAAAAGCTCGTTAAACTCGCGTCTATACTCTCTAATAAAACTGCGCATCGTGCTTTCAAGCTCAGTAATTAAACTCATTTTCTCTTGATTGGACATAAATCAGCCTCTCCCCAAATAAATATAACTACATTAATAGTAAACCTGGTTAACTAATTTGGCAAACAGGCAGAATTCCTCAAAATTAGAGCATAGGGTCGAACGATTGTCATTGAGTTTTGTTAGAAAATTCTGTATTATTACTTTAACTATAAGTTCAAATTGACGCAGTCCAGTTGGAGGTTACATCATGAAAAAAGCTTTAGTTTTACAATCAGATTTTGGAATCAGTGACGGCGCTGTTAGTGCAATGCACGGTGTAGCGAACTCTGTAGACCACGACCTGAAAATTTTTGATCTCACCCATGACATCCCCCCTTATGATATTTGGGAAGCTTCCTATCGCTTATGGCAGACGATTACCTATTGGGCTGAAGGAACGGTATTTGTATCAGTAGTCGATCCAGGAGTCGGTTCTACTAGAAGAAGTATTGCTGTTAAGACCGGATCGGGCCATTATGTGGTCACGCCTGATAATGGATCGCTTACACATATTGCCCGTACGGAAGGAATAGTGGCCGCCCGGGAAATTGACGAAGAAATTAACCGACTGCCTAAATCGGGAGAATCCTACACTTTTCATGGACGCGATATTTATGCCTATACAGGCGCAAGATTGGCTTCAGACGTCATTTCTTTTGAAGGAACAGGACCGCAAGTGCCTGTCGAAAGCATCGTGAGGCTTCCAGTCAAAGATGCTCAGCTCGAGGGAAATCTCGTGGAAGGTATGATCGATATACTTGATATTCGCTTCGGGAATTTATGGACAAACATCAGCCGTGAGCTGTTCAAAAAGCTTGTAATTCCGTATGGTGGGACAATTGAGGTCGAAATTCAGCATGGTGGCCGCACGATTTATCAAAACGTCATGACGTTTGGACGTTCTTTTGCAGACACTCACAAAGGAGAGCCCCTTGTTTATATTAATTCTTTAGATAATATGGCTGTAGCGATTAACCAGGGCTCCTTTGCCAAGGCTTATGGAATAAGGACAGGCTCCAATTGGGTCGTAATTTTTCGGAAAAGAGATGATTGAATTGAGCAGTCATAAAAAATCCATTTGTCTGTCTCGACAAATAGGTTGAGGTGAATGCTATGAGGTTTTATTTGGTGAGCCTTCTAATTTTCCTGGCAGCAGGCTGTTCGGTCCAAATTGCGGGTATCTCAGACGAGTTTAAAGGGTATAATCAGCAGGATCATAATGTAATCGAAAGTCACGGGCAGATAGACAATCCGCAGTATTTAGATGAATTCATTCGAAGTGTGGATAAAGGGGAAGACGCTGAGGTGAGAATTGTCAGTTACACCTCAGAAGGGGATCCTGTTTTTAAAGATTTGAACTTTAATGGGGAAGAGATTGAATACAAACTTGATACGACCCAGGATCAATTTGGCGCCGATAAAGTTTCAAAAAAGAAGTGTAAAGAAATCAATAGAATAGACCGTACGAAAGAGACGGTTTATGAAGTGAGCTGTGGGAAAAACACTTCGCCTATTGATCTGCTTACTATTGATTATGATGCCAATCGTCAGGACTCCTTCGAAATAGATTTCTCTTATGATAACGGAAACCGCGTAAACATAAGCACGCAGAAACAATCGTTAACTGTCCAGTCAGATGAAAATATCATCACACAAAACGGATTTCAATTTACCGAAGCCCAGCTGAACCAAATTTATAAATTACTAGTGTTAGAAAATTATATGGAAGAGAAAGATTTAAGCGCGCGATGCAGCCAAAGTCCTGATTATTCTATGACTGTAACGATCAATGGGGGCCAGCGTGTTTTTGAATGGTCGGATTGTGACGAAGGCGCAGATGTAGCGGACATGACGCAGATGGCTGAGCGAGTCATTGATATTATAGAAAAAACACAATCCTATCGAAATGTGTTCGAGTAAACTCTCGTCGGAGAAACGGGGGTTATTTTATTTGCATTAATTTTTCATTTACTTTCTATAAAGAAAGAGATTTGAGTCAGAGTAGCATCGTTGCTCTCTTATGAAAAAACATTAACAACGCTGAACAAAGTTTTTCATTCTACTCCATAGGTGATTTTTTGGTAAATCTGTAAAGCTTTAAATATTCTTCACAGTCTTACGCCTTGAAATCGCTCCTCATAATAGACCAGGGCAAGCAGAATGAGAGCCAGACCCCTCAACCCTGTGCTACACTACCTCTGTAACCTTTTACAAAGAAAGGAAGAGATTCAATTATGAACACAGTAAAACTGCATGACAAAATCGACATGCCCCAGCTGGGATTTGGTGTATGGCAAGTAGAAGAGAAAGACGCAGTACCTGCTGTTACTAAAGCGATTGAGACAGGCTACCGTTCGATTGATACGGCTGCGATCTATAAGAATGAGCGTCAGGTCGGCGAAGCGATTGCGAAGAGTGATGTCCCTCGTGAAGATCTTTTCATTACGACAAAGGTTTGGAATGCTGATCAAGGTTATGAAAATACGATAAAAGCTATGGATGAAAGCTTAGAAAAATTAGGGTTGGATTATGTGGACTTGTATTTAATCCACTGGCCGACTCCGGATTTTGATGAATATGTGGAAACGTATAAAGCGTTGGAACAGCTCCAGAAAGACGGGAAAACGAAAGCGATTGGTGTGTGTAACTTCAACATCGATCACCTTCAGCGTCTGTTGGACGAATGTGACGTTAAGCCTGCAATCAACCAGGTGGAATGCCACCCGTTCCTAGCGCAGAATGAGCTGAAAGAATTCTGCCGCGAGAATGGTATTCTTCTTGAGGCATGGAGCCCGTTGATGCAAGGTGGAGAAGTTCTTAAGAACGACGCTGTCCAAACGATTGCCAAGAAGCATGGGAAAACACCGGCTCAGGTCATTATCCGCTGGCATCTTCAAAACGATACAGTAGTTATTCCTAAGTCTGTGACACCTTCACGAATTGAAGAAAATTTTGATGTATTTGACTTTGAACTGACTGAAGAAGATATGGCACAGATTCATGAACTGGATCGCGGCGAACGTAAAGGCCCCGAACCAAGTGAAATGAACCATAGATAATGAGAAAAGGACGCCAATTTTGGCGTCTTTTTTTTATTAGCTATGTTAAACGTCGTTGTTGATTTTTTCACTGAAAATATAGTCTTTTTTAGTCAAAAATGCCATAATCGATCATCTCTGTTACATATGCTGCCAACTCGTAGGATGTCCAGGGAAAATTCTCTTCGATCCACCATAGGATTGTTCCGGTAATGCTTGAAGCTATGAATGTTTGAGTAATATCCCGCGAGAATTTAACGGTGTGATTGTAAGCAAAGGCTATCGATAAAGTGGTGTGTGTCGACTTTTTAATAAAATGATCAAATTTCAGTCGAAAAGCAGGAAGGTTCTGCTTATAAAGTAAGGTCGAAAACACCTTTTTTTCTTGATGGATGAATTCGAGCAGCGTCACAAATCTGGGGTGTGGGAGCTTAGCAGAAACAAAATCGTAATGAGGATCACATGACTCCATCCTTTTTCTCCAATTCTCTAATAGTTCATCACTAATGACTTCCAATAGCATTTCTTTATCATGGAAATGTCTATAGAAGGTAGCTCGGTTCATTTGAGCTTCGTTCATAATATCCTGAACGGTTATGTCATCTAAATGTTTCTCGCTTAGTAATTTGAGAAACGCTTCTTTTATCCATTTCTGACTGCGTAACACGCGCGGATCATTTCTTTCCTCCAACGATAAAACCACCTTCTGCAACATTTTTATTAATAATGTTTATTATCTCTATTTCTTATTGACCTTCTTTGGCGGTGTGAATTATGATTCTAATTGATAATGAGTTTCATTTTCACAATTATAACAAGTTTGATGGAAAGAGGTAAGGGTGATCTTCATGAAAACTAGATATACATTATTAGCTCTTACGCTTTTATCCTTTTTGTCCTTATTTGTCGGAGTTTCAGAGTTATCAGTCCCTGATTTGTTTCGACTTACTCCTGAACAAAAAGAGATACTGGTCATCAGCCGCCTGCCTAGACTGACTAGTATTTTAATTGCTGGAGCAAGCATCAGTATTTGCGGGCTGATTATGCAGCAGCTGACTAGAAATAAGTTCGTGTCACCTACAACGGCAGGAACCTTCGACTCGGCGCGTCTGGGAGTCTTGATCTCTCTTTTGGTTTTTACGTCAGCCAGTCCGCTTGTGAAAATCGGCGTAGCTTTTATTTTCGCTTTACTTGGAACTTTTTTGTTCATGCAGATCCTTGAGCGTATCCAGTTTAAGGACACGATCTTCATCCCGCTCGTCGGGCTGATGTTCGGCAATATTATAAGCTCTATTTCTACTTTTTTCGCTTTGAAATATGATCTGGTACAGAACATGTCGTCCTGGCTGCATGGGGACTTTTCGATGATTATGGAAGGCCGTTTTGAAATGCTTTATCTATCAATTCCTCTGCTGGCTTTAGCTTTCTTTTATGCCAATCAGTTTACTCTCGCAGGCATGGGTGAAGACTTTGCCAAGAACTTAGGTCTGAATTACACGCAAGTTGTGAACATAGGTCTGGCTATTGTGGCAATGATTACAGCTTCGGTCGTGTTGACAGTCGGTATGATTCCATTTCTCGGGCTGATTGTGCCGAATATCGTAACTTATTATTATGGAGATCATTTGAAGAAGAGTTTAGTTCAGACAGCCATTTTCGGCGCGGGATTTGTATTGATTTGCGACATCATCGGCCGTGTCATCATTTTTCCTTATGAAATTTCGATCAGTCTTACGATGGGAGTCATCGGGAGCGGGATTTTCATTTACTTATTGATGAGAAGGAGGCGCAGTTATGCTATTTAAACGAAAGATTGACCTCCTTCTCGTTCTCGTCATCGTATTGGTCGCTGTCTTTCTATTCACGGGTATAAGCAGCAATTGGGATTACATACTTCCGAGAAGAGCCGTTAAGATGGTTGCCATTATTGTAACGGGAGCGGCGATAGCTTTTTCAACGGTGATTTTCCAGACAATTACTACCAACAGAATATTGACTCCGAGTATTCTCGGGCTAGATAGTATGTATCTCCTAGTACAAACGGGTGTCGTCTTTTGGTTGGGGTCAGGGTCGATTGCAATGATGAATAGTCATGTGAATTATTTAGTTTCTGTAGGTGCAATGATCGTTTTTTCTTTTCTTTTGTTCAAATGGCTATTCAGAAGAGGGGAGAATGTATATTTATTGTTGCTCGTCGGATTGATTCTTGGAACCTTTTTTTCAAGTATGTCTTCATTCATGCAAATTCTAATTGACCCGAACGAATTTCTCATCGTCCAGGACCGGATGTTCGCCAGCTTTAATAATGTGAACACGGAGTTATTGTGGGTTTCAATCATTATTATGGGAGTAGCCTTTCTGATTTACTTTCCTAACCACAAGTATATGGATGTCATCTCTTTAGGAAAAGATCATGCTGTGAACCTTGGCGTACCTTATGAAAAGATCGTTCAACGTTTATTGGTCATAGTAGCTATTCTGATCGCTGTCGCTACAGCATTGGTAGGTCCTGTTACTTTTCTTGGACTGCTCGTTGTCAACTTGGCTCATGAGTTTATAAAAACGTTCAGACACAATTATTTAATTGTGGTATCGATTTTATTTAGTGTCATCGCGTTAGCAGGGAGCCAATTGATCGTAGAGCGAGTCTTCACTTTTTCAACGACCATCAGTGTCTTGATTAATTTCGTAGGTGGAATCTATTTTATCTATCTGCTGTTAAAGGAGAATAAAGCATGGTAAACGTGATGAATGTATGGAAACATTATGGAACTAAACCAGTGGTTGATGACGTATCTATATCTATTCCCAAAGGGAAAATCACGACGTTCATCGGTCCAAACGGCGCAGGGAAAAGTACACTGCTTTCTATGATCAGCAGGTTGATTACTAAGGACGATGGGGAGGTGAGGATAGAAAATCAAGAAATCGGTCATTGGAAAACAGAAGAACTTTCAAAAAAAATATCAATTCTAAAGCAAAGCAACCATATTCATCTGCGGCTGACTGTCCGAGAACTGATCTCTTTTGGAAGGTTTCCGTACTCAAGAGGACGGCTGACAGAAGAAGATGAGGATAAAATAGAGCAAGCATTGGAGTTTGTAGCTTTACAGGATATGCAGGATAAGTACTTAGATCAATTGAGTGGCGGTCAGCGTCAGCGTGCTTATATCGCCATGGTTATTGCCCAGGATACAGAATATGTTTTGCTGGATGAACCATTGAATAACCTGGATATGAATCATTCGGTTCAAGTTATGAAGACGTTGAGCCGGCTTGTAAGGGAACTCGGAAAAACCGTCGTCCTGGTCGTTCATGATATTAATTTCGCGTCCTGTTATTCAGACTATATAGTCGCCATGAAAGAAGGGCGGATAGTAGAAGAAGGATCTACAGAAAAAATGATAGAACCTGAGGTTTTGAACTCTATTTATGATATGGATATCGATATCCATACAATTAACAATCAAAAAATCTGTGTGTATTTCCAATAAAAAATTATGAGGTGATTTATATGAAAAAGTGGTATTTAATTTTAAGCGTATTGTTACTAAGTCTTCTGTTAGCAGCTTGTGGAGGGGATACAGAAGCGGAATCCGATGGTGCTGAGGAAAAGGAAGAGAAAGTAACCATCGAACATGAATTAGGAGAAACGGAAGTAACAAAAAAACCGGAAAATGTCGTCGTTTTTGATTTTGGCACTGTGGATAGTTTAGACGAACTAGGTGTGGAAATCCAGGGAGTAGCAAAAGATTCACTGCCAACCTATTTAAGTCAATATGAGGGAGACGAATACGAGAATATCGGCAGTTTAAAAGAGCCTGACTTCGAGTCTATCAGTCAAATGGATCCTGATGTGATCTTTATTTCTGGCCGCCAGTCTGAAGTATATGATGAGCTTTCAGAAATCGCACCTACCATTCATTTAGGCGTAGACACGACGAGATACATGGATTCATTTAAAGAAAATATGAAAACATTAGGTGAGATTTTTGAGAAAGAAGATGAAGTGGAATCTGAATTAGCTGATATTCAATCAGATATAGAGGGAGTTAATGAAAAATCAGAATCAATGGAAGGTGAAGGATTAATCACATTAGCAAACGATGGTAAGGTGAGTGCATATGGAGAAGGATCTCGTTTTGGATTGATTCATGATGTATTCGGAGTTCCAGCTGCAGATGAATCTATTGAATCTTCCACTCACGGACAGAGTATATCTTTTGAATATATTTCAGAACAAAATCCAGATTACTTGTTCGTAGTGGATCGTGGAGCTGTCGTTGGAGGAGAATCTTCTGCGGAACAAGTCGTAGAAAATGAAATCGTTCAAAATACAACTGCTTATAAGGAAGACCAAATCATCTATCTTGATCCAGAGTATTGGTATTTATCAGGTGGAGGACTCCAGTCTGTAGCAGCAATGGTTGCTGAAATTGAAGAGAGCTTATAAGAAATTTTGAGAGGGACGCTAAAGGTCGTCCTTTTCTTTATATTTGTTCGTTAACCTTTTAAAAATTAAGTTGACATATGGAAGCATTTTCTTCTATGCTAGTTTTATAAAATGTAGAGGAGAAGAGGTTGATTATGGGACAAAAAACGAGATACAGTGCATTTGAATTAACGATGGGGAGCCTATTTGTAGCGATGATGGCCGTCGGTGCCAATATTACGACTATTGCACCCTTCATGGTAGTAGGAGGCGTCCCGATTACGCTGCAAACATTTTTTGCTATATTAGCCGGTCTTATTCTTGGCAGCCGGATAGGCGCTTTATCGATGTTTACTTACTTATTGTTAGGTTTGGCAGGAGCACCAGTTTTCGCTCAATTTAAAGGAGGGCTTGGGATAGCGATCATGCCTACGTTCGGCTTTATACTATCCTATATTCTCATTGCTTACATAGCTGGTAAAATGGTCGAGCGTAAACGCACCCTGCCTACATACATTATTGCTGCATTAGTGGCGATGGCGATCAATTATATCGTTGGGACCAATTGGATGTACGCTGCCTATGTATTTTGGTTCGAGGCACCTGAAGGACTGACTTATTCACTCGTATGGGCATGGATGGCTGTACCACTTCCGAAAGATATCGTTTTAGCAATTTTAGCAGGAGTGCTGGCGAACCGTCTGGAGAAAAGTGTACTTCGCAACAGCTCATTTCGTCGAAATCAAAAAATCGCCTGAGGTGGCATCATATGACAACTTGGAAGTTGTTAGCTGAGAAGGTACTCCAGTGACCAGGAAAAACGGATAGAGAAGCTTTGACTGTAAATAGATAAATGGCAGGGCGCCTTGTGCGCCCTTATTTAATGCCGTGGACTTAAGATTAGTAGTATTTTACAGGACGAAGAGCAAGAGCCTGCCTTGTTTTCTAGCAGTTATTTTACAAACAACCTCTTCAACGTGCTTATGAGCTTTTAAAACGAATGGGGAAAGGGAAACATACAAACCAATGAACTGTTTGAAAAGGAGATTGCCTAATGATAATACGGTTTGGTTATGTGGCAAATGCTTTGAGTTTATATGAATCTACACCCGCAAAAACAATGACATTTTCAAGATACCAAAAGCTTTCAAAAAACGAGCGTGACGAACAATTGGAGAGAATTATAAGAACGAATATAAAGAATACACAAAGAGCTCTGTATTATAACATTGCTCATCAAATTCCCCTCTACCGGTTTTCCTCATCTATAGTGCCGTTAGCTACACACGATGAAGTGGATTTTGATTACATTACGCCTTTTAAGGAAGAATACAAAAAAATTGGACGACTGGTTAAAGAGCATGGCTTGCGTACGAGCTTCCATCCTAATCAGTTCACGCTTTTCACAAGTGATAAGCCTCATGTTACAGAAAACGCTGTAAAGGACATGGAGTACCATTACAAATTGCTTCAAGCTATGGGACTGGAGAAAGAAGGGCTTATCAACATTCATGTGGGAGGAGCGTACGGTGATAAAGAAAAGTCAATTTCCCGCTTCCATGAAAATTTAAAACAGCTTCCCGAGTCTGTCAAAAAGCAGATGACACTAGAAAATGATGATAAAACTTATACTACAGAAGAAACACTCACGGTTTGCGAAAAAGAGGGTATTCCCATGATGTTCGATTATCACCATTATATGGCTAACCATGATTCGCACGAAACGGTGAGCAATTTGCTTCCAAGATTCTTTGAAACCTGGCAGAGGATGCCTCCAAAAATTCACCTTTCATCTCCAAAGTCCGAATCAGCTTATCGCAGTCATTCCGATTTTGTAGATGTAGAGTTCATTAAACCGCTTCTTAACGAGCTGAAATCTTTAAATCAGGATGTCGATTGTATGATAGAAGCCAAAGAGAAAGATCGAGCTTTATTGAAGCTGGTAGAGGATATTTCATCAATTCGAGGAGTGAAGCGTGTAAGTGGGGGAAGTGTACAGCTATAAAAAACGCCGCGGAATCCCGCGGCGTTTTTAACGTCATTATTCTGCTGCGATAAACTCGAAGTTACCTTCGAATTTCACGTCTTTTCCTAGCAGCATTCCGCCGGTTTCCAGTGCGGCGTTATACGTCATACCGTAAGCTTCGCGGTTCACTTTACCGGATACATCAAATCCTGCAACTGTACTGCCGTCCATTGGACTCTTAGAAGTACCATTGTATTCGACAGTAAATGTTTCTTCGTTCGTAACTCCTTTAATCGTAAAGTCGCCTGTTACTTCGTATTCTTCGTCAGAAATTTTTTTAATCGACTTGCTTTCAAACACCATATTCGGATACTTTTCTGCT
This sequence comes from Halobacillus campisalis, assembly GCF_030345335.1. Lineage (GTDB taxonomy): Bacteria > Bacillota > Bacilli > Bacillales > Halobacillaceae > Halobacillus_A > Halobacillus_A campisalis. The sequence continues at coordinate 19,254 of NZ_JAPVRC010000009.1, forward strand.
TCGAAAAAATCTCCCGTGCGCAGGTGGTTGTCACGATCCTCATTACCTGTATTGATAGAAGCGACTGGGATGGTCACTTTCACACTTGCATTTTCAACATTTGATAGATCCCCGTTGAATTCTACTTCAAAATCTTCGAATTCTCCTTTAGCTTTGGAAACCATCATGTGCTTGATTTGAAAGTCAATAGCACTGTGCACCTTGTCTAGAGTTAGAGTTGTCATTAATAATTCCTCCTGTAAATAAGTTATAAAATAAAAACGAGTTACTTTATGTAAGTAACTATACAATGAATTTATTTTGAAGTCAAGATAATAAGTGTTTTTATTTATATTCTTTCGACCACAAAAGATTAATATTCCCCGCACTTAATAGTCTTCACATAATTAGGCACATATTAAACAAGGAAACTAAAAAAGACTTGAGCTCTTAAAAGCTCAAGTCTTTATAAATCATGACAGTTCTCCAGGTTTTGCTTCTGTAACATATGTACCGGCAATAAAATCATGTATGGATCTGTGATCATCTCTTATACCCACCATAAAAGCACTGACGAGCACACCGATACCCAGTGTCAAACCGTAAAGTATATTAGCCAGCAAAAACCTCATAAGCATAGTTCCAATACCTACATCCTGACCATCTACCTTAACGATCCGGATGCCCATTAATTTCTTTCCAACGGTGTAGCCATACCATAATACTGGAAGAATCAGCATAACGAGATATTGAATGATGTTTGGGACAGGATGGTTGTCACCCCAGCCCAGGGTCAAATCAAATAGTATAAATAAAGGGAAAAAGATAATAAGGCCGTCCAGTACACTTGCGCCTAATCTTTTCCAAAAACCGACAGAACGTTCCATGATATTCCCCTTTCAAAATAATGTACCATCATTTTACTTTTATTAGCGTATCTTCTGCAATAAAAAATAATTCAACAGGTTTACCTACTTCAGTATTCTGCGTGCTTCCATAAAGCGCTGGACACCTGTAAATAATTCTACAGCAAAAAAGAGAAGGGTAGACCAATACAATAAGCTTGGAAAAAGCAGCATAATACTGAACAGCACAAAACCTTCCGTACGTTCAGCCAGCCCGGCTTGATAATAGAATGATTTAACTCCTGACTTCTCCGATACCGAACCGACTACTAAAAAAATAGTCATTGAGATAACTATAGAAACACTCAGTAATAGCAGCGGCCACATCACTTCAGGATGTACGTAAGCAATTGCAATAATCATAGAGACTTCTACGATACGATCGAACGTAATGTCCATAACCGTTCCAAACGGCGAGGTTTTTGTATGGCGAGCCATCGTTCCGTCCACCGCATCAAGAAACCCTGATAACCATAAAAAAACTACTGCTAAAACGGGGAATCCCATGACATATAGAATGCTGGTTCCAAGACCGATAAATAAAGCAGTGATCGTTATTTGATCAGCCGTGAACCCCTTTTTTAACAGCCAATGAGCTGTATGGTTAATCGGGGGCTGTACAAATTTTCTAGCGTGTGTATCTAACATTTGTTCACCAACTTTGTCTAAGGTGTCATCCAACCAGAAGTATACCATGAAGAAAAGGGGAAATATAAAACCCCTGCTTATCTGGTAGGAATAAGCAGAGGTTCATTAAGAAAAGAATGAATTTAGCGAGCGGCGCGACGCTTTTCGTCGTCATCCATTTCATCTTCAACGAAAAGCGTGACCGTTCTCTTTTTAGTTTTCTTCTTATACACTCGAATGACGTAATCGTCTGTCAGTGCTGCAATTTCCTTGTGCAGGAAGAGAAGAGGGATAATATTAGCCAGCAATACAAAAGCCAGGAGTAAATCAAGGAATTGCCAGACGAATTGTAACCCGCCTACAGCTCCAAAAAATACAGCAGCTATATAAACGATCCTCATCAAACGTGCGGCTTTTAAATTGAATAAAAATTCAGCCTGTTTTTCTCCATAAAATATTAATATACCAAGGGTTGTAATGACAAAGAAAATTAGGAAGACCGTAATAAAGGCTCCTCCAAATACATCACCAAATTCAGTGGCGATGGCTACATTGATCATATTCGAAGCATCAGCCGTTCCGACTTCCGTCCAGGCTCCAGTTACGAGTACAACAAGACCAGACATAGAACAAATGACAATCGTGTCTACAAAAACGGAAAATATTCCCCATAAGGCCTGGCGGGAAGGGTGATCGGTCTTTGCAGCAGAGTGAGCGATAGGGGCTGTCCCCAGCCCGGCTTCGTTAGAATAAAGCCCTCGAGCGATCCCCCAGCGGAGTGCTTGTGCAATTCCAGCCCCTGCAAAACCTCCTGCGGCGGAAATAGGAGTGAAAGCATGAGTGAAAATCAGACCGAATACACTCGGGATTTGATCGATGTTGACGAAGATGATATACAGACACACACCTACATAAGTAAGTACCATAGCTGGCACCATTTTGTCCGTTACCTTACCAATTCGTTTAATTCCACCGAACACTACGACAGCAATCACTGCACACATGACCAGTCCAGTGATTTCAACAGGCCATCCGAAAGCTCCTTCCGTCTGCGTCGCTATCGAATTGGATTGGACCATAGTACTTGGAATCAATTCAATCATGAGGAAGAAAGCGAACGCAGAGGCAACCCATTTCCATCCCAGGGCTTTTCTTATGTAATATTGCGGCCCTCCGACCCATTCATTTTTTTCGTTTTTCTCACGATATTTCAAACCTAATAAGATTTCAGAGTATTTAGTGGCCATTCCGATAAGAGCTACCATCCACATCCAAAATAATGCACCAGGTCCTCCAAGGGAGATCGCTACAGGTACGCCGACTATGTTAGTAGCACCTGCGGTGGAAGCTAAAGCTGAAGTGAAAGCTTGAAAAGGGGTAATCGTACCGGTTTTTTCTGTCTTTTTAAAGATTTGACCTACGGTTTGGTGCAGCACATGCCCAAAAAAGCGAAATTGGAAAAATTTAATACGGATTGTTAGAAAAATACCACCCAAAATTAAAATGATAGCAAGGGGATAAGTCCACAAAAAATTAGATATATCCGCTATGAAACTCTCAAGTGCTTCCAAAGTGTAATCACCTCTCCTTTGTTAATTATGCAGAATATTCCCTAATTTTCATAATTTAAACAAATATGGAGGTGGATCGTGTCTACAAAACTGGTTTTAGGGTATGATTTCACTATAGAGTTGAGCAGAAGGAGAGTTTCTATGATAATCGAAGAGGAATGGTTCAAGGATCATGATATGAGTAAACTGGTCAAAGGAGCTGTAGTGCCGAGGCCGATTGCCTGGGTCTCTACAGTGAGTAGGGATGGCATTCGCAATCTTGCCCCTTTCAGCTTTTTCACTGTCGCTTCTATGGATCCTATTACACTATGTATTTCTATCGGCAGAGTGGAAAGAGAAAAAGATACACTCGTGAACATTCGTGATACCGGTGATTTTGTCATCAACATTGTCTCAGAATCGTTGGCTAACCAAATGCATATAAGCAGCAAATCCTACGGGCGGGAAGAAGACGAATTTTTTAAAGCGGGGACCAGGGGTGAAGAAAGTGTGAAAGTGACTGCCCCTCGAGCTGCCAACGCTCCCATAAGTTTTGAGTGTAAGTTGGATAAAATCATCGAAGTGGGTTCCAGTGACCTCATCTTAGGAAAAGTCGTTTGTTATCATATTAAAGATGACTTACTCATTCCAGGGGAAAAAGTCGACCCTTATAAACTGTCGCCTGTGGGAAGAATGGCTGGAAATTACAGCTTTATTCGTGAATTTTATCGCCTGCCTAACAGTAACTTACCTAAATAACAGGTTTGAGACGGTTTCCGTTCCTAAGAATGGAGGTTGAAAGACCGGGAAATCACTCGCTTTCCATGGGCGTACGAAGCTACTAAAGAGTCGCAACAGGGTTTTGAGCTTTTTTAGAAAAGGTTCAGTACCTGCTGCTCGGAACACTGTTTAGTCCTTCGGTTATTTTCTTCTAAACAGCCATTTTAACCATGCTAGAAAAAATTTGTCACATGAGAGCTTTATTCTTTCATTTCTAATTCCGTCCCTCAACATTATAGTTAGGTGGTTTTAGGAAGGGGGGAGACTCCTGCGGGAAGAGAATGAATGGTGAGATCCCGGAAGGAGAAGCCTTAGGAAGCTCACTGCACTCCCACGGAAAGCGAGCCCTTCCTAAAACCACCTTTTACTCATCACAATGACGGAACAGTAGAAAGTCTAATAGTCGAGTCTTCCTTATAACTGGAATATCATTGGATAACTCTTTTATAAAAAATCAGCTGCGTTTAACATAAAAAACCCTCCAGTCTCGAGTTGAGACTGGAGGGTTGGTCACTTACCATTATACTTCTGGAGTAGGTGTAGGGTCTGCATACCCTTTTTCATACTTCTCATCTATATCTTCACGAATGTCTTCCACAGATTTGCCGTCCTGGTGATCCACGATAGCTTGAGCTGCAATCTCTAAACATACTCCGCATTTTGTTCCATGATCATCCCATACAAGCGATCCATCCTCATGATTTTCAGAAATGAAGCAATCATAATTATCACGATGTCCTGCCGTTTCTCCACAGCCGCAATAGCATGGCATTTGTTCCAGTAAATCTTTGTTTTTAGAAGCAGCAAAGTAAATGTCCTGGACTTCCTCGGGTTTTTCTCCTAAGAAAGCTGGCTGGACGTCTAGACTTGAAGTTTCTTCACGTATATCTCCATTTTCAGTAGTTTCATAGGTATGACCCTCATGGTCAGCCGCGGACTCATCCTTACCTTCAGCACATCCCGCTAAAAAGGTGGACAGTAACAAACTAACAACGATAAAAAACTTTATTTTCAATAAGATCTTCCTCCTATTATATAAATCTCCTCTATCATAGTTGGAACGAGGAGAAAGTACAAGGTAGTTTGGACCTATGAAACGAGAAGTGAATTCACGGGCTTATTTGCCAAACGAAGATAAAAACTTCACCCGGTCCCCCATTGGCGGGACACGATCATCCACTAGTGCGATTTCCAATATGGCGGGTCCATTTTGATAGAGTAACTTTTCGATAGATTCCTGTTCCAAATCTTCCATCTTATCTACGCGGATACTCGGAATTCCCATAGTGCGCGCTAAAGCAGAAATATCCACAGGCTCTTGTGCGAAGCGTTCGTGGGCTCTTTGATACTGGAGAGAGTGCCCATGATGCACCATTCCTAATCGGGCGTTGTTCATCACAACAAATAAGACAGGAATATTATACTCCTTGGCTGTGAGTAGTTCCATTCCATGCATGAAAAAGCATCCATCCCCGGTTATACTGACAGTCGGCCGCCCAGGGTCTGCTAGTTTGGCTCCGATTCCACTGCCAATTCCGCTCCCCATAGCTCCAAAATGAACATTGATATCAAAGCAATCCTTTTCCAAAACGTTCATGTGGTGGATGACATATGCCATGAATTCTCCGATATCTATCGTATACCGCGTATCTACAGGCAGTAAATCTTGCAATCTCAGCAGAGCATTCTTCGTACTGAACTCGTCTGTTATCGTCTCAAAATCCCTCCGGACGTGGGAAGGAGTGGTACGCTCATATCCTAAAAGGTGAAGTTCTTCATTAATAGCCGAAAGAGCGATGTCAATATCCCCGAGCACAGGTAGATCGACGGGATATTTTCTATTGAATACTTCTTGGTCAAAATCTATTTGGATCAACGTTTTATCTTTTGTGATATTTGGATTGTAATTATTTGTGGCTGTTTCTCCAAGGCTGGACCCTGCAATGAGCACAGTATCGAAATCGCCTTGATTGATAAGGTCGGAAGCTTGTTCATGACCTGCAAAACCGAAGATCCCTTTTCGTAAAGGATGATCGTCAGGAATAAGTCCCTTTGCTTGAGGTGAGGTGACGATCGGCCAATTCAGTATTTCTGCTAATTCAATGAGCTGGGGCACTGCACTGCGAATGCCCTGGCCGGCAAAGATATAGCCTTTTCTACTGGAAGCTAATTGTTGGACAGCTTTTTCTATAGTTTTGTGATCTGGTAGAATCGGCGTTCTTTTCGGAAATGGAGGCAAAGGAACAGGCTCCATGGTTTGTAGCTGCACGTCAATCGGCATAGCGATATGGACAGGGCCGGGGACTCCGGATAAAGCGATTTCTACAGCTTTATGGACTTCTTCAAGTAATTCGTCGGCATTGTCTACTCGTTTACTATACTTTGTCACCGGTTCAAAGATCGGATGGGCATCAAGCTCTTGAGAAGCGTTTAATCCCACAGTACTTACAGGTACAGATCCAGTTATAAAAAGGATCGGTAAATGCTCTCGCATCGCATTAGCTGCACCAGTCACCAGGTTTGTGCCACCAGGACCGCTGCTGCCGATGCATACGGCTAGCTCTTTGGAATATTTGGCGTAGGCTGCTGCCATATAAGAAGCTGCACCTTCATGTTTTGTCACGATCGGTGTAATTTCAGGGGTTTCGTACAATTCATCAAAAAATGCGTTGACTGAACCAGCAGGAATCCCGAAAATATAAGAAACATCTCCACTCTTCAAGTAATCCACTACCGCTTTAGCTGATTTCATTACGGATCTCCTCGCTTTAAATTGGATAGTTATCGAATGTAAATCTGATGAATAACATCTTCGGCTTTTAAGGGGCGACTAAAATAATAGCCTTGTATAAGGTAACACCCATTGTCCGTCAAATAATCGAGCTGTTCTTTCTTTTCAACACCTTCGGCTAGCACATTGAGCTTTAGACTGTTCCCGAGTGTGATGATCGTGTTGGTTATTGCAGCGTTATTTGGATTATCAGGAAGTTCATCAATGAATGTTTTATCGATTTTTAACGTATCGACTGGGAAGTCTTTCAAATATCCTAAGGATGAATAGCCTGTTCCAAAATCATCGATGGATATTTTTACACCTAAGTCCTTGAGGTCGTGGATGATTCTTAAAGTCTTTTCTGTGTTGTGGATAATTAAGTTTTCGGTCAGCTCAAGCTCTAGACAAGGAGCTGGCAAGTCGGTTTCTTCTAGTATTGTTTTAACATTGGCCACTAAGTCTTCCTGGTTGAATTGTTGAGGTGACAAGTTCACGGAAACGGAAAGGTGATCTAGCCCTTGATTATGCCATTCTTTCCCTTGTTCACAAGCTTTCTTTAAAATCCATTCTCCCATAGGAATAATTAATCCTGTTTCCTCAGCCAGCGGGATGAAATCCTTTGGCTTCATTATTCCTTTCTGAGGGCGATGCCAGCGAAGGAGAGCTTCCACACCAAACATTCGACTTTTCATAGCATCATACTTTGGTTGATAAACAACGGTCAGCTCATCATTTTGTAAAGCTTTGTACAAGTCATTTTCAAGCTCTACACTTCCCAAGCTGCGGTCTTCTAGGTTAGGATCATACAGTTGGAATTGATTTCCTGACAGCTTCTTCGCCTTATACATGGCGACATCAGCATATTTGATCAGCTGTTCAGAGCTGGTTCCATTTTCGGGGAACATGCTGATTCCGATACTCGTTTTCACGGAAACTTCTTGTCCATTGATGTGAAAAGGATCGGAGAAAACACACAGCACTTCACGAGCGTAGTCCTTCACCCCTGTTTTATTTTCCAAGTTAGGGACGAGAATGATAAACTCGTCTCCTCCTTGTCTGGACACCGTAGCTTCTTTAGGAAGACGGTGGAGCAGCCGATCAGCTATTTTCTTTAAAACACGATCTCCGAAGGTGTGGCCGAATGTATCGTTGATTTTTTTAAAGCGGTCTACGTCTAAAAATAGAACACCTAATGATCTGCCGGACGATTCAGCGTAATTCAAAGCCTGATGGAGTCTGTCCTGGAATAATACACGGTTAGGCAGGTTCGTGACACTGTCATAGTAGGCATGATATTTAATTTTCTCTTCCATTTGCTTGCGGCTCGTTATGTCTTTGAAAGTCACCACATACCCGACCGTTTCATTTTTTTCAATTTGAGGAGTGATGACAAATTCCACAGGGAAGCGGCTGCGATCTTTTTTAAAGAAATATTCCTCTGCTCTGTCTTGATCAGCTTCCTTTTGAAGTTTGGGAGAGAACATACCAGTCTGCTCGTCTCTACATCCTTCCAATATATTATGGCAAGGCTGGCCAATCAGCTCACTTTCTTCTTCGTATCCCAGATTTTTAGTTGCGGATGGGTTACAGAAAGTGATCTTGCCCGTCAAATCAAGGCCAAATATACCTTCTCCTGCGGAATTAAGGATCAGTTCCTTTTCTCTGCCGATCTGCTTCACTTCACTAATTACCTGCTGAAGTTCTCTATTCTTTTCTGTTAATTCCGATGTTCTTTCTGAGATAATCAGTTCTTGCTTCTCAATATATAAAAGGTAGGATAGGACGGGTGCGGTCGCGTCTACAATGGATTCAGCCAATTGCATAGCGGATTTAGGATAAACGTGACCTTTTTCTTTTAGATTCACGATGGCGATTGTGCCAAGAACATTGCCGGCAGCAATCATAGGGATCATGTACATTCCTTTGATACCGAATCGCCGGCAGGCTTCGTGATTGGGACGTGGGTCGTTCAGGGTGTCACCTATGAATATAGGTTTTTTAGTTCGAAGAACTTCTTGAAAGACTAAATCCTTCTTGAAATCGACTGCAAGGTGGCGGTGAGTTCTTTTCCATGCTTCTTCTGACCATTCACTATCCTTACTCAGGCTTGTAGGATTGATGTGGCGATGGGCGACAGGATCCAGGAGGTGGGCTCCGATATTAGGGTTTTTAAGGACTTCGCCGAGATATTTAAAACTCTTATCCATGACTTCCTTAAGGGAAGAGCATAATGATAGATCCCGGGTCACGTTCAATAACAGTTGTTTATCTGCGATAAGCGATTCTTTTTTAGTTAAGTCATTAGAGTTTCGCACAGCTACAGCAGCCATATTAACGTAAGCTTTAATAGACTCAATCTCGGAATCTGTCAGATTCATGGGAATGCCATAATCAAATAAGAATACAAGACCGAATAATTCCTCTTCGTAATCCATAGGAAGAACGAGCAGAGATTTGATTCCGAATCCTTTAACAGCTCGTGGATCTGGCCTGGAATCTTTTGATGTGTCCGGAATATAAATGGCTTGCTTTGTTTCTATTACTTCTTTTGCAAGATGGTCATGTGCTGTATCGACAACGTGCATATCTAATGTCATGCCATTGATCAGCTCAGGTTTACCGACAAATCCACGGTATGTGCCATCTTCTTGAGGCAGGTATATGCCGACTGAATCACAGCGGACGATTTCTTCCGATATGGCTGTGACTACATGCTCCAAAACTTCTCTTAATTCTAAGTTCGTATTGATTAATTTTGTGATTTGAGCTAGTCGGGAGTATCTCGTCTGTTCATTGGACATATTTATTCCTCCATAACCATAATGCTTGAAAAATAACGAACCCCTTTCACTTTTTAAGTGAAGTATGTATCTATTGTATCGGCAAGAATAAACAAAATGTGAGTATAGAAAGAATTCATTTGATCTTCTATACTCACAATCTATTACAATTATATCAAATTAATGACAAACCCTGCACCTATTCCTAATAATACTACAGCCCAGGCAGGAACTTTAAAGAAGTGAAGACTTACAAACAAAACAGCGGCCAGCGCAAAATCAGAATTTGAAGTGATGGCACTTGTGAAAACCGGATCATAAAAAGCAGCCAAAAGAATTCCCACCACACTTGCATTCACACCCATGAGTAAACCTTGGAATTTGGCACGCTTTCTCAGTTCATTCAAGAAAGGCAGGGCAGCAATCAAAAATAAAAATGAAGGAAGAAAGATAGCGATCGTTGCTACAACAGCTCCTGATATTCCTTCGATCATTGTTCCTAAATAACTTGCGAACGTGAACAAGGGTCCTGGTACAGCTTGAGCCATGCCATACCCCGCAAGGAAATCTCCTGAATTGATCCATCCAGTAGGCACTACTTCGCGTTCAATCATCGGCAGAACTACGTGTCCTCCGCCAAATACAAGTGATCCAACCCGAAAGAACGTATCAAAAAGTTGGAGCAGCATATTGTCGGTAGCGCGCGACAAGATAGGCAGGATAGCTAAAAGTCCTGCAAGAATAGTAAGCGAAATCGCTCCAGCTTTTTTGGAAAACGTGACAGGAAAAGGTTCTGCTTTCGTGTTCGCTATTCGGGCAAACAATTTCAAGCCTATTATTCCTGCTCCTAATATAATGGCGATTTGCATCCAGGCCGAAGGGAAAAGCAGCATGATAGAGGCAGCAGCAATAGCTATAGCTATTCTGCTCGTATCAGGAGTTAATTTTTTACCTAAACCGATTAATGCATGCAATACTACAGCTGCCGCAACGACTTTAAGGCTCTGAATGAAGCCCGCGTCGCCAAGGTCGTAGGACTGGTACAGAAGTGCAAAGAAAACCAGTACAAGAATGGAGGGGACCGTAAATCCAAGAAAAGAAACGATCCCGCCTAAAAGTCCTCCCCGCAGCATGCCGATGGCGATGCCCACCTGACTGCTGGCAGGGCCAGGCAGGAACTGACATAAAGCTATGATGTCAGCGTAAGTCTTATCATCCAGCCATTTTTTACGATCGACATATTCGTCCTTAAAGTACGCAAGGTGAGCGACAGGCCCGCCAAACGAAGTGAGTCCCAGTTTAGTAGATGCAAATAAGATCTCTTTTAATGATCCTTTATGTTTCTTCAACATTCATTCCTCCTCTTCCAGTCGTCATCTAATACTTCTTCAGCAAGCTCGCGAACTTGTTGTTTTCCTTCTTCAAGTACACGTCTGCCTTTCTCTGTAATGGTGTAATACTTGCGAATCTTACCGTTGACGTTTTGTTCATACTTATCAAGCAGTTTGTTATCGTGAAGTGACTTTAAGGCAGGGTATAGTGTACCCGGACTGATATCATACCCGTGGGAAGCCAGTTCTTCTATAAGAAAAGCTCCGTAAATAGGTTCCTCGTTTGCATGGTACAATATATGGATTTTAATCGAGCCGAGAAAAAAGTCCCTGAGCATCACATCTGCCTCCTTATTTCGAAATCCGATATCATGATACGATAATGTTTATTAAAGTACAATAAAAAATACGTAAACTTATAGAAAGTTTACGTATTCTTAACATTTCTTTATTCTGTTAAAGCTTCATTTACTGCATCTAATGTCATTTCATGGGCGATAGCGCCATCGATTGTCCAGTGGCTGGGCTGATTCATCTCATATACTTGATCATTTTCAACGGCAGGAATACTCTGCCAGACTGAACTGTCATCAAGGATTTCAAAACCAGCTTCTGTTTCTTCCCCTATGAGAAATACGTGTTCTGCATCAAGCTCCCCGAGTTTCTCTAGAGAGATAGGGTTCCATTGTTCTTCCTGTTCCAATCCTTCGACGAGCTCAGGCTGCGTCAACCCTACCTCATCATATAGCACTTCTGCTCCATAGCGAGTTGATTCAAATAAATAGAATTCTTCTCCGAGTGTCCAGACAAAAGCAACGGACTCATCACCGATCGCTTCCGCCGTATTCGCTTTTACTTCTTCCACTTTATCATCAAAGCTTGATAAAACCTCTTCCGCTTCGTCCTGCTTATTTAAGATTTCACCCATTTGAGTGAGCTGATCACGCCAGTTAGAGTTGACTTCGTCTTCATATACATAGGTAGGTGCAATCTGTTCATATTCTTCATACGTTCCATTTTGCAAAGAAGAAGGAGAGTTGAAAATGATCAGATCAGGTTCCTGGTTAAGAGTCTCTTCTAAAGGCAAGTCCCACTCAATAGTAGGGACGTCTTCTAAATCGTCCTGCAAGTAGTCGAGTTTACTTTCGCCGATAGCCCATTGAGCAACAGGCTCTTCCCCTAGAGCTACTAAAGAATCTTCTAAGTAAGGGGCAAGGATGCGTTCAGGGTTGGCTGGAATTGTTACTTCTCCAGATGCATGTTCCAGGGTACGTTCTTCTTCCGTGTTTTCTTCCGAAGCGTTGGTATCCTCTGATTCATTGGATTCCTCTGCCTCTTCCTCGTTACTGCTGCAAGCGAACAGTGCAAGGATAAACAAAACACTGATTATGGATAAAATACTTTTTTTCATCGTGACGCTCCTCCTGTTTAATTCGTAGTAGGACCTTCTGACGATAATGATAATCATTTTCACTGAAAGAGTCAAGATTTACTTATAAATTACACTGTTAAATTTCCTTGTGATGTTCATAGTTTCGAGACATTCTGCCTGTTTCCGTTATGATTGACAGCGTATAGAGCTCCGGGAAATCACTCGCTTTCCGTGGGAGCGCAGTGAGCCTCCTCGAGCTAACGCTCTCCGGGGTCTCACCAAGCACTCTTTTCCCACAGGAGTCTCGCGATTTCCCGGAGCTCTTTGCCATAATTAGATGGTATATTTCGGATGTCGGATGCTGATTGTTATAACCATGCGGCCCAACACCTTGATGTGGAGCGCAATATTCTCACTGGACAGGGATAAAGAAGACGCTCCTTCTTGCAAAACGGGTTCATTTCTAGCTTATTTTCACGGAAATGAAAAGCCTATTGGATAGTTAGTTTTTCTAAAACAACCGGTTTAATTATTCTGCAAACGTTGGTACAAGAGAGTTTCTGCTTCTCATTTCTTAGTTCCGTCCCGCCCCGTCCCGTAATATAAGTTAGGTGGTTTTAGGAATGTGCGAGACTCCTACCTTTGAAAGCGGAAGCGCTTCGTTTAGCGGCGTATGAACTGGACTGAGCTGGCGGAAATAAAGATAATGAACGGTATAAGGGGGGGCGTTCATCTTATATCGATTGGTGTGGTGGAGAGGCTGCAAGACTCCCGTGGGAGAAGGATGTAGGCGAGATCCCACAGGGCTGCAAGCCCGAGGAAGCTCGCCAGGTCCCCCACAGGAAAGCGAGTAGCTTCCCAACCGCCCCTGACTGTTAATAAGGCAACGAACCCAGTAATCTCAAAATCAAGTCTTCCACGATATATTATATAATAATATATCTACCCCGTTTGCTTGAACAATTCAAGCATCTGCCATATACTTGATTAATGATAATGATTCTCAATATATAATGTATACAATGGTTGATAAGCTTTCAGAGAGGGTTGAATAAAAGTGGCTCAGTCAGATGAATTAAAAACAGAACAGCTGCCTAAGCGAATAGGGAGAGCTACTTTTATATTTATTATTTCTTGTATAGGCCTAGTTTTCTCGCTGGGAGCGTCAGTGGCTTTCGGTGTTTCAGATATTGAATTGTCTACGGTGTGGCAGGCGGTTGTTGCCTTCGACCCAGCACAAACGAATCATCAAGTGATTCAGGAATTACGTCTGCCCCGAGCGGTGGGGGCTGCTTTAGTAGGAAGCTTTCTTGCTGTTTCCGGGGCAGTCATGCAAGGGTTAACGAGAAATCCTTTAGCTTCACCTTCAGTCATGGGGGTAACCCATGGGGCGGCTTTTGCTTTGATTGTGTCTCTGGTATTTTTCCCGTCTTTATCCAATATAGGGCTGACGTTTGCCTCATTTATAGGAGCTGGGCTGGCTGTTCTATTAGTTTTTGCGGTCGGTTCTTTTTCAAGTGGAGGACTTACGCCTGTCAAACTTGCTTTAGCGGGGGTGGCTATTGGTGGAATGCTCAGTTCTTTGTCGACGGCAATCTCTTTGCATTTCCAAGTGGCTAAGCAGATGAGCTTCTGGTATGCTGGCGGATTAGCAAATACAGGCTGGACTTCGGTTCAGATTCTTCTCGTGGCGGGCGGTATTGGTTTGGTGATCGCCGTCGCTATTTCCAAGGCGATGACCGTACTCAGTCTCGGAGAAGATGTTTCCAAGGGGTTAGGACAGAATACGATTCTCGTTAAATCTCTTGGTGTCGTTGTTGTCTTTTTATTATCTGGAGCCGCAGTGTCGGTTGCGGGAACTGTGGGGTTTATCGGGCTCGTCATTCCTCATATTTCACGTTTTTTGGTAGGGGCGGATTATCGCCTGATTATCCCGGTCTCTGCAGTTCTGGGAGGGTGGCTCCTAGTAGCGGCTGATACTGGTGCTCGTCTCGTTAACGCTCCATACGAAACACCGGTGGGTGCAATTACAGCATTTATTGGAGTACCTTTCTTCCTTTATTTAGCGCGTGGGAATAGGGGGAATATGTGATGGGGCAAGATCGTTATCGTTTTACAGCCTGGATGACAGGTTTGCTGTTACTTATTATAGGGATTTTATTGATTAGCTTGAATATGGGTCCCGTCCAAATCAGCCCAGGTGACGTTTTTCAAACATTTATTGGCGAAGGCAGTGCTAGAGAAGAACTGGTTTTGTTCAATTTTAGACTGCCTGGGATTGTAATTGCCATATTCGTTGGGATGGCGCTCAGTCTTTCGGGAGCTATTTTACAAGGTGTCACAAAAAATGGTTTGGCTGACCCAGGTATTCTAGGTATAAACTCGGGAGCAGGACTGGTCGTCGTGCTGTATATTTTCTTTTTTCAATCATCGATGAGTTCTTTGAGCGGATGGGGGATTTATCTCCTGCCAGTATCTGCGTTATTAGGGGCATTTATAGCGGCTGCTATCATCTATGCGCTGGCTTGGAAAAAAGGTGTGGAGCCGATACGGCTTATTTTGGTTGGTATTGGCGTTAATGCAGGGTTTGGAGCTGGGTTGATTTTATTCCAAGTACAAATGAATCCTCAAGATTTCATGCAGGCTATGGTGTGGCTTTCTGGAGATATATGGAGCACCAACTGGCACTTCGTTTCTGCTGTAGTACCGGGCATCATTTTATTGATCATTTACGCTTTATTTAAATCCTCGGCTCTTAATGTTTTGAATTTGGGTGATGACTTAGCCATGGGGCTCGGAGCTCCTGTAGAAAAAGAAAGATTGATTTTACTAGTGATTGCTGTCGGACTTGCCGGCTTGTCAGTTGCAGCAGCAGGAGGGATCGCATTTCTCGGGCTGGTCGCTCCTCATATTGCGCGCCGTATTGTCGGACCTAAACATCAGGTGATGCTGCCTGTATCCACATTGCTTGGAGCTGCTATTTTACTGGCAGCAGATACTATTGGAAGTAATATCATTGCACCTGCAGAGATTCCGGTGGGGGTTGTCGTAACCATAGTTAGCACACCTTATTTCATCTATTTATTAATGAAAACAGCTTAAGGAGAGGTTTGTATGAGTGAAACATTTGATGTAATTGTCATTGGCGGAGGAACGACAGGGCTTTATACCGCATTTTATTGTGGGATGCGTGATATGAAAACAAAAGTGATTGAGTACCAGCCGCACCTAGGCGGTAAAGTTTCTTTCTTTTATCCAGAAAAAAAGCTTTATGACGTAGGTGGCTTTCCTGGTGTGACAGGAGAAGATTTGGTGGGGAATGTAGAGGAACAAGCGCTGAGTGTGCAGCCTGCTATTGTAACAGGGGAGAAGATTGAATCGATTGAGAAGCTTGAGGACGAGACCTTTGCCCTAACCTCCACGAACGGTGAAAAACATTATTCGAAATCAATTATAGTGGCTTCAGGTTTAGGTTCCTTTGATATGCAGCCTTTGCAAGTGAAAGGCAGTGATGCCTATGAAGGCAAGCATATTCATTATACGATTCAGCAATTGAATCAGTACGCTGGGAAAAAAACAGCCGTCGTATCCGACAGCAGGGTAGGAATTGATTGGGCGTTAGCTCTAGAGAAAGTGGCTTCAGAAGTTCACATCATTAATCATGGCAGTGATTTCAAATCAGTTTATGAACAGGATGTTGAGAAGCTGGAACAATCCTCGGTATATATCCACAGAAACTCGAAAGTAACAGAACTCACAGGGTCCTCAACTGAATTAAAGGGCTTGATTTTGAACGACGGTCAAGAAATTGAAGTGGATGATATTCTCGTATATGAAGGGTTGAAAATTGATAAGAGTTTATATGACCAATGGGGGCTTTCTACAGATAAAGGACGTATCCCTGTAGAGAGTGATATGAGTACAAATATTAAGGGGATATATGCCGCTGGTGACGCTGTCGTTTATCCTCACAAAACGATGCTTATCGGCTCGGGCTTTTCTGAGGCTATGACGGCAGTCAACGGGGCAAAAAAACATATCGATCCTAAAGCTAAATCACAGGTGTATAGTACCGTGATCTATAAACATTCGTAAAGTAAAATTAAAAACCGCCCAGGCAGGCGGTTTTTTTGTTATCTATAATTTTTTTGATGTTCCTTTTTTCTATTGAGGTACTCTTCATCTTCTCGAGCCTTTATCCATTTCTCTTCGAAAATTTTAGCGGATTCGGCTTTTTCTTCATCGATGTCCCTTTCGTTAACCTCGCCGTGCTTATTATATTTTTTCCCACCTTTATAATTGGCATAACGGCGAGAGCGGGTATACCCCATCTGAAGAAATTTCCTGGCCATATCCATTCCAACAAAATCATCAGCTTTTTTATATTCAAGAAACATGTCATAAATTTTTTGTGAAGATTGTTCAGCGATCTTTGGGGTTTTGAATCTCCAATGTTCCAGGATTTCACTTTTATACGGTTCCACCATAAG
The DNA here is from genome assembly GCF_030345335.1 of Halobacillus campisalis. Taxonomy (GTDB): domain Bacteria; phylum Bacillota; class Bacilli; order Bacillales; family Halobacillaceae; genus Halobacillus_A; species Halobacillus_A campisalis. The sequence goes on from NZ_JAPVRC010000009.1 coordinate 35,841, forward strand.
TACCCCTTGTTCGCCGCGGCCGACACGGTATTTCTCAGGGTTTTTTCTGAAATCAATGTTTTTAAAGTCCATCGAGTAATCAAAAGCCATTCGTCTGCCCTCCTTTTACCTCGTGTTTTCTATGCCAAACATATTTAAGTTCAAGTCCTTCGAAAGCTTCTTGATTAATGCTCCGCCAGCCGTACTATTTCCTTTATCATCAATCGCTGGAGCTACAACGCCTATGCCCATCACACCAGGGACAGAGCCTATGATTGTGCCGGACACTCCACTTTTACATGGAAAGCCAACTTCAACAGCGTAATGTCCTGAAGCATTATACATTCCGGACGTCAGCATGATCGCTTTCACTGTGCGAAGGTGATGCGCTGGAATAAGGGTGTTGCCATCTGGGTCGATCCCGCCGCGCGCTAAAAACAAACCGACTCTGGCTAGATCTTCTGCACACATCATGACGGAATTCATACGGAAATAAAGGTCGAGAGCTTCTTCCACATCGGTTACGATGGTGCCGGTGCTTTGCATAAAGTAAGCTAATGACCGGTTTCTCGCTCCATTAGCGATTTCCGACTTGTACACCGTTTCGTCCATTTGAAGCTCGTCATTTTCTGTGATATCTCTTAAAAACGTTAAATACCGATCAAATCTATTTTCAACGTTTTGACCTTTAATGAGCGAAGCAATGGAAATGGCACCTGCATTGATCATCGGATTGAACGGCTTATCGGAACCTGGAGCTTCCAAAGTGGAAATCGAGTTGAAAAAATCCCCCATAGGTTCCATCCCAACCGTTTGAAACACTCGTTCTTTTCCAAAGTCCTCGAGAGCCAGCATGAGCCCGATGATTTTCGACGTGCTTTGCATAGGTACATATTGATTGTAATCACCCGCGCGGTATATTTTGAAATCAGGGGTAATAATCGTGACCCCAAGCAATTCTTTCATCGTATCATCAAATGTGGGCAAGGCCGCGTTGACTGATCCGTTTGCAGCAAATGGTCTGCTATCCTCTATAGCTTCTTCAAGATATTGTGTACTTAGCTTAGTCATAAAAGTTCTCCTTCGAAATGTAGTAGTTTTATGTACCCTGAATCTGGAGACACGTAAACTTGCTGATGTCCGCTTGGACACAGAACAAGCTTAAAGTAGATAGTAAAAAAAGGATAAGGCTTTTTCGCCTCATCCTTTCCTATTGTTGTTTTAAGTACCTTTGGTCTTTTAAAAATAACCTCCAGAACAAAATGAAGGCAGGCACCAGGATTGCAAAACCAGCCGCATATACGACCAACAATTTATAAAAAATCGATGGGTCTGTAAAACTGTCTGCTATTGTTAAATCAGGATAGATCAAATAAGGGAGATGAGCCAACCCGTAAGCATATATGGCGATTCCATATTGAATAATGATGAAAGTCATGGCAAGACGGGCAAGTCCCTTACGGCCATGCTTTGATTTAATATACAGCGAAGCGTAGCCCAGAATGAAGAATGCAACAGACAAACCGAACCAGACAGGATTGGCTTCTATATTGTCTACGATCCAGGAAGCTTCTTCAGGCATCGTTCCAATTGTCAGCATCGCAATAGCTATTGAAATGGGACCCAGCCATAAAGCATGCTTGCGGTACGTATGATAAGCAGACCAATCCTCTGCTTCCTTAGAATAATCCATAAGAAAGACAGCGGAGATGAACAGTTCTGTAGTCAATCCGAACGCGATGTGCATGTACAAGGTAGGGTGCGCCAGCAATTTTCCGTAAAGCAGCTGAGGGTAATCATCGACGAATTCGACAAACCCCCCGAGCGTAATGGGAAGCATACTGACTAAAAGAGCGGGAATGATCAGGCCTGTGATACCTGAAGTTATTCTTAGGATATTTTGATATCTATTGGCGTGATTGGCGAAGACCATAAACGTCGTACGAATGGTCAATAGCAACAGACCCAGCCCTACAGGAACGAGCAGCAAACTGCTTAGCATCGTCGTAGCGAATGGGAAAAAACTGACAAGTGCTACGACGAAAATAACAAAAAACACGTTTGTCACTTCCCACGTAGGTGATAGGAAACGGTTCGCAATCTGTCCTGCGTTGGTACGGTCATCTTTTCCGTAGATCATCCCCCAGAATCCTGCGCCGAAATCTAAAGAGCCAAGCATGGCATAAATGAATAAAAGGCTCCATAAAATTGTAATAGCGAGCGTAGATGCTTCCAAATTCAGCCTCCTCCTTTCTGATGAGATTGTTATCCCTGAAACTGCATCTTACTTATAGGTGAGAGTGATAAGTATTGGGCAGATGTCATTGTGCAGCCAGGTCCTTCTCGACAGGGTTTCTTTTGAAGTAGTACCTCATTACAAACCCGGTGACGAATAATAAAACGACATATAAAGTCAAAAAAGTGAAAAGCAATATGCTGACACTGCTTGATTTAGTAGCAGCATCGGCTGTAGGCAGGACGTCCGTAATCGTCCAAGGCTGACGCCCAATGCAGCTGAAGCACCACCCAGCTTCTATGGCAATGACGGATAACGGCCCGCCCACAACGAGAAGGCCAAGCATCCAGCCAGGAAAATCTTTTTTTAATACAACCTTCCAAAAAAGAGCTAGAAAAGATAGGGCGATTAATAATGTACCTATGCCGACCATCACATTGAACAAAATGTGGACATATAGCGGCGGCCATAGTTCTTCAGGGAATTCATTCAAACCGATTACTTCCGTATCGAATCTGTCTCCTGCAAGAAAACTTAGAGCGTACGGTATTTCAATGGCATATTTCACTCTTCCATCTTCCAAAGAGGTGTAACCTCCGACAGATAGTGGTGCGTATGTCGTCGTTTCAAACAATCCTTCCGCGGCTGCTAACTTTCTAGGGTTTTGTTCGTGCAGCATTTGTGCGGTTTCGTGTCCGTTGATCGCTGTGCCTAATGACATGGCGGCTCCTAAATATAAGGAAATCATAAGAGCTTTCTTATGGTAGGCCCGTTCTTCATTTGATATATGACGTTTCATTAATCGTATGGCTGCAATAGAAGCCACAAGAAACGCCACGGTCATGTAAGCTGACAGTGTGACGTGTATAGCTGTCACGACGAAGCTTGGGTTGAAAAAAGCTTCCATTACATTCACATTTATAATGGCTCCCGATTCAGTCATTTCAAAGCCAGCCGGGGTGTTCATCCAGGCATGGACATCGGTAATTAAGATCGCAGAAGCGGTTGCCCCCATCGCAACAAAGAAGATACTTAATACACGAAGACCTTGAGGGAGACGATCAGCAGCATACAAATAAATCGACATAAAAACGGCTTCAATCAAGAAAGCGAATATTTCTAACTGAAAGGGAAGGGATATGACCTGCCCGACAATTTCCATGAAATTCGGAAAAAGCAAGGATAGCAGCACGGCTACAATGGTACCTGATGCAATCGACACAGCTAACAGTATGGCAAAACCTTTCGTCCATCGTCTGGCCATTAAAGCATAATCTTTATCCTTCTTGATCCAATACATGATCTCAGCGAGTATGATCATAATGGGGAGGCCGACACCAATTGTTGCATAGATGATGTGAAAACCCATTGACGACCCGAACAAGACTCGAGACATGACTACAATATCCATTACGTCACCTCATAGTTTCTGTTTCACAAATATATCTAGAATCATCCTGTCCTAAATGAAATGAAAATAAACATAAAAAAACCTGCAGTCTACGAAGCTGCAGGTGATGATTATTTTTGGCAAAGAACCATCCATTCATCAATGGTGAATTCAGTAATCTGATCTCCATCTCTTTGTATATTAAAATGTTCTCTATGGGATTCAGAGGCTTTCAGAAAATAATCTTGTACAGCCCGTACGCCTTTCTCGTCCGTGGTGCGGCGGGCCCACTCAGGAAAAGGCAGCTTTTTCTTCCTTGAAAGATCATTGATTAAGGAAAGTTTATGCTTGTTCAATAACGTCTTCCATTCAGAGATTTGTAAAGCTCGACAGTGACTTGGGTCACGCATTTTTTCAAATGTATTGTAAAAGCGGTCAAGTTCTCTATCTTCCGCAGCTACATTATCAATCATTAAGAACTGGCCGCCCGTCTTTAGAACTCTTTAGACTTCCTTAATAAATAGAGCAGGTTCGGGGAAGTGGTGAGGGGCGATGCGACATGTTACGGCATCGAAAGTTTCTTCAATAAAAGGCAATTCTTCTGCGTCCGCTGCGACATAATGAATATTTGGAAATCCCTTTAAGTGACTGGCTGTGTTTGCAAGCATTTCTTTTGTAAGGTCTGTAGCGAAGACGGTTTGCACAGCAGGACTGAGCTGCCTGGCAACGTGCCCGCCCCCGGTAGCGATATCAAGGACATTCCATTCGGATTTCGGTTTCAGCCACTCAGTAATCAAATCCAGATCAGTTTGGTTATTATGTGTAGCGCTCGTAAAATAAGACTCTTTATTTTTTGAGAAGGTTTCCTGAACCTTACGTTTAATAGAGTCAGACATTATACGCACCTGCTTTCATTTTGATGAGGTACTTTTATTATACGTGAGGTGGTGTGATAAGAAGAATACCGAATAATGATCACAAATGATAAGTTGAATTTATATAAATGGCTATGTTAAAGGTGGATGTTGAATTGATAAGTGAGTTATTCAACAATATGGCAGGATAGTGGAAGACTCGTTTTCAAGATAGTCTGGGTTCGTTGCCGTATTGAGAGTCAGGGGTTGTTGTGAAGCTACTCGCTTTCCTGTGGGGGAAGTGGCGAGGTTCCTCGGGGTTGCAGCACTGTGGGATCTTTGCTGTTCCGTCATCATGATGAGTGGAAGGTGGTTTTAGGAATGGACTCGCTTTCCGTGGGAGTGCGGTGAGCTTCCTCAGGCTGCCGCCTTCCGGGATCTCACCAATCACTCTCTTCCCACAGGAGTCTCGCCCATTCCTAAAACCACCTAACGTATATTCTTGACGGAACTAAGACATGAGAAGCAAAAACTCTCTGGTACCAACGTTCCCTACCCACCCTTTCATTATGAAGCGACTGCCCCGATCTCATCTCACCCGCGTGTTCGAGCTTCGACGCTTAGCGGGTTAACGATACTTCCATTATTTCTGTACGATAAGTCAACATCTAATCACGCCGTTCTTCGTGTTTCCTATATCTCCGACAGCTCAGTCCAGTCCATACGCCGTTGACCAAAGCGCTTCCGCTTTTACCAAGGGAGTCTCGCAGCTTCCCAACCACCCCAGTCAAAATGGAATGAACGAACCCCTTTTCCAGAAGGAGCGACTGCCCCATATTCTGACACATGGAAATGTTGCGTTCTATAGAAGACCTTTCAGCGGGACACTTGTTACGAGAATCAGCAACATAAAAAACGCGATTGCTTTTTTCTTAATGTGCCTTATAACCTCATGAGCTGACATGCTGCAACGGAAGTTTTCGTTACACTTAATCATCGCAAAGAGCTCCGGGAAATTGCGAGACTCCTGTGGGAAAAGAGTGCTTGGTGAGACCCCACAGAGCGTCAGCTCGAGGAGGCTCACCGCGCTCCCACGGAAAGCGAGTGATTTCCCGGAGCTCTACACACTATCAAACATAACGGAAACAGCCCTGATATCTCGAAACTGAGTCTTCCACTAAAGGGAGCTTATAAGAATATCAACACGGAACTTTAACAAAGCCATATAAAAAGAAAAACCGCCAGTGGTCAACTGACGGCTGAAAGTCATCCGGTCATTACATCTTCGTGCGGGTATTTAACAGGATCCGGCGTACTTTTCGCGAAAGCAAAAGCAAAAGTGAGCGGCCCTAATTTTCCGATAAGCATCGTCATAATGAGCACAACTTTCCCAATTAACGTTAAGTCTCCCGTCAACCCCATCGATAACCCTACCGTCCCGAATGCGGATACACACTCAAAAAGAATAGTTAGAAAAGAAGCATCTTCGGTCAGATTCAGTACAAAAACGGATACGATAATAACGCCTATACTTCCGATCGTAAGAGCTAGTGCGCGCATGACGAGGAAAGGCCTGATGCTCCTATGGTAAAGCACGACATTGTCTTTTTCCTTAAAGACGGCGAACGTCGCTAACAGGATAATAAGGGCAGTGGACAGTTTTACTCCTCCTGCGGTCGAAGCACTCCCTCCTCCTATGAACATGAGCGTGATGATATAAAAGAGGGAAGACTCCTCCATTTGGCCGATATCGATCGAGTTGAAACCAGCGGTACGGGGAGTTACGGCCTGGAAATAGGATGCCAGCCATTTTCCACTTGAAGACATGTCAGCCAGCGTGTCAGGATTATTGTATTCAAGTACGAAAATTATAATCAAGCTGAACACATTTATAGAAAATGTGCCGACAAGCATGATCTTAGTGTGCAACGAAAGGTGTTGGAATTGTTTTTTATTCCAAAGGTCGAATACTACAGTGAAACCAATTCCTCCGATGATAAACAAAAAAGAAATGACAATATTTACTACAGGGTCAGTTACGTAACCAGATAAGCTGTCAGACCATATAGAGAATCCCGCATTGTTGAAAGCAGAGACAGCATGAAAGACACTGGTGTAGATGCCATCCCTCCAACCCATTTCCGGCACCCACCTGAGGGAAAGAAAAACGATAGCAATGAGTTCAACAGAAAGAGAGAAAATCAGCAATCTTTTTATTAAGAAAATCAACCCGCCGATCGAGGTCTGATTCATAGCTTGTTTAATAAGTAACCGCTCTTTAATACCAATCTTCTTACCTAATACCATATAAATGAGAACGGCAAAAGTCATAATCCCTAAGCCGCCCACTTGAATCAATACCATGATGATACTTTCTCCAAAGGTGGTGTAAACGGATCCGGTATCTACCACTACCAGTCCTGTTACAGTCATGGCGGATGTAGCCGTGAATAATGCATCGATAAAAGAGATATCTTCTTCGGTTGCCACTGGCAGTAATAAAAAGAGCGTTCCAAAAAAGATAGCTACAGCAAACACGAGAATTAAAGATTGAGGTGGACTCAAATGGACGAAACGTTTCTTCAACAACATCACCGGCTGTCCTATAGAATGTTATTATTATAATCCAGTGGATTAGAAATAAAATAGGACTAAAGTAACGTTAGTAAAAAAAGCCTGCAGAGAAGTGAAGTTCTCTGCAAGCTAAACCTTATTTGATGGAAAATTCTTCGCGTTCTAATAAATCTTCAGGGATTTCTCCAATTTTATCCTGGTGGAAATAATCTCTGATCACTCCATCATGGAGATAGTTCGCAATGGCTACTATAGACATCCCTTGATCCAAAGCGAGATAGGCTTCTGTCACCTCACCGGTTTCCACGTTCACAGAGTCCAGAAAACCGTATTTTCCATAGGCATCATAGCTTTTTAATGTTTGAATGTTTTCAAACACTTCCATCGGTGCATATTCCAATGCTAAGAAAGTAGCGTGCGGGGTCACGGTCCCGTCTGACTCGTAACCTTCATGTCCAAGTGGAGTTGCACCAAATTCTTTGTAGTCATCCGGTGTAGCAGCTGGAGACATCCCCCACGCCTCGTACCCCTGTTCTTCTGCATATTCAATTTGTATATCAACATGGCGCTGGTTGTTTAAACCAAGCGCATCTTGCCCGAGTTCTTTTTCTTTCATAACGAGCTGGGGCATGAGGGCTTCAAACATACTGCCGCCCCAGCTTGGAACGAATTTCTGGTCATTGTACGTATAATGACCTTCAAACACTTCGATGCCATCATAAGTTTCTGTGTAGCCCTCAGGTATTTGAGATTGCCAGTCCCATTCAGGCGGCATAGTACGTTCCATTTCCCACCAGTGAGTTTTCGGAACATCACCTTTACCGATGGACAAGTAGCTCGCGACACGTGGTTCCGTGTAAAGAGCACCGTAGTGGTGGTCGGTCACACTCTCCACTTCGACATCATATCCTCCGTACATCTGTCCGACTTCTGGATCGTACAGGGTAGAGTAGTCCATAGCATCGACCAGTTCACTCGTTTGCTCGTTAAGTTGCGGGTACGCTTGTCCAGCAACTATAAGGCCGGCGGATAACCATCCGTTATCGACTGTGGATATGAATTGGCCCCAATCAGTCATAAGAGAGCCGTCATCTGTGTAATACCAGTTATAGTAAAGGCCATTCCATTTTTCCATATCTTCTAATGTATGTAAGGTTGTTTGTATTTTAGATATCGCCTCATCTTCAGAAAGGGTACCTGATTCTTCAGCTGCGATTGTACTCATGAAGTACATCCCAATATTAGTCGGGGACGTATGTTTCTGCGGGTCAATATCTCCACCATCTGTTCTTACCGCATCATATGTCAATCCTGTATCTTGATCGGTGAAATCTTCAAAATAAGTATAGGTTTTCTTGGAGATGGCTTCTAACTGTTTGGAAAGTGCCACCTTTTTGCCTTTATCAGAAGGGTGGGCCAGGGAAGTGGATGGAAATGCAGAGCTGAGCAGAAAAGCAAAGACAAGTATAAAGTAAAAAGCTTTCTTCAAAATAACACTCCTTTTTTAAATGAGCTAAGTTAAATGCTGTTGTTGATTTTTCATCCCCCTAATTTAAGAGAAGGAAAGGGCGAAGATGAACAACTCACTATGTCTAATTGGGTAGAGAGAAGCACCCATCCACTCTTAGCGCCAGCAATGAAGACGGTATTTCAGAATAGGATTTTGAAAAATCAACACATAGATTTAATATAGCTTTTGAATTAGTGAAACGTTTCGATTACAAGTATACATCAAATAAATGTAAGCGCAATCATATAAAGGGTAAAGTTCTGAATTTTTAAAAAATGATTAAAAAGTAATGGTTCCAATGAATTCAAGATTAAAAATCAAATTTAAATAAGGAGAAATTGGGTGAGAGTACCGCAAGACTTCTTCCGCCGGGGAAGTACTTTCGATTTCACTTTTGGTAAAAAGGGTGAAGGGGTGGCTCTAAAAAAGTAAGCAGGGAAATAGAGTGCTTGGGCACTAAAAAATCCGCTCTCTTTAATTAAGAGAACGGATTAGTGAGTGAATCAGCAGTATTGCTGATAAGCATTGGTCAAGTTTTCTACGATTTCTTCTACGTCATGATCTTCAATTTCTTCACGAGGTATGAAATGGACAACTTGCCCATTCTTTAGTAAAGCCATAGATGGAGAAGAAGGTTCATAGCCTTCAAAATAATCTCTCATGCGGCTTGTCGCTTCACGATCCTGGCCGGCGAATACGGTAACGAGCTGATCAGGTTTTTTCTCGAAAGCCAGTGATTCTCTTGCGGAAGGACGGGCTAAACCTGCTGCACATCCGCACACAGAGTTCACTACGACTAAAGCCGTACCTTCTGTTGAGCCGATAAATTCATCGACTTCCTCTGGTGTCGTCAATTCGTTGAATCCTGCCTTTGTCAATTCTTCACGCATGGGCTGTGAAACTTCTTTCATATAGGCTTCATATGGGTTCATGGATAAAACCTCCTGTTATTTTTGTTTGGCTGCCTGGGTCATCTGATGCCAGACGGAACCTTTCGCTTCTTCGCCGCCTTCAATTCGTTCAATTGCCATATTGATTTGCAGGCGTACTTCAAATTCGGGATCATTGCTGGCCTCTTTTAAAGCGGAGAGTGCTGTTTCATCTCCTAGTTCATAAAGAAACATAGCTGCTCTCCAGCGAACGAGACGGTTCGGATCTTTTAACGTCTCAATTACGTGAGGCATCGCCTCTTTGAATCCAAGATCGGACAAACAATCACCCGCTGTTCTGCGGACAGTGACCGTTTTATCATCGAGGGCTTTGTACAAGTATGGCAAAACCTCCGGCTCTTCAATCATGCCCAGGTACGCCGTAGCTAATCGGCGGATCGATGCTTTATCGTCACTTAGCGCTTTATCAAGGACCGGTAAATCCTCAGGGGTTGGGTCCATACGATCAAGCGCAGCATATCTCACTTTCCAATCCGGATCATCCAAGGTTTCTAGAGAAACCTTGGGAGCGCTGGGTTCTTCCTGTGCTTTATTCTCTTGATCAAACGCTTGTTCAACAAGCTGATCTAATCTTGAAGGCTCATAACTAGCGGAAAGTTCTTCTTTTACCTGTTCACCGATGTCATTGACATCTCCATACCGCGGACTCTGCTCCACCCATTTTCGTTCCATAATCATATTAGGGGAAGCAGGAGCAGCTTTCATAGCGGCTTCCGTGAAACGTTCAGGCAAGCCGACACGCTTCTCTTCCTCACCTTCTTCAAGCTTCACCTGCATCGGTATGTTTTTGAACATTTGAATAAACACTTTCACTTCACCAAATGCTTCGTTTTCCTCGGATTTTCCTTCAGATCCGGGTTGGGCCTCAGCTTCTTCTGATCCAAACACTTCACGTACTGCAGGAAGGATCTCTTCCCATGGTACCTTAGCTTTCCGTTCTAAAGCAATAAAATCGGCTACATGGTAAAGGCCTTTCACCCCTTCTATTTTAAAAAGGTCGGTGACAAACTCAGGTGCTTCGTCCAGCTTGTCTCCTTGTTTATAATTTCTGCTTTCTCCACTTGGGAGTTCTTCGTTCACATTTATTTTCATAGAGTGAGGACTCGGTGTCGGTTCTATCGACGTAATTTTCATGTGTAGTTCCTCCCTGACTTCTGGTTTTAATTATAATTTTATCAAAATAATCTTCTGACTTCCATTATGCCGGTAATTGGTAAAATATAGGTTGAATTCAAACTAAATTATATGTAGTGTTACATTTAAAGTAGGTAGTAGGTCATGAGGGGCGGGGGTACTATATGAGTGGTCAATCTAATCATGAGAAAAAAGATGTGTTTCATGAGGAATTACGTCACCTTAGAGATGGCTATTACATAACGGAGAATGAATATAAAAACATAATAAACGCTCACGATAACTATTTGGAAGCTCAGGCTTCAGCCGCAGAGTATGAGGCAGGCAGTGATTTCGTGGAAAAAGAGGATCGAATCTTTAAAAAGGATACGTCGGCAGAGCCGGAAAAACCGGAGAAGAAACCGAAGAAAAAGCTGAGCAAAGAACAACTGAGAGAGCGTAACATCACGTGGTCTCTTATTTTAGGGGTCATCCTGCTGCTGATCAGCGGGCTCGTAGTTGCCACAAGCCAATGGGAACAGATGGGCTCTGGTTTAAAAGTCTTTTCCATTTTCTTTGTCTCCTTATTCTTTTTAGGGTTAAGCTTTCTATGCAGAAAATATTTGAAAATTGAACAGACGGCTTTTGCTTTTTTAACGTTAGGCAGTTTACTGATTCCTATCGCCGTATTAGCGATCGGATATTTTGAGTTATGGGGAAGCTATCTATCATTCGATGGGGAAGGCAGGTACATACTTGGGCTGCTTGGTGCTCTCATCCCCCTGCCTCTTTATGTTAGAAATGCTTTTCAGCACCAATCCAGACTCTTCGTTTGGATCGCTTTAATTTTTCTATCGTTATCCGCGGGATTTGGTTTTGGAGCTTTACAGGTTCGTGTAGATGCTTTTTATTTACTTGTTATGTTGTTTAATGCTGGTCTGATCTTTTTGTATCAGAAGGTTAAACATATTGATCGTTTCGTACTGTTTACAAAAGAGCTGCCTATCTATGTTCAGGCGAATATTATCTTATCCACTTTACTCATGCTCGTTTTATTCGAGAGTGAAGTCTTTTACAGCTTTAATCTATTCCTGACGGCAGGGTTATATTTGGCTATGGTTTTTGTATATCAGACGAAAGAATATCAATTTGTATTTTCTGCTTTACTCGCCTATGGTCTTTATCAGCTTGTGGAGAACACTGGAATGGCTGCCGTCGACACCATTGTGTACGCCTGCGCAGGATTATTCTATGTAGGGTTCGCGTATGCAAGTCGAAAGCACCATTTCATGAGAACCGCTTTTCTCTATACGAGTGGTGTAGTGTCCTTTTTAGCTTTTCTTTACATTAGTTACGAAGGTATCACGTTACATGCAGAGGATGGCAGCGTTCTGTTGTTTCTTGCTTATCTCATTATGGCCATCAATTACGGTGCACTTGCGTATCTTGTAAAGCAGCTGGTTTTTCAATATTTAGCCCCTGTTTTTGTATTTGCTGCTGCCTGGCAAATCTGGCTGCTGGGAGATCCGCTCTCTCTGCATCTGGAGATGTTCATGTTTATTATAGGGGTGCTTATACTCATATATCCTGGGCTGTTTGCCGTTCATAGGCTGCTTCAACCGGTAAAAGACAGCAGCTTTAATACTGCTGCAGCCGTGATCGGGGTAAGTCTATATTTTAGTGTATTGAATAATAGATTCGGGGAAGCGGCTGTTATTTTGTTCGTCGTAGGCCTTCTTTCCTTTGTGATCGCAAGACAAACACGGACGAAGGAAATACGGGAAACGGCTATATGGGTCCACCCTGTAAGCTGGTTATTGTCCTCCCTAATGCTTTTTTTGTATATGAACGAATATGTAGCAAACTTACCGGACTTCTATAAGGAGTCTCCCCATTTTGCTTTGAGCGGGGCTGCGCTGCTTGGGATCAGCGAAATCTATAGAAAGTTGAAGCGAATCGAGTTTTCACGTTCTTCTTTTTATGTAGGACAATCAAGCTTTATCCTTGCGCTGATTCTTATCCTCTATGGAGGTGCCGGGTCCGATATCGGTCTTACTCTGATTTTATTTATAGGCATAGGAGTACTAACATGGCTCGTCCTTTACACAGGTATAAATCATCTGTGGATTTTACCCGCTTTGCTCGTACTGTCATGGTATAGTTCTCTCCTTCTTATTTTTCCGTTCGAAGAATTCTCAAGCGCGGTCAATTTCCTGATGTTTGCACCCTTATGGCTTATGATGATCAGCGAGTATGCATCAAAAAGGTGGACTGAGTTGAAACCTTACTTTTTCTGGTTGGCTCATGCTGTACTTATACCTTTGACCGCTGTCGTCCTATTAGACCAAACTTTACAAAAAAGTCTGCACCCCATGCTTCTTATTATACCGTTGATGTTATATGCGTTCAGCACTCTCAGTCGGCATAAAGAGTGGCAGGTGAAGACATTTTTATATGCTGCAATGGGGGTCGTGTTCGCTTTGACAGCGACTGTACCTGGTTTCTACAATTGGCTGCCCGGTGTTCCTGCTGCTTACGCATGGCTGTCGGCAAGCATTATGTTTACGGCTGCCTGGGTGTTCATTCCGTGGGGATGGAAGCGGAGGGCTGATTGGTTTATTATCCCTTTTTCAATCATAGGTTTACTCAGTCTGATTCATCATGGAAATCTTCTGCTTTATGAAATGGTTCCTATTCTTTTTTACATTGTTCTTATTTGTTTATTTATAGAACGCAGGGAGTGGTCGGTATTCAGCCTCGTTCCTCTCGCTCTTTCTTTGGCTCTTTGGGAACAGTACAGAGGAATATTAAGTGCTGGTTGGATGATGTTGATTCTTGTGATGTCTTTTTCGCTGCTGCTGGCTATAGGTCATCGCAGGTTCAAACGATTAATACCCGTAAATAACCAATCATTAGTGATGGATAGCTATTCTTGGACGGCTTTTATCTACATTCCTTATCTGACGACCTTCTTACAGTGGGAAAGTATCATCTGGTTGAAAATTGTTCCTCCTGTCCTGCTTGGTCTATGGTTCCTCCTGAACCGGAACAGGGTGCAGGAAAATTACATGACACGTGTGTTTGAGACACTTGGCATACTTAGTTTCTATGCTGCATACCTGTTGATCGTGAACGATTACAGACAACAGATACCAGACCTCGTTTATGCGGAGCTGCAGGTGCTGCCGTTGATCGGAGTTTTAGCTATCATACGTAAGTATACATGGAAGCACCATAACAGGATTATGAACCAAATCCAGCTTGCTCTTTTGCTTTTTATTGCTGCCTATCTAGTAGTTGATGCCATACGCAGTCATACGATTTGGGATGCATGGATGATTGGTGGATTATCTTTAGTATCGATGATTATCGGGATGCAGCTGAGGATAAAAGCATACTTTTTTGTGGGAATGGGAGTCCTTATCTTTAATGTCATTTATCAGACGAGGCCTTACTGGGGAAATATGCCGTGGTGGGCGTACTTGCTTGTTGCTGGATTCCTGCTGATTGGTGTGGCCAGCTACAACGAATGGCAGAAGCAGCAGAAGCACAATCCGGTGGGAAGAAAGATGAAACAGCTGTGGAGGACTCTAAAAGATTGGAATTAATAAAGAAAATGAAACTCATCCGCAGCTGATTCGTAGATAGTAAGGTGAATTGATAAAAAAGGAGGGACTTTAGAAAATGTCGAAAGCTGTAATGCAGTTGAAAAACTTAAAGAAAACTATTAAAAATAAACCGATCATCAAGGGACTGGACTTCGAAATCAATAGTGGAGAAGTATTCGGTTTCCTTGGTCCGAACGGAGCTGGAAAGACCACTACGATCCGTATGATGGTTGGTCTGATGAGTATGACAGACGGTGATGTGATCATTAAAGGACATAGTGTTAAGAATGATTATAAGAAAGCTGTCCAGCACGTAGGAGGGATTGTTGAAAACCCTGAAATGTATCCGTTTATGAGCGGGAGAAAAAACCTGATACATTATTCACGGATGGTCCCTGGAGTGACAAAAGAACGGATTGAAGAAGTCATCAAACTCGTCGGGTTAGAAAAAAGGGTGAACGATAAGGTATCGAAGTATTCCCTTGGCATGAGGCAGAGGTTAGGAATTGCTCAGGCGTTACTACATAAACCATCTATCTTAATACTGGATGAACCGACAAACGGCCTTGATCCTTCCGGTATCAGGGAAATCCGTGCGTATATAAGACGGCTGGCAGCAGAAGAAGGCGTGGCAGTCATCGTTTCCAGTCACATATTATCTGAAATGGAAATGATGTGTGATCGCATCGGAATCATTAAAAATGGAGAGCTTATCTCCATACAGTCTGTCAATGACGCGCTGCAGCAGTCTGAGAAAAAAGAAGTCAGCCTTGAAGCCGAGCCGATGGCAGAGGCGCAAACAATATTGAATGAAGTCATTGAAGGGGATGTGCAGCAAAACAAAGATGCATTGACCTTTACGGTGACACGAGAAGAGATACCAGGCATTATTGCTCGTTTAGTGTCTCGGGAAATCGATGTCTATAGTGTCACCGTCACACGATCTACTTTAGAAGATAAATTCCTGGATTTGATTGGAGAGGGAGCTATTGAGTAATTTTATCCAATTAGTAAAAAATGAGCAGATGAAAATGTATGCGCAAATTTCCACATGGGTGATGCTGATCATATTAGCTGTGCTCGTGATAGGATTTGGAATTATTCTAAAAGTCGATGGAGGAATGACGCAGCAAGAAGCGCCTGCTGGTAATGAGTGGCGAGAAGCATTACAAGCAGAAAATGAGCAAATCGAGAGTGAAATGGAAGAAGGTTCTGGATTTGCTCCAATGAATGAGGAAACATTAGCAAAGAACCAATATCGTCTAGACAATGACATTGCTCCGAGCGGGTATAACGTATGGAACTTCGTGCAGGAAAATCGAACGAACGTGTCCATCATCAGCTTACTGACGATCATAGTGGCTGCCAGTATTATTGCAAACGAATTTAAATGGGGTACAATAAAGTTATTGTTGATCCGACCTATTTCACGTTCGAAAATACTAGCGGCGAAATATACGTCGGTGTTAGTCTATGCTGCAACTATGCTGTTGCTGCTATATGTCTTATCCATCCTGACTGGGGCGGCTTTATTTGGAACAAATAACTTTAACGAGCCTTTCCTGTTCATGAAGGATGGAGAAGTGCAGGAAGCCCCTATTTTTCAACATACTGCCTCTCAATATTTATTGAGTTCTGTTAATCTATTCATGATGGCGACTTTTGCTTTCATGATTTCGGCAGTATTCAGAAATAGTGCTTTAGCAATCGGTGTAGCTATCTTTCTCATGCTGTCAGGAAATTCAATTGTAGCTTTCTTTATGGATAAGGAATGGGCAAAATATATTTTATTTGCAAATACGAATTTAAATCAGTTCTTTACTGGGACACCTATGATCCCTGACCTTACCCTCGGTTTTTCAGTTAGTGTTCTAGCTGTATACTTGATTTTATTTCTTGGATTATCATGGCTGTTTTTTACAAAACGTGACGTAACAAATTCTTAGTAGAAAGGAAGTGGGACGTGTGAAACGAACAGTTGAAATAATATTTACAATCATTGGTGCTGTCTTTTATGGATTAGCCATAGGAATTGGAGCATTATTCGTGAATCTGGATTCCAATCCCCAAACGAGAGCAGAATTAGAAAGTATACTGGCTCAGGATCCTAACGTAGACCCTAACCAGATCTCTGTGGATCAGTTGATCAATGGAGTGGCTACGGGAGCCTGGATCGTTATAGCCGCAGCTATACTGGCTATTGTCTTAGGAATTCTATCGATTGTTTTCCTTAAAGGTAATAAGAAACCGAAAGCTGCAGGGATTATCCTCATTGTATCGGGTGTGCTTTTGACTTTCGGTACTTTTGGTTTAGGCTTGTTCGGAGGGGTGGCTTATCTTGTTGCTGGTATTGTAGCCCTGGTTAGAAAGCCGAAGCAGCCGGTCGTTGAACAAGAAACGAATGAGAGTTATTAGAACAGGAAGTACGAGCCGTTTTGGCTCGTGCTTTTTTCTTTAGAAAAAGGCTAATTAATACAAACTCACTTTAGTGGAGGACTCGACTCAGTTTGAGATGTGTGGGCTGTTTCCGTTATGTTTAACAGCGGGAAGAGCTCCGGGAGATCACTCCCTTTCCGTGGGAGCGCGGTGAGCACTCTCTTCCCACAGGAGTCTCGCGATTTCCCGAAGCTCTTTATGATGATTAATAGCACGGAAACTCTTATGACAGGACTTCAGCACCTAATAACACTGAATGATTTAATTATGAAGTATTTGATCAGAACATGGCTAGTGGTGGGGGCCTCCACCCATGGGCGCGCTTCTTTATTTGAGGGTTCGTCTCTCACCTTCATCGAATGGGGTTGTTGGGAAGCTGCGAGACTCCTTTTGTAAAAGCGGAAGCGCTTTGGTCAGCGGCGTATGGACTGGACTGAGCTGGCGGAGATAAAGGAAACACGAAGAACGGAGTGATTCGATGTTGACTTATCGTACAGAAGTGAAGGAAGTCTCAGTAGCCGCTAAGCGCTGGAGCTGGATAGGCCCCATATGGTTTATGGGCTGATTCACGCCCTACACTAATTTAAGTGTAAAAGGTGGGAGAAGGATGTAGGCGAGATCCCACAGGGCTGCAAGCCCGAGGAAGCTCGCCACTTCCCCCACAGGAAAGCGAGTAGCTTCCCAACCACCCCTGACTCTTAAAAAGGCAACGAACCCCGATCACCTCGAAGTCCAGTCTTCCGCTATCCTGCCATATTGCTGAATAACTTTTTATGAAAATCAACAACGAAATTTAGCATAACTTTTTAAAAAAAACGAATGAATTATGAGAAAATTGCGAATGCCGATTGACAAGGTAGGGATTACCCCTTAAGATAAGCTTTAACATTTAATTAAATACTTTTTAACTTCTTATCAAGAGAGATGGAGGGACTGACCCTGCGAAATCTCGGCAACCAGCGAAAGCCCGGTGCCAAATTCAGAGGATGCTGTAAGCTTCCGAAGATGAGAAGGACGTGCTCGGATTTTAAATTCGTAAAGAACGCCCTTTCTTACTTCGTGAAGTGAGAAAGGGCTTTTTTCGTTTTAAGTCCAGATTTGATTAACCGGATGTGCTGCAGACCGCGAGGAGAATTGGGAGATTTGTATCCATAAAACAAAATAGAAGGAGACGATGAACAATGAGTGATTTGCAATTTGCGTACTGGGTTCCAAATGTAAGCGGAGGACTGGTCGTGTCCAAGCTTCCACAAAAAACAGGGTGGGATTTCGAATCTAATCAGCGTTATGCCAAAACCGCCGAGGAATCCAACTATGATTTTGCCCTTTTGCAAACTCGTTTTTTTGCAAGTTATGGAGCAGAAAACCAACTGGAGGCTATTACACTTGCCTCTGCCTTAGCGGCAAGCACCAAAAAATTGAAATTGATTTCAGCGGTCCACCCCGGATTATGGCACCCTGCTGTTTATGCGAAAATGCTATCGACATTGGATCAGATAAGTAATGGGAGGGCAGCTGTTAACATTGTCAGCGGGTGGTTCAAGCAGGAATTTACCGGATTTGGAGAGCCATGGCTCGATCATGCAGAACGTTACAAGCGCTCCGAAGAGTTCATACGAGTACTTCGTGAGCTTTGGACTAA
This sequence comes from Halobacillus campisalis, assembly GCF_030345335.1. GTDB lineage: Bacteria > Bacillota > Bacilli > Bacillales > Halobacillaceae > Halobacillus_A > Halobacillus_A campisalis. The sequence goes on from NZ_JAPVRC010000009.1 coordinate 54,133, forward strand.
AGAGCAGGCTTCTTTTAAAGGAGACTATTACGAAATAAATGAAGCACCCCATAAGCCTAAACCAGTTCAAGGTGGAAATTTACCGATTTTCCAGGGTGGAAACTCAAATGATGCAAAAGAGATGGCTTCTCGAGTTTCTGATTATTACTTTATGAACGGAAATACACTGGAGGGGTTCAAAAAGCAAATCGATCAAGTAAGTGAGCTGGCTGCCAAAGAAGGCCGAGAAGTGAAGTTCGCTGCCCATGGATTTGCGATTGTCCGCAATACAGAAGAAGAAGCCCGCCAACAACTGCAGGATATTGTACATGCAGCTGACGATGATGCAGTAGAAGGATTTCAGGAAGCTGTAAAAGAAGCGGGGCAATCGACTGAAAATAAGGAAGGAATGTGGGCAGATTCCTCTTATGAAGACTTAGTTCAATATAATGACGGATTTAAAACAGGCTTGATTGGAACCCCTGAACAAGTAGCTGACCGGATCATTGAACTAAAGAGAATAGGGGTTTCGATTGTTTTAACGGCCCATTTTCATTATGAAGAAGATTTGGAGCGGTTTGGAAAAGAAGTTATTCCATTAGTAAAAGAAAAAGAAGAAAAATTAAAAACGGAAGGTGTTTTGACATGAAATTATTAGGTATATCAGGCAGTGTGACACTAAGCTCTAAAACATGGGCGGCAGTGAATAAAGCCGTAGAGGCAGCTGCACAAGCTGATCCTGAACTAGAAACCGAGGTCGTCCATCTAGGAGATTTCGATACAGTTCTATGTGACGGCAGAAATCCTGCAGATTACGAAGGAGAAACGAAAAAAATCATTGATTTAATTGAAGAAGCTGATGCGTTAATTATTGGGACTCCTGTTTATCGTGCGTCGTTGACGGGTGCCTTGAAAAACGTTTTTGATTTGATTCCAAATGACGCTCTTCGTGGCAAAGCAGTTGGATTTGTAGCTACCGGCGGGACGTACCATCATTATTTAGTCATCGATCATCAACTTAATCCATTGGCAAATTATTTTAGAGCGCATGTCGTTCCTGGCGGAGTATACGTACATAATGGGCATTTCACTAACGGTATAATCACTGATGAAGACATTGAGTTCCGATTGAATGGACTAGGTGCTTCGACAGCAGAGCTTACTCGGAAGTTAGGGAAAGAGCATGCCCGAGTCCCTCAGCCTTCCATACAGAGATGATAGAAAAGTGCTGGACATAGTGCCAGCACTTTTTTTAATCCAAAATCCGATTCATTTCATCCACATCTGCTAGCTGTCGATTCGCCACACTCGTTTGCTGGGGCATAAAGCCGTCTCCGTCACAAATTTTACACGTGTAACGCCACTCTTCATCATCCATTAAAAGGCCGCGGCCGTCACAAGCAAGACACACTTGGTCTCTGCTTCCCATATGATCCCTCCTTCTCACCCTGAGTACTTAGTAATTTTTCCAGAATTACACCGAATATGCATGAAAGGCTTGGATTGGATTAATGTTTCGGAAAAAGGGGAATATGTTGAAAATTGGAGGGGATGAAATGAGCGAGAATGACAATCAGAAAGAATATCAAGAAAAAGAAACTGAAAATAATATTCAAGAAAAAACAGAGCGTCCGCGCAGACAATTTTATATTCCATCACAAATCGTTGATGAATTTGGAGAGAAAGGCCGTGATCACTTAGGGCAGCCTTTCGGCGGAATGATGCTTCTAGCTCTGACTGCAGGCTCATTTATGACTTTCGGTGCAATATTTTCCATCCTTATTGCTGAAGGGGTAGAAACCCAGGGTCTTTTCCATTTACTTTCGGGTTTTGGATTTGCAGCTGGTTACGCAATGGTTTTCATTTCAGGCGCTATCCTGTTTACAGAAATCAATGTACTGCTGCCATCTTACCTATTCAATAAATCAAATTTAATGAAGGTCAATATATATAAATTCTGGGGAGCCACTTATATCGGTAACATTCTCGGTGCCGTCATGGTCGCCGTCCTGATCGAATTATCCGGGTCGCTCTCACCAGAATTTTATTCAGAGCTATCTTCTTATTTAGATAAAAAAATGAAGTTTATGGATCATGGAGTAAAAGGGTGGTTTGAAGTACTTGTTTCAGGTATATTGGCTAACTGGCTGATCGGCATGGCCGCTTTCCTGACAACGGCCGCGCGAGATATTACAGGGAAAATATTAGGTACGACTTTGCCGGTTATTTTATTTGTTGCTGGTAACTTCCAGCACAGTGCTGCCAATATGGGGTATTTCAGTATGGGAGTTTTAGCCTCTGACAAATACGCTTGGTATGAATATATTTGGTTTAACTTGATTCCTGCCAGTATCGGTAACTTGATCGGCGGAGGAATTCTAGTTTCGTTACTTTTCTCTTACGCTTATAAAGAAGACCTTAATACAAGCTTAGGTAAAAAGAAAAATCGCAAGTAAAAGCCTCCTCTAAAGGAGGCTTTTTTCTTTCGTTAAAGTTTCCTTATCTTGAACCTTACGTTTCGAGACTTTTGTATGAGAAGATGGTGGCTTTAGGAATCGAGCCTTTCCTAAAACCACCATCCACTTATTGTGATGACGGAACAGTAGGACGACTGGGAATCGATTCTTTCATATGACTTTTCAAAATGATAAGAACTAAATAAACCACGACTTCAAAAGTCGTGGTTTAAACAATTATTCAAACAGCATAATTTCAGGGTCTTTCTCGTACGTGTGAACGAGCATCGCATGAAGCTGGCCTCTGTGGTGGTACATATGGGCGATGATTTCTAAAAGCCATTCAAAACGCGTATATGTAACATCCCACCATGAAGTGATCTCAGTAAATAAGTGTTCTTCCGTATAGCTTTCATATTGAAACTTCAGTTGAGCAAAATGTTCATATAGAGTTGCAGATATTTCTTCCGTAGTTTTTAAGGAAATCGATTCGTAAAATGCCTGTATATCAGATTCAGTAGCCCCTTCGGCAACTCTTCCATCTGCCGCAGGAATTGTAGCTAAATGCTCAAGAAGTTCCCCGATAGAGAACTTACCTTTGGTAGGCCTGAAATCTAAATCTTCATCTTTTAACTGGCCAAGAATTTCTGAAAGAGATGCTATCACTATTTCTAATTGATGGAACGCGCTGTCGCAGTATTTATTCATTTGATATACCCTCATTTATAAAAATTGTTAATGATATATTCTTCATAACTTGGGAAATACCTTTCGACATGTGAAAATCTCTATAAAAACGACAATATTCCCCGGGAAATACTATTGACTATGACGTAACGTCATAAATTATGATCAAGAGGAGGTGATCACCGTGTACAAAGTGAAAGAAGCTGCTGAATTAGCGGGTGTTAGTGTGCGCACACTGCACCATTATGATCGAATGGGTCTCTTGACTCCAAAAAAAGGGGGAAATGGGTACCGATACTATGATGATAATGATTTCATTATACTGCAACAAATTCTATTTTTTAAGGAATTGGATTTTTCATTACAAAAAATCAAAGAAATTTTACAAAGTCCCGATTTTGACGAGCAGAGCGCTTTACAGCAACACAAGAAAATTCTGTTAGAGAAGAAGGCGAGATTGGAGAGGGTGATCAAATCTGTCGATCAATCGATAGCGTCTTTTAGAGGGGGAGAAACAATGACACCGAAAGAAAGGTTTGAACCGTTTGATATGCAAAAGGTTGAAGAGCACCGTAAGAAGTATGCAAAAGAAGCGGAACAACGATGGGGGGACACGGATGCCTATAAAGAGTCAGCTGAGAGAACTTCGGCTTACTCAAAGGATGACTGGAAAAAAATCCACGAGGAAAACGAGGAAATAGACAAACGTCTGGTGCAGTTGATGGACCGGGACCCTGCAGATGAAGAAGTGCAAAAGTGTATAGATGCTAAACGACAGCATATCACAAAATATTTCTATCCATGCTCTATCGAGATCTTCAGAGGACTGGCTGATATGTATGTAAACGATCCGAGGTTTACTAAGAATATCGATAAAGTTAAACAAGGGTATGCAGCGTTTGTAAGTAAAGCGATGCACGTGTACTGTGATCAAAGAACTTAAACTGACTCAGCCTTTCCTGACAAGGGAAAGGCTGTTTTTTTATCTGGGCTGGCATACGAGCCCATTGTGTACTTTGATATAGCCATGCCGCAAAATATTAAACCCGCTTTCATACATATACAAGCCCATCTGTTCCACAGTCATCAGCTCCCGGTACGTATGGTTCATGACATCAGCCATAATGCGGTAATACACTTTAGAGCGAACTTGGTTCCTTGGAGTCGTGAGGATCGCATACCCGCCCGGTTTAAGGAAGCGGCGGTGCCAATCGGCAACCTCGTGCTTATATTCGTCAGGAAAATGCTCCAATAAACCGACGGATAGGACGATATCAAATTCTTGTCCATAGTCGAGGCTCCTAATATCATTTACGATATATTCAATAGATAAATCATCTTTATAATAAACTTTTGACTGTCCAGTTTGCGGATTTTCACCTAAGAAGGGGTAGGCTTCCGGGAATTCAGCGAACCTTGTCGTCTTGCAGTATTCATCATAGTCTACCATCACTATTTCTGCTCCAGGGTACATGGCGCCGAGCTGCATGGCTTCGTACCCTTCTGCAGCCCCGAGAAATAATATCCTTGGCTTTTTAATGTCGATTCCTTCAAAGAGAGCTCGTTTACCTCTCGGATCCCAAATGCCATCCTGAATTCTGTGAACATAATTCCATAAATGTAATTGCACCATGCTGCCGATTGTGTGTTTGACTTCTCCTGGTCTGAAGGATTTCAATTCCTTAAAAAAATCGTGCTTGGAGGATGCCAATTCGCCAGGCACGTCTTTTACGAACCATTCGTGAAAAGCTTTATTAAAGTAAGTCCAAGAAGTGTGCGGGTCCATTGCCTTTTGATGTCTGCTTTCCCAATCGGTTTTCTCTTTAGAGTCAGCTTTCACTTCATAAGGACGTCCGATATCTTTCCACTTCAACTGTGACCAATCTTTTACTGTGTGTAACGTCACGAATTTATTGTATTCTTTTTCAGAAAAGCTTCGTAAATCCATCCGGTAAGATGGCAGCTTTTTAGTTCTGCCGATATGAGAACTTGAGTATGGACGAGTGTGAGCCGAAGTTAGTGTGCTTTCTGTTAACAGGTTCATCACTTCCTTAATTTTCTATTTATTATACACTTCCATGATAGCGCTTACAATAATTGCTTGAAGGATTTTAAGTGTTATACCAGAAGTAGTTATAAAGATCATGTTTGAAAGGGGCCATTCTATGAAAAACTGGATCGATGAATTAAAGCGAGTGCTTACTCCAAAGCAGGTATTAACTGAGTTAGCGGATCGTCACAGTTATAGTTTTGACGCTTCTTTCGGGGAGTACTTACCAGAGGCAGTCGTCCAGGTGAAGAATAAGTATGAAGTGGCGTCGGTCCTGAAAGCTGCGAATGAATTTCATTTTCCTGTCTATCCAAGGGGGAAGGGGACATGTTTAAGTGGAGGTCCTTTGCCGGTTCATGGAGGAGCTGTGCTGGACCTTTCCCAGTGGCCGGAACAAATCGATGTGCGCCCGGAGGATTTGACGGTGGTAGTCTCTCCGAGTGCATTACCAGCGAATATCAATCAAGCTGCTGAGGAATATGGGCTGATGTATGCTCCTGACCCGAGTAGTGCTCATGTCGCAACAATCGGCGGAAACCTTGCAGAGAATTCTGGAGGACCAAGAGGATTAAAGTACGGGGTGACAAAAGATTTTGTTTTAGGACTGGAAATTGTCACCCCTGAAGGAGAAATTACCCGGACAGGCGGACAAACCATCAAAAACGTTACAGGATTTGACCTGACAAAACTGATTGTCGGGTCTGAAGGAACGCTTGCGGTAATTACGGAAGCCACGCTGAAACTTCTCCCAAAGCCTCCAGCAGTCCAAACCCTGATGGTTTCTTTTAAAGACATAAGGTCGGCTGGACAGGCCGTTTCGAAAACGCTCACTTCAGGCATACTTCCTTCTAAGATGGAGTTTATGGATCAGGCATGCATCCGAGCCGTAGAAAATTTTCAACCATCAGGTTTGCCGATTGATGCAGAAGCGATTCTCATCATAGAGCTGGACGGACACCCTGACGCGATAGCCGCTGAACTAGAGGTAGTTGAAAAAATAATGATGGAACTAGGTGCTTCTGAAACGATTGTTCCAGGTAATCCTGAAGAAGCTGCGCGGATCTGGCATGCAAGAAAGCAAGTATCCCCTGCCATAGCTCAAATTAAACCTACGAAAGTGTCGGAGGACGCTACCGTTCCCCGCAGTAAAATTCCTGAAATGATGGAACGTCTGCAAGCGATTAAGGAAAAATACAAAGTCGAAATTGTCGTGTTCGGTCATGCCGGAGACGGAAACCTTCATCCTAATATTTTATGTGATAAACGAGACCAGGAGGAAATGGCGAGAGTCGAATCAGCGGTAGAGGAAATTTTTCTGGCTGCTATTAAATTAGGCGGGACGCTGAGCGGGGAACACGGAATTGGCACAATGAAAGCGCCATTTATGGAAGTTGAACTTGGGAAGGTGGGGCTCGACATGATGAAACGTATGAAAGAAAGCTGGGACCCGAACAATATTTTAAATCCTGGTAAAATTTTCACTGAACAGGGTCAAAGGTTAGTGCTGCGTAATGAGTGATCTGGAAGCATTGAGGAAACAAGTAAACTACGATCAAACCTTTGATTGCGTCCAATGTGGCTATTGCTTACCTGTCTGTCCTACATATGAAACAATGAAACGCGAAACCCATTCTCCGAGAGGGCGGATTAATTTAGTGAAAATGGCTGGCGAAGGGAAAATTAAGATAGCTGATTTGAAGGAGCCGATTGAGAAATGTTTGGGATGCATGGCTTGTACAACGATTTGTCCTACCAACGTCCAGTATGGTCGGATTTTAGAAGGTGCGAAGGAAGCGATTGAGCAGCATGAAGTTAAGTCAGGCTTTCAAAGAAAGACAGAACAATTCTTGTTTGATAGAGTCTTTCCCTCTTCTCGTTGGATGGGGACATTGGGAAATGCGGCATGGCTTTATCAAAAATCAGGAATGCGTAAGCTTGCGCAAGTAACGTATTTGACTTCGGCCAGCCCATTAAATGTGAGCCGTTTCGAGAAAGCTGTACCTGATCAGCCAGGTCCATTAGAAAGATCCCTCCGTAAACATCGTGTACGCCCTGATTATAAATTAAGAATGACAGTAGCTTTTTTTACCGGATGCGTCATGGATGGTGTGTTTTTTGATACCAACCAAAACACTATGGAACTCTTGCGGCTTTCTGGAGCAGAGGTGGTAGTGCCAAGGAATCAGACCTGTTGTGGAGCCTTGCATTCACACGCAGGTAAGTCGTCTTCGGCAGAAGAGCTGGCCATCAGAAACATGGAGGCTTTTGATCTCGAAGAAATAGATTATATCGTCAACAATGCGGGTGGGTGTGGAGCAAAAATGACTGAGTATCCTCACTTGTTCGAGCGAGGAACATATTGGCATGAGCAGGCAAAGGATTTTTCCGAGAAGGTTCGTGACATTTCTGAAGTTCTTGTGGAATTGGATGGATTAGAATTCACTGAGCCTGTAGAGCTGACGATAACTTATCAGCCTTCCTGCCACATGACCCATGTGCAACGCGTAAGCGAGCCGCCTCTCCTTCTATTGAATCAAGTAAGGGGGTTGAAGCTCAGACCATTAAAACGTCCTGATTTCTGCTGCGGGTCGGCAGGGATCTATAATTTAGTGAATTATGATGAATCTATGAAAATCCTCGATGTGAAGATGGATGATGTCAAAGAAAAGCGGCCAGATGCTGTCATCACAACTAATCCCGGCTGCCTGATTCAAATGAGAGTAGGAATTGAACGAACTGGACTTGAAAAGAAAATGGAGGCGATGCATTTAGTAGATTTGTTGATGGAGGCAGGACCTGTGCCTAAATGATAGGCTTTGTTAAAGTCCCGTGTTAACATAGCCAAATGATAAAAGGCTGACTGCAGAAAGTTGTCATTCCACAACCTTTGGTGGACGAAACTTCATATAGCTTCGTCCGCTTCGGTGTTTTAATATAGAAAGGTTTTCTCTAAAACATTACGCAATCTTTATAAGAAGGACACTTATTGAAATAATCATCTATTACTTCGAGCTCGGAGTAAGGAACTTTTTCATTGCCTATGACCTGGTAACCTCCAAAACCGATGCCTGTTAAAAGAACAAGGTCTCCCGAGGCTGCTAAATCAAAAGCATGGTGAATGGCTTCTTCTCTGTATAATTTAGTATGGATGTTATGTTCTAACGGGTTTCTGAATCCTTTAAGGACATCATTCACCACTTCCTGACGATCCGCAAACCCAGGCTGGTCGACACTCACTATGATTTCATCAGCCATTCCTTCCACCGTTTTCGCCATTAATGGGCGTTTGTTTGGGTCTCTTAATCCAACCCCTGTAATCATGACGATTAGTTTGTGGTAAGGAATGGATCGAACCGCTTGTAAAATGTTTGATAAAGCATCAGGTGTATGAGCATAATCCAATACAATTTGGTAAGGGGCATCATTCTTTACAATCTGATAGCGTCCTTCCGGGCATTTCACCATAGATATAACAGAGAGGATTTCTGGCATAGAGTATCCGGACTGTTTGCAGGCTCCAATGGCTGCCAATAGATTACTGACGTTATATTCTCCGTAAACTGGTGCATGAACTTCAAATAGACCTTCGTGTGTTTGGAGTGTAAAGGATGTGCCATCTAACGTAGTACGGATGTCCCGCATTCGAAGGTCGGCTCGCTCATTTTTTCCGTAAGTTAAGAGAGGTCCGTTGAAAAATTCCAGGATATCTCCTGCCATGACTGTATCATCAATGTTGACCACGGCTCGTTCAGCCTGTTCAAACAACTTTAATTTAGCTTGTTTATAATTTTCCATACTGCCATGAAACTCTAAATGCTCCGGTGTTAAATTTGTATGGACAGCTACATTAAAATCAATAGTTGCCAGCCTCTTTTGTTCAATGGCGATAGAAGTAGATTCTATGACAGCTGCTTTCATCCCTTTTTGGTTAAAATGGTCGAGCACCCTATGAATATCAGGGGCTTCCGGAGTAGTAGGAACAGTCTGCCTGAAACTTGTTTTCTGTGCGTCGTCCCAAATTCCCGCCGTACCGATAGATCCTGTGCGAAGCGAAAGGGCATTCAAAATGGAGTAAATGAAAGAAGTAACCGTAGTTTTACCATTCGTACCTGTGACACCGATCGTAGATAATGATTCAGAAGGATTTCCGAATACGTGAGAAGATAGGTGTGAAAGTGCTATTCGGGCATCGGCTACATGGATGAAAGTAATAGAAGGAAAAGTGGAAGAATATGTAGAAAGTAGATGTGCGTCCGTACCCGCTACGGTTTTTGCTCCATTCTTAATGGCTTGCTCAATGAACTGATGTCCATCGTAGTTTTCTCCAGGTATACATACAAATATGGAGTCTTCAGTCGTCTCTCTCGAATCGTACTCTACTGTAGAAGCATATTGAGCAAGGGGGCCAAGGACCGTGCCTTCAACGACTTCATTCCAATGCTGTAGTTTCTTCTGCATGTCTTCATCATCCTTTTTGTAAATCTCTTTAGTAAGCTGCTATGCTAATGCTGAATAAATTCCCTATACTAAAGAGGGTAAACATAAATAAAGCCCTCAATCGGCTAACGATTAAAGGCTAGTCTCAATGTTTCCATTATTTAGTGATAAGCTTCTTCTTTTTGTGCTTCTGCAAAAGGAATAAATTGTTCGATAACGTTATCAAGAAAGTCGACCGTCTGTTTGTCGTGCAGATGTCCATCGGTGTCCATCTTATCTTGGATCTTTCCGATTAGAATCTCATTACCAGGCAGCACATTCGCGCCCATTCCAGGAGAGTTCAAGATTTGACGGAGCTGCATTTGAGCTCGTACGGTTCCAAGAACACCCATCGTGGCACCTGCTATGAAGGTGGCTTTATTCGCCATTTCACGTTCCCCGCGGGACAGCCAGTCCAGTGCATTTTTAAGCACACCGGGGATTGAATGATTGAATTCAGGCGTTACGATTAGAAAAGCATCGGCATCAGCGACTTCTGCTTTAAAGCGCTGCACAGAAGGGGGAGTTTCATTCTCGACATCCTGATCATAAAAAGCTAAATCGCGAATAGGGACAACATGGATATCTAAACGACCTTTGTATCTTTCTTTCATAAAATTAGTCAATTTCATGTTATAAGAATCTTTACGAAGACTTCCGACAAGAGCCGCTACTTTTATCATAATAAATCCTCCTAGATATACATTGCATAATCCTATTATAAAGGCCGTCATGGCAACTTTCTAATCATCTGCATCCTCTTTATTATGCCATGGTAAAAAAATCACCGTAATATGTCAAAAAATTTGTAAAAAAAACTATTGCGTTACCCCCCTTATAGGGAGTAGAATTTTCTTAAATTCTTTAGTTTTAGTGTGAATGAATCTGGGAATTATATTAATATACTAACGTAAGGGAGGTAATCAAAATGACCATGCTTTATTCCAAAGCTCGTGAACTATTCGATCAAGATTATAAGAATAGTGAAGAAGCTAAGGAATCTCAAAAGACAGCTTCCACAAAAGTGGAGCGCACAAAAAGCGGCAAGCTTCTAATGCCATTCCGTAAAAACAAGCGGAAATAATGACTAAGAAGTGGTGACGGTAGCTATGAGAAAATATAACAAACAAATAACGAGGGATTGGCCGAAAGCTGTTCCCTGGAATCAACGTCTTAACAGAAAATAAGTTAGGGCGTTGATTTTTTTTGTGGATAAAAGTTTGAAGTCTCTAAAAAAGTGTAATCTTTATCATAAAAGGAGGCTTCATCATGAACGTATTCTCAAACGAAGCATTATCAGGGCACCATATACTTATTACCGGGGCGACCGGAGGTATCGGTTACGAAACAGCAGTCGAAGCGGTAAAAGCCGGAGCTGCTGTCACGATTACAGGAAGAGACGAAGAGAAACTTAAAGCTTTAGAGGAAGCATGCATGAATGTGGACAGCGATGCCAAAGTGTTCTCTGCCCCTGCTGATATGAATGATCAGGAAGCTCGTAAAGGGCTGGTTTCTGAAGCGGCTGAACAACAGGGACCAATAACAGGGCTAGTCAATTCTGCTGGAGTAATCGGCGGCGGTCCTTTAGACGAGATATCAGAAGAAGATCTTCGATCGGTCATGGAATTAAACTACTTTTCGACAGTTTTACTGACTCAGGAAGTTTATAAACATATGAAACAACAATCGAACCCGAGAGGAGCCATCGTGAATTTATCCTCATTGTCTGGTTTGAGAGGAACACATAGTAACATCGCCTACAGTGCCTCAAAATTTGCGGTCACAGGCTTCACTCAATCTCTTGCTGTAGAAGCGATAGAACACAACATCCGGGTCAACGCCGTATGTCCCGGCTATGTTGATACGGCAATGGGCCAGCAAGCGATCAAAAGTAAGGGCGAGCGTGAGGGACGCAGCTACGAGGAACAGTTAAAGATGGCTGAAGCTGGGATTCCGTCCGGTCAGTTGAGCACTCCAGGAGAAGTGTCCCGTGCCATTATCTTTTTATTGTCAGACGCTTCTTCAAATATCATAGGAGAGTCTATGAAAATTTCTGGAGGAAGCGTCATGAGGTAACTTCATGATAAAATAATTCAAAGTCTATCATGAATGAACGGAGGAGCAAGTATGGCTCAAGATCGCTATTCACGTCAGCACCTCTTTACACCTATTGGTGAAAAAGGACAAAACAAAATAAAGTCGAAACATGTGTTGATTCTTGGAGCTGGTGCTCTTGGGACAAGCAGTGCAGAGCAACTCGTCAGATCAGGTATCGGTAAGCTGACGATAGTGGATCGGGACTATGTGGAATGGAGTAACCTGCAAAGACAGCAGCTATTTGAAGAGGAAGATGCGCGCAGCCGTACTCCCAAAGCGGTTGCCGCCAAAGAAAAGCTGCAGCTTTACAATTCAGAAGTGACGATCGAAGCCTATATTATGGATGTTCAGCGAGAAGAGATGGAATTTCTTATTCCGACTGTGGATATCGTGTTAGATGCTACAGATAATTTTGACACGCGGATGTTGCTTAATGACTGCTGCCAAAAGTATGCTACACCCTGGATTTATGGCGGATGTGTAGGAAGTCATGGGATGAGTTTCACAATAGTTCCCGGGGAAACCCCATGCCTGCATTGTCTGCTGGAATCTGTACCCTTAGGAGGGGCTACATGTGACACGGCGGGTATCATCAGTCCCGCTGTACATATGGTAACAGCACACCAGGTGGCAGAAGCTTTAAAGCTGTTAGTAGGTGACTATGACGCCCTGTTTCATAAACTGATCACTTTTGATCTATGGAACCATCAATATTCTGGAGTGAAAGTCGGCCGCGCAAAAAATAAAGATTGTCCTTCCTGCGGTGAAAACCCGTCCTACCCCTTCTTGTCTTTAGAACATCAAACGAAAACGGCAGTGCTCTGCGGCCGTGATACGGTTCAAATACGTCCTGGACAAAAAGTGGAGAGGAATTTTGAAGAATTGAAAGCGGCAATTCCAGCAGGGAACGTAGAGGAGAATCCATTTTTGCTATCTTTTCAAACGAATGATTACCGCATGGTTTTTTTCAAAGATGGACGAGTTCTGATTCATGGTACAAAAGATGTGACCGAAGCCCGTCGTCTGTACCATAAGGTCGTAGGGTGAACAGAAAGCGTGTTTTAGTTTAGCAATAACAGGGAAACATAACCAATAAGAAACCAAATCGGGTAGGAGGTTATCAACATGGGGAGATTGCTTAAACGTGCGATTAAATATGGTCCAATGATATATCCATTAATTAGAAAGTTCATGCGGAAACGCAGGTAAAAAAGTAAGGAAGGAAAACGTGCCGGACGAGGCACGTTTTTTTTATAGGATAATATAAAAGAAATTTAAGGCGGAATGTATTATCATTAAGCCATATGCGGGAAGGAGGAGATTTATATGGATAGATGGGAATCTACACCTATGATACGTTTTTTCGGGGGCAGGAATCTACTTTACATACTGGCAGTTATCCTGTTCGTCGGAATCAATGTTTTAGTATATACACAAGTTTCTTTCATTTTCCATCCAATCGTCATTTTCATTGAAACAGCCGCTTTGCCCGTCATATTTACAGTGGTTGTCTATTATTTATTGAGTCCTTTCATAAGACTGTTAGAGCGTTTCGGTCTTAAGCGGATTTGGGGGATACTGATTACTTTAGCTATTGTGGCTGGTGTGATCACATTGATTGTATTTTTGATCATTCCTTTTCTGGAAAGACAGTTCTTGAGTCTGGCTCAGGAATTGCCTCAATATTTAATGGAATTGGCAGATTCCATCCATAGTTGGATGAAGAATTCAATTTTTGCAGGCTACTACAACGATTTGTTCCGGGACCTTGAGGGGACCCTTGGGCAGGTTTCTGAGAATTTTTCAACTTATGCTGGAAATACAGTAGAAGGTTTGACGACATTTATATCCACTGTGACAAACGTGATTATTGCCTTAATTACGCTGCCGTTCATTTTATTTTACCTTTTAAAAGATGGGGAAAAATTCCCGAATATGATTTTAAAAATTTTCCCGCCAAAGGTTCGTCCGGAGCTTTCCAGTGTATTTAAAGGGATCGATCACCAGCTCAGTGCTTATATACAAGGGCAGATCATCGTCAGCTTCTGTATAGGTGTGATGATGTATATCGGTTTTCTCATCATCGGCCTTGACTATGCGTTATTGCTTGCGGCTATAGCAAGTGTCACAAGTGTCGTGCCGTATCTTGGACCTATGATTGCGATTATTCCAGCGTTGATCATTGCTATTGTCACGTCTCCATTCATGCTCTTGAAGCTTACTTTAGTATGGACAGTCGTCCAGTTGTTAGAAGGAAAGTTCATATCCCCGCAAATTATGGGGAAACGACTGCATGTCCATCCCGTTACTATCATATTCGTCTTATTAACGGCGGGCCATTTATTCGGGGTGCTTGGTATCATTGTAGCTATCCCGGCCTACGCTATCATCAAAGTTGTCGTCACTCATTTGTTTTACTGGTTTCAACGCAGGTTCAATAAATATGCGGAACCTGAGAATCAGTACGGAACTACGAAATAAAAGCGTCTGTTACAGCGGGCTCCTTTGGGATGCAGAACATGGTGAGATCTCGCAGGGCGTCAGACCATGGAAAGTGATCCATTACCGGTTCAAGCTCTACTTTTAGTAACGGAAATTTCTAAGTTAAAGCCTCTGGTAAGTTTTAATGTTTATATTCATATAAACTCCCTCTTCTTGAAGACTTAGTTTCGAGACATAGTGTGACTTTAGGGGCGGAAGGAAACGGTTCGCTTTCCGTGGGACGGGCGCTGAGCCTCCTCGAGCTTCGCTCTGTGGGGTCTCACCTGTCCCGCTCATCCCACAGGAGTCTCACCGTTTCCTTCCGCCCCTTACCATATAAGTGTCTCGAAACCGCTGCAAGGAAAAGCAGCAATCTAAATCTAAGCAAGTGATCGAAAGACTTGCTGTATAGCGTTTTCTGCCTACAGAACAGCAATGAAGGAAGTCGCTCCTTATGTGGGGCGTTTCTCATATCTATCGAATGGGGTTGTTGGGAAGCTGCGAGACGCCCTTTGTAAAAGCGGAAGCGCTTCGTTCAGCGGCGTATGGACTGGACTGAGCTGTCGGAGATAAAGGAAACACGAAGAACGGAGTGATTCGATGTTGACTTATCGTACAGAAGTGAAGGAAGTCTCAGTAGCCGCTAAGCGCTGGAGCTGGATAGCCCCCCCTGAGATATATGAACGGATTCACGCCCTAGACTATTAAGGTGTAAGAGGTGGGATGAGAGTGATTGGTGAGATCCCGGAAGGCGGCAGCCTGAGGAAGCTCACTGCACTCCCACGGAAAGCGAGCCCATTCCTAAAACCACCTTCCACTCATCCCGATGACGGAACCGCAGAGATACTACTGGGTTTCAGCCCGAGGAAGCTCGCCAGTTCCCCACAAGAAAGCGAATAGCTTCCCAACCACCCCTGACCCCCTCACCAAATATATCGAAATCAAGTCTTTCGCTATCCTGCCATATAGCTTAATAACTTTTTATGAAAAAACAGACAAAAGCGCTTGGATAATAAAATCCAAGCGCTTTTGTCTGTTAAATACACTGTTATTTAAGTGCTGAACTTATATTGAATTAGATTGTTCTATTAATATTCATAATGGATGATCGCCAATCCATCATCGACCTCCTGGTACTCCCTTTCACGAAAACCTAGAGATGCATACAGTTTCCTGGCAGGCACGTTCTTGGCTCCTGTGCTGACGATAATACGTTCAGCTTTGAATTGAAGGATATAGGATAGTAAATTTTTCGCTATCCCCTTTCTAAAATGTGAAGGGGAGACGACTAATCGATGAATATCCACGGTTGCATCATTCCAGACGTAAGAAATAAAGCCGGCCAATTGATCGTCAACGTACCACCCGATAAAAGACTCAGAGCATGCTTTGATATCCTCGACAGTATCGTAAAGTCCAGGAATTCGGTCACTCCCGATCATATCGGCTTCGATTTGGTAAGCAGGACACTGAATACTGATGATTTTTTCTGCAATCCTTGTTTCATAGTGATTCAATGGCACGATCATGAAGCAATCCCCCCTCTATGTTAATAGATTATACGATAAATGAGGTGACGATCGATAATAAAATAGAAGTCAAAACGACAGCAATGATAGGCTTGAACGCCCGAGCGCGCGCATCACGCAGACTTACATTCAGTCCGAGACCAGCCATAGCCATCGTCAAAATGAATGAAGTAAGGCTGGAGATTCCATCCATTACCCCTTCTGAAACCGGGATGTAGACGCCGAGGACGAAACTCCCGAGTAAACTCATTATTAAAAAACCTGCTAAAAACCATGGAAAGGGAATGGATTGGTTCGATGTGTTTTTATTCTTTTTCTTCATCATCCAGATTAACAGAATGCATAGAGGTACGAGAAGTGCTACACGACCAAGCTTCGCGAGTAAAGCCATAGCCAAACCTTCCTCGCCTGCAGGATCGCCTGCAAGCACAGCATGGGCAACTTCATGTAAACTTAACCCGGCCCACATGCCATATACCTCCATTTCCATGGGAAGGAAAGGTCGCAGTAGGACATAGACGATGGCGAACACTGTGCCTACAAGAGAGATGATGCCGGCGCTTAATGCTGTATCTTCTTCCTTTGATTTTAAAATAGGGGAGACGGCCGCAATTGCTGACGCCCCGCATACCCCTGTCCCGATGCCTAATAGTAAAGAAAGTGATCGATCCGCCTTTAATGACCTGGCTAATAACATCATCACTCCGATACTGAAAACAACGACGAGCAAGTCGCGGAGAATCAAGGGAACCCCCTCTTGTAAAATTAAGTTTATATTCAGCTTTAATCCAAATAATACAATAGCGATACGCAGTAAGTTTTTAGCGGAAAATTGTATACCTTTTCTTAATGGTTCTGGAAACCCGAAGAAATGCCGGTAGATTACGGCTAGTATAATCGCAGCTGAAAGCGGACCGATGTGTCGGAACCCAGGCAGCAAGGCAATTAAGAATCCAACCCCGGCTACTGAGAAAGTAAAAGCGATTCCCAGCAGTAGCGATCGGTGCGTTTTGTTCATTATAGTGATCCTACCTTCTGATTTTGTATATGAAACACTATACGAGTGACCATATCATTAGTAAAATAAAAGTTTATAATCTTAACGATCAATAATTTAAATGATGGGGGAGTGCCCATGGATATAGACGCATTACAAACTTATATAGCCGTTATTGAGTTGGAGAGTTTTACAAAAGCTTCGCAGAGATTGAATTTATCTCAGCCAACAGTCAGCTTTCATATCAAGACATTGGAAGAACACTATGAAACAACGCTAATCGATCGTTCTCCGAAAAGGTTCCAGGTGACCAGTACGGGAGAGATCGTTTATCAAAGAGCGAAACAGATACTCGGAATTTTAGAAAAAGCTCAAAACGAAGTGTCCGAATACCATCATCAGCTCCGCGGGGAAATACGCATCGGGGCCAGTTACACGGTAGGTGAATATATTTTGCCGGGTATTCTAAAAGCCTTCGATCAGTTATATCCTGAAGTGGATTTGAACGTAACCATTAAAAATACAGAAGAGATTAACACTGGTGTACAACTTCATGAGTTGGATATTGGGCTAGTGGAAGGGCAGGTCAATAAGAAAGATTTATCTTCCCATCCCTTCATGGAAGACGAAATGGTTGTTGTCGTGCCAATCGATCATCCCCTGCGCTCTAAAGATGAGATTACGTTCAAGCAAATCCAGGATCAGACGTGGATTTTTAGAGAAAGTGGATCCGGTACACGGGCCGTGCTGGAATCATTATTAGAAAGCTATAACGTCAGACCCCGAAAAATGATTACAATCGGAAGTAATCATGGAGTGATACAAGGAGTGAAACAGAACCTCGGACTATCCCTGATATCTAAGACGGTCGCAGAGCATTCGAATGCTTTGGATTTAATTTTCCCACTTCCATTCATTAAGGTGCCGACTCGTTTCTTTTCCTACGTCACCCCGAATGATGAGAAGGAAATATCCAAGAATGCATCTGTATTTATTGATTTAGTGGAAGACTTGCATCCATTTAAAGAATAAATGTGAAAAATCTGTGTAAAATATGCTGGAAACGGAATATTGAGATGGAATCTGGGGTATGGTTAGATTAGAGAAAAATGAAACTATACCGATTCGTCAATCGTAAAGATGGTAGACCAGTCATTAATAACATAATCTTGTATAAACTGAGGTGAAATTATGAAAAGCCTAGACCAGATCGTCGATTACTTAAAGACACTGGGAGTTGAGGTAGAAAAGGTATATAAGGCACCGAAAGAAGAAACGAGATAACATACGATCCTCTATACATGAAAAAACAAGGTATGCCGGCCCGGAGCATACCTTGTTTTTATGCGGTTTTAGAAGTGGTGATTTCTACGAACAGCGGATGCTTCGCTTGATAAGCAGACCATATGATACCTAAAGACACTGGAATCAATAAGAACAGGAATACGTAATTAGCTCCGATAGAAGAAGCTGTTAATCCGAATAGAGGCCCCGTGATGACAACCGCACTCTGGTTGCAAAGCATCCGGAAGCTTGCCATCCGTCCATGGAATTCCTTTGCCGTTGCGATTTGCTGCACGGATTGGAGCAGGGATCGGACGAAGGAAGTACCTATACCGATGAGACAAATGCCTAGAAAAGCCAGCACAATATGCTGAGTGATCCCCGCCAATAATAAACCGCAAGCCATGACCGCAAGAGAAAACACAGCTAAATTGTTTTTCATTCGATTCCACCACCATGCTCCTAAGACCCCTGCAGCGATACCTCCAACAGAAAAGGTTACATCAAGCGTTCCGTAAACGAAGGCGTTTTTTTCTAAATAGTCACTCGTATAGACCGATAAAAATCCGAGTGTCGTATGGAACGTCAACTGACCAAGCATCATCATCATGAATAATCCATAAAGGAAGCTGTGGTTATTCAAATATCGAAATCCAGATCGCAGTTCAGATATAAAGGGTTCTCTGCAGGTTTTACGTGATTCTATCGTAGAAGTGTAATGTAGTTTGGCTACCGCCGTAAAAGCAGCAGCATAAAAAATCACGACTATAGTTATAGAAACAGGGGCAGCAAATAGACTTGAAAAAATCCCGCCCATTGCTGCTCCTGCTATACTTCCTGAAATGGTGGCTGAACTTGATAGCGAGAAGATTCCAGGCAGGTCTTCTGGAAGGAACACTTCGGCCACAAGCGCCTGTAAGGAGGGACGGAAAAGCGATCCTGTCGTTTGTAAAACCATGTGTGTTAGGATCAGCCACCACGGGCTGATCCTTTCCAGAAAAAAGGCTACGCCTAAAATGGTGAGGGCGGCCACACTGACCGCTCCTGCTATGACAGCTAATTTTTTTCGGTTGTAACGGTCGACGAGGACCCCGAAGATGACGTTAGAGAATAGTCCTGGTAAAAAGCCGAAGCTTACAAATAGTCCTGTGTACATAGCATCTTGTGTCCACTGAAATAAATACCACGTTATAATTACAAAATACATTGATCTTCCGCATTCATATAAAAAATATCCGGAAAGTAATTTTCGTGTATTTAATTGATCCATCAATTTCACCTCATCCATGTGTCGATACATTTATCATAGGTCACTTCATGCGATAAGAATAATATTGATTTACAATAGTAATTGATAGGTATTAGTTATCAGGGGGGGAGTTTATGAAAGTAGAAGATTATAGGCTTCTTATTCAGCTTGAATATTATAAAACCATACGGTCTACGGCTAGGCATGTGCTGATTTCACAACCTGCCATTACCCAGCGTTTGAGATTTATAGAAGATTATTTCGGAGTGGAGATTTTCGTTCGTACTTCAAGGCAGCTTGTTCTGACACCTTTAGGGGAAGCAGTTTTGCAACATGCTAAAGAGATGATAGCTAAAGAAGAGAAATTACATGACCGAATAAGGAGCAGTAAGAACGAAGTGTCGGGTACATTATCACTAGGTGTCTCTTCGTTAGTCAGCCAGCATTATCTGCCTGGTCTTTTACAGGAATACACGAAGCTCTACCCTGAAGTAACCATAGATTTAGTGACAGGAGTAAGTGCAGAAATTAAACAAACGGCCTCTGCATATCACCTGGCAATTTTACGAGGAGAGGCACTGCAGGGTTATGAACGTTTCCATCTGTTTGATGATCCTTTGTATTTATTTGATACTGAAGATTTTGCAAAAGGTAAGTACCGTACATTCATAGAATTCAAAACTGATGCCGATTATCAGAGGCTGGTTGAAGAATGGATGTATCAACAAATGGATTGGAAGGTCCGCCGGACGATGAAAGTAGACCATTTTGAGACGGCAAAACAATTGATGGTCACAGGATTAGGAATGACTGTCTTACCAAAAAGCCTTATAACAAAGGAGTTGGAGAAGCTCCCGCATATCCCTTTATTAGACGAAGGAGTTCCGATTCAAAGAAAAACGTGGGCTTGTGTTAAAAAGGAAGTCCGCGCCCTTCCTCAAGTTGAAGCCTTTATCAATTTGTTAGAATATAAAGTGTGGAAAGGATGAAACTATGCTGGAAGATCAGCTGACTGAAATAGTAGAACAAACTGATTTTGTTCAGGAAGTTCTAGACGTGGCGGAAAGTGAATTCGATCATTACTACATTGGGGCAGGCTGCATTACTCAAAGTGTCTGGAACTATTTGTGCGGAAGGGAAGCTGGTTACGGTATTGGGGATATTGATATCGTTTACTACGATGCGCACGATCACACAGGTGAAAGAGAAGACTGGATAGAAGCTGTTTGTAATAAGAAGCTGGAGCATGCTGGTTATCCTATAGATGTTACGAATGAAGCGCGAGTGCACGTATGGTACGAGAAGAAATTCGGGAAGAAAATTCCGCCCTATCAATCCGTCGAAGAAGCGATTGATACATGGCCCGCCACAGCTTCAGCCATCGGAGTGAAAAAGACCAACGGTATCTACCAAATATATGCCCCTTATGGTCTGGATGATCTATTTCAACTGATTGTACGCCCGAACAAGAAGATGATTCCACAGCATGTGTACGAAAAAAAGGTAAGCAAGTGGAAAAGACTTTGGCCGGAGCTTAAGATACAGAAGTGGTGATTACCTTTCACGTATAGTTGGTAATTTTTTTGTGTTCATTTTATTATGATAGTAACCATTTCTCTAGAGAGGATCATACATAATGAACTATAACTCGTTAGATAAACTTGAAGAAATACAGCAAAATGAATTTATTAAAGCAGCCATTGACCATGTAGGAGCAGGGGTAGTCATTTCAGATCCTGAGCAGGAGGATAATCCGATTATCTATGTGAATAAGGGATTTGTGGACTTGTCAGGTTACGAAGCTGATGAAATTCTGGGATATAATTGCCGGTTCTTACAAGGAGAGGATACAGAAGAAGATTCTCTCGAAAAAATACGAGAGGCTCTCGCCAACTCTAAATCCGTGCAAGTCGAGCTTTTGAATTATAGGAAAGATGGGACGCCGTTTTGGAATGAACTCCAAATCTTCCCAGTCTATATAGAAAATATGGATCAAAACTTTTTTGTTGGTGTGCAAAAAGATATAACTAAAAGAAAAGATGCAGAAAACCTTGTGGGCCATTATTCCTCTGAAGTGAGACGTCTTTCAACCCCTATTGTCCCTATTGAGGAAAATATTTCAGTTCTTCCATTGATCGGAACGGTAGATGAAGATCGCTTGCAGCAAATATTGGATGTCGTGAGCCATCATGTCCAGGAATCGAAGGAAGATTATCTCATCCTTGATTTATCCGCAGTGCATACGTTCAATAAAGATCTTCATATCGGAATCTACCAGCTGAACCAGCTGCTTGACCTCATGGGTACAACCCTCGTACTGACCGGAGTCAAACCGAACTTCGCACTCCAAAGTGCTCCTTATGTAAATTTAGGAGAGCTGTCACTGAAGAGTTATATATCCGTGAAGCAGGCGCTGCAGGAAATACGGTGAATCGCAGCGGCGGCACTGACCTGAAATACTTCTGACGAGTTGCCGTATTCCTGTAATTATTAATCGGACATCTAATTTCTATGCTCACCTCGTACGAAAGTAATGATAATTAAACATTTCTACACTCCTCAAAAAGATCTTTAAGTATGAAAAGTTGCAGAGCGTAAAACTCTAAGTACTATAGATGATCAATAAATGGCAAGCGGATGATTCGCACAATACATACAGGTTTTGTATGATTTAATTAAATTGTTTTAATGGAGTGAGTGAAATGAGTGATTTTATTCGTTCGTGGATAAGAAATGACAGGCAGGAGCGCTTATATACTAAAGCGTCTGTGATAGCTGAGGAAGCTCGTTCCCATGTAATTAAGACTGATCAAAATGCGGAGTTTTCGAACGAAACCTTAAAGGTCATGAAACTAGAAAAATATCCATCCTTAAGTTTACCGGTTCAATTCGGGGGAGAAAGTCTTTCCTTATATGAGTTTTTGTTATTACAAGAGAAAATTGCTGAAGGAGATGGAGCAGCTGCTTTATCCATTGGCTGGCATTTAGGAATTATGATGGAGTTGAGCGATGAAAAAAGCTGGAAGAAACATCACTTCGAACGCCTGGCCAAAGAAGTGGCGGAGAATCAAGCCGTCGTAAACAGGGCAGCTACAGAGCCTGCCACAGGAAGTCCTACTAGAGGAGGTATTCCTGAAACAACAGCTGTGCGGCAAGAGGATACCTATATTGTGAATGGTCGAAAAACCTTCACTTCCATGGCTGATCATTTGGATTATTATATCGTATCTGCTTATGTAGAGGATTTAGATGACATCGGCTGGTTTTTGATCGATCGCCACCAACCAGGGATTCGAGTTGAAAAGACGTGGGACACCCTCGGCATGCGCGGTACAGAGAGTGATGACTTAGTACTTGATCACGTGGAGCTTAGTACAGATGATTTAGTAGAAGTGAAAACCAAAGGAAGACCTTCGCCAAAAGGTTGGCTCCTGCATATTCCAGCTTGCTACCTTGGTATTGCACTTGCGGCTCGTAATGATGCCGTTAAATTTGCCAAGTCTTTTCAGCCCAACAGTTTAGATACTACAATTTCTGAAGTGGGTCATATACAGGATAAAATCGGGGAAATGGAATGGAAATTGATGCAGGCGCACAGTTTTATGTACAGCACGGCAAGACGCTGGGATGAGGAACCGGAGCAACGGGAAAATATGGGACCTGAGCTCGCCGCCGTCAAGCTCGCTGTTACGAATACTGCTGCCGAAGTCGTCGATTTGGCTATGCGTATTGCTGGAGGACGTGGTTTATCTAAGGACCAGCCTTTCGAGAAATATTATCGTGACGTGCGGGCAGGTCTCCATAATCCGCCGATGGACGATGCTGTGATAAGAATGCTTGCAGGGAAAGCCCTGCAAGCATGAGAGCTTAGACGTGTTATGTCTAAGCTTTTTTATATGAAGATATCTGCCATGATAAGATTGAAGTCTGAAAAAGAAACATTAAAGGATGACACTACCAACTTGTTAAAACTTCCTGATCTTGAGAAATGGTTTCGTTTTTTTGCTTGGAGCTTGGAGAAATGGGGTCTTGGAAATAGCTCGCTTTCCGCGGGGATGACGGCCAGCCTCCTCGAGCTAAAGCTCTGCGGGATCTAGCCAGTCCATCCATTCCCGCAGGAGTCTCACCATTTCCAAGACCCCATTACCATGGAGGGAGAAACGAAACCCAAGGAAAGATATATGAAAAAGAAACTACAACAGTATTTCAGCTTTTTCGAATGCTCCCACGGAAAGCGAGCTATTCCTTGCCGCCCTGATCCATTAACAAAATGTCTCGATAACGAGTTTTCCAGATAACTGCCATATAATTAAATAACTATCTAATGAAACAAACTTAGCCTTATACGAAAAAAATCGCTCCATTCGTTATGATGTTAGTGAATAAACCTAACAAAAAACGTAAAAGAGCGATTTTTTTATGAGTAACTATTTAGCTTTCAGCTAGCAAATCAGCAAAAGCTTTGGCGTACGGTGGGAGATCAGGCGGGCGTCTTGCCGATACGATATGTTCATCCTGAACGACTGCCTCATCATGCCAGATCGCTCCAGCATTGACCATATCATCCTTGATGCCCGGTGTGCTCGTCACTTGGCGGCCTTTTAGAATATCAGCTGAGATGAGCACCCAGCCAGCATGACAGATCTGCCCGATAGGCTTTTTGTTTTCGTCCATATGACGAACCATGTGAATGACGCTGTCATAACGGCGAAGTTTATCCGGGGACCACCCGCCTGGCACAAGAATCCCATCATAGTCTGCAGGATCAATGTCTTCAAAAGAATAATCAGCTGTAGCTGGAACACCGTATTTTCCTGGGTATTCTTCTCCAGCTTGTTCACCTACAAGATCCACGGTTGCACCTTCTTCTTGTAAACGAAGGAGGGGATACCATAATTCTAAATCTTCGAAATCTTTACTGACGAGAGCAATGACTTTTTTATTTTGTAATCTCATTGAGCTGCCTCCTTTATCTATCCTGTCTTCAGTGTATCAAATAGAATGGATGCACAACACTATTTCGATACAGCGAGTACCCACCAGATGAGCAGCGGCTGGAAGAGAGGACGTATCCAGAGAGCGGTGAGGTTGGTTTCCTCAGACCATGGCGCCGGTATCCCATGAATCGCCGCATAAATATTAGCGGGAAGAACAGCTAAGAGAAATATGGCTGTAGCGATTCCCGCAAGACGTCTAGTTTGCGGGAAGATGAGGAATAACGAAAGCATCCACTCAATAATCGCGGTCACATAAACAACTTCCAGTTTGAACGGTACAAAATCAGGAAGCATTGCAGCAAAGCCTGTATCGTATATAAAATGAGCCACGCCGGCGAGAAAAAAGCCAGCGGCAAATAGGTACAAAGCCATGATTTTAAAAGTCTTCATAAAAAGAACTCCCTTGTGAAACGTTTTTTGGTCGCCATGCGTATATAGGATGTGTGAAAAATAAGCCAAAGAGTTGATGCTAAAAGCTGATAAACAAGTATAATTAAATTTAAGTCTAGCATAATTTTCAAAGAATTTTTAAACTATTTTAAGGGGTCGAATATAATGAAAAACCGTTTTATAGTTGCGCTGATAGGGATTTTATTGGTGTCCGCTGCCCTTATTCCTAATAATGTCCAAGCTTCTACTGGTAATGAAAGCATCAATGAAAAGCTGGGGCTGCCTATTGTTGTATATGGAGATGCATTATCAGAGGAGCAAAAGTCAAAAGTCACTGAGCTATTGGAAGTTGGACAGCATGATGAAGTGGATGAGTTTACTGTAACAGGCCAGGACATCGCTAACTACATCGGGGGAAATCCCAATTCAAATATGTATTCTTCTGTAAAAATCCTTCATAAGGATAACGGGGAAGGACTGAATATTGATATCGTCTCCCCGGACAACATTACGGAAGTCACAAAAGAAATGTACAGCAATGCGCTTCTCACGGCAGGAGTCGAAAATGCCGAAGTTTTTGTCGCTTCTTCTGTGCAAGTGAGTGGTCATTCTGCTTTGACAGGCATATATAAAGCCTATGATGCCAAAGGTGTCAAATTAGATGAAGATCGTATGGAAGTGGCGAGTGAGGAATTAGATGTCGCCACTTCGATTGCTGATGAGGGGGTAGACGAGGCAGAGGTCAGCGAGCTATTGACAGAAATCAAGAAAGCGATCGCTGAGCAAAACCCGGCTACTAAAGAAGAAATTGAACAAATCGTCGAAGAACAAATGAATAATTTGAATATCGAGCTGAGTGAAGAAGACCGGCAGAGGCTGATTGATTTGTTTGAACAGATGAGAGATTTGAATATTAACTTTGATAACGTTAAAGATCAATTGGACGAACTGACTGGCGGAATTCAAGATGTCATAAACGATGAAGGCTTTTGGAATAAAGTATCTACTGCGATACAGGATTTCTTTAAGGCACTGGCTGATTTCTTCAGGTCTATATTCAATTAATAAACTCGCCTCAGGTTCTGCTTAAGCAGAACCTGAGGCGTTTTCAGTTATCTTAATATGAGAAAGGTAGGATTCGGCGGCACGTTTGTACTTCCCGGTTTCGTATAAATGATTCGCAAGCTTTAGATACAGGTGATCTAGAGGTTCTTTATCAGCATCTTGTTCGAAAAAACCGATGCAAGTTTCTAAACTTTGCTGGTACATTTCTTCATTACCGGTTTGAAGATAATAATCGAGAAAAGCTTCGAGTAGATAATAATGGTCGGAAGGATGACAGACCTTTTGTTTTGCTTGATTGTATAAAGCTTCAGCTTCTCGTAACCGTCCTAAACTTACGTACGCTTTACACAAAGAATGATAGGTGATTTGTTTACTTGCGGTCAGGCTTTGTTCTTCTTTGAGTTGAAGGGCACGTTCAAGAAAGTCGCAAGCTGTCTCATTGCATCCAGCTTTACGCATGACCACACCTTTATTATGGAAGATTTGAGTGAGTAATCGCCGGTCATCCCAATCTTCTGCGCGTTTTTCAGCTTCTGTCAGGTAATCCATAGCTTCCTCGAATTTTTCTTGATTTAAATAAATGACGCCTACTAAATTGTACACCATAGATAGTTCATTAGGCTGATGCAGACTTTCATAATAGCTTAAAGCCTCATGACTGTATGTAACAGCTGTACGGTAGTCACCCACTGCATTCGATAGTACCGCGATATTGTAAGTTAAAGCAGCTTTGACAGAAAGCGATTGATTATCGAAAGAGAAAAGTTTGTAGTGCTCAAGGCTCTTTGAGTATTCCGCCATCTGGTAGTATCGGATGCCTAAACAATAGTGGTAGGCGTTTTTAACGTATAGAGGTGCTTCGTTCATTTGATCTTCATCGATAAATGGATGTATGTAAGCCTCATAAACACTCTGAGCTTCGTTATGGTTTTTGCACTTACAGTAGTAAGCGCACTTTAACAACAAATAATATAATTCCTGATTCACGTTCGATAAATAGCCATAATAATTTTCGTCCAGTGTCTCTATAAGAGGTTGGGCCTTTTTAATGTCTGTTATGATCAGCTGTTCAAGCTGGACCAGTATATGATGAACCTCAGGGTCTTCTTCTGCATAGTGTTCAAAGAAAGTAAATGGTAAATCCAGAACCTGCGCAATCTTCCGAAGAGTCGGTGACCCAGGATTACGGTACCCATTTTCAATTTTACTGAGGTGAGCAGTGGATATCGAATCACCTGCAAGGTCGTTCAACGTCATATTATATATTTTACGGTAGATGTTAATTCTTTTTCCGATGTTCACAAGCAATCACCTCTTCTATCCCATATATGTCCATCATACATAATTTGTCTTGTTTTGAATAGGTCTAAAGAATTACGTAATTGGCTATTATGTAAAAAAATAATGAATGATGTTACAGATTGCGTTAATTTTCAAAAAAATTGCTTAATTCCTCTTCGATAATAGTACAAAAACAAGATTTGCATTTTGTGGGAATATTGTACGATTAAAATGAAAAGATGATTTCTCATAATGGAGTGGACCGAATATGAAAGATATAAATAGGGATGAAGGTCTCAGCCAAATCGCAGAGGAACATTATGGTGCGATGTTGAGAACCGCACGCTGTTACGTAAAAGAAAGTATGACCGCAGAGGATATGGTGCAGGAAGCTTTAGTGAAAGCGTATGAAAGGTTTGATTCTTTTAAAAGAGGCAGCAATTTAAAAGCTTGGGTGTATCGTATTATGATCAACCACTGCAAGGATCATTTGCGCAGTTATTCTAATCGTAACGTAACGCCCTGGGAAGACCATTGGCTGGAGCGGACAGAATCCGCTGCACGTGACCCCCTTGAAATTATGTTAGAAAAGGAAGAGTTTGCTGATATTCATGAAGCCATCGATCATCTGAAGCCTGATTATCATGAGGCTGTGCACCTTTATTATTTCGATGATTTATCGGTCAAACAAATGTCTAACGTATTACACATGAACGAGAATACATTAAAAACACGAATGAAACGGGCCCGCGACCATCTCGGAGGAGAAATCAGAGAAGTGGCAGCGGCTCAAGGATAGTGAAGTAGTACCTGACTGACTAAAAGGGTACTGCTTTTTTAATGGGAAAAATAAGGAAAAAGCGAGCAGCATGTGCCCGCTTTTATTGATTAGCCAGAATTTCAGCGTCTTCTATAATTTTTTCAAAAGGTACATTGGTATCGCCTTTATAACTTTTCATGACCTGATTATTTTTATTCATAAGGAAGAAAGAAGATCCGTGTGTAACTTGCTCAGCTCCTTCGGGTTTTTGGACGATGGTTCTGAAGCTTTCCTGTCCGTAGTTTTCGATTTCCTTTTGCGAATATCCAGTGATGAAGGACCAATTATCAAAATCGGCGTCCTGTGCCGAAGCAAATTCTTCCAGTTTTTCCGGAGTATCAACTTCCGGGTCTACGCTGAAGGAAACGATCTCAACTTCAATGTCCTCTTCTTTCAATTGTTCCTGCAAGTTCGCCATATTCCTTGTAATTGGAGGGCAGACCGTATCGCAAGAAGTGAAAATGAAGTTGGCGAGCCATACTTCTCCTTCCATTTCATCGACAGAAAAGTCTTCGCCAGCTTGCGTAGTACCGGACAAGTTGTCAATTTCCCATTCTAACGGATCCTCTAATTCTTTTTGACCGCAGGCTGCCAGAATAAGGGTAATTATGATTAGTGAGAAAAATATGTATAATCTTTTATGACGCATGATGAGCTCCTTCCATTTCTGTATATCTTTATATAGTTTACGACTGTCTTGAGTAAGGTGTCAATTTGCCAGGTCCAACAAAAATTATGTTAGAAGTTCGCATTATATACGAATGTAGAGGATAGATAAGGAAACACTAGGGATCCAGATAAGAAATTAGGGGGATGTCTATGCCTTTTTACATGAATGAAGATGGTCAGCGATTATTTTTTGAAGACTGTGGTAAAGGGAGCATCATCCTATTTATCCACCCCCCTGGGATGGGGAGGAAGGCATTTTTACAGCAGCATGAGTTAGCGGAACAATTTCGTATCATAGTGCCTGATTTAAGCGGGCATGGGGACTCAGACACCGTAAACCTTTCACCAACGATCGAGCATTATGCAGAAGAAATAAGACACTTGGTGGATTATTTGAAAGTAGACCAAGTATTTGTGTTTGGTTACTCAGCCGGAGGTTCTGTAGCTCAGCAATTTGCGCTAAGCTATCCAGAGAAGGTGAAAGGGCTGATTCTGGCAGGGGCTTTTCCTAAAGTCGACACTATGATACTTAAGTTTGAATTCAAAGCTGGGATGAGCCGTTTAAAACAAGAAGCGCGCTCCCTCGCAAAAATTATTGCGGCCTCCCATTTTAAAGAGCCGGAGATCAGGCTGGAGGTCGAGGAGCATATGATGAAATCAGATCGAATGGTATGGCATCAATTTTATAAGAATGCCTATCATTATGATTGTGCGAGCCGATTGGATGAATTAGTCATGCCTGTGCTGCTTTTATATGGTACGCGTCCATCATGGATCAACAAACATTTAAAGTATTACCGAGTGCTGCCCAAAGCCTCTCTTGTCGTAGTGGACCATGCTTCTCATCAAATCCCTGCCACTCATGCTCCTGTCGTCAACCAGGCAGTCAGGGAGTTTTTTAATAGGACGTTTATGAAAAAATAAAGGAGCAGACCCTAAAGTTTATTTCTTAACTTTTATGGCCTGCCCTGTTTTTTAGAAAGGCTAGGTTAACCCCCTGGCCTCTTGCGACTGTGAGGATAACGGAAACGCCGGGACTCCCGCAGTAAAGCGAGTTGTTCAGTTGTTCCCCACCCAATGTTTTAAAAGGTTACGAACCCCATTTGGACAACTCCTTTATTCCTTTAAATCGACAGTTTCTTGGAAATCCACCTTTTGAGACGCCTGGAGTTGAGGCACCTCTATAGTAATCATATTACTGTCCTTAAGGGAAGAAGTGGACAGGTTAAGGACCGTATTGCCATTATTTATACCGCCTCCCGCCCCCATGATTTCTTCTCCGTCCTCATTAACCGCTGTAAACGGTTCGTATTGCATGGGAGATGCGGGAGTACGCATAAGATTTGGACTTAATGTGAAAGTGTGGTCACCTGGTTTCGGCTCAAATCCCAGGTGGATTTCCATCCCCATGGAAGGATCATACACTTTTTGCTCTAAATAAATGTCTGTATTTAATTTTTCTGCAGTTTTTTCGTTTACATCCACAATTACTCGTTCCCATTCCTCCCCGACTTCTTCTTCATAATCACTGACGTCCACATCAAAAGATAAATCTTCATCTGTTAAAAACGAGACGGATTCCAGGTGAATATCCAAAGATTCTGGGTCTTCATCATACGGAGTAAATTGAGCTTCATATACATCAGGACGTCCTTCGACAGGATGAAGATAGGAAATTTCAGTGCTTGTACTTTCATCTCTCACGCTGCCTGTCAGATTGCTTACTTCATGCTCATCATGGGTGATTTCTAACGTGATTTTATTCGAAGTAATCCCTAAATCCACGTCTATTGGTTTGATTGTTAAGCCGCTTTCTTCATATACACCATTAAAATCTGCAGTTTGTCTGATTTCTTGATCTTTTTCATATGTATAGGTCAATGGTTCTTCATCGGTAATTTCGCTCGTATTGTCCATGCTGATACGGAAAGAAGTGGGAATCGTTTCGTTAACTTCCATACCTTCCATATCCATCGGTTCTTTTTGTTCAAGCGGCGGCATGACCAGCATTCCATATAACTTCCCGTCGTAACTCATTAGTCCTTCATTGGAGTCACTGTATTGGAATGTGGAATGCGATTGTTTGATCACATCTCCTTTTTCAGGGTGGACGTTGACGCTTGAAATATCAAATAGAGGGGAGTGCTGAAGGTTTTCTTTATCCTCGAAAACTTTCAAGTCCACGGAGTAATACATGAACACCTGGTATTGAGAGTGCCATATCTCATCAATGGTCAATTCTCCTTCATGACCAGGGATGTCAAAGGATTGTCCCGGGGATTGGGTGATTTCCAACTCCTTGGCTTTTTTATAGCCTGGGCTTTTCATATTATAAAAGTTATCAATTGTTTCCCTGCTTTCAGCTCTAGTCAAATTATGGGGAAGTTCGAGTTCTTCAGCTGTTGGGTTTTGAAAAACTTCTAATTTTTCCGTCGCATTGTCCTCATCGCTCATACTCCACTGGACGGCTGCAGCGAATATAACGAGGAGAAATACTAGTCCGATCCATTTTCCTTTCTTTTTCATCTATCCGCTTCCTCTCTTGAAAATAATGGGTATCCCTTTATAGAAGCATAGCAGATTTTTAAAAAGTAAAAAACGCACGATCGGAATTTAGTAATCGTGCGTGCACATATTTATATGGCTAATCAGCATAGTGGTTGAACATCGCTTCTCCCTCTTTTTCAATGTTTTCCTCTTCTTTGTTATCTATAAAAGCCTGGTTGAATTTTACGGGATGGGATAATAATTCAGCTGCTTCATTAGTAATAGTATGTTTTTTGTTTTTGTCATCATTCAAAAAATCACCCCCTTCGTCTGCTTAGTATTTCTATTCTGAAAGCTTTATATTAAACGTCGTTGCTGTTTTTTTATAAACAGTTACTCTGCAATATGGCAGGATGCGGAAGACTTGGATTCGAGATCACCGGGATTCATTGCCAGGTTGCCAGTCAGGAGGGGAGCTACTCGCTTTCCTGTGGGGGAACGGGCAAGCTTCCTCGGGCTAAAGCCCTGTGGGATCTCGCCTACCTCCTTCTCCCACGGGAGTCTCGAAGCTTCCCACCCCCATACAAAGTTAGTCAGAAACGCACCCTTTATAAGAAGTAGCGTTTTCACATTTCTGGCCCATGAGAATATAGAGCTCTATAGCAAGCATTTCAACATGGGGCGCTCTAACATACATGCTTGCTTTTTCTTGAAGCGGTTTCGAGATACTTATGAGGCAGAGGGCGGAAGGAAACGGTGAGACTCCTGTGGGATGAGCGGGACAGGTGAGACCCCACAGAGCGAAGCTCGAGGAGGCTCAGCGCCCGCCCCACGGAAAGCGAATCGTTTCCTGTAGCCCCAAAACTCTAACTATGTCTCGAAACCAAGCCTTCAAGAATTGGGAGCTTATATGAATATCAACATGGAATTGAACAAAGACAATTTGGAAGCATCTAAACGAATATCGTCGTATTTTGTCGTAGTATGATATGATGAATGTACAGACTATTTAGGAGAAATGAGTGGGCATATGGGAGAAATTTTAAAAATTTTCAGTGACTGGCTTACTCCTATAGGAGAAAAAGACAGAGACGAAGTGCATAGGGACGGAGACTGGCACGAAAGCTTCCACTGCTGGTTTTATCGACATGAAAATAACCGGACCTCTATTTACTTTCAAAGGCGATCGGATATTAAAAAGGATTTTCCTGATTTGTATGATATTACAGCAGCCGGTCATATACAGATTAATGAAAGCCGAATTGAAGGCGGATTAAGAGAGGTCCGTGAAGAATTAGGCCTTACACTGTCTGAAGAAAACATCAGTTATTCCGGATTTTACAAAGAACAACTGCAGATGAAGGCACTGAACGACAGAGAAATCTGTCATATTTATATTTTCCCTTATGATGAAGCGATGCAGCTTGCTATTAATGATGAAGTTACCGATGTGGTTAGAATTGATATCGAGGATTTTGTAAGCATGATTTCTAAGAAACGCAAATATCTATCAGCTTATTCAATCTTAAATAAACATGAGATCGACTTGGAGCTTCACCACTTTTGCCCGCATGATTTCAATTATTATCAGCACGTTGTGCAAGCGATATGGAATACTAGGGAAGTGTAATTTTTGACAGTTTACAGACCTGTTGTTATATACTATTTAAAATTGTAACTGAAGGGGAGAAGATTGATGAGTGAGAAATCGTTTAATACACGTGTCGTACATAATAAAATAAATCAAGATCAAGCCTTGAACAGTAAAGCGACCCCGATTTACCAGACCTCTGCATTTACTTTCAAAGACTTGGATCATCTGGAAAGTTATTATTCAGGAGACACACCTTATCTTTACACGAGAGAAAACAATCCGAACACGGATGAGCTGGGAAGGACTGTGGCGAATTTAGAAGCTGCACCTGCAGGGGTGGCGGCTTCATCCGGTATTTCTGCCATCATGGCTGGAATCCTTTCCATAGCGGAGTCAGGAGATCATATCGTAGCGGCGGAGGATTTATACGGTGGGACTCATCATCTTATTACGAAACAGCTGGCAAGCTTTGGAATCGAGTACACTATGGTATCTTTTTCAGACTTAGAAGCAGTGGAACAGGCGATTAAGCCGAATACTAAGCTTATTTATACCGAGTCGATTTCCAATCCTTTTCTAAGAGTAGAGGACATAGAGGGGCTTGTTAAACTGGCGAAGGAACGTGGTTTGAAAACGATGGTCGATAACACATTTGCCACGCCTTACCTTCTCCAGCCCTACACTATGGGTGTGGATCTCGTCGCCCACAGTGCTACAAAATATATCGGCGGTCATAGTGATGTGACTTCCGGCGTAGTAGTAGGTCATGAGGATTTGATTGATAATGCCAAAAAGAAAGTGATCGGCCTAGGTACAAACTTGAGTCCATTCGAAGCCTGGCTTACCCAAAGAGGGTCAAAAACGCTCGCTTTGCGTATGAAGCAGCAATCTTCGAACGCAGAACAACTGGCTTCTGCGTTAAAAGAAGACGAGGGGGTAGAGCGGGTTTATTACCCTGAACAAGTGTCAGATCGCGGCAAGGGTGCGATTGTAACGATCAAATTAAATCAGAGTGTAAACTTGGAAAGCTTCTTTAAATCGTTAGGCTGGATTAAAATAGCACCGACTTTGGCTGGGGTAGAGACGACGGTATCTTATCCAATCCGTACATCTCATCGTTCTTTAACGGATGAGGAACGTGATAAAGTCGGGATTGATGATTATGTAGTCCGTCTTTCCATCGGTATCGAAGAAGCAGAGGACATTATTGCTCAATTCAAAAAAGCGATAACCGATTCCATTAAATAAATATTCAAAATATTATTGACTTTAGAATAAATAATCCTTATAATTCATAAGCATAGCCTAAACAACTAAATATAAACTCTTATCAAGAGCGGCAGAGGGAATAGGCCCTGTGATGCCCGGCAACCTTCAAACATCGGTTTGAAAAGGTGCCAAATCCTACAGATCCATGTGATCTGAGAGATAAGAGGAGGAAAATGTTATTAACAGCCCCTCTTCTTATCGAAGAGGGGCTTTTTGCGTCTCCATATCTAAAATATTTTCCATTTTCAAATAATCTCAAGGAGGATTCACTTATGACAAACTCATTCGAAAGCTACGATTTAGACACATTATCCCTGCATGGCGGGCAGTCACCTGACCCGACGACAGGTTCTCGAGCGGTACCGATTTACCAGACGACTTCCTACGTTTTCCACGACACAGATCATGCGCAAAGCTTATTTGCTTTAGATGAACCGGGCAATATCTATTCTCGTATTGGGAACCCGACGGTGGATGTTTTCGAAAAGAGGATGGCATTACTTGAAAATGGTGTGGCTTCCGTAGCTACCGCTTCAGGAATGTCAGCCATCTCACTTTCTATCCTGAACTTGGCAGGCGCCGGGGATGAGATCGTTGCAGCGGCAAATCTTTACGGTGGTACTTATAATTTGTTTGCTAATACTTTGCCGCGATATGGCATTAAAGTAGTGTTCGTTGATCCGGAAGACCCGGAAAACTTCCGCAAAGCGATTACAGATAAAACGAAAGCGGTGTTCGCTGAAACCATCGGAAATCCTAGCTTGCACGTTCTGGATTTTGAAAAAGTTTCTGCCATTGCTCATGAAAATGGAGTTCCGCTAATTGTTGACAATACATTTGCAACACCATATTCCTGCAAACCTATCGAGTGGGGAGCGGATATCGTCGTTCATTCTGCAACAAAGTGGATTGGCGGTCACGGTACGACCATCGGAGGCGTTGTTGTTGATGGCGGCCGTTTCAACTGGGGTAACGGGAAATTCCCTGTTTTCACTGAACCTGACCCGAGCTATAACGGCATTCGCTATGCCGCTGACTTTGGCACCTTAGCCTTTATCACTAAGCTTCGTGTCCAACTGCTAAGAGATTTGGGTGCATGCTTAAGCCCGCAAAATGCTTTTCAGCTGATTCAAGGACTTGAGACACTGCATCTTCGCGTCGAACGTCATAATGATAACGCGCAGGAGCTTGCTGAGTATTTAAAAGCACATCCGGATGTGGAATGGGTTTCATACCCTGGTTTGCAGGAGCATCCGGCTCATGAACTAGCCAAAAAATATCTTGATGTTGGCTTTGGATCAATCGTGAACTTTGGGATAAAGGGAGGACGTGAAGCAGGACGTCAAGTCATTAACAATATTGCGCTCTGGTCTCACGTAGCCAATGTCGGGGACGCTAAGTCGCTTATTATCCATCCGGCGTCTACGACACACCAGCAGCTATCTGTTGAAGACCTTGCCGCAAGCGGTGTTACAGAAGAACTGATTCGTTTATCTGTCGGCATTGAATCAGTTAAAGATTTAATCAATGATTTGAATCGTGCGATTGGAAAAGCGACGGGGCGTGAAGTGACCTCAACCATTACGGAAAACGACGAAGGGGTCATTAAGTGGGCGCTGAGCTCCCCTCAAGTGAAGGAAGAAGAGAACGGCGAAGAGGTAACCCGCCCGAAACGTCTAGCCGTCGTAGGTCTGAGCGGTAAACCGTCACGTCCAAGTCATCGACTGGCTCGTAAAATGCAGCGCTTAGGTTATCAAATCGTGCCAGTAAACCCTCGGGAAGATGAAGTGCTTGGCGAGAAAGCTTATCCGGATTTAAGCTCGATTCCATTCAAAATTGATGTCGCCCAAATTTTCCGCAGTCCAGAAGCAGCAGTTGAAATTGCTAAAGAAGCTGCAGAAGTAAAACCGGAAGTATTCTGGCTCCAGGAAGGTGTCATTGCCCCAGAAGCAGCTAAAATCGCAAGTGATGCCGGCCTTCAAGTCGTTCACAACCGCTGTACTTATAAAGAGGCGCAGCGTTTAAGAGGCACAATCGACACGTACGCATGTGAAATTTAAACACCAGGAGGATGACATGAACTTAAAATCTACTTTTCTAACCATTGGGTTACTATTAAGCGTCGGGTTAATCGGCTGCTCAAGCAGCGCTGAAGAGAACGGAGATGGCAGCGGTCCTGATAAGATCACTCTTGATTATGCACACTACAGTCCGACAAGTCTTGTTTTAAAAGAAAAAGGTTTTGCTGAAGAAGCATTTGAAGAAGAAGGAACAGAAATTGAGTATGTACTGAGTCAAGGGAGTAACAAAGCTTTAGAATTCTTGAACTCAAGCAGTGTGGATTTCGGATCTACAGCTGGAGCGGCGGCGTTGATGGCGAAAGACAATGGTTCGCCGGTCGAATCGGTCTATTTGTACTCTCAGCCGGAATGGACAGCACTCGTCTCAAGTAAAGACTCTGGCATTAAATCTGTGGAAGATCTGGAAGGTAAAAAAGTCGCGGCCACTACTGGTACTGACCCTTATATCTTCCTAGTCAGGGCATTGAAAGAACATGGGATGTCTATTGATGATATTGAGCTTGTGAATCTTCAGCACGCTGATGGAGCTTCAGCCTTGAACTCCGGAAGTGTGGATGCCTGGGCTGGATTAGACCCTCATATGGCGCGTGAAGAGTTAGGTTCAGATGCTAATTTGTTCTATCGTGAGCCCTCCTTCAACACTTACGGAACACTGAATGTCCGCAGCGATTTTGCAGAAGAGCATCCAGAAGCCGTTGAAAAAGTAATCGAAGCTTATGAAAAAGCTCGCAAGTGGACAGAAGAAAATCCAGAGGAAGCAGCACAGATTTTAGCAGAAGAAGCTAATATCGATCGGGAAGTAGCTGAAATCCAAATGGAGCGAAATGACTTCAGCCAGCCTATCCCTGGCGATGATGTGAAAGAATCCATTAATGGTGCAGGTAAAGTACTTCAAGAAGAGGAAGTCATCGATGCTGATAGTGACGTAGAAGCGTTGACTGACGAACTTATTAATCCGAGCTTTGCTGAGAACGTTATTGAATAAAAAAACTACGGGAAGGAGTCGATTACATGGCAAGTCAAACAGAAGCTGCGGTAAGACCAACAACAAAGAAGGAAAAAACAACTATCAATCCACTGAAATCTAATGTCGTTGTAGGAAGTCTCCTTCCCGTTACTTTAATTATCATATGGGAGATGGCTTCCAGGGGAGGATTTGTAGAACCTCACTTACTTCCAGCGCCTACAACTGTACTCGAAGAAGTGATTACGATGGCTCAGGAAGGTGAACTTTGGGGTCATATTTGGATTACGTTGTATCGAGTATTCGCAGGATTCCTATTAGGAACAGGAGCGGCGATTCTCCTTGGCGCAGCAACAGGCTATATTAAAATTGTTGAACGAGTATTGGATCCGATGCTTCAGGCTCTGCGCGCTATTCCTTCTCTAGCATGGGTTCCCTTATTCATCCTGTGGCTAGGAATAGGCGAAACGTCGAAGATCACTCTTGTGGCTGTCGGAGTATTTTTCCCAGTGTATTTGAATTTAACTTCTGGGATTCAAGGAGTCGACCGTAAATTAATTGAAGTAGGACGGATGTACCACTTTACAGCTCTGCAACAAATCAAGCGAATTATTTTGCCGGCATCTCTCCCTTCATTTCTTGTGGGATTAAGAAGCGGTTTGAGTTTAGGCTGGATGTTCGTTGTTGCTGCCGAATTATTAGGAGCTAGTGAAGGGCTTGGATATTTGATGGTCTTCGGCCAAAACACTTCTGCTCCAGAATTAGTGATTGCCAGTATTTTGCTGTTCGCTATTTTTGGGAAAATCACTGATGAGATACTAAAACGAATTCAGACGAGGACGTTGAAATGGCAGGACAATATGGAAAATGCTTCATAGAGAGGAGGACGTGGCATGTTAGCAGTCGAGAAAGTATCAAGAATATTCCAGGGCGGCAAAGCCGGTTTTAAAAATGTGAACTTGAGTTTGGAAAAAGGAGAAGTTGTCGGTGTTCTAGGCACAAGTGGGTGTGGAAAAAGCACCCTGCTTCGAGTGCTTTCAGGTCTTGATGAAAATTTCGAAGGAGAGATCAAGACAGAAGCGAATGATCCAAATCAAGCGTTTGGCATGATGTTCCAGGAACCACGCTTGATGCCCTGGCTTAACGTATGGGAAAACATAGTGTTCGGCACAGGGAAAAAAGATAAAAAGCAAGAGGCTTTTGAGCTGATGAAGACGGTAGGGTTAGAAGGATTTGAAAATCATTATCCTAAAGATCTCTCAGGAGGAATGGCCCAGCGAGCCGCCATTGCCCGTTCTCTTCTTATCCGTCCAGAAATTCTGCTTCTCGATGAGCCATTCAGCGCCCTTGATGCGTTTACGAAAATGCAGCTGCAAGATTTGCTGCTGGATATTTTTGAAAAACACCAAACGACAACCTTGCTTGTGACCCACGATATAGATGAAGCTTTATACCTTTGTGATCGTGTCATCATCATGCGCGGCCAGCCAGGACGGATTGAATCTCAAATCACCGTGGAAGCAAAGAGGCCGCGGAAGCGCGGGGACTCTTACTTGGCAGAGCTGAAGCAAGACGTATTAAAAGAACTGGACTTTACTAAAGAGTAAGGAGGCTCATCGTATGACAACAAAAATTCTTCCGCCCCGGCTGGGATCATACAATGTAGCTGAGGAATGGATGGAGGGGGAAACCTTTAATTGGGAACGCGTCCATCCAGTATTCACCTGGTATGAATCAGGTAAGGTCAATATGTCGTATGAATGTGTAGACAGACATGTTGATGAAGGTAAGGGAGATAAAATCGCCCTCCATTATTTTTCTGAAAATGAAGAAGAGACGTATACGTATGAAGAGCTCCAACGGGAAGTGAACCGGTGGAGCAACGTGCTCAAAGATCATGGTGTAACTAAAGGAGATTTCGTTTTTGTATTCTTACCTAAACATCCTCATTGTCATATCGCTATGTTAGCTGCGATAAAAATCGGAGCCGTTGTCGGCCCGCTTTTTGAAGCGTTTATGGAAGAGGCTGTCAAAGATAGAATCAATGATTGTGAAGGGGAATTCCTCATAACGAATTCCAAGTTCCTTGATCGTGTGAATAGACCTGAGATTCCCAGCCTGAAAACAGTGTTTACGACAGATCTTGAAGCTTCCGGCTCCGATATTTCGATTACTAAGGAAGCAAAAGAAGCTGATGATCAAGCAGAAACCGTTTGGGTGGATTTGGACGATGGTTTGAATATTCATTATACAAGCGGATCCACAGGCAAACCGAAAGGAATCATTCATGCTCACCGAAATATGATTCAGCAATATCAGACGGGCCGGTGGGTGCTTGACTTGAAAGAGGACGACGTCTATTGGTGTACGGCTCACCCTGGATGGGTGACAGGTACAGTATACGGCGTATTTGCCCCGCTGTTGAATGGTGTCACTACGGTTATTCACGGCAGTCGTTTTTCAGCAGACTCATGGTATCAGGTTCTTGAACAGGCTCAAGTATCTGTGTGGTACAGTGCCCCGACAGCTTTTCGAATGCTGA
Source organism: Halobacillus campisalis (assembly GCF_030345335.1). Lineage (GTDB taxonomy): Bacteria > Bacillota > Bacilli > Bacillales > Halobacillaceae > Halobacillus_A > Halobacillus_A campisalis. The sequence goes on from NZ_JAPVRC010000009.1 coordinate 93,577, forward strand.
TGGCAAATGGAGATAAAACATTGGAAAAATACGATTTATCTTCTCTTCGCCACGTTTTAAGTGTAGGAGAGCCGCTTAATCCTGAGGTTATTTATTGGGGTGAAAAAGCCCTTGATTTGCGCATTCACGATACGTGGTGGATGACAGAAACAGGTGCTCAGCTCGTAGCCAACCTGCCTACCAGGACGATCAAACCAGGGTCCATGGGAAGACCGATTCCTGGAATTGAGGTAACTGTCCTGGACGAAGAAGGAGACGAGTTACCGGCAGGAGAAACCGGCCATTTAGCTATCAAATCCTCCTGGCCTTCTTTAATGAAAGAAGTTTGGAAAAATGAAGAGAAGTTCAAATCTTATTTCCCTTACGGCGAAAAGTGGTATATTGCAGGTGATCTCGCCTACCTTGATGAAGAAGGCTACGTATTCTTCCAGGGACGCAGTGATGATATGATCAACTCGTCTGGAGAAAGAATCGGACCTTTTGAAGTTGAAAGTAAGTTGATTGAACATGAAGCTGTTAAAGAGGTAGGGGTCATCGGAAAACCTGATCCCGTTCGAGGAGAAATCGTCAAAGCTTTCATCGCTTTGAACGAGGGGTATGAAGAAAGTGCCGAGTTATTAGAAGAGATTCGATTATTCGTCCGCAGCGGACTCGCTGCTCATGCTGCGCCAAAAGAGATCGAAGTAGTAGACGAGCTTCCGAAAACTCAAATTAGCGGTAAAGTTTTACGAAGAGAATTGAAGAAAAGAGATAAGGCAGGGTAACTTACAAAGTTACTCTGTTTTTTTATGAACGATCCTTCCATAAAAGAGGTGCAAAGGTGGTCATAACTCTTATGTGAAAGGGGTTGCATCACGTGTTTTGATTAATAAAGTGATCCAATTCACTTCCAATTACGATAGCTATACAGCATACCTTCAAACAAGAGAATGTCACTTGAATTATGCTATGATAACTACATCCAATACTGAAGGAGAGTGCTATGAGAAATCGTGACTTAGAGCTCTATCTCCAGATGGCAGATGGTAATAAACAATCGCTTGAAGCAATATACGACAAGTATGAAAAATTGCTTTATTCTTTTGTTATCAAGTTATCTGGTGATCAGACATTAGCAGAAGAAGTACTGCAAGAAGTATTTATTAAACTATGGACAAAGAAGGCGGTCTATGACGAATCAAAAGGCAAGTTTTCTTCATGGATCGTTACGATTACAAGGTATACGGCCATTGATCTCATCCGGAAAAATAAAAAATTGGCAGTTTCTATAGAAGAAGAAACAGATCTGCCCGAACAATCGGATCAAACGACTGAAGATCTTGTTGAGTGGAAAGAGCAGGGGGAAACGATACGTACAGCAATGAACCAATTATCAATAGAGCAAAAAGAAATGGTGGACTTATTTTATTTTAAAGGATTAAGTCAGCGGGAGATTGCTGAACAATGTGATATACCGCTGGGCACTGTAAAAGGACGAATACGATTGGCTTTAAAACACCTTAAGAAGAATTTATCAACAGGGAAAGGGGGCGTTTACGATGCGTAACGAATGTGATGTAGTCATCGATTATTTTAATGATCAATTAAACGAAGATGAAAAGAAAGCTTTTGAAGCTCATTTAGAGAACTGTAAAGATTGTCAGGAAGAACTGAAAGAGCTTCGTTTGTTGACTGGAGACTTGCCATTCGCTGCGGAGCCCGTAGACCCGCCTGAAGGTATGAAAGAAAGAGTGCTGACATCTGTTTTTTCGGAAAGTACAGAGGAAAGCGATGATGAAGCACCTGTGACAAAACCTGCAGAAACTCCAGTAGTGCCTATGTCTAAACAAACGGCTTCGAAGTCGAAAAGGAGTTCATGGGTCATGCGCGGATTAGCAGCGGCACTATTATTGTCGTTAGCAGGAAATATATATGCTTTAGTCAATGAGCAGGATATCGCTGAACAACCGGAAGATCCTGAAGAAGTGACGCCTCCTGAAGAAGACGAAGGAACCGATCAAGTGGCTGAAAGAGTTCAGTTGCAGGGGGAATCTTCGGCGTCTGCAACAGCGGCTATGATCAATAGAGACAATGGAGGAATCCTGACGCTTCAAGCTGAACAATTGGAACAACTTGATGGAGAAGAAGTGTACCAGGTTTGGCTGCTTGAAGGAGAAACTCCGCACCGTGCTGGGTCCTTTATATCCAATGAAAACGGGGACGGGGCTGTCGCTTATTCTATGGATGGTTTACCTGAAGGAATAGACTGGGACGCTGTGGCCATCACAAAAGAACCAGATGCTAATAGCGAAACACCTCAAGGAAATATATTGTTAAGTGCAGAATTATAAGAGATGACAGGCAGCTTTCGACAGCTGCCTGTCTTTTTTAAATAAATGATTCGGATAAAGCCTACGTCGCCGTTTTATATAAGTTCCTATTCCTGAAGAATCAGTTTCGAGAGGTACGAGCTGTTTCCGTTATGTTTGACAGTATGTAGAGCTCCGGGAAATGACTCGCTTTCCGTGGGAGCGCGGTGAGCCTCCTCGAGCTAACGCTCTCCGGGGTCTCACCAAGCACTCTTTTCCCACAGGAGTTTCGCCATTTCTCGGAGCTCTTTGCAATGAATATGCGAAACGAAAACTTCCGTTGCATTATGTTGCAAATTGAGGAACGCCCCCATAAAAGCTTACTATTGTGGCTTCGTAACAAGTGTCCCATGCTGAAAAATTTTCTATAGAAGACAACATCTCTATGTGTCAGGATAAGTGGAAGTCGCTCTTTCTGGAGAAAGGGTTCGTTCATTCCATTTCGACTGGGGTGGTGGGGAAGCTGCGAGACTCCCGTGGGAGAAGGATGTAGGCGAGATCCCACAGGGCTGCAAGCCCGAGGAAGCTCGCCACTTCCCCCACAGGAAAGCGAGTAGCTTCCCCACCACCCCTGCCTGTCAACCTGGCAAAGAACCCAGATTTAAAATTTCGAAATCAACTCTTAAACTATCCTGCCATATTGTTGAATATCTCTCTTATAAATAATAAATAAAGATATTTAAAAAGAATTTTGAAAAATAATGATCCATTTTGTCTTCTGCTTCGATAGCTATATGAATGATTAATTATCGAAAGGGAGCGATGTGAAAATGGATTTCAAAAAAGCATGTTTAGTAGTACCTCTGAGTGCGGCGTTGTTACTTCCGACGTCAGTGGATGTGGTCAACGCAGATGACCATAGTATGCCTACGGTAGAAACGGAGGCTGTAGAACTTCGTGCCGAACTGGACAAGTTGTTAAGTGAACACGCTTTTCTAGCAGCTGAAACGATGAGGAAAGGTGCAGAAGGCGCACCGGATTTTGAAGCTTCAGCAAATGCTTTATCAGCAAACACAGATGACCTATCCGCAGCAATCGGATCTGTTTATGGTGAAGAAGCGGGCATGCAGTTTAAAACAATGTGGTCTGAGCATATCGGTTATTTTGTAGATTACGTTAACGGAACGGCTGAAGAAGATGAAGAAGCAAAAGAAATGGCAAAAGAAGAACTGGATGACTATCGTGCAGACTTTTCTGCTTTTCTGGAATCAGCAACAGAGGAACGTTTGAACGCAGATGAGCTGGCAGAAGGACTTCAAATGCATGTCAATCAATTGATTGGTGCTTTCGATAGTTATGTAGAAGGAAACTACGAAGAAGCTTATTCGAAGGAACGTGAAGCCATTCATCATATGTATGGCGTAAGTAAAGGACTGACCGGTGCAATCGTTGATCAATTCCCGGATCAATTCAACGATACAATGGCTGATACACCAGCAGCTGATCTTCGTTCTAACTTGAACCATTTATTAAGTGAACATGCAGGTCTTGCTACAATGGCCATGCAAAATGGGGTAGAAGGAACAGAAGATTATGAAGCGTCTGTTGAAGCTTTATCGAATAATACCGAAGATCTCTCTAATGCTATTGCTTCTGTATATGGAGAAGAAGCCGGAATGGAATTCAAAGAAATGTGGGAAGGTCACATTGGCGATTTTGTAACGTATGTGGAAGGAACAGCTGAAGGTGAAGAAGCTAAGCAAGAAGAAGCGGTCGAAGCTCTTGATGCCTATCGCGCAGACTTTTCTTCTTTCCTGGAGACAGCATCTGAAGGACGTCTGGACGCAGATGTCTTATCTGAAAGCCTCGGAGAACACGTGGATCTGCTCATCAACACTTTTGATCAATATACAGCGGAAGATTATGATATGGCTTACGAAACTTTAAGAGATTCTTATGGACATATGTTCATGGCTTCTAAAGCCTTGTCTGCAGGGTTTGTCGATCAATTCCCTGATCAATTCGCTGCAAGTGAAATGCCGGAAGAAATGCCTCAAACAGGTATGGGTGGAACAGCGAATGTAAATATGGATCTATGGATCTATGCTTCTATTCTTGCCTTAGTTGGAGCTAGCGGACTGTTAGTATTCAAGAAAAGGTCAAACCAATAATAGATATATTAGTTACCAGGCAGAAAAATTTAATATGCCACACTATTTTATGGACGAAATCTTAAGTGATTTTGTCCATTTTTTTGTGGAAATATTTAATGAACTCTGAGCTTAAGAAAGTGTGCTTACCGTATTTAAGCACAAATTAAACTCACAAAAACAAGCGGCTGAATTATAAAGGTATAGAGAAAATTTCTTTTGTCGATATCATTTTCTTAGGATGACTTTATATTAGAAATAAATAACTTGTTTACGTGTTTGAGTATAACCTATGTGTGCTTCCTGGGATATTTGGGTATAGCTGTAGTAGATGTTAATTGCAGAGAGGTGATTTGGATTGTTTTATTCAGTTACGTTACAAAAAATACTGATCTTTTTAGGAATAGGAGTTACAATCGGGGCAGTCATCGGATTTAGTTCTGTGTTAGGTTTCGGTTTAGATGGCTCTGTGTTTGTGCTGTCCATGTTTCTAAGCGTGCTGACAGTATTTGCTGCCGCTATGTACGCCGAACTTTATCATATTCGTGAGGCCGTTAATAAGCAGCGGCAGGAGCAAAAATCTAATATAAAATAAAAAAAGGCAGTGAACCTGCCTTTTTTATTATGGATAAAGAAAGGAAAATGCTAACAGTATAGCGTAACCTAGAGTTATAATTGTAATGAGAATGTAGCTAGTCCTGTCCAGCTTTTTAAAAATGATCAAAAAAGTCAGAGCTACAACAGTTAATATAAAACTCCAATAGATGATCTCCATTACTTGAGGTTTTCTTTCGTAATCGATGGAATGTGCATAGCGATACCTCCTACTAAAAATCATACGTAACGTAAGAATAGCATACAAGCGTTTAATGTGTTTTCTTTCGTTTATGATTGTGCGTCTCGGGGAATTGACAAGTGTGGCAGCTTTGATTAGAAGAATGGGGGAGTGACATGCATCTATCGGCTCTAAGATGGGGTCATATACATGACTATGTTTGATTACATCTTTATAGGGATTACATTAATTTGGCTGGCGGAATTTCTAATTTTCCGCAACCGGCTGTCTTCATCTGACGAGGGTCGATTAGAGAAGAAGTCATTTCCCCTGATTCTTCTTGCAGTCGGGTTGACAATTCCTTTGACTTTATGGATGAGGGAGTTACATATCGGAGTGATCGACCTGCCTTTGATTTGGTGGATCGGACTTTTAATGTACGGGGTGGGAGTATTTCTAAGATACTATGGAATTCTTCACCTGAGAGAACAATTTACTAGAGACGTTTCCGTGAAGAAGGGTGATCGTTTAGTTAGTACTGGTCCATACAGGAAATTAAGGCACCCCCTATATACCGGATTGTTATTGATAATCGTAGGATTTTGTCTGGGAGTAGGAAATGTTTGGACAGCAGTGATAGGTGGAGGGCTTGTGGGGCTCTCTTTAATAAACAGAATTCGACTCGAAGAAGCTATGCTGATAGAAGCGCACGGAGACCTTTATCGGGAGTGGTGTAAATCACGATACCGGTTGATTCCGTTTGTTTATTAACTTTGGAGGTGGATGGAGTGGAACAAAGAAAAGCGATTGTAGTAGGGGCAGGATTAGGCGGAATGTCGGCAGCTATAAGGTTGAGTGGAGACGGTTATGATGTGAAAGTGATTGAGAAAAACAGCAACCTGGGTGGAAAGTTGAATCGAAGGGAAGGCAAAGGTTTCACATTTGATACCGGTCCGTCCATTTTAACGATGCCGTGGGTATTAGAGCAGCTGTTCAGTAGTGTTCATCGCCGTTTAGAGGATTACATAACGGTAGAAAGAGTCGAGCCGCAGTGGCGTACATTCTTTGAAGATGGGACACAATTGGATGTGACAAGTGACCTGCCTACTATGCTTGAAGAAATGGCAAAAGTCACGGAACGTCCCAATCGTAAGCTGACCGATTTTCTTTCCTATAGTCAGGATATGTACGAGCTATGTATGAAGAGCTTCTATAAATATAGTATTCAGGATTTGAAGGATTTAAAAAGCCATCATAAATTAAGTGATCTGTTAAAAATGGATCCGATGACTACTATCGCTAAATCCACTCACAAGCAATTCGACAACAAATATTTAGAGCAGATATTCAACTATTTTGTCATGTATGTCGGATCCAACCCTTACTCGGCTCCAGCGATTCTGAATCAGCTCGTCTATGTTCAGCTTGGTTTAGGCATTCATTATGTGAAGGGCGGTATGTATCAAATCGCTGAAGGAATGGGTAAATTGATGGATGAACTGCGTGTAGATGTCCAGTTGAACACGCCTGTTCAACAGCTCGTCGTTGAAGGGGAGAAAGTCGTAGGGGTGGAAACGGAAGATGGAACGGTTCACACGGCAGACGTCGTCGTCTCGAACCTGGAGGCAATCCCATCCTATCGTAGACTGGCTCCGAATTCTTCAAAAGTGAAAAAAGAAACAAAAGCGCTCGAGAAAAAATTCCAGCCGACAGTTTCTGGTCTAGTGCTGCTTTTGGGAACGGATAAAAAGTTTGAAAACCTTAAGCATCACAACTTCTTCTTCTCAGAAGATCCGGAAAAAGAATTCAAGCAGATTTTTGACAAAGGTGTACCGGCTGACGATCCAACCATTTATATCGGCATTTCCGCTCGATCCGATGAGACTCAAGCTCCTGCCGGTAAAGATAATCTTTTCGTACTCACCCACGTTCCTCCTTTGAAGAATGGCAAACGCAAACCAATTGATTGGGATGCTTACCGAGAAACAGTTCTTGATAAGCTGGAACGTATGGGAATGGAAGGCGTAAGAGAGTCGGTTGAGTATGAGTACCGTTTTACTCCAGAAGACTTGGAAAGTTTATATGGGCCAAATGGAGGATCGATTTACGGCATAGCCTCTGACAAGAAAACGAATGGCGGATTCAAGGTGCCTTCGAAGAGCCAGGTGTATGAGAACCTGTACTTTGTAGGAGGTTCAACACATCCAGGTGGCGGGGTGCCGATGGTGACTCTTTCAGGTCAATTAACGGCAGATTTAATCAAAGAAAATTCTACTGAAAAAGTAACATAACGTCATGAAGCCGCCCTCGTAGAGTTAGCAGCTTTGGTCCTTCTGAGACGTATATTAAATAGGCTAATAAAGAGCAGACCAATCCGTTTAGGACTTGGTCTGCTTTTTTAACACACAATCATAAAGGTTCTAAAGGATAAGTCTTAAACAAACTGGCAGGATACTTGAAGACTGTATTTCGAGACAACCCGGGGTTCGTTGCCGTAATGAGGGTCAGGGGTGGTTGGGAAGCTACTCGCTTTCCTGTGGGGGAAGTGGCGAGCTTCCTCGGGCTTGCCGCCCTGAGGGATCTCGCCTACATCCTTCTCCCACCTCTTACACTTGAATAGTATAGAGCGTGAATCAGGCCATATCTCCAGCTCCAGCGCTTAGCGGCTACTGGGACTTCCTTCACTTCTGTACGATAAGTCAACATCGAGTCCCTTCGTTCTTCGTGTTTCCTTTATCTCCGCCAGCTCCGTCCAGTCCATACGCCGCTGACCAAAGCGCTTCCGATTTAACAAAGGGAGTCTAGCAGATTTTCAACCAACCCATTCGATGAAAGTTAGAAACGAACCCTTCTATCAAGAAAGAGGGTCTTCTATATGCCTGTCGCGTGAGAAGATAGCGCTTTAAATGAAGGTTTTTAACATAGGATACTTGTTATAATAATCAGCAAATGTTTGCTTTTTCTTGAAGCGGTTTCGAGATCCTTATATGTAAAGGGGCGGAGGGAAACGGTGAGACTCCTGGAGGCTCAGCGCCCGACCCCCAGAAAGCGATCCGTTTCCCGGAGCCCCTAGATTCTCGTTATGTCTCGAAATTGAGTCTGCCACTAAAGGGAGCTTTAGTTACATTCTATAATTTGTTTTAGTGTGATAACTAAGCTGTTTATTAATATTTTCTTTACAGTGCTGAAACTACCTCCTACTCTCAAAGTCAGCGTCTTTTTTTGCAGTTTTGTGTGTTACTAATTGGGGAAACGTATCGGTATGCGATAAGAGATAATTTTAAGGAGATCAATTTATGAGTAATGTTTTAGTATTTGGATTGTTTATATTAGCCGCAGTGGCTACTTTTTTTGTAGCTTCAAGGCTGACCATGTTCGGAGATGCGGTGAAAGAGAAGACAAAGGCATCTTCCTCATTTATGGGGATTCTAATTGGAGTTGCTATTTCTTTACCGGAATTAACGTCCAGTGTTACCGCTATTGCTATTGACGCTCCCGATCTGGCAGTAGGGAATTTGATAGGAAGTAATCTTTTCAATATCATGGGGCTGGCAATTTTCGATTTAGTTTATCGACGTCATCAAGTGATGACCCATGCGACGGTTGAAAGTAAGTTATATGGGTGGCTCGTTATTCTATTAACGCTTATCGTACTTTTAGGGTTGAGCTTAAGTCTGCCAACTCATATTTTTCATATAAGTTATTCAACGATTGCAGTCGTTTTATTATATTTTATCGGTTCTAAATGGATTAATGATCGAACAGAATATAAAGGAAGAAAAATCAAACGCGAGATTAAACGGTATAAAGAGTATACGTACAAGCAAGTCGTAACCTACTTTGCTGCTGCAGCGGTAGGTATTATGATCATCGGTAGTGTGTTGACTATTACTGCTGAAAGAATCGCTACCATTACCGGTCTTGGTACGTCATTTGTCGGAGCGTTTCTCGTGGCGATAAGTACCTCATTGCCTGATGCTGTCAGTGTAGGGACGGCTTTAAAGCTCCGTCAATTCAACCTGGGCGTCAGCTCTCTTCTTGGAAGTAATGCCTTTAACCTAATGGTTTTAGCAATCACAGATATCATTTACTTGCGAGGGGGATTGTTAAGTGAATCGGGACCATCCAACTTGATTACCGGCGGCGTTTCCATTGTGTTTATTATGCTGATCATTTTTAGTATTTCTCGAAAGAGAGGGAAGCCGACCTGGAGTTATTCGCTGCCTTCGATTTTGATTATAGTGGGTTATTTTGTCACCACGTTTTTTGTGTTCCAAATGCGTTAAGAAAGGCTCCTCTTATACTACACAGGTTCCGCAAAACTAACAATTTGTATAGTGAATTTCTTTATAATGTGTAAAAGCTTTTGCATGACAATCACAAAAGGCTCGGTCGTCTATCGACCGAGCCTTTTAAAATGTAAAATTGAATTCGATAAACTAACGCTCCCTTTAGTTGAAGACTCAGATTCGAGATATTCGGGCTGTTTCCGTTATGATTGACAGCGTTTAGAGCTCCGGGAAATCACTCGCTTTCCGTGGGAGCGCAGTGAGCCTCCTCGAGCTAACGCTCTCCGGGGTCTCACCAAGCACTCT